>CAKZLB010000001.1 GCA_937124965.1 uncultured Bacteroidota bacterium
AAATCAAATAAAGGTATAAAATTTTTTTGTCCATTTTAATGATGACTAACGGTTCCGGCTATGCGCAGTGCGGGTTTCCTTGATAAATGTTCATTGGTGTTCGAGATTATTCTTTGGCTGTTTAAGCAGCCAACTGTATTATCGGTTTTGGTAGCACGATGCGAGCATTGTGTATAGCCAGTGTTAGCATACGTTTTATTTCTTTTTCCTAAACAAGTCTTTCAATCGCAATCTATACTTAATCCGTTCAATGTAAGTTGGTTCCTTAATTGAAAAAGCTATTGTTCCAACATTGTCGTTGTTCTGAATTAATTGAGGATCTAAAGTGATATTGCCTTTTAAACTGTCCTCAAGTTGAATTTCAAGATTGTCATAACCAATAAATGAAAAAACGAGTGAATTTCCTTTTGCTGTGTCTATATGTTCGGTAATGTCAATCTCATATTGTCCATTTTCATCAGCGACTACATTAATCTTATGGTTGGAAAGAAATACATCAGTAAAACCTAAAGTGTCGATGATACCACCATCGCGTATTCCAGTGACAGTACCTTTAATAATGGTCTTTTCTTTAGAGGTGTCGACTACATTCGGCGTCTGACTAAATACACTTCCTGCTGTTAATCCTAAAACTATTGCAGATGTAACAATTGCTTTATTTGGTGACAAAAATGGAGCGTCTTGACCCCAGAATTTTAGTTGTTTTTCTGAGTACATTCCACAAACAGAGTTGTTGTTGTCATTTTGAATTTTTTCAATTTCTGACCACTTTTTATTTGTAAAATCGACGATATTCTTGCTGCACTTATCGCAAAGTCTACCATCATTCGTAGGTGTCATTTCCAGCCAGTTTTGGCCACAGTTTTTAGGTTTTGGGATGTTCATTTAAATGTATGCTAACGTTCCCTGCCTATGCGTAGTGCGGGTTCGTATTGTTAAATGTTTTGGGGAAACGAGATTGTTGGCTGTTTGCAGCCAAGCTACGTATCACAAGTTGGTAACGAGAAGCTAGCATTACGTATAGGCAGTGTTAGCCACAGTTACTTTATTTTCAAGTAGTCATAGTTATTCGTTTTTGCAAATTGTATTTTAATTTCTTAAATCATTAACTTGAAAGTCTTTATTACCCCAATCATTTTCATAGCTCTCATTAAGTATTTTTGATTGGTATTCTTTCAATGAATTTGCAGTGATATAAAACGTTTGATTGTCATGAACGAATGAATAAACTTTTGAGTCGAGAATGCTTAAAATGAAATAATCTCCACATCCATTTTCTCCAATTGTAAAGTAATCTTTAGACAACGGCTTTCCCCATAGGTCCTTATACACTAGACTGTTTATTTCAATTAAACTTTCAGAATCATTGATAAACTCGAAATCTTGATTAGGAAATAGTTGTTCGGGATAGTTAAGAGTAAAATTTTTGTACTCCTCAGGTAGTTTAATCCCAAATTTTTCTTCGATATTTTTTAAATCTTGTATGGTCATTTTAATTGTGGCTAACGGTTCCGGCTATGCGCAGTGCGGGTTTTTTAGATTGAAGTTCATTGGGAAATTAAATTATTCTTTGGCTGTTTAAGCAGCCAACTCTTTTATCAGTTTTGGTAGCACGATGCTAGCATTGTGTATAGCCAGTGTTGTGCGTAGTATATTTATTTAATAGTCATAGCACTAATTTCTTTTTGACTAGGTAGCCACAGCCACATCCCAACTGGACCTAAAAAAAGGATCATCAAAGTGTTGTCAAACTTTTTCTTTTTCTCAATTGGTAGTTTGTTCCAATTATAGAAAATGAAACTTATCATAACATAGAAATGGAATACACTGGCAATTACCAAATTGGAAACTAGAATAAACCAAATTACCTTATAGTCTATATAAAGGTCATTTTTCGATAAATAACTTAACGGAAATGCCAGTACATAAAGTCCGATTTGCGAGAACGTTGAAATCTTTAACATTACACGTAGTTTTTTGATTTCCGAAAGAAATTTGGCAAGATCAGTTTTCACGCTTTTAATTTCTAGTTCTTCTGGGGAGTCAATATTACGCACAACGTTCCCTGCCTATGCGTAGTGCGGGTTTTAATTGATTAATGTTTTGGGGAAACGAGATTATTGGCTGTGTAGCAGCCAAAACCGCATCACCGTTTTGGTAGCAGGATGCTAGCATTACGTATAGGCAGTGTTAGCGG
>CAKZLB010000002.1 GCA_937124965.1 uncultured Bacteroidota bacterium
TGTTGGTTCGAGATATGCTGAATCCACCTAGGATCGTGAAGAGTTTTGTTACGCTCAATACTCAGATTGAACCACCTCAAGGAAGTATTTCTGTGCCTAGAGAGTTAATGAAACGATATGAGGCTGATTTTTCTATAACCATTGAATATTTATGAACGTAGTACCCCAAATACCGATTGAAATGGTTTTCAGTAGATGAACGATTATTTCGATTAAGGTTACACACTTAACAGACGATAACTATCAATAAACACAATACACACAATACAAACACACAAACACATAATATTATGAAAACATACAAAACATACATACGGACCATATTGCCACTTTTCGTGGTTTTAGGGTTGGTTGGGTCTGCGCAGGCTCAATCGGCAACCGATGCAGCTGAAACAATGACTGCAACTGCAAGTGTTGTTGCTGGAATTACACTAACTAATAATGGGAACGTAAATTTTGGACAGATTGCTGCCTCAACCCTTAATGAGGTTTTCTTAGATCCAACAGGGGCATCAAGTAATGAGGTAGGAGCTAATTCTTCAACTGGTAAATTTACAGTAGGAGGTTCACCTAATGCTACTATTATTGTTTCTTATTCTGCAACAGTACCAATGACACCAGCAGGTGGAGGAACAAATCTTACATGGGCTCCTTCTGTAACTGGAAATACCACTGATAATGCCTCCGGTTCTTCCGCTATCGCTGCTGATGGATCTACTAGTGGATTGGCACTGAACAGTAACACTTCAGCTGAATATCATATCTACGTGGGTGGAAGGTTATATGAGGTTGATGGTCAAGCACTTACTAGTGTTGATCCAGATACCTATACTGGAACTATGACCTTAAATGTTGCATACAACTAATTTTTCATATCCAAAGCGTCTTGAACGGCGCTTTGAGTTTTTACAATAAATCCAAAAAACCATGAAAAAATATCAACAATTATACGGGTTATTAGGATTGGTTATGGTTTCTATCTTAACTGGTCCAGTCATTGCACAAGTGAGTTTGGCGCCTACCATTCTTTATGTACATGAGAATAGAAGCATTGGGGAAATTTATGTTACCAATACCGCGCAAACAGCCCAAGAACTAACCTTTAGAACGGAATTTTCCTATCCTCGGCAAACCGAAGATGGACAACTCTTAATGGTAACCGATGACTCATTAACGGCTCAGGAATATGGTTTAGACAATCATATTCGAGTATTTCCTTCCAGAATGGTCTTGCAACCGGGACAATCTCAAGTCGTGCGTATTCAAGTACTACCCATGGATAAACCTGATGGGGTTTACTGGTCTAGATTTGTGGCAAGTTCTTCGGAACTTACTCCAGAGGTCGGGACATCGGTTGTAAATGGAGTAGGAACTCAGATTAACTTTGTGGTAGAGCAAAATATACCATTGTTTTTTCGTAAGGGCGAAAATACCACAGGAGTTAAAGTCGTAGATTTCAAAACAGAGATTACCGAAGATGGGCTTGAAGTCATGCCCAAGATTGAGCGGACTGGAAATAGCCCTTTTTTGGGAACGATGATTGCTGAACTCTATAATGAGGATAATCAACTGATTGGTGAAGTAGAAAGAAGTGCATTCTTTTATTTCGAAGATTGGACGAAAATTTCCTTCCCTTTAGATACAAGTGATTCTATTGAAGGTAATTATAGAATCTCTATAAAGTTCATAACTCAAAGAAATTCTATTTCAACAGCCGATATTGTTACTTCTGATCTAATTGTTTATGAAGAACGTATCAGAATCATGAAATAAACACAATCGATAATCTAACTAGTCTGATAGTAACCCTAAGCATTGAA
>CAKZLB010000003.1 GCA_937124965.1 uncultured Bacteroidota bacterium
GAACTGCAAAAGAAATTGAAACAAGCTGAACGGTCGCTGAAAAGGTCGGGTGCGAAAATGCAAGCAATAGGTACGAGCTTAACAATGTCGCTTACTGCACCTATTGCTATGTTTGGTGCAAGTGCATTGAGTGTTGCTGCTGATTTTGAAAAGTCAATGAACGCCATGAAGGCCGTCACAGCTGGTGGTGTTGAATCTTTTGATTTGTTAGAACAAAAAGCGAAAGAGCTGGGTTCGACGACTCAATTTAGTGCAACTCAAGCAGCGGGAGCGATGGAAATGCTTGGGCGTAATGGATTGACGGCTGCACAGATTTTAGACGGTGCAGCAGATGCTTCTTTGACGTTAGCGGCGGCAACTGGCACAGATTTAAGCAACGCAGCAAACATCGCCACAGACGCAATGGCACAATTCAACATGAAGGCATCCGATTTGGCGGGCGTTGCGGATACAATCACTGGAGCAACGGTCAATTCCAAATTCTCGATTGATGATTTTCAAATGGCGATGGCACAAGCGGGCGGTGTTGCTGGTGCGGTTGGTGTTTCGTTTGATGATTTTGCGACAACTATTTCTGCTATTTCGCCATCGTTTGCATCTGGAGCGGATGCTGGTACGTCGTTAAAAACGATGCTTACACGTTTAGTTCCTGAAAGTGACAAGGCGGCTCAAATGATGAAGCAACTCGGTATCATCACGTCAGATGGAAGCAATCAATTTTTTGATGCACAAGGCAACATGAAGTCTATGTCTGACATTGCAGGAACGTTACAAACTGCATTTGCTGGGTTGAGTGAATCTCAAAAAATTCAAGCTGCTAAAACGTTATTCGGGACAGATGCTATGCGAGCAGGTTTGAAACTTGCGGAGGTTGGAAGTGGGACATTTGATAAACTTTCGGAAAGTATAAGCGGTGTTGCTGCTGCTCAAGTTGCAGATACAAGAATGGAAGGTTTTGCAGGTGCAGTACTGCGTTTAAAATCCGCTTTTGAAGCCTTTCAACTCGCAGTTGCTGATAGTGGAATAAAAGAATTCGCAACGAGTTTTATTGAAAGTTTAACAGGTATGTTATTACGCTTATCTGAATTAAATCCTCAAATATTAGCAACGTCATCTGTTATCTTGGGCTTGGCTGCGGCTTTCGGTCCTGCTTTAAAATTGGTTGGATTAATGAAAGTTGGTTACGCTAATTTGATAAGCGTGTTCAGTTCTGCATTAAATTCGATAAAAATATTAATAGCTAAAATTACATTATTAACAACAGCTGAATCACGAAATGCGATAGTTACAAAAGCAAAGACGAAGGTCATGGCTGTTTATAACACCGTTCATGCTTTTGCAAGTCGCATCGTGAACGCTTTTCGTATTTCAACTATAAGGTCGACAGCAGCAACAATCGCACAACGAGCAGCAACAATCGCATTTAATTTAGCGACTACAATTTCAGTTGCTACTATTCAAGCTGTCATCGCATTAGAAACAGCTTATGTTGCAGTAAAAAGTGTTTTAACTGGCAAAATAAAACTTGCAACAGTAGCACAAGCGGCATTGAACGCTGTATTATTGGCGAATCCGATAGGAATCGTCATTGCAGCAGTTGCGGCATTGATAGTCATTTTCGTAGCAGCATATCAAAACATTGAAGGATTTAGAAATTTCATAGACAATGCAATGTCGTTTATTCGTGATAAGTTTCAAAAAGTAATGAATAAGATTAAATATCTACTTTTAAACTTACCAGCATACTTGAATGCATCGTCAGCCGCTTTAGCACAATTCGTTAAAAACGTAGTCAATAGGTTGAAAATAATGTCATTGAAATCGGGTCGCTTTATGAAGGAATTTCAAAAAGCATTTACAATAAGTAAATCTAAACGAAAAAAACTTCAAGATGAAATTGATTCTATTGTTGCAGATGAGGAAATACTAGCAGACAATGCAAAATCTATTGCTGACGTGTTTAATGAAAGGCTTGCAGAAGGTATTGAAAATGGCGAACAAATAGACACGGAAAAGATTAAAGAAAATTTCTCGGATACAGCAGAATACGTTAAAGAGTTACTCGGTTTAGGAGGTTCTTCAACTACATTTTCTACACCTGTACCGATTGATGAAACAACAAAAGCGATAAAAGAGCAAAAGACAGAAGTCGCAAGTCTTGCAACACAACTGAAAACATTAGATAGTAGT
>CAKZLB010000004.1 GCA_937124965.1 uncultured Bacteroidota bacterium
GTTTTCAAGTAATCCGTTTTCGTTGATATCAGCAAACACATTTCCGTTAATAATATTAATAAAGTCAGAAGAGTCGGTAGTAAAACCGAAGTTGTTGTTTGCATCTATTTGACGTCCAGCAGTGAAGCTAGCTGTTTCGATGTTGTCTGTCGTGTAATCCGTTTCTGCAGGTAAGTCATTTTGGTTTGAAACCACGACATAATTATCAGTTCCTGAGGTATATGCTAAACGAAATTTGTAAAAACCATCAGAGTATGTTCGAGTAGTATCTGCAAATACATCTGTACCAGCATCATAGATTCCGTTATTGTTTACGTCTTCATACAAGGAAACAAGAAATCCAGTACTTCCAAGATCATTTGCTGAATTATATACAGTGTCTTCATCTTGGTCATAGAACACATATCCAGATAATTCAACAGCTGTAATTGGGTCACCGAAAATACAATCACATGTTTCCATATCACCGCCCCACAGCGAGAACACTTCAGTTACATCTCCATTAACTAAATCAACTTTCCAAAGCTTGTCATCATCATCTGATTCAGACGAATTGGCTCCAGTCGTTACATACAATTGTCCCAAGGCGTCAAACGACATACCTTCAATATCACTGATGGTATTGAATTGACGAACAAAGGTTAAAGCACCGCTGGTAGTGTTAATTTTAAATAGATAGTCATAATTCTGACTTGTACCGTTTAGGTTGGCATATAATTCATTGGTAACAGGATCAAATGCCATGGCATCAAATCGCAAAGCAGAATAACTGCTGTTGTCAACCACTAAGTAATCGACACCAGAACCAAAGTAATCTTCCTTTACGTTTCCAGTGCTAGGGTCAAGTACGACAAGTAAACACGGGTCGTTTGACGAAGTTCCTGCCCAGATGTTTCCGTTGGCATCAACACTCATAGCGTCAAAATCTGAAATGTTTTTCTTTCCTAAACTACCATACAAGTCCTGACCGCTAATGTTCGAGCCAGATACTTTGGTGTTAGAAAGAGTTCCAGTAGTTTTAACGAAGTGTAATTCATCTTCGTTCAAGATCCATAACGTGTCACCCGCAAGATTCAGGGTAGACGCTTCGGGAGAACTTAAGCTGCTTAGAGA
>CAKZLB010000005.1 GCA_937124965.1 uncultured Bacteroidota bacterium
CCTGCCGTTGAAGCTGAAACGTCAATTTTACCGGTTGATGCATTAATGCTTAACCCGGATGTAGAGCTATAGGTTCCCGCTGTTGAAGCAGAAGGCGTTGGATCACTTCCGTTTTTGCAATAAATTCCACCACTTGGATAAGTAAACGAAGCATTATCTAAGGAGTTTACCGAAATCGCTCGTGATCCGCATGAACCTGGTGTTACACAACCACCTTCACCTCTTACATAATAAGTTGTATTCGATGTTGGAGAAACTGATAATGTCGTTCCACTTGATATCGTTCCAACCAAGCTTCCTCCACATGATCCAGAATAAACCTTCCATGAAGTGGCATCATTCTTTGTACCCGAAACCGTTAACGTAGTGGAACTTCCTGTGCATATTGTTGTCGATGAAGCCGTCACTGTTGGTACCGTTGGGGCTGTGCAGCCACTTGGGAGACTATATGACGCCTTTCCTGACCAGAGTTCCCGATGATTTGAAGATCCACACGATCCAGTAGGAGGAACATCATACAGCCCAATAATAGTACCGGATTCGTTCATAATACCCGAAGGGAAATTACCACCAGAGCCAGGGTTGATGTTTCCTGTACTTAAATTCCATGAGGTCGATCCACTTTCTTGAACAGCAGAACGGAATCGTGAAACACCACCATCATAAAAGAAAATGAATTTATGCCCTGTACTCGTAATATTAAACGCCCCTCGTGTTGAGTATGAGTTACTTCTAATAGTTCCAGTTGAATGACTGATTGAAGACCCACTAAAATCAATGGTAGTCATTTTCATATTACTCTGATGATTATACGAAACAATATATGCAGTATCTTGACCTGGTTCAATTTCGATGTCGTTGCCATACCCTTCGTATTCGGATGTCCATGGAGAAACAGAAAGTCCATTTCCAGCAATCACTTTAGCCATTGTTGAAAACCCTCCACCAGACTTCATATAAACGTAACAAAGGCTTGCGTCTCGCCCTGAACCATTTGTTTCTGCAGTAAAAGCAAAATGTGGTCTATTATTCTTATCGAGCGCCATGGTAACATGACCAACTTCGTTGCTTGCACCACCTTGGTGATAAGGCGTTTGGTCAGACCACGTTGAAGTGCCTGTACGTTTAAAGTACTTAACTGTATACAAGCGATTGTAAGTACTTCCCATAAAAGACACAGAGTTATTAGAATTTGTAAACTGTCCTGATACATGAGGTACACCGCTATTGTCCACCTTTATCATTGGGTCATAAATATTTTTCCACCCAGATGGATCTGTATAAGATACTATTTCTTCAAAAGACCACGACGTGCCATTACTACTGTAAGCATAGGCAAAACCTCTAGGTTGAGAGCAACAGCTTCCTCCCGTTTTAGAAGCACCAAAAACGACATGAAAGTTTCCACTATTATCAATGTCCATTGAAATATAGTCCGAAAAACTGTTAAAATTAATTGAGGAAGACATGTTGGTATGTGTAAATGATCCTACAGATGTCCATCCAGAGCCATTCCACTTTATAAGTTTCATAACACCTGTTCCTCCACCATCCCTCCAAATGGCATAAATATCTCCATTGGAAGCCTCTGCCAAAGCGCTAAATGGCCAGTCACAGCCAAGGCCATAGTCGACTCTTGCCGTCGAAAACGTTTGAGAATTTGTAAAATGAGAACTTAGAAGTAACACGATGACCATTGTCAGCGCTCGTAAATTTGATTTCATAATTTTTTATTGACTACTATTTAAACCGAAAAATAATGCAACTAGGTTGTTTGGATTTGATGCAACTTGGTTGAATGTTTTTTTGGCTCTAAATTTTTCGCAATATACCCAAATAGAATTGTCAATTAAACGTCTTATGCTATTTTTTTCTAGTTAGATTTTATAGTTTCTTGATAAACTCTATTCATAACATTGAGGAATAAAAAAAGGTTAAGTCTATGACCTAACCTTTTTAAATTGTACTTTAAACTTTAAATCAAACTCGTTAAATATCAATCACCACTTGGTTTCTAGTCAAGTCTTCAAACGTCTCGCGTTTTCTAATTAAGTGCGCTTTGCCTTTATAAATCAATACTTCTGCAGGACGATATCGAGAATTGTAATTTGAACTCATGCTGATTGCATACGCACCCGCATTATGAATTGCTAAAATATCTCCCTCACGCACTTCGTTAAGTTGACGGTCGTAAGCTAACGTATCTGTTTCGCAGATATATCCAACAACCGAGTAAATACGTTTCGTTCCTGCAGCATTACTCAAATTAGTAATGGTATGATAAGCATCGTATAATTTTGGTCGCAACAAATGATTTTGCCCGCTATCAACACCTACAAAAACGGTTGAAGTTGTTTGTTTAATCACGTTTGCTTGAACTAAAAAATAGCCTGACTCACTTACTAAATACTTTCCAGGCTCAAACCATAGTTCTAACTTCCGTCCATATTCAGAACAAAATTCTTTAAAACGCTTGGTAATTTTTTCTCCCAACGATTTTATATCGGTTGTTACATCACCCGGCCTATACCCTACTTTAAATCCAGAACCAAAATCCATAAATTCAAGATCTTTAAATTCACTTGCCACATTGAACAGTAAGTCAGCACCAGTCAAAAACACTTCGGCATCGAGTATATCAGACCCTGTATGCATGTGTAAACCATTAACTCGAATATCGTATGTTTTTACAACGCGAACCAAGTGTGGCACTTGATGAATGGAAATTCCAAACTTTGAATCAATATGGCCAACAGAAATATGCGAATGACCTCCAGCCATAATATGCGGATTTAAACGAATACACACAGGAATTGTTGAACCATACGCATCGCCAAACTGCTCGAGAATAGAAATGTTATCAATATTAATTTGAACACCTATTTTCACGGCTCTTTGAATCTCGTCAAACGACACACAGTTTGGTGTATATAATATTTCATGCGGTTCATAGCCAGCTTCTAAACCCAGCATTACCTCTTGAATTGAAACAGTATCTAAACCACAACCTTGCTTTTTTAGCAGCTTTAAAATACTGATGTTGGTTAATGCTTTGCAAGCGTATTTAAGTTTCAAGTCTACTCCCTTAAATGCAGCTGACAATTGTTTATATTGTTTCACAATCTTATCTGCATCATACACATAAACTGGTGAACCAAACTCATTTGCTACATTAAGTAAATCAACCCCTTGGATCTGATAACTTGTTCCTTCTAACTTCATTATTTTAAATGGTATTATATAAAAAAAGCCTTTCTGCAATGGCAAAAAGGCTTACAATCTTTTATTGCCAACGATTATGGTAAACTGTTCTTAAAATCATTATATCGATCCTTAAACGTCTCTCCTACTTTTGCACCCTTATCTTCCCAATACGATTTAATATCTTCAACTCGGTTATCAGGATTTGGGTGTGTACTTAAAAACTCTGGTCCGCCGCCACCGCCTTGCTCTACAATCTTTTCAAAGAAACGTGCAGCTCCGCGTGCGTCGTATTGTGTTGGGTATAAGTAATCTACAGACCTCATATCGGCTTCAGACTCGTTATCTCTGCTATATTTCAAACCAATCATTCCTTTCGCAACTTGGGTTAGTGTACCTTGATCGTTCCCAAAAAGAATAGCAAACAACACTTCTGTACCATATTGTTTAGTTAAAGCTTCTGTAGAGTGACGTTCATCAGCGTGTGCTATCTCATGTCCCATTACACCTGCCAACTCATCTTCACTTTCCAAGAACTTTATTAATCCAGTGTAAACATAAATGTAACCACCAGGAGTACAGAAAGCATTTAAAACTGAATCATCTTCAATAATCTTAGTTTGCCAAACAAATTCATCTCTGTACTGAACTTTGCCACTGGCCAATAATGTATCAGTGATTCTACGTAAATGAGCATATGCTTCTGGATAGCTCGCACTATCTAAAATAGGATAAGTTGCAGGGTCTGATTCGATTTCAGCAGCTACCTGTGCACCAAATGTTATATCGTCTTGAAGGGAGAAAAGGTTTACTGTTTTTTTGTTTCCCTCATCATCTTTACAGGCACTTAATCCAAGTGACAAGGTAAGGATGACTAGTAATGTGTTTCTTATTTTCATGCGTAATATTACTGGTGCAAAAGTAAGCGAACATTTTTAAAATGGATACCCTACCGCTATATTCCAAACTGGGCGTTTAAAAATCCACCCATCTTTAAATGCATTTCTAATTACTGCCCTTTCCAAAAGAGGAAAATTTGGATCCCATAAGGGTACTCCCCAATCTGCTCTTAACAGTAAAAAGTCAAAGTCAAACCTAAATCCAAAGCCAGTGTTAATTGCAAATTCTTGAGCGAATCGACTGGTATTAAATTCTCCTTCTGGAAAAAGTGTATCGCTTTTCAGATTCCACACGTTGCCCATGTCTAAAAACAAGGCACCGTTTAAGTCAATAGCATTACGAATCATGTTAAATCGATATTCAATGTTACCAAGTAAGCCAAGCTCCCCAGTTCTGGTTAATTGCAAATTATCCTCTGCTGAAAAGGCTCCTGGACCAACAGTTCGCAACCTCCAACCTCTTAAATAGTTTGATCCACCACTTGCAAATCTTCGTTCATAAGGAAGCACGGATCGATCTCCTATTGGTACTCCTACTCCACCATAACCTCTCAAAACTAGTTCGTTGTTTCTGTTTATTACTAAATGAAACCGCAAATCTGCGTCGGTACGAATAAACGTTGAATGGTTAACACGAAATTTTGCACCATAATCGGTTAACTGAGGTAGCCATATCCCAGATACCTCCAATAGATTTGACTGAACCGACCAATATCGCTTTGCATCCTTTGTTTTATTCGTATAAAACCCACCAATCTGCTGACTCGTTATCAAATTATTGGTAAAAATTCTCTCTAAAGTTTGAAGGTAACTAGCGCTTGCTTGATCATACAAGTTTTGGGTATACGATGCCTCATTTAAACTGACAAGCAATGGAGAGTACGATATTCTAAAACGATCATCTAATAACTCGTAGGTATAGGAAAGTGGGAAAAAATTTCGTCTGTAAAACGGATTCAGTTCAAATAAGTAACTCGCATTCACATTGGTGTGCACTGCATTTATTTTAAGAGAATTTCCTTTTTTACGAAAAAATAATAACTGTGGAATTTTAAGCTCTGTATTTAACTCTTGAATAAACGTACTAAAACTCGATGAGCTGTCTGACGTAAATTGCGTTTCAAGTGCTGTTCGAACATTAATATTGAATTCTTCGCCGTTATGAAAAACGTTTTTATTCTTGAGCGAAAACTCGTTTGCAAGACCAAAATTCCTGCTCGACTGACTGTTATTAAACCGTTGCTCCGAAGAAATTATCTGAGGTTGCCAAACGAAATCAAACTTTGTTGAAGGCCGTAACATCACTAACACATCCAACTGCTCGATATCATTGTCAGCTTGTTGAATTTCGACACCAACGTTGTTGAATAAGTTTAAGCTGATTAACCTGCTGTACGTCGTTGCCAAGTTTTTCTGACTAAACAACTCCCCTTCTTTTAACAATATATTGTTTGCAATGACCGCAGGTGAAATATCCATTCCATTCATTACAAATGTGATATCGTGCTTTATATTACGTACCGTGTCATTGAGCGATATTCCTGTTCTGTAAACCACCAAAACATTACGAATTCTCTTTTTTACATGTTTGGAGCTGTCTGGATCCGTAATATTTACGTCTACGTAAACATCGTGAGGTGCGAATGTAGTGTCCAATTGAAAATCAATATACGATGGATTGAACGCATAATATCCTTTGTTGCGCAACAAATCGCTTATTCGCGTCCTCTCCGAACCAAGTTTCGTAAAATCAATCGGTTCACTGAGTTTAATTTTTGAATCATCACGTGTTGCGAATAGAATAGAATCGAATTCCAGTGAAGAAGTGTTATAGGTTACCCGTTTTACCGTATAAGGTTGTCCTTCATTAACTTGATAAATCACTCGTTGCTTACGCAAATTAAATGCGCGTGACAAACGGGTTTGATCTACTTTGTAGGTAACGGTATTATCAAAGTATCCCTTTTTAATCAGATAACGATTTATGTTATCTGCAGATGCTTGAATCGCTGATGAATCAACTAAAACAGGAGGTTCCCCAATCTTCTTTAATCCAACTTGCTTACCAAAATAGTTAGCCCACATATGGGCTTTGACAATAATTATTTTCCTATTGGGTTCAAAACGAACTTGATCCAACAATTCCGATTCGCTGGCTGATTCGTCCATCCCAGCAATCCTATTTTTTTGTAGTAGGTATTTATTTTCTGGAACTAATTTACTGTATTTGCACGAAGTGAATGACAGGACAATAACCAAAAGTAACATTACCTTTGCCATCACAGCAAAATCCTGACGTTGGTTACTAAAAATGAAATAAAATTTGTCCAGTCTCTTCACAGAAAGAAATATCGCCAAAAATACAGCCAATTTATGGTTGAAGGCGAAAAATCAGTGATAGAACTCATCAACAGTGAATTGATTTTGACTAATGTATTTGCGACTCCAGAATGGATCAAATCGAATGCAAGTACTTTGAACATTCCAATAACAGAAGCGTCAAAAGTGGATTTGGAACGAATGTCGTTTTTCAAAACTGCCTCACCGGTAATTGCAACTGCAAAACAACCAGAAAATCGATCGTTAGATTTAACTCAAAAATGGATACTTGCATTAGATGGAATCAACGATCCTGGTAACTTAGGTACTATTATTCGAATTGCAGATTGGTATGGAATTTCTCAGATTTACTGTTCCCCAACTACGGTCGACCAATTCAATCCAAAAACTATTAGTAGTACGATGGGATCGTTTACGCGAGTTTCTGTACAGTATTTGGATTTAGTTGAGTTGCTAAAATCTACCAATAAAACAGCTTACTTCACGCTAATGGAAGGTGAGTCAATTTACAAAACAGCGGCACCATCGGGTGGAATTATTGTTATTGGCAGTGAAGCAAATGGAATTTCAAATGAATTAATGTCAATTCCACATAACTCAATAACGATTCCGAGAGTCGGCAATGCTGAAAGCTTAAATGCGGCAGTGGCTACAGGTATTATTTGCGATCGATTAACACAATAACATGAAGTATTCAGCACAAATTCAGGCGATTTTACGAGAAGCCAAAGAAACATTTCTAGATAATACAAGTCATCAATTTACACAACTTGACACCAAAGGATTAAACCAATTAGTAACGGATATTGATGTTTCTATTGAAAAGTTTTTGGTAGAGAAGTTTTTGCAACTAATACCGGGTAGCTCCATTATAGCAGAGGAGCAGACGGGTGTTCAAACAGATGCAGAATATCAATGGATAATAGACCCAATTGATGGAACAACAAACTTCATTCATCAAGTACCCGTGTATAGTATAAGCGTTGCACTCCAGCAAAATGGATCAACTATCGCTGGTTTTGTTTACGAGGTAAACCGAGACGAGCTTTTTTGGGCGGACGAAACTGGTGCATTTATGAATAATCAAGAGATACACGTTTCTAAAAACAAGTTATTCTCCGACAGCTTAATTGCAACTGGGTTCCCGTATTATGAGTTCGGTAAAGTCCCTGAATATTTAAAAGTTTTAGAATTTTGCATGAAGAACACTCGAGGCGTCAGACGACTGGGTAGCGCGGCTGTAGACCTTGCATACGTGGCATGTGGGCGATTTGATGCATTTTTTGAGGTTGGTCTTAGTGCTTGGGATGTGGCTGGTGGAGCATACATCGTTAAACAAGCTGGGGGAAAGGTTTTTGACTTTAACAATTCCGACAACTATATCTTTGGAGGAGAAATCATTGCAGGATCTAATTCAATTGTTGAAACTCTTGCAAAAGAAATCTCTCGAAACTTTGATGAAAAATAAACGTACCGTATTTGCAATAACCGCCCTTCTAACGTGGGTAGTGTTGTCATCATATACACCAGTATCCGTTCGAAGAACCATTACTGATATTACATCCGTACAACAAGAAAGGGATTCGGAAAACACGGCGAATCAGCGTTTTCTGAAAGTTCTAGATATTAACCTTGATTCAAATACGTTTTACGAAAAAATTGATTTTGGATTTACATACACAAGTTTTGTATTTGAAGTACCGAGTGATGTTTCATTTATTAACACGTATTACGTTTCGTCCAATCATTCAACAACGTTTTTAGACTCAGTTCCAGTTGGTGATATTCCTTCTGACGTTCGACGATCACCCTTCGTGATTCCTGAAACAGAACAAACATCATTTTCGTTTTATTCGGGCAAATTACATGGCACGTTACGATTATTCTTATTTTTTGCGCCTCCATTAACTATTGAAAAACCAAAATCATTAAACAAGGCTATAACTTACTGCTCAAAACCAGAACTAATAACTGGAGAGGTCTGGAGAGAAGGACTTCCCGAACCTGTTGGTACTCGAACTCGCCATGAAGTAGCGCATTGCATTATTCATCATGCGGCTAGTTCTAATTCAAATAAAGACTATGTAAATGTAGTGCGGAATATTTTTTTACTGCACACTCAAACAAACGGCTGGGATGATATTGGATACAACTTTGTAATTGCTCAAGATGGTACCGTTTTCGAAGGTAGAGAACACCAAGATATCGACAGCACAGATAATATTATGGGGGCTCATTTTTGTGGTAAAAATACTGGCACCATGGGAATATGTATGTTAGGCAATTACCAAGAAACGTCACCTTCAACTAGTTCTTTAGAATCACTAAAGCATCTGATTACTTGGAAGTGTTATATTGACAAGATTAATCCTCTTGGATCCTCTGCGCACCCAACAAGCAGCTCAAATAAGCTTAATCATATTGCTGGACATCAAGACGGTTGTGCAACAGCGTGCCCTGGAGACTCATTATACATTCTGCTCCCAAAACTACGTATCACCGTTGATTCGCTCGTCAAAACATGCAATGCTTCGAAAGTTAGTAGTCTTACAGAAAGTTCAAAAACGTTTTCATTTACACCTAGCAAGACTCCATTTGAATACTTGTTAAAATGGGATGCATCGCTGGAGGTTAATGAAATTATTATTTATAACAATTTAGGACAGCGCATCATCACTCAAAAAGCGCACAACAACCATGGAGTAAATCCAGTGACCCTAAACCAAAAAGGCATTTTTGTTATTCGACTTTTACTACAGAACGGTACAGTGGTCTCAAAGAAAATAAGCACCCAATAAACCACTTGGTTTAGAAGCGAAAAAAGGTCAAAATATGCTTACTGTTTCTTAGAGTATTTGCGTACTTTTGCAGCCCTTTTACTATGTGGGAAAAAATATCCGTTTTTGTTCTTAGAAATAGATTACTACTGATCGTAGTTCTTGCTATTTTAACTGCATTCATGGCTTACAAAGCCTCATATGTTGAGTTACAATACGACAATCCCAAATTTATTCCTGATACCGATGAAGAGTACATCGCTTATCAAGATTTCAAATCAACTTTTGGAGATGATGGTAGCGTTTTGGTTATCGGCATCAATACACCAAAGATAAAGACTACAGATTTTTTTAATGCCTGGTGCGATTTATCAGACAGTATTGGAAAAATGAATGGAATCGAAAAGATTCTTTCGGTTTCCAATGTACCTAAAATGGTTCTTGGGCAGCAAATCACGGTTTATGAAGAAGACTCTTCCTTTATCGATGTCTTCAACCAAGAAGAAGTTGTTCGTGTTAAACCAAAAAACGATCAGGAAGTAGATTCTTTACTGAAGGAAATAAAAAACTTACAATTTTATCAAGGTATCCTTGTCACCGATTCCTCAGACTTTACGTTAATGGCGGTCACCTTAAAAAAGGACTTACTTGATTCTAAACGCAGAATCCCTTTTGTAGAAGGTATTGTTGAAAAAGTAAAAACCACGTGTGCTGCGCATGATGTTGAGACACACTTTTCTGGATTACCTTACATACGAACCCGTTTTTCTAGCATGGTGCAAAGTGAATTAGAAATGTTCACAGCACTTTCCATGTTGATCACTGCATTAATTTTATTATTCTTTTTCCGATCTCTTTATACACTTATTTTTTCGATGCTTGTTGTCGCAATTGGTGTAGTCTGGAGTTTTGGAATACTTGTTTTATTGGGATACAAAATCACAATGTTTATTGGATTGTTGCCGCCGCTCATAGTAGTAATTGGCATCGCAAACTGTATCTATTTACTCAACAAGTATCACGACGAGTACAAAACACATAACAACAAGATGAAAGCACTTCAACGTGTAATTAGTCGCGTGGGCATTGCGGTTTTCTTTACCAATTTAACAACAGCAATTGGATTCGGTGTTTTTGTATTAACCGGTAGTACTGTTTTGAAAGAGTTTGGCTTAACTGCATTCCTAAGTGTGATGTCGGTATTTGCCATTTCAATTGTACTAATACCACTAATATTTAGTTATTTACCAGAACCAACAATTCGTCAAACAAAACATCTCGACAACAAATGGTTGAATGCTGGTATCAAAAAACTTACAAATGTTGTTACTAAAAAACGTAAGACAGTTTATCTAATAACAGGGTCGGTCGTTGTTTTAATGATTATTGGTTTGACCCAAATGAATGCCGTTGGCTTTATGGTTGATGACATTGCAAAAACGAACCAAATATACAAGGACTTAAAGTTTTTTGAGAAGAATGTAAAAGGTGTCATGCCGTTCGAAATAGTTATTGATAGCCGTGTGCCTTATGGCATTCAGGATCACAAACTACTACGAAAGATGAATTACTTCGAGCAAGAAAAACTTGCAAAGTATCCTGAATTCTCTAAGTCAATTTCCATTGCTCAAGTCATAAATTTTGCACGACAAGAGTTAAATGGTGGCAATCCTCAATACTACCGGACTCCTAGTGCTCTAGAACTATCCAAAATACTTGGACTATTTCCCAACTCAAATAAAGGAAATAGTGAAAAAATGATGGGTTCAATGATTGATAGTACGCGTCAGAAAGCACGGATTTCTGTTCAAATGGCGGATGTAGGATCACGAAGAATCGAAGAGCTTAAAAGAGAAATTGCCGCTGTCGCTGATACAGTTTTTAATTTCAAAAGAGAAGTCGGAAATGAAATCATAACAGACTCAATTATTTCTATTCTGCCAAGTGAAATGGATTCTACACAAATGGATACCACCTACCACACAGAACTCGAATATGTGTTTACACCTGTTGATTCAGCGTCACGAAAAACTATCTCTCTTACCGGAACTTCTATTATATTCTTAAAGGGTAATAATTACCTTAACAAGAATCTGATGGTGAGTTTACTAGTGGCCTTTTTAGTCATTGGGTTGATTATGGCAACTATTTTCACTTCTGCAAGAATGATTGCCATTAGCCTAATTCCAAACTTCATTCCTTTACTTATTACAGCAGGATTAATGGGGTATTTTGGTGTAGCATTAAAACCAAGTACTGTTCTAGTTTTTAGTATCGCCTTTGGTATAGCCGTTGACTTTACGATTCATTTCTTGTCAAAATACAGGATGGAACTCCGACGAAATAAATACAATATTCAAAAAGCTGTTAAAAAGGCTCTAAACGAAACTGGTGTGAGCATGGTTTACACCTCGGTAATTTTGTTCTTTGGGTTTATCATTTTCTCATTTTCTTCCTTTGGTGGGACGATAGCTTTAGGCGTATTCACATCGTTAACGTTAGTAGTTGCCTTGTTAAGTAACTTAATTGTTTTACCGAGTTTGTTGTTAAGCTATGACTTAGCAAAAGAGCGGGCTAAGAAAAAGAAATCACCGTTGATCGACTATCCAGACGAAGTAGCTTAGTATTTATTTTTTAGTATTTAAGAGCTGTTTCTGGATTTTTTCAAGTGGAACACCTTTCGTTTCAGGAACTTTAACCAGTACCCAAAGAAGTTGCAGCACCATCATGCCTGCAAAAAAAGCAAAAATCACCCATGGTGTGTCTTTTAAAACTCCATCTGTAGAATCTAAAAAGTACGGCGTTATGAGTGTGATAATTGCAGCAAAAACCCAATGAACACTTGAACCAAAAGACTGCCCCAGCGCTCGAACCTTTGTTGGGAATATTTCTGCGATAAAAACCCAAATTACTGCACCTTGCCCAATTGCATGTGAGGCAATAAACGAACATAAAAAAACTAATAAAACCATAGGGTTAGCGCCTGTTTTAAATGCCCATGCCACGCCACTAAGGCTTACTATATAACCAAGAGAACCAAATAACAACAACGTTTTTCGTCCTACTTTATCTATCAGGTTCATTCCAATCAATGTAAAAATTAAGTTTATTCCTCCAATGGAAATGCTGCTTAGTAAAGAATCTTTTCCAGCCAAACCTGAGATTTCAAGAATTTCAGGAGCATAGTATAGTATAAAGTTAATTCCAGACCACTGATTAAAAAATGCCAAGATAAATGCAAGCGTCAATGGTTTTGAAAATACTCGGGAGAATAGACTTAGCTTGTCTTTCGTTTGTGGAACAACCACCATAGCTTCTAATTCTACTTTTGCCAATTCTTTTGAATACACGCTTTCCAATACACGTAATGCCGAAGTAACATCCTTTTTCTTTAATGCTAACCATCTTGGGCTTTCTGGAAGTGCAAACACTAAAGCACAGTATAAAAGTGCAGGAATAGCCTCCACTCCCAACATCCAACGCCAATCATTACCGCCACCAAAACCATCGAGCAGATAGTTTGACAAGTATGCTATAAAAATTCCAAGTACAATATTAAACTGATACCTCCCTACAAGTCTTCCTCTGTGTTTTGCTGATGCGATTTCAGAAATGTATGCAGGAACAGTGACAGAGCTTGCACCTACTCCAAGTCCACCAAGGAATCGAAAAAATGAAAAACTATACGGGTCTGGTGCAAAAGCACTCCCCAAGGCACTAATGAGGTACAACAAACCGATAATCAACAACATGGGTTTTCGACCATATCTCTCTGTAGGAATTCCTGCTGTAAGCGCGCCGACAACTGTTCCCCATAAAGCCATTGACATAATGAATGTTCCATGGAATAAAGGCGACAAGTTCCATAAAGCCTTTATTGGCTGATTTGCTCCAGAAATAACAACGGTATCAAAACCAAATAAAAACCCAGCAAGTGCCGCGGAAAATGTCCAAAGTGCCGTTTTGTTTTTTAGCATAACTGAAATATTATGGTTTGGGTGTTCGTATTTTACAAGCAAAGTAGCATTATTTCTGAATAATGGATTAACTCACCAGAAATCTAACTGCGAGAATGCTTCGACAAAAACCAAGGCAACACGAAAAAACAAATGTTAATGTCTGATAACCAGAGTTCGATTATTATTTATGGTTTAGAACGCTAGGAAATAGTGATTGTCAACTAACATTTATGCAGTAATAGCGGGCTATTTCAAATAATTTTTAGGAAGAGAAGCGCTTTTTCCTAGTGGAATAAATATATGTTGTTCCATAAAACCCAATATACTTCGTTGAATTTGATTGATTAATCCCGAATTGTGTATTAGTACTTCGTAGTGAGAGTTAAAAGCCCAATAAAATCCAGGCTTTTGTCGATTTTAGCATAGTTACCACTATGGTGAATGAGAAAAAGCCAGAGCAACGTTTGATTTTGCAGGGATTTTCTCTCGTAATAGATTTACTAATGCATAATTTGGGTTCAACCCGCTAAATCTTCACAAAACCGCCTTGTCTATTGACTTTTATGAAATTCTAAACCTATAAAGAAGAATCGAACTCAGGTTGATAGTTAATTCTTAAGTCTCAATCAATACCTTTGCGCCTTCGTCAAAATTAACAGAATGTCTGAATCAAGTTCAAACAATACAAACTATAGAGAATACGGTGGATTAAATCTACCTGAAGTCGAGAAAGACGTAGCACTATATTGGGAGAAGAATGAAATCTTTTCTAAGAGTGTTGCTAATAGAAACGCTTCAAAACCCTTCGTTTTCTTTGAAGGTCCGCCGTCAGCCAATGGTTTACCTGGAATACACCATGTTATGGCTCGTACTATCAAAGATATTTTTTGTAGATATAAAACACTTCAAGGTTATCAAGTTGAACGCAAAGCTGGCTGGGATACGCATGGTTTACCTGTAGAATTAGGTGTTGAAAAAGAACTCGGTATTACGAAAGAGGATATTGGAAAAACGATATCAGTTGAAGAATACAATGAAGCTTGTAAAAAAGCTGTGATGCGTTATACAGACGTTTGGAACAATCTGACTAAACAGATGGGCTATTGGGTAGATATGGAAGATCCATATGTTACATACAAACCAAAGTACATGGAATCTGTTTGGTGGCTTTTAAAACAAATTTATAATAAAGGACTTATTTACAAGGGATACACGATTCAACCATATTCTCCTAAGGCTGGAACAGGACTGAGCTCTCATGAGTTAAATCAGCCTGGTACGTATCAAGATGTTACCGATACAACTGTTGTTGCACAGTTTAAATACACTCCAATTGAAGGTTTAAGTGCTCCATGGTCGAATGATTTAGAAGTATACTTCCTCGCATGGACGACCACTCCATGGACGTTACCGTCGAATACTGCATTAACCGTCGGTCCAAAAATTGATTATGTTTTAGTAAAAACGTTTAATCAATACACACATGACCCTATCCATGTTGTTTTAGCAAAAAGTCTTGTAGGCAAACAATTCAGCGGAAAGTACTTCTTAGCTGAATCCGATGATGACTTTAAAATGTATACGGATTCTTCGAAAAAGATTCCATACTCAGTACTTTCTGAATTTAAAGGTACCGACTTAGTCGACCTACGTTATGAACAACTTTTCACCTATACCTTACCGCATGAAAATCCTGAAAATGCGTTTCGAGTAATTTTGGGAGATTTTGTCACTACAGAAGATGGAACAGGAATAGTTCATACGGCTCCTACTTTTGGTGCAGATGATGCAAAGGTTGCCAAAGAAGCGAATCCTCCTGTCCCACCAATGCTGGTGTTAGACAAACAAGGCAACCCTATTCCGCTCGTGGATCTTCAAGGTAAGTTTATTGACGTAATGGGCGACTATGCAGGCAAATACGTCAAAAATGAATATTACGCCGACGGTGAAGCACCTTCCAAATCTGTTGATGTAGAGCTTGCTATTGAGTTAAAAACTCGAAATCGTGCGTTTAAAGTAGAAAAATACAATCACAGTTATCCAAATTGTTGGCGCACCGATAAACCGATACTATATTATCCGTTGGACTCTTGGTTTATTAAAATTCAATCGGTTAAGGATCGAATGTTTGACCTAAACGAAACGATTAACTGGAAACCAAAATCAACGGGTGAAGGTCGTTTTGGGAATTGGCTAAAAAATGCAAATGATTGGAATCTTTCTCGTTCAAGATTTTGGGGAATTCCATTACCAATTTGGCGAACCGAATCTGGTTCTGAAGAAAAAATAATTGGTTCAATTGAGGAGCTAATGACTGAAATAGACAAGTCAATAAGCGCTGGACTAATGGATCAAAATCCATTCGAAGGTTTTGTGTTCAATGATTTCACGGACGAGAATTACGACAAAGTTGATTTACATAAAAACATCGTTGACAAAATTGTCCTTTGTTCATCTTCAAATGAACCGATGAAAAGAGAATCAGACCTTATAGACGTTTGGTTTGACTCAGGCTCTATGCCGTATGCACAATGGCATTACCCTTTCGAAAACAAAGAGCGTATTGATAATAATCAATCATTCCCTGCTGATTACATTGCTGAAGGAGTTGATCAAACGAGAGGGTGGTTTTATACATTACACGCAATAGGAACCATGGTCTTTAATTCAGTTGCTTATAAGAATGTTATCAGTAACGGACTAGTTTTAGACAAAAATGGGAATAAAATGTCTAAGAGGCTTGGCAACACAGTTGACCCATTTAAAACGATGGATAGCTTTGGTGCCGACATCGTTCGATGGTACATGCTGACTAACGCATCACCATGGGATAATCTAAAATTTAGTCAAGACGGTTTAGACGAAACAAAACGGAAATTTTTTGGAACGTTATACAACGTCTATTCATTCTTTGCATTGTACGCCAACATTGATAATTATTCCTTTGATAAGAAGAATGTAGACACCTCAAAATACCAAGAAATTGATCATTGGATCATTTCTAAGCTCAACAGCTTAATACGTTTTGTAGAAGAATCTATGAATGATTATGAGCCAACAAAAGCTACAAGAGCAATTCAGGAATTCACAACAGAACATCTGAGTAATTGGTATATCAGGTTATGTCGTCGAAGATTTTGGAAAAACGATGACCCAGCAGATAAAGTTGCTGCATATTCAGTTTTATATACTTGTTTAAAAGAGCTTTCTGTATTAATCAGTTCATTTGCTCCTTTTTATGCTGATCGCTTGTTTCAAGACTTGACCGGCAACCAGGAAGGAAATTCTGTTCACCTCGCTGACTTTTCGAAAGTTGACACCTCTGCCATAAACAAAGAGTTAGAGCAAAAAATGGACTTAGCGCAGCGAATCACATCAATGGTTCTTGCCATTCGTAAAAAAGAACGAATCAAAGTCCGTCAGCCACTACAAAAGCTATTAATTCCAGTTCAAAATGATCAGCAAATGAGATTCATTGTTGACGTTGCAGATGTCATTAAGCGAGAGGTTAATATTAAAGAGATCGAATTTCTGACCAAGGAAAGTTCGATTCAAATTGTTCAAGAATTGAAACCAAATTTTAAATTATTGGGCCCAAAAGCGGGATCAAACATGCGCTTTATTGCTCAAGCTTGTGGAACATTGGACCAAAATGATATTGCAATGATTCAATCCGAAGGTAGCATTGATTTAAAGTTATCAAATGGGGAAATATTTAAACTTGCAATTGACGAAGTGATAATAACTTCTACGGATATGCCAGGGTGGCAAGTGACGTCAGAAAATGGCGTTACGGTTGCACTAGATTTGACTATAACTCCCGCTTTAGAACAAGAGGGAATTGCACGAGAAATTGTCAATAAAATTCAAAATTTAAGAAAATCTAAAGACTTCCAAGTCACTGATTACATTGATGTTACAATCTCGTCAAATGACAAAATAAATATTGCCATTGAGGCGTTTAATGATTACATTCGCGGCGAAATTTTGGCGAGTAGAATCAATATAGATTCTACTTTAAGTTCGTCAGATGAGATAGACATCAACCAAGAAATATTAAAAATTGAATTGCGGAAATCTTAATTGATAGCACGATGAAAGAAGTAGAAAAAACCAGATATTCAGATTCTGAATTGTTAGAGTTTAAAGAAATCATTGAGAAGAAACTTAAAGATTCAACAGATGAATTAAATAACTTATTGAAATCGTTGCAATCGGATAACGAAAACGGTACAGACGATACAGGAAGTACATACAAAACATTAGAAGACGGCTCCTCAACAATGCAGAAAGAAAGCATTTCTCAAATGGCGGCTCGTCTTAAAAAATTCATTCAAAACTTACAAGCTGCTTTGGTGCGAATCGAAAACCGCACATATGGGATATGCAGAGTAACTGGTAACCTAATTTCTAAAGAGCGTTTGCGTGCTGTACCACATACAACTCAGAGTATGGCTGCAAAAGTGAATCAGTACAAATAATTGAGTTTAGAGTCTAAAAATCACGTTCGTTCGTCGCTGATTACTGCTGCAATAGTTGTTCTAGTTGTTCTTTGTGCAGATCAGTTTTTTAAATTTTGGGTAAAAACAACAATGATTCCTGGTTCTTCAGGTGAAATACCTGTTCTAGGAGATTGGTTTCGTTTGCATTTTACAGAAAATGAAGGAATGGCCTTTGGGTGGAAACTTCCTGGCACTGGAGGAAAGTTATTTCTAACGTTGTTTAGGCTGGTTGCCGTTTCAGGTATCGTCTATTATCTCGTTCTTCAATCAAAGTTAAAAGCTTCAAAAAGCACTATAATCCTCTTAGCATTAATTTTAGGTGGAGCATTAGGTAACATTATTGACAGTGTGTTTTACGGACAATGGTTTACCGCAGGTGCAGATGGAGGTTATGGATTATCGAGCTGGAGTGAGAACGGTAACGGGTATGCGCCTTATTTCCACGGCAAGGTGGTTGACATGTTATATTTCCCTTTGTTTGACGGGACCTATCCAGAATGGTCACCATATCGTCCAGGTCAATCGTTTACATTCTTTAGTGCCATCTTCAACATAGCAGATGCCGCCATTAGTATTGGTTTATTTTCAATCCTTTTATTTAAGAGAAGTCTTTTTAATAGCCCAAGCGATCAAAAAGAAGGAGAAGAACCACTAGTTAGAAATGACTAATTTTCATTTATTCTACACTAAGTCATTGTTAAATATCCTGTATTAATAGGATAGTTCTATTTGTTTTATGACATTTGCGCATGGTTTGGAAGAAGTCCAGATCGTTGTAAATTAAGTAGTAGATAAAAAAATGAAACAAGTATCTTTATTAATTATTGCCTTAGTCAGTACGTTTGGCTTAATGGTAAATGGTCAGGCAGGCTTACCTGCTGACGCAACTCCAGGGAAATGTTATGCAAAATGTTACATTCCTGATCAGTGGAAAACTGAAACAGAACGAGTACTAATCAAAGAAGCTGGCACAAAAAAAGTTGCAGTAGCTGCAAAATTTGAAACTCGTACAGAAAGAGTTTTGGTTAAAGAAGCGTCAACAATTTTAAAAGTAACTCCAGCAAAGTACGAAACTAGAACCGAAAGAGTTTTAGTAAAGGAAGCTTCTAAAAGAATTCAAACGTATCCAGCTAAATATGAAACAAGAACTGAGAGAATCAAAGTATCTGATGCTACCAATAAGTGGGTGAAGCAAAAAGATGCAATGTGTAGTTCTGAAAATAGTGATGATTGTATGGTTTGGTGTCTTGTTGAAGTACCTGCGCAATACAAAACTGTTACAAAGCAAGTTGTTTCTGAACCAGCCAAAACTGTAGAAATAGACATTCCTGCTGAGTATAAAACTGTTACTAAAAGAGTTTTAGTTTCTCCAGCAAAAACTGAAGAAATTAAAGTAGAAGCTGTTTATTCTAACGTTCCAAAAAGAGTGCAAGTGGCTCCAGCAACGTTTAATACTATTGACATTCCTGCTGAATACAAAACAGTTTCAAAGCGTGTTTTAGTAAAACAAGGTGGTATGTCTGAATACAGAGAAGTTGTTTGTGCGAAATATGTAACGAACGACCTAGTAAGACAAGTACAAAGAGCTTTAATGGCAAAAGGATATAGTGTTGGACCTGCAAGAGATGATAATATTCTTGGTAAGGACACAAGAGCAGCATTAATCAAATACCAAAAAGACAATGCCTTACCAGTTGGTAACATGAATAAAGAAACAATGAAACACTTAGGCGTACCAGCAAAATACTGGGACAAATAATACTTCGAAAACTTAATATAGAAAGCGTTTCACAGTTTGTGAAGCGCTTTTTTATTGTCCAATAAAGTATGGTTGATTCAATTCGTGTGTATATCGAAACTTGTCGAAATGCCGTTTACCATGTATCTCCGCAGTAATTATGAAAAGAATCATTTTGTGTCTTCTTTCTCTTTGTCTCAGCATTTTAACCATAGCTCAGGTAAAGTTTGATAGTCTGTCGTATGAACAGGCAATTGAAAAGGCTAATCAAGAAAATAAATATGTTTTTTTAGACTTCCGGGCCGACTGGTGTAAACCATGCATCGAAATGGAACAAACTACGTTTAAGGATGTCGAACTAGGTGACTATCTGAAAGCAAATGCAATATCACTGAAAATAGATGTTGACCAGTTCAGTGGAATGGACGTTAAAGAAAAATTCAATGTAAATCAATATCCTTCGATGTTGCTTATTGATCCCTTTGACGAGGCTGTTCAACTCCGTTTAATCGGATTTATGACAGCTCCCATTTTAATGAAGGAACTAAATTTTGTAATGAACGACATTGAGCCAAAAACTGAGGAAGAGCAAGACGAACCAGTGGTCGTTGATGAAAAAGTCAAGCAAAAGAAAAAATGCTTTTTAACAAAATGGTTAGATAAAGTAACTGAATAATCAATTCTTAGTCATCTAACTTATCTAAGACCTCTGAATCATCATCGTCATCATTCACCTTCGTGTTATTGATGAATGTCGGTTTTAATATAAAATACGCACCAACAAAAACGATTACTGGAACCAGTATTTCAGAAGCGATTAGTAATATTTTAAAAGACTGAGAAGCCTCACCCATTATTTCTTTGCTTTAATTGCTTGCAAATATCTGTTTAATTCTTCCCTTACCTTAGGGAAAAGTAGAAATAATCCAATAATATTTGGAACAGACATCGCAAAGATCATAGCGTCACTAAAATCCGTCACAGCTCCTAAACTTGCCGCAGACCCAACAACTATAAATAAACAAAACAATATCTTGTACGAATAATCTGACTTCTTTGAGCGACCAAATAGGAACATCCAGCTTTGAAGTCCATAATACGACCACGACAACATCGTAGAAAATGCAAATAGAACAACAGCTGTTGTTAATACATACGGAAACCACGGAATAACAGAAGCAAATGCTTTACTAGTTGCTAACACACCATCTGGTGACTTTACTCCATAGGTCATAATACTTCCATCTCCATTTGTAATAATGATAACCAAAGCTGTCATAGTACAAACCACAACAGTATCAATAAACGGCTCCAACAAAGCAACTAAACCTTCCGACGCTGGGTATTTAGTTTTCACCGCCGAGTGCGCTATTGCCGCTGAACCAACACCAGCCTCATTACTAAATGCCGCTCGTTGGAAACCAATAATCAACACACCCAAGAGTCCACCAGTAATACCTTTGGCATTAAATGCACCATCTATTATTTGAGAAAATGCAGAACCAACACTACCAATATTCATAGCGATGATAACTATTGCAGCTACAAAATAAATTCCCACCATAAAAGGTACAATTTTCTCAGTAATACTGCCAATTCGTTTTATGCCACCAATAATTACTATCCCAACTAAAACGGACATTATAATTCCAAAAATAACCCCTGCAGACGTTGAACTAGCTCCTAACATATCATTAAACTGACTAGCTGCTTGATTTGCTTGGAACATGTTTCCACCACCAAAAGAACCACCAACACACATAATCGCAAAAATGATAGCCAATACTTTACCGAGTTTACCTTTTCCAATTTCTGCAAGTCCCTTTTTTAAGTAATATGATGGACCTCCATACACAGTACCATCCGATCCTACGTCGCGGTATTTAACCCCTAAAGTACATTCAACGAACTTAGAAGACATTCCTAGAAGACCAGCCAATATCATCCAAAAAGTTGCACCAGGACCTCCCAGCGAAATTGCAATGGCCACCCCAGCAATGTTCCCTAAACCAACAGTCCCAGATAACGCGGCAGTTAATGCTTGAAAATGGGATACCTCTCCATCATGACCTTCCACTCTAATTGTTTCAATCGAGTCTCCACCAGGTGTAACATCACCTGCCATAGGATCTACGGTAACATGATCTAAATCATCATATTTACCTCGAACAATATTGATGGATGTTGGAAAACGTCTAACATTTACGAGTTTAAAAATAACTGTAAATATTAAACCGGCAGCCAATAACAAAATAATGACTAAAGGCATTTTAACATCTTCTGTAATTGGGACGGAATAAAAAACAAAGTCAGACCAAGCTTTAGAAACTGGTGTAAACTTGTTATTTATCCGCTCGTCCAAGCCTTTTGAGGCAGTTTCTTGAGCAAATAGTAAAACTGATTGTGTGAAAAATAAAATAAGTCCGAGGAATCGTTTCATACTAATTGTTTAGGTCACGCAATATGCCCAAAACACTATGATTATGCAAATTTTATCTTATTCGTTTGATTTGAAACAACGAATGGGTAAGGTTTTGAATTTCACTGTGAACAATTCCTTTAACCGTTAGGTCATCTATCCGAACGCCGCCTGACGCATGAATTATTTCACGTTGGTTTATCATCATGCCAACGTGATTAACACGCTGTTTCTCATTGACAAAAAATACTAAGTCTCCCGCCTTTTGATTACCAAACAATACCTCTTCTCCTATAGTAACTTGTTGTGAGGCGTCTCTTGGTAGCGAAACACCAATTACCTTATGAATTACTTGAACAAATCCTGAGCAATCTATTCCCATAAATGTGCGACCACCCCACAAATAAGGACTGTTTAATAATGACTTTGCAATTTTTATGACGTTTGCTTTTGGTACCTCAGTACTCTCATTCTTCCCTGAAATTTCAGATCCCATTGGCAAAACGGTGTTTCTATCTAAAACAAACGGTCGAGATACGAGATCATCAGACTCAACAATATCGGAAGAAAATTGGTTTTCACTAATCCATCCTTCATAGCCATCGAAGTCCATTTTAACTTTTAGCCATTCCGGAGTTTTAGAAAGTACAATGTAGGTTTCGCCAAATAGAATTTGTGTTACAATTTCAGCCTGACTTTTAGGCTCTGATCGTACTGGAATAACAGAAAGTTTACATTGGCCTTGTACAGCCATTGCTATAAATGTAATCGAGCTTTTCGCTCTAATAATTCTTCCTCGGTTTCAACATGGTTTATATCTGGTATGCAGCAATCTACTGGACAAACCGCCGCGCACTGTGGCTCTTCATGAAAACCTTGACACTCAGTACACTTGTCTGGTACAATGTAATACACTTCATCTGAAACAGGCTGATGTTTTTCATCCGCATCGGTAACAACATTTCCCATCAACGTATATGTCCCCTTAACCCCTGTTCCATCTGCTACAGACCATTCGGCACCAGCTTCATATATTGCATTATTTGGGCATTCAGGTTCGCATGCCCCACAGTTTATACATTCGTCTGTTATAATAATCGCCATGTGATTCTAATTTTTGTCAAAGATAAGTTCGAAATTTATTTATCCCTTACCTTTAAGCTGTGAAAAACGCTCCTTCGCTTTGTTAAAATATGGTTTGCGCTCAAGTAATTTTTGCAACCAAAATAGCTCGCTTTCTTTATCTCCAATAACAGAGTATAACAACACAAAGTTTTCAATAGCTTTAATATTGTCTGGATCTAATGCTAAAACGCGTGTTAGAAACTTTTTCGATTGTGCATACTTGCCTGTTCGGATATACAGATAACCCAGGTTATTCAGAGCTGGAGTATATTCAGAATATTGATTTATACATTCTTTTAATACGCTTTCTGCGCTTTCCCAGTCCTCAATTTTTAGCATATTTGAGCCAAGCTCACTCTTAATCGCAAACTCCGTAGGTTGTTTTAAAACACTTAATTTCAACCAGTCTATAGCCATAACAATGTTACCTATCGAAGAATATGCTTTGCCAATTCTGTATGCTGTCACACCATTCACATCGGCAATTTCCGTTTTCTCAACTAATGTTACAATGTCTTGCCATTGCTGTTTTTGATAATAATAATGAACTTTCAACGTCGGAAACTCTGATTCATCCAACAACGCTTTTGCTTTTTCCTGATAAATAGGTAGTGGATCAAATTTTTCGAAATACGTTAAATACGCTTTAATCAATGTTTCTTTAGATGGGTTATCATTATTAACGCTATACAACCCTTTTACTTCACCATCATTTTTAGGTTCATACCCTTCTGAATAAATGCCAATTTTATGGTCATGCACACTTACATGAGGAATATCTTCTGCTGAACTTGATGGCATATGGCACAGAACACAATTATCGCCTTTCAGCGTTCTAACCTTAAGTTGCTCTGAACAAGTTGTTAAACTTGAGCTATGACACGATTCACACTTTTTGTTGAATTCAGCGGTTGCAGTATTTTTCACACTAACATGAGGGTTGTGACAACTTATACAGGTAAACGACATACCTGATTTATTCGACTGGATAAAACACTTACTGTTTTGAAACCTATCTGAATGGTTTGCCATATTAAACAACTGGCCGTTTTCATACTCAGGTAGGAAGATTTCAAAGATATCCGATAGTACCATTCCGGGCCTAAAGTCGGTAAAATTCTTTCCCTCTTTTAAGACATTATTTCCTTGTAAATGGCACCGTTGACAAACATCAATTTGTCGTTCCCATTGTAAGTTCGATGGATTTACGATAGTATAGTCGATATCGGTTGATGGCAATTCACCAGTTCGTCGGAAGTTGACATGAATACTCCCCGGTCCATGACATCGCTCACAATCAATTCCATTGGGGACATACGTAAATGCTTTCATACTGCCTGGCTTCATAGTAGGCATCGCATTGTGGCAACTCATACATTCTTGATCGATAACTCTACTAAAGCGTGAATTATTTCCATTTTCAAAGCCTGGAGGAAAATCGAGCTGACCCTTTTGAGCGTACCATGTGAAAGGGGCTTGAACTATGTAATCTCCCTTTTTAACCAAGTGGCTATTGGTGTGCTGCCCGGAGCCTATGATGTATGTAATTTCTTCGGTTCTTGAATAAACAGTATCCTTAGCGTCCAAGCGAAATTCTTTCACATAAAGCTTATCACTTTTCCAGAAAGGGTAATAATAAAAATTAGTTGCAGAATCGTATAAAACATGATTCGTAGTCAAGTTTGCACTGCTTTTAGACTTAGAGGCAGTATCAAAACTCATTCCCATACCCGTGTGGGAAAACGTTTGCACTTTATCCAAATGACATTGAGCACACGTACTAATTCCTACGTAATGAGCAGAATCACTATGATTTAAGTATCCAACTGCGTCGGTAGTTTGTGGACTATTACAAAATTGTGTTAAAAACACAATGGCAATTGCCAAAGTTCCAAAAACCCAGATGGATTTTCGGTGTTGCATTTACGATGGGTTTTGCATTTGCCAAGCAATCATTCCGCCTACCAAATTACGTACATTTTTAAAACCTTGCTTTGTCATATAGTCTACTGCTGCTGCGCTGCGACCACCTGACTTACAATGAACTACAATTTCATCTTCCATCCACTCATCAAGGTCATCTAATCTCCCCTGTAAGTCTCCTAATGGAATTAATTTCGCATTAATATTAAATTCTTCGAATTCCCACGGCTCACGTACATCAATAATATGAATCGTTTCTCCTTTGTCTAAACGTTCCTTTAATTCATTTACGGTAATGTCTCCAGTCATGTTTTATTGTTTAATAAGTTTAGCACTTAAGCGCTCGTTTTGTTTTGTGGTAATAGTAATAAAATAAAGTCCAGAAGTCAACCGACTTACATCATACGTTGACTCGTTTATTTTGTAAACTGAGACTTCTTGACCTTGCGAATTCAGCACAGTCAAAGACTCAATGTCTTCAGTGATTGTAATTTTACCTTCTGCAGGATTTGGATAAACTGCAAGACTTCTATTCTGTCTGACGGTGTTCTCTGATGCGAGCCATGGATCTTCCGCTCCAACTATTGGTCGTATCATTGGTGCACCAACAAGAGCCTTGTTCGAGTTTTGTATCCAACCATCGCCTACATTAAAATATATATTCTTATTGAATTCTTTTGAACGAATATTCCCATTATTCTTATCAAAACCAACGGTTAGATTAAAGTCTTGATCTTGGCTCCACCCAACATAAAACGTTCCTTTCTCTAGAGGAATAGCTGAGTCTAATGGAATGGTAAAAAAACCTCTATTTGTTATTCCATCGTAGATATCTTGTCCAACAAATGATTTTGAAAACACCATAACATCCGATCCACCATTGATCTCAATATCTGTATATATCTCAAAAATAAATCGCTGACGTGCAACATCTTGCGTGTTGTACGTTAACATAAAATCAACAGCTCGTAAGGTATCTGCTTTTTTTAGATCGAAGGCCAATACAATTCGTCCTTCTTCTGACCTAAGATCATTAAAGCCAAAACCAGACTCAGCAGTTCCATCGTCGTATGCGTAATGTCGACCAAAAGTCTGAGTAGTGGTAAGCTTATCATTTCCTTGAAATAACACTGAATTTATTCTACCAGATTCGCGAACATAATAATCTCTAGTAATGACTACCGGATACCCCGATAAACCAGTTAAGTCATACGATTTTACTTTACGTTCAATAAAACCATCTGCAGGTACGTTTCCAGCATTGTCGGCAAAATTGGTATTTACTAAACTTACACCGTTTGACAATTCCTGATACCGCACTTCTGCATTTATAATTGCATTGTTTCTATTGGTCACTCCAAAATATATCGAGTCTGCTGCTTCTGTTAAGTCTGCCAAAAAATGATCGTATGGTAATTCGTAGAAATTTTTTAACAATGACGTCGGGCTTGTTTCAATTGCATAATCGTCGTAAAAAACATCATTAAACTTTCTGTTTTTGTTGAGATAGATATAATCTAAATGCCAATGGTTGTTATTTCCCCAACGATGGGTCAAATTCACAAATTGAAACTGAAAACCGGTATGTAAATATTTAGCATTTGAAATTGGAATAATGACTTGTTTGAATTGTTGATCATCACTACCATTCACACCCCATATATGATTCCACTTGCCTTGATTATCTCGAAACAATAGTTTTATTGAATCGTTTTCTGTGATAAAGTCCCCTAACCCACTGGCTTGATAATAGAAACTAAAATAAAACGAATCCCCTAACGCATAAGATATTCCTGCAGAATCAGAAAGGTTTATGTATTGCGAGGTTAGTGTATCACCATAATCGATAGATTCTTTTTCTATTGAAGTATATGGCAATCCCTCGGAATTTAGATAATCAAAAGTAGCTACGCCATAACTTGGTGGGTTCACTCCAAAACTGCGATTGACATATACATTGTTATCCTGCCATTTTGAAGAATCAGGGTACATCAACGTGGATGTGAAATCCTCAAAAAATGGAATAGTCAGTGTATCATCAGTACCCCATTTAGCGTGTTTGTTCTTTTGATTCCATTGATATTCAGGATGCTCTTTAAGATACGACTGGATTGCGGGATTACATTGTAATGGTTTTAAACCAATCTGGCCAAAGCTTACAATGGCAGATAAAGTCATCAATAGTGTAACACAGATCCATTTATTAACTCCCATTCTTACGTCCATTTTGAATATCAACGACTTAAAAAATCGCTTATTGCGGCAAATTTATTGAAATAAGAATAAGACGAACGATTGACAATCAACATTCTACTGTTTTATTACCGTATTACGGTTACAGTGCCTTTGTAATTACGTTTAATGTTGTCTATTCCAATGCTTTCTATGATGTAAACATATGCCTCATTCTCGACAACTTCCCCTTTATATTGGCCATTCCAACTTTGATAAAGTGAATTGCTTTCAAAAATCTTTTCACCCCATCGCGTGTATATTGAAATATGGTAATCTTTAATGTACCAGCCTGGTGTAACAAAAAAATCATTCAGTCCATCGCTGTTTGGTGAAAATGCATTTGGAACATACAACCAACTGTGAACATCTATACAGTCTTCGTTAGAGATACTTATTACTTGTGGTTTATTTTCAACATTGTTCTTGTGACCTATTATTCGATAACAGAAATGTGGTCGTTCATTGAGCCGCGTTTGTTTATCGTAGAACACTGAATCATTTCCAGAGTCCGTATATCCCAGTGAGAAAAAGCTCCCATCTTCTTCTTTTCGTTGAATTTCATACTTGTCTACACCAACATCCCAACCCTCATAAAAACTCCATCGCAACACAGGTCGTTGAAACTTCCCAGTATCAGCTTTAAGCAAAATTGTTTTTGCTAAATTGCTATAAGGTGCTTCATCTTTGCAAACATCTACAGCCCTAACTCTATAAAAATACGATTGGCTATCTACTTCCACAGCCTTATCATCAGCATCCAATACATTAGCGCTTACATTATTGTTAATTACCCTATAAGTATTTCCGTCAAATGACTTCTCAAGAATATAGTGATCAATTGGCATTTTGCTGTAAGGAGTTGGTAGCCACTCAATACGCACGTAGTCATCATGTTGTACAGTTGCCCGAACCAACTCATTCGGTGGCAGCGAATTAACGTATATCGGAGTAGCTTCACAGGTATCACTCCAACTAACTTGGTTGTTTCCTTTAAGTTCTTTCGCTAAAACTTTATATCGATGTTTTTGGTAGCACAAAATATTCGTATCAATGTATTCAAACGTATTACCGTTTACAGAATCAATCAATCGATAATCTTTAACATCTTCCTCGTCTGCTCTGTAAATGAAGTATGTCTCAACATTTTCCCATCCGCTGTATGCGTTCCAATTTAGTCTACTTTGATTGAGCTCTCCTTTTGCTGAAACCTCAACCGTGCAGTCGTTTTCATCCGGAAGTACCGGACTTATAAGACCACACGAATTTCGAACCGCAACTCTTGAGCAATACACATTGTGTAATGTATTTACTTGACCGATGGTTGCTGTTAATCGGTCCTGATCATAAATCTCCTCTAATAAATTGTCTTCTCGATAAACAAGATAACTCTTAAAATCTGGAATAGTACTTCGTTTCCAATCTGCAAGATATGAGTAGTCATTCACAACACTTACCCGAAGTAAATCTGTAGGAATGGGTGGTATTGTATCCCCTACCCTTAATAGATTGTTGGTTAACAACGTATCTGTGCATCCAATATCATCTTCTATAATTAACTGTAGTTTAACCGGACCTACCTCAGAAAAAGTTAAGCTAGGGTTTTGACCACCATACTGAAAAGTATCATTAATTGTCCACTGCCAAGAAACAATTTTACTATCTGTTTCTGATTGGTCAACAATGTTAATTTTACTACCTACACAAACTTCTTTGGATTCTGTCGAGAAGTCAGCGTTTATTTTTTTGATTTCTACAAACTTGGTTGTGTCTTTTGTACAACCATGACGCGTTGTTACTTTCAAGTTTACAGGATACTTCCCTCCTACGTCGTAAATATTTTTAGGGTAAAAGTCGGTACTCGTCTGACCATCACCAAAGCTCCAGTTCACATTTGCTAAACTCCCATATGGCCAACTATTGTTGCTAAACAAGGTTGGAACACCAGGGCATGGTCTTGACATTCCAAAATCAGGCACAGGCAATGGATACACATAAATCGTATCAATTGGTGGATGCGTATATGTGCACCCAAATGTATCGGAAAGCGTTAACAACGGAATAAACCGCCCAGTGTCTTGATAAGTATGCGTAACTTTTAATTGATTTTTAAGAATGTTTCCGTCACCAAAATCCCACGTAAATCCGCTACACCTACTTGTATCTGCAGTAAATGTTACATCCAAAGGAACACATCCTTCAGTTTTGTCAAAAACATAAGAGCCAACTGGACCTCTTACCAATACAAAACCTGGGTATTTAAACGAATCTACGCAACCCCATTCGTCAACAACCTTAAGGCTAACATCGTATGAACCGGCTTTTAAATATAACTTTTTAGGGTAGCGTTCTTGAGATCCTGTACCATCACCAAAATCCCATTGCCAACTTACTATCTTTCGTGATGAATTTAAGGTAGAACGATCCTCAAATCCAACATGAAGTGGTGGGCAATCGGTAATTAAACTGTCTGCATGAAATTTAGCAGTTAAAACCTCATCAGCAATGTCTACGGTATCTTGTAACCTTGTCACACAATTGTTTTCGTCCGTCATATATACACGAACTACATACTTTCCTGGCTTTTTAAAGGTGTGGGATATTACTTTGAGATATGACGTCTCACCGTCTCCGAAATCCCAACTATATTTCCAATTCTCATCTTTTACAGGTGTTTCAAAAAGAGGGCTAAAAATATATTTTAAACCACTGCAATCTATAAATCGTGTAATTTTGAGTGTTGCATTTTTAGTCCCGTACACTTCAGTTTCAAAATCTTTAGAGCCTTTACATCCATTAGAATCTACTCCAATCAACGAAATAGGCCATTTACCATTATCAGGTCCCGGTTGAAATAATTCAAATGTATCTTTTCCATCCGCTCCTATTGGTATTGTGTATTTACCAATATTCCATGTGAGGCTTGAGTAATTCTTTGGGTCAGATGAAGTAGAAAGGTACACGTTAATCGGACCACAACCTGGTTTACCTGTCATCGCTCCCTCCACTATTGGACCGGTAATGTCATAAGAAATTTCCATCGCTCGAGCACAACCACCAGTAGCCGATGTGTCGGTTGCACGATAGTATACTTTTTGCTTCCCAGGTTGTAGAAACTCTGTTGAGATACGACGAGTAAAAAAGCTGTCAGTATCGTTAATAATCCACAAATACGCTAGATAGCTTTCCGAAGCACTTCCAGTAAAATTAAACTTTGTAGGTGCACATAAGTCTCCGTTGGACGTAAATCCACCACTAAACGTTTGTTTTGGTTCAAACTTATACTCTACAGAATCAATACATTTCGAAGTAGAATTAAAGGCTAACAACTTCGCACGTTTTGCAGTATCAGTCCCAATACGAATTATGGAGTCATAAAACAATGACTTATTCACAACCCAATGAACACTATCGTAGTGCTTAGAGATATTAGCCAAAATCATGATGTCATTAGAACATGTATCATGGAGAGTTTTAAGTTTTGCAACTGGAGGAAGAATATATATTCTATTTTCAAGGATAGTGGTATCAAAGCAACCCCTATCTTCAGTTACAAGCATGGCGTCATAATAACCAGTATCTTTTTCTTTAACGTCAAACTGGAAGTTCCATTTAAATCCGAACTGATTTCTTTTTGCAGAATCTACGTGGTTTGTTTCACCCGACTTTGATAACAGTTTCCAAACTATGCGGTCGATAGAATCTTTCAGCTCAGTGTCTGTTTTATTTAAGATAAGACCTTGCGATGCATTACATAGAGTATCTATTCCTGTTTCAATTTTCGGCTTTCTTTTTTTACCCAATTTTATAGAAAGCGTTACTTCACCTTCACACCCTTCGTCTGTTACAACCTTTAGCGTAACTACAAATGTGCCTGGTTCCTTGTAGCTATGAGTAACTGACGTTGGAGATTCTCCTTTAATTTCTTTTGTCGTACCATCTCCAAAATCCCATGTTTGTGACGCAATTTTATGCTCATCAAGGTTTGATGTATTATTAAACACAACATCAAATGGTGCGCAACCAGATGTATCTGGGCTTGCAGATACTTCTATAGGTTGAACTTGAATTAATTTAGTAAATGTGTCTGATACACAGCCATAATTGTTTTTTGTGATTAAAGAAACTACATGCGCTGAAAAAGACGTAATAGAAATTGTCGCTTTTTGAGTTGTAGTCACTGGTTGTCCATCTAAAAGCCATGTCCAACTGGTACTACCAGAGCCTTTATCTTCTGCTAATACATTAAACGGAACATAGCAAGAAGTGGTGTCTTCAACAAATAATTCAGGTTTTGGACTAGGTGTTACTATTACCGCATTTGCATACGTTCTTGTTTGAGTACATTTTCCATTCTTGGAGACAGTTAAAACAACATCATAACTCCCAGGCTTATCATAGGTAGTTACAGCATGCTTTGTCTGAGCTTTGTCTCCATTTCCAAATTTCCATGAGTACGACAAACCATTAATATCAGGTGTTGTCTTATTTGTAAATGTAACTTCCATCGGAGCACAACCAGCAGTGCTACTAATATCAAAATCTACATTTATTGGGTTTATATTAATAAATGACTTTTTAGTCATTACACCTTTACAACCATTGCTATTAGTAACTGTTAAGGTTATGGTGTAACTCCCGTTTGATTTGTATTCGTGTGTTGGATTCTCAGATGTCGAAGTATTTCCATCTCCAAAATCCCATGAATATGAAAAGCCTGAACCGCCTTTCTTGGTTAAGTTCTTAAAGGCTACTTTTAATGGTGGGTTACAACCATACGTTTCATCAGCTTCAAAATCTACTTCTGGAACCGGCCAAACTTCAATAATATTGTCTTTTTTAATCTTGTCTTCGCACTTATTTGCATCTACAACAAGCATAGACACCGAGTACTTACCCGGAAACTTGTAAACATGGTAACCACTTGTAGAGTTCAGTGTATTACCATCTCCAAAATCCCATGTTATATCATTTATCGCACCAGTACCTTTCTTACTTTTATTGCTAAAAGGTACAGCCAATGGCGCACAACCGGAGGTTTTCAAAGGTGTAAAATCTGCTACTGGTAGCTCGAAGACTTCAATATACGTCGACCTTGTTTTTGTCTCAACTTTACCTTTATCGTCGGTAATTTTTAACGTAACCGTATACGTACCAGGTTTATAAAAAATCGCAGAAGGGTTTTGCTTGGTAGACGTGTTGCCGTTTCCGAATGTCCAATACCAAGATACAATGTTTCCGGTAGATTTGTCTTTAAAATTGACAGTAACTGGTGTACAGCCAGAGGTTGTATCTGCACCAAAATCAGCAACAGTTTGACCGTACGCAACACTGCTACAGAGGAAAATAATCAGAGCGAAAATGGTGTGGCGCATCAGAGTTTTGGTCATTGGAACAAAAGTAAGACGCACAACGCAAATTAAACGTTGTCTATGCGTTATATTTTTTTGACATTTTTTTTTGGAACCGCCTAAAAATTAATCGATAAGATTTTCAGGTTCGCTTTCTAACCCTTCTTCTTCCTCGATTATATCTTTAATCATTACTCCTACAACCAAATCAACTTTTGAGTTTCGTTTTATCTTTGTTCCTGCGGGAATAACTTTATCCTGACCAGAATATTTTTGCTCTAAGACAACTTCACTATCTGGATCTTTAATTTCTTCTAGTTCAATTTCAATCTTTCTCCCAACAGTCAATCCGCGATTTTTTAATATTCTTTCGGCTTGCGTGAAAGATGTTTTACCAGCTAAATCAGGTACTTCAACATCTGGAACCTTATCTGCATTTAACACAAGGTACACCTTTCTTCCTTTTTTGACCTCAAAATCGGCATCCGGAACTTGGTCAACTATTGACAGAAGTGGTATTCCGTCTCTAAAAACGGTATCTGTGATCTCATAGGTAAAACCACCATCTTCCAAGATTCGAATTGCTTTATCCATTCGCAAACCTTCTATTGCCGGAACTTGAACAAGTGGTTGATCATGTTTTGTGTAGTAATGGATAAAGAGCAAAACCCCTCCTACTAATAAGGCTGTGGTCAATGCAATGAGCACTAATGTCTTGATAGGTTTAATCATATCAGCTGTTTATATGTGCAGTTCGTTCTGCCCCAAAGGTCAATATTTCATCTATAAAATCAAAAGGTTTATATCCGTTGATTGCGGCCTGATGATATATGCATGTTGCGGGTGTCATTCCAGGTAGCGAATTTATCTCAATGATAACTACCTCGACCTTATTATTCTCGAAAACTCGAACAAATGCATCAATTCGACAATACCCCTCAACTTCCAAACATTCTGCCACAGCTTTTAGCACTTTTCGCACTTCTTTGGAAACGAAACTATTGAGATCCGAATCTGCTGCGAATCTTGCTGGCGTAATGTTTTGTCCTTCACCTGCAAGGAACTTTTCTGCAAGAGACAAAATCTCACCTTCGGCTAATGCTTCTGATGGTTCAAATATTTCATATTCTACCGTTTTGTTCTTGTACTTAGTTAAAAGACCACCAGTAATTTCAAGAAAATGGGAAGCGTTATTTTTTTGAATAAATTGTTCAACTAAAAAATAGTCCTTTTGCGGAAATTCCTCCTTATCCTGAATATCAAGCGATACTCTTAAAGAATCATCTACTACTGCGGTTTCTCTGAAAGTAGCTTCAGCATAATCCTCAAAATCTTTTATACTTTTTAGCTTTTTAACCGCACTACTGCAGCCTTCATCTGATGGTTTTGCTATAAGCGGGAACTTCATGTTCTTGACTTGACTTAAAACTTCAGCTTTTGTGTTCTTCCATTCGTTCTTCTGCACCAACAACCCATCAGCCACTAAAAATCCGTTTTCCCTAAGGATCTTATTGGTTTTGAATTTATCAATTGTTGTAGAGCTTGACTTTACACCACTGCCGTTGTATGGTATACTAAGTTTATCTAGTCTCTTTTGTACCTCTCCATCTTCGCCTGGTCTACCATGAAGCGCAATAAACACAGAATCACAAAGTGATTTCAAATCTTCATATAAGATTTCCTTCGGCTCAAATATTGGTGCCTCAGAAGTATACCCGTCAATTACTTCCTGCGATTCTTCAATTATCTTATTAAGAATCTCTGGTTTATGAAACTGTTCAACTTTTGCCTTAATGTCATCCGCATTGTCCTTTAACATTATATTAACGGGCAAGGTAAATAACCTATGGTGCTCTGAGCTGCCAGTTAAAAAAATGGGGATCGGTTGGTATTTGGTAGAGGAAGATAATTTTTCAAAAATATTTCGACCACTTTCCACGGAAATATGGCGTTCAGTGGAATATCCCCCCATTAAAATTCCAACCTTAGTTTTTTGAGATACTTTTTTCTGGTTTTCTTTACGAGCTTTATCCAAGGTCTGCAATAGAGCTGCAGCACCAATGAAAGAGGGCGCCGTTTCTATTCGCTCTGCAATTGACTTGCGAATAATGAAGGTTAAAAATTGGCTTGGATTTAGACCTATTTCTGCTGCTTGATGAAAAAAGAATGAAGATGGCATCATGCCTGATGTAGTATTCGGATCGTTCAACAATATGCGTTGATCTTTCGAGTAAAACCCATCGATTCGTGCGTAAACGTTAAAACCTAAATCATTGAAAAGCGACGAACATGATGTTCTAATTTTTTCGATTTCTTCATCGGGAAGTTCAATCGGTGTAATTTTCCGTGATAACCCTGGCAAGTATTTAGATTTATAATCAAAAAAGTTGGTCGACTTTGCAATTTCAGTTGGCGGCAATGCTACAATTTCCCCGCTGTCAGTGCGGATAACAATGCAACTAAATTCACGACCTTCAATAAACTGCTCAATTACTACCTCTATTTCTCCCCGACACGCCTCTAAATGTAATAGATCTTTTTGCTTAAAACCTTTTTCAATTTCTACTAAAGCGAGTTCTGGATGGTCAATTTTCAAACCGTCAATTAACAGTGGAAAACCTAGCGAACTTCTTATATCCGACAGTTCTCGTATAAATTGAACTTTATCACAACTCTCCCAAAATTCTTTGGTCAACGAGTCTCTAAAGAAACTTGTATTTAGAGCATTATTAAAATCATCAAATCCTTCTTCTTTTAGAATTGTAATTCCGATTGAAGAACCTTGATTTGCGGCCTTAACAACTAATGGAAATCCGACTTCCCTGGTTGCTGATTCATAGATAGATTGCTTCGCAGCAAACCAATTGGATTTTCGTACACGTATAAACTTTGGACTATCATATCCTTTTGAAACCATCCACTCTTTCTGAATGGCCTTGTTCATGCCAATAGATGACGGTAAAATTCCTGACCCAGAATACGGAATCCCATACCACTCCAACAAACCTTGAATAGTACCATCTTCACCACCTTCTCCATGCAAAGCAAGGAAAGCAAAATCTATCGTATCAACCAGCCTTTCCGGCGAAAGTAGCTCGCCGATAGTCGACAACATTTCCAACCTTGAAGTCCGATCCAAAGAAAGACTTTCAGAATAAATCTGGAACTGATTTTCTGATTTAGGTAAGTAGTCAACTGGTGGATAAAAGTCCCGAATAGTACCACGGTACACATACTCCCACTGCAATATTACAAGGTGACCAAATTCATCGACAAAAATGGGAATTGCCTCAAACAACTCTTTGTCCAAATTATCGTACACGGTACGTCCACCAGCAAACGAAACCTCACGCTCGCGTGAACCACCACCAAAAAATATCCCAACTTTGATCCGATTTGAATTCAATAGATTATCGATTAAAAAAATTATACTAACTGACTGTCAACTCATTACCGAGATATTAAACACAACCGTGCTATTACCTCAAATTTGTTTAAACTTGCAAACTTCTATATTGGAACAATAATTGAAATCTATCTTAACAAAAACAAGAAATGAAGAATATAGTTATCGCCATTGCACTTAGTCTATGTTTTGTAACTGCAAACGCAGGAATAAAAGACAGCACCACAACCAAACAAAGCTTACCTAGCGTCACCCTTAAAAATACAGAAGGAGACAATGTAGATATGTCATCGTACGCTACTAATGGAAAAATCACTATTATTTCTTTTTGGGCAACATGGTGCAAACCTTGTATCAAAGAATTACGAAACATAAATGACGTATTGGATGATTGGGTTGAAGAATACAACGTAGAATTGGTGGCAGTTTCTGTTGACGATAGCCGTAACACAGCATTAGTAAAACCATTTGCTGATGGACAAGGGTGGGACTTTGATATTTTATTGGATCCTAATGGCGAATTACAACGAGCAATGAATGTAACAAATCCACCAGTCACGTTTCTAATTGATCAAAACGGCAAAATAGTTTACACTCATACAGGATATTTGGAGGGTGATGAATTGGATTTGGAAGATGAAATTATTAAGCTGGTAGAAAACAACACGGAAGAAGAAGTTGAAGACGCTGCAGAATAAACTAAAATAGCAATACGAATTATAAACTAAAAAGGCTGCCCATGTGAGCAGCCTTTTTTTTTGTGATAGAAAGATCAGTTCATTTTTTTTCTAAGAGCTGGGTTCAGAAAACCCCCTTCTAATTTCACTTTTAAAAATCTCCCAGTTTGTGAATCTTTACATGTTACTAAGTCTTCTGGTGTACCTTCAAAAACAATGTTTCCACCATTCTTTCCCCCGTCTGGACCTAGGTCAATTACCCAATCTGCACATTTTACAACGTCTAAGTTATGTTCGATTGTAATTATTGTATTCCCTTGATCAACTAAAGCGTTAAACGATTTGAGTAGTTTTTGAATATCATGAAAATGGAGCCCAGTTGTTGGTTCATCAAAAATAAATAAGGTGTGAGTGGTAGAAGTATTTTTACCCAAGAAAGAAGCTAGTTTAATCCGCTGAGCTTCCCCTCCACTTAGCGTATTGGAAGATTGCCCGAGGCTAACATAACCCAAACCAACGTCTTGTAAAGGTTTTAGACGTTTTTTAATTAACGATACTTTGTCAAAAAACTCTATCGCTTCATCCACAGTCATTGTGAGGATATCGTGAATGTTTTTACCGTTATACGTTACCTCTAAAACGTCTTGTTTAAATCGTTTTCCTTTACACACTTCACACGGTAAATGCAAGTCAGCCATAAACTGCATTTCAATAACCTCCTCTCCTTCACCCTTACAATTATCACATCTGCCACCTTCAACATTAAATGAAAATACCGAACTTTTATACCCTCGCTGTTTTGATAAAACTTGCTCTGAGAACAAATCCCTGATTGCATCATACGCTTTAACATATGTTACAGGGTTTGATCTAGATGACTTACCTATTGGATTTTGATCAATCATCTCTACAGCATCAATTTGTGTATAGTCTCCAGAAATTCCATCTGACTCACCCGGGCGAATACCAGAATACTGGTCGAGCGATCTAAGCACTAATGGATAAAAGACTCCTTTTATTAAGCTCGTTTTTCCTGAACCTGAAACTCCAGTAACAACTGTTAGTGCTCCCAACGGTATTTTGGTATTAGCACCCCTAAGGTTGTGGAATCGTACATTTTTTAGTTCCACATGATTATTCCATTTTCTTCGATGTTCAGGAACAGGAATTTCTCGCACGTTATTTAGGAAATCTGCAGTAAGAGTTTTTGAGGCAATCATATCATTAAATGTTCCGCTGAAGACAACCTCTCCTCCATTTGTACCTGCAAACGGCCCAATGTCTATTAGCTCATCAGCCGCGTTCATTAACTCTTCATCATGTTCAACAACTACAACGGTATTGCCAGCATTTTGAAGCTTCTTAAGTACAGTTATTAGTCGTTCAGTGTCGCGAGAATGCAAGCCAATTGACGGCTCATCCAAAATATATGTTGATCCAACCAAACTACTACCTAACGATGTTGCTAAGTTTATCCGTTGACTTTCTCCACCAGACAACGAATTCGACAACCTATTCAAGCCAAGATAACCCAGACCAACGTCAGACAAAAACTCAAGTCTTGACACAACTTCAACCAACAGTCTACTTGCTATTTCATATTGTTTTGGTTCAAAAGTGAACTCTTTAAAAAATTGAATCGCATCATCCACAGTTAATAACAGCAACTCAGATAATGCAATTTTATTCGGTAAACCTTTACTATGAAATGGTAGACTTTCTGTTGAGACAATCTTTAAATAGTTTGAGTCATTTCGCAGTCGCGTTCCTTTGCAATCAGGGCACATGGTTCTACCACGATACTTTGCAAGCATAACGCGATATTGGATTTTGTACGACTTTTCTTGAAGAAAATTGAAGAAATCATTTATCCCTTGAACACTTTCTGTTCCTTGCCACAGAAGATCTTTCTCGTCGTCAGACAAATCCATATACGGTTTGTGTATTGGAAATCCTTCTGACTCAGAATCTATAATAAAGCTGCGTTTCCATTTGCTTAAAGACTCCCCCCTCCATGGCGCAACCGCACCTTCAAATAAGCTCATTCCTTTATCAGGGATAACCAAGTTTTCATCAATACCTATTATAGTACCAAAACCTTGACACGATTTACACGCACCAAACGGATTATTAAAACTTAGAAAATTGATTGTTGGTCGTTCGAAGGTCATTCCATCTAATTCGAATAGGTTCGAAAATTCACTCTCGTTAACACTACCATCATTTTTGCGAATTTGTATTGTCATCGTGCCTTTTCCTTCAAAAAAGGCGGTTTGGATAGAGTCATTTAGCCTCTGCAAGAATTCATCATCTTCTTTTTCGTCAACAATAATTCTATCTATTAGGAGCAATAAATCTTTTGCTCGAACCTTAGTTTCTTTAAAATCGTCAATTTTAACAACTTCTTCTTTGAATAAAAGTCGACTATAGCCTTTCTGAACTTCTAAATCTAATACAGTTGCTAGATCTTTTGCATTTTCAAAAGCTACCTCAGTCAAAATATACACCTGATCGTCGATCGAAGAATTTGTTAAAATAAAATCAATTACATCTTGGACAGTGTGACACTTAACCTCATTTCCCGAAACAGGCGAGAACGTTTTACCCGCTCGAGTGAAAAGCAATTTAAGGTAATCGTAAATCTCGGTTGAAGTAGCCACCGTTGAACGGGGGTTTCTAGTATTGACCTTTTGCTCAATAGCTACACAAGGTGTCAAGCCTTTAATATACTCCACCTCCGGTTTATCAAGTTTACCAAGAAATTGTCGAGCGTATGAAGAGAGACTTTCGACATATCTGCGCTGTCCTTCAGCATAAAGCGTATCGAACACTAATGAAGACTTCCCCGATCCTGAAACTCCTGTCACCACAGTAAACTTGTTTCGTTTAATACGCACATCAATCCCTTTAAGATTGTGCATCCTGGCTCCAATAATCTCAATAACTTTTTGCTCGCTCTTAACCATATCTATTTAACAACAAAATAACTGAAATGCTTTGTTTTTTATCTTAATGCTTTTAATAAATATTTTGTTATTTAAAAACTATGTTGTACTTTAGTAGAACATTTAAACAAAAAAAGCCTATACATTATACCTCTACTCTAAAAATTTTATTTACGACCGACTGATTATCAGTCATGTAACACAAAAAGAGGTATTATGAAAGATCAAATTAAAGATAGGGCTTTAATCAAGCAGTACATTCAAGGAAATGAAGCATGTTTAGAAATGCTGATTAACAAACACAAGAACAAGGTGTTCACCACCATTTTGTTAATTGTTAACGACCAATACATTGCAGAAGATTTATTTCAAGAAACTTTCATAAAAGTTATTAAAACCTTTAAGTCTGGTAAATACAACGAAGAAGGTAAATTTTTGCCATGGGTTGTTCGAATTGCTCGAAACTTGGCTATTGACCATTTCAGAAAAGCTAAGAGAATGCCAACTGTTACTTCTCAAGATGGTGAAGATATTTTCAGAACATTTCAAATTTCTGAGAGCAATAGAGAAGAATCGTACATTCGAGATCAACGTGATGACACAGTTCGTCAAATTATAAACATGCTGCCACCAGAGCAAAAAGAAGTTCTTGTTTTGAGGCACTATGGTGATTTAAGTTTTAAAGAAATCGCAGATCTGACGGATGTTAGTATAAATACAGCACTGGGTCGAATGAGGTATGCACTCAACAACATGCGAAAAATAATTACAGAAAAATCAATTTCATTGCAATAATTAGACAATGAGGTGCGTTCAGAAGGTAAACAAATTAAAAGTACCGTATGAATAACACCTCTACTTTAAATCAACTTTTACAACTATCCTACTCAGAACTATCTAAAAATGAAGAAGATACGTTGTTAAACGATATGATGCGCAATGAAGATTTGTGTGATTCATATGCAATAATTGAAAACATTAAAACCGTTCTCAATCAAGAAATTCATAGTCCGAACCCTACTTCTATTAAAATTATTTTAGAAGAATCTCAGCGATCTGAATTAGAAACGCATTAAGACAAGTTCTCTTTCTTAAGTATTTCAGCAAGTTTTTCTACGACTAGTGGTTTACAAATAAAACCGTGAACACTATCGTAAGTCTCAGATTTCTTAATATCCTTTTCATTGATAGAAGAGGAAAGCATATAAACTTTAGTAGGGTACTTATTATTTTGGTAATCATCCAAGAAATCCCAGCCATTCATTTTAGGCATATTGATGTCTAAGAAAATTAATTGTGGAGGCTCATCACTTGTAGTAGCTAGAGTTTTTAATGCTTCTTCCGCAGATGTAAATGCTCTTACATGAACATCACTATTCACAATACTAATTACTCTAGTATTAATTAGGTTCTGAATATCATCATCATCTATCAAAAAAATCATTCCCCGTATCTAATTTTCTAAAAAATTCTTAACCTGAACTGTAAAAGTAGTTCCTTTTCCGTAATCCGAATCAACATATATTTCACCTTCTAGCTTTTCAACAGTTTCCTTTACAATGTAAAGCCCGATTCCTGTTCCTTTAGAATTGGAGCTAGCACGATAAAACAATTCAAAAATTGCGTGTAAATGTTCTGTTTCTATGCCTATTCCATTGTCGGAAACCTTAATTTTAGCATTATTTTTTGTCACCTCCACTTCTATGTTCAGATAACAATCAGGCTTTTCTATGTCCATATAACGTACAGCATTAGAAACCAAGTTGTTCATAATTACTGAAAGTCTATTTTCATCGGTAATTAATTTCACCTTTTGATTTATATTGATGGTGATATCAAGTTTTTCGGCATGTTCAGAGTAACGGTATTGATCAACTACGTCGTTTACAAACACATTCATGTCGATCTCATCTTTCGATAATCCTAGCCTTGAGTTACGGGAGTAATCAACTATACTTTTAATAAACTCATCCAACTTGGCCAAACTCTTTTCCTGCAACCCTAGGTAATGCGTTGCCGTTTCTGAAATTTCTTCCAATCGCATTAGTTTTACTAAACCCATTACGTTAGCAATAGGTGCTCGTAAATCGTGAGCAGCGCTATAAACAAATTGATCTAATTCCTGATTAATCTTAATTAGCTCTTCGTTTTGTTTTCGGATTTGTCTTTCAGCAACTTTACGTTCTGTTATGTCCTCAATAATTGTAACATTTCCATAATGCCTTCCAGCATCGTCATAAAGTGCACTTGAAGCAGTTTGTGCAACAATCGTTTTCCCTGACTTTACTTCATATTCTTTTTCTAACGACACATATCTTTTTACGCCTGCTTTAAAATCATCATTGATTTGGGTGTTCATTTCTCGATAACTTGGAAGAAGCATGTCATTCTCCTTAATCACCTGCATGTCCTCTTCGGAGTATCCAAAAATTCGTGTAAAAGCCTCGTTAATCTTTACAATGTTTTTATCATAGTTAGTATAAACCACTGCAAGACTGTTGCTATCGAACATCGTACGATAGCGCTCTTCACTATCACGCAACGCTTTAACAGATTGTTTAAGGTCGGTAATGTCTTGAACTGCGTAAAGTAAATCGCCTTTGCCGTTATCGTCTGAAAAATGTATGTTAATATTTAGGCTTCTTTCCTCACGATATGTATTTTCAATCAACACTTCAACTGAAAAACTTTCTAGCTTGTTTTTGATGGCATCAAGAAATCTCGCTGTTAGTTCTTCAAAGCCATCTTTTATAAATCGTAACGGTTCAAAATCTTCTGGAGCTCCATTTAAGGACAACCCAAATATGTCAGCCGATTTCTGATTGTACCGCACGACTGAACCTAGACAATCTTTATGATTAGCGATTAACTTTTCAAAGTTAAAGTTACATGCCTTAATCGTTGGGATTAATTTGGGTGCGCTTACTTCCACCCAACCAATTGAATCTGAATTGAAAAAATGTTTATATTTTCTTTCTTGTTCACTCAGTTTGCTTTCTGCCAATACATCTTCTGTAATGTCTTGTGCGTAAATAATTATTCCGCCAATTGTATCATCATTGTGGTACCATGGTTTCACATCCCATCTGCACCATGCATTTTCCCCATTTGAATTCACGAATTGATCGCGTTTCATTCCAGAAGAGTTACCTTTTAGAGCTTGCTTGTGCTGGAGTTTCCACCGCAAGGGAAGGTTTGGGTTTAATTCATAATGATTCCTCCCAATAATGTCGGATTTATATTTTGTTGGAAATTGTTTAATCCACTCATCAGCCACAAAAAGATAGTTCATATTACTATCTAGCATGGCCACCGGAATTGGGCTATCTCGAACGAACGCTTTAAGTTGACCTTCTTGTTGTTTCTTGATAGCCTGATTTACATTTTCTTCAAAGCTTAATGATGACTCTTGGATTTGTTCTGTTATTTTATTTCTGTGTGAAACGTCAATCACACTGCTGCGAATAAAGGTGCCATTTTGGGTCGGAATTCTAAAAACAGATATTTCACAAGAAAGTAACGTTCCATCCTTTTGTCGAATTTGCCAATCGAAAGATTTACGCTTATTCGATGAAACACAGCCTTTAAGCATTTGATCTGCCACAGATTCGCCATCTGACACACTATCACTAGACTTGCTACTTAAGTCACCTAAGGTCATTCCAATTAGTTCATCTTTGTCGTATCCGAATAAAGTAGAAGCTTTATCGTTTACAGCAACATACTTTTTCTTTTCATAGTCTAATATTAAAACCGCCTGTGGTGAATTTTCTAAAATTGAATCAAATAGTTTTTGGTCGGCCACATTAATAGCGTTTCCATTTTTTGCTTTAAAAAATCGCTGAAACCTAATGGTAGAATTGGTTGGGATAGACACCATGCAATAGACCATACCATTTAATCGAAGACTACGGAACTCAATATTTGTCTTAGGGTCAATTATTACAATGTCATCCGAAGACTCCATCACAGACTGAGTGTTTGTCTCCCATGCCTGTTTGTCTTCTAAAAGATCAATTAACGCCTCAAGTGATTCTCCAAATTGGTTTGTGAATGATTGATTGTAGTACACTAATTCCTGCATTGGATTTAGTACTAATATTCCGTTCGGATTGGAGTCAAACAGTGAGCAATACTGGTTAACTATCGCAATCGTCTCAACTTTAGAGGTATAGAGACTCATAGATAAGTATTAATTTTCGTTAAAAGTAGTAAGTAGTTCCTCAAATATAACACCAGTAAAATGTTCAAACTAGTACTTTTTGAAGAAAAATAGAGAATCTTAGTTCAATTAATTAGACGCCTCTAATTAACTAAGTGACGTAAAATATCTAAACTAGCCTTAGCCATCTTGTTGTTCGTATCAATTAAAGGATTGATCTCCGTAATTTCTAGTGCTGCTAATTTTGGTGATTCTGAAAGCACCTGCAAAAGGGTCTTTGCTTCATCTAATGTCAAACCGTTGGGCACGCTCGTTCCTGTACCAGTGCTTACTTCTGGATCCATTGAATCTACATCGAAGGATATATATAACAAGTCACATTCTTCTAAATAAGCCAATGTTTCACCAGCCACTTCTTCCATCGTTTTGTTTAAAAGTCGAGCAGGAACATAGTTCTTGATTTTGTTATCATCAATGTCTTTCCATTCAGGTTCCTCCAAATCTCGAATTGCAATTAAAACAAGATCCTTTGCTTGAATTTTGGGATGTACATTATTAGATCCAATGTGGGTAAGTTCATGCCAACATTTTACAACTTCATTACTTGGGTTGTTAATAGATGTAGATTGATACCCTTCCCCCAAGCTAGCACCCAAAGGCATTCCGTGAACGTTGCCACTCGGTGTTGTAAACGGAGTATGTAAATCAGCATGAGCGTCAATCCAAATTACTCCTAATCTCTTAGAGGGATACAAATCTTTTATAGCCGCGATTGTTCCGAGAGCATTGCTATGATCTCCAGAAATAACTAAAGGGAAGTTATTGTTTTTTAGTTCATCTTGAACAGAATCAATCAACGCTAAATTCTGATTTTTAATTTCTTCTATGTACTTAGCGTGTGGGTTAGATGGTGCTTCACACATGACATGATTTCTGCTCTCAACAGTTTTGTGCTTCAACTTTCCATAAACCGTATTGCCAGATTGGTTATCTTCAAGTCTAACTGCGATTGGACCTGTTGCTGGTCCTCTTGTGCCAGCTCCAAGTTCAGAAGGGTTTTCGACAATTACTATCTTTTTGTTTTTCATCACGTACGATTTTAACCTCTCATTTTATGTCTCTTAACCAAAAACGGCAAGAGTATTTGGTCCATTGGTTTTGAAATATCACAATCAACAAAATCAATTTTGTATTGAGTACATCTGTTTTTTAATCCCTCATAAAAATCGAATACCTGATTTTGATAATTCTCCTTTACCTCAGAAGGGAAGAGTTTAACCTGCTCACCGGTTTCAATATCTTGGAAAGTGTATGGACGATCTTCAAAGTCAAAGTCTAACTCTGACTCATGGTGTATCGTATGAAACAGAATCACTTCATGTTTATTAAACTTGAGATGTTGCAAGGCATCAAACATTTCGTCTACATTTCCAGAATCAAACATATCGGAAAAGATAATGACCATGCTTCTCTTGTGCACTCGTTCGGCTATTTCATGTAGCACCTTGGCGACATTTGTACTTTTGTTTTCTGGCGAATTTGAATAAAAATTACTCAGTAGCTTTAGCAAAAGCAAATGATGCGACGAGGAAGACTTTGATGGGATGTGTTCTTGAATTTTATCGTCAAATACTGTAAGCCCGACAGCATCGCGTTGTTGACGTAAAAGATGCATTATCGACGCGGCTGCGACAGTTCCATAATACAGCTTGTTCTTGGATGTTTTGGGATAATACATGGATGAGGAAACATCCATCAGAATTTGACAACGTAAATTTGTCTCCTCCTCAAATCGTTTCACGTAAACACGATCCGTTCTGGCATATAACTTCCAGTCAATATTTTTAGTTGACTCACCAGAATTATACTGTCTGTGCTCGGCAAATTCTACAGAAAAGCCATGATACGGACTTTTATGAAGCCCAGTAATAAAACCTTCAACTACTTGTTTTGCAAGTAATTCAAGGTTATCAATTCGAAGTAACTCTTTGTTTAAATCCACAAAAAAACGATGGTTACAAAAATAACCATCGTTCTGAGTATAATATTGTTATGTGTACTTAAGTTATGCTAATTGAGCATCAAGTTTTCCAGAAATCGTGCTTTTAGGTACTGCACCTACTAATTTATCAACTACTTCTCCGTTTTTGAAAACTAATAAGGTTGGAATACTTCTGATTCCATACTTTGCTGGAGTTGCTCGATTTTCGTCAACATTCATTTTTCCAATCTTAACTTTTCCATCGTATTCTTTCGCTAATTCTTCTACGATTGGTCCGATCATTTTACATGGTCCGCACCATACTGCCCAAAAATCAACTAAGACAGGTACGTCTGATTGAAGTACTTCTGACTCCCAATTTCCATCATTAAATTCTAATGCCATTTCTATATGTGTTTAATTCGTTAACAAATGTTTGATACAAAGGTATCTGTTCAACGAGAAACTTAATATTATTGTTCCATAATTTGTATTGATAGCGTTATAACCACCCCTTATTTGAAGAACTTAAATCTTAGTAACCTCGCAATTATTTTCTGTACTCTTCTATTTTCGTTTCAATCGTGCAAACCTGACAAAACTACGTCACAGCATGATTCCACGACCGTGAGTGATACCACCGAAAACACTTTAGCTTTAAAGCCTAAAACGTATTACTGTAGCATCGAAATTGACAATCAATACGACCTGATAGACACATTTTCAGTTGAAAAGAACTCAGTCTTTATGAATCTTTTTGATGATTACGAGACAAATGACTCACTTTTATTTGAAGCCATAGGGTTAGCAGATTCTATTTTTCCTATAAATAAAATCATTGCCAACCGAGGGGTAAACATGATTTATAGACAAAAAAATGGAAAGAAACATGCCAGCCATTTAATTTATCATGCAAATGAAACCGATAGATTGGTTATTGGTTTTCGGGATTCAGCAGAAGCAAGATGGCATTACTTACCTGTAGATACAATTGAACGAAGTATTTATGCTAAAATCGACAGAACATTATATCATAGCATTTTAGACGCAAACACATCGTATGAGCTAGGCATCAAAATGTCTGAAGTCTTTGCGTGGCAGGTCAACTTCTTTAGAATTGATGCTTCAGATTTTTTTAAGGTGATTTACGACGAATATCAAGTAGGTGGCAAAGCTGTAAAGCTTGGTGAAATAAAATCTGCCTTATTTTATCACCGCGGAGATTCATTCTACGCTTTTAGTTATGAAAACGGCGTTGACAAAGGTTATTATGATGAAAATGGTCAGAGTCTGAAAAAAGCGTTTCTTAAAGCTCCATTAAAGTATAGCCGTATTAGTTCGAGATACACGAAACGAAGGTTTCATCCTGTTCAAAAAAGATGGAAGGCACATTTAGGAACTGACTATGCTGCACCACGAGGAACACCAATTAGAACAGTAGGTGACGGTAAAATTGTTGCCGCGTCGTATTCTGGGGGGAATGGACGCTATGTTAAAGTGGAGCACAACAGCACGTATACCACTCAGTATTTGCACATGAGCAGAATCGCAACTGGGATTAAACGTGGAAAGTATGTAAAACAAGGTGAAGTGATTGGATATGTTGGAAGTACAGGACTTGCCACTGGACCACATTTGTGTTTTCGGTTTTGGAAAAATGGAGTACAAGTTGACCCATTTAAGATAAAAGCACCGCCAACAACACCTGTTTCGTCAGAAAATTTAGAAGACTTCAAAAGTAACAGCAGTCAACAACTTGAGAAGCTAGGGCAAATTCAATTGTCCACAACGTCTAAATCAGCGTCATCCGAATAAAGCGTAACAATCATTTTTCGCTGAACATTCACAGGTTTGTTATTAATGGTTCCTGCGGTACAATTTGGTAACATTTTAATTGCTGCAACCAGCGTTCGTTGCTCAACATCTCCAGAATGTGTTAAAACTTCAGCAAAAATCACCTTACCTTTTGCTCCAATAATAAACTGTATTTCTGCAGTAATGGTGTCGAAGCTCTGATTAAAGGAATCAGTTAAAACACTTTCTAAGAACGTTTCAACAGAGTCTTTACCACCAATAAACGTTGGTAATACTTCACAGTCTTTGTAGAATGGAATTTGCTTTTTTTGCGTTTCCTCTTTTGGTGGTTCGTACGTAAAATTATAGATAAGTATTGTTTGAGCTGTTGAGATCTCACCATCACGATAGGCGGGATTCCACAATGGCATATTATCAATAAACCTAGTGACCTCCTCTTCGAAGCCCAGCCCAGTGTTTGGAAAAATAAAACTCTCAATAGCTACTTTTCCGAAAGTGTCTATGCTGACAAGTACCCTTATCTCCGCCGACTGTTTTGCTTTGAATGCTAAATCAGGAAACTTTAAATTTGCTTGTAAATATGCGTCATACGCCACATCTCCATTTGGAAAACTCGCTGGAATATCCACTTGACTATAACCACTAATAACAAGTAAACTTAAGATTAAGACCCAGAGTAAACGCATTATTTCTTTAACGTAATTTTAAAGGTTGTTCGTTCGTTTGGAAGTGACTCTTTAACGATTATTGTTCCGTTGTGGTAGTTTTCTACGATTCTTTTGACTAACGATAGACCTAACCCCCATCCCCTTTTTTTTGTAGTAAATCCTGGTTCAAAAACTGTTTTAAATCTTCCTGAAGGAATTCCTTTACCAGTATCTATAACTTCTAAATAAAGCATTTTTTCATTTTCGTAGATCTTGTAAGTAAGTGCTCCTTCACCTGACATTGCATCAGTCGCGTTTTTGGTCAAGTTCTCTAAAACCCACGCAAACAGAGGAACATTTAGATGGCACGTCCCATCTTGTGTTTCATTTATTATTTCGAAAGACACCCGACTTGAAAGGCGTTTTTCCAAGTACCCAACGGTTTCACTCACAACGTCAAACATCTTTGTTGGTGTTAAAATTGGTTCAGAACCAATTTTGCTAAACCGCTCGGTTATTAATTCCAATCGTGTAATATCGTTCGATATTTCATCAATTATTTCGGTCGAAACATGCCCTTCATTTACTTTGATTAACTCCATCCACGCCATAAGAGATGAAATAGGTGTTCCTAATTGATGCGCAGTTTCTTTACTCATTCCCACCCAAACCTGGTTTTGCTCAGATCGCTTTGAATAACTAAACGCATAATAACTTACGAGCAAAAAGATGGTAATTATTAATAGTTGAAAGTATGGATAGAGCTTCAACTTGGTAAACAAAATTGAATTTTCATAATAAATAATGATGTTCTGATCATCAAACAAACCGGCAACAATTGGTTCATTCGACTCTTTCATAACCTCAATCGTTTTTTCAATATACTCTGTATCTTCTGCAAGCGTCGAATCTATGTTTCTGTTGGCGATAACAGTTCCATCTTCTAAGGTTACAATTACCGGAATAGTATTATTTGCACGGATAACCGACAAAGCATAAGTAATATCAAAATTGTCATCCGTTTGCATTGTAGCGATTTGACGCGTTGCTTCTGCCCACAATGCAACTTTTACCCGTTCCTCCTCTTTAAGCTTTTTTGCTAAATTATCAGTGTACAGCAGCGAAACTGCAACAATCAGCAAAGCCACACAGAGTAAAAGGACCTTTATGATTGACTTAACTTGATAATTATTGAATGCCATTGATTACAAAGAACGATTTTTTTCTTTTCAGTGGTACATTCTCTTTGATTGTTTCCATCCACATAGGGCAAAAACTAGAACTAACTGTATTTTTGAGTTTTACAAAAAATATGAAGTTCAAATTTGATCATAAAGGCAGTACGTATCAATATGACAGCGATACGTATTTTGATTTGTCAACTCCAATTAAAAATGGTGACCACAATGTAAACGCATATTATTTAGCGCAGCCTGTATTTGAACCATTTCGTGCGGGCGACTTTGTCGGTTCTGTGGCACAAGGTGGAGCATGCAACTGTGAAACTATAACGTTTAACGCTCATGGAAATGGCACGCACACAGAGTGTGTCGGTCATATTTGTGATGAGGGTTATACTATAAATGGTTGCTTAAAATCATTTCAAACGATGGCTATTGTTGCAAGCGTTACTCCTGAAAAACTTGAAAACGGCGACTCAATTATTCGACAGTCATCGCTTACAGATGTAAATTTATCTGGAGTTCAGTCTGTCATCTTAAGGAGCTTACCTAATAATACTTCAAAAAAAGAAGCTCATTATTCAGGCACTAACCCAACGTACTTTGAACCAGCATTAATGGCCCATTTGGCAAAAAACGGAATCAAACATGTAATTGTCGACCTTCCTTCTGTTGACCGTGAAGAAGATGGCGGAGCGTTACTCTCACACCATGCTTTTTGGCAATACCCAGATGCGCCACGAACAGATGCTACAATCACTGAATTAGCTTACATCGATAATGACATCGTTGACGGCACATATTTACTTCATATCCATATAGCATCATTCGAATCAGATGCGAGCCCAAGTAAACCAATCCTCTACCCTATTTCCGAGATCTAGTGGACACCGAAAAGCTCCTTTATTTTGCAACCTCAATAACGTCAAGCGTTGTTAATGCGCTACCTAAAAAATCGCGTTCGATTAACACAATTCTACTTGTAAAGTTGGATGAGATCGGTGATATGATTTATACATTTCACTGTATTGAAGCATTAGCTGAACAATACCCAGATGCTGAGATTACCGTATTGTGTAAACCAATGAATAGTGCATTAGTTGCTCAGACAGGAGTCGTTAAAACCATAGTAAATGACATTGTTGATTTACAAAAAAAGTATGACCTTCAGGTTGATTTCAGAGGAAATTGGTCTACTTTTAAAAAAGCCCTTTTCGGTGGATGTCGCTACTATTATGACCGCGGAAGTATTAGACTGCGTAACAAGTTTGACAGTGGGCAAGTTCATGAACTCTACACCAATCAAGACACAATAAAAGACTTATTTCCAGAAGATTACACTTGGATAAAACCAAAACTTCATCCAACAACAGAAGACGTACAAAACGTCGAGCGACTATTGGTCGATCATGACCTTAAACACTATATAGTTATGCATTGCGGTGCACGAGAAGAGATTCGACGATGGCCTGTTGAGCGTTTCGCAGAATTGATTTCTATGTTGTACCAGACGTACGACTTGAAAACAATTTTGATTGGCGCGCCCAATGAGGTTGAATTGGTTGACTCAGTTTGCAAACTGACTTCGCATGCCTTTTCATTTGCAGGAAAAACGAACCTGATGGAGTTAGGTGTACTCATGCGTAAATCGAGATTATTTGTCGGCAACGAAAGCGGCCCGTTGCATTTTGCCGTGATTGAGCAGAAACCGCTGGTAGCCTTATTTGGACCAGGAGTAAAGGATGTATTTTACCCATTGTATCCCAACCAAAAAGTCATTCATCACGTCACAGATGCATCGACCGAAGTTCAAAAAAAGGAAAGCATAATGAAGATAACTGTGAATGAAGTTTTTGAAACTATTCAAAGTTTAGGATTTTAAGATGAGGACTAAACTTCATATCGTATTATTCTTTGCTGTCTTTATTTCTTGTTTTTATGGATGTAAAAAGAATACGGTTCCCTCCTATAAAGGTTATGAACTAACTGGACAACAAGCACCTTTGGACATGGTTTTTATTCCAGGTGACGGAAAAATTCCATCCTTTTACATTGGGCGAAGCGAAGAACCAAATATTAATTATGTCGCGTATTTGAGCTGGGTAAAAAACACATTTATCGATTATCCTGAAGTGTATGAAGACGCCAAAATACGCTTTAATTCAGGCGGATCTGTCACTCGATTTAATGACCCGACATTGGTTTATCATATGGAGCATCCTGCATTCGCGTATTACCCTATCGTAGGTGCCACATGGAATCAAATTCAAAACTACCTTGTATGGAAAACAGACCGATTGAATGAAGATATCTTAATTCAAAACGATTTTACGGAGGAAGATTTCAATCAGATGAATGAAGAAAACTTTAATACAGAATCTTTTATTTATGGTCAATATATGGGAAGAAGGAATAAGCCCATGTATGTTGACAAGCGCAAAAAAACAACACGTTCTATTGCGTGGGATGACGGAATTTTATTCGCTGGATTTCGATTACCTAACGAGGCAGAGTGGGAATTATTAAAAAACGAAGAAAATAATCAGGTAGTTCAATCTTCTTATCCCTATGGAGAAAATTATCCGTTTTTGCGATGGTTACGCCCAACATATGATGGTTATTATAGTTTAGAAGGGATTTCAGACTATCATCATTTCTGGAAAAATCAAAATTCAAATAAAAAAATCGATTTAACGCACTATCAAAACGGAATTCAGGGTCCATATATTTCTCAAAAACCCAGCAATGTTGCTGGCAATGTAAAAGAGTGGCTAATGGACGTTTACCATGATACGGCTATCACTGATTGGGAAAGTCTACCAGAATATTTTTACAAAATCGGTTTTGAAACCCGTGCAGAAAAGCAGCGAGGTATTTACGATCAAGATGGAATAATCGACTTAAAAGATAGTCTTGGTCGACTTAAATTTAGAATATTAGGTATCAACTCCGATGGAAGTCCACTTTGGTCATTGCATCCGAGAAACGGCAGCACTATTCGGGTTGCTGGCTATGATACCACTCGTCAATATATCGATACGGCTAACTTTTATTTTGAAACTGAGTTTGATTCATTCTATAAGCGTTTTAAGAAAACACTAACCAAAGTTTATTTCTTTTATAAGAGCCAAACAACCGATGATAACAATCCATACAACTACTATAATGGGTTAGTTGAAAATCCAAATATGCTCATTTTGAAACCATATTTAGTAAACTACAATTACCAAAAACCATTACTTGAGATACCTCCAGAACATGATTTTGAGGCCATTAACCGTGAGACTTATTTTTGGGTAAAAAAAGCGTGGGACACTCATTTAGGTAATCAATATTGTTGTGTTAGTCTGATAAATATGTCTCGGTTTCAATGCAACGATACTGGAATTTATTATGAAACATTAACTCCAAAATATGAACAAGTCACAAACGAAGACCATCAACAATACAAACTAATCCGAGGTGGTACTTGGGAATCACCCAATTTTAAAAACAGGGAATTTATGTTAGCTGATAGTGGCAGTTCTGATGTTGGCTTTCGAGTGCTTCTGCCCTACACCAATATGCCGGTCAAGGAAAAATACAAGGTGAAGTGGAAATAAGGTATTTATATTTAGTCAAGCAGTATTAAGCGTGTTGAACAGCGTATCATAGGTAAGAAACCACAACTAACTATTTCAATGAATTCATTCAAATTTTCTACGTTGATGTTATAGTTCGTTGGTGCTAGGTTCTATGACATTACATGTGCATTTAGTTACGATCACGGATTACTAAGGATCTTATCGGTCAACAGGAAATAATTCGTATTTTTGGTCGTGCAATCAAAGTTCCATCGAACCATAATTCTCAGATTTAGTCTTATAGCATTCTGCTTATCCTTTAGCTTTAAAGCGCATTCGGATTGCGGTGACAATCTTATTTCTGCAAAAAAACTTTACGAAGAAGGTAAACTTGACGACGCCATCAATCTGATATTACCTTGCAGTCAAACAGAAAGCGCCGTGCAATGGCAAGCTTATAAGCTATTAACAAAAGCCTATTTAGCTAAACAGGATGACATAAATGCTAGAAATGCTGCTGTTCGTATGATTGAGTTACATCCTACGTATGAAGTAAACCCTCGTTACGATTCTAAGGGTTTTATAAATTTATTAAAATCGATAGATGTCATTCCTAAATTATCCTTTGGTTTAACGATTATGTATGGACCTAACATTACCTTACCCAGAGTTACAAAACTATACACACCAGCTATTTATGATAAAACGTACTCGAATAAAGGAGGGTTTCAACTTGGCCTTGTAGCAGGTTACAATATAAATTTAAACCATGGTTTTGGCTTTAATATGATTTACAACGTTAAAAATTATCAGGTCAATTATGATTGGTCTGGAAATTCATATGATATTAGTGAATCCCTTAGATATATTGATTTTCCTCTAATGTATCGCTACTCATTCAGCACAAATAAGCCTGTACGATTTAGTATTCTTGCTGGGCCATATGCAAGTGTATTGGTCAATTCACATAACAATATTATTGCAAAAAATGAGGCAGTTAGTTCAGAGCTACCTCACTACGGGTCAAACGTTAGAAGAAAAAAGTTAGCGTATGGTGGACTAATTGGACTAGGATTGAACATAAAATCAAAAAAAGGGCATTTTAGTTTGGAAACTCGGTACAGTAGGTCAATAAGTAATATTACTGAAGAGTCAAGTAGGTATGACAATTCACTGCTGATGTATGACTTTGTCTATCTCGATGATGACATTCAACTTGATTATTTATCACTGTCAGTAGGTTATCATTTTTATATAAACTATAAGGTACCAAAATGAAGTACGTACTGATTTTACTAATTTCATTCGTTGGTTCGCTTAACGTATATGCGCAATCAAACTGCAACAATTCATTGTTTGAAGCCAGTAAACTATATGAGTCTGGTTTGGTGCAAATGGCCATTGATACATTAGAGCCATGTTACACTTCGCAAAACATTGAAAAAGATGAGCGACTAGATGCCGCAAGACTCTTAGCTTTATGTTACTTATTTTTCAAAAATTCAGAAAAGGTTGATAATTATGCTCTTGAAATGATTCAAATTGAGCCTAATTATCAGAAACACCCTTTTATCGACCCAAAGGATTTAACAGCTGTTCTGGATCAGTATAGAGTAGAACCTGCCTTAAGTGTTGGGTTCATGGCTGGAGTATCTGGAAACCAATTTAGGTTACTAAAAAACTATTCACCAGCAAACATTTCGTCAACATACACAGCTCGATCGGGTTTAACAGCTGGCATATTAGGAGAATATCGCCTGGGAAAATCAAGTGCGATAAGACTAATAGCGTCAATAAACTCTTATGGTTATGTGAGAGAAATGGACAATGTTGCTGGCACAAAGAAATCGTACACTGAGAATATTAATAGCATCGGTGTTCCATTGTTCTTTAGAAGGTATGTCACGCTTAAGAATTGGAAGCTGCATATGGACGTAGGTGGTCAATACAATTATGTGATATCGAGTTTTGCAGATATGCAATCAACAAGTTTATTTGATGGAACAACTCGTCAAACAAGTACAAGCACTAGTCCTTATCGAAATCGAAGTTTGTATGGAGGAAGACTAGGGTTTGGAATGAGCAAAACTGCTGGTACAGGTCAGTTTGATCTAAATATTAGTTATGTTAGGTTTATTTCGAATTTTGCGGTACCTGAAGCGAGGTATGACAATGTTGACTTTCTATTAGCGACGCAATATTTTGATCCTGATTTTAGCTTAAACTCTATTGCAATAAATATATCATATCAATTTGAGGCAATACATAGAATAGTAAAACATTAGTACGGTGAATAAAATGAATCACAGGTTAAGAAATGATGAGACAACTTTACAAAATAGATAACTGCAATAAAGACAAATGAGAAAGGGTATTTTATTTGGAGTTTTGTTCATGATGATTGGATTTTATTCGTGTAATAAAACTGAAACTCCTGCAAAAAACGATGCTGCGGTTCTTACTTTAAGCAATAGTCTAGTGGTTGAATTGGTATCTATTACACCATGCAATGACGGAGGATTTGTTGTTGGTGCAAGAAGTAGAAAAAACAGCCATATGGACTTTTGGATCCTTAAATACGATAACAACTTTAACTTACTCTGGGAAAGATTGGTTGGTGGACCAAACGATGAAACCCTACATAAAATTCTCATAGATCGGGATGATAACATTTTAGCTGGAGGTGAATCCGATGGATTTGGCCAGGACTCCTTCCCTTTGCATCAAGACAAACAAAATGTTCTGTATTTTCATTATTTCGACAAAAATGGAAATACAAAATGGGAAACAGCGTATCCATTCAGTGATTTTAATTTTTCTGGTGGTGGCTGGCATAAACCAATAGTTACAGATATGATTGAAGGTAATACTACCGAATTTATTATTACCGGAAAGAAACCTCATTTCTACAACAATCGGGTTGGTTCAGTGGGTATAACAATTAAACTAACTAAGTCAGGTATTTTCAGCGCTTCATATATCATAGATGTTTTTGATTTTTCAGATGCAACCTGTAATGCAGTATTTAAAATGGACAACACATACTCGGTGTTTTGGAATCATTATTTGTCTGGAGGATTTATGGAACTTGACGAATCTGCCCCATCCGAAAATGAAATTGATGTAGACAAAAGTAGGGCAGCGCAATGGGACTATTATAATCTAATTCCAGATAATATTGCTCAACTTAAAATGCCCTTGCCAAATGGCACTTTCTCATTTAATTATTTCACCGCAAACAAAGCCTATCGATACTCTTATGATATCAATTCAAAACACACTACTGGGAACCCAATAACCTTAGACTTTGAGCCTCTGTATTCGGTAAATACCACGTATGACAATCACTTCATTCTTACCGACAATACTGGAGGCATTTATGAAACCGATTCTGAATTCAAGGTCTTGAAGGAGTATACCAGTAACTATAAGCATGACGTGCTGTGTAAACTATATTCTGGGGAGTATATTGGTGGTTATGAGGCAAATAGCACAATTTATTTAACGCATTTCGATACGAATGGAAAAATCAAATCAAATGAATAGAAAACTAGTTTTTGTTCTTTTTTCCGTTGTTCTTTTTTTTAGTGCATGTAAAAAAGATGATCTTGAAAACCACGCTGGTATAAAGTTGTATAATGGTGTTGACTTCGTCATTTCTTCCATTCAATATGGTAGCGAAAATCAAATTTACTGTATTGCTAAAACCAAAAATACTGATTCTACAGTTTTGCTCACATATAGCAACACTCTTGAACTAATAAACACAACTAGAATAAACGAAATCAACGGACTTGAAGGGGAATTAACGTTGAAATATCTACCTCGAGGAGGTTGGTTTATTACCTCTGTCGAACAGAATTATGACTTTACCACGTTAACAGCATTTTTGACGGATAAAAAATTTACAGTTTTAGAAAAGAAAGATTTAATTAAAATTCCTAATCCACCCAATTACCCTGAGTCTGGTCGAGGTATAATAGACGTTTTCGATCAAAAAATGTTATCGGATGGCGACTTTGTAATAACGTGTGACACTGTTTTTCAAGAGGAACAAACTCCAGGTAGACTTACTTCCGTGACCGGAATGAGTATTATACGTTTGAGTCCTGATTTAGAATTGCGATTTCCGCCTTTTAGTGGTAAACTTAAAACTCGTTCTTGGGAACCAAGGATTTCAGAATTGGAGGATGGTTCCCTTTTTTATATCCGGTACTCGCCATTAGGACGTCGAGCTTATGGCATTATAGAAAAGTCAGGGACGGTGCGGTATGAAAAGTTAAATTTAAGTAATTTCATTTATAGTGACCCAATTAACTTATCAAAAGCTAATGAAAATGTAATATTAGCTCAAGTTTTAAATAATGATCAACTTCAACAATATACGCTAATAGACCCCAATTCTGGAGACGTCATAAACAAATCTATTCTAGAGAAAAATACAACAAACGATGGTCATTTAGGACCAAACCCATTGCCCAATAAGCTTGAACAAGGTTCTGGACATTTCATATATTCTGAAGGTATCCAAAAGCTCTTTTTTTTAGAAGTTGACGCTCAAGCAATTTTGACTAAAAGATTTGAGGTGGTAATGCCAGAATTTGATGAAATATTGTCTTACCGCCAACTATTTACACCAGAAGGCAACGTGCTTTTAGCGGTAAGTTTCGAGAGTGAGGGAAGTCTAAAATTTATGATTCAAGAGTATACTCCTGAAGGGGAGCAATTAGATTGGACTATCAAAAAATAATCTAGACGGTATCTAACACTTTTAAGCCAATCTTAAGAATACTTTAATTGGTAATTAATTCATGTAGACAGATATTTGATCCATGAGAATTCTTATCGTTGAAGACGAAGAAGGTATTGCTGCGTTTTTAAAGCAAGGGTTGGAAGAGGAATCATTTGCGGTAGATGTATCCAACGACGGAAAAAAAGGATTAGAATTAGCGCTCACAGAGGATTACGACTTATTGTTACTCGATTGGATGTTACCAGGAACTAGCGGAATCGAAATTTGCAGACAGTATCGAAAAAAAAACGAAACAACACCGATAATTCTATTAACAGCAAAAGATACAGTAGATGAAACAATATTTGGTTTACAATCTGGTGCTAATGACTACATCAAGAAACCATTTCACTTTGACGAACTTCTTGAAAGAATAAAAGTTCAGCTCCGACCAAAATCTGGTGGGCATGCAGTGTTTGAGCTTGGCCCAATTACTTTAAACACAGAAACACATCAAGTTCACAAAAACGGGAATGCGGTTTCATTAACTCAAAAAGAATTTGCTTTACTAGAATTTTTAATCAGGAATAAGGGAAAAGTATGCAGAAGAACACGAATTATTGAAAGTGTTTGGGATATTCATTTTGAGTACAACACGGGAGTAATTGATGTATACATCAATGCTCTGCGAAAAAAGTTGTCATTAACAGAGAAAGAAAACTACATCCAAACAGTTCGAGGTGTTGGATATATTGCCAAGGAACCATGAACATCAGTTTCAAAAATAGAATCGCGTTGTATTATATGATGGCTACAGCTATAATAATGGCTGTAATTTTTAGTGCAATTTATATTGGCGTTCACCAAACCGTCATGCTAAACCTCGATGAAGATTTGGCATACGAAGCAGAAAAACACACGCATGAAATAGTAATACAAGAAGACAGTATTCACTTTATTAATAAGGCGGAATGGGAAGAGAGGGAACATCGGGAAATACAAGTAAACCCTGTTTTCATTCAACTGATTGACGTGAATGGGAGACTAATGGATAAGTCTCCAAATTTGAAATATAATCAATTGTCGTTTAAAGACTCTAAGGTTAAAGAGCACTTTGACTCTAAGTTGAGTAACCGATCTATTAGACAAGTTCAGCTTCCTGTCTATTACAAAGAGAATATAAATGGGTATATATTGGCTGCGATGTCCTCAGAGTCGGCTGAGTCAGTAATTTTAAAGCTCCAAAACGTCCTTATTCTTTCGTTCCTTATCATTCTAAGCGTACTATATTTTGTTTCACGATTCATTGCAGGTCGAGGTATTCGGCCAATTAAAGAAGTAACCAAAACCATAGCACGAATTACAAATAAGAACTTGACACAACGTGTTGCACTACCACAAAACAAAGATGAAATTTATGAATTATCATATAGTTTCAACGATTTGCTTGAACGTATAGAAATGGCACTCGAACGTGAGAGGCAATTTACCTCTGATGCTTCACATGAATTGAGAACTCCGCTTGCTGCAATACGTGGCACGCTAGAAGTACTCATTCGAAAAAAGCGAAGCACAGACGATTATGAGGAAAAAATAAAATTTGCCTTGACCGAAATTGATCGTATGTCAAATACTATTGAGCAATTACTATTGCTCGCTAGGTTAGACGAGAAGTCAGCAAATCACAAAAGCCAACACATTGACATAGAAACAGCTATTCAAGAATCAATCAGTCACTTTACGGACGAAATAGCTCAAAAAAACATTAGGGTTGAGGTTGATTTTAACTCCTTGGAATCGAAAAAAGTTCCTCATTATTATTCCAGCCTTATTTTTAATAACGTCATTGGAAACGCAATAAAGTATTCTTACGACAAGTCTTCACTGAGAATAAGTGTTGAGCAATTTACCAATGAACTACACTGTATTATCGTGGATCAAGGAATTGGAATTAAATCAGAAGATTTAAAACAGATTTTCGGAAACTTTTTTAGATCTGATTCATTAAACCATAAACACATAAAAGGAAACGGTCTAGGATTGTCTATTGCTAAAAAATGCGCGGATGCGATACATGCAACCATTGAAATAACCAGCACTTTGAAAAAAGGAACATCAGTAACTGTGGTATTCAAATTAGTTTGAATTAATTTACTGTCAATAAAATAAACATCATGAATAATACGCAAGAAGACTATTTAGCCAACCATTATATACATCGCAGTAATTGGTTGCGTGCCGCTGTGCTTGGTGCAAATGATGGAATTTTATCTACAGCAAGTATTGCAATTGGTGTAGCCGCTGCTAGTAACTTAAAAGAACCTATACTCATTGCAACTCTTGCAGGTTTGATTGCTGGAGCGCTTTCAATGGCTGCAGGAGAGTATGTATCCGTCAGTTCACAAACCGACGTTGAACAAGCCGATATTGAAAGGGAACGAATAGAGCTTGACGAAATGCCAGAAATAGAATTAGAACGACTAACCGAAATTTACGTTCAGCGTGGTTTATCGCAAAGCACCGCTAAAAAAGTTGCTGAAGAACTTACCGAACACGACGCTCTTGCAGCGCATGTTCGTGACGAATTAGGTATACATGAACAAAATCAAGCAAAACCATTACAAGCTGCCTTTGCATCGGGCGCTGCATTCAGTGCTGGTGGTATTCTGCCTTTATTAGTCGTAGTTTTTTTACCAATACTAAATCTCGAATATTACATCTATGCTTTTGCCATTTTTTTCTTAATTCTTTTGGGAGTTTTGGCTGCTAAAACTGGTGGTTCAAGTGTACTAAAAGCGGTGCTCAGAATTACTTTTTGGGGAACAGCAGCCATGGGACTTACTGCATTAGTAGGTCACATATTTGGTGTTAATTTAGGGTGATTAAAATCTTAAGACAATTTTAAGAAAGGCTTCATGATAGCCTTAGGTTTCATAAAATACATTTGAAACCTATCATGAAAAACGACTCTCTGTTAGAAAGAATCATTCAATACAGCATTCAACACAAGTTGATTGTATTGATGTTTTCATCAGCAATTATTGGATTTGGCATCTTTTCACTTTCTGAAATCCCCATCGGCGCGGTTCCTGATATTACCAATAATCAAGTTCAAATACTAACGACGTCGAGGAATTTGGCAACAGAAGATGTTGAAAAATTTCTAACATACCCAGTTGAATTAGAAATGGCGAATCTACCCGACGTTCAGGAAATTCGTTCAATTTCAAAATTTGGTCTTTCAGTAGTTACAGTTGTATTTGATGATAGAATTGGAACATACTTGCCAAGACAGTTGATTGCTGAAAAAATCAAAACTGCATCAGAAAAAATTCCCGTAGGATTTGGGACTCCATTTATGGGGCCGATTTCCACTGGTCTTGGAGAAATTTATCAATACACGATTGAAGTCGATTCTGCTCATAAAAACACGTATACTTTGTCGGAGTTACGTACCATTCAAGATTGGATTGTCAAAAGACAGCTTTCTGGTATTCCTGGAGTTGTTGAAGTTAATACATGGGGCGGTCATCTAAAACAATATGAGGTTGCAGTTAACCCAGAAAGTTTACAAAGTTTAAACATATCCGTAACTCAGGTCTATCGCGCACTTCAAAAAAACAACAGCGTTGCAGGTGGTGGTTATATAGAAAAAAGTAATCAAGCATATTTCGTTAGAGGGGAAGGGCTAATTCGGTCTATTCGTGACATCGAAAATATTGTCATCGATAATCGAGGTGGTACTCCAATTTTTGTTAAAGACGTTGCAAGGGTTCGGTTTGGTCATGCCACGCGTTTTGGTGCTATTACGGGAAACGGTGAAGGCGAAAAAGTATTAGGTCAAGTGATGATGCTTAAAGGTGCAAATTCAAAGGCAGTGATCGACGCCGTAAAAGAACGTGTAAAACAAATATCGCCTTCTCTCCCACCAGGAATCACCATAAATCCATTTTTAGAACGCAGTGAATTGATAACAAAAACAACTTTCACTATTGCAGAGAATTTAATACTAGGATTCCTGATTGTAGTTTTCGTCGTTGTTTTATTGCTCGGCAATCTTCGGTCAGGGATGGTTGTAGCCTCAATTATACCAATGTGTTTATTGTTTGCACTTTCATTAATGTACCTATTTAACGTTGATGCAAACTTAATGAGCCTTGGAGCTATTGATTTTGGAATAATCATCGACGGAGCGGTAATTATCGTTGAGTATATTGCCTTTAAAATCACCGCTAAAAGTAGTCAGATTCTTGCACTACCCAAAAATGAACAACAAGCATTAAAAGACAAAATCACCTTTCAAGGCGCAAGTAAGATGATGCATTCTGCTGTTTTTGGACAATTGATTATCATCATCGTATTTATTCCAATTCTCTCACTAGTTGGTGTTGAAGGAAAAATGTTTCGCCCAATGGCTTTAGTTTTCTGCTTTGCACTTATTGGTGCAATGATTCTTTGCTTCACGTATGTTCCAGTAATGGTATCGCTATTTATTAAACCAACTAATCCTAAAAAGAACACTCTATCTAAAAGGCTAAATTCATTATTAGAAAAATCGTATAACCCAATAATCGTTAAGGCATTGCGCAGAAAAAAAACAGTACTAACATTTGCTGTTTTGCTGTTGCTGTTTTCTGGTTTTATTTTTTCACGAATGGGTGGTGAGTTTGTCCCAACTCTTGATGAAGGAGATTTTGTAATTCAGCCTGTACTTAAGACTGGTACTAGTTTGAGCAATACAGTACAAGCAACCACACAGATAGAATCTATTCTTAAACGATTTCCAGAAGTGGAACAAGTGGTCAGTAGAATTGGCGCTGCTGAGGTACCAACAGACCCAATGTCGATGGAGGAAAGTGATGTCATGATTAAACTTCTTCCCAAAAAATATTGGATATCTGCTGATACCAAAGATGCACTTGCCGATACATTTAAACGCGCACTGTCGGAGATACCGGGCGTTGAGTTCGAATTTACTCAACCCATTGAAATGCGGTTCAATGAACTCATTACAGGCGTCCGAGCAGACCTGGCAATAAAAGTTTTTGGAGAGGATTTGACGATTTTAACTCAAAAAGCTTTACAGATTGAAAGCGCCATTAGGCATATTGACGGTGCCGCTGACATTACCGTTGAAAAAATTGAGGGTTTACCACAAATGTCAGTTGTTTATAATCGACAACTTATCGCAAAATATGGAATTAATGTAGAGGAGCTAAACGATTTGATTACAATGGGGTTTGCAGGAAAAACAGCAGGGACAGTCTTGGAAGGTGAAAAGCAATTTGATTTAGTAATTCGATACGAAAATCAGCACCGTCAAAACATTGAAGACCTTGAAAGCATGACAATTCGACTTCCAAATGGGAATCAATTACCACTAAGAGAATGCGCCACAATCAGCTATACCAAAGGACCAGCTAAAATATCGCGAGACAATACCAAACGACGCATTGTGGTTGGTGTTAATGTTCGGAATAGAGACTTAGAATCGGTAGTAAACGACGTGCAAAAAACTATCAACGCTAACATAAAATTGCCGGTGGGATATACCATCGAATACGGTGGACAATTTGAAAATTTGAGAACGGCGCGACAACGGTTGATAGTTGCCGTTCCGATAGCCCTGCTTCTCATTTTCATCCTATTATATTTTGCTTTTAAATCCGTCAAACAAGCTTTACTAATTTACAGCGCTATTCCAATGTCAGCCATTGGGGGAATTATATTATTGAATTTGCGAGATCTACCGTTTAGTATATCAGCGGGTGTTGGGTTTATCGCTCTTTTCGGAATCGCAGTATTGAATGGAATTGTACTTATTGAAGAGTTTAACGAATTAAAAGCTGATGGCGTGAGGAATATTCATAAGAGAATTTTACTTGGGACCAGAAACAGGTTGCGCCCCGTGCTTCTTACAGCATCCGCTGCCGCATTGGGTTTCTTGCCAATGGCTGTTTCTACTTCTGCAGGAGCGGAAGTACAGAAACCATTGGCAACTGTTGTAGTAGGTGGATTGATATCCGCATCGATATTAACCTTAATCGTTTTGCCTATTTTATACGTACTTTTTGAACAGAAAGATAACACTAAGCTCAAACTAAAAGGAAAACGAGTGATGAGTTTGTTGCTTTTATTTATTCCGTTGTTGAGCTTTAGTCAGACCAACACCATAACCCAAGAACAAGCCGTTGAAATTGCACTACGCAACAATCAAACTTTGAGAGCATCGGCACTTAGAATTGATCAACGAAATCAATTGGTTAAAACCTCTTTCGATATTGACAAAACAGAAATATATTTTAATAAAGACGAAAACAACATTGCACCAAACAATATTGCACTAAACGTGTGGGGCGTTAATCAATCCATTCCATTTCCAACTATTTATGGCGCCAATCGAGATGTGCTTCGGTCGAAATATAAATTGGCAACCGACCAATATGACTTGAATAAACTTCAAGTGACCAAAGAAGTCATGAAAAGTTATCATGAAATTATTTATTGGCAGAATATGCTGCACAAGTATGATTATCTCGATAGTTTATACGCCCAATTTGAGTTTGTTGCAACACGTAAATTTGAAGAAGGTGAATCTAATTATTTAGAAAAACTAACCGCTGAATCAAAACGAAAAGAAGTCACTTTAAAACGTTCTGAAATTGCACAAAATAAGGAACGTGCTTTAGCTGCATTAAATAGTTGGTTGCAATCGGATACCATTTATGAAGTGCCAGAAAATGACATGATTCAGCTAACGTTGGTTCCGTTCGATACACTTCAGCATCCAGGATTAAATTACTATTCAAACAACCTAGTAATGAAGCAGCAACAACTTTCGCTTGAAAAACAAAAACTATTACCTGATATCAATACATCAATTTTTCAAGGAACCAACAATGGAACTGGAGATCAGACGTTTTTAGGATTTCAACTGGGTATATCCGTGCCATTATTATATGGAAGTCAGAAAGCGACCATCCAATCGACCAAAACAGAAATGGAAATTGTAGCTTCAGAGAGAAATAATTATATATCCCATTTGTTAGCCCAAAACCAAGCCCTTCAATCCAACTTAACAAACTATCAAAACACCTTAGACTATTATAAAAACACGGGTAAAAAACTTTCGGAGCAGCTATTATTTCACTCCGAATCTGCCTTTAAAAATGGAGAAATTAATTTTATACAATACACTCAAATAATGGACAATGCAGTACAAATTGAACTGAATTACATGGAGGCACTTTTTGAATACAACATCACTGTTTTAGATATACATTATTTATCAAACGCTAACTAGAGATTATGAAAAACAAACAGATTATCAGTATCGTCTTATTTGTATTCACACTGCATTCGTGTACTTCAAACAATGAAATTGATAGAACAGACATAGTGTCAGAAAGTTTAGGTAATGATCAATATACTCTGACGGATACCCAATTTAAGTCCGCAGGAATGAAGCTAGGAAAGCTTCTTACCTCTAAATTTAATGATGTAATAGAAGCAAACGGAATCATCGATGTACAACCGAATTATCAGGCGTCGGTTAGTTCTTATTTTGGTGGAACCGTAATAGAAATTCGACTTATTACTGGCCAAAAGGTGCAAAAAGGGCAAACACTGTTTGTGCTAGAAAACCCAGAATTTGTAGAGATTCAGCAAGAATACTTAGAAACCAAAAGCAAGTTGACGTATTTAAAAGTCGATTTTGAACGTCAAGAGCGTTTGGCTAAGGACAAGGCTTCCTCTCAAAAAAAATACCTTAAAGCTGAAACAGAGTATCAAATGAACTTGGTTACATTAAAATCAATTCATCAGAAACTGTTATTGATGAATATTAATCCAGACAAGCTCACTATAGACAATATACAAACGAGCATACATATTAAATCTCCGATTTCAGGTTATGTTTCGAAAATCAATATCAACAAAGGTGCTTTTGTAAACTCTTCTCAACCAGCAATGCATATTGTAAACATGGATAAACTGCATGTAGAATTAAATATTTATGAAAAAGACTTACCATTTGTAAAAGAGAAACAACACATTCAGTTTAAAATTCAAGGACAGCCAAGCGATGATTTTAGTGCAAGAGTTGAACAGATTAACAAATCCATAGATCCAGAAAATCGGACTATTCGTGTACATGGTAAAATAGAAAAATCAAACTACAACGCAAATTTAACTCCTGGCATGTATGTATCTGCCAAAATATTTACCACTGCTGTTACTAAAAAATGTTTACCTCAGGATGCCATCGTTGAAATAAATAAAAAGTACTACGTATTGGTTGCAGGTAATTCTTTAAACTCCACGTATGTTTTTAGTCAAAAGGAAGTTACGGTTGGAGCAACACAAAACGAATTAACAGAAATTTTAAATGTTTCTGATTTTGAGAAAGACGCTACATTTCTGGTAAAAGGAAGTTTTAATTTGATAGCTGAATAATGTTATTGGAGATTAGTACGTGGTTTCAAAAGTGTACACTAATCGACATTATTGATAGACAAGTAGTTTTGTATACGTTGTTTTATGTGTAGTCGAACATTTAACATAATACGTTCCTGATGATAGCCCTTCTGTGTTAAAAGAAAGTATTGTTTCTCTAGTCGAGAATACTTCTTCTAAAACAGATGCTACTGTTCTCCCCATTCCATCAACCAATTCGATAGTTACGAGATCATTGTTAGGAGTTGATAGAGCAATCTTAAAAATACCTTTTGTAGGGTTTGGATAAACGTTGAGGTTGTTTAACCGCACATGTTGTAATCTATTACTGACAGTGGATTTGTTCTTTAACCTAAAGTCGGCAATCACAGGCAAATGATCCGAAGCTGTGACCACGTCGTTTGAGGCAAGGTTATATTTCTTTAAACTATCGGATGGAAGAGCGTTTGTAAACAATGTTAATGTGTTTTTTAGGCTTAAATTAGAACCCGTATACAGCATATAGTCTAACCTTCCAGGACTAAATGAACTGCTTTCTGAATACCATGTAAAAGAAAAAGGAACGTCGTTGGTGAACGGCTTACAATCCAGCAAATCATTACCATCCCAATCAGGTGTAAAATCAGAACCATATGTTGCTTCATCAACAATATCACCGGTTAATAAGGTAGTAAGCTGCTGATGATCGCCAACAAAATTCATGTCTCCTAGAATTACAATTGGTGCTTTATCTTTTAAAGGTATTGAACCATTGCCTGCTTTCGCCTCTCTCACAAACTTCATTATTTCATCGACTTCTATTTGCCTACCAGCATTATTGGTGCAACAAGGTGGATGCGCAACAATTAAAAGCATGTCTACCTCTGAGTTTGGAATATCTACTAAAAATGCACCATTCCCTGAACCATTTGATCCTGGAATTTGAGCACTTTTTAGAATAGGATATTTACTTATCGCATGACAATCTGGTTCAGCCATTGCATGATACCACTGTTCGCCAATTCCTGATGGCAACATAGACTCTACCTTATCTGCAACTTCTTTAGATGTATGATTATAAATTTCTTGAAACCCGATAATATCAGGTTGTAACGCCTTAAAAATCCTACTGTATTCGGACGCTCGACTGCTTTCAAAGAGGCCGTCACGTTCAACGTTGTAAGACATGATACGAAAATCAGAAGTTGTTACTTTTTCAATTGAATAGGTCGGAAGAGGTTCCAATGTATTGTTCACAAACGAATAGTTTAAACCTCCAGAAGTCGAAGGAAAAACATCTCCGTTGGACGAATTGTCTTTATAAACTATCTTTATTGAGCCATCTAAATTTATAGTATTTCCATTGATTTCAAATTGACGTTTGATACCAATTTCAAAGCGGTCGGATGTAACTGTAGGTGCAGTTATCAAACTAATATCTCGGTGTCTTATGGAAGTAGATCCACCTGCGTTTGAATGAAATGTCCCTGAACGATCTCCAAAATTATAAACAAGTTCAGCTCCAATACCATTTTCAGAGTTACCAGTTGAAGAATTATTGTCAATATCTATGTAAACTGCAACATCATTTAAGTCTTGAAGGTTAATTTCGGAGCCAGTTTCTATGTATAGAAACAAGTACTCTTCATCATTCGAAATTTGTGCTTTCTTAAAATCTACTCCTGAATTACCACCATCACCAGCAGCATCTGTAAAAACAGATGATTGTTTCGTCCACTCACTAAAATCACCGTCAACTATGACTCGGTTTTGGGCATTAACGAACAGAGAACAAATTAAAAACGATGCAAATATTAGGTACTTCATGAGATGCGAATCTACAGAAAAGCAACTTGAGTGTATAAGGCTTTAACGACTTCTTAATCCTCAAAAAATAACTCACCCGTTTTTTTAGCATAACCCAAAAATCGCAAGTCCTTATCATACAATTCAACATAGGTATTTCCATTGACATAACCGTATCCTAATGGAATGTAATCGTGAATAGCCGGTATTTGAGTTAGCCGACTGTAAAAACCATATTTTCCATTTTTCTGAGTGATTACACATTCAACATGTGATGCAAACGGAATAAGTGAATCATAACCCGATAGAAGAGTTTCTCCGTCCCACCGCACCAGCGATTCATTTCCTCCATTTTTAACAAAAAAGCCAAAAGTATATGGACGATAAACCTCTCTATAATTTTGATTAAATATATACGGCCTGATTGCATCAGCAGCAACTGGTATCAACCAAGTGCTATCTGCCTTGACTAATCCGTACTTCAACGGGGAACTTTTAGCTGAACGGATACCAACGATGTAATATGGCAACTGTTCTTGTAACGGAGCATATGAAATAATGGAATCGAATTGAGCTGGAATCGTACCAAATTCATTTATAATTCCATGCTTATTCTTTACAGTAAATTCTATGTAGTTTATTGGTCTTACAGGGTTTCTTCTAGACCAGTAGTGATTTGTTCTTATGGTATAGTATTGCTTTTCAATTGGACCAAAAGCATGCTCATATTCCATTAACCAACGCTTTTTCTTTGAAATACTCCCTGAAGAAAGAGTATCTATTTTATAGATTGGTTGTGCTGATTTATTTCTCACTTCACGTTCGTTGCTCAATGTTTTTTTTGTGATGAAATACGTTTTTTTATCCAACAAGCATTGAATGCGACCATTTTGAAGATCTAACTGTGCTAAACCATCGCCTTCTTCAAAATCTATCAATTCATCGACTTCTACCATTTCATCTTCGTAGTACTCATCAATTTCCGCATCTACTTGTTTGGATTGAACTTGGTTTAACGGTATTGCAGTAACGTCGGTTCGGTTTTTAATATGAACTTTATAGGTATCATAACCTCCGCTTTTAGTTCTGCATTTAAGAATGTATTTATTATTCAGTTTCATAGGATAGATACTGCGATATCCTTTTACCAACCATTGTGAAATTCGATAGCTGCTGTCGTCGTAAACCACAACACCCGTGTCTCCATTTGGTAAGATTATTTCGTAGAGCGATGCTTCCTCAACTTGATAAATTTTGTGTACGTTTCGAATAGTGTCTGTTAACGCTAAGTTTCCTTTGAGTGAATAAATCTGGGCTACTCGCTGATAGTTATTGACCGGAATACTGAAATAGTTAAAAATAAAATCGTTGCGAAATGTTACATATTCTAAACTTGGTTCGACAATCACCTTTTGGCGGGTTATAACTCCTTTTTTTCCATTACGTTCAACCACATAATACCCTTTGGGGTAACGATAACTCGTAATTATCGAGTCATATGCAGGAACAACAACAACATTAACATTGGTATCAGCCAACCCCCAAAGTTCTCCCTTACGATATGGAACCAAGGTTTCATTTTGGGCAAAACCGACAGTCGAAATTGAACTTAACAAAACCAGACAAGCACTATACAAGCACACTCTCATAAGCCGTCAAAAGTAGTAACGTGAGTTTGATTATTCTTTATATCAATTTCATTTGTGACATTCACTATTCTTCCATGTTATATATTTGTTCCATGTCTTCAAACGAAATAACCTTTGCTAAATCGTTGTTAGTAATAACATTCATGGCTACTTGTTTTTGCAGTGTTTCTGCACAAAGTCAAACAAAGTATTTACGGATTTATGAACCCAACTACTTCGTTCAGTTACCAACCACTGATAACAAGCAGTTTTATAAAGACAATGGAATTGCATATTTGGAGTACAGAACTTTTAGAATAAAAAAGAATGGTAAAGAAATCAAACACAAACATCAAAACACGTTTACCATCGATAGTGATGGAAACGTAATAAAAATTAACAATACTAAAAATTCAAAGCCTAGTCATATTACTTCTTACGTATATGATGAAAATGGTAAAATTACCTCAATGATTATAGTCGATAACGAAAATAATTTCGTCGAGGAGAAGCACCAACGAATGAACGAAAACGGTGTCATGGTGGAATATGTTGAGTTATCCGAGAATCAAGACACCTTAGAACACTTGCTTAAGTATGTTCCAACAGGCGGTAATACCAAAAGTGATTATTATTACAAAAAAGGAAAACTAAAACAGCGTTGGGTATCAGAATATGATGATGCAGGAACGAAGTTAAAAACTACTCTTTATAAACCGAATGGAAAAGTTAAGTACATATGGGATTACAGGTGTAACGAGGAAGGGGTTGAACTTAACAAGCACAAAGACACTACGACTATTTGCAAAACCAAAACCCAAGACGAAGACGGCATCACGACCCTAGTGTATCAGTATTCCAATGAAAAAGGAGAAATCTATAAGAATATTTCAAGATATAATAAGGCAGAAAAGCTGATATATCTAAAATCCGTTAAAGGTGTTGAAGAAACTATGTTACGTGAATTCGATTATGAATATGCTGGAGACGATTCAACCCTGTTAAGCGCAATTTCTAAGTATTACCATAAGGGGGAATTGAGAAACATTTACACTACACAGTACGACAAATACGGTCTGCAAACATCAAAAGATATTACACGATTTAAGAATGGTTTGATTGACTCTCAGTCTGTAGAAACATATGAATACAATGAAGCTGACCTTCCACTTCTTCGAAAGATTATTAACACAAAAACAGGTGTGGGTCAAAAATCAACGTATAAATATGTCAAGGACGAAAACATAACAAACTAACTATCAAATACTTAAACGCTACATTTTCCCATTCCATGCATAAATGATAATTATCATGATAAAAATATAAGTTTTTATTTTAAATCAGTCTAAATAAAAATAATTTTGCTGCAAGATAAAGACGTATGAAAAAGTACCTGATCATTCTCGCAGTTTTAACGACAAACATCAGCGTTTTGGGGCAAGATTTAGATAGTGTATATAATAACTATAACTCCGCTCAAACACTTAGAACTTCAAAAGGTGGTAAGTTATTAATGGCTGCCTATGGTGAAGCACATTACAATCAAGGGTTTGGCAACAACACGATTCAAAATGGTGTGGTTGACGTACACAGGCAAGTGATGCTTTTTGGGTACAAGTTTGACAACCGAACGTCGTTTATTACCGAAATCGAAGTAGAGCATATTAATGAATGGTTTTTAGAGCAAGCTTTTTTGAATTACGAAGCAAAGCCATGGTTAAATATTCAAGCAGGACTGGTTCTAATTCCAATGGGAATTGTCAACGAATACCACGAACCAACTACCTTTAACGGTGTTGAGCGTCCATTAATTGACAAAGTAATGGTACCAAGTACGTGGAGAGAGCTTGGAGCTGGAATTGTTGGAAATGTGCCAAGTAAAAGTTTCAGATATCAACTATTTGCAGTAAACGGTCCATTAGGGTGGGATCCGAATGATGATAGCAAAAGACTTACAGGAAAAGCTCCAATTAGAGCTGGTCGACAAAAAGGATCTCAAACGGCAATGCGAACACCCGATTTATCTGCGAAAATTAATTATTACGGTATAAAAGGATTAAACATCGGGGCTGCCTTATACATGGGTGTTACCGAATCTTTAGCATTTGGTTCGGTAAACCGTGATAGCACAGCAGCTGTTGCATCTGCTGATAGTTCAGTAGTTGGTGTAAGTATGATTGGTTTAGATTTTAGATATCAAAACAAAAACTTTGAGGCTCGCGGACAAATGATTTACGGTAACTATTCAAACACAAATCAGTACAACGAATTTGCTGACGCAGACTTAGGAACAAAAGCGTACGGTTACTATTTAGAGTGTGGTTATAACATTGGTAAAATGTTAAAGCTGAAACGTAAAGTTGTTCCATTTGTACGTTACTCTCAGTTCGATACGCATTACGAAACGAACGATGAGTTGCAAAAAAATAACACCTACGTACAAGACATTGTTACGACTGGAATATCCTGGTTTGTAAGTGAAAGTTTTGTTGCAAAGGGAGACTATCAATACATTGTAAACGGCAATGACGTAAAATCTCATACAGCAAACTTTGGTGTAGGTTATTGGTTTAGATAAGTTTTATGAAGCGTTTAGGATACGTTCTATTAATTAGTCTTACTTGCTTAGCATTTACATCGGTAGCTCATTTGAGTTATTTGCCTCAGCATTTATGTAAAAAAATGGACCGGCATATCAAAAAAGCGTTTAGCAAAACTGCGGTATGCACTGAAATAGAAACACCCGACGAATACAAAATCAACCATCAATTTTTTAAGGTAAGTGATTCGGATACCTCTGCAGGCTATGTAATAATTACTAGAGCTCTCGGTTGTCAGTCTGGTGGATGTGATAAGCCTAAGCAACAAACTGATTCTGTAGCTTTTGAGCAGTTTTTCTTTATGACTGCATTCGATAAACAGAAACAAATTAAACAAGTTAGAGTGCTGGAGTACACCTCCAATCACGGGTATGAAATTGCCAGTAAATCGTGGCTTAAACAGTTTACCAAAAACGAACCGTTTACCGTTGGTAAAAATATTGATGGAATTTCAGGAGCTACAATCTCTGTAAAGTCGATCACGAAAAATGTAAACCTCCAACGAGAAATTATTCAAGAGGTTGAATAATTAAGAACTATCCCCTATTTCCATAGTTGTTTGATATTTCCAATTTCGTCAGAAATTTGAATCAAAATATCTTCGTGGATGACTGCTTTTTTTAGTGTTTGATCATATGCATCAAAGAGTCGTCGAATATGTTTTTCAGGAACACCACATTTTGCTTGAAACTTTTGTCTAAACTCCTCTCCTAATTCATGCGTTACTAAACCATAACGATTTCGAACTTCAAACAAGAACATCTTCATTTTTTGTTCTGCCATTCGTTTATGATTTGGATTTAACCAATACAATCGGGCAATCGTTTTTGTGAATTCAATCGAACTATTTGTAACCGGATCCACCACCTCAATTGTGTTGTACTTTCGTTTAATTCCAACAATCAAAAAGATTAATATTCCAGTTAAACAGAAGTAAAAGGCTGTTTTTAAAGCCTTGTTTTTATAAATATACTGAAAATAACTTTGGTCTTCCATGGTTTGACCATTAGCTCCTGTGTTGTTTAAAAACTGAAACCTTAGTCTGTCCCAATACACATGTTGATAATCAATATCATTGAATAAACGCTGTAAATAACCAAACACTTCGGGCTTGTCCAATTGGTAATTCGTAAACAATCCTGGAGTACAATGTAGATAGATATATCCTTTTCCGTACTTTATTTTTAGAGCGTTGTTACCGTTGCGTTTCGTTTTTCCGATCACTTCAATCGTCACATCCACAGGTGTGGTAAAGTCAAGCGCTGTCTCGTCAAGTTCTATTTCAGTGACTTCATGATTCTCATCGTCAAATTCTCCAAATGCTTCATCAGAAGAGTAGGACTCTTCATCATTATCCGAATAATAGTCTTCATCATCTATATAGTCGTCCTCATCATATTCTATTTCATACACTTCAGTTGGTTTTTGAGCATAATAATCATCAGAAATATCATTGGTATCAACTAAAAACTGGATGTTAAACGGATTAGCATAACCAAAAACTGTAAAATCAATTGGTACATTTTTATTAGTAAATAATGTCACCGACTCGTTGATGTATCGTGCAGAATCATATGGATAATTAATAGTGTTGTGAACGACGGTATCATACTTAATCTGAACGCCTCTCAAGGATTTAAACAATTCTCGGGAAAACTCTTCAGCTATAATTACAGCCGAATTCCCTTCCTTCACAAAATCCATTAATGCATCTGTCTCTGTTTTGTCAATGCTGAATGATTGATTATAGTACAAATACAGGCTATTAGAATCCAACTCATCTTGCCTGCTCAATCGTTCGTCAAGCTTTTCAAAGTTCGATGGCCCAACGTCTGTCTTTATAAAATCAATAAAAAAGTCGCGATCATACGCCAATTTTTGATTGTCATATTCGTAATTAAACTGCCATTTCACGTAGTCGTTTTTCTTCTTACTCGACGATGAAAAATATAGTAAAACTCCGAGTAACAAAACAATTAGAAAGACTGCAATTGTAGTAGTTCTATTCATTACCTACCTCCATTCTAAGTTGTTCAAAAACTATAGACAGTTTAGTGTAATCTTCCAGCGACAACGTGTGTTCTCCGTACCAATAATATTCGTAAATAACCGTAACCGTTCGAATGCGTTTGTGGAGTTTATAATTAATGAGTTGATTTAGATAATCACCATTAGTGTTGTATTTGTGCCAACGAATACGTCCTAAAGATTGCAACTTTTCGAGCAATAACAAAAACTCGTATCGCAGACATCGGTTATAATTATTATTGGCCTCTGCTTCTTGCAACTCACGTTGAAGTTCTGTCAGAACCAGCTCTTCAGGGTTTTCAACATCATATGTAGTTTTTAATTCGGGTGATCTGCCTTTGCCGATTTTTATTACATCCGCGCGAATTAGCACTACAATCAGCAACCCAAAAAGCACTGCTATTCCAGCATATAATAATACGCTTGGCAACTTCGATCCATTAAAAAAGGAAAACGGATTAGAGTTCTTTTTTTTCTCCTTCTTGGTGTCAGTTTTCTCCTCTTTTTCTTTTTTCTCAGGTTTTTTATCTGGAGGAACTGGAGGTGGATAATCGTACTTTTCAGACATTTTTTGCCACTTCGCAGAATCCAACGATCGTGCATTTGATATGGCAGGAGTGACCAGTGTAAAGCTTAGTACAAGTACTATAAGACGAACCAATTTTTTCATTTACTTGGTTTCAAAATTTAAGCGTTGAACTTCTTCTTTGACGTGAACACCATGATATTTTTCGATGTTTGAAAGAACAAAAAATCGCGAAGCGTACATAAAAAACGGAATAGAACCAATCATTACTGTCATGTAAAGGAATAATTGCACACCCGTTAATATCTTACCTTTCACTTCGGCTCCAAACGGTAGCAAGTCATTTAACGCTAACTGAACGAACATGGCTAAAAAAGAATTGACCAATAACTGAATAAAAAATATCACAACAGACGCCGCCAACCACAGCAAAGAAATATGCAATAATTTACTAAAAAAGGTTTTCGTTAAGCCAGAAACACCTGACTTATAATAATGAGCTTGCAGTAAAATCATATTTGCTAGAGCAATAAGTCCGAAAAAAGCAAAACTCGCTGCATGATCTAATGGAAAGCCAAAATCTCTGTTAATATATAAATACGAAGCAGTTAACAAGCTTACAGCAATCAGCAAGTATTGAGGAATAGCTTTTACATGAAGTTTGAATTGGTAGACCCATTTTGCATTAACAAAAAACAACATGAGAATCCAGAATCCAACGTATAAAAACCTGAATAGCTTAAAGTTGAAGGTTTCAGGAACGAACTGAAAAAAACTGTTGTTGCCAACTAATTCTTGAAAAAAGGCAATAATTGATGAAACTGAATTTGTGAAATGTTCACTGAAATAAATTTCAAATTTAAAGTAAACGATTACTGGGTACAGTAAACCTGCCAACGCGCAGATCAAGATGTTTTTACCAAAATTTTCCTTGTACGTTGCAAAAGACTCAACGATTATTTGCCCAGTATTTTTAACCTCGGTCAATGAAATAGGAATTGGAGGATGTTCTTTTCGCAAACGTTCATGTAATGGATTTACGCCATGTTTCTTATGAACTAATCTTGGATAGACAAAAAAATAGATGACAACCAATGCCAGAGATATAAGAATGAATACCCCCTTTAAGAAGTCTGGCAGATGCGTCATTCTTGTAATAAAACCTTCAATAACTGCAGCGATAAATGTAAAAGGTAGAACCATCAGTAGCAATTTCCCTGCGTTACCTGCACTTAAACGAAACGACTGGTAACGAGTGTAAGTTCCCGGAAAAAGTAAGCCTTTACCAGCCAACAGCGCTACCCCTCCCATTAAAGCTATTGTTGTTATCTCTATGGTGCCATGCAGCCAAATTGTGAGTAAAGAGTCTTTAAATCCGCCATTCTGAAAAAAGAAAAACTGAAAAACTCCGACCATAATGCCGTTTCGAACAAGAACCCAAATGGCTCCAAAACTAAAAAACACACCAACTCCCAACATCATTATGTCAATACGTGCATTGTTTTCTAAAATGCGTAAAAAACCTTCCATCCCACTGCCACCAGTATACACGTCCATTGCTTCACCTTTAGAGATGTTTTCTTGGGTCATTTGCACATATGATTCGCCCAGTACAATAGAAGCGAATTCAGGATTTTGAATAGAAGAGTAAATTCCGATGCCCATCGAAAGAATAAAAATGACAAATGAAATAAGCATTTCTCTTCTTGCCAGATACATTAATTGTGGTACCTCAATGGTGTAAAAATCCTTAATTACACCAAAATCTAATTTCTTTCGCTTTCCTAACTTGTCAAATATTTTACTCGCTAAATCATTTAAATATACCCGAACGGACCGATTGGGGTACTGAGACCGACTGTGACTCAGGTCGTCCGTCACTTGAATAAAGACATCGCTCAACTCGTCTGGATCATTCTCAGTTTGCTTAATTATTTTTTCATAATGAAGCCACTTATTCTTATTTTGGTCGATGAATTCGGATTCTTTCATTTGAGTCTGAAAAAGTAGAGAAAAAAATTAATGCGAACAATAGAAATTACCACCACACAAAACGTGGTTATACAAGTTAAGCTAGCTACACTGATTGATCGCATTGTTGGTTTCGTCTTGGACTTAATCATTTTTTACCTGTTATATTTATTGCTTTATGCGCTTCTAATTCCCTTAATAATTGGTTCTCGAGATCTTTATTGGGTAATGATTGCCGTTGGAATTGTGATGTCGTTTTACACCTTAATCTTTGAAGTAATAATGCGTGGACAAACACCTGGCAAATCAATAATGGGCATTAAAGTGATAAAGGTAGACGGTACACAACCAGAGTTTGTTGATTATTTCAGAAGATGGGCGCTGCGATGGATTGACATTTTAGGCAGTTTTGGAGCGGTTGCCATTACGTCAATTAGTACCTCAGACAAAGGACAACGTTTAGGTGATAAAATTGCAGATACAATTGTAGTTAAGAAAAAACAGATTTCTGGATACGAGTTAAAAGACATATTGAGCATAACCAGTTCAAAAACATATGAACCGGTTTATCCAGAAGTGCGAGCGCTAAATGAAGACAATATGCTTACGCTAAAGCGATTACTTAACAGAAAACAAAAATTCCCAAATATCTCTGTGTATAATCACTTAATGATTGAGGCAGGACAAAAAATTGAAAAGCATTTATCCGTTTCTAAAAAGGAGAAGTCGTACAATGATTTTATTCGACAACTTTTAAAGGACTATGTTATTTTAACCAGATAAATGAAACATCTATCACTGATCATACTAACGATATGTGCGCTAACTATAAAAGTTTACAGTGCCAGCTCCGACTCTTCAGTAAGAAAACATGAATTAGGTATTTCTGTTTTTTCTGCACATTTTTCTAATAACACCTATCATAACTATTTATATAATTCGAAGCTTTTCGCGCGATCGTTTCAAGCCATTCAGTATCGTAAACAGTTAAACGACAAATTAAAATTCAGGGTTTTGTTAGACCTTCAACGCTACAGATTGAATCGTGGAAACCTTCCTTCTTACTACGGGAACTATGATTTCTATTATGGAGGTAGTACAATTATCCAAGACCCTATTTATCGAGAAACATCCGTTAGGCTTTCTTTAGGCATCCAACGCACTTTTTCAGAAAACCGCAAAGGAAGTAAATACGTGTTTTTCGACATTCTTGAGAAATACGGGACATACAGTCAAGTAGGCTTGATCGAACGCTATAACTATAACTATCAAGAACCTAACAATGTTATTGACTTGAAAGCTCGAGGTAATCTTCAAGAAATCGGAGGATCCTTAGGATTTGGCGTCGAAAAAAACATTTCAGATCAATGGAGTTTTAATTTTGAATTAAGCTTTGATGCCACCTATACTCGACGTGAGAACACCATAACCAATCAGATTGACTACCTAAGCAACGCTTTGATGCAACCGATTAATCGCTTTGTATTTTCGTATAAACTATAGTCATGAATCTAGACCAATTTTATTTAGATCAACAAGAGCCTATTAAAAGCTGCCTGCTTGCCATGCGTGAAATTCTACTGTCATCTAACGAGGATGTTACAGAAACGATAAAGTATGGAATGCCTTGCTTTTGTTATAATGGTAAAATGTTCTGTTATTTATGGAAAGATAAAAAGACCAATGAGCCCTACTTTTTATTGGTGGAAGGTAAACAAATCAATCACCCTAGCTTGGAGTCAGGAAACAGAAAACGTATGAAAACTTTACCTGTAAGAGCTGATAGAGACTTGCCCATAGCTACTATCAATGAAGTGTTGGAAATGGCTTTAGCCCTGTACCAGTAGAAAGTTTAAGTCTAAATCTAAGTTTAAGTATAGAATTTAGCTTACGCTTAAAACATGCTACTTTACGATTACATCTATTTCAGTTTTAAGCAACCATGATTTTACAAAACGCATGTTAGTTGACAATGGTGCTATGTGGTAGTTGTGACTTTCGAATGCTTGTGAGTCATCTACACACTCAATTGTCACCCCACTATCTCCGTAATAGTTGGAATGAATAAAATAATTTCCAGTCTCATTGTGCCATAAAAAGCCAACATGGCTGTCTAAGCCCACGAAGTAAAGACCCTGTTTAAGGTTAAGATTAAGTTGAAGATTAGTCGAAGATGCTTCAGTTGCAGTGAACATTCGAACAGAATCATTGAGTGCCAACGTTCGTGCCTCATTTAGAGGATTTTGTTGAGCAAGCTTGTACCGGTTTATGTTTAGTCCAGCGTGTTTCAAGGTTGTTGAAACGAAATAGCCACAGGCAACTTTCCCTTTATTTGGGATATTTGTATACCCATTAAAATCCCAAGGTGTTCCGTACCAAAATGGAAATACCTCTCGTATCATAACATCCTCAAACATGTGGGAAGCCTGATTTAATACCTCAGTTCTTATAGAATCATTGTTTGTCGATTCAAAACGACGTCTTAGATTACTCTTGCGAACGCGAATGCTATCTAAAACTGCTGTATATTCTCCCAACGGTCGAACATACAAAGTAGTGTCAACCATACATTGTATGATTAGGCTTAACTCTGGCTCAGTTTTTTCCTCACTTGCTCCAGATTCAACACAACTAATTAGAACAATAAGTAAACTACAAGCTATGACACTTCGCATGAGTTAGTAACGGATTCACTACTCTTAGCGTATTCAAAAACAAATAATTTATGTCTATACGCACGAAAGAGAAAAGCTAACTTTCCTCTTTCGTAATATCTGAATCATTCTTGCATCTATGCACTATCGTATATTGTTTCAACCGACGTTGGGTTAAGCCGTAATCTTTATGCAACATAATTTGGTCTATGCATTCTTAAAAACAAACTGCTTATTTTCATCGATGTCAACAACAATCGAATCGGTGGCTGTAATCTTGCCAGCTAATATATCTTTCGATAATTTGTTAAGCACCTCCCGTTGGATTGCACGTTTCAATGGTCGAGCACCAAAGCTTGGATCATAACCAATTTCACCAAGCCAATCCATTGCAGCTTCCGTTGCAGAGATTTGAATCCCCTGTTCATTTAACATTTGCTTTAAGATAGAAAACTGGATATCAACAATGCCTCTAATTTCGTTTCTGCCAAGTGGTTTAAACATTATCAATTCATCAATTCTATTTAAAAACTCTGGTCGTATAGTTCGTTTTAATAAATCAAAGACTTCCGATTTTGTTTTGGCTTCAATCTCTCCTTCATTGTCGCTTGTCAATTCAAGGAACCGCTCTTGTATCAAGTGCGCACCAATATTCGAAGTCATAATTACAATTGTATTTCTAAAGTTTGCCGTTCGTCCTTTGTTGTCCGTAAGTCTACCATCATCCAGAACTTGAAGTAAAATATTAAACACATCTGGATGCGCTTTTTCAATCTCATCCAACAGTATCACAGAATACGGTTTGCGTCGTACGGCTTCGGTAAGCTGACCACCTTCATCGTACCCAACGTATCCTGGAGGCGCTCCTATCAGCCTTGACACGGTGTGTTTTTCTTGATATTCACTCATATCAATTCGAACCATCGAATCTTCTTTGTTAAATAGATACGAAGCAAGTGCTTTGGCTAACTCCGTCTTTCCGACCCCTGTTGTCCCTAAAAATATGAAACTTCCTATAGGTTTCTTTGGATCTGACAAACCAGCTCTACTTCTTCGGATAGCATCCGAAATTGCTGAAATAGCTTCATCTTGTCCGACCACACGTTTGTGCAATTCATCCTCAAGATTTAAAAGCTTTTCGCGTTCACTTTGAAGCATACTTTGTACAGGAATTCCCGTCCAACGACTCACAACTTCAGCGATGTCCTCATTTCCTACTTCCTCTTTCACCAAACTAGATTCTCGTTGTTTGTCACCAAGTTCTTCTTTTAACCGATTAAGTTCATCTTGAACTTCCACGATTTTACCGTATCGAATTTCAGCAACCTTGCCAAAGTCTCCAGCACGCTCTGCCTGCTCCGCTTCAAGTCTCAAGTCTTCAATACGTTTTTTGCTTGATTGGATTCCGTCAACGATAACTTTTTCGCTTTGCCACTTTGCCTTCAAACCATCGCGTTCTTCAGACAAGTTTGCAATTTCCTCATTCAATGAACTTAGTTTCTTTTTATCGTTTTCACGTTTTATTGCCTCGCGCTCTATCTCGAGTTGGCGAATTTTTCGATCTAATTCATCCAATTCCTCTGGTACAGAATCAATCTCCAATCGCAACTTTGCGGCAGCTTCATCTATTAAGTCAATAGCCTTATCTGGTAAGAATCGATCCGAAATATATCGCTGAGATAATTCAACCGCTGAGATAATAGCTTCGTCTTTTATCCTTACTTTATGGTGTACTTCGTATTTTTCTTTTAACCCACGTAAGATTGAAATTGCATCTGCCGTATCAGGCTCGTCTACCAATATCGTCTGGAAACGACGCTCTAAGGCCTTATCCTTTTCTATATATTTTTGATATTCTGCAAGTGTGGTTGCACCAATAGCTCGAAGTTCACCACGTGCCAAGGCTGGTTTAAGAATATTTGCCGCATCCATAGCTCCTTCTCCACTTCCTCCGGCACCAACCAATGTGTGAATCTCATCAATAAACAATACTAGTTCTCCATCACTGTCAACCACTTCTTTAATCACTGCTTTTAACCGTTCCTCAAACTCTCCTTTGTATTTTGCTCCAGCAACCAGCGACCCCATGTCTAATGAAAATATTCGCTTACTTCTTAAATTTTCGGGAACGTCCTCAGAGATAATTCTATGTGCCAGACCTTCAGCGATAGCTGTTTTACCCACACCTGGTTCACCAATTAGAATTGGATTATTTTTGGTCCGACGAGATAAAATTTGCAGTAAACGGCGAATCTCTTCATCTCGACCAATCACTGGGTCAAGTTTACCATTTCGTGCTAACTCGTTTAAATCTTTGGCATATTTTTTAAGCGCATTGTACTGATTTTCTGCACTTTGACTATTTACTTTATTTCCTCCTCGTAGTTCAACAAACGCCTTTTTGATATCTTTAAGCGAGACGCCTGCGTCTTTTAATAAGTTTCCGATTTGATCTTTAGAGTCAACCAATGCCATAAACATATGTTCGATGCTGACAAAGTCATCATCCAATTCCTTTTTGAATTTTTCTGCTTGGTTCATTACTCTATCGGCATCATTGGTTATGTACGATTTCGTAGTACCCGATACTTTGGAGTACGACCCTAGTACAGCATTGAGTGCTTGTTCGATTCGTGGGAAATTCGCATTTACTTTTTTTATTGCATATTCAACGATGTCCTCATCTACCAGTAAAACACCCTTTAACAAGTGTCCCGTTTCTATGGCTTGATTTTCAGCATTTACAGCAATCTCTTGTGCTTTTTGTACGGCTTCTTGAGCCTTTATGGTGAAGTTATTTATATTCATGTTTCTAGTTTTACGGATAGTGAATATCAAAAAACGTGAAGTTTTCAATTATCTGACAGAATTGCGTAAATTCTAAAAATCACGCTACATTATCAGACAAAAATTCAGTACAACGTATTGATTTACAATATTTTAAAGACAATTTGTCAGAAATAATTAAAAACTAGTCTAACTAAAAACAGGACATCGCTGGATTTAAATCACCTAAACATATTGAAATTACAGAATTAGAAATTGACGACAAACCTATACAAAAACTTGCTTGGGAACGTCAATTCAGGGTTTCTGTCAATAGGCCGGCCAGGCAATCGAATGGAAGAAACGAAGAATCTGTTGATTATAGCGGAATTATTTAAACCTCATCTATTACTTATCTTAACAACTCAAGCAATATCTCCGTTGAATTTCAGTTAGACCATTATATTCGAAACAATGAAGGTCCACATCAATGAGCCATGCAATGAAAATTGGGGTCAGATGACACCCAAAGAACAAGGTCGTCATTGCGATAAGTGCGAAAAAGTGGTCGTTGATTTCACGCAATTATCCGATGCAGAAGTAATTCAGTATTTACACGCTAATAAAAATACCTGCGGACGATTCAACAATTGGCAATTAGAAAAAGAGCTTACACTACCCAAACTTCAAAATCCGTGGACTAATTGGATTTCAAAATTTGCCTGGAGTTCTTTTTTGTTTGGAACAAGTATTACTGCAAAATCTCAGAGCGAGCAGGACTCTATTACACCCGCAGATTCTATAGAAACTGTTTCACCCATTATCTACAGCTTAGACAGCTCTAAATCCGTTCTTGGACACATTATTCAGCCAGAAGATAGCAGTTTGCATTGCATTTCGCTGCGTTTTAGTATTGACTCAACAGTTATGACCGTATTTGTCGCAGACAACTCATTTGCGTTTCAAGTGCCAGATAGCCTATCCATGCAAAATTTAAACGTGGAAATTAAAACGAAGTCTGACACAACAGTTCTACAGTTAACGGATAGCTCATTTGATCACAATAATCTTGTTTTTTTGTATGAAAACGGTTGGAAATTAAAAACGCACAACAATGAAGATTCTCTCTCTAGTATTGACTTAAATAAACCTGAAGAATTTACGGTAACTTTAGGTGACACGTGGGTTGAAATTGTTACATCAGGATTTGCGACAACTGGGGTTATTATGGTAGACCAACCATCTGGTAACTTTGAACCATTCCCAAATGATGAAATACCTTGTGAGGGCTCTAAAACACTTGACATTCCAAACATTTCCGGTATTAAACCTCCGAAATCAAGTGATACGAATCATCAACAATTAAACGAATCGAACAAACTATCTAAAGAACTAGTCGTGTATAAAAAACGAAACTCTTCCGTTTGGTGGTGGTTGTTGCCGATACCGTTAATTCTTTTAATCTCAGGTTACTATATCAAAAAGAGAGCAAAAACGGTTGACAATGAAACCGACTAAAACAAGCTATACGTAATCCGAATGTTTGTACTAAACGCATTATTTTTCTCATTAAATGTAAATAATTGATTCACATCATTAGCGACGGCTGTATTACTTACATCCAAATAATACGTGGGCACTAAAACCTCCTCTATGTATGTTGGTGCCACGCCTCGTCCAGTTATTATAACACTTCTTGGAACTCTGGCGTGTTCATAATTTAGATTAACGTTCAGACGAAAACGAGGAGAAATATAATAATTGTAATTTGCATTAAGTTGATATCGAATAGTTCGAAAACTGAAAGGTTGTTCGTCTAAATACCATTGCCCAAATGAACTTTCGCGTTCTATTTGATACTTTGGTAGATCCACAACGCTAAATGATTGTTTGACAGTAAACCATGTACGTGTAGTCGGATAAAACCCAAAGGTTTGTTCGAGGTGAACTTGTGAACCAGGCAGTAGTGTTCTGCTTTTACTTTCTTGAAATAATAATTTAGAGAAGTTGGTTGTAGTGCTCTTGCCACTATAAACCCGAAGATTTGTTGTTGATTGCCATGACTCTGAAATTGGTTTATCAATCACATACTCTATCCCAGCAAATACTTGATTTAAAATGTAGGTATTATTTATTCTAAAATAACTAATTGAACCAGTTTCAAGTGGGCTGTAGTGTTGTTTACTCCTAAATGGATAAATCGCTGCGCATATTCTGGAACCATTATTTCGAATCGGTGTGCCACCAAACATCCAATAATCCATAGTACTTGTAAAGTATGTTGCATCAGTTTTCTCCACGAAGTCATTCGCTTGATAAAACGAATCAATCATTTTTAGTTGAAAGATGCGTTGTAATCGGTCATCAAAAAAGCGTCTATTCCTTAGTTTGGAAATATATTTAGAAAGTTGGAGCATGTCTTCTTTTGTCAGATTTCGTGATAGCCTTTTTGAATTACGCAGCTGCTTTACAAGAAACAGTGCTTGTCTAGCATCTTCAACGCGCTCTAGTCTTCCGTATCCAACTTTAATTGGCAGCCCTCCTGAGAAGGTTGGAGTATTTTCAGTTCTTCGATAAACCTCAGGACTTACAGTATTGCGTCGATAAAGATTAGACTGAAAAAAAGAATATTTTATCCGAGGTTCTACCTCAATGAAAAACAATCCTTTCACATAGTTTCTCAAATTATAACTTCCACTCGCATGTAATGCCCAATGGTAACTTTGTTCGGACTGGTTTACATTTGGGAACCAATTTGACCGCGACCCATCACTACTGAGGTTAACATCCAACGTTGACTGAAATTTCCTAGTATTTTGATAGACAGTCATATTAGCAAAAAGACCACCGTCTGATTTATTTTGAGTGCTGTAAACTGTGTCGGCACTTAGGTTTTTGTCATTACTACCATTGGAATTAAGGTTAAACGAGTTATTAAAAGACTGAAATTTCACATCAGTCAATTGGTAGTCCTGAAGTTTGAAGTCGATGTTCTGCGCGTTTACGTGTGACGCTAAAACGGGGCAAATCACCGCAAGTATTAATAGTTTACTTATTAAACTACTAGCTAAAACCATTGTGTGGTCAAACCGTATCACTTTAGAATAGAGCATAGGTAATACGTAGCGAAAGATTAAATTGATTATTTTTTCCATTTAACCGGTAATAGTTTAGCACTGGATTTAAGTCACCACTACCGTCCAATACTGACTCAGGAATCGCTCTACCCGTTACATATCTTTTTATAAATTCATCTGAACGCAGGTCAGGAATTCGTTCGTGGGTATAATTCATATTGAAGTTAAAGCGAAATCGAGGGGATATATAATAGTTATAGTCTACGTCGATGGTATACACAGAGTGTTGAAAAGGACTGTCATCGAGCACCTTAAACGGTGGTTCAATTAAGCCATGTTCAATTGCATCCACTTTCAACCTCGAAACACTAAACTGCTGGGTAATTCGTAACCACGTTCGCGTGGTGGGATAATATCCAATCGTTTGCGATAGGTGCAACTGACTGCCTTTAATATTAAGCGTATCGTACGAATCGTATCCTAAAAAAGTTGACACATTATTCGTACTTCGGTCACCTTTGTATACACGGATACTGGTAGTTGATTGCCACGCTTCTGAAATAGGTTTATCGACAATATATTCAGGTCCAAAGAACATCTGATTTATAGATGCAGCTGTAGATCGTTTGAAGTAGGTACTTGTCCCAGACTCTGTTCTGTCTTGTTTTTCTTGACCTATTCCGCGATAAACAGCTAAAGATACTCGTGCACCATTATTGCGTATTGGGGTGCCTCCAAACATCCAATAATCCATGGTTGTTGTGTAATACGTTGCATCCAAGACTTCAGAATAATTATTGGCTCGATAGAACGAATCAATCATTTTCAACTGATAAATCCGCTGCAATCGATCGTCAAAAAATCGTTTGTTGCGCAGTTTAGAAACAAAGGAACTCAATTCAATCATGTCTTGCTTTGATAAATCGCGTGACAGCCGTTTAGACTTTTTTAATTGTTGGACCAGAAACAAAGCTTGTCGAGCGTCTTCCACGCGTTCGAGTCGCCCGTAACCAATTTTTAGCGGAAGTCGAAAATCATAGTACGGTCGATTTTCTGTGTACTGTTCTTTGATATCGCCAGATTTTGACTGACTTAATGTATTGTTTTGATAAAAGGTATACAAAAACGTTGGTTCCAATTCAATAAAAAGAAGTGGCCTCACGTAGAATCTATTATTATAACTTGCTGACGACGATATGTTCCAAGTATATTGTCGAGTTTTGACCGTTTTGTCCAATTGGTCGTTATTAAGTCGATGTCCATAGGTTTGTCCGTTTACCAACAACAGTGATTGTCGTTGACGGGTATTGGTATACATTTTAACATTGGCTGAATAGTTAAAACTTGTATGACTTGATGAATTTAGTAATGTATCGGCAGATAAGTTACTATTACTTTCTCCAATTGAGTAAGCGCTTAATGAATTGTTGAAGGAACGAAATTTTACGTCTGTCAATTGGTAGTCTTGCAACTTAAAATCGATTTTTTGAGCAGAAGACTTAAACGTCGCGAACACACAAAAAAAGAGAACTAAAACACTTCGCAACATGAATCTTAAGTTTTTTCGTTTGATAAATAGCAAGTTAATGCTTTAGCAAATATAAACGGCAATTTGAAGGTTCAATTGTATTCAGACAAGCAACATTCGGAAATCGATATAGATATTAAAAAAAGTATCTTTAAAAGAAATTCACTTTAAAATGAAAACATCTTAATTTCGCCACATATGGAAGTATCCAAGCGACTGCAAGCTGTAACAGAGTCTCAAACCTTAGTCATGACTAAGATGGCTCGCGAATTAGCCGCCACTGGCGTTAGTGTCATCAATTTAAGTATTGGTGAACCTGATTTCGGGACACCCCAGTTTATCAATGATGCTGCAAAGCAAGCTATTGATGACGGATGGTCGCATTACCCCCCTGTACCTGGTTATCCTGAGCTGCGAAAGGCTATCTCAGAAAAATTCAAAACTCAAAACAACTTAGACTATGCGCCTGAACAAATTATTGTTAGCGGTGGAGCTAAGCACTCAATTACGAATGTTATATTTTCGGTAATTAATGAGGGTGATGAGGTAATTATTCCAGCACCTTTTTGGGTGAGTTACCCTGAAATGGTAAAACTTGCAGGAGGTGTTCCAGTGTTTTTAAATTCTTCAATCGATACGGATTATTGTTTTGATATTGACGACTTAAAAACAGCTATTACCCCGAATACCAAAATGATGTTGTTCAGTTCTCCATGTAATCCAAGTGGTACTGTTTATTCTGAGCCATTTCTACGACAAATTGCTGAAGTACTTGACAAACACGAAGACATTTTAGTTATTTCTGATGAGATATATGAACATATTCAGTACGGCGACAAACATACCAGTATTGGATCACTAGGGTTGTTAAAAGACCGAGTTGTAACAGTAAATGGATTGAGTAAAGGTTTTGCCATGACTGGTTGGAGAATCGGTTATATCGGTGCCCCATTATGGTTAGCTAAAGCGGTTGACAAACTTCAAGGACAATTTACGTCAGGAACAAATTCTATAGCTCAACGAGCTGCAATTACCGCCATATCTGGTAGTTTGGACGAAACATATAAAATGAGAGACGTTTTCCATAAACGCCGCCAACTTGTGTATGATGGTCTGTCTGAGATTGAAGGAATAAAACCTAATTTACCAAGAGGTGCATTTTATGTTTTCCCAGATATAAGCTCATTCTTTGGAAAATCATATAACGGAAAAACAATAAACAACTCTACAGACTTGTGTCTTTACTTATTAGAAGACGCACATGTGTCGCTCGTTGGAGGTGATTCGTTTGGAAACCCAGAATGTGTCAGAATATCTTATGCTGCATCTGAGGCCGACTTGAAAAAAGCATTAGAAAACATAAAAACATCGCTTAACAAATTACAGTAAGTTGGAAGTAAACTTTAACAACGTATTTGATAATTTCAAGAACCTCAACGTCCTGATTATTGGGGACGTAATGGTGGATGAATATTATGTCGGTGATGTAAATAGAATTAGTCCTGAAGCGCCGGTCCCTGTGGTTTCTGTAACCAAACGAGACAGACGATTGGGCGGGGCAGCAAACGTTGCATTAAATATCAAAGAACTTGGAGCAAATCCAATACTATGCTCGATTCGAGGCAATGACATATCAGGGGAATGGATTCATTCTACCTTAAACGAGTTGGGGTTAGATAATGCAGGAATTCTGATTGATCACAACAGACCGACAACGATAAAGACACGTATCATTGGCAACAAGTTGCAACTATTGCGCGTAGATCAAGAAGATTGCTCCGAAGTTTCAACCTCCATTGAAAAAAATGTACTTGACTTTGTTAAATCCCAAATATCGAAAGTGGATGTTGTTATTTTTCAAGATTACAACAAAGGACTTTTAACTAAAAAAGTCATTTCTTCTGGGATAAAAATATGCCAAAAACATGATGTCCCAACGTTAGTTGACCCAAAGAAAGATCACTTTTTGGACTACAAAGGTGTCAGCCTTTTCAAACCAAATCGAAAAGAAATTAGTGATGGTTTAAAGCTAAAAGGGGAACTCGATACTCAAGTCGAAATCGAGAAAGCGATGCGTTTACTAGCGTCAAAGCTAGGCACAAAGCGTGTGTTACTGACTCTTTCTGAAATGGGTGTCGCTATATTAGACAACGACAACATTCATTTCATGGACGCTCATCCTCGTAAGATAATTGATGTCAGTGGCGCCGGAGATTCCGTAATAAGTGTTGCCGCATTAGCAGTGGCCTCCTCACTATCATGGAAAGCCGTAGCTGAGTTAAGTAATCTAGCTGGAGGTTTGGTATGCGAACAAGTCGGAGTTGTTGCGATAGACAAAACAAGGCTGTTAGAAGAAGCGTCCAAGCTGTCTTTGTCTTAGGTGTTTCTTACGATTTACAACGTCTTTTGTATACTGTTTTTACCTTTCATATAAACGAGTAAACCTCAAAGTTATTCAAGTTCCATTAGAGCTTTGGTCGATTTTAGCTTAGCTCCAATGTGGCGAATGAGAAAAACCCAGTTCCGTTTTTGTAGGTTTTTTCTTGTAATAAATATACTGTTGAATATCCCTAGCTACAATGTCTTCTGTTGACTTTGTAGCATAATTATCGAAGGCAAATAAGCTTAATTTGTCGCTTAGGCTTATAAGCCCATAACCGACATGCCAGACAGCCTTTAGGTTTGTAAAGTTATTAAATAGATTATGACGTTAAGGACGCTATTGATTAGCTAACTTACTCCGGTATGTATTCAAAGTTTCGAATAATGACTTCCTGTTCTTTGTTATCTGAAGGACCAGCTCCCGACCAAGTAGTAACCCATAAGTTTATACGCGCATTGGTTTCTGAACCTGGAGCAGGAATAACAACAGGAACAGACTTGTTTCCTCCTTCTTCTTTCACCCTACCAGGAAAGCTTTTGTCAAACTCCCACTCACCAAGAACTTCACCTGAACCATACGTGTCTCCGGCATAACTTACCCATGAAATCTTTTCTTCCGTCCATGTAAAAGCGTGTGTTGTTACGCCTTTCATTTTGCCTAAGTCATACTCAGGTCTATACATTCGTTCTTCGTACAACGTACCAAAATTAATAGGCTGAACACCATATTGAAGCGTCCAGGGGTCATTTTTATTTCCCCACTTACTTATTTCAATATCGACCTCAGAATTTGCATCTGTTTTAAACGTATTATTATCCCAGGTAAATAACCCCAATACAATATTCTCAGGAATGTCTTCAAGGTTGCCTTCTATGGTAAAGATATACGTTCCGTAACCCATTGCCTTATCAGTTACAACTTCTGTACTGTACCATTTGTCACCTCGATTAACAATCTTCATATGTAAAAAACCATTACTGTCGATTGTGATGTCATTCTCATTTCCAGAAAAGAAATTTGGCCCTGGTCCCCACATTTGATTTTCATGTACTTTTACAGTCCAATCTAATCCAGCAAATCGAATGCTATCTCCTACTCTACCTGACGTTTCAGTATTTACTGATGATACCGAAGGAGGATCACCAATTTTACATCCATTAATTAAAAAAAATACACAAATTGAAGCCGCAACCGCCGTTATGTTTTTTACGTTCATTTATTCCGTTTCGATAAAATTAATAATTCCCCAGGTTGCTGGTTTTTTACCAAACTCAGGGCTTTTACTATTCCATATAAATTGTTCGTCGCGTTTTGCATTGGTTCCTTTGTTAACTGCCACTTCGAGGTTGTAGTTTGTATTCGATTTTAAATCACCAACCTCAAAATATGAATACGGTATCACCGCTTCGAATGAGTATCCACTACCCGATTTTACAGTAACTATCTTTACTCCTGCAACGTCGATTTTTTTGTGTTTGCGCCAATCCCAAATAAATGGTTCTGCTCCCATAACCAAACAAAAATGTTGATCTGAAAAAAGCATGGCTTTCCTTTTAAGAAAAGCCTCTGGATTCGTACTAATACCAATTTCAACACCATCTCCATTCCATACCTCATCCCCAGTTTTGCTATTTTGCAATGGCGTTTCATCCATTACTTTTCCTCCAATGTATAGGAAATCAGCATTTCCTTGGACCTGGATAGCATCAGTTGTGGTCATAATTAATGGAACATTCTGCCATTCACTAGCTTCAAGATTTCCATCAATATTTATCGATTCGTTTGACGTATATACAGATTCCACGTTTTTAGTTTCAATGCCTTTATACGGAACAACTTTTAATTCATCAAATATCACATCGCCATCAGCTTCAAACTGAATAATAAATTGTTTCACATTACTCAAATCTGCCCCAAACTGATCCCAACCAAAGTCTTCTATTGGAAGTGTAATAGTAGACCATGAATCACCTGGTTTTGTGGTAATGTATTTGGAATCAAATCCAATCCAAGCAGACTTCCCTCCATAGTCTTCAAACGATGCTGCCAACGGAAGCGACTTAATTGGGTTACCGCCATTGTATGCTTTAATTTGGACAGCTGCTTTATTAATAACCATACTAAAGTCTTTAGATGCCCAACCATCCCAGCCAATTCCCATACCAATCCAATCGCAACCACCTTCTTGCTTATTCCATTTTAGATGAATTGCTCCATCACCTGAATAAACAGCTTTGGTTGTATTTTCAACTTCAATACATTTTACATTTTCAGTAAACCAAACCTCAGAGTTTAAGTTATCTTTTAGGATATTGATCGCGTAAAAATCCTCAATATGTTCTGGTTCGGGATTCGGTGAAACTTCGTCAAAAAGTGCCGATGGCTGAAGAGCCATACAACCTGATATCAAAAAGCTAATTCCTACTAAATAGAGTAACTTCATGATTATAATTTTAGAGGTCCATCCGTTGTAAATATCATGTAATCCATTAACGTTTGCGAATACCCTGTAGCTGGGTTTGCTAAAAATAAGCACGAAACCATATTCAATTTATCTGGATTATGTTGGTTGTTCCCTTTTGGTGTAGTTGGTTGCCCGTTCTCTAATGCTACTAGGTCGGAATACTTCACAGAAACAATTTGCCACCCTTCTTCCAAATCGGTGAGTTCAACTGCATATTGATCTTCGTTGGCTTCAGTAAAGGTTCCGTCGCCGTTTTCATCTTCACTAAATCTGAATAACACAATGCCATTTGTAATTCCTTCGGGTCGATATAATGCGACATTAAAATATATATTATCAGGGTTACTTGGCAACTCAAACCCATTTGGACCGACAGACGTACCTGGAAAATCAACCAAACCGATAAGGTAATCCCAATCGACAGCACCACCCATATCAAAGTAATTATCACCTTGAGGCACTACCTCTGTGTTTCCAATAGTGAACGTCATGTTTGCTCCACTCTGTGCAAAAACGGTCCAATCTGGATTAATACCATTTTCAAAATCAGCAACTACAACACCAGAAGGTGTCCGCAAGCCACTAACAGTAACCTTTGTTGTTTGAATTGAGCTATCCGCTTCAGTCCAAAGTTCAGCAGTACAACTTCCTATTCCAAACGTAGGGAACAATGTTGTTGTTCCGTCCCAACTTGCAGTTTCTTCATCTAAAATGTTTGAGCGACCTTCGATAATTTTTATCGCATCCGAATTATCGCTTGATATTGTTATTCTCCATGAAGTTATGGTTGAAAATCTTGCTTTGAAGTGCATTGACTCTTGAGAAGAAAAATCAACTGTTTCTTGATTTGCTTCAAAATCTTGTAAAACCGTAAAGTCTCCATATAAGTCATTTAAACTTGGACCTTCTGCCTCTGTATTTCTCTCGCAGCCAACTAAAAATGAGGATGCAACCAATACAATGATGCCTAAGGCAATCGAAATATTTTTATTCATTAATACTCTTTTCATTTTCAATATTTTTAAAAGTGCATACTATAAACAATACCAAACTGATTCAGATCAAATTTTGATAATGCTTCATCTGCTGAATCTTCAAAGCTTATTTGTTGCCAAACCACATTAATATGGTTTTTAGCATCAAACTTATAACGAAGGGCAATCAGTAATTGGTTTTGCTTCATATCTGTGGTAAACGGTTGAAAGTCGATTATCTCACCACTTGTTTCACGTACGTTCATTAACTCATTTCCCTGAGCATTGATGATTCGATAGTTTCCAAGGATTGCAAAATCTTTTGAAACTCCAATCTTTAACCCTACATCTAATAACAATGATTTTAAATCAATGTTTCCCTGTGGAATCGTTGTCGATCTTTCTGTTTGTTGATTTGTTAAACCAAAACTCAGCTCTAATTCATTTTTATAGGAAGGTATTAATGTATCGATATATAATGTTCCGTTTGCATTCAATACCGAAAACGATCTTAACTCATCGCTGCCTTGGCCAACAATTTCACTCAACATTCTGTACGTCGCTTCGATATCAAATACTTTCTTTTTTGACATATATCCGGCTGTTACAGAAATTCCTTGTCTGTTAGGTGTTGCTTTTCCGTATGGCTGCACATTGTCATATTGAGGAGCAAATGTTTGCAGTGTAGTTGATAATTGAGATTGGTACAATGAAGCATCCTGTAACATATCAAGTTGAGTCACTGGTCTTGGAACTTGTTCGTTTCCATATCGTGTATACATTAAGTTTTGGGTTCCAAAATCTATGCGTCGACTTTGTGCGCCAACACTTCTGAATTGTGGACCTACATTTATATAATTAAGTTTTAAAGCTGGCAGATTTTTTTTACTGCTTAACTCCAAATTCAAATCATAAAAGTAGTCACGCAACACGGAAACTGATGGATCGTTCAAGGTATATCGTTCAGAAATACCACTTTCAGAATTAAATCCAAGTTCAAATTTCTTTATGTCAAATCTAAAGTCTGTAGTTCCTGTTATAACCGGATTATGAAAAGCAGTATTCGAGCGCGACGTTCCTTTAATGTCCATCATGTCGACATAGTTAAGCCCTACATTGACTTTCTTACTTTGTACTAAGGTCGCATTACCTCCAAAGAAGATGCGTTCGCTTTGTTGACCAAAATCTGTCGGTCTATTCCTGAACATGAATGAGTTTACCTCAATTTCCTCAATAAATTTTGAAAACTCCAGTGTAAAGTCAACCGATGCACCTTGCTGACGCCATGTATTATCGTCTGTATAAAACATGTCGTACCGCATTATATCTCGATAAATATTTAGAGCTTCTGATTGATGCTGACTTAGTTCTTCTTGGTTATTGAAAAAGGTATAAGGTGTCAAACGGTAGTTGATATCACCAAGTTGGTATCGGACGGCATTTTTCACTAAACCTTTTAAGTAAAGTTGTCGCATATCGAACGTCACACCTGAACCCCAAAAACCGCCAAAGTCGTTTCGAACCCGAACCATAGCATGAAGAAATGTTTGATCATTTGGTCTAGCGTTAATAGCGATGTCGACTAAAGCATGACCACTATTCAACTGTTTAGGCGTAACCGTATCTCCATCTGTTTTTAAATTGTTTTGTTGGAAAACACTTCGTGCGGCTCCTGATGCCCACACTTTTTTATTTTGAGCGTTTGCAGTAAAACTGATTACTGAAAGTGCTCCTATTATTAGGTAATTCTTTAAACTCATTAGAAAGATAATTTAAGTTCTACAACTGTTTCTGTTCCACTAAAGGCATCTTTAGAAAAACTACGATCTTCATAACTGAACCATCGATGTCTTATAAAAAGTGCTGTATTTTTTGATAAATCGTAATCGATACCGAGGCCTATTCCGTAACCTTCTTGGTCTCTGGGTCTTAGACTAACTTGATCGACATCCGTTTGATAATTTGCAAGTATTCTTTCATATCCGAGGTATGATGCAAACACGCATCGCTCTGTGAACTCATAGTACATTTCAACTTCGTTTGTATAATGTCTTAAGAATGCTTTGTCCGAAAAAACAGTTACGGCGGATGTAAAATCTTGAACTGAGGAATACCGATTCAACATAAACGCATAAAAACGCTTTAAGCCGATTCTACCTTCGTATTTGGCTTGAACTTCAATTACGTTAAAATCCTTTGCAACAAACGAATCTTTTAACTCTACAACTTCATAAACGTCTCTAAAGATTACGTTGTATCGACCATAAGCTCCAACGTCTGTTGGAAAATTCCAACGCCAGAATCTAGATCGCGTTAGTTGGTTAACTGGGTGACCGTAACTAATTCTATTGCTAATACCTTCAAGTTCTTTTGAAATTCCGTTTGCAACGGAAAGCTTTAATTTCTTAAAAGGAATATCTGCGTTAATGTTAATTCCTTGTCTATTATTTGTGAATTGACCAATACCAGTCAATGAACTAGCAAATGGTGCGAGTACCGCACTACTTCCGACACTTCCAGCTGCTAAATTATTATTACTCGCTTCGCGAATTGCAGAATTCCAGAATATCGCATTGTTATTAATTACGTTTGGACTTACGCGGAAATAATGAAATTCAATTGGGTATTTAATAATCTTTTCGTTGAAGTTTATCTTTACATTAATTGCTTCACCCCATGGTAAATCGTGTATTGGGCTGTAATAATGACCAGCACCAATTTCAGATTTTAAGACTATTCCTTTTCCTAAATTCGCTTGAAACTGTGTAGTTGTGATATCAAAACCAATACTCTCTGTGTTTAAGCTATCTGAGTACGTTTGATTGTGAAATGTGTTTACTGCAATAAAACCCCATTTCATATCACGTTTTAGTTGACCTCCATACGATAGATTAGGAATAGTAAGGAAACCACCGTTTAATTCTGTTTTACCATAAAGCGCTTTTAAGCTTAGTTTGCCTGGTAATTGCGTTGCTTCAACGACAGTTCCTGTGAATGCACGCTCGCCCCATCGAGTATCTTGATTAATATTACCCTGTGAATAAAAGCTTTTGTATCGATCAGATGTTTTTCCTCCGACAGGATCCCATGGATTGCGTTCAAATAAAATAAATCGATTGTAACCTGTAAAAGCAGAAAGCGTAAAATCACTCAATGAAACCCAGTGTATTCCACCCGTTTTCACATTAAATGCACCAAAATCTGTTTTAAAACTACCGTATAAATTAATCCCTAAGAGTAATCCAAGGTTTGAACCAAATCGTTCTCCTGTTAACGGACTATAAACCGTTGGCTGCTGCGATTGACTGATCTGACCATTCCCATATGTAGGTCCAATTTGACCGTCTAAAAACTGAAATGCATACAAGTCAAAGCCCCAAGAAGTTCGTTCAGATGGTCTTCCAGAGAAATTTAAGGTTAGGTTTGGCAACTGAGCGTCGTCACCAATAAATACTTGTTTCGATAATGCTGTATCGTTCGTTGCTTCATTCAAAATCAACGCTTCCTTTTGAACGGTATACGTTGAAAAGAATCGATAATTCCCCTTTACTTTAAACGTGTACAAAGCGTCGTCTGCTTTTTTAGGAAAAACACCGACATTATTTCTAGGAGTTTGAATATCAGGTTGATAATCAAGGGGAGGTGGGATGTGAATTTCGGGTCGAGTTATTACTCTTGCTGTAGTGTCACTTTTGTTCCCTTCCCCATTCACTTGAGCACTTACCGGACCGAAGCAGGCCGAGAATGCACAAAGTATGGATATGTAATAACGTTTCTTCATTTAAATACGTACCATAGGGTTAAAACTGAAAAAATTAATAATATGGTTAAGACTAAATTGATTTTAGATTTTTGAATATTTACACTTCCTCGGCTATAGGTGATTAAATCGATATCCGAACCAGTAGGAGCTTCTTTTGGGTTTGAGGCAACACGAAGAACAATGGAACAAACCACAAATAGAAAAAATGCAAAGTGCAAGAAATTAATTTCTGTAAACGCAAGTAGTGGCCCAGACAAATGATCTTGACCAATCTCAAGAGCCAGACGCGAAACGCCAATAACTGCTCCAGTTAACAAGGTAATTTTCGCTGCTTTCGCAGTAATCTTTTTGCTTAAAATTCCAAACAAGAAAACTGCTGCAATTGGAGGTGCAATATATGCTTGGATACTTTGTAATTTTTGAAACAAACCTCCTTTGATAACTTGCATTAATGGAATCCAAGCAAGTCCAAGCACAACAAGAATAACTGTCACAATTTGACCAACATACACTAAACGTTTCTGCGATGCTTCAGGATTTATTTTCTGATAAATATCCATAGTAAACAATGTCGAACACGAATTAAATACAGAAGACAATGAACTCATTAAAGCGGCTAAAAGTCCTGCGATTACTAGACCTTTAAAGCCACTTGGCAAAACTGCTAAACTCAGAAGAGGAAGAGCTGCGTCATAATCTACATCTCCATTAGTTTTTAATGGAAATTCTATTATTGCACCATCACCCGTTGAAAGTGCCAAGGCAATTACACCTGGAATTACAAATAGAAATAACGGTAATAATTTAAGGAATCCACCAAAAATGGTTCCCTTACGTGCGTGATCTAAATTTTTTGCTGCAAGAACTCGTTGAACGATAAATTGGTCTGTACACCAATACCAAACTCCTAAGATTGGAGCTCCTAAAAGTATTCCGGTCCACGGAAAATCTTTATCATTCATATCTCTCCACAAGCTCAATGAACCTTCAGGTGCTTTTTGGGTTAAACCTTCCCATCCGTTTAATGCTTCTAAACCGTAATACGTTAGCGCAATTGACCCGCCGATTAAGACAATCATTTGTAGAAAATCCGTATACACTACGACTTTCAAGCCACCAATTACCGTATAGATGCCAGTAAATAGAACAATTAAAATTGCGCCGGTCCAAAAATCAATGCCTAATAGAGCCGTGAAAACAATGCCTCCTGCAGCAATAGTTACCGAAATTTTGGTCATTACATAAGCAGCAATAGAAATCCAACTGAGGTAGTTTCTTGCCCACGTGTTATATCTACGCTCAAGAAATTCTGGCATGGTAAAGACGCCACTTTTCATGTAAAATGGAACAAAGAACCATCCTAACAAAAGCAACATTAACGCTGCCAAAATCTCCATGTGACCAGCTGCAAAGTCTCCTTTAGCGCCGGCACCAGCCAATCCTATTAAATGTTCTGAGCCAATATTTGATGCAAACAAGGACGCACCAACAACCCACCAACCTAAATTTCGTCCACCTAAAAAATACGATTCAGCACCTCGTGACTTTGCGCGTCTTTTACGTTGAATGTAAAAAAACAAGGCAATACCAAAAACTGCTAGGAAGTATATTCCTATTACAGTTAAATCGAGTGCTGACAGTTTAGCGAACATTAGTATTCAAATTCCAAGCTGCGTTTTTTCAATTGAACATTGGTCTTCTGTTCGGGATTAGGCCTTACATAGAACGGAATATTAAAGTAGGCCATATTGCCTTTTTTGTCGTAAGCAAAAGCAAACAACCTATAAGCACCTTCGTCTTTAGGTGTTTGAAACTTCATGGTGCTATTTGATTTTGACTTTATTAAACCAGGAATAGACGGTGGAGCATCTTCTTTATCGCCACCTGCTTTAATGTCTGTACTTTCAGAGACAACCTGCCAGTCGACTATAATCTTATCTCCGTCAATATCAGTAAAGTTAGCAGAGACATCGTATCGCTCACCAGCAACTAGAATATTGCCTGGAATCTCTTTTTCATTCTTGGTAATTTTAAAACTTCCGACCTGAGGACTGCTATTTTTGGGAGGAGCATTTCTCCATGCTTTGTGCAATTCGTCAACAGACTCTGTACTTTCACCATCGGCACTAAACATTCCATACCAGGTTGCGGTGGTCTCTTGCTTTTGTCCCCATAGAAACACATACGAACCAATACATGTATTGCTATCGGCTCTAAGATATTGATAACGATGAGCGTAGCTAATTGCTTTTTCTGAAGAAGTTTGTTCAATTGGAGCTCCCCACGAAGTTTTCTCAACCTCCCAATGTCCGTTTGGTCCCCATTCAGCAATAAAGTACGGGCCATTCCAACCAAATTTATGCATGTTGTCAACAACATCTTCTAATTCGCCATAGGTATTAATTCCGTAGATATCGATATCTGGAGCTTTCTCTAAAATGAGTGCAGTTTCCGAAGAATCTAACCCAGCAGTTACTGTTGTAGTTGGGTGATTTGGATCCACTTGATGAATCATCGCGGCGATGTCTTGAATGGCATCCCAGACTTTGGTATTACTATAAAATAAATCAACCTCGTTACCAATTCCCCACATTAAAAGAGCAGGATGGTCTTTGAGTTCTGTAACTTTTCTGGTGAAGTATTCTAATTGTTTTGCTACGGCTTTCTCATTGTTGTAATCAAAACCATGGCGTTCATGCTGAGCCCAAAGACCCATAGTAACCGTTAAGCCGCGAGCGTGAGCAGCATCAAGATACTCCTTTGCACGCTCCAAACTCCATGTACGAATGCTGTTCGCCCCTACTTCTACCGCTTTGTCTAAGTACACTTGTCCGCCTACACCTTTTATGTAATAAGCTTCTCCACCTCTAAATAACTGCCAGTTACCGTCTACTTGTTTCACTTCAACTTTAATGGCTTGAGCACTCGAGAATAGTGAACTTAAAGTCAAAAACAGACAGACTATGATGGCTTTAAAGTTCAAAGGTGATTTCATTGTTTTTAAGTTCGTCATACCGTTTTTTATCAAAGTTGAAAAGCTTAGCTGGTCTGTGAGCAACATTTGTTTCTACCTCGTTTAAAGGCGTAATTACATTCATGCTCAATATTTTTTTTCTAAAATTGGGTTTATCAAAACGTTCGCTTAGTAGTGCTTCATAAACGCCTTGCAATTCAAGAAGGGTGAATTTCTCTGGCAACAATTCAAAGCCAACAGGTTCTGTTCGAACCTTCTTGCGCAAATTCAATATTGCCTTATTAATAATTTCTGAATGGTCGAAGGCAAGTTTTGGCAAATCTTCTATATCAAACCACTTAACATTCTTCGCCCACATGGATGCTACAGGCTGGTAGTTTTCACTTCGCACTAAAGAATAATACCCTATTGTAATTACCCGTCCGACAGGATGTCGATCAACGCTACCAAAGGCATGAAACTGTTCGAAATAAATATTTTTCAAACCTGTAAGGTGCGTTAAGATTCTGTTTGCAGAGTTGTTTAAATCTTCATCTGGATAGACTAAATCTCCTGGAATTGCCCATGAATCTTTGAATGGTTCCGCTCCCCGCTGAATGAGTAAGACCCTCAAGGATCCACTATGATAACCAAAGATTACACAATCAACAGAAAGTCCAAAATGAAGAAAATCTGCGAATGGTAAATTATTTTCTGATAAAAAGTACCGATCTGGATTATTTTGTCCCATATTTGAGTTACTACTTCCCTACAAACATATTAAAAAAACTTATAGTACTTTTTACTTTAAGAAAAAAAGTCGTATTTCGGCAATGATTTGGTAACAAACCTTAACGTAAAAATGATATGAAATCAAAAAATCCAGTAATAATGATGATTGCATTAATAGTTGCCTTGGGCGGACTATTAATGGGATTTGATGCTTCCGTAATATCAGGAGTTGTAAAATTCATCGAGCCAGAATTTAATCTGTCTAAATTAGAATTAGGTTGGTCAGTAGCTTCGCTTACCTTAACCGCAACTCTAGCTATGATGTTTGCTGGGCCAATAAGTGACCGAGTTGGAAGAAGAACTGTTTTACGCTTTGCAGCAATACTTTATGCAGTATCAGCAGTAGCATCTGCGGTGGCACCTACATTTATCTTTTTAGTAATTGCACGAATGATCGGTGGATTTGGTGTTGGCGCATCCTTAATTCTTGCACCAATGTATATCGCCGAAATGGCACCACCAGCTATACGGGGACGATTGGTATCTTTTAATCAATTAAATATTGTAATCGGTATCTCGCTTGCCTTTTTCACCAACTATATGATTCTACAATTTGGTAAGAGCGATGCCAGCTGGGCCATAAATTTAAAATTCGATGAGTACAATTGGCGTTGGATGTTGGGATTAGAAGCAGTTCCAGCAATCCTATATTTCTTGGGCCTGTTCTTCGTACCAACGAGTCCACGGTGGCTTATTCTAAAAGGTCGATACGATGAAGCAGCTAAAGTACTGGGAAAATACTCCAGTCAGGAGGCCGCAGAAAATCAAGTTGCGGAAATCAAAAAAGCTATAGAACAAGAAGAAAACAAAGAAGAGGTGTCTGTAAAAGAATTGCTAAAACCTGGACTAAAGCTCGTGTTGTCGATCGGTATTGTGGTTGCTGTACTACAGCAAATAACAGGTATCAATTCAGTATTCTTTTATGCTCCAATGATTTTTGAGCAATCAGGTATTGGTACAGATGCTTCCTTTATTCAAGCGATACTCGTGGGTATTACCAATTTAGTTTTTACCATTTTAGCTTTGCTATTAATCGACAAACTAGGACGAAAACCATTGCTCGCTATCGGCGTTTCAGGAATGGCAATATGTCTTTTTGTTCTATCTTACGGATTTCACTCCGCTTCGTATAAACTACTTCCCGAAAACATTTCAGCGATGACTATAGACATTGACAAAGAAGCTCTTAATTCGATAGCAAATCAAAACTATGATTCCGATTTAGCATTTAATGCTGCTTTGGAAAGTGTATTACCCAAAGAAGAAGTTGCAAAAAATAGATCTGAGATTATCAAAGCGGCGATTACTATGAACCCGATGTTAATACTCGTTGGAATTTTAGGTTTCGTTGCATCATTTGCAATGTCTATTGGACCAGTTATGTGGGTTCTTTTCTCGGAATTGTTTCCAAACAGAATTCGGGGAATTGCCATTTCATTTGTTGGTTTAATAAATTCTGCGGTCAGTTTTATTGTTCAATGGATTTTCCCGTGGGAACTAGAAGCTATCGGAAATGCTGGAACCTTTATGATTTATGGAATTTTTGCAGTTATAGGATTGGTTTTTATCGTTCGAGTTATTCCAGAAACGAAAGGAAAATCTTTGGAAGAATTAGAAGCAATTTTAGTTAAATCTGACACTTAAAAAATCCTCCTCGATGAATATTACGAATAAAATAAAGGCACAACTTCGGTTGTGTCTTATGTTGTTTATACCCTTCCTCGTTGGGTGTAAACTTGAACCTACAACGACTGACATTAACACTGGCACACTGCTAGAAGCTGAAGATTATAAGTTTGCTGTCGACTCAGTATTAAAATCTAAACAAGGAATAACTATCCCAAAAGATGGTGTTGCTGAATATCTTATATCAATTCCAATAACTGGAAGGTATACGATTGATGTTGTCGGAAGTTCAGATTCTGGCAGTATTTGGATTGAGGACTATATCTTTAATCAAGACGATCGCACGTACAATATCACCGGAAACATTTCCATGGCAAATTCTAAAAAGTCTGATATCAGTACTGTTGATGGTTCGCCAATGGCTAAGGGTGAGCATTCTATTCGAATTCATGTGGTTAATGACGATGTCTTTATTGACAAGTTAACTTTTAAACCTTTATTGATTCACGATTCTGTAACGACAGTTCTAAAGCAAGAAATGAGCGGCAACGAATGGTCACTTGTGTGGTCTGATGAATTTGATCAGGGATCAGTCCCCGATTCTACAAAATGGTCGTACAACCTTGGTAATTGGGGTTGGGGGAATAACGAACTTCAATATTATACGAATCAACCAGAAAACGCTAGAATTGAAAACGGACAATTAATAATTAAAGCCATTAAAAATAATCACAATGAAAAGTGGACCTCTGCCAGACTAACTACTCAAGGGCAAGTTGCGTTGCAATATGGCAAGATTGAATTTAGAGCAAAAGTTCCTTATGGACGCGGAACGTGGTCAGCAGGGTGGTTGTTAGGCGAATCATATCAAGATGAGTTATCTTGGCCTTACTGTGGTGAGATTGATATTTTGGAGTGCGTTGGTTACGAAATTAACGACACGACTAAAAATGGCTTAAACCATGCAACCTGTCATACCCGAGCATACTATTTCAAACAAGGGAACCAAATAGGCAGCGATACAACATTGGAGGACATGACTAATACCTTTCACACCTACAGCGTCGAATGGTATCCTGACGTTATTTATGGTTTGGTTGATGGAGTTCGTTACTACACCTACGATAAGAATACTAATGAACTAGAGTGGCCATTTAATAATCCTCAAAATATTATATTAAACTTAGCTATTGGTGGCGGTTGGGGTGGTGCAAAAGGTATCGACCCACAGTTTAACGAACATGAATTTATTATTGATTATGTTAGAGTTTATCAAAAAAAATAACAGAAGCCTTTGGCTACTTGGCTTATTATTCTTGATGGTAACTGCATGTAAACAAACGCAAGACAACACTGCGGCGTCTAACGTAAAAGTTTACCAAACTGCTTCGAACGGAGACAAGTTAAAAGAAGTAGGTTTAAGCAACGACGACCAGCCGGCAACGATTACCATTTCAATCAATGCTGAAGAGCTGCATCAGACGATAACTGGCTTTGGTGGTGCCTTCACTGAGTCTAGCGCATACTTATATCATAAACTTGGATCAGACAATAAACAAAAACTGTTAGACGCATATTTTAGTGATTCAGGCGCTAATTATAGCTTGATGAGAACACATATGAATAGTTGTGATTTTTCAATTGACCACTATTCGTATGCTCCAGTTGCTAATGATACATTCTTGGATTCGTTCTCTATTCAAGAAGATGTAATGGATTTAATCCCATTAATCAAAGACGCTCAAAAAACGTCTACAAATGGATTTAAAATAATTGCTTCTCCATGGACTGCACCACCATGGATGAAAGACAACAATGATTGGTATGGGGGAAAATTGCTTGAAGAATTTTATCCAACTTGGGCTAATTTCTTTGTTAAATACACCAAAGAGTATCAAAAACTTGGAATACCAATTTGGGCATTCACAGTAGAAAATGAACCTCTTGGAAATAATGCTAATTGGGAAAGCATGCATTATTCACCAGAAGAAATGGTGGACTTTGTAAAAAATCATTTGAGCCCAACACTCCAACAAAATGAGATCAACGGACGATTGCTCATGTATGATCAAAATCGAGGTAAAGAGTTAAACGAATGGACAGATGTTTATCTTAAAGACACTGCACTACTTTCAATGATTTACGGGACGGCAGTACATTGGTATAATTCGACGTATGATTGGTATCCAGAGTCGTTGGAAGAAACACACAATAAAGCACCAAACAAACACATAATCGAAACCGAGGGCTGCATTGATGCAGAAGTTCCACACTGGAATGACGACGCTTGGTATTGGTCGAAAGAGGCAACTGATTGGGGTTGGGATTGGGCATCTGAAGAAGATAAAAAATACCACCCTAAATATGTTCCAACGTTTCGTTATGCTCGTGACATTATTGGCTGCTTAAACTCACATGTTGAAGGCTGGGTAGATTGGAATATTCTGTTGGATGAAAAAGGCGGACCAAACTTAGCACAAAATTGGTGCATCGCTCCTGTCCTTGCAAACGTTGAAAAAGACGAATTGTATTTTACTCCTTTGTATTATGTGCTTTCACATTTTAGCAAGTTTATTCGTCCGGAAGCGAAGCGTATTTCCATTGAAACGAGTAACGACAAGCTGATGGCAACAGCAGTAAAAAACAATGATGGTTCTATTGCTGTACAGGTATTAAACACGTCAGATACACCAGTTGTCTTTGAACTTAACGGCATAAACGTTACCACAAAAATTACCATCGCAAAACAAGCAATTCAAACGGTACTAATTACACAATAAATTGTTGCATCGCTCACATCGAAGCAATTATAAGTTATGACACAAAAAGCGCAAGAAAATACAGGACACTACGTAAAGATTGATGGTGAATCCTTTTATAAAATAGAAAATGTAGAAACCATGCGTCCGTTTTTTATGACGTTGGTTAGCCCATCAGACCATTGGTTATTTATAGCAAGTAACGGTGGACTTACAGCAGGTAGAAAGAACCCAGAGTCGTCTTTGTTTCCATATTACACAGACGATAAAATTATTGATTTTGCCGAAGTAACGGGAAGTAAGTCAATCGTTAAGTTAAATCACGACGGAAAAACAACCAATTGGGAACCGTTCTCAAATCGCGACCTTCAGCATCGTAGCTTTCGTCGAAATCTTTATAAAAACACTACGGGCAATAAACTCATTTTTGAGGAAGTACAAAGCGATTACAAGCTTACTTTTAGGTATATGTGGTCTTTCTCGGAAAAATTTGGGTTTGTAAAGCGATCAGAAATAATAAACGATGGAGAGCAAGAGGTTAACATCGAAATTTTAGATGGATTGCAAAACATCTTACCTTCTGGAGTTAACAGTGACCTCCAAAGTGGTAGAAGTACGTTGGTGGATGCTTATAAGAAAAGTGAGTTGGATGCCTCTACTGGGCTTGGTATTATATCGTTAAGTTCAATGATCGTAGACCGCGCGGAACCAAGCGAAGCACTCAAGGCGACAAGCGTTTGGACAACTGGTCAAAAAGTAAAAACTACCCTCCTATCTACATTGCAATTAGACGCATATAGACGCGGGGAAGTTATACATACAGAGATTGACGTTCGTGCGGAAAAAGGCGCTTACCTGGCTGAATTCTCGTTTATTCTTAAACCAAGTTTATCAGAAAACTGGCTAATAGTTTCAGAGGTTAATCAGGATCACTCCAACCTTATTTATCTTCAAGAAGAATTAACGAATAATGAAGATCAGCTATATTGGGATGTTCTAGAAGATTTGGAACGGGGTACACGTGATTTACGATTATTGGTAGGAACTGCCGACGGTATTCAAAAGTCGAATGATGCGCTGAGCGCCAATCGTCACTTTTCAAATGTTTTGTTTAATATCATGCGTGGAGGTATTTTTTGCGATGACTATTCAGTTGACGTAAAAGATTTCTTAAACCATTTGAAGATCATGAACGTAGATGTATGGTCTACCTATGTTTCGATGATTGATTCTGTTGGAGAAAACATAACGTATTCTGATTTAATCAAGCTGGCAAAAACCACCAATAACTCAGATTTCACAAGGTTATGCTATGAGTATTTGCCGCTGTTTTTTAGTCGTAGGCATGGAGACCCAAGCAGACCTTGGAATTATTTTTCAATCGAAACTACTGACGAATCTGATAATAAGATCTTAAACTTTGAGGGTAATTGGAGAGACATTTTTCAGAACTGGGAAGCTCTTGGTTTATCCTTTCCTCTGTTTATTGAATCGTTTATAGCAAAATTTGTAAATGCCTCGACCATAGATGGTTATAACCCATATCGTATTTCGCGCAGCGGTATTGATTGGGAAGTTGAAGAAGAACATGACCCTTGGTCGTATATTGGGTATTGGGGAGATCATCAAATAATCTATTTGCTTAAACTATTGGAATTATCTAAAAAGCACCATCCAGCAGTTTTAAATGAATTACTCAACAAGGCGGACTACGTTTATGCAAATGTGCCTTATCGCATTAAATCCTTCGCAGATATTAAAAGAGACCCTCAAAATACTGTCGTATTTGATGCAGGCTTAGATACACAAATTCGGAAAAAAGCTGAAGTTTTTGGAGCGGATGCAAAATTGTGCTTTACTGATAAAAATGGTCTGTTACGAGCAACTTTAGCAGAAAAAATATTAGTCACAGTTTGTACAAAATTGTACAACTTCGTTCCTTCAGCAGGTATTTGGTTAAATACACAAAGACCAGAGTGGAATGATGCCAACAATGCTTTAGTTGGCAACGGAGTGTCCATGGTAACAGTTTATTATTTGCGACGTTTTCTTGCATTTGGTATAGACTTATTTGAGGAAAACAGCGACGCAAAAATGCCAATCAACAAGGCCGTGGGTGAACTTGTTGAAGCTTTAGCAAACGTTTTTGAAGAAAATATTGACGCTATTTCGAAAACCTTAAGCGATTCGGATAGAAATACATTTACCGAAAAACTTGGATTAATTGGTGAGTCATATCGTTCGAAAGCGTATGCTCAAGAATATTTTGTAAAAACGGAGATTTTTGTAAAACGTGTCATTGACTTATTTACAGTTGCTCTGAAAGCGTTAGACACTACAATCGCAAACAACAAACGCGAGGATGGTTTATACCATGCCTACAACCTGATTGAATTCAAAGAAGACAACCTTGAAATAGAACATCTTTATGAAATGCTTGAAGGCCAAGTAGCTGCAATTAGTTCGGGGTATCTAAAACCAAGCGAATCATTAAAAGTGTTAGACGCACTCAAACGCAGTGCAATGTTTCGAGAAGATCAATACAGCTATTTATTGTATCCAAATAGGGAGTTACCAAGGTTCCTTGACAAGAACATCATATCAAAAGATGTCATTGCTTCCTCCCCTCTTCTTAAAGCATTGGCTGAGCACAACGATAAATCATTGTTTGTCCGAGACATAAAAGGAGTGGGACATTTCAACGGTACCATTAACAACGCAGACGATGTAGAAGAAAAGTTAGCTGTGTTAGAAGAGATTCCAGTATTTCAGGATTTAGTCAAAAAAGAGCGCCACTTTGTTTTGGATTTGTTTGAATCACTATTCAATCACAAGGCATTCACTGGAAGGTCAGGAACCTTTTATGGTTATGAAGGACTTGGGTCAATTTATTGGCATATGGTTTCAAAACTGCTACTTGCCGTTCAAGAAAATATATTGGCTGGATACGAACAGCAAATATCTAAAGAAGAGCTTGGACGTTTGATTAGTCATTATTACGAAATACGAGCTGGCATTGGTGTTAATAAATCACCTGGATTGTATGGCGCTTTCCCAACAGACGCATATTCACATACGCCAGGGAATGCAGGAGCTCAGCAACCTGGAATGACAGGACAAGTGAAGGAAGATATCATTAGCAGATGGGCTGAGTTAGGCGTTATTGTTGAAAATGGTTCATTGAACTTTAAACCATTGTTGTTGCGACAGTCTGAGTTCTATGAGCGAGATTATGAATTTGTATTCTTTGATGTTTTGGATGAACGTCAAACCTTAGAATTGCCTTCAGGAAGCATAGCCTTTACATATTGTCAAGTTCCAATTATATATACGTTGGCAGATCGACAACAAATAAGCATTTATTATAAATACAACCCAAACCCTAAAGTGATTGAAGGGCATACATTGAGCACTGAAGATTCTGCATCAGTTTTTGGCCGAAATGGTGCGATTGAGCGAATAGAATTCGATTGTGTACCGCTATTGAATTAATTACTGCAACGAGATTAAGAAGTAACAAACAAGCCTTGTGATTTACTGTCACAGGGCTTTTTTCATTTAATAAAACCTGATTAGTTTGGTGAAAAGGTTGCACTACTTTACAAAGCCCATTTACACAAAAAAAGCCACCAAGACTATTTAATCTTAATGGCTTCTAAAAAAAAGTTAAACTATATTAAGTTCTTATTCTTTGATGGTTCTGAAACTATAGTTGTTTCCTTCAACCTCAATAATGAATGTATAAACACCTGGTTTCAACGCTGTCATGTCAACCGCAACTGCATTTGAACCACCAGCAACTTCCATTACTTGTTGTCCAACTGTTGAGTACACTTTTACGTTTGAAATATTTTGAATTGTATTGATGTTTACGATGTCTTTTGTTGGATTTGGATAAACAGTAAGACCTTCTAACTCAGTATTAACAACATTTACCATAGAATTGTCGCCAAAACTTAAGTCGTCCCAGTAGTATGTTTTTTCACCAGCATCAGCACCTGTTACACCGAAGTTAAAAAACAATGACGCTTTTTTGTAATCAATTGTGTCGCTCCACTTTGGAGAGGTAGAAACAGGATTGTCGAAGTCAAACACTAAGTATTCCCATTCGTTTGCTTTAGTTGTCTTCATGTCAGCTTCTACAAACAAGTTTCCTCTAGTAGCATCCTCAACTTTTAATCGCACAGTGATATCAGCATCTGGAGAGTACACCTTAACGGTCATTCTTTTTTCTGATGCAGTAAATGGAATAGGGTCTTTAAATCCAAATGGAGTACTTGCAGTAACTCCAGCCCACTCTGGACTAGACATTGGTTTAGTAGACATTGCAACTCTGTTCATTGCATCCTTAGGGTCATCTACAATTGTAGTAACCATGTCTCCAAAACTAGTAACGGTTAAATCAACCATTGTGTCTTCGAATGTTACAGGAAGATTCATTTGCTCCTTTTTAGGACCAGCATTTAAACCACCGAACTTTACATCGTCCCAGTAGTAAACTTTACCTGTACCCTTAGAATCAAAATCGAAGAACATAGAACCTTTGTTGTAAGTTGCAGCTAAATCAAGAGTTGCTGTTCCTGCACGTTGTTTAGAAAAATCAAATTCTAACGTTTCCCACTCCCCTGCTTTTGTAGTCATTGCAATTGTCTCAACTGACTTACCTGCATTGTTCGAGTCTTCTACTTTGAAATTCACAGGAATGTTTGCGTCTGGCGACCAAACTCTCACCGTCATTTTCGTTTCCGACACAGTGAATGGTAATTTAGTTTTAAAACTAACCACTTTAGCATCTACCTCGATTCCTATCGTTGTACCCGCCCAAGTTTCTGAATTGTCTCCTTTTGTAGTTTTAACTACTTTGTTTGATGCGTCAGTTGGGTCAGCAACAATCTCTGAACCATTACCACCAAAATCTACAACACCATACGTTACAGATGTCTCATCAAATGTAACTGGTAAATCGTATCCCTGCGAAAAGCCCATAAATGAAGCTAGTAGTAGGAATGAAAATGTAAAATTCTTAATCATAATTTTTTTTTAAAATTCTTTTTTGTCTAATCAATCTTTAGTCGGTATTCCGACTAATAACGGTACGAAATAAAGCAAACTTAAGGTAAATATTACTATAAGATAAAAAAAATGTTACTTTTGGGTAATTATTTAAACATAACAACCTATTAAACAAGATATTAGAATTATGGTTAAATGTTATGTTAGAATGTTAAATAGAATTTAAAACAACAAATTAACGCCTAATTAACTATTGATTAGCGTATGTTTGTCATGTAGAAAAAAGAAGAAATGATATTAATTGCAGACAGCGGATCTACTAAATGTGATTGGATGATAGTGAGTGATCAAAGCAGGACAATTGCTAAGACCATGGGATTCAATCCGTTTTTTCATTCTGAAGAATTGGTTACGTCAAAACTGGCAGAAAACGAAGTCTTAATGAACCATGCAAATGCTATTGATTCAATATTTTACTACGGTGCGGGTTGCTCCAGTGAATCTCGAAATGAAATTTTAAGGAAGGCCTTAGCATCAAAGTTTCCTAATGCCTCTGTAATAATGGTTGCACAGGATTTAGATGGTGCTGCATACGCAACTATTGGTCATGGTTCTGGAATCGCTTGTATTATTGGTACGGGGTCTAACTCATGTTACTTTGACGGTACAGTCGTTCACGACAAAATTCCAGCGTTAGGATATGTTATGGGCGATGAAGGTAGTGGCTCTTATTTTGGAAAAATTCTGTTGTCAAACTTTTTATATGAACGTTTACCTTCAGAATTAGCTAAAGAACTTCAACAAACCTATGATTTAACCCGTGAAGGTATTTTAAGTGCGGTCTACAACCAACCAAACGCCAATGTTTACCTAGCTTCATTTATGCGATTTGTATCTAGTCACAAGACGCATCCTTATTTCCATAAAATGATCTACGACGGATTATATCATTTTGCAAGCATACATATTGCATGCTACGATAACTATAAAGAAACAGAGGTACATTTTGTAGGATCTATCGCTCATTACTTTAGAGACGAATTGGATCAAGTAGCGAGTGAGCTTGGATTTACAATAGGAAACATAGTCAAAAAGCCGATTGATGCGCTTGCAGATTATCACATTAAGCTACAGGAGAATATCACTCAATAACGTTTAATTATACCTCACACTTTTCGTCGTTTTCCTCGTATACATCAGTGGTCTTTGGTCAAAAATGGTATTTTCGTATTTTACAATAGATACCACTCTATGAGACATGCCATTTCCTTTTTTGTAGGACTTTCACTTTTAACAACCACATCCGTTTTTTCTCAATCTGTAATTTATGTCGATGCAAATGCATCGGGCAAAAACGATGGCACATCTTGGACAGACGCTTATACAGTGTTGGAAGATGGTTTTACCAATTCTCAACTGGAAGACTCTATTTGGGTCGCAAGCGGAACATACAAACCTAAAGACGGAAAAAGTAGTTCTAATTTTAGTTTGCCAAATGGTCGATTAATTTTTGGTGGATTTGCTGGCACAGAAACCGAGTTTAGTCAGCGAGATGTTCAAAAAAATAGAACCTATTTAGACGCTGATGTAGGAACAGTTGGCCAGACAACGGATAATTGCAAAATGGTTGTTTCCTGTTATAAGTTAAATGTGGAAACAACAATAGACGGCTTTTTTATTCAAAACGGTTATAGTTACACAGTTGGATCAACAGGTATTACGTCAGGAGGTGGAGCATTTCGCATCTTAGATAGTAAAGTTACTATTCGAAATTGTACTGTTCGTTATAACTATGCATACGTTCGAGGTGGTGCAATTTATTCACAAGATGCCAGCAGCATTATCATTGATAATTGTGACTTTTATGGTAATTCTACAGGAACCAATACACAGAGTTTAGGCGGTGCCATTTATATGTCGTCTGGAAGTTTAAAAATCTATGGTAGTCACTTTCATGAAAATGAGAGTCGAAAAGGTGGAGCAATCGCAACGTATAGCCCAGTTCTTTTGATAGACAGAACCATTTTTTCTGGGAATGAGTCAACGAACTCGTATGGCGGCGCCATTTATATAGGTGACGAGTGCAATTCAAATATTTATAATTCCTTATTTGTAGGAAACTATGCCGAGACAACAGGTTCGGCCATTTACATGAACAGCGTTTACAACGGCGACTATCACTATTACGTTAACAACACTTTTACAAATAACTATTCAAAAAGTGCAAGTGGGTATACTGTTTACGCGAATGAAAATCGAACGAATGTGCGTAATTGTATTATTTATGGCAACAGAGACAAAGCACCATTAAATGCCTTTTCTACAGTCATTGAGCCTGTTGTAAAAAACTGTGTTTTAGAGGGTGGATATGCAAAAGGTACGGATGTTACGAGTAATGATCCAAGTTTTGTAAAACCCGGAACAACGGCAGACGCTCCATTTACCTACGATGCTACAAAACATGATTATTCAATCGATAAAAACTCGTCTGCTATAAACGCTGGTGATAGCTTATTAACCAATTTGAAAAACTATGGTTTGGACTTGCTTCTGAATGACCGTGTTCAAGGAGGTCAAATAGATGCAGGAGCCTTCGAGTCTCCATACGAATCGTATAAAGTGTCGATAAATGTCGAAGATACAAGTGTTGCAAATGTTTCAGGAGCTGGAAATTACAGCAAAGATGCTAAGGTGACGATCGCATACGTTTTAAAAGATGATTGTATGCACTTCAAGCATTGGACCGAATCTGATACGTTGTACACAACAGATTCAAGTTTTTCTATAAATGCAAATAGGAATTTTTCTTTTAAACCAATATTCGAGCGTAACCGTTACGATGTGATTGTAAAGACAAATCCACCAGAAGCGGCAATTACGACGGGTTCTGGAAACTATCCGTGTCACCCAGATTCAGCATATACATTTAATACGACTCCAAAGAAGTGTTATAATTTCATCAATTGGACCATCAACGGAAATGAGTTTGATACAGAGCTTAGTTTTAACGCTACCATTGGATCAGATGTAGAGTTGGTGGCCAACTATAGTCGGACATTTTATCAAGTGACCATTACCCCAAATCCATTTCCAGGCGGAACATCTTCTGGATCAGGTTACTTCGCTTGTGATTCTACAATCACTGTTAAGGCAACACCACGTAGTGGATACACCTTCGATAGCTGGAAGCTTGGATCTACAGTTATTTCGCGAGATGCGAACTTTACATTTAAAATAATTCAACCAATGGGACTTACAGCGGAGTTTAAAAAAGTTGTTGGTATTGAAAACGTTAACCAGCACACGGTTACTCTTTATCCCAATCCAGGATCAGGTAATTTTACGTTGAATACTGGAAATGTAAGCCCGACACAGGTAGTGATTACAAATCATTTGGGTCAGGAAGTTGCAAATGTTCCACTTGAAAAAAACCAAACTCAGATAACGAGCAGTCACTTAACTACTGAGGAATCTGGGTTGTATTTCATCACGTTGTTTTTCGATGACGGAGAAACGACGTTACGCTATATGAATTGCCATTAGTAGGTCTTCACAAACAACAACAAATTTTGCAGTAATTGAATAAGACATTATTCAGTTAAAATTATACCTTTGCAGGCTTTAAAATTCGTCACAAAAGAATCTTCATGAAATTATCAAAATTCAAATTCGAACTTCCTGAAAAATTAATTGCTCAACGTCCAGCTGGTTATAGAGGTGACTCTCGCCTAATGGTGGTAGATCGCAAGGATGGCAGTATTGTTCACAAAGAGTTCAAAGAATTACTTGACATTTTTGATGAAGGAGATGTAATTGTGTTGAATGATGCAAAGGTTTTTCCTGCCCGTTTATTCGGAAATAAAGAAAAAACTGGAGCAAGAATTGAGGTTTTTCTGTTGAGAGAATTGAACCCGGAGTTGCGTTTGTGGGATGTATTAGTGGATCCTGCTCGTAAGATTCGTGTTGGAAACAAACTATTTTTTGGTGACGATGATTTAGTTGCTGAAGTGATTGACAATACAACGTCAAGAGGTAGAACCATACGTTTTTTATTTGATGGGTCATCTGACGACTTTAAAGCAGTTGTGGATCGCATCGGAGAAACTCCATTACCAAAATACATTGATCGTCCAATTGAAGAAGACGACAAAGAACGATACCAAACGATTTTTGCAGAAACAGAAGGTGCTATTGCTCCGCCAGCCTCAGGATTGCACTTTACACGGGAACTTATGATGCGATTAGAAATCAAAGGAATTGATTTCGCTAAAATGAACTTAAACATTGGCTTAGGATCTTCTCGAACTGTAGAAGTTGAGGACTTAACCAAACATAAAATGGATTCTGAGAAATTCAGTATTTCGGATGATGTTGCTGCTCGTGTTAACCGTGCCAAAGAAGAGAAAAAGCGAGTTTGCGCTGTTGGATCAAGTGTAATGAGAGGATTAGAATCTTCGGTATCAGCGTTTGGCAACTTAAACGGTGCAGATGGTTGGACAGATAAATTTTTATTCCCACCACACAACTTCAAAATTGCGAATTCATACCTTACAGGCTTCCATCAGCCAGAATCTACGTTAATGATGCTTACAAGTGCGTTTTTGGATGACGTCGACTTGACTCATAAAATCTATCAAGAAGCCATCAAAGAAGAATATAACTTCTTGTGTTATGGTGATGCGTTGTTGATTATATAATTGTTAGTGAAGAATTGTCAGTTAATAATTGACAATTTTGAAATAAAATTATTCAAAAAGGTAGATGCAAGGCAGTCTTGTATCTACCTTTTTTTTATGAACACAAATTCTAATTAAGTAGGATTATTTTTCGCTGCCAGTTAAAGGACTGTTAGTGAAATTAACAAAATAGTTGCCAAAGGAAAGACTGAAATTAATTAAATAAATTATATCTTGCCAAACGTATTCACCGAACCTTTCTAATATGTTCAAGAGCCTGACTACCATACTTCTATATATTTTATTATTTAACCCTAGCCTGTCATTTGCTCAATGCACTTGGAATCATGACTCTACATTTCACGCGTCAGATTCACTTGATCATTTTGGAAAATCCGTCGTGTTATCTAAAAATGGGAACATCATGGCTGTTGGGCTACCATTCAACGATGACAATGGTCTAGATGCAGGCAGGGTAACCATTTACGAAAAAGATACGAATGGTTGGTCTCAGCTAGGTAATCATATTTTAGGAGATTCAGCTGGTGATTATTTTGGGTGGTCGGTTGATTTTTCAAGCAGTGGAGACACAATAATAGTCGGTGCAATTGGTAGTGATGTTAATGGCGATAGCTCAGGGATGGTCAAGATTCTTCATTTTAAAGACACATCTTGGGTGCAAGTAGGAAAATCACTTTACGGTACGAATCGTGCCGACTTATTCGGTTTCTCAGTTTCTATGAACGGTGCAGGAAATGCTGTTGCAATTGGTGCTCCTTGGAATGGTTATAGCACAGTTAACAAAGTTGGGGTAGTTTACATTTATTATTTAACTAAAAATAATTGGTCGGTTTATGAAACTTTTAGAAACAATAATCGTGATTCTTGGTTTGGCTTCGACTTAGCGCTTTCAAAGAACATGAACCCGAACATTTTCAGTAGTTTGCGATTAATAGTTGGAGCACCTCATGATAAAAGATATTCTAATACAGAATCAGGATCTGTGACCATTATATATGTGGAGATGTCCAAATATATCGAACAACTCATGTTTCCTAATCCTAAAGCCTACGCTCATGCTGGAACCTCTGTCGATATATCAGATGATGGTCTCACAGTAATTGTTTCAACTCCAGACAACGATGTTGGGTATGTTGATGCATTTTATTCTCCCATAGGACATGGCTATACTTACCGTGGTAAAAAGATTAGTGGTACAAATTCCGCATCACCAATAGGCAACGAAATTGCATTATCTGGTGATGGCAATACGATTGCTATCTCTTCTCCTAAGCAATTGTCAGATAGTGGAGTGACTAAACAGTACCGTTTTGATGAAAGAAATGGTTGGATATTGGTAATGGATAGCATTAAAGGAAAAACAAAAGGTAGTAATTTTGGAGCAGCACTTGATTTATCGTTTAGAGGCAAACGGATTGCTATTGGCGCTCCACTTGGTAATCAGTTTGCAAATAAATCTGGTAATGTACAGGTACATGACTTCAACGGGCTATTAAATAATATTACCTCCGCAGATACAGTTTCCTTTAAATCATATTGTTTTCCGTATAAAACTAGCGGTGGTAAGACTTTAGACTCCTCCGGATGGTATCTGGATACTCTTGTTACTTCAGGAGGTTGCGATCGCGTAACGTGGATTGATTTCGTTCGATATCGTGACACAATATTGCCAACAATAAATACAAAATTTTACGGCATTTCTATGTACGACAGCGTTAACGAAGTAACGTTAGATGTAAACAGAATCAATAACGTTTCACGAGACGATTGTGGAATTGACACTATGTATTTTAGTCAAGAGACGGTGACTTGTGATGATGTAGATTCAAACAATATTTTTTTTTATGTTAAAGACATTTCCGGAAATGTTGATTCGGTGAAAGCAAATATTTTAGTCGGTGATTACCAACCTCCAATAGTAAAAAGTAGAGACATCACCATTTATCTTGACACATCAGGAAATGCGGTTGCTAACCCAGATTCAGTGGACATAGGCACTTATGATAATTGCACCTTAACATCTGTAGAATTAGAAAAATCTATTTATGGATGTAAAGATCTTGGCGACAACTACACATACCTTTATGGCATTGATCGATTTGGGAATAAAGGTATTTCAACGGTCAAAATAACTGTAGCAGATACATTTATGTCAGTCGATACGGTTAAAGTTTTAGAATGTGATCATTTTATTTCTCCTAGTGGTAAATATTTTGAAGATCCAACTACTTTTAACGACACCATAATAGGATCAACTGGTTGTGATAGTGTTGTCTATTTTGATCTTTCATTAATTAATAAAATTGTTTATGACTCAACTACGATTTTTGCTCCTAAGCCTCATGGTAATTTTGGTGAAGCATTATCCATAAATCACGACGGTTCAATTATCGCTATAGGCTCGCCGCGAGAACCTTTTAATACATACAAGGCAGGTGTAGTTCGCATATATCAAAAAACAAAAGGCTATTGGCATCAATTAGGAAATGAAATAGAAGGAGAACATCGGTTTGACGAATCTGGAAAACATTTAGACTTATCAAATGATGGAAAAACAATAGCAATTGGTTCTGAAAAAAATGATGATGGAGGAACAGATGCTGGGCACGTAAGAACGTATACGTTTACAAAAGGAAATTGGGTTCAACACGGGTCAGATCTCGATGGAAATCCTGGTGAATACTCAGGATTTTCAGTTGCATTAAGCGGAAACGGAAGGAGAATGATCGTCGGAGCGCCTAGAGCCACGGTTGGCGGTGCAGCAAGTGCAGGGATTGCAAGAGTATATGAATACATAGGTAGTGATTGGAAGCAAATTGGAAGTGACATAAAAGGAGTTAATTCAGACGATAATTTGGGGTATTCCGTAGCGATGTCATCTAACGGGACGATTATTTCAGTAGTTGCACCTGGATATAAAAGTACAAAAACTCAGGTTTATAAATTTAGTTCTGGAGATTGGGTTCAGGTTGGCAAAGACATTCCGTTTACTGGTTATTCGTCCGACATGTCTTCTGATGGATCAAACATCGTTATCGCTACAAGGCATACTACTAAAGCGTTTAATTACAACGGAACGACATGGGAACAACTTGGACAGGAGCTAAAAATAAAATCAACAGATCACCAAATTGGTTTGAGTGTCGCATGTTCTGGAAAAGGAGACCGATTGATCATTGGTGCTGGTAAAGAAAGTATAGACACACCAGCAGATGGACAAGTTCTGACTTATCAACTTATAGCTAAAAAATGGATTCCAATTACAAGACCTAGTACTGGAGATTCTATAGGACATCATTTTGGTACTACTGTAACAATGTCTGCAGATGGTAAAACATTTGCGGGGTCCTCTCCTATTGCTCGAAGAAGTGATGGACAGCCCAGCGGTAAAGTTAAGATATTCACAAAAGCTGCCAAAGTTATTCATGACCCCGACACAGTTAATGTGAGTCTTTGTAATGGCTTATTTGTTAGCCCATGGGGCAAAAAATACCGGTCTATGGGTTATTTTCAAGAAAAATATAGAACCAGTGACCAATGTGACAGCATCATCACTTTTGGCATTATAGACAGTATCGATTATCGGTTTACAATTGACACTATAGTATGCGACCGATTCACAACACTTAAAGGAAAATCCATTGATAGTTCTGGTATTTACACTGAAGTGTTTCCTGACACTACCTTTGGTGGTTGCGACACCATCTACACGTACCGAGTAAATGTGGGTCGAACACTTTATGACACCACGTCTGAAATAGTGTGTAACCAATACGTTACCAAGTCAGGAAAACAATGGAACAAAACAGGTATTTATTACGACACTCTTGTCAATAGGTTTGCTTGCGATAGTTTCTTGACAATAGATTTAACCGTTAATCATAATAGTTTTGACACTATTTGGCCAAGTGCATGTGAGCGTTATGTTTCACAAGCTGGTAAGTCATATTTGGAAGATGGAATCTACCACGAATTCTTTAAAAATCAATATGGTTGCGACAGCACATTGACGATAAACTTAAATATTAGGAGTCGGACATCAGACACACTTGTAATCACCAGTTGCGACACCTTTGTGTCTGCATCAGGGACTTCATATTTCAAAACAGGAGTTTATAAGGATATCGTTACCAACGCTGCTGGATGCGACAGTTCAATCTATTATTTTCTAACTATATTAAATTCTACACATTTTACAATGGATACGCAGAGTTGTAAACCATTTATTTCCTCAACCGGAAAAGTTTGGAGCACTTCAGGAAGCTATAAAGACACATTATTTAATTCAAAAGGTTGTGATAGTATTATAACCTACCAGTACAAAAATCTTGGAACAGCTATTCAACGTCACCCACTAGACACCATTGTAAAAAAGGGAAATGATGGTTACTTTTCAATATCCGTTAAATCCCCATTAAGTTTTCAATGGCAGAAAAGTGAAGGTCTGGAATTTAGCAATCTACAAACCCAATCAAATTACGATGGAATTAATAGCGACACTTTATGGGTTAGGCAGGTTTCAACCTCAGACCATCTGGACATTTTTAGGTGTATTGTTTCAAATAATACATGTTCAGACACATCCAACAGCGGTCAATTATTAATAAATTTAAACATCACATCTCTTCCCATTGAAATCAACATCTACCCCAACCCGGTTAGAGACAAATTATTTATTGAAGTTACCCCAAATTGGTTTGGCAGAGCGGTGGTAATTCTTGATAGTAAAGGCAAAAAGGTGCATGATTTGGTTATCCGTGGATCTCTTGAAACAATTGATATATCGAATTTATCAAAAGGTGTTTATTATCTAAATATTGACCAATCTTCAATGACTAAACTGATTAAATATTAACCCTACAATGCTCAAGAATATTTTAAAAATTGCGGCACTTTTTGTAACAATAACTACCAGCGGTAAGACTTATGGCCAATGTCAATGGAAATTGGTCGGTGACACCATATTTGGCTCTGCAAATAATCAAAACTTAGGTATTAATACTTCATTATCTGGGGATGGCAAGGTAGTCGCTTTTGCTAGTGACAAATCAGACACGTCAAAAGGAATTGTAAAAGTTTATTATCAAGATTCGTCGGGTTGGAAACAAAAAGGCAACACATTGTATGGTCAAAAAAATTACGAATACTTTGGGTCATCTATCTCACTATCTCACAGCGGCGACACTATGGCAATTGGTGCAGAACATAATTCTACTCTTTATAGTGGAAATGGGAAAATCGAAGTTTACTATGATTCGGCTGGCAAATGGGTGTTAATTGGTAATCCAATTTATGGTAAATCTTTTGGCTACAACTTTGGTTTTTCAGTTGACATAACACCCGACGGAAATACCATTGTAGGTGGTTCAATTCGCGAACGGCATCCAAGAACTCGTTATTATGTTGGTCAAGTACGAGTATACACTCTTGATACAATATGGAAACAGGTCGGTGGTGATATCGATGGCGACAGTAATATAACCCTCTCTGAATTTGGACATTCTGTAGCGATATCCGATGATTCTAAGACATTAATGATAGGTTCTAGACGGCAGGATATCAGCACAAGTTATGGGGCAATGTTTGTTTACCAGTTTGACTCATCTGGTTGGAAAAGAAAACAGAAACTAGATCTTGCAAGAACTTCTTTAAAAGACTCATACTATGGCACCGACGTAGACATAAGTTCCTCGGGAGATTATGCCGTTATGAGTGGAAAGCTCGGGGTCGTAGCCTTCAAAAAAGACACTAAAGGCATTTACCAACAACACGGCTCAATATTGGGTGACACAACAGGTGATACACGTTATACTTCTATTGCCATGTCAGGTGATGGATTAACGATTGCAGCTAACATTTATGTCAAACCCACTGGTTGGACGAAGTATACCCGTGCTTTGCAGACTTTTGAATTTGATCGAAATGATTGGGCTATGAAAGGATCCCCTTTCACATTCCCAGCGAATAACTCATCATACGGATACTCCGTTGATATGTCAACCGATGGTAAAAGAATTGCTGTTGGACTGCCTTTAGCTCCGGTTATAACAAGAGAAGGAACCTTGTTCGTACTTGAGTATGACAACATTGCAAACTCCACACCTGACACAATACGTGTTACTACTTGCAAACCTTTTAAAACAAGAAGTGGAAAAACCTTGCTAAAATCTGGGGTCTACATTGACACTTTAGATAAGGGATTTGATTGCGACAGTCTCTTTCGTATTGAATACCAGCGAACTCTCGACACAACAAAACCGTTGATAAAAGCCAAAAACATATCAGCTTATATTAATAGCAGTGGAAAAGTTGAAGTCTTCACTGCCGATGTGTTGGACAGTGCTTGGGATAATTGCGAAATTGCTAAAATTGAATTAGCCAAAAGTGTTTTTAAGTGCGATGAACTTGGCATCAACAAAACTTATCTTCGAGCCTCAGATATCATTGGAAATGTTGACTCAGCACTAGTTACAATTACCATAAAAGACACTTCAGCTCCTGTGACCAAATTTTCGTCAACAATAATCTATTTAAACTCTTCTGGTAGGGCTAGTATTAGTGATTCTCTAGCAGCTATTAACTCATTTGACAACTGTGGTATAAGCAAAATTTCATTATCCAAAAAAACATTCAGTTGTGATGAACTCGGTAAGCATATAGTTATGATGACTTTGATTGACAAACAAGGCAAATCAGATTCAACAGAAATTGAAGTTATTGTAGGTGACACCCTTCAAAAAATTGACACAACTATCATAAATAGTTGCCTAACCTACATTTCTCCAACTTCGAAATACATAACTAAACAAGGACATTATTATGATACCCTGCTGAATACAAGTGGGTGCGACAGTGTGTTTAATTTAGACGTCCAGCTGCAAAACGAACTTAAAGAAACTCAAGACACTGTAAGAAGAAATAGCAACTCATTCGGCTATGACTTAGATTTTTCGGAATCAGGTAGATTAGTAGCTATATCCTCATATCGTGAAAACCTCTCTGCTGGAGTAACTCGAATATATCAATATGACACACAATGGTCTCAATTAGGCTCAGAAATAACAGGGGAAAAACGATCAGATTATAGCGGCTGGGCTTTAGCTGTATCTGATTTTGGCAAAACCGTTGCAATTGGAGCAAAATACAACGATGATGGAGGAAATTTCGCAGGTCACGTAAGAGTATACAATTATCAGGGTAAAACGCAATGGGTCCAACTTGGTCAAGATATTGATGGCAAAAACATAGATGAATTAAGTGGGTGGTCTGTAGACGTATCAAGCACAGGTCTGACGGTTGCCGTTGGAGCCCCATTTGCTTTTACTCGAAGAGGGGTTGTACGTGTATATGATTACAGTTTCATCAAGAATTTATGGACTATGCGTGGTAATGAAATACAAGGTGACACGTCCTACGACCTTTGTGGTTCTGTTGTTAAACTATCTGCTGATGGAAAGAGAGTTGCTGTATCATCACCTGATTATAATAGTTATGTGGATAGAAGAGGTCAAACCAAAGTTTTCGAATGGACAGGCTCTAAATGGAGTCAAATTGGAGGAAATATTGAAGGTGATTCTGGACAGCATCTAGGCTCTTCAATGGCATTTTCTCAAGATGGAAAAACTATCGCTGTAGGCAGTGGAGAAACAGCTGATGGAGGAATTGTTAAAACGTATACACTTAAATCTGGTAAATGGGTGTTAAAAGGTCAAGTTCTGCGTAGACCATCCCCCAGTCGCTTTGGAACATCGATTGATCTCGCAAAAAACGGTGAAACATTAATTGTAGGAGATCCTGCCTTTGATACTGAAAAAGGACAAATAACCCAGTTTGCATATAATGACAGTGTCTGGCTGATTACAGGTTCACAGATTACAGGTACATACCCAAGGATAGACTTGGCAAATAAAGTCTCAATTTCAGAAAATGGAAGGACTTATGGCTCCGGGGCGCCAAGTGCTTCAATATATGGAAACTTGGCCCTTATAAATAGATCCGAAATCAAAATAAATCAAGAACCTGACACAATTAGAGTGTCTCTGTGTAATGGAGAATTTAAAACCCCAAGGGGGAAAACTTTTCGTTCACTTGGAACTCACAATGACACCTTTCAAACCACTTTAGGGTGCGACAGTTTAATTACTTACATAATAGATAGCAACTCCCAACATGAAGCTTATTTAAGAAAAGAAACATGTGATTCATTCATTTCTCCACTTGGAAACAAATTTGTTAACTCAAAACAAATTGTTGAGAGACTGCCACTTACAGGCAAACCATGTGACAGCATAATCACGATAGATTTAAAAGTTTTTTATAGCAATCATGATTCTTTGACTATCAAAAGTTGCGGTCCGTATATGAGTGAATCAGGTAAAACGTATTCTAAAAGTGGTGATTATATTGAAATGTATACGAATCAATATGGTTGTGATAGTTCGATTTCAATGGACTTAACTATCAATCCTACAAGCTCCGATACATTAACAGTTCACACTTGCTCTTATTACATAACTCCTTCGGGTAGATTATTAATAAAGTCTGGATTATACTTAGATTCTTTGATTACAAAGGCGGGCTGCGATAGCACGTATCTAATCAACTTAACGGTGGGACGCCCTTCTCTTGACACGTTAATTTTGACTACCTGCAATAGCTTCACGAGTCCTAGTGGGAAATATATTACCGAAACTTCCGTGTTTTTAGATACCATTGTGAATAATAGTGGTTGTGACAGTGTAACGCTTTTTGCTGTTACTGTTAACCATCCTAGCCAAGACTCATTTAAAATTGAAACTTGTGATGAATTTGTATCACCATCTGGAAAAAGATGGACAACTAGTGGTAATTTTGCTGACACGTTGACGAACCATGGTGGTTGTGATAGTATTGTGAATTTTGACTTAAAAATTCAAAATTTAGAAATTAAAACAAATCCAAATGACACCTTCACTCAAACAGGAACCAATGTATTCTTTGCAATAAAAGCAATTGCCAATGACTCAATAAAGTATCAATGGCAACATAGTCGAGGAGGAAGCTTCCAAGACATAACAAATCAAAATCAATTTTTAGGTGTAAACACTGATACACTTTGGGTTAGCGAAACAACCAATAAAAATCATGGAGAGTCGTTTAGGTGCCTTGTTTCTACAGACAATTGCAGTTTAGCTTCCGAAAGTGCAAATATTGTTGTTGTTTTAGGTTTAAAGGAGTTAAGGTTTGGCATTAAATATTATCCAAATCCTACAACAAGTAAATTGAACATTGATATCCCTTCACAAATGGTTGGATTAGATTATACAATATACGATCTTCAAGGAAGGTTAGTCATGAAAGGAAATCTTCTTAAATCCAACAACATTATTGACACTAATAAAATAATTTCAGGAAGTTATATTCTAAAAATAAATAAAGGAAAAATATATCTACCTTTTATTAAAATATCGGAATAACACATAAAATCTATCAAGAAGCCATCAAAGAAGAATATAACTTCTTGCGTTATGGTGATGCGTTGTTGATTATCTAACCAGACAATGCTGCAATGAGTTAATGCGACAGGTGCGTTAATCTTACATATGCGCCCCAAAACGTAAGATTCTTCGGTTTGTTCATGTCTTCTGACAGGCAAGCCCATCGTAGAAACCTCTGAAAGACGTTTTGAGGAAATATTCGATCAAAAATCCTGAATCTGAAAACATCAATCTGAAATCCGAACTCACTTCTCCGTTCAAACTTCTGACTTCAAACTTCCGACTTCTCCCTTCTGACTTCAAACTTCTCCTTACGTTCGTGCCCAAAAACCAGGAAGGAAAAGCAGTAGAATGGTGAAGAGCTCTAATCGTCCTAGGACCATTAAAAAACTGAGAAACACTTTAGCTGATTCTGGGAAGGCAGCAAAGTTATGCGCTGGTCCTACCCCACCAATACCAGGACCTATATTACCTAAAGATGAAATGGTGGCACCAGCTGCCGTTAGCAAATCGTATCCATAAAATGTCATTACCACTGTCCCGACAATAAACACAGTCAAGTAAATAAAGAAAAATGCTAAGATGTTATAGATAATCTTTTGTTCAACTGCGCGGCCATTATAGCGAACTGGGATAATAGCACTTGGGTGTAATAGTCTCTTAAGTTCGGCCATACCGTTTTTCGCAATTAATACATGTCGAACGATTTTAATTCCACCCGATGTTGAACCGGCAGATGCCCCAAAAAACATTAACATAAAAAACGCTAAAGTTAAAAAGTATCCCCAGGTTGTATAATCGGCGGTGGCGAAACCAGTAGTTGTTACTATGCTAATAACCATAAATAACGACTCACGAAATGATTTTTCGAATGGTCCTAAATCTAGATATAGTAAAGATAGAGTTGTTGCAATGGTTGTGATGACTACCAAACCAGCATAGAATCTAAATTCTTCGTTTTTTACGATTTCAGCAAACTTGAACTTGATAATCAAATAAAACAGGGTGAAGTTTATTCCCCCAAAAAACATAAATAAACTTATGACATATTCGATGGCTGGAGAATTGTACGCCATTATACTTGCATTTCTCGTAGAAAACCCTCCTGTTGAAACCGTTGCAAACGAATGATTAACAGCGTCATACCATTCCATTCCAGCGAGTTTTAACGCAAACACCTCTACCAACGTAATAGACGCATAAATATACCAAAGTCGTTTAGCCGTTTCCGTTATTCTTGGGTGGAGTTTACTGGTTGACGGTCCAGGAGATTCTGCCATAAAAAGTTGCATCCCTCCTACTCCTAAAATAGGTAAGATTGCAACTGTTAATACGATAATTCCCATTCCTCCAATCCATTGCGTCAAACTACGCCAAAGCAAAATTCCTTTGTGAACTCCTTCGATATCATTTAATACCGAACTTCCAGTTGTTGTATACCCAGAAACTGTTTCAAATAATGCAGAAGTAAACTCGGGTATTGCGCCACTTAGCATATACGGCAGGCTCCCACTGATTGACAAAGCCGTCCAACCCAAAGCAACAATCAGATAACCATCCTTTTGTCGAAGTTTCTTTTCGTGGTTTCGGGTAAAATACCATAACATAAAACCTATGTTTAGGTTAATTGCCGAACTAATTAATATGGGATACGTATCTCCTTCGGAATAATATAAACTGGTAGGTAAGCACAATAGAACGAATAGTCCATTGAGCATTAACAATAACCCAATCACATTGGATATTAGTTTCCAGTTGATGTACGAATTAGAAGAATTTTTCAACCTCTTTTATTACTGAGTATTCTGATAAGACAACAACTTTGTCATTCGCTTCAATTTGATCATCTCCAGAAATCATGCGTGCTACTCCTTTTCGGAGAATACCACCGATGATTGCTTTTTTCGGAAATTTGAGATCCTTAACTTTTAGTTTCGTGATTTTTGAGTTTTCCTTTGCATTAAATTCTAAAATTTCTGCGTCTAACCCATGAACCGCTGCGATACTGATCACGTCACCTTGTCGTACATAACGGAAAATGTTATTGGCAGCAATTAGCTTTTTATTGATAAGTGTATCAATACCTATCGTTTGAGATAAGTTTATGTAATCCATGTTCTCTACGAGAGCAATAGTTTTTTTCACCCCGTGTGCCTTTGCCATTAAGCAAGACATAATATTCGTTTCCGAATTACCAGTAACGGCAATGTAGGCATCCATATCGCCTATATTTTCTTGTTCCAAAACTCGAACATCATGTCCGTCGCTATTGATAACAAGTATATCGGAATACTCATCTGCAATAGCCATACAACGTTCACGGTTTTGTTCGATTAATTTGATTTTACGCTTTCTGCGAATCTTTTCAATTGCGTTTAATCCAACTTTCCCACCGCCTAACATCATTACATTTTTAATACGATGTTCTTGTTTGCCGGTTAGCGTTATTATTTCATCAAGACCAGCGGGTAGCGACAAGAAGTAAATGTGATCGTGCAAATGAAACTTCGTATCCCCTCTTGGAACCATGGTTTCACCGTCACGTTGAATGCCAATTGGTATAAAGTTAAAACTTGGGTTTAATGCTGCTGTTTCGTTGATCGTTCTATTAACGACTGGCGCATCTCTATCAAGGTTAATTCCGACAAGGACTAGTTTACCTAATTCAAAATCAAATGCATCTGTGAAAGCCGATCTTTTTATCAGTCTCCAAATCTCTTTAGACGCTAGGTCTTCTGGGCTAATCATCACATCGATTCCCATTTTTTTGAAATCAATCGAGCATTTACCGTCTAAAAACTCCGTATTATTTACACGTGCGATTGTTCGTTTCACTCCCAACTGTTTAGATATGGTAGACACCATAAAATTGGTTTTTTCTGAGGACGTAACGGCAATCAATAAGTCTGCTTGTCCGACTTCAGACTCTTTGAGAACTTTAACAGAGCATGCATCGCCCTTGAGTCCGAAAACATCTAGTTCGTCTTTTACTCGATTTAATACTCGACTGTTGTCATCAATAATCGTGATATCGTGTGATTCGTTAGAAAGCAATTTTGCTAAATAATAACCCACTTCCCCTGCTCCAGCAATTACAATTCTCATGTGTAAAACGTTGAGCAAAAGTAAATACTCTTTGATATAGTTAACACATTTTTAATTGATTATCAGCGGAAATTGACCAAAAGGGAATACAGTTGAAATTATATCAAAAAAAGGTTTAAAATTTTCGGTTTTAAAACTCAAAAAATCATACTTTTGCGAAAATTTTTTTTGGAGATGGCAGTAACGAGACTAGAGCGTAAAGCAAGACGAAATAAGACAAGAGCTAAAGAAAGAACATTAGCAATCAAGCGTAACATCCGCAGAAATTATGTTGCTTCACCTTATAAAGAGGAATCTGGAATTATTCTAGAAGAAGATGCATTAACAGTTGCAGAAAACTTAAAAAGCGGAAAAGCGGCTCCAAAGAAAGCAGCTCCAAAAGCTAAAGCAACGACATCTGAAGCTGACAAATTAACGAAAGTTGAAGGAATCGGACCAAAGATTGCTGAAACGTTAAACGCTGCAGGTATCAATACATTTGCTGAATTAGCGACAAAAACATCAGAAGAAATTCGCGAAATCTTAGACAACGCTGAAGGAAACTTCAAAGCACACGATCCAGGAACATGGCCTAAGCAAGCTGAAATGGCTGCTGCAGGAAACTGGGACGAGCTAAAAGCTTGGCAAGACGAATTAGACGGCGGTAAGTAATCCTCGTCTTATAAAGTATTACAAGCTCTAATCGTAATGATTAGAGCTTTTTTTGTTAATATTCGGCCTATGAAATATTTGCTTACTCTTTTATCTATTTGCTTGATATTTCAATCAACGGTTGCCGACCAACACCAATTCATCAACCGAGATATTGCAGAAAAAGCAGTAGCCCTTTTAAACCAGCAAAAGGAAATCATCGAGTGGTGTGCCTGTTGTGGAACAAAACCTAAACGTTACAAACTCATCTCAGCCGAAATCGAAAAAAGTTCCATTCAGTTCGTTCACATAAATATCAAAGTCAAAACGAAAAAGGGCGAAAGAACATTGAAATGGATAGACCTAGCGTATATCCATATCAAAAACCGTCGTGTTAGCGAATGTTTAGCGGTGAAGTTAGGTCTGAAAGCCAACCCTTGTACAACACCGTTTCGATGGCGGTCTGTGAAACGACATTAGCCTACATCTTCATTTGAGCAAAAGTCTTTTTGCCTTTACCTATGGATAGCTTTTATTGAGTCGTATTCTATATCTTCGAATATGCACAAACTATTGATCACACTTGTACTAGTATTTTCATGGTATTGCAGTTTCGCACAAACACGAGTTGGTTTTGAAACTGGATTTGTTCGTATGTATGGCGATGTTATTGGTGGCGGTGCCGAACTTGAATTATCAGGGAAGCATCAATTTAAAAATCATTTAACGTTTGGTCTTATAACTACTGCTGGATATAATGAAGGAGGAAATAAGAACCTTAACTTTATTTACGGTACACACTATGTTTCGGCGAGACCATCAATCGGATATGTTTTTCGTGTAAATAAATCAATTGCGATAAGTCCTTCGCTGGGACTTGGTATTATGTATTTCGATGGTTATGGAAGATTTACAAATGAGTCTGAAGGCCGAAACGCCTATTTTATGGATGGTGGCAAAGGGGAACATGTTAGATTTAGCACGATCATAGTTATGGGACCAGTTCCGTTTTATTCGTTTTTTAACGAATCCGTTTTAATATTCAGTCCGTCAGTCCAACTCCAACAGCAAATTGCTGAACGATTGTCGTGTTCCTATTCTATAACTTATAATTATATAAATTCCGATGGGTTCGATGCCTACTCGTTTTCAGGCGATCCAGAACATAAGGATTATTACTACTCACTTAAACTTGGTTTACAATGGCAGTTGGGAAAGATTGAAAACCCTCAATCTACTCAACAATAATCTTCTTCGAAACTATTTCCTTGCCATCTGAATCAGTAATTCTTAGAACATAAAGTCCAGCTGTTAACACCTTTATGTCAAAAGAGGTATTTTGCGAATTGATGATCTGACTTCTAACAATTTGACCAATATCATCGAACAAAATGATCTCTTTTCCTTTGAGACAATCATCATTCCTGCTAAACACATTAAGTACTTCTGAGGTTGGGTTTGGATAAATGCTAATCTCAATTTCACCACATCCATTAAGATACATCTTTACAATGAGTGTATCATAAACTGAAGTTGTATCGAAGACTTGATGATAAACTGTATCCACAAATAAACACGTATCCGAATTATGGGTAAGCTTCCACAAATCGGCCAATGAACCGTTCTCACCATAACCTCCAACAGTATAAACGGCAGTATCTCCAAAAACAAAATGATGAGCAGAAATTCGAGGAACAAAATTTAAATTAGACGGCTGATGTGTCCAGCTATTTGTCTGATAATCATACACATAAAAATCATTTGCATAATCTGTTATGTATGTTCCAGAGTTTGTACCGCAACCTACATAAGCTCGATTGTTAATTACAAACGCCGACGTTATGCGCCTAAGCATTCCTGGCATAGGAGCAATCGGCTCCCAGCTGTCATTGGAAGCATTATACTTCCAAAACTTGTCAGTTAGATCATTAGATCTACTTTTTCCATTACCAAAATAACCATAATCATTTAGAGTAAAGCTTGTAATATTAATCGATTTAGCACCAGGAAAGGACGCCCGCTTTGTCCAATTATTTGTTTGAGGGTCATAGCTATATAAGTCATTATGATAAATTCCAGATTCGCTACCACAACCAACATAAGCCACATTATCTATTACAAAACTCCCTGCACCATACCTGCCATTACTTGGGAAATTTGCTCTTTGATTCCATTGATCGTACACAGGGTCATATTCCCATAACGTCTTTACTGAAGTTGTTCCATTTTGCCCTAAACATACATAACCTTTATTACCAATGACAAATGAAGTCGCAGAAAAAAGCGCTCCTCCTGGAAAGTCTTGTATTTTCTTCCATTCATCGGTGTCAGGATTGTATTGCCAAAAATCTTTTAAATTAGTCCCATCATACTGCCGCCCAAGGCCAAAATAGCCTTTTCCATCTAAAACGAAACTCACCGCTTCATGCCTTCCGTATCTAGGAACGCTTGACTTTGAAACCCAATTCAATTGGGCTGATGCTAAAAAGTCATTCCCAAGAAAAAGGATAACCAAAAGAATAAGTCTTGAATGCATGTTCAAACCGTTTAAAACAACCAAACTATGCCTTCTCACGTTAAAGGAAAAACTACTTCGCTGCTTCCGCTTCTGCCAGTTGCTTAAATTTTCCTTTGCTTTTTCTGAGTCGACAACTAACCACCTTATATTCCGGGCACATCGCTTCAGAGCAATGCTCGTCTGAAGTAATAATATTTAGCATCACTTCAGGGAAATGGAAGGTAGAACTCAATATTCCTGGCTTCATTTCATCCGTTACAAATGCTTTAATATCTACTTTTCCCCTTGGTGATTCTACACAAACAAACTCCCCGTCTTCTATCCCTTCTTTTCGGGCATCATCAGGGTGAATTAACAACACATCTTCTGTTAAGATTTCAACATTCCCAGTACGACGTGTCATCGCACCACAATTGTAATGTTCTAGTTCTCTGTTTGTTGTGATAATATACGGAAAGTCTTTGCTATATTTTTCAAGCTCTTTTGACTCTTCAAAAGGGAAGAATGCAAATTGACCTTTACCGTTTTTAAACTCTTCAATGTGAAGCATTTGAGTGTCTGTACCATCGGGCTTTACTGGCCATTGCTTGCCATTAATGCCTAACTCATCCCATTTTACACCGGCAAAAAATGGAACGATTTGAGAAATTTCTTCCAACATTCCTTTTGCCGTATAATCTGGCTGAGCATATCCCATTCTGTTCATCACGTCGATGATGATCTGTCCGTCTGGCTTAGTGCCTTCCAATGGCTCAACCACTTTATTTACACGCTGAATTCTTCGTTCTCCGTTGGTGAAGGTTCCTTCTTTCTCCAAAAAACTTGACCCTGGCAATATTACCGTTGCTCTTTCAGCTGTTTCTGTCATAAACAACTCTTGAACAACCAATAAATCAACACTTTCCATAGCCTTGATTACCTTGTTCGTGTTTGGATCTGTTTGAACTACGTCTTCTCCGATTATCCATAATGCCTTCAAATCTCCATTTATTGCCGCGTCAAACATTTCAGGAATTTTATACCCAATATGACTTGGAACATCAGCCTTGTAAAAGGTGTTGTATCGGTGATTCATCTCTGGATCAGTAACGTCTAAGTAACCTGCTCCTTGATGTGGTTGAGCCCCCATATCTGCTGCTCCTTGGACATTGTTTTGTCCACGTAGTGGATTCATTCCAGCACCACGTTTACCAATGTTACCAGTAATCATAACTAAATCAGCAATCAGCTGAATAGCAAATGTTCCTTGCGAATGTTCTGTAACCCCTAATCCATGGAACTCCATTGCAGCCTTAGAGCTTGCATACGCTTTTGATGCTTCTCGTACCAAATTACGATCAACACCAGTTAAGCGCTCCATTTCATCAATATCTAGCGCTAAAATCTCTTTTTTCAATGCGTCAAACCCCTCTGTTCTTTCAGAAACAAATTTGTCATCAGCCCAACCTTCGCTTATGATGTAATACAACATCATGTTCAACATAGCTACGTTGGTGCCTGGTCTTAATTGCAGGTGATATGTTGCGTATTTCGCTAATTCAATTTTTCGAGGGTCAATAACAATGCTTGTTACTCCCTTCATGAATTTCTGCTTAATTTTTACTCCTGTAACTGGATGTGCATCGGTTGGGTTCGCTCCGATAACTAGGATACAATCAGTGTGATCTAAATCGTCTACTGAATTTGTTGCTGCACCAGTTCCAAACGCTCGTTGCATACCTAACGCTGTTGGTGAGTGACAAACACGTGCGCAACAATCAATATTATTAGTCCCAACGACCGCACGAATAAACTTCTGCATGAGATAGTTTTCTTCGTTAGGTGTTCTGGCTGAAGAGATTCCTGCAATCGAATCAGGTCCATGCTCGTTTTTGATTCTGTTTAATTCGTCAACGATATACGTATAAGCCTCGTCCCAGCTAGCTTCTTCGAACTTTCCATTTCGTTTAATTAATGGCGTTCGTAAGCGATCTGGATGATTGTAAAACTTAAAGGCATATCGACCTTTTAGGCACGTATGTCCGCCGTTTGTTTGAGCGTCATACGGAGCCGTAATTGATAGAATTTCACCGTTCGATGTGCTTACTTCAAGATTACACCCTACTCCGCAATACGTACAAATGGTTCGAGTCGTTTCCTCAGCAACAACTGCCTTTGATTGGAAAACATCTGAAATCGCAGAAGTTGGACACGCTTGAGCGCATGCTCCACAACTTACGCAGTCAGATTCCATGAATGTGGTATCTGCACCTTTTACAATATGGCTATCAAAACCACGTCCAGCCATACTTAATACGAATGAACCTTGCACCTCGTCACATGCTCGAACACATCGATAGCAATTAATGCACTTCGACATGTCCGAAGTCATGTATGGATGACTTAAATCTTTTTCACGTTCCAGATGGTTTTTCCCTTCTGGGTAACGAACATCGCGGATACCAACTTGAGCAGCGACATCTTGCAGCTCACAATTTCCATTTACTTCACAGGTTAAGCAATCCAATGGGTGATCTGTTAAGACCAACTCCATAATGTTTTTACGAAGTTTCTTAACCTCTTTTGAATCCGGATAAATATATTGACCAGCCGCAACTGGTGAATGACACGAAGCCATTGTCTTAGTCTTTCCACCTTCTTCTAACGCAACATCAACACTACACACTCTACACGAACCAAACGGGTCTAAATTAGGTGCATCACAAAGTGTTGGAATGGCGTTTTCCTTGCCTGTAATTCGCTTTACAAATTTCAACATCGTTTCTCCTTCGAGAAATTCATGCGGTTGATTATTGATATATGCTATTCTGTTCATTGTTCCTTTTATTAAAACTGTGGTAGGTTGTAAATTTTACGATAAATAAGGGCTTAGTTCGTTATCAAAATACTGTAAGGCATTTTTTACGGGTAATGGTATTCCTCCTCCGTGAGCACACAAAGATCCTTGCTGCAGCGTATCCAACAAGTCGTTGAGCAATGTCCGGTCTATTCGGTAATCTTCATTAATAGCTTTGGTGAACATCTCATGACCTCTTGTAGTTCCTAATCTACATGGGAAACACTTCCCGCAGCTTTCATAGGCTGCAAATTCCATTAAATGCTCCAAGTATTTAATCATCTCAATTTTTTCTGGAATACACACAACTGACGCGTGACCAAGCAAAAATCCGTTTGATGCAAACGATTCAAAGTCAATGGCTAAATCATCTATTTTTGAAACTGGTACGATGCCGCCAAGTGGACCACCGATATGCATGGCTTTAACTGGTTCTTTAAACCCTCCACCGTATTCATCAATAACTGTTCGTAACGAAACACCCATTTCGATTTCATACATGCCTGGTTTGTTGAAAAACGAATCTAGACATACTAGTTTTGTTCCCGTCGATTTATCAGTTCCGAGCGACGCATACGCCTCTCCGCCATCCTTCATAATCCATGGTACTGCAGCCAATGTTTCGACATTATTGACAATGGTTGGTTTATTAAAGAGACCTTGAATTGCAGGAAATGGTGGTCGAGTTCGAACTTCTGGTCGCTGACCTTCAATTGAATTAATCAATGCAGTTTCTTCACCACAGATGTAAGCTCCTTGTGCTTTGATGACTCTAAAATCAAAATCGAAACCAGTTCCAAGAATGTTTTTACCTAATAGATTTCTATCGCGTAATTCTTGAATGGCATCTTGAACGATTCCAACCGCTTCTGGGTATTCAGCGCGAATGTATAAAAGTCCCCATTGAGCACCCATACAAAAACCTCCTACCATCATTCCAAAAAGAACCGAATGCGGTCTTTCTTCGAGAAGGTATCGATCTGAGTAGGCACCTGGATCTCCTTCATCAGCGTTGCAAATAATAAATTTGGTATCCGATTCCGCTTTTCTGCAAAAGTCCCACTTCACACCCATTGGAAAGCCAGCTCCACCTCTACCACGAATATTCGACGTTTTAACAACCTCTAATACCTCTTCAGGCTTTTGACTAAAGATTGATTTTAGCGGTTTATAGAACGAATCAACATCTGTAAATGGCAGAGTTAATAATTCTTTTGATGCGCCTACGTTGTATTTATCACGTAGTTGCAGAGCACCTTGAGTACTTACAATTTCGTTAAGATTTGCAACGGCAGATCCAGAATAATTCTGTCCACCAATATGAAACGCTGAATTTTCATGGCATCGACCCAAACAAGTCATGTGGCCAATTTCTTCAGCTTTATAATGTTTTGATAATTCTTGAGAAACCTTCTCTTGAGTTCCAGCACAAAGGCAGGCAGATCCGTTACAGACATACGCCTTTTTACCTTTGTTCTCAGGCTTCATGAAATCATAAGCGGTTACTGTGCCGTATGTATTGGCCTTTCCAATTAAAAACTCTTCGGCTAAACGGTCTAAATCTTCCTGCGCAACAGTTCCTGATTTTTCTGCAGCATTTCCTAGTTTTTCGAAAAGGTTTCCAACAACTCCGCCTCTACCCGTTAATTCACTTAAATTCTTTGACATATAATCTTGTTCTTAAACCAAAATGGTTCTTTGCCAAAGATATATTTTTTATTGAAAGGACAGAAACTGAGAACTTATTTGAAACGATTTTATTCAACAATTCTGTCTGTATGGCTGTACACTGTAACCTTATCTGTTCGACAAAAGCCCAACAAGCTAACACCGAAGTTTTCCGCTATGGATACTGCAAGTTTTGAAGGTGCAGAAATAGCGGCTAAAATAGGGATGCCTGCATAATATGCTTTCGACACTATTTCATACGAAACTCGACCGCTGCAAAGCAACACTTTCGCACTGGATGATAACTGATTGTTCAATAAATATCCAACTACTTTGTCTACTGCATTGTGTCTCCCAATGTCTTCTCGAAGCACCAACATGTTTCCTGCTGCATCAAATGCTGCCGCAGCATGACAACCACCTGTTGAGTTAAACGCATCTTGAGCCTTTGCCATGGTTTCAAACATTTGATTCACACGATTAAATGGCACTTTAGCTTCATCAATTATGGGCATTCCACACAACTCGATACTCGACAAATCTTCTTTTCCGCATATGCCACACGATGAAACAGAAGTAAGTGCACGATTAGAATCATAGCCAAAGTCTAAATCCTGTTCATTAACCAAGGCATTAACAATAGAAACATTGCCGTTTTCGTCAAGATCCATTGATTGCGTTCGAAACGCTCCATATTTTTTGGTAAAGACGTTCTCATTATGCAATATGCCACGCACTAGATCTTGTTCATCTCCAGGAGTGCGCATAGTCATTGAAAACGGTTTGCTGTTTACCAATATTTGTAACGGTGCTTCAGTTGTCAAAACATCGTTTACAGATTCAACACCTTTTTTGGTGAATTTTAATCCTGTTTGTTCTGACGTTGCTTTCATAGTGTAAAAATAAGAGGATTGATTTTATTCGAGTATAACGCGTTTGAATTATTTGATAATCAGATTTTCTAAACCATCGCATATAGCGAAGTATGATCAACAAATTGATTAGTAATATCATATTTGCTTATACAAGTACAGTCCATTACAAATAGGTAAGTTCATTAAACTGTTGCCCTAAAAGGTAGGTACTTTTATGTTCACTTTAGCGCACAAGTCATCAAAGTCAACCTTATTCATAGCTTAGGCTTATCAGCCTGTCTGACGTCGAGGCAGGCCTATAACCGACTTGCCTGCAGCAGGCAGGTTTTACTTTTTGAAACGCAAAAACTAAAGAAAAACGTTTTGACAGAAATAATGCTATCAACGCGCTCTGATGAACGTCAACAAAATCTCAGAAAACAACGCAAGCTTTTTTCTGGATTTTCTAAGACATTCACCATTCACCCCCTCCGCCGTCCCGCATTTCTGTCTTCCCCGGCGCTCGCTTCGCATTGTCGATTATAAACTTGACTTAAAACCACAGCTATTCTGTTTTATCACTTTTGATTTAGTTGTATACACACAAATTATTGAGAATTCATAAGGGTTTCCCTATCAATAAGCTGAATTCACTTTTTTCCGAAGAAAAATCATGTCAGGACTTTGGCTTAAAATTCAAGCCAAAAATATGACTCCCAGCGCTCGAAGCCAAAGCGTCCCCCCATGTCTGACGACAGGCAGGCGCATTTTTGCCAGGCCAACGCTCGCTTCGCATTGTATGCTTGACCGTCGTTCAATTAAAAAAAACAAAAAAAGCAGTCACCACGGCAACTGCTTTAATATATATTCTTAAAAATATTTCAGGTATATCTAAACTTTCTAAGACAATCCACTGATTTTACCATCGCTATCAATACTCATTCCTTCGGATGCGGGAACCGCTGGTAAGCCTGGCATACGCATCATATTTCCTAAAATAGGAATTAAGAAACCAGCACCTGCAGCAATTTCAAACTCACGAACCGTTACTCGGAAGCCTGTTGGTCGACCCGTTTTTTTCTCATCATCTGAGAATGATTTTTGGGTTTTAGCCATACAAATTGGCAGATGAGAAAGTCCTAATTTATCGATGGTCCGAATCCCTCTTTCAGCTGCAGCAGCATAATCAACGCCGTCTGCTCCGTATATTTCACGAGCAATTGTTTCAATTTTTTCTTTCACTCCTCCATTCCAGTCGTATAAAGGCTTGAAGTTGTTTTGACCTCCTTCAATTTCTTTTACAACAGCATTAGCTAAATCTTGTGTTCCATTTCCTCCTTCAGCCCATCCTTTGCTCAATACCGCTTGAACACCAATGCTTGCACATTTTTCAATCAACCAATCAATTTCCTCTTGTGAATCTGTATAGAAATTATTGATTGCAACTACTGGATTTAATCCAAACTTCTTACTGTTTTCAATGTGTTTTTCTAGGTTCGCGAATCCCTTTTTCACTCGCTCTAAACTAGCATCATTGTATTGATCTGGTGTAGCTCCACCATGATGACGAAGTGCTCGAATTGTTGCAACCAAGACTAGTCCTTCTGGTTTCAAGTTTCCATAACCACATTTTATATTTAGGAACTTTTCTGCTCCTAAATCCGCACCAAATCCTGCTTCCGTAACTACATAGTCGCCTAAGGATAGACCCATTTGAGTAGCGATAATGGTGTTTGTTCCTTGTGCGATATTTGCAAATGGTCCTCCATGAATAATGGCAGGATTTCCTTCTAATGTTTGAACAAGGTTTGGTTTAACTGCATCTTTTAATAAAATCGCCATTGCATTTTGAGCATTCAAATCTCTTGCATACACAGGCTTTCTGTCCATTGTGTAACCGACAAAAATGTTTCCTAATTTTTCTTTTAAATCGTCAAGGTCGTTTGACATACACAAAATTGCCATCACCTCTGATGCAGCAGTAATATTGAACCCATCTTGACGAGGTATACCGTTTCCAGTGCCTCCTAACCCGATAACGATATCACGCAATGCACGATCGTTCATATCAATTACTCGTTTCCAAATAACTGTTCGTGGGTCGATACCCAAACTTCTAGTTTTGCTCTGAATGTTATTATCAATTACAGCAGCAAGGAAGTTGTTTGCTTTTTCAATCGCGGCAAAATCACCTGTAAAATGCAGATTAATATCCTCCATCGGAACAACTTGAGAATGGCCACCACCAGCGGCACCACCTTTAATTCCAAATACAGGTCCAAGAGAAGGTTCCCTTAAAACAACAACACTCTTTTTTCCAATTTTATTCAGCCCTTCATTCAGTCCAATTGAAACCGTAGTTTTACCTTCTCCAGCAGGAGTTGGTGTTACAGCAGTTACAAGAATTAACTTGCTTTTAGCAATTTTTTCTTTGTTAATCAGGTCTAGAGGAAGTTTCGCTTTGTATTTACCATACTGCTCGATGTCGTCAGCTGGAACATCAAGTTTTGCAGCAATGTCATTAATATGCTGCATTTTTACGGCCTGTGCAATTTCGATATCTGTCATAGTATTATTTTTCAGGCACGAATATAGAAAATCGATAAGATTTCAATCAATTGAATTAAAATATGTTGGAACAATGCAACGAAGTCATCATAAAAGTACTCTTACAACCGTTGGAAACATTATACTCTGTAACTTCGTATCAAATGAAAAAACTACTTTTAAGCTTTATTGTATTGTTGATGGGAACTGGAATGGCGTTGTGCCAAGGACAGCCTAAAATCGAATTTAAAGACACCATGCAATATGACATGGGGACTTTTACAGAAGGAGAAACCGCGGTTCACACATTTGAATTTACCAATGTTGGGTCCGGTAATTTTTACATAAAGGAAGTGCGGACTACCTGCAGTTGTACTGCCACCGATTGGCCAAAGGAACCAGTAAAACCAGGAGAGACGTCAAGCATAAAGGTTACCTTCGACACCAACCATAAAAACGGTGAATACGCAAAAGGAGTTAATATTTTTTCGAATGCCGGAGAATTAAACTTGATCATTATTGTTCGAGTGAAACCTAAAGCGGAAGTGATGCCAATCGTAAAACCCAAAGTACCAGTTGAAGACGACCCTCATGCGGGTCATGATCATGATTAGGGGTTAGTTTAAGTTTAAAAAAGCAAGTACGAGAAACGATAAACGGAGTTGAACACTCCTTTGTTCCAAAGGAAAACCTGATAGTTATTGGACATCGCTTGTGTATGCTTATTATCTTTGGATGATTCTGCTGAAACTATACTGTTAGATATTAAATTCAACTGGAACTCAAATCCAAAATTCACTCTGTTGTAAATTGCAAACTCACGACCTATTCCGAAAAAAACTCCACCTCCTTTTGTTTTAGTTTTTACCGAAGGAACGCTCTCATATCCAAAATCAGTATAGTTTTCATAATAATTCATGTCATACTCAATCGTTGTATGATTCGATGATCTGATTGAGTAACCGCCAGAATAAAATAACCCAACAGGAGCCACCCCACCTTTCTTTTTTACATAATAACGAATCGAAAAATTAGTTATAGATTCATTATATCGTCCTTCTCCATTTTGGCTAATAACCTTATAGTAAGTTGTGTCAAAACCGTCAATAGGGTTATATCTTCCAGACATTCGATCAAACGAAACTCCTAATTCAATAGAGCGGGATGCCATATATCTATAATGTGCCCCTATGCCTTTGTGTATCTTAAAAGAAATCATACTAGCATCGATTGCAATTGGATTGTTGATGTTTGCTTGAATTCCTACAAAGTGTTTTCTACCGTCGATATTCCATGACTTACCTTGACCGAAGGACACAGTAACCTGAAGCAGTGCAACGAGAAGCACGCAAATTTTAATTTTCAACGACATCTTTTAAAAATGATTGTAAGTAAATTTTTCTGTTTTGGTCTGAACCAATTGATTTCTTGACGTAAAACGTTTTTTCTCTCACATACTCGAGGTGATCCAAATCCAAGACCTTTGCAAAATAAGTTAGGTCGTACCTATTTTGAAACGTCCCATAAAATATTTGAGGAATTGTACCTGGGATGAAGATGGAGAAATACAACTTCCCAAAAAAGTTAAGAAGCTTATTTTTCCCTGGGTCTCTTTCTAGTTGTATCAAATGAAGCAAGTACTTACTTTCATTAATACTCCTAAACTCCTGCCATTTCAACGGTGAAATGTACAAGTTAAACTGATCGTACGAACTAACCGTTTTAGAACCGTCTGAGGTTAATTCAAATTTTGTAACAAACTGGTTTAGAGTATATAGGTAATCACTCAGATATTTAACGTCGAAGGCAGAGTTTACGGAAGAAACAACTTGAATGTTTGCTCCAATATTTTTACCGATTTGATCAATTGAGTGACTTAAATAGTCTGTTTGATTCATAGCCGAATAAACATCGATTGGCAGTTGATCTGAAAAGTCTATTGAAATTGCTCTGGGATTTAGAATTAATATCCCATCGGTAGCAAGGTTACCTTTAATTTCTGCAGTTGAGGAGCGATACAACGACAAAACATCAAAGCTTTGTGAATAGAATGTCTTAATTTCTGGATCTAACAAACTAAGAGGCGCCCCGAATCGCTCCTTTTTAGAGCCAATATTTTTATAAATACCGGCACTATGAGCCATCATAGCAGCATGTCGATATAAGACATTTGTTGTATCTGTTTTGTAAAGGAGAAAAGCCGATTCCAAAATATTTGCAATTTCCTGCTTTGATGCCGCCCCTTTAGATACGTTGTGAATTAAGAAATTAGTTTTAAAAAGAAAATCTTTATCATACTTTGACTTACGTTTAAAGGACTTATCTATGCTAGCAACCCATGCCATCATCAGATTGTACTTGACAAAAGGGTCGTTTTCAAATTGAGTTAACAAATATTGATTAAATGAAATTGCATTGACGTAGTCATAATTCTCCAAAAACAAGTCAGACATGGTATAAATTGCCTTCCGTTTTAGATTTAAAAACGTCTTTTCACTTGAAATAATAAAATCACCTGACGGGTCAGTTGTATCTCTATCACCGAGATACGTGGTCATAACTTTCCTGCGACTATAGATATTGGGATGTGATGATTCTTCAACATCTCGTTTTTCTATGGCCATTTGACTCCAAAATGGTACCTGACCTGTATCACGATCCGCAACCTTACCACTAAATGGGTATGACAATTCCTTATTATACTCAACAAGCGGCAAAATAGAAGTAGCAAGAATATCATACACGCGTGGTATAGCTTTCAGACTGTATTCCGTGTTTAAATATAAGGACAAGCCCAAACTATCGGCCTGCAGTTCGTTTGCCTGAGAATACTTATGGACGCTCAAGAAGTCTTCAGTTTCATTAAAAGCATCTTGAGCCGTTGTAATAGTAGTGCTGTAAGAATGTTGCTTGACAACATGACTCAATTCATGACATAAAACAAAGGCTAGTTCTGACTCTGTATTGCATCTCGTAAGTAGTCCAAGTGTTATCCAGATATTTCCGTTATCTGTTGCAAATGCATTGACACTTGTAGATCTTGAAATGTATACCTTAATTTTATCTGTAAGTACGTTTGAGTTTTTTTGAATTATTGTGTTTACAAGTGATTGGCAATACTCCATCAACTCTTTGTTAAACAGTGTAAACCCATTTTGAAGTTGCGACATTTCGAACATCGTTATCATCGCATTGTTCTTAATTGCTGCAAAACGAACGTCACTAACCTCATTAATACTCTTCAGCTTTATGGCTTCTAGCTTGGTTTGAAAAGACTCTTTGAGCAAAACACCTTGGCCTGACAAGTCAGACCTTAGATAGAATGACGAATCTTGACTGAATCCAAAAACTGAATTAATCAAGCACATTCCCAGTATTACAAAACGTATGTATCTCATGTTATTTAGGTGTAAAAACGTAGTTAATACTGAATGATAAGTTTGAGTAGTTGTAGTTTTTCACAGGATAGTTCTCTCCAACACCAAACTTTTTTGGGACGCCAACTTTTATTAAAAAGTGATATTCAGAATCCGTAACGGAATTAACCAGTGCGTTAAAACCTAGTCTAACAACCATTCCCGACATCCATTTCGGATAATCTACTTGAAAGATCCGTCTAAACTCGTATCCTGTACCAATAGAAAAGCCACTTCTTCGAATGTTATTAAATGTAGACTTTCTACCATAATTAAAATCCAGGCATGGTGCAATTGCCGTACTCAACCACAGATCATCTAAAATTACAGCGTCCACACTAATTGGCGCTCCCACTGAGACTGAAGCTCGGTCGGAATAGTTCGTAATATTATATCTCGTTTCGTACGAAGCACCGAGAAATACGAAGTACTCCGCAAAGTCTTTTTGGCCTGCATCATTGGTGAATTTTCCTGAAGCACCAAACTCCGAAAGTACTCGGACGGAAAACATATTCAGGGGTCTTTGCTTAGGTGGTGGTTTTTGATAAATTTCAAATGCGCTCGCACTAAGCGTACTTATGAAAATAGTTAGAAACAAGAAAATCTTCATTTTTAGCGTTGGGCTATGAATAGTGGTAAGAATAATTGTAAGCAACAATACGAAAGATTGCTTTAACCAGCAACTATGAATTTAGTCACATAAAAAACCTACAAATGAACCTTCATTCCTAACCTTAAGCCTGTTGCCCATTGGTTTTGATGAATTTCGTAGTCTCGTTTAAACGTTGGTGTAAACGAGTATTTAAACTGAGGATTTGCAAATAATTCAATTTCTGGACTGATGTATTGAGAGATTTCTACACCACCTATTCCACTAATAAAATGTTGATTTAACAATTCAAAATCAGAACTTGGTATCCAAAAATATTTGTTGGTTTCGTAGTTGTACATAAGCACATCTGCGTGGTCTAAATAGCTGTACGAACCACCAAACTGAACGTTAATATGTAACATATCCGATATAGATATTAACCGATAACTTGCCAAAAGCGGCACCTCCATAAACGCGTAATAGTTTGAAAATGGCACCTCCTCATTCGCAGTATAGTCGACCATTTCGGGAGATTCAAAAACACTTTGTTTATTTAAAAATGCACTGGTTTCTGAGGTTCGAGAATCGATCACGTTTGGATCGTCTTTTTTGACAACTGTAAGTTGCTCACCATGGGATGAGTAATACAATCCTAGCTGAACACTCCACTTCTTGTTAAGATGTGCATACACATCAAAACCAGAGTAAAAATTCATAATAGCTTTGTCTTGATTATTACGATATTCTTTGCTTTGTCCGAAGGTATAAGCCGTTTGGTCTTCAATACGTGCAACAGAAGAAATATCGTTGTATCGTAGCTGTCTATATGAAATTCCTGGACTAAAAGATGCTCCAACGGCAAACCGCGAACGCTTGGTTTTAATATCTTGAGGAATTAAAAATTCCTTTTGTTCCATGTTAATATACCGGCCTGACTTTAAGTAATTAAACGTTCTTTCAGGTTGAATAACGCTTACTTCTATCGTCTTGAATGGTTCTCGGTTAATTTCAAAATTGTCGATTCCTGCATTTACTTTTCGAATTCCCACTCGATTGTTTAATGGTTTCAAATCAACAGGCTCCATTCTATTATCTTCGAAATTATCCGCAACGGCATTTGATTTCTGCTTGGGGACTATGATATGATCAAAGTTATTTACACTAGGCACAACCACCTCATCCTTAGAAGATTCTGCCCAAGACCATAACTTGCCAATACTAAAATCAAACGATTTGAACCCTCCTGAAGAAAATTGATAAAGAATAGATAGCCCACCGATCGCAATGAACGGAATAAGAATAAACGCGCTCCATTTGATGCGTTTCTTTATCTTATTTTGAACTATTTTTTGATTACTTCCCAAGGATGCATAATTATCAACACGCAAAAGTATCTTTATATTATTGGCTTACGGATTCTGCTTCAACCATTTTACCAAAATATGAGACTATCAAATATAGAGCAAAAGCAGCAATTGGAAACGTAATATAAAACGGAACACCAAAGCCTGCTGGAATGGTTCCAAGTGCTATAGAAACAGACCCTACAGTAAGGGCGTAAGGCATTTGAGTTTTAACATGTTGAATGTGATCACAGTCTGCCGACAACGAACTAAGTATCGTTGTATCGCTAATAGGTGAACAATGGTCGCCCAACACCGAACCAGCAAGCACCGCAGCAACGACATTTGCAAATATTCCAAGACTATCCGCTACGGCCATTCCATCCGCCTGGCATATACTCCAAGTCGTAACTAAAACGATTGGATACAATATTGACATCGTCCCCCAACTAGTTCCAGTACTAAAAGCAATCCCTGCCGATAGCACAAAAACAATGGTTGGAATGAACTGTGGCATCAACGAACCTTCCGTTAATTGAGCCAAATACTCTGCGGTACCGAGAGATTCTGTAATCGCTCCGAGTGTCCAAGCTAAGGTCAGAATAATTATCGCTGGCATCATTGATTTTATTCCTTCTTCCGCCACCTGCATGGTTTTACGGACGTTTAATATCTTCCGAATTACTGTGATAAGAATTGCAACACATAATCCTCCAAATGCTCCCCACAGTAACGCATAGTAGCTATTTGCTCTACCTATTATTTCAGACAAATTTGTAAAAAATCCAAGTTCACCAGACCAGTTGTAACCAACTAAATCGTCATACCCGTTTAATCCTGTGCTGATAAGTCCTGCCGCGGCTCCTAGAATCATCACCAAAATTGGAACTATAGCACTCCAAACAGACTCTTTATTATCTGGCACTTCATCCACCTCTCCTACTTTTGTTAATTCGGCTGATGTTTCTGTCTGACTTCTCGCCAACCGTTCGGCTTTTAACATCGGACCGAAATCACGCTTTTTCCAAATCAAAATAAAGATGAAAAACAAGGTTAATAACGGATAAAACATATACTGAAGTGAATGAAAAAAGACAGAGTAAGCACTTCCAATTAGTTCACTTCCATTTTCAATTTTCGAAATACCATCACTGATGTAGCCCAACTCTGCTCCAATCCATGTGGTGATAAACGCAACAGCCGCTACAGGAGCAGCAGTAGAGTCTACAATGTATGCAAGCTTTTCACGGCTAATTTTTAGACGATCGGTTAGTGGGCGCATCGTATTTCCAACGACGAGTGTGTTCGCGTAATCATCGAAAAATATAGCAATTCCTAACATCCACGTCGCTAGTTGTCCGGAACGAGCCGTAGTTGCTCGTTTTGATATTTTTTTAACCAAAGCCATCATTCCTCCGTTTTTAGAAATGATAGAAACCATAGCTCCAATCATCAGAGTAAAAAGGATAATGCTTATGTGATCGGCATTAACTAAAGACTGCTTGAAAGCCATTGGGATTTTCAAAAACGCCCCAGCAATCGAATCGCCGGACTGCACAGCCATTAACACTAAACCGGAAAAAATTCCAATCGTTAAACTTAGCAAAACCTCGCGTAAGATTAGCGCCAAAGCAATGGCAACCAATGGTGGTATTAAGCTTGTCCAACTAATGATCGTGGTTTCAACAACAGTTGTTTCTTGTGCAAAAACGTGAACTACAGAAATTATCAATGTTAGACACAGTCCTAAAAAACGCATCGGGAAAAATAATCAATCATGTTTAATATCGATAATTTGTTTCAACAAATTCATCTCATTAGTAAGGGTTTAGCTCATATGGTAAATAAACAAGCATTAATTAATTCTTATTCGTTTTAGGATTTTATAGTATTGCGGCACGAAATCAGAAAATGAAACGAATACTTTTAGGTTTAACTAGTGCTTTGTTGATATGCTTTAACGCATCATTGGCACAAGAGAAATTAGATACCGCATATGTTAGTGCTACTCGCGTTCAGTCAACGCTTCAAGAAAGTGGCAAAACAGTATTAATTATCACCGCTAAAGATATTGAGAGCATGCCCGTAAATACTGTCGAGGATTTGTTACAAGACTTAGCAGGTGTCAACTTAAATAGTCGTGGTGGATTTGGTGTGCAGTCGGACATAGGACTTCGTGGTAGTACTTTTTCTCAAGTACTTGTAATGATCGACAATCAGCGTTTGAACGACGGTTTAACGGGTCACTTTAACAATAATATTCCCATTGCATTATCAGAAATCGCACGAATTGAAGTTATCAAAGGTCCATCAGGTGTGGCATATGGAAGTGATGCGGTTGGCGGAGTTATTCATATTAAAACCAAAACGTATCTGGCTTCGCCTTCCTACAAATTTAATTTTGGTGGAAAAGCTGCCGGTGGAGAACATGGTCTGTTAAATACCGACATGGGGCTCTACATTAATGCAAAAAAGTGGGCTTTTAGTGGTGGATTAAAAACCATGAAATCAGATGGCCCAGAATATATCAACCCAAACTTTGGAAAAAACTCTGTTGCTGACAGCACCTATAACGCCTATTTCGATATAAAGAATTACACCCTTTCTGGCGTCTATTTTAAAGACAACTGGAAGGTCTATTTGCGAGGCGCAGCTGACGTGCGGGAGTTTGATGCGAAGTATTTTTATACAGCTAGTTCATTTGACGAATCTGAGGAAAGTATTCAAGCCTATTGGTTGCAGTCTGCAATTATCAATGAAGATAGTAATCAACGAACTGAATTTAACATCGGGTACAAACATAATCAGGATACGTTTGCGTTTCTGCCAACCTCTGTTAATGGGCACACTACTACTAGATTAAACAGTACGTTAACACAATCACGACACATAAAATCAGTAAAGCTTGCCTATGGATTGCAATACGATCAGACAACCATTGAAAGTTCAGATCGAGGAAATCACGACAATTTTAGTGTTGCAGGGTTTGGACAAGCACAAATTTCGTTGACAAAATCATGGTTAGCTGTTTTAGGAGCAAGGGTTGAACACGACAATCAATATGGAACATATGTAATTCCACAAGTAACAACGACGTATCGTTTGCCTAAAATAACATTTAGAAGCTCTATTGGACAATCGTTAAGAAACCCAGATTTTACAGAGCGATTTGTATCGTATAATATTGAACAACTTACAGCGAATCGAAACGTTGGAAATCCCGACGTAATGCCAGAGAAGTCAATTTCGGCCGATCTTTCTGCCGATTGGAAAGTTTCCAATAAATTAAAATGGACGAACACAATCTTTATGCGGACCTCCGACAACTTGATTGATTACATTTCAACGAATTCTCGTAACATAACGAACCTTAAAAACTTATTGCCTGATACCACGTATTTCTATACACAAAACATTTCTAAAAGTACTACACTGGGATATGAGGCAAGTATTCAATATGAGATATTTAAAACAGATTCAAGTTATTTAAACGTCAATCTAGACTATACCTTTTTGGAAACCAATAATGCAGAAAACGAAGTCTCAAAATACATTGCAAATCATCCAATTCATTCAATATCACCAAGGCTTCAGTTTCGATACAATCGTTTTAGAGCCAGTGTTTCGAGTAATCTCATTACACGTAACCCAGAAAAAATAGAGGGAATTAATGGCGAAGTAAGGAATCAATATTTTCTATTGAATGCACGAATTTCATACAAACCAAAATACATTCCTGCACGAATCTTTGTTGAAGGAAGAAATGTATTAAACACCGAATACCAAGAAATTTTAGGAGCAAGGATGCCTGGCAGATGGTTGTATGGAGGTGTTGTATGGAGATGGGGTGAGCTAAAACGCTAACCTCGTGCCGTGCACATTACCCAATAATAGCTGTATGTTGAGTATGGATTGTAATGCAGTCCAACTCCTATATGGGTCGTAGCCGGATTAAACATAATAGCATAATGTCCTGGACTATGAAACCATTGCAAATATGTATCCATCGGTAGTTTACTTCCAGCGGCAATATTCTCACCATTTGGACGACCATCAGAAGTATAAAACTTTCCGATTCGTTGGAAGGCTCCACCTATCTTGAACAGTTTTCCATCCACGCTGTCGTGTGTGCTGTGTGAGAAGTAGTTTTGATTTGCCATGTCGTAGGCATGATATCGAGCGGAGTAATTTAAGCTATTATCCCAGCGAACTGGATTTAATCCTTTAGCGATACGTGCTTTATTGAGGATTCGCAAAACCTCTTTTTCAAACTCCGCATTATAAGCATCAATCCGTTCATTTCCTGATGGTAATCCGTAGTACTGCCTTCTTATATACCGTGGTACTTTTAGCAGTTCTAATTCTGCAAATAACTTTAATTCCTTTTCCTCTTCAATCTCTTCTTCAGTTGGTAACTGCACTCCTGTTAAACGTTGGTACTTTAAACGAATTTGTTCCATATCGTCGTACTTTTCTTGATCGACAAAATCGTCGTAGTACTTTTTTAGGTTGATAGCTATTTCTTCTTTGAGTTTATCTATTTGTGGTGATAAATAGGTAGCTGACTTTCCATATTTAAGTACTTTTCGTGCATACGACGCAGCACGTGTTGTGTAGATCAAGCGTTTTTGCGGAGAAGAGTGAACTTCACTTAAAACCGCGTAATGTTTGGCTAAAAAGAAATAAGGATCTGGCTCTTTTGACTTTTTGGATTTAAGTTTTTTGGCAAACTGCAGTCCTTTTACAGAATCGCGGTCGTATTTCCGTTGAATTTTATTGTAGAGACGTTCATCCGCATTGGCACTTAAACCCAATACGGAAACAGCAACAAATGTGATAAATATCTTCATGAACGTCTATACCCTTTGATTCGGAGAGGTAAAATAAAAACGAAGGAATTGTTGGAAAAATATGTGGTGAATTGATTATTCCAAACATACCTGTCTGGCGATGTTGTTACTTCTTGTAAAACCACACTTACCAAAGCAGCTGTTTACTATTTTCATTGAGCACAGCATTCGTTGAATCACGAAATAATCAGCTAAATCTTCGACGAAAAACCTGTGTTTCGGATTCGTGAAATGATACTTTTGCCGCCTTAAAAAACGACCTGTTATGTCATTTGATTTTAACGAAATAATTTCTGTAACCATGGTATTGTTTGCTGTTATCGATATACTCGGCAGCATCCCAATTATTCTGTCATTACGCGAAAAAGTTGGACATATTCAGTCTGAAAAAGCCAGTATCGTAGCCTTGGTAATTATGGTTGTTTTTCTCTTTGGAGGAAATACCATTTTAAAATTTTTAGGTGTTGATGTAAACAGCTTTGCGGTAGCTGGTTCATTTGTAATTTTCTTTTTAGCCTTGGAGATGATTTTAGGACTTCATTTATTTAAAGAAGACACACCATTAACGGCGAGTATTGTTCCGTTGGCATTTCCTTTGATAGCTGGTGCTGGAGCTCTTACGTCCCTCCTATCTCTGAGAGCCGAATATGAGATTCAAAATATTATTGTAGGTATTGTGATTAATATTGGCTTAGTGTACCTTGTTCTGAAAAACACCAGTAAGCTTGGCAAAATATTAGGACCTGGCGGTATTGGAATCCTTCGAAAGGTATTTGGCATTGTTCTACTTGCTATTGCGGTAAAGCTGTTTGCTACGAATATTAAGGAGTTGTTTTAAGAGTGAATAGTTGATAGTGAAGAGTGAATAGTGGAAAGTGAATAGTGAATAATGAAGAGTGAGTAATGAATAGTTAAGAGTGAACGGTGGATAGCGAGTAGGGATATTAGAACCGGAGTTGTATCTTGCAAACACCATGAAACTTAAAACTTCATTACTTCTGTTTCTATTAATCGGAATTGCAGTCGTTGAATGGGGATGTAATGACGATGATACTGTTGGTTCAAATAAATATGATGTTATAGGAATCCGACAAACATCTATAAATAGCACTAGCACCCACAATCGATTAACAAGCGATACTGCGACTTGGGACTCATTTTATATAAAAATGAGCTATCAAACTATCGAATTGGCACACAATAAACTAAACTCAAATTCTAGTATTTTAAAAGCTTTATCACTCGATTCACCCGAGTATATATGGCGGATTGATTCCATTTTTATATATGATATTTTACATCACCCATCAGACGACATAAAGGATAGAATTCATATTGTTTCTGTCAAAAACGGCAAAATAAAATCCTCTCCAACAAATTCAGGAACTCTCAATTGGCAAATTGAGGATTATTGGCATGTGCAACACTCGTTCAAATTGGCGGATCAACCTTTAGAAGAAACTTGGCATCGCTATAAATTCGAGATTTTCGGTTCAGATTCGACGCATTTCACTGCGGTTTCTGACTCGATTTATATTCTAAAGTAAGTAACACGTATCATGAAACTCAAAACTTCTTTGCTTCTTTTTTTACTAATCGGAATTGCTGTCGTAGAATGGGGATGTGATGATGAAAGTTCATGGGAAAAGATGCTTAAAGAACACAGTTACTTAATTCATGGCATAAGTCAAATAGGTTTTTACCATATAAATACGGACAAAGAGCTTCCTGATTCGAACATTTGGAATTCATTTTATATAAAAGCGCAACTACAATCGCACAAACTAGGAAACATGGGGCATCACAGTTCTTCAACGAGTTTATTTGCCAGTCAATCTCCTGAACCAGCGAATATTATGTGGGATATTGATTCCATTTTTATTTATGATTATCTGGTCGACCCAAAAACAGATATAAAACATCAGTTTCATTTTGCTTCAAAACCACGTGGTGAGTTTTCTGCGTATACAATTAGTGATTTACAACAAGATCTTCGCAGTAATCATATATTCTCAGACTTTGGGTTTGATTTTAAGTTGATCGATGAACCTCAGGAAAGTGCTTGGCACCGCTATAAATTTGAAATTTATGGTACGAATAACACGCATTTTACGGCTGTTTCAGATTCGCTGTTTATTGAAAAATGAAACACGAATTTGTGATTGATTGTGTTTCGTGGAGTTTTTAGAACACAAACCATAGTACTCTTTATGAGAACTATTTGTGTATTTGTGGTGTCACTAAAATGAACCGAATAATAGCCAAAAAGACGTTACGTGAATTTTAGGAGAAGCATTCCGATGCTGAACAGTACCTTAAAACTTGTTATGAAACGGCAAAAAATGCCAATTGGAAATCACCAAACGATGTTAAAGAAACGTATGTCAGTGCAACTATTTTAAAATACGGAAGAGTGGTATTTAATATTAAAGGAAATTCATATCGACTAATCGTAACGTTTAATTTCGAAAGACAATAGGCCTTTATCAGATTTATTGGAACACATGCTGAATATGACAGAATCAATGCTGAAACAGTCTGAAAATGATTAAAATGAAAATAAAACCTTTAAGAACAGATAAGGATTATACAAATGCGCTTAAACGTCTTGAAATAATTTTTGATGCCCCAAACGTTTGGTTTTATTTTTCATAGGATGCGTTGATATGTTAAGAGTGAGTCAGTATCTAAATATAAATTTATATTAACTAACCCATTATCTAGATTAAAATATGCAGTTGAACTATAGTTACTAATATTATCTTTCAAGTCAATTAATCCGTCTTCAGTAAACACTTTCTCACTATACCCCGTTCTATAGTTTTTATTAATAATATCCCTCTTAAAAACACAGTTTCTATACGTTCCTGTTTCCAAATCAATCGTGTGATTATTGTCCGCCAAGCCTGTTACCAAAACTTCATCATGAATAAACGTACAAAAGATTGTTGTTCCTTGATGATTAAATAATTCAATTACAATTTTTTGATCATTCTCACTAACTAGCCGAAGAGAAACGCGTTCATATTTATCTATTGTTCGTGGGCAGTTATCATAAATCAATATATCTTCAACAAAATCTTCCTTAGTAAATAGTATTGTGTCACTTTTTCGGAATCGATCTCTTTTGAAATAAATCGAGTCGATGTTACTTATAACTTCAACATATGGCAAGTGACCTATTGGTAATGAGTAATCTTTTTCTTTACAAGGCGATGAACTATCGTTACAACCATTTAATGTGATTGCTATTAGCAAGCCAAGAACCTTAACAACCGTGTTAACTGTATCCATAAGATGTTTTTCTTATTTTAACGTGTAAAAATATGTCTTTTGGGGAGGGTTACAACTTAAGTTAGTGCAACTAATTTTAAAATTCGGAAGACTGGTATTTAATATTAAAGGAAATTCATATCAACTAATCGTAACATTCAATTTCGAAAGACAAGGAGCCTTAATTCTGTTTATTAGAACACATGCTGAATATGACAGAATCAATGTTGAAACAGTCTAGAAATGAAACAAATGAAAATAAAACCTATAAAACCTGAGAAGGATTATACAAATGCGCTTAAACGTCTTGAAATAATTTTTGATGCTCCAAACGTTTGATTTTATCTTTCATAATATGCGTTGATATGTTAAGAGTGAGTCAGTATCTAAATATAAATTTATATTAACTAACCCATTATCTAGATTAAAATATGCAGTTGAATTATTGTCTGTACTATTGTATTTAAAGTCAATTAACCCGTCATCAGTAAACACTTTCTCACTATACCCTGTCCTATAGTTTTTATTAATAATATCTCTCTTAAAAACACAGTTTCTATACGTTCCTGTTTCTAAATCAATCGTGTGATTTTGGTCCGCCAATGATGTTGCCAAAACTTCATCGTGAATAAACGTACAAAAAATTGTTATTCCTTTATAATTAAATAATTCAATTACAATTTTTTGATCATTCTCACTAACTAGCCGAAGAGAAACGCGTTCATATTTATCCATTGTTCGTGGGCAGTTATCATAAATCAATATATCTTCAACAAAATCTTCCCTAGTAAATAGTATTGTGTCACTTTTTCCGAATCGATCTCTTTTGAAATAAATCGAGTCGATGTTACTTATAACTTCAACATATGGCAATTGACCTATTGATAATGAGTAAAATTTTTCTGAACAAGGCGTTGAGTTATCGTTACAACCATTTAATGTGATTGCTATTAGCAAACCAAAAACCTTTACAACGCTGTTAACTGTATCCATAAAGTGTTTTTTTTATTAAGTCTAAAAATATGTCTTTTGGGATTAAACGAATTGATTTTATCCGTTAACCTATTTTTTTTTGTAAAATACGATTTTTGAGATTTGAAAAACGATCAGTCATTGAAAATATCACTAAAGAAATTATTGTAGGTACTCAAGAAACAAAATTTGTGTTTAAACAAATTACCCCAAATTTACCTAGAGAAAAACACCCGCTTGATCAACGTAATAGCGCCAAAACGTTTCATTTCATTCAATTTCTGTCGTTTACTTTGTTCAAGTGATTGTAGATAACAATGCAGCAATGTTATCTCTTTTATTAACTCATTAGCCTCTACCCCACCACCGACCTCAAATCACTTTTCAAGGTTTTGCTGAAACCTATTTATAGTATGTAAATAAATGGTTGTTAATTTGTGCAGCTTACGCAAAACCAATGAAAAAATATCTCTTTGCCGTTCTGATTAACCTATTTGTCTTTCATGTCATTCATGCGCAACTATTTGATCACGTTTATGGATACGACAGCCAATTCGGTCGCTCGTATGGATCAAAAATCGCAATCGACACCTCTGGTGATTATTACCTTGCTGGCACGTTCAGTGACAAAATAGATGTTGATCCTTCATCAGGTACTTATAATTTATCTACTCGATCTTCAAGTAATTATGACATTTTTATATGTAAGTACTCAAATAACTCAAAACTAATCTGGGCTAAAAGTCTTGTAAACCTGCGCTTCTGCGGGATTACACAAATAGCATTAGACCCAAACCAAAATCTCATAGTAACAGGTTGGTTTAGAGACTCGATAGATCTTGATCCTTCTTCGAATAAAGCAATGCGTTATAGCATCAATGCATATTCGTTGTTTATCGCAAAATTCGACCAAAATGGAAATTTCATTTGGGGCAATTCATTTCATGGTGAAATGGAAATTTACAACGAATTGTGTGTTACAAGCGACTCAAGTATTTACATGTCCTTCCATTTTACAGATACGATTGACGTAGATCATAGTAGTAAACAAAAACTTTTGATATCTAGAGTACGAGGCAAAAATGATATAGCTTTATGCAAATATGACTCAAAAGGTGATTTGATATGGGCAGGCCAAGTTAAAGGTGCAGGAAAAGGTGCCATTCAAAGCTTGGCGGTCAACAGAAATGGAAACCTAATTGTTGCTTACACAGGAATAGATACCATGGACATTGGCATAAATGGAAAACAACAACTTCTTGCAGGCGACACCACTTCTTTTTCATTTTTTGCTAAATATTCAAAACAAGGAGAATTTATTACATCTGGAGCATTCAGTTCCTCTCGGTTAGTAAGGGTTTATGAGCTACAAATAAATAATAATAACAACATTACTGTTTCAGGATTCTTTCGTGACACCACAGATTTTGATCCAGACACCAGCGTTTATGGCATTTTACCTAATAATCGATTACAATCGAATCTTTACATAGGCTTTTATGTTTGTCAGATGGATTCAAATTTTAACTTTAAGTGGGTTAGAACTAGTCTTATGAGTAATAACCCGTTGTTCATTAACTCGTCTGCTTTAGACCCAAAAAATGGCGACATCTACATAACTGGCAGCTTCTCAGACTCGATATTTTATCATCCAGACAATCCGCAAAAGTGGAAGAAATCTGTTGGAAACCGAGATATTTTCATCGTTAGATACAGCAAAGATGGTGTTTTTGGTGGGTTTAAGTCAATCGGCGGTAAAATGGATGACGATGGCAATGGAGTCGCTATTGGAAAAGACCAACATATTTTTATCACTGGAAATTTTGAGGGTTTGGTAGACTTTGATCCATCTGGATCTGGGCACAATTTGACTACCTCCTCTAACGAAAATGTTTTTGTTTTGAAACAGAAGCAGTGCATAACTTCATCGAAAGTATTTAGGCGTGAAACATTATGTGGTCCGAGACTTTCGCCAAGTAAAAAGTACTTATGGACAAAATCTGGTACATACAACGACACATTGCACACTGATAATGGTTGTGATTCAATCGTCAATTTGACATTAACTATCAATCCAAGGCACTTCATGGAAATTGACACCATTGTGTGTGGTAGATACACACCACCAAGTGGTAAAGCGGTCTACTTTAAGACAGGAGTTTATTACGACTCCTTAAAAACTCGAAAAGGGTGCGATTCCGTTTATAAAATTAATTTAGAAATTAGAAGCACCTCTTTTAGCCTGAATAATCAAAGAGTTTGTAATAAACTACTATCACCCAGCGGGAGGCATTTATGGACATCAACAGGAAAGTACTCAGATACATTAGTCGCTGCAAACGGATGTGATTCAATTGTAATCATTGACTTGATTGTAGATGATTTAACGTCTAGGCAAACTATCTTCTCTTGCCAACCTTTTAAATCTCCGAGCGGAATGTATATGTGGTCAACATCGGGCACATATCTAGATACTATTTTTGATGCAGCTGGCATTGGTTGTGATTCATTCTTTGTAATTAAGTTTACTAGAGGTTACGAATCCCTTTCCACCACGTCATTTACATCGTGTGATAGTTTTTTGTCACCAAGCAAACGATATGTATGGCGAAGCTCTGGAACATACAAAGACACTATCCAAAATGAAAGCGGTTGTGATTCCATCATGACCATCAAATTAACCATTTTAGAATCAACAGGACATACCATTACACCCTTTGAATGTTACTCATACACCTCACCATCTGGAAAATATAGTTGGAACAGAACGGGGATTTATTCAGATACATTAGTTAACGCAATTTCATGTGATTCTGTAATCACTATAAACCTGACAATTCGAGGAAATAGCTACGAAACTATTCAACCTACCTCCTGTTTTAGTTACACTACGCCAAGTGGTAAGTTTATACACCGATCTTCAGGAACTTATCTCGATACTATCTCGTCAATACATGGTTGTGATTCTATTTTGACCATTAATTTGACCGTAAATACTGTTGACACAAGTGTAACTACAAACCAAAATCATTTGATATCAAACGCACCAAACGCCAAGTATCAATGGTTTGATTGTAGTTCAGGTTATGACCCGATACAAAATGCAACGAATCGTGTTTATTTTGCCAAATCAGTGGGTGCTTATGCTGTATCCGTGGAGCAAAACACTTGTGTAGATACTTCATTTTGTTATTCGGTAAACGAACTTAGTGCAGTAGTTAAAACTGAACTGGATAAAATAAGTGTTTATCCCAATCCAACCAATGGCGCGTTTCATATATCCTTTTTGACTTCAATTGAAAAAGGAGACGTGTCAGTTACGGACGTAAATGGACAAACAGTTTTCAATAAAACATTTATCAATCAAAAAGAAGTTGACCTGAATGTGCAGCATTTAGCAACAGGAACGTACATACTCTATGTGCAAACAACGAGTCAATTTCGAGTTATGAAACTTGTAAAGCTGTAAACAATCATGAGAAGAAAGAATACAAATAGATTGTTAATTATTTTTCTATTGACGCTAATAGGAAATATTAAAGGTTATAATCAAGTTGTTGAATGGGAGAAGAGAATTGGAATTGGAGCACAACAATTCGAAATTGACGAAATCTTAGTTGATAAAAGTCAAAATATTTTCTTAACTGGTTTTTTTGATGGCACAGCTGATTTTGACCCAACACCTAGTTCAACATTTAATGTTAAGTCTTATGATGATTGTGCATATTTAGTCAAATTGGATTCAAACACGAATCTTGAATGGGTACGAGTTATTCAACCAATTAACCAACTTGGAAATCATGGTAGTTACGGAACTTCAATTGCGCTAGATGATTCTAATAATATTTATTTAGGTGGTTATTTTCAAGGAACTTGTGATTTTAATTCCTCAAAAGGGACTAACTATGTTACTAGCAACGGACATAATGATGGTTTTTATTCAAAATTCAGCTCTACTGGAACCTTACTTTGGGTAAAAACCTTCGGAGGTAAAAGCGATGACAAATGTGTTGGTTTGGATGTAAACAAAAGTGGATCTTTATGTGCAACAGGATATTTTTCAGATACTATCAATATGGATTCCAACTCTAAGAAGCATATTTTGTTTTCTCAAGGCTCAAGAGACATTTTCATAGCTGTAGTTAAACCCAACAGTACTTTAGACTGGTGCCGAAGTATCGGGTCTAAAGAATCCGACTTATCTAATGCAATAGTAACAGACGATTATGATAATATATATACCTGTGGCTTTTATTATGACTCCATTGATATGGACCCCAGTACTAAGATAGATTTGCAAGTAAGTACTGGAAAAAGTGATGGTTTCATTCATAAACTAAATGCATCTGGGCAATATGTTTGGAGTGTATCGTTAAGAGGAACAAACGAATGTACCACTACTGCAATAACCCTTTTAGGTAGCGATTTGATTGTAGCTGGAAGGTTTAGAGACAGTATCATACTTGATTCTGCATCAATAGAAATTAATAGAAAAGCCTATGGTTCTGCAAACGGTTTTTTATTAAAAATTGACACCAGCGGTTTATATAAAAAATTAACCACACACGCAGGTGTTTCAGGTGTTTGGCCACTAGGTATGGCAACCGATAGCCTTGGGAGTATATATACAGTAGGATACTTTTGGGGTAGTGTAAGTTTTGCAAACAGAACTTATTTACATAAACAATCGAATGGTTTAAATGATGGTTACTTGTTTCATGCTGACAATTCTTTAAATTATGTTTGGTCAAGACAATATGGGAACAAGAATGATGACTATACTCGTTCTATTTCCATATATAATGACAAGTATTTGTTTTTAGCAAAAAAATATGATGGTAAAAGCTATATATCAAAACTAGATAAATGTCGCGAGCAATATAACAGTGACACGCTTACAGTTTGTGACAGTATGATTTCACCGAGCGGACGTAAAATTTGGAAATCTTCAGGAATCTATTTTGACACAATTGTAGACCGTTTTGCTTGTACTTACTTCTACAGAATAAATCTCACCGTAAATTATTCAACCAAAAGCTATCATAAAGTCACAGCCTGCTTTAAGCACGTTACACCAAGAAAAAGTTATTATGTCAGTGGAATTTATACTGAAAAAATAAAGAATAGGGTTGGATGTGATTCCACAATAACATTTGATGTCACTATAAAAAGAAATACTTTTTATGAAATATCTCTAAATTCTTGTGACACAGTAGTATCTCCATCTGGCCGATATAAGTGGTATAAGGATAGCACATACCGTGATATTATCACAAATTCAGTTGGCTGTGATTCTGTGATAATTGCCAAGGTCAAAATCTTAACTAACTTCTCCGAACCATACATCAGAACCTGCGATTCATTCACTTCTCCAAGTGGAAAGTATAAATGGACAAAAACTGGTGATTACCGTGACACCATTCTAAATAGTCACGGTTGCGATTCTATCATGTCGATAAAATTAAAGATTGACAAATCAACATGGGAAACTAGAAACTTTTCGGATTGTGAATTTGTAGAATCTCCATCGAAAAAATATAAGTGGAACGAAACGGGAGTGTACCAAGATACCGTCAAAAACTTGTTTGGATGTGGTTTGTTTATCACCGCATATGTTGATATAACCAAATCTCGAGGCACGCAACATGTTAATGGTTGTGAGTCATATACTTCACCAAGCGCTAAATACCAATGGACTGAATCAGGAAAATATTTGGATACACTAACAAACATATTGGGTTGCGATAGTATCATTACCACCAACTTAATCATAGATAAAAATAGAACTTCTGTTTTTCAGTCAAAAGAGGTTCTGGTTTGTGATTCTAAAGATAAAACCTATCAATGGTTAGAATGTAAAGGCAAATTAATTCCAATTCCAAATGCAACTGAAAGATCATTCATTGCACCAAAAAATGGGTCATACGCAGTAATAGTCTCTGACAGCGTTTGCGTTGACACCTCTACCTGTTATGCAGTTACTAGCTTGGGCGTAAACGACGTTAAGAATCAAGATATTGAAATTTACCCAAACCCTACAAGTGGAACATTTAAAATTGGTATCACCGATGGGAACGACATCATCAAATACTCGATAATTGATGTTGCAGGAAAGGTACTTCAAACAGGAGAGACACGTCCACACCAAAACGTTTCATTTCATTCAATTTCCGGCGTTTATTTTGTAAAAGTGATTATTGATAACAATACAGCAACGTTACCTCTTTTATTGAAGAATTAGGATCTACCTAACCACCGACTTCAAATGATCTTCCAAGGTTTTTGCTAACCCATCCCAGCTGAATTTGGTTTGTGCTAACTCCAACCCTTTTTGACCCGTACTTTCTCGCAGTTCCCGTGAGTCTAGTAATGAACCGACGTGTTCGACAAATTGTTCATCATTTGAGGCATGAAAAACGCCATCGCCCGATTCTATTTCTAAGCCTTTAAAACCAATATCGGTGCAAACAACCGGAACACCCATAGCCAACGCTTCCAAGACCTTGTTTTGAGTACCTGCGCCAAAGCGCAAGGGAGCAATCACAATATCGGCTTGCGCATACATTTCCGAAATATCCTCGACAAAACCGGTAATCGTAATGGAGTCGCCTGCCAATTCTTGCACCTGCTTTACAGGTCGTTGACCAGCAATAACCAGTTCAATTGTGGGATGTGTGGATTTGAGTATCGGCCACATGTTTTCAACAAAATAAACCACTGCATCTACGTTTGGCGCATAGTCCATATTACCTGTAAACAGCAAGGTTTTATTCCGTGAATAATCGTGACCCGTATACTTAAACGTTTCCAGGTCAACACCATTTCGCAATAGTTTTACGTTACTCCCTGGATGAACTTCAAGTAAATGATCTCGGTCTTCCACAGAACATACAAGATTCAAATCATAGTTAAGCAATACCTTTTCCTCTTCAATTACCCTTTTTGATTCCAGCGCGTCAAAAAGTCGATTAATCAGTGGGCGCTTTACTTCCATTCGACGTTTCCAATACAACGAATATGCATCAGGCAAATCAAGAATTCGAGGATAGTCGGTCAGACCACGGGTATATTGTGACATCCGTAAGTGCTGAGTATGTATTACGTCTATGTCGTGGGTACTCAAAAACGACGATAGTTTGTCGTGCATTTTTGCACTCTTAAAATATGCCAATTGAAACGGCATTTTACCCAAGAAATTCAATGCACTATTTAGGTAGGATTTCCACTTTGGTTGATAAACCAAATGAACTTCCTTGAAAATTTTATCTAATTCTGGCTTGTATTTTAATTCATCTTTCGATTCTACAAATGTTATCAAATACAGCTCATTATCCGCCATCATTCGTCGACTCAGATTATAAATCTTAAGTTTATCTCCACGAAACGGGGGGTAGGGAATTCGATTGGCTAAAAATAGAATTTTCAAGCCGCTAAAATAAGACTGTTTTAAATACAACGTTAGGTTGGTTCATAAATCTCATTTAAGTTTCTGCATCTATCACGAGATTCTTCGTTTCTTTTTGACGTCGAAAAATCCTTTAGATTTGAATAATGATTATTTATCTAAGACAAAAGAAGCGCAGAGCGAGCGCGGGAAAGGCAGAAATGCGGGCCGGCGGCTGGGTGAATGATAAATGATTTAGAAAATCCATAAAAGTGCTTGCACTTCTTTTATGAGATTTTATTATCATTTAGCAGAGAGCGTTGATAGCATATTTCTGTCAGATGTTTTTCTTTACTTTTTGCATTCAAAAAGTAAAATCGGTTATAGGCTGATAAGCCTAATAGAAGAATAGTCTAATTATAGTAAGGGTTATATTGAAAGACCAACGCTCGCTACTCAGTGACGCCAAAATTGCTGTGAATAAACACATTCTTCAACTCTTACAATCGGTTGCCAGACAGGCATAACGTCCGAAACTCTGAAAGGCGGAATTAAACTTAAATCCAAGTGTCACATTATTTCCAATCATTTGAAAAGAACTGATCATTTGGTACTTTCCCCATTCCATTGAAAAACAAGCTACATTTCTTTTTTTGTCTACTCGTTTTGCTGGCGTGCAACTCGTATGTTTCGGCCCAATCGTGGGGCGTTGAAAAAACATCAGTCGGGTTGACAGCAGGTTACATCCATTCCAAAACTTCAGGATATCATGCATCGTTTACATTTTCAGACTTTCAGTCGGGATGTGTCGGTTACGCTCAAAAAGGGTTTGCATTAGGAGCTGAAATTTATCCTAACGCCACTGACGGTTCAATTTGGGCACAAAAAGCTGGAGTTCATTTGATGGGTATGGGTTTATGCTTGGGATTTTCGGCAGTTAACTTTACAAACAGCGAACAGTCAGATTTCAGAATAATGCCTGAAATCGGAATCGACATTTTAACCTATGCGAACGCAACCTATGGATTTGTTCCACACATGGCTGGAAGTAAGATAAATTCCTTAAGTCCTCATCGAATTACATTCTCACTGTATCTGAGAAAGTCAATTAAGGAATATGGCCCCGGATCGTATTTAACTGTTCCTAAGCCAATCTTAGAACCTACTTCAACTGAGTAATCACACTATTCTTAAGCACAAACATACCCAGCCCCCCAGTTACGTTCGACGGAACAGTCACAGGCTCTGCAAATGGGTTTTCAGGTTCGTAATTGTATAAGAATTTTGAATACTCATATTGGTCCTTAGTAATTCCACTGACTACCACAAATGTTTGGTAGGACCAGTTTGATCCTGGCTCAGAATATCTGTAGGTCTCAAACCGATTCGTTAGTCTTGATTTTTCGTTGTCACCAACCTCAACTTGACCGTAACTACCGAACGTGTCTTTCACACCATCAAAATCATATATCGAATAATACTCCACCTGATAATACTCTTGAATTCCTGGAATATCATCCCAACTAATTTTGATATTGTACTTCGTTTCAAAACCATCAGTTGTTGAATCAATTGTCATTGAAATATTGAGTGGAGCGTTTGGATAAAGTGCTGATGAAGTAAGTATTTCGCCGTTTGCCAATGTAACATTTAGATTGTATTGCTCCCCTACACTATACGTAATACCGCTTTCTCCGGTGTAATATTCCGAATTAGGATCATAGGAAACAGTGTCAATTAAACCGCCACCTTCAACGGTAACAAGTGCATCTTCAATGACTTCAAATTCGTTTCTTGGTTTACCAAAAATTGGGTTTGATTTTGTGATACTACCATCATATTTATTCAGTGCTTTATCGTAGCGCATTTGGACAACTGACTTAATCTCAATCTCGGGTAAATCAACATCTTGCACAATGCTCTGACATGAATGAATCATAGAACCAAAAAGTATGCTTAGGACAATTTTTAATGTTTTCATGGTAACTTATCTAAATTTATAACTCCAAGAAATTGACGGAAGAAATGGAAACAAACTGACTTGCTTTAGGACTTGGTTGCTATTAGGTTCAAACTGATCTTCTGGACCAATAAAATAGTAAAACGGATTCTGTCGACTATACAAGTTGTATGCACTGAATTCTATTGTACGAGTTCCGTACTTCTTTTCCTTCTTTATTTGTACTCCGATATCGGCTCTATGATAAGCCCTCATTCTAAAATCATTTCTTGCAGTATACTCTTGTCCATTTGCCCAGTAACCATATTGATTTCGAAAGGTATTATGATCGTCGAGTCTGTACGTGCTTATTGGCAGTGTAATAGCGTTTCCAGTGCCATAAACCCAATTTGCCGAAAGTGTAACATTCTTTTTTAACTGATATTGCATTACAACAGAAATGTCATGTCGTCGATCGTAACGAGCATAAAACGTCTTACCAAGGTTGATGCTATCAAAAGTATGTTTAGTCCATGACAACGTATAGCCTGCCCAACCCGTAAACTTACCTTCTTTCTTTTGTAACAAAAACTCCATTCCGTAGCTCACTCCGTTCCCGTTCGTTACGTTATTCTCCCAAGAATTCTCCGGAGCTTCTTCACCATCCACAGCTGCCTCAATTTGCAAAAACGAAGCACCCTCCTTGTAAGCAATGATGTTGTTCATTTCCTTATAATATCCTTCAATCGTCAAGGTTAATTTTGGCTTATCGAAATCTCGAGCAACACCTGCAGCAATTTGCTGCGATGATTGAGGTTTTACATTCTTGGTGGCAGGCACCCATAAGTCTGTAGGCAAGCCTACCCCACTATTGCTCAACAAATGGATATATTGATTCATCGTAGCAAATGACAACTTTACCGAAGTATTTGTAGATACTTTGTATGCGAGTGCTATTCTAGGTTCAGGTTTAATATAATTTTCTCCTTTTACATGAAAACTACTTAATCGAAACCCAAGTAGACCTTTAAATTTGCTGGTAAACTTAACTTCATCTTCAATATAGATTCCGGTTTCCACTGCATTAAAAATTGTTTCTTGATCTACCAAAGATGAGTCATAATCATCTTTTAGCACCACGGCGCTTGGCGTGAACTTATGATGTGTAAACGCATAGCCAAACTTAACTTTATGCTTGTTGTTTGCATACCAATCGAAGTCTTGCTTCGCTGTATAATCACGTATTCCAGAACCATAGCGTAACTCGAACAAGGTGGTATCTTGTTCTTTTTCTTTTGCATTAATTCCTAAATCATACGTACTATAAATTAAGGAAGTATTTAAGAACAGCTTCGGATTTATTATGTGGTTCCAGCGCAATGTACCTGTCGCGTTTCCCCAACCAAAACTGGTATTAAACTCAGACTTCTGATCCTCGAACGTATATTTTTCGTTAAGATAGAACTTGTCTCGGCCGAAATATCCACTTAAATAAATTTTGTCTTTATCGGTTAATGTATAATTTGCTTTCGCGTTCAGGTCATAAAAGAAGTAACCGCCGGAGCTGTTTCCATTTGAAGCGGCTAAAATAATCGGCTGAGTTAAAACGTCGATATACGTTCTTCTGCCTGATATAATAAACGACCCTTTCCCTTTATTTATTGGACCTTCTAATAACCCTTTTGATGATATAAGACCAATACCCAGTTCTCCTGTTGTTTTTTCTTTATTACCATCTTTCATGTTCATATCGATTACCGAAGAAAGTCTACCACCATAGCGAGCAGGAAATCCTCCTTTTATCAATTCAACACTTCGTAAAGCATCTCCATTAAATAGCGAAAAGAAACCAAATAAGTGTTGAGCATTGTATACCGTTGCACCATCGAGAATGATTAAATTCTGATCAGGGCCACCACCACGCACATACAAGCCACTCTGACCTTCACTGCCACTTTGCACCCCTGGGAGTAATTGAATTACTTTTAAAACGTCTTTTTCACCAAATAAGGCAGGAATTTCTTTTATCTGTTTGATAGGAATATCCACCGAACTCATCTGTACTTTTTCACTTTCTTTTTCGCGTTTTTGAAGATCAATTTCTGTCGCTCCTAGTTGCGTGCCAAGTGCAGTAAGCAAAACGTTTTGAGTGCGATTACTATCTAAGGTAACTGAAATTACTTTTTGTTCATACCCAACAATAATATAAACAAAATTGTACGTTCCCTTCGGAACGGTTAGGGAATAGAAACCATAGTCGTTACTGGTGGTTCCATACACGCCGTCGTTCGAATAAACGGTTACGGCGATCAGAGCTTCTTTGCTTCCAGCTTCATTAATAAAGCCTGATAACGTTACGTTTTGAGAAAAGCATTTTATGCTTAAAAACATGACTAATAAGCCAATAATCAATTTGAATCTCATTCAGTTTTAATTGTTCAATTCTACAACTAATATCAAAAACTATCTAACGGAAAATTATCGAGTAGATGACAGGAGAATTAACTTCTAAAGTGAGAGAATATTACAACCAAAAACTATAATTACATTACTGTGTTTGTTTGAATAAATTACCTTTGTCAAAGAGAATGGAAAATTTCACCCTGAACACAATTGAAGAAGCCTTAGAAGAAATTCGAAATGGCAAAATGGTCATCGTTGTAGATGATGAAGACCGCGAGAATGAAGGTGACTTCTTAACCGCAGCAGAGAACATGACAACCGAAATGGTCAATTTCATGGCTACCCAAGGCCGTGGATTGATTTGCGTTCCTTTGATTGAAGAACGGTGCGAAGAGCTTGGCCTTGAGTTGATGGTTGGAAAAAATACCGCTCAATATGAAACTCCATTTACTGTTTCGGTCGACCTGATTGGTCACGGAACATCTACAGGAATTTCTGCGTACGATCGTGCAATGACAATACAAGCTTTAGTAGATCCAAAGACAGATCCTGAAGTTTTAGGAAAACCTGGACATATTTTTCCATTAAAAGCAAAAACTGCTGGTGTTTTGCGAAGAGCAGGACATACTGAAGCAGCAATTGATTTAGCGCGGTTAGCTGGGTTTCGACCTGCAGGTTGTATTGTCGAAATCATGAACGAAGATGGCACTATGGCGCGACTTCCAGATTTAGTGAAGGTTGCAGCAAAATTCGACATGAAAATCGTGTCGATTGCCGATTTGATTGAGTACCGACTGCAGAATGAGAGTTTAATCGAACGTCAAATAGATGTGCATTTACCAACCTCTGTTGGCGATTTTGAGCTTGTTGCATTTAAACAAACCTCAAATGGACAAGATCATCTTGCTTTAGTCAAAGGTGAATGGGAATTGGATGAAGAAGTTTTAGTTCGTGTTCATTCTAGCTGTGTGACAGGAGATATTTTTGGATCGTGCCGATGTGATTGTGGTGAACAACTTCAGAAAGCAATGGAAACAATCGAAGCTGAAGGAAAAGGCGTAATTGTTTACATGAATCAAGAAGGTCGTGGAATCGGGTTATTAAATAAACTGAAAGCGTACAAGCTTCAAGAAGAAGGAATGGACACCGTTGAGGCAAACATTGAGTTAGGTTTCAAAATGGACGAACGTGATTACGGTGTTGGTGCCCAGATATTACGAGACTTAGGTGTTCGGAAAATCCGGTTAATGAGCAACAATCCAAAGAAACGAAAAGGATTAATTGGATATGGACTAGAAATCGTAGAAAACGTTTCGTTACAAGTACAACCAAATCCACATAATGCGCAGTATTTAGATACGAAGCGTGAAAAAATGGGACACGAAATCTAAATCGTGATTACAGTTTATACAGATGGAGCTTCGCGAGGAAACCCTGGCCCTGGTGGTTATGGAACCGTTATAAAAAAGGGAACGCGACGCAAAGAGATTTCCGAAGGTTTCCGCATGACTACCAACAACCGCATGGAATTGCTTGCTGTGATTGTAGCGCTAGAAGCATTGTTAAAACCAAACTTAGATGTCACAATTTACTCAGACTCGAAGTATGTGGTAGACTCCATTGAGAAAAAGTGGGTATTTGGTTGGGTGAAAAAAAACTTCAAGGATAAAAAGAACGCTGATTTATGGAAACGTTTTTTGAAAGTATACCCGCAACACAAAGTCCGAATGATTTGGGTAAAAGGCCATGCAGGAAATCCTGAAAACGAGCGTTGTGACCAACTGGCAACCGAAGCAGCTGACAGCAATGATTTAAAAATTGATTTAGGCTACGAAAACGAAATGAATCGCACAAAAGGCAACTTGTTATAAATTCGAACGTTGTACAAAACCTTCCAAGAATATGCATAGTGAACATTGTATTGAGTGCTCTAAAAAAATAATTATTCCGAATTTACCCGTTGATCAAAAACGGGAAATACGGGAATTACTTCGAGATAATAAACGCATTTTTGCTGTTAAACAACTAGTTGCAGCGGCAGGTTTAAGCTTGTCCGTAGCCAACACCTTGATGAACCATATTAATCCAGACTTTGCTCATTGCCATCACTGTGATTTTAAAGAATTAAAAAGCGAAAACTGTGTTTGTCCACGGTGTAATGCATTTAATACGAATTGGGATTTAAGATAGCGTTTCCTATTGCTTAAACTACAATCGACATCTTCGTCAACTTTTATATATTTGGCTCTTCTAATGATTTGTTGGAATTCCACTTTAAAAAAAATATAACACGATGATTTACATTCTGATTGGGCTTATTGGTTTCGGTTTTTTAATATTCACCTTCTCAAAGAGAAATAAGTCAAATAGAAGAAACTATTCGTTAGGTTTAAAAACTGCTGAAGACATTGCTATTAATATTCAAACGGGTGATTATGATACTGCTGATTCCACCATACGTTCTGCAGACTATAATGACATTACCCAAATCGTTGATCATGTCGCTTTATCACTGTCAAAAGAAACACTTCAGAAATGGAGCACCGCATCTGCAAGTGATTTTTCAAAGATATGTTTAGGTGTTTTTTATTTACATCAAGCATGGATTGAACGAAGTCACAGTTTTGGTAAGGATGTCTATCAAAAGAAAGCCAACTTATTTTTCGAGAACCTCGAACTTTCAGTGGAAACGTTTTCTGAAATCTCAGAAACTTCCCAATTTTATCCTGAAGTACTTTCCAGAAAAATTCGATTACAAATGAGTTTAGGAAATAGCGACGATGCGACTGCCTGCTTCAATGAAGTTTCTGGGAAATACCCTGAATTAATCGACCCATACATTCATTATGCTGAAATGATTCAGCCAAAATGGGGCGGCACTCTCAAAAGCATTGAAACGTTTGTGCAAAACCTGCCGGACGACTATTTAATTCGGTCGATTGTAGAACTCAAGCTCATTCATGACTCTCTTATCATGGACGATAACTATTTCGTATTTCAGACAAAAAACTTAATTGAATTTGCTCAGGAAAAAATTAGAGCAATCGACAATAAATTGTCTTCAAACACCATGAGAACCGTTCATCGATATATTTTATATAACTATATGGAGTCGGTTGCACATTCGGTTAACGATAAGTCATTATTGAAAAAATATGGAACACTTTCGGCAAACAAACAAACGCTTTATCCTCATGGACTTGTAGTTTAATTCAATAATTACTGCGCAATAAGAACCCCTAGCTGAATGTCAAAATCCATAAAAAAATTAGAAATACTCCTTGTCGTAATCACAGCAATTGGCAAGTTCGTTTTCATGGATTATTTAGACTGGAAGCTTGGATACATTTCAATAGCTGTTATTTTCTGGGTGATCTATGCACTTGTTCAAATTAAGAAAAATCCTGAACGAGCAAAACTTTGGGGTTTTCGAAAAGATACATTCAAACCTGCGTTACGAGTGGTTTATCCTTTCGGATTTTTTGCTGTAGTCACTTGCGTTGCGATTGGCTGGTATAACGAAACCCTAAATTTTTCATGGCATATCATCCCCATTTTGATAATCTATCCTATTTGGGGATTGATTCAGCAGTTTCTGTTAATTAGTTTAGTGACAGGAAATTTAAAAGACATGAATATTCCGAGACTTTCTGATATTTGGATAATACTCATTACCTCTACCCTATTTTCCGCTATACATTACCCTTATTTCTGGTTAGCGTTTGCAACATTTTTTTTAGCGTTGTTTTACGGTACTGTATTTTTAAAGGTGCGTAACATATTTGTATTAGGCTTGTTTCATGGGTGGTTGGGAGCAATTTGTTTTTACACCATCGTTGACCGAGATCCCTTTATTGAGGTTTTTGGGAAATACATTTAATTGAAAATTAAAAATGTTTAATTGCAAAAATTGATGTTGACATCGATTAAAAAAATATCCAATTCGCACACATACTGAAAGTGTAAAAATAAATCACTGTTGGGCGTCTCAGAATATCGCGTCAGCAACACTTTATGTCTACTATCCAGAAGCAGAAACACATCAAAAAGAGATGCCATTAATAATTAACCAAAAAGGGCAATTCAATTCCTATATTCTCGACACGTTCACAACCACATTAGATTACAAATCACTTAAAAATCTAGAAAAAGCACTTGTTGAAAAAAGTGAAATACTTGAACCTGTCTCCTCTTGTTTTGAACCACATCATGCACTAATTTAAAAAGACTTTGTTGGTTCAACATTAGACCATACTTTCTTCTGCTTGGCGTGCAATACGCTATGTTATGGTTCACGCAATACCACAATTATATCAGGAAGTATCTTAAAATCTATAGTTAGAAATGCCGGTGTTCCTGCCCACAGAGTGCAAGTTGCGGGTTGGTACAAAAAGTCGAATGAGAGACAATAAAACAGAAATACATTGCTACAATGTGATATATTTATAACTTTGAGTAATCAAACAACATTAAATGCATAGTATACCTTATCTCATTTTCGCAATTCTGACTACCTTTTGTGGTTTCATATATTTTACATTTCAAGGATTAAATGGCGGACTTGCATGGTCGGATTTAGTCGTTCCTGCTCTTTTTATTATAATCACAGTTTTTAATACCTTCAGACTTCTGCGTGCATACAAAAGCAAAAAGGACGGAACAGCAATAGACGATGAATTAACTCGAAAAACAATTGTATACGCTTCTGCGAGGATGTTTCCAATAGCATTAATAATCTGGGTTCTTGCAATGTTATTAGTTGAACAAAAGGTATTGGAATTTAACACTTCCTACATTCTTGCCATGGTTTTAAGTATAGCTGGATTTTGGATTGTTTTCCAATATTATAAGAAAAATGGCTTCGTAAATGAAGAATAGAATTAAAGAGCTTCGAACTTCAAAAGGTTTAAAGCAAACAGAACTAGCAGGTAAAGTTGGTGTAAGACGTGAAACCATTGTTCATCTAGAAAACGGAAGATATAATCCTTCCTTAAATTTAGCATATGATATCTCAAGAGTATTTGACCTGACAATTGAAGAGGTATTCCACCTGAAATCGACGTAATTTGATTTTACTTAGAAAAACATGAATGTTATATAAAACCCTCATTAACAAAAAAACGATTTACTCAAACCATAATCTTGAAGAGGTTAAAAAAATTCTTATTGAAGAATGGCACCTAAGCGATAGTTATACCTGGTGGAAGCCGTTTAAAAAAGATATTTATCAGTTTGTCGGCATTTTAAAAGGTAATTGGTTTGAAATTCGACCAAATTCTCATTATCTCGCTTTTGGTTGGAATAACGATAATATAAAAACTTCAGGAAATCTTATGTGGAAACTCGAAGGAACGATTAATTCGCATGGCGACAAATCCTCGATTGACCTAAAAATGAAATACACACGGTTTACACAATTTAACAGTTGGTATTTATACTTGTTGCCATTTATTGGTTCGTTAAATTCGAACCATTGAGCCTATTATTTTTACTATGGATTCCATTAATGTTCATTTATTTACCAAAAAAAATTAAGAAGACAAGCGAGCAATTATTCGCAGAAATTGAACGAAATATTAACGCCGTTTCTGAAGATAATGTTAAGATAATTCATGGTTAATACTATTACTTTCGAAACTTAATTCACCATATTTATTAGTTTAATTAACGACAAATGCACCAAAAAGAACTATCTCAATTATCAGATGAAGAATTGCTTGAAGTAGCGAAAAATAGTAAACCGTCACCCATGATTGATGCATTTTTTATTGGGTTTTTAGCTGGAATAATTATTTATAGTGTCACTGCAAACACATGGGGGTTGATTACCTTAATACCCTTATATATCATTTATAGGTTCTTGAAGAAGCCAAAGCAGTATGAAGCATTGCAGAATGAATTAAAAAAACGAAACTTGACATAATTCATCAACATGGCTTCAGCATTCGGACACGCATTTTCAGCAATCGTTTTAGGAACAAGCTTCAGCAAACACCTTAAATCTTGGAAATTTTGGTTAATAGGTATTGTCTGCTCGATTTTGCCTGATGCTGATGTAATCTCGTTTCAATTGGGTATTCCTTATGGCAGTTTCTGGGGACATCGCGGTTTTACACATTCACTCGTGTTTGCTTGTATTGTTGGGATACTTGTAGTTTTTATTTTTTATCGAAAGGAATCGTCACTCAAAAATAAACTCGCTCTAGCCTTCTATTTCTTTATTTGCACAGCTTCTCATGGGCTGTTAGACGGGTTGACCAACGGTGGTTTAGGGGTTGCATTTTTTGCACCGTTCGACAACACAAGATACTTTTTACCTTGGCAACCTATTCAAGTCTCTCCAATTGGTGCTGAATCCTTTTTTGGCGAACGAGGTATTCGAGTGATTAAAAGCGAATTATTGTGGATTGGAGTCCCTGGAACAATGGTCTTAGTGGCAATCAACTTGTTAAAAAGGAAAACTAATTCAAAAAAAAATGAGCGTTGAGCATTCTTAGCTTTTAATAAAAAAATATGCTAAATATTTACCTTTTTGGGCATAAACAACAACAATTCTTATGTGACTAAGCAAGACACAAGTATTCATAAACCACTTATAATCAATAAACTAAATAATACTTTTTATGTGACTAAAACCAATTAGATGTCGTAAAAAATAATTTTTTAGACTCATACAACTCTGTCCTAAGTATTTTTATAAATAGTTCGACTTGGCCGTGTCTGCCGCCAGGCAGGCCAAACCGACCAGTCAGGAGCCTGGCAAGTTTTTACTTTTTGGCTTGAACCAAAAAGTAAACAAAACTTTAGTCCGTCTTCTGACGGAAAGTTCAAGGCTTCTTTGGCGTTGTTCGTTTCCGCTTGTTTTTATTGGAATCCTGCGGGTGATTCTCGAACAAGTTCTCGACTTCCCTTGGATTTTACCAAAAAAACTTCACGGAAACTCCACCTCCAAAAATGCCATTAACCTCAAAAAAAATGTAGTAGAAATAGTAAACCCCAAGGTCATTCAAAAATCCACCTCGCCTTTGTTAATAGGTGTCATAAGCTTTACTAAAAAAACGTTTATGACAATATTGAGATTCAACGATTATCTATTAAAAATCGTCCAAAATAGCTTCCTGCTTCAGACTCTACTCGGACAATATAAAGCTGGCCCTCTTTTAAAGTAGAAATATTAATTGGTTCATCCTGAGACCCAGAACCCTTTTGTACGTTTTGCCCATTTGGCAACACGATTTCGTAGGTATAATCGGATGACATTTCTACGGTTATGAATTTAGTAGCTGGGTTCGGGTAGATGATAATTTCATTTCTTTTAATATCAACCACCGTTGATTTATCCAAAACGGTTATCTCAATCGAATCGACTGCCTCACAACCATTGGCATCAATAGCAGTAACTATGATTGTATGAGTACCGAGACCAAGGTTCTTACCTTCTATTGTGATTGAAGCCGATTTGTCTCCAGTAGACCAATTGTACGATTTAAAACCAGCTGTTGCCTTAATACTCGTTGCAGTGGTTTGGTTAATGGTATCGCTATCTGTTGTAAGTTCAATATCCTTTGGTGTAACCACCGAAAGTTGAGCATCATCTGATGTCTTTCTCAGACCACAACTGTTTGCCCATTTAATTCTGTAGTATTTACCACTATCTGTTTTTTGTGCATTACTGATAGTAATTGGCTCTGCTTTATTGTTGTAGAACTTCCAGTCTATTCCGTCATCGCTCGTTTGCCATTCATGTAATAATCCTACGCTATTTGCTGAACCCCAAATCGCACCATCACTTCCTTCACAAAGCGTTTGGTTCGAAATTGAATCGATAACGTCGATTCTATTGGCAAGTGCTTGTATTTCGTATGGTCCAATGTCTGTCGTATCGTCGTATATTCTTGGATTTCCATCCATGTCGGTGTTTAATACCGACAAAATATCAGTATATGTTTTACCTTGATAATACATGGAAATGGGAGACTGATAACCCTTATTAAACCCAGAAGGGAAGCCTGAACAATTCACTTTCACGTGATAATCGCCGTTACCTGTGTCGACTAGTTGTGGTGCAGTTGTTATGCAGTCTTGAATCGTACCTGTAAATGCATATGAAACATATTGGTAACGATGAATAGAACTAGACCCACCTTGGAAAAAACTGTTATAAAAGCGATGGTTAAATTGATTACCCCAAATCGTCATATTGTTGGTCCGACCGAAATAATCAGTATTATTCCAAAACACAGAATTATATACTGAAAACTTACCACCTGTACTTCGTAAAGCTCCAGAAACGGAGTCAAGGATTGCCTCATTAAACTTGTCTTTATGTCTGTTGGTGTTATTAATAAAGGCACAGTTAATTATGTCAACATCTTTGGCAGCATTAATACTCTCGTCATTATTTACAAAAAAACAGTTCAATAATCTCCCTTGAGAAGAACCTGGATCATAATAAATTCCATAAATATTATTATCAAAAACACAATTCTGAAATAGAGCCGCTGAACTTTCAAAGGTTGCACTAGTAATGTAATCGGATTTGTTTTTAAAGACGCAGTTTAGAAATGTTGTCTCGGATGCCCCTCCATTTGCTCTTACGTCACCACCAAAAATACAATCACCATACGTACCATTAAAAACACAGTTTTCGATAGTGGATTGTGTTCCTCCAGTAAGCTGTAACGCCGTACATTTTGTTCCTTCCCATATGCAGTTAATCACATCCGTTTTAGTGTTTCCTAAACCCAAAGGAATCCATCCAGTTTTAAATAAACAGTCTTTAATTACTCCTGGGTCTTTTAGTGTTAGGTTATCACCTACGTACCACCCACCCACATTATTTTCTCGATAATAATTACCAATACAACTGTAATGAGAGTTTATGATATTACCCTCGTTTCCATTATTGTATTTTCCAAACTCAGTAATATTCTCAAAGTATTCAGAATTATGGATTTCTACATCAGCCAGTTCCGCTTCCGTGCATCGCCAGTTTCTTCGAAACCAACAATTACTGACTCGTATTGGTGCAGTATTATACGCTAAGATTGCGCATGGTGCGTACCGATTTCCTGTACTATGCTTAGCGTCAGGAAAGTACGGGCTTTGTAAAATACTACGGGGTATCCCTATATACTCAATCTTGGTATAGTTCAGCATACTAGTATCTTCATCAGGATTGTCTACGAACATTAATCCCAACCAACCCAATAACGAATCACTACAAGTCATCGTAATAGGATTACTTTCCGTGCCCATCGCCTTCAAACACCCATCTATACGAACGACTTTAGCTGAGTCAAAATCTAGGTAAACTCCTTCTTCTATAATCAACGTCGAATCTTTGGGAACACGTATGTCTCCAGTAACTCTATAAGGGCTTCCTGATTTCTTGATTGTTCCAGCCATGTCGCCACCCGAAAGCATGGTTTGACCAAAACAAGGCGCAACTGACAAAAGAAGTACCATCAAAACTGTGGACAATAGAAATCGGAGATTTGGTTTGTTGAAATTCATTTTAAAGAAAAGTATCGGTTAGTGGGTAAATTTACAAAAGCATTTTTATGATGTTTATGTCGGGGCTAAAATAAATTTCACAGTACGATTTTTTGAATCTAAGCGATAAAACATTCTAGGGTTATTATAAATGTAGCTATCGTCTAAAGTCACCATTTGTTCTCAATTCAAAATCTGGGAAATCAAGTTAATCGCCTAAATCCGCGATTCCACTTTTTAATAAAATTTGCAGAAGACCTAAAAACACTTTGCAATACACATAATCTTTTACTTTCGTGTTGAAAGCGTTTGTTAACCAAAAACGATATTTTCATTTAAACACAAAATTCAACTAAAAACAACCATGGTTTCAAAATTCATATTTGGTTTTTGGGCAAAACAAGTAATTCTTAAAGGCGGTTTGCTGGTATTAATATGGGCGTGTTTTAGCAATTCTACTACCGACAGGAAAGTAGATTACGAATATGGTCCATTCTGGCTAGCCCTTGTTTTAATTATCCTTTTATTGTTATCAATTGCCTCATTTGTTAGAAATGAATATAAACAATTAACCATAACTGAGACAGGTATAAAAGTCAGTTATCTTTTAAGAAACAAAACAGATTTTATTGACTTCAATGATATAATTCGCTTTTCTCAAAAACGAATAACCAGCAAACAAGGAGCTGGAAGAACACCAGGTTATCATATCTTAGAAATTCATTTAACCAATGACCGAATATTTGTCATCAGTCAAGATCTTTACGAAAACTATACTGAGCTAAGAAATTGTATTTATCGAAATAGTCGAAGCAAATAAGCTCAGATTTAGTAGATGTTTTCTATTTTCTAAACTCATTTTAGGACGAGACAACGATACACATTATCGCATTACATCATTATCGCATTATATCATTATCTCACTACCTCACTAACATCTCAAACCATACAGTTGGTTATCCACTCTGCACGTTGGGTGGTTGAAATATGATTCTTAAAGGTTTTCAGCGATATTCGTAAATACATCATTGATAATATCAAAATAAGTTGAGTCCAGAATTTATTGAACCACATTGGAAACAATATTCAGAGTCCATAGATGGCGTTTGCGTTATCAGGCATGACTCTCGCCTTTTTGGTGTTCAGACTTTATATACGATCAATGCTGAGCTATTCGACCTTTACGGACGATCATATAAACATATGATGGGTGGCTTGATGATGGAGTGGACAGATCTTCACATATACTCAGAAATACCAGGCAACATTGAAGAGGGAGGTATACCAGTGTTTCACCCCTTCCCCATTCGTTTATATATCAAAAAGAAACTCATTCATAAACTCGAAGATATCACTAAAAAATATCCTGAAGTATATCGAATCATGATGCATGCATTCAAAGTACATGTTCATTTCGAATACGTTCTGCGGAGTAAAGAAGATTTTGACATGTTACAAAAAGTCATTGACGACATCATCGAAGTGTTACCTAACGAAGTTCGGATTAATAACCCAAGAAAACTCAAAGTAACCACAGCATAGGTCATTCTTTAAAAATGAACGCTTTTATATTTCGCTTGTTACCAAATCAGTAAAATGGACTCTTTCAAAACATATGAAACTGTAGATCGATCTGATACATCTGTCAGCATTGGTATATCACGCATGGAAGATATTCATGACCGCAGAAAAGGAACAATAGACGAACCTCACCGACATAATTTTTATACGGTGTTAGTTATAAAGGATGGTAATGGCTTGCATAAAATTGATTTCTCGGATTATGCATTAGCTCCAAACCAACTCTTTTTTATAAGTCCAGGACAGGTGCACCAGTTACAAGAAAGTAAACAATCTTTAGGGTATTCGCTAGTTTTTTCACCACACTTCTTGCTTCAAAATAATATCCCAGAGCAATTCATAGAAGACCTAAACTTGTTTCACGACTTTGGAGAAACACCACCACTAACTCCTCAAGAAACTGATTTTCAATACATAATTTCTCTTTGTGAGGAAATGATAAACGTTTCCTCAAAACAATCGCAGTTAAAAAATGAAACGTTGGGTGCGCTTTTAAAGCTTTTATTAATTCGGTGTACATTGTCGTGCACCAATCCGATAGACTATAGCGATGGGCACGATACCGCTAATACAACTCTCAGAGCCTTTAAACAACTTATCGACCAACACTATCATGAATGGCATGGCACAAGTGAATATGCTGATGCATTAAATATTAGCTCGGATTACCTTAACAGAATTGTAAAACCTTTAACCGGAAAAACAGCGAAAGAACATATTCAAAGTAGAATTACCACTGCTGCAAAACGCATGATTTTCTTTAGCGATTTATCGAACAAAGAAATCGCCTATGAATTGGGTTTTAGCGAACCTGCTAATTTTAGTGCGTTTTTTAAAAAGTGTGTGGGCCAAAGCCCAAGTGACTTCAAGCTCAGTCAAAAAAAATAGCCATATCGGATTTTCATAAGCCCTAACCGTTTTTTCATATCGTCCATCATTTATAGAGTTCTGAACTTTGTAGAGTAAAAAAACAATGAATAGAAAAAACTATATTAAAAAAACGATTGCCGCTGGTGTTGCAGGCATAGGTATTCCAACTGTTTTATACGCCAATCGATCAGAATACAAATCAACCTACGACAAACTAATGGACAGAGTAGGTTTCAATCATTTACCCAAACCTGAATTCGATTCTTCTTTATAGGTTTAGAATTTCATAAAAGTCAATAGATAAGGCGGTTTTGTGAAGATTTAGCGGGCTAAATCAATCAAATCCAACGAAGTATATGTAAATAATCATCGAACTCAGGTTAATAACGAAGAAAAAACAATGAACAAAGTTTTACACAAATCAGAAACACGTGGCCACGCAAATCACGGATGGTTAAACAGTCATCATACATTTAGTTTTGCTAATTATCATAACCCAGAGCGCATGCATTTTGGTGTTTTGCGTGTTTTAAACGACGATCAAGTTGCTGCTGGTCAAGGTTTTGGTCGGCATCCACACGACAATATGGAAATTATTTCCATACCATTAGAAGGTGAATTAGAACACAAAGACAGCATGGGAAATGTTGCCACAATCAAGCAAGGAGATGTTCAAGTAATGAGCGCAGGAACTGGCGTACACCACAGTGAATACAATAAAAAAGATGATAGCGAGGTCAAGTTTTTACAAATTTGGGTTTTCCCGAACAAAAAAAGTGTCACTCCAAGATACGACCAGATTTCAATTAATGATATCAAAAAACCAAACGAATTTTACCAGGTTTTGTCCCCAAACAAAGACGACCAAGGTGTATGGATTCATCAAGATGCTTGGTTTCATTTAGGCGAATTCGAAGCAGAAAAAACTTCAACGTATACTATCAACAAATCAGGAAATGGTGTTTACGCTTTTATCCTAGATGGTGAAGTGGAAATAGAAGGTCAAAAGCTGTCGAAACGAGATGGTTTTGGGATATGGAACGTGGAGGCATTTAGTTTTAAATCTATTTCAGAAAGTCGAGTGTTATTAATGGAAGTTCCAATGACATTATAAGTAATTATGTTAGAAAATTATAAATGGCGATACGCCACCAAAAAGTTTGATCCAACAAAAAAAATTAGTGATCACAATCTTTCGATTTTAAAAGAAAGTATTCAATTGGCTCCATCATCTTATGGTTTGCAATTGTTCAAAGTTTTAATCATAGACAGTGCTGAAGTAAGAGCGAAGTTGAAGCCTTTTTCATGGAATCAATCTCAAATAACAGACGCTTCTCACCTTCTGGTTTTTTGTAATTACAATAGAGTTACTTACGACTTAATTGATGAATTTGTTGCGTTAAAAGCAAAGGCTCAAAACATCGGGATTGACCAATTAGAAGGCTATGGGAGTTTTATCAAAAACAAACTTTCCGAAAAGTCGGAAGAGGAAGTAGAAGCTTGGACGTCTAAACAGACGTATTTAGCTCTAGGTAATTTACTAAACACAGCAGCTGACTTAAAAATTGACAGTTGTCCGATGGAAGGTTTTGAGCCTGCTGAATACGACAAAATTCTAAACCTTTCAGGACAGAATCTCACGGCAAGTGTGGTTGCAACCATTGGGTATCGATCGGAAGAGGATAAAAATCAATTTGCACCAAAAGTGCGTCGACCAATGGATTTCCTGTTCGAAACGATATAGAAACTACTTTTTTTAAAGCAGCGACCTTTGCATATCAAGGTCGCTTTTTTTATGCTCCATCATAAAGAACGTAGCTTAGTCTCATTAAAAAAATACCTAACATTGCACTGTAGTTCTGCGTTGTCGGACTAAACAAAATGAAAGTACATTTTTGCATTATTGGCTTATTGGCGGTTTCTTGTAATTCAAGTACAACAAAATCTAAATCTGACAAAACTGAAAAAATCGTTGAAGAAAAAGTGGAGCAAGTAATTCCTCAAGAATTACCAGAAGAAATTTCTGTGCAAGACACTATTGAGGAACCCGAGATCGTAGAAGCTGAGATTAAACATGATACGTTAGTAATAAATTTTAAGGAGTTCAAACTGTTACTTTTCGATCATCCATGTTATGCCTTAGACGACATAGATAGCATTGTTTCAGACACGATCAATTTAGAGGAAGATATTGGAACTACTATAGCTTTAAAGCAATTAGAAATTCTATCACGTGATTCAACACTTTCGTTTGAAGTTTTTAGTTCTTATTCTCAAACCTTAAGAGTATATGTTGGAGAAAAAGACTTTCAAGATTTGGACGAATGGACGACTTCAGACCCTTTTGTTCAGCTTAAAGATTCATTCGGATCTTACAGGCTTCCATCATTCCAAGCTACGCGCAAAACCGCGGAGATTTCTGAAGACATTTTACAAATTACTCAACGTATAAAATCGATTGAAGGCATTGACACCAATCAGATAGCAGACAGCGTTACCACGATTTCTCAACTTCCCTTAGAACTTTGGGTATACCGAACTATTATTAAAATAAACGTTTTAAACAGCTCTGGGAGACTGTCGACGAAATACATTATCAATAACTCCTCGTGGGGTTGTTAAAAAAACACGTAAAAAATTATGGAACCACGAAAAGTAATTTTATACATAAGCATGAGTGTTGATGGTTTTATCTCAACGCTAGATGATGATATCTCATGGCTCAATATAGTTCAGAACGGTGATGAAGATTATGGTTACGCCGCTTTCACAAAGGATGTTGACACGTATATTGTAGGCAGAACGACCTATGACGTTGTGGTTTCTTTGTGTGATGGAGTTTTCCCTCAAGCTTCAGACTATGATTGTTATATAATTACTCGTGATAAAAATAAACACGCTGAAGATGTTACATTTTATTCCGGTGATTTGAGTACTTTAATTCAACGGTTAAAGCAGCAACCCGGTAAAAACATTTACTGCGACGGAGGAAGCGAAATTGTCCGATTATTGATGGATGCAAATCTTATAGATGAATATATCATATCGGTTATCCCCACAATACTTGGAGATGGAAAACGACTATTTAAAGGTGGAGTTAACGACATTAAACTTTCGCTTAAATCGTCAAAGCAATACGAGTCCGGATTAGTCCAATTACATTATGTTCGAAATACATAAAATCACATTTACTATTTCTAGTATTACGGTATAAAATAACTTTACCCTAATATAGATTATGAAGTCTTACTTGACCAAAGCCCTTTCAAATAGCAAACGCTCTTTTTTTGTCCTTACCTTATTCATCGTTAGTTTAAGTCCTAACTTATACGCTCAGTGGGGTGCGACACACACGTTTAACTTTAGTTTAACTGATACCATTACAGGATTGTCAACGATCGAAGAGTTTGAGTATTTGAAAGCAAAGTCTGGAAATAATACGTTAAAAATAAAAAGTAAAGCAGCAACCTACCTCATATCTGCTGGAGAACACGATGAAGTTACATTTGACTCCGGAATTATACATATTGATTATTTCACAACACGACAATCAAGTAATTTAAGTCTCAAAATAACTCGAGTTTGGGAGGATAATGAAGCAGCTTTCATTTTAGATATTTACAAGCTTAACGACAACGATTATTGTGATTTGTTTTGGGCTGAAGGAGAAAAAAGTGTCAATCTAGGATTTGGCAAAAACATTCAGCATTACTACTATATTGTTCCAAATCACAAACGATTTGGTCGAGACATCACATGTTTCGTAAACAAAAAGTGCCAACCCAATTGGACGCTGACGAAATCAGGTGAGACCTATTACGCCAAAAAATATAAAAATACTGTAGATCGAAAAGTATTTAGATTAAGGCAACTAGCCGATAGTCTAATTAAAACGCGATTCTTAGAAAACACATTCAATCATTTGTTTGAATTGGACTGTGAGAGAGGAATTTACAGTCGGTTTATACCTCCAACTTGTGAAATAAAAAATGACTCAACGATTTATGCGATTGAACAAACGTATAAATTTAAAGAAAGCCACAGAGACACATCATTTAGACTGAAGGTTTTCGCCACATTTCAAGGAAACCAAGCCTATTTTACAAATCATTATTTACATGAACGTTTATATGGTTTAGGTGATTTTACATTTTTGACGAAAGAAGAGATAACTCGATACGCAAAAAATAAGTATCCGCAATTTGACTTTGCAAAAGATGTAAATGGTAACATTCAAGTGAATTTGGCTTACCTACATAAATACCCTATTAGTCAATACCCTCGATACGATCAAGAGCCATTGGTTCATCGAAACCCTCAACAACAACGAACTGATAAACCTGAGTGGACAGGCATGTTTGCCTATGTTTTTCAATCGAATGAAAATAATGGCGGGACGTCTAATAAATACTGGATTTGTCGAAAGGTGATGTATTTCTATGCGTATACACCAAAATTACTTGTCGAAGTTGAATCCTGTTATGATTTAACAGATGAATAAATAGTTCGCTCAAAACATGGAGCCGTATTTAAGGGATAAAATAACAATCCAAGGCACTTCCTTGCGGGCTTAACTTCTAATTCTTATCATCGTAAAAAAAAATATGAATTTAGGTGCCTTTTCTGTTAGTCTTAGTGTTAAAGACTTACAAAAATCTATAGCCTTTTATGGGAACTTGGGGTTTACCGTGTTTGCAGGCGACCAAACCAAACATTATGTAATCATGAAAAATGGGAATGCATTGGTTGGATTGTTTCAAGGAATGTTTGAAAACAATATACTCACGTTCAATCCTGGATGGGATGAAAACGCCAATTCTCTTGAATCGTTTGACGATGTACGAACCATTCAAAAATCTGTTAAAAAAGCGGGCATAAAACTCGAGACAGAAGCAGATGAGACGACTGAAGGACCTGCAAGTTTTGTTGTAATTGATCCTGATGGTAACGCTATTTTAGTTGATCAACATGTATAAAGGTTGTATGAATATGGTTTTAAAACTTATGAAGAAAAATACGTTCGTATATCTTATAATTTCATTGCTTGCCATTAGTTGTAATCAAGAATCAAATACAAATGATTCCTCTATAGAAGAGGAAGCACAGTCACCTGCAGAAGAGATTGATTCAACAAAAAAATTGTTGTTTTCAACCGCAACAGTAAACAATGGATTACCCGTTTTAATCGGAGAATCAGATAGCACAGTGCCTACGTTTAATGAGGATGAATGGAGACAAATAGAGTTTATTTCTAAAGACTTTGTTACAGAAATTGATAGCGAGTTTGTTGGCATTCGCAACATTTACGACAATAAATCCTTTAAAGGCGGCACTTATATGTCATTTACAGATGTTGCTGTACGAACTCTCATTCCGAAACCAATAAACATTTCATATGCTAAATTGCTCAAAACCTTTAAACAAAACGACAAAGAACTTCAGCCTATTGGGATGTATCAAAATGAGGGGACCGTTGCAAACAGCTTTAGTTTTAAATTGAAAGGATTGACATTTTACGGAATAAAAGAGTCCTCGGGGAATGTTAATACGTTTTGCATTTTTGGTGCAGAAACCCCAGAAAGTATAAAGACAAACTTGCCTTTGCTCTCAAACTTTTTAAAATCTGAAAACTTGTATTTAGTAGACTGGCGTGCCGTGAACAGATACGATGAAAAGACGATATTAACGGACCTTCTTCGGGAGTAGCTTATTTCATAGTTTTTATTGTGACTACGGATTGCAAGTATCTGTTTCGCTTGAAGTATATAAGTGAGATTTGACAGATATCTTTTTTACAAAATACTATTTTTGACGAATACTAAAATTATCACAATCAAAACGTATGAATCCTTTTTTTGCTGACTACTCCACACCTTTTAGTTCAATTCCTTTTAATAAAATAAAGCTCGAACATTATAAACCCGCTGTTGAACAGGGAATCACAAAAGCAAAAGAAGAAATTGACCTTATTGTCAAAAATGTATCTCCTCCAACTTTTGAAAATACCATTGTAGCTTTAGAAAGCTCTGGTGAGTTATTAGACAAAGTTACAAACGCATTTTTCAATTTAAACTCTGCAGAAACAAGTCCTGAAATGCAGGCCTTAGCTCAGGATTTATCTCCAATACTCACGGCATTTAGAAATGATGTGATGATGAATGAACTATTGTTTGTTCGCGTAAAACACGTTCACAAACACAAAAATGAGTATGATTCGTTGACCAACGAGCAGAAAATGTTGCTCGACAACACCTATAAGAGTTTTGTACGCAATGGTGCAAATCTTAACCAAGATCAGCAAACGAAACTTCGTGAAATTGACAATGCTCTCTCAAAAGCGTCATTAACGTTTGGTGAAAATGTTTTAAAAGAAAGCAATGCTTTCGAAATGCATCTTACAGATGAAAAAGATTTAGACGGTTTGCCTGAAGGAATAAAAGATGCCGCAAAAGCAACCGCCGAGCAGAAAGGTAAAGAAGGATGGTTAATAACTCTTGATTACCCAAGCTATATTCCTTTCATGACTTATAGCACAAATCGCAAACTTCGAGAAAAACTTTACAAAGCGTTTAGCTCAAAAGCATTTGCTGATAATGATCAAAACAATACAACCATTATCAATGAGTTGGTAAAACTACGAAGTGACCGAGCCAAGTTATTGGGATACGACAGTCATGCTGATTTTGTGTTAGAAGAACGTATGGCAAAAACACCACAAAACGTTTTTGAATTTTTAAACGACATCCAAGAAAAAGCGCTGCCATTTGCAAAAAATGAATTTAATGATTTATCTGAATATGCCCGTAAGCTCGATGGCCTTGAAAACTTTGAAAAATGGGACTCTGCGTTTTATTCAGAAAAACTAAAAAAGGAAAAGTTTGATATTGACGATGAGTTATTGCGGCCTTATTTTAAACTTGAAAATGTGATACAAGGAGTATTTAAAACAGCGAATAAACTCTTTGGTTTAACTTTTAATCGTGCAGATGGTATAGATTTATATCACCAAGATGTGGAAACATATGACGTTACAGACTCTTCAGGGAATCATATTGCTCTTTTTTACGCTGACTTTTTTCCACGACCAGGTAAGCGTCAAGGAGCGTGGATGACTTCGTTTCGATCACAAAAAATAAAAAATGGCGAAGACCAAAGGCCACACGTTTCTATCGTATGTAACTTCACAAAACCGACAGATAAAAAGCCTTCACTTTTGACATTTAATGAAGTAACGACGTTATTTCATGAGTTTGGACATGCGCTCCACGGAATGCTTGCAAATGGCACATATGCAAGCTTAAGTGGTACAAGTGTTTATTGGGATTTTGTTGAATTACCCTCCCAATTGATGGAGAATTGGTGTTATGAAAAAGAGTGTTTAGATCTTTTTGCAACACATTACGAAACCAACGAACCCATTCCTCAAGAGTACATTGACAAGATTAAAGAGTCTGCCAACTTTATGAGTGGCATGGCAACCATCCGACAAATAAGTCTTGGTAAAATTGACATGGGATGGCATTCACATCAAATGGATGGAAATGTTGATGTTAAAGCGTACGAAACGGAATTAATCGAAGGTTTAGACTTTTATCCAGCAGTTCGTGAATCCTGCACAAGTACGTCGTTTTCACACATTTTTCAAGGTGGATATTCCAGCGGATACTATAGCTATAAGTGGGCGGAGGTGTTGGATGCCGATGCGTTTGAAGCCTTTCAGGAAGCAGGTATCTTTGATAAAGCAACAGCCGATTCGTTTAAAAAGAACATTCTTTCGGCGGGAGGATCAGAACATCCTTCTGTTTTGTACAAACGATTTAGAGGAAGAGATGCTACCCCGGATGCTTTGTTAAAGCGTGCGGGTTTGGTACCAAACCAAGCGTAATATTCCGCAGAAGTCAGCAGAATTGAACCGTATGAAGAGTCCAAAAAAAATAATGCTTTTTTTAAAGTAATATTGGGTAATAGTCGTCTACCCAATTATGAAGGCGTCTATTCACACGGAAATGGCTGACGAGAAACGGAATAAACTTACTGATGTAATTAAGGAATACGGGAATCAAATTTCTAGGTTTATTCGGTCGAAAGTTCCCAATTCAGAAGACGCAAAAGATATCTTACAAGATGTATGGTATCAGTTTAGTCGAGTAACCAATATTGACGAAATCGAGAGTGTAAGTGGCTGGTTGTATAATGTTTCGAGAAACAGAATCACCGATAATTATCGAAAGAAAAAGCCTGAATCTATTGAAAACTTCAAATTAGATGACGACGAAAGTTCCTTTTCGTTCAAAGACATCTTACTCATCGACGATTCTAATAATCCAGAGCTAGCATTTTTTAAAGAAGTGTTTTGGACTGAACTAATAGCTGCGCTAGAAGAACTTCCAGAAAAACAAAAAGACGTATTTGTCTTGAATGAAATTGAAGACCTTACCCTTCAAGAAATTGCAGATCAAAAAAGTGAAAACTTAAAAACAATTATTAGTCGTAAAGGATACGCAGTCAAACATTTACGAAAGAAGTTAAACTATTTATATAAAGAATTATACACGTAAAAAAAGAAACTATGAACGACAGAATGAATAACAAATGGAGTATAAAAAAACCAATCATCGTTTTATTTTTTATTGCAGGAATTGGGATTCTTGTTTACCTGATTATGCTGCTTTGGAATGCCATTCTACCGGATGTTATCGGTGTTAATAAAGTCAATTATTGGCAAATGTTTGGAATACTGATTTTGAGTAAAATATTATTTGGTGGCTCCAAATTTGGTTCTTCTCACAAACGAAAAAGTAGACACAAAAAAGTGAAAGAGAAACTCATGAACATGAGTGAGGAAGAAAAAGAAGCTTTTAAGTCAGAAATGAAATCACGATGGGATAAATGTTAAAAACGTTATAACCTGAGTTCGATTATTATTTATGGTTTAGAACGCTAGGAAATAGTGATTGTCGACTAAAATTTATGTAGCAATAGCGGGCTATTTCAAATAAGTTTTAGGAAGAGAAGCGCTTTTTCCTTGTGAAATAAGTATGTGTTGTTCCATAAAACCCAATATACTTCGTTGGATTTGATTGATTAAACCCGAATTGTGTATTAGTACTTCGTAGTGAGAGTTAAAAGCCCAATAAAATCAAGGCTTTTGTCGATTTTAGCATAGTTACCACTATGGTGAATGAGAAAAAGCCAGAGCAACGTTTGATTTTGCAGGGATTTTCTCTCGTAATAGATTTACTAATGCATAATTTGGGTTCAACCCGCTAAATCTTCACAAAACCGCCTTGTCTATTGACTTTTATGAAATGCTAAACCTATAAAGAAGAATGGAACTCAGGTTTATACCTTTTTAAGAAAGACTTGTCAGACGACAGGTCTTTTTTTTTTTGAAATATTTTAAAGTAAAATCTGTGTTGATTCGTCTACAAGAATAGAACAACAATATAAAACATGAACACATCAATTTTTAGAACTATCGCCATTGGAGCACTCGTTGGACTCCTATTTTTTGTGGCTTTTCGAGTAGTAATTGTATTTGCAATTCTTGGGCTAATTTTCAAACTGTCTGGTAAAGGTAGGATGAAAAAACAGCATTGGAAAGACCGCAAACTTGCTTACGTTGAGAACATTCGGAACATGAATGATGACGAGTTTGAGCAGTTTAAATCGAATGCAAACCATCACTACTGTCATTCCTATTATTCAACGACTAAATCAAATGAAGCGTCATGAAAAAGAAAAGAAACCACATAATCCTAGGATTTATAATCGCTCTGTTCACGTTTGGGTCTCTCTCGGTGATTCGAGCAAAGCACTATCATCATCACTATAAACATAAAACAGCCTCTTGTCAAACTGATCGAACATAGACCAAAGCACTTCCAATGGAGGTGCTTTTATGTTTAAGAACTGGTTATATAATCGTGTTCAAAACCGCATTTATCCAAATATTTCGCCATTCTACACAAACAAATACATCATCTAATAGACTGTTTTGAAACTTCACAACTTTCTACGTTCTTGATTATATCTTGCACTCTGATATATGATATACGTATGAAAAAACTATTTCCACTTTTAGCAATTATGCTCGTAGCCTTTGCCGCTTGTAAAGACGACGACACCTCTACCACTCCAGAACCTGAATTGACAACCGCTCAAAAAATTCAGCATAAATGGAATATCGACAATATTATCGACATTAATTATAATGGACAAACAACAACTGTAGAGTCAAGAGACACGTTTCCGCCAGTTACAGGTGATTATATTCATTTCTTAGCAAATAATACCGCTGAGTTCAAGTTTGATGGTGATACAGACGATGTAGACTATAAGATTGTAAACGATCAAACACTAGAGTTTGACGGAGATGTATTCACGATTGTAACATTGACAGAATCTTTGTTTGTATTTAGATATGAAGACCGCGCGAGCGACCCATATTACGACAATTACGTCTATTTGTCCCGATAAAGATTTTTAACGTTGTGCTGTTGGCACAATTGACACTCTAATTAAAAAGTCGTTGAAGTTGATTCAGCGACTTTTTTTTTGCATTTTTTCTATAGACAAATTACACAGTAAAACCTGCCAATTATCAGTAATCTACAACAATTTGGTTAGTACTTTCGAGTCCTTCGTTCAAAAAGATGGCACCAACAAAAGACATGTTCTCACCTATTAATGTGCTGGTTGATGAGCTAAATACAACCGTTTCTAAATTCATCTCATTCTTCGAAAATGACTTCAATTTCTCAGTCATGATTTATGATAAATGGAGCGCAAAAGACGTGTTAGGTCACATCGTTTTTTGGCATGAAAGTTTTGCAAAAAACGTCACAGATTTAGCGTTACATATCAAGCCATCTCCTCTTCGTGGCAAGCTCTCAAAGGTAAATGAACTAAGTGTCGACAGCACACGAAATGTTACAATCTCTGAACTTTTGAATCGTTTAAGCCATGCTCAATCGTTGATCGAAACACATATTACAAGTAACTCAATTTCTTTAATTCCCTATAAAATTGGGTCACGTCCATACTCTGCTCAAGAACACCTCATGGTTGTAAATCGTCATATCCAAAAACACTTATTTCATTTAACTAAAAAATACCAAAATGCCTAGACCAAAAGACAAAGCAAGTTTGCTTAACCTGAGTGATGAGAATTATACTAAACTACTCAATTTCATTTCAGCACTTTCAATTGATGAGCAACACAAAGAGTTTCCAGAAGGAACGATGAATCGAAACATCCGTGATATTTTAATGCATTTACACCATTGGCACTTAATGATGATGGAATGGTACGAAGTAGGTATGACTGGCGTAAAACCAGACATTCCAGCAAAAGGATATACGTGGAAGACGACTCCCGAACTCAACCGAAAAATTTGGGAAATGTATCAATCAACAGAATTGGATAAGGCCAAATCTTTAGTGAATAAAACCCACCAACAAGTGATGGCGCTAATTAAAAGTCACACTGACGAGGAACTGTTTGAAAAAAAACGGTATAAGTGGACGGGTACAACGTCGTTAGGTGCATATTTAATCTCCGCCACCTCAAGCCATTACGATTGGGCGTTGAAATTGATTAAGAAAGCGAAGAAGTAGGTCTAAATCTCCGCTATTCTAAAGTCAAAAATTGTCAATTGCAAATTTTCAATTCTTAATTGACCTCAACCTCAATTGGCATAATCATTTGTATGCCTGATAAATTTTTCAACCGTTGAAGTTTGTTGTAGATTGGGTAATATGTTCCCAACTCTTCTTTCATCCATTTGTTCTTTATTGATGTCATTCCCATTTCTCCAAAGATTGCTTCAAATGGGTTGTCAGCTTTAGGAAATGAAGTTACTTTATAATCTTCCATTCCTGCTTTAAACGCAGCTATTTCGATTGCTTCTTTTAATCCACCAAACTCATCCACTAAGCCAATGTTTTTAGCATACGTTCCAGTCCAAACACGACCTTCTGCGATGGTATCCAAATGAGCACGATCTAATGACCTTCCAGTTCCTACACGATTCAAAAATTGTTCGTATATCTGGCCAATCATCGCATCTAAAATGCTTATTTCCTTTTCATTTAAAGCACGATCAATTCTTCCAAAATCAGCAACGTCAGAGGTTTTCACAACTTCAGTATGTAAACCCATTTTTCCGTAAAGTTCTTCAGCATTTGGATACAAGCCAAATACTCCAATTGAGCCAGTAATTGTGTTAGGCATTGATAAAACAGAATCACCTAAACAGGCGATGTAATATCCTCCACTTGCCGCAACATCACCCATAGAAACTATTAATGGTTTTACACCCTTCATTAACTTCGTTTCTCGCCAGATAACGTCACTTGCCAATGCACTTCCTCCCCCACTGTTAATTCGTAATACAACAGCCTTAACATCTTCATCTTCACGGGCTTTTCTCAATGCCTTTGCAAATTTGTCCGAACCTATCTCATTGGCTTGTCCTTTACCAGAAACAATAGAGCCATCTGCATAAATTACAGCGATTTTATCACCAGATTTTGATTTCCCGAATGGATGAACTATCGAATTGTATTTACTTAGAGTAATAAGCTCCAATTCGTCATCCGACTCAGTTCCAGCAGCTGACTTCATCATTGCCATCACCTGATCACGATACGCTAGTTGGTCTACAAAATTATTGGTAACTGCGTCATCCGAAGTTTTTACTTTAACCTCATTGGCCATCATACGCAAATCATCAACTGAAATGTTTCGCGACTTTGATATTTTAGAAAGAATATCACCATATATAGATTCCACATATTCAGATATTTGTTTTCTGTTTTCAGGACTAAGCTTATCAAGAATAAATGGCTCCACAGCTCCTTTAAACTTACCACGTTTCACCACTTGCATTTCAATACCCATTTTTGAAAGAGTCTCTTTCATAAACGTTACGTCAGCAGCCATTCCGTTAAACAACATCGTTCCGCTTGGATTTAGGAAAATTGAATCTGCAACAGAGGCAAAATAGTATGACTGATTGTATAACACTTCACTGTAGGCATAAATAAACTTGCCGCTAGTTTTGAAATCTTCAAGTGCCGTTCTAATCTCACTAAGTTTTCCGTAACCTGCTCCTAGCATGGAAACGTCTAAAAAAATCCCTTTGATATTCTCATCTGATTTTGCTTCTTCGATAGATGTTACGATATCATATAAACCAACTGGTCTTACCATGTCACCAGTAAGTGTTGCCGTAAAAATGTCGAATGGGTCGTCTTGTGGACGGTCGTTAATTTGGTAATTAAGCTTTACATGTAGTACTGAATTTTTCTCAAGTTTGACAGTTTCCTTTTTCGACGAACTAGATATCATTCCAGCTATTACAATAAAGAAAATAAAAAATAAGAGTACTAATCCTGTGATTGTGGCGAGCACGTACTTAAAAAATTGTTTCATGTTAAATCATCCATTAATTCCGGGGTGAGCCTTATGGGATAAAGACCTTCCTCACAAATGAGGTTGCGTCTCTCCCAATCGCTTGCACGAAGTAAACACCTCCTTGAAGACTTGGAATGTTTATTTCGGTAAAATCGGATTGAATTTCGTCAAAGAACACTTGGCGGCCTGACGCATCGCAGACATAAACAGAATAGCCATTAGCCCCTTTAATAATTAATTGACCATTTCTATATGTTGATGTAAATGTATGATTTCCAACATTTTGAACACTTGAATATCCTGCTACGAACAATGGGACTTTTAAAGTAATGTTGGATGAGCGAATTGTAATTTCATCTGTTATTGACGCTTTAGTTGGGTTGATCGAAATTTCTAATATATGAGATTCTCCAGGTGATAATTCGAAGGCTGTCGTTGGTACAGATACATTTGAATTTGTGTTTGAAACGCTTGTAAATAATATTTTTTGATTCCCATCATTGGTAATAACAAGTTGATAATCAAACGCTGTTGCATACTCTATTTTGGAAAGGTTTATTGATGAAGCACTCAAACGAATAGATGATTGGGGAGTTGCTTTGGAAGTCGAACTAATAGACGTTATTCGTTCCAAATATTCAGGATAATCAACAAAAGGGTTTCGATTTTTTTGACGTGCAAAAATTGCATTATTTCGATCTAGTGACTGCTGTGTTGGGGGTGTCGAAATCGACCACTGCCGTAAAACAGACTCCTGATTCGTAAGAAACGACGAGTAGTTTTGGTATCTAATCGCAAAATAAAACATAGCTCGAGCAACATCGCCCTTATGCTCATCGCGCGGTTCAAAAATACTTCCTCCAAGTTTAGATCCACCTTCTGACCAACTAGTTGAACCTGTAACTACTCCAAATCGATAATTTGATCGTCGACCATTTGCGTTTACATCTGTTGGAAATAAATGGTGTATGTCTGCACGCTCAGGCTCACGCTGACTGAACAAACTTTGCGGCCACGTGTGTTCGCAATTAAAACTATTACTATTTGCTCCGCTTCTAGAATTGAATGTTGCGGTACGTCCCGTATACACACATTCTACCTTACCCGATTTATTGTCGATCGAGCCATACATAGCATCTCTTGCTCCGTTGTAGCCTAAATTTACATAATTTTTTGAAATGACAGACTTAAGTTCATTTTTCAAATCTTCTTCAAATAAGTTAAACGTTGACGCATAGTACGAATCATATTTTCCTTTTCCTTTTAAGTCAATCGCTACAGATCCTGTTTTAGAATTCGTAACAACGACCAATTCCGAATTATAGTTGATATTGTGGCGAGGTGTAAAAAGTACCTTTACCTTCTCGTTACTTCTTCCAGCAATGGTAATTGCAGAGTCAGCAACGGAAAAATCCGGATTAAAAAAACGGAGAACAACATCAACAGCATTCAGATACTCGTTGCTTATTGTCAATTCTTTTTCCGAAGTTTCCTTGTATTTTGTCTCATCAAACGTAATTGAACTTGAAGAAACTGTAATTTGACTCATACCAATAGAGTAGTACGTCAAAAAGGCGATACATGCTAATACTTTTTTCACAATGCAAAAATACGCTTTGACTTAGGGATATTTAATACCTGCGGATAGAGATCGTATTAGTTAATCATAAAATGATATGATTTAGATAAATCCTTTGCCCGAAACGTCGGTGAGAACACCGACTATGAGCGGGATATAAAAGATTGTTTTTTAGTGGTATTATGTATCCAACCAGATTTTCATTCGCGACGAATTTATTCGTCGGAATTAAAAACACAAACTTATTACGGATATGATTTCAGCTTTGCTCCATTTCCACCTGTCCTTGTTGATATTGTCACCGACATACAGTTAATCATAGAATGATATGATTTAGATAAATCCTTTGCCCGAAACGTCGGTGAGAACACCGACTATGAGCGGGATATAAAAGATTGTTTTTTAGTGGTATT
>CAKZLB010000006.1 GCA_937124965.1 uncultured Bacteroidota bacterium
CTAGTATTTAAGCTGAAACATGGTTGCGTCGTGCGGATTTTCGAAGTAGAAGTCTACTACCCATGCATTGCCAACACTTAGTTCATTGTTCATAATCCACTGCCAGCGTTGACCTGCTTTGCCAAATTCACGATTTACACTGTTAATTAAATCCATCCATTTAACTGGATCATACTCTGTGTACTGTCTTCGAACCAAAGTGTATCCGTCGGGTGCAATCTTGGGTTTAGGATTGGTAAGCATTATCATTTGATTTATACTAGGGCAAAGGGGGGAGAGCGGTCCAGCATAGCCCTATGCCTCGATGAAGATAAAAAGGACCGCTCTCACGACTGGTATCAGCCTTGGCTAGCTAGAATGTACTTGCCGTAACGCTGATGAAACTCGTCGAAGTTTTTCAACTTGGTTGGTTGGAAAGGAAGGTTGTATGTAGTAAGTGCAATACGAGCACCCATTACAACCAGTTCAGTTTCAAAGTTATCCATCATAAAGCGGAAGAAGTTATCCGACATTTTGTGGAACTCTTTGTCGTCTTTGTTTTCGCCAATGTACTGCTTGAGCTCGTAGCACATGGAGATAACCAACGAATACTGTGCCGACACTTCGTCGACTTTTAAGTCTTTAACCTTGCCTGACAGCACATCTTCAGGATTGGGCAACTTGCCAGATACCTTGCGGTGCGCCATGAACTTCACAGCAAGTCCTTCGCCGATTGCGCCAGCAATCAAATCAGTTGCTGTTGTTTCGTCAAGATCATCGTCTTCTAACAGTTCAGAAACAAATGTCCACGAGCGTGGAGTAGCAAAACTACGGCTTGCTGATTTTGCATCAAAGTCATACAAGTCTTGCTTGGCGAATGAAAGATACCCAACAACGTCTGTGTGGATATTGTTATTTACAGCCCAGTCGGCCCATGCTAAAAAGTCAGCTCGCATTTCGATATGCACGAAACGGTTCGCAAGCGGTGTGGGCATACGATATGTAACACCTTTGTCGCTTTCGCGGTTACCTGCAGCAATCATTACCACGTTATCTGGCAATACATACTTGCCAACGCGACGGTTGAGGATGAGCTGGTAAGCCGCGGCCTGTACAGCAGGGGCCGCTGAGTTCATTTCGTCTAAGAACAGTACCACTACAGGATACTGCGACGCAAACTCTTCTGTTGGTAAATCGATTGGTGGAGCCCAATCCATTGTACCGTTGTCTTTGTTGTAGAATGGAACACCACGAATATCTGTAGGATCCATCTGTCCAAGACGCAAATCAATCATGAAGCCGTTCATTGACTGTGCAATGCCTTCGACTACTTCTGATTTACCAATTCCTGGGGGACCCCAGAGGAATAGTGGACGCTTCTTATCAAAGCACTTTTTAATTGCTTTTACAGCACCAACTGAGGTTACTGTACGATGTTCAACTGCTGATGACGACATAGGGCTTGTCCTTCTCTTTTGTTAACTTGTACAATTATAATATGACAGGTTGAGGGTTAGGTCAACCTTTTTCTGGCGGATTTTCTGCGGTATCGCATGTGTTGCAACAATCATCTGTACCGCACTTGTCATGTACTGAAAATAGAAATGCTTCGCTCTGCATCATATCTTTTAGCGAACCTTTCTTTTTGAAAATGTTGTCCCAGTTGCTTGCAAATTGCGTTTGACTAACACTGTATGGGCGCGATTTAGATCCTTTACCTGCCATATTTATTTCCTTGAAATATTGTTTTTATTACCATGCTTGTTTAGGTTGAATAATGCTGATCAACGGCACTTTAAATTCCTGATGCAAACACCAATATATAGTTTCTGCAATGGTGTCAGTATTTAACCATTCTGGATTAGACTCTGTGGCTATGCCTCCAAGTATGACATGAGTAGTTTGAAATCTGAAAGTATTATAGTGTAGACTTGCTTCTTTTAACTCAATTTTACTACGACGGTACTCGTTGCTACCTTCATCGGTGAGTTCGTGTGTACTGCCAATATTAACAACATCGCAGAATTTCACAGATTTATTGCAAATATCTAAAAGATTTTTTTGGACACCTGGTGCAATGTAACTATTGTTTATAAATGTGTTGTGTTGTTTAAAAATATCAATTAATTCTGTTTCATCAAAATTTGTTAAATCCCATCCTGAACTTTTAGATAAAAAAGTTGCATCTGGCCAAATTTTTTGCACTCCGTGTGCAATATTGTTTGGGTTATCTGGATTTCCAGTGCATAACACTTTTCTATCAGCCATTAACTTATTTCGTATTAGAGTTATTGAATCAGTCATGACATGAGACCTCTTTACGACATTTCATTTTGCACAGCACTTCGGCGTTTCCTTTTAGACCGCAACTTCTAACATGCTCACTCCAATCCTTGATAATTTTGTTTGCATTATCAAAATTTGTATTCTTGATGTGCAGTTGATCCAGCCAATATCTATCTTTCCAAAGTTGACTTGAATACAAAGTTCTTGGGTTTCTTATCCAATCACATGGATAAAATATTCCATCGCTTCCTACAGTTTTTATTCTGTAGCATTTAGGTTCAATCTCGAATGTTTCTTGATTTGTATATTCTGGCTTGAACAAATAATGTGTTTGTATATTCGATTCTTTGGTTGGGATCAAATTTGTATCTTCGTATCTGTGTGTTTTTAAGCTAAACCATCTTATGTTTTTACTTTCGGCAAGTTCTTGTATTTGTTCAAGTTGATTTTCGTTAAACTTAAAAATAATAGTTTGCCATGCTAGTTTTACACTGCTTTTAGACAGTATATCAACTGCTTGCATAATGCTTTTCCAGTTGCTATTTTTTCTATACAAATGATTTGTGTCTTCCAGACCGTCGATTGCAAGAACAATTTCGTCATCTTCAGTCAAAACTTTACATAAATCATTCCAAAATTTTGGTGAACCATGACTTCCATTTGTGTGCAGTCTAAATTTTTTATTTCGAAATGTTTTAATAAATTCGATTAAATCTGGATAATAAATGCAGTCTCCGTAATCGCCGCATAATTGCAAAAGTTCAACTTTTCTGCCACCTTCGCAATCCATAAATTTCACAAAATCATCAATATTTAAATCTTGTTTAGGAAAAGGAATTTTGGTTATTTCTTTCCAAGTGGTTCTAGGGCAGGCTGCACATTTTAACGTACATCTCGACGTTACTTCTATGTGTAATTTTTTATTTTCTATGTCCATAGGTTTTCGAGATACCATATATGAAAAGGCTCATACCAAGATAAATGCCAATTGCCGTTATGACATAAATCTGTACAGGGTTTAATTGTATCGGGCAAGTGGTTTCCAAGATCGTTTTGCTCACTAGCCCAAGGCTCAGGATAACATGGAAAAACTGGAATATTATATATTATATTCCCTAAATCAATTTCGTTTATTTCAACTTTGGATATATGTATTATGCTATCTTTAATAATTTTATTGTTATCATCAATTTGAGTATCATCGATGGTTTTTCCGTAACGTCTAATCACAAGATTGTTTTCTTTACATAAAATATCAGTGCTGTATTTTAGTTCTATAAAATCATCTTTTTTTACTTCTGCGTCGTACAAACAATGATTGTTAAGTAAGATTTGTATCGTTGGAGGATTTTCCCAATATTCAGCAGTTAGATAAAATTTTAATGTTTGTTTGGACATTTATTTCATTAACTCCTATGCTTTGAATTGCGTCCCGATTGTTGTAAAACTTTTAAATTCAGATCCCTTTCCGGACACTGTCTGCTCCTTTGAATGTAGATTTAACTTCAGGATATTTATTTGCGTCTACACATGCAAAACTGTATACACTTGACCGTTTGATGTCTTGTACACTTTCACGGATGTCCCACTGGTTAGCATGCAAGAACTCTTTGCATTCTACTTCGCTAGTCCAACTAGCTTCGTGCCACACATTACTGCCCAAGTATTCTCCCTGGAGCCCTGCATACCACAGGACTATAATTACCCACATTACTCGGCGTCTGCTACAGCAGGAACGTTGTAGACTAGTCCCATTTTGATTTTTCTTGCTATTTCTTTACGCACTGCGTCTTTTTGCTTGGCCATTTGTGCGCTCTCGAGACGCTCATGTAACTGTTTTAATGAAAGTGGACGGAGACGTAATTTTTCTTTACGATATGCAAGACTACTGCGGTTATGTACTGCACGTTTGCGATTGTTGTTGTTTAAACTTGCCATTTGCCTTATCCTCTAAAGTTGGCAGAGATGGTGGGATTCGAACCCACGGTACGCTATTAACGTACACTCCCTTAGCAGGGGAGCGCCTTCAGCCACTCAGCCACATCTCTATTGTGCAAGTAATTATCATTTATTATACAGGTGATTATAAAAGAGTCAACCATAAAAAAGCCCGACATGAGCCGGGCTTTGTTCTAAATTGAAAATTAGAACTTGTAGACAACACCCACTGTGGTAGTTTCGCTGTCGGCTGTTTTGTCGTCTTCTGATGTTTCAACAAAAGCAGTTAGCTCATTGGCAACCGCATAGTGTACACCAAACGCAGTAACGTCTGCACTGGTTGTACCAGCACTTTCGGTTGTTACATTTTCGTAACCAAGTGTTACTGCACCAACCGTGTAAGTAGCACCCATTGCCGTGTCGTCTGTGTCAACATCGCTTGCATCTGTAACAGTGTATACTTCATAGCCAAGATTAACACCGGCAACTGAGAATGTAGCATTCATAAGTGTTGCTTCGGTATTGTCGTCGTTGTCCAGTACACCGTAGCCTACTTGAGCAAATCCAGCGTCGTACTGTGCCGATAGTGCTGAACCGCCGGCGTTTGAATCTGTGTTGGTATCTGCTGCAAAACTTGCATTAACAGTTAACCCAGAAACAACCTGTGGAAGTGTGTAAAGTACAGCATGATCGACATTGTCTGTGCCAGTTGTTTGAGCATAACCCCAGTCTGTAACGTCGTCAATAGCGTCTGTGGCACTTGAAGTGTCGCCCATGTCCAGCTTGCCAAATGGACCAGCCAGTGTTAGGCTGTTGCCGCCATCGTTGCCAGCTTCTTCATCGATATTAAAGTCTGCACTGGCAGTCCAACCGTTTGATAATTCTGTTGATGCTTTAATAGAAACTACACCGTCTAGTTCAGTAGTAGTAGCACCATTGGCATTTTGATAATTGAATTCCTGTGAACCAGAAATTGTAACATCGGCTGCAAAAGCCGAACCTGTAAACGCAGATGCAACTGCGAGTGTCATTAGTCTTTTAGTCATTTAAATTTACCTTTTCCTTATATAAAGATTTCCTAGCCTCCTTGCATTGCACAAGAAAGTCAGTTTACTTAGTATCCAGGATTTATCAAGAAATAAAAAAACCTGCAAAAATAGCAGGTTATACGGTTCAAAACATCTATTTAGGTTAAATCAATGCATTTTTTCAATCGGTATCGTTGGTTGAAAATCTTCGCCGACTAACAGTAAGCAAACTATGCCTTTGTCCATTTCTGCTGTAATAGTAAAAGTTCCTCCGGTGCTTAGGTAAACTTTAATGTCGGCTGGATACCATTGGTTTTCGCTATTGCCGTACAGCACGCCTTTGCCTTGTGCAAAACTTAATTCTTGGTACTGGTCGGTTAGGTCAGTTACTGCATCCGGAGTACTACATCTTAGTGTAGTAGGGAACGTGATTTCTTGTTCTTGTGCCGTACTACTAGGTACAAGTGCTACCAACAGTAGACTTAATATAACAGATCTCATTTTTCTTCCTGTTATTATACTTAGTCAAAAAAAAGCACCCGAAGGTGCTTCTTGGTTATTGGGTAACAAGGTAACCAACCCCGTAGCCTCATGCGGCTAGTGCGAACGTATCGTCGTTTGCAGTTATTTTAGTTTGCTTCTACGACCGGGAACCCCCAATCCTACGGCTTTCACATTGCCGGTAACTCCACTTTCTTAATCATGTCGCCGTCGAATCTATATCTGCCCCATCATAAACACACACCTGACGTTTCTTATGTCTCAATATGCTATCTGCATATCCAGCGTATGTGTTTATGGTGGAGCAGGAGGGATTCGCACCCTCGTCCGTCAACCTTTCGGTCTGCTTCATCGTTACAGTATTATTTAAGCATCTTGAGGAGCTTTTGTCAACCCCTCTTTGTATAGCTCGTATTCAAACGGTGTTAAACACCCTCCGTAGAATATTACGCCGTCAGACGCTACAAATTTAAATCTATTATCCTCGAACGGATCGGTTCCTGCAAGTGTGGTAACAAATTCTTCACACTCTTCTGTGCTGGTAAAGATTCTATCACTCACTTGCGGTCCGACACTTGCTTGTGGGTCATTTATATGAGACATCATATAAACCAATAGTATTTCCATTGTTTTTTCCTGTAAGCAAGTATTTAAGCTAAAATTTTATTTTACTGCGTATGTATACTTGTGTTTCAAGCTCTTGTCAAGCAGCTTTTGATAGAATTCTCGTTGGAGGTTTTTATCATTGGATAGCGCCGCTTGATAGAGTTTTTTGATTACATTTTTTGTTTTCATGGCATTCTCCTTGCACTTTTATTTAGCGCACACAGTGCGTAATAATGTAGAAAGTTTATACACTATATAAATAATCCTATGTACAAACTATTTTATAATCCATCAGTGACAGCAACTGCTCTACGCCCACAGTTGAGTTTAACAGAATGTTTGCAAGATGCTAATGCAGGCAATAGATCTTATCGAACCAATTTGGTTCGATTGAATTGGATGATAAAAGATTTAAACTATAATCCTATACAAAAGCCATTGTTGATCGACGGAGCTTTTCGTGTTGTAACAGGTGATACCAGATTGATGGCTTTACAGTTACACCCACAGATAACCCGTGTTCCTGCATTGATGACCAGTGAGGTTGCTCCGCATGACTGGAAACCAATTGAAGACAAAACAGAACTTGGCAAGCTATTGAGAATAGATCCTGATGATATATTAATCAATTGGGACTGGCACGAAAAACCGTTAGATTGGATTGAATTTGCTTACAGTCATACTAGCAACCACATGCACGATGAAAGTCAGCGTGAACGGATGATTACTAACTATCTTGCTAAATATCCTGGCACAATCTTTGATCAAGATTGGTTGTTGTCAAGTATAGATTGGAGTTTATATGACCATTGATGTTTTAACGTATCTAATATTGCCTGGTTGGTTTCTACTGCTTGTTTATATCGCGGCAGAAAAAAATACTTGAGCTTTTTGAGTTCTATTATTATAGCTTGTAAACGCTGTTCTACGTTTAC
>CAKZLB010000007.1 GCA_937124965.1 uncultured Bacteroidota bacterium
ATTATCATCACGACAGCAGGGTATAATTTAGCATCAGCTTGTAAGACTTTTGAAGATACTTGCAAAGATGTACTGAATAAAGAAAAGCAAAACGATTACTTGTTTATTGCGATATATGATTTAGATGCGGATGATGACTGGGAAGATGAAACCGTATGGATTAAGGCGAATCCTGGTCTGGGTGTAAGTCCAAAAACACAGTATTTGAAAACACAATATCAAAACGCAAAGACAGAAGGAATTACTAAGAAAATGGCGTTCAAGGTTAAAAACTTGAATATTTGGACAAACACGACTGAAGAATTTATCGAGCCGTTTGTTTGGAGTAGAAGTGGTAATGATATAAAAATAACGAAAAGAGATTTACTTGGTCGTGAATGTTACGCAGGGCTTGACTTAGCAAGTACAATTGACATCACGGCTTTTGTCTTGTGGTTTAAATTAGAACAGGGTTTTGCAATGCTGCCTTTTTTCTTTATTCCTGAGGATACGGCAAAAGATCGAGCGAGGCGTGACGGTGTTAAGTATTTGCAATGGATTGAAGACGGTTTGATTATCACAACACCTGGCGACGTGACAGATTATGATTATTTATTGCGTTTCATTTCAAACTTGATGGAACAGTACGACATCAAAATAATTCATTATGACAGATGGAACAGTTCGCAGCTTGTGAATAACTTGACAGAAGCAGGTGCACCGATGCATCCGTTTGGGCAAGGTTTCAGAAGTATGGCTGCACCAACGAAGGAATTTGAGCGACTTGCTTTGCGAGGTGACATCAAGCACTTTCACAATCCTGTTTTCGATTGGATGCTGCAAAATGTGCAGATTGAAAGAAACGCAGAGGACCAAATAAAAATAAGCAAGCGTAAATCAAGAGAAAAAATTGATGGTGTGGCTGCTTTGGTCAATGCAATCGGGGCGTGGTTGATAGATGAATCGAAAAATGAAGACAATACACTGCCTGATGATTATATGTTTGACTTGGGTTAATGGACATACAACAACGTTGTATGAGCCTTTGCGAAATATAAACGATGTTGTGCTGTTGTCGGCTGCTTTTTTTATTATTTTAAATAGTTAATTATGAATTTGAAATACAAAAAATATCCAATCTTAAAACATATTTCTGCTTTCAGAAAAAGCAAAGAAATTGCAATATCTTTTAGTCTTAAATATGATAATACATCTTTATACGAAGATTCATTATCTGCATTGTCAAACTATTTAAAATCTTCAAAAATATATTTTTTTCAAAAAGATTTGTTCCAAAAAATTGTTAATAGGGAATTTAGATTTATGGAAAAATTGAATACGTTTTTAGAACAAGATTTATCTGATAAAGGGATTTTGATTGTAGATGATTTTGCGATTGTATATGAAATATTTAGCGATAATTCTTTTCAAATATTTGGATTAACTTGTATTTACGATTCTGTTTATTGTATGTATCACACTTATGGAACTATTAATGCTAAATTAAATAAATTTGAAACTAATTATCATTTATCTACTATTTTAGATGACAAACATCTTATTGAACAGTTTACGTATCAACTCAAAGAAGCGATTCAGAATATATTTGAATGTGTAATATTTAAAAAATACGCTCCGATAGAAACTAAGACTATAAAAGCAGGAAAAGGGATAAAATCAATTAAGAAAAAAAATAGTGATAATATTGATGTAGTTTATGTAGATAGTTCTTGGTTTACTAATTTAATAAGAACTGGGGCTTTTAAAGTAAAAGGACACTTTGCGTTAAGAGCGTGTGGCAAAGGTCGAAGTGAAAGAAAATTAGTTTGGATTAATCCTTATGAGAAAAATGGATATACTCGAAAGGCTAAATTAGCTTTGTCTTAGTAGCCGACAATAGGTGCATATAAGCACCTATGTTAAGAATATCAAAACACTATCAAAGCATTTTATTAAAAAACACATCAAACAATTGCAACAACAATTAAAAGATTTGCCGGATTTGATTTAATTGCCTTCCCGCAATTGTCCGTTTCATTCGGACGGTTGCGGGATTATTTTTTAAATTATTTTAAAGTTTTTATATTAATGTTCAAGCTATATGCCGTGCCGTCCGTTTAGCGGTCATAGATAGAGAACTAACAGCAGCAGAGGTCCAAACTCTTGCTGCTGTTTCTATTTGAAACAAATTATTGCAAATTCCGTACAGATACACAAATATTTGTTTATTTTTGTATCATGGGCATAATACAACGCATACAATCTGTTTTCTCGAAGCGTTCGTCGCTTGAAAACCCGTCGGTCAATCTTGTAGAATGGCTGAACGGTAGCAATACGAACGCAACAAAAGTGAACGTCACGAAAGATACTGCTTTGTCTGTATCTGCTGCTTGGCGTTGTGAAAATCTTATTGCAGGTAGCGTTGCATCTTTGCCTTGTGCTGTTTACGAAGTCACAGCACAAGGTCGTAAAGCCTTGACAAATCATCCTATCTCACGACTACTCAAAGCACCTTCACAATTTTATACGGGTTTCACTTTTATGGAACGCATGGTTAAAAGCCTCGCTTCCAACGGTAACGGTATTGCAGTAATTAGCACTGACAAAAGCGGTAATATTACAAGTTTGGATTTACCTACGGGACAGGTTAAAGCAAAAATCATTGATGGATATTTAGTGTATGAAATCAAAGGATACGACAGTTTCGTATTCGCTGATGATGTTATTCATTTTGTCGGATTTGGTGACGACCCGTTCTGGGGCAAGTCACCGCTTCAAGTTCATTCCGAAAATCTTGGTATCAGCATTGCGGCGAACAATTTCGCAGCCACGTATTTTGGCAACGGCGGCACAATTGCGGGTGTGTTAAAGACAGATAAAACTTTGACAGCACAGCAGAAGATTGACCTTTCGGCGGCATGGCAGCGGAAATATGGCGGTAAAAACTCGAATAGTACAGCAGTGCTTGACTTGGGTATTGATTACAAACCTGTCGGAAGCAAACCACAGGAATCACAGTTGTTAGAAGCAAGACAGTTTCAAGTTGAAGAAATCGCACGAATCTACGG
>CAKZLB010000008.1 GCA_937124965.1 uncultured Bacteroidota bacterium
TTTTGAAAGGCCATATATGTCGTAAAATGGGGGCATTTTTTCAGGTGTCTATGGTGTTCAGCATTGCCGCTAACGGTAAAGGCTATGCGCAGTGCGGGTTATTTAGATTGAAGTTCATTGGGAAGTTAATTATTATTTGGCTGTTTAAGCAGCCAACCGCACGATCTGTCATGGTAGCACGATGCTAGCATTGTGCATAGCCAGTGTTGTGCAGCGTTTATTTTGTTAATAGGACATGTGATATTTCACTTATTAGTCATTCATAATGTTTTTTTATGCCTGTATACAAAGTCTCCATTGCTATCAATGACATCATAAAAATTATGGTCACACCACCTTATCAAGTCGCCAATTCTAGCAAAGTTTGGCAATGAGATATTTTTTAATTCTACTTTTTCGTTTGTGTCGACTTTTGTTGCAATTACATTGAAACCGCCTCTACGCGAATTAGGATTCGTAGTATCATTATTGTCAATTTCGATTATATAATATTCTCGCAGCATATAATTTCGTTTTATATTGATTTCCTAATGCTGCACAACGGTTGGCCTATGCGTAGTGCGGGTTTGTCTTGTTTAATGTTTTGGGAAACGAAATTGTTGGCTAAGTAGCAGCCAAGCTACGTATCACAAGTTGGTAATGAGATGCTAGCATTACGTATAGGCAGTGTTGTGGCCTGTGCCTTTTATGTTTTTGTCCAAGTTCCCAAGTAAATCCAAATTTCCTTAAATGCTAAAAACATCATTTTTTATCCGTCAACCGATAGAAACCACCAGCGACGAATGCATGGGCTACAACGTTTTGCGTGTATGAGAAGTAGCGGATTAAAAAGCACTTCACTTTCAGTTTAGTACATACTTTTATTAAAAGCACAAACCTTTGATTTAGCACTGACCCCGCTATTTCTTATACACGCTGTTAGCAGCTGCTCTTTTTTTCTGTTATGGTTTAAATTTCTCAAATGTTTGACCGTTAAATTTATATGCTCCATTCTTGTGTGTTCCAAGCCAAAGGTCACCATTGTTGTCCTTGTAAATGCTAAATAGCGTAATGTCTTTTGAATTATCTTGAACTGCATAATGAGCAATTTTCGTCCCATCGTATTTCCAAATGCCACTTCGATAAGTTACAAACCATAAATTATTATTATTGTCTTTTACTGTTGATAGATACTCATTTAGGCCACTTGTATTTTTCCCATCTAAACTACCTATGCTTTCGTGTCTTGTATAAAACTTATTGCTTTTTAATGTTAAGCTGTCGTAAATACTATAACGGTTTTCGGTATTGAACCAAAAGTCACCATTTTTATCTTCCGTAATTGACCGCACTCCGTTTGCTCCTTCGTTACGAAATTCAGTCACATCTTCTTCGGTTATCCAATCAAACGATTTTCCATCATATCGGCAAACACCAACAGGGTTTGTACCAAACCAAATATTTCCTTTTATGTCTTTATAAATACTGTAGACTCCAAAAGGATTGGGCAGACTTGGTGGCTCAGGCAACTGCAATTTGTGTAAAGTTGTACCGTCATACCGATAAACGTAATTTTCTAAATCGTACGTATGTTTAAACCATAAATCTGCGGATTTAAGTTGCCAATCATTACTAGGGATTGGAGCTAATGTTGTAAATGTATTTCCGTCAAACTTAGCAATGGTCGGCTTTGGATAAAAGCTGGTGAAGTATATATTACCAGATTCATCTTGCTGTATTTCATCAACTCTATTGTTTGGCAAGCCGTGCTTCGTTGTGTAATTAATCAGTTTCTCTCCATCATATCTATAAACTCCTGTTTCCCAACTTCCAAACCAATAAACATTTTTCTTGTCTTGGTAAACAACCATTATACTGCTTCCAAGTTCAATTACTGTGTCGCCATTTATAAATTGGTTTGAGTTATTTTTCTTATCAGTTGTCTGGCCATTGCACGAAGTCAATAGAGTTAAAGTGCTCAGAAATAGAAGTATGTTTAGTTTCATTGTCGTTCTGTTTAATCTTTGCAAGGTCGTTTCAGAGTTGCTGCTAACGGTTGGCCTATGCGTAGTGCGGGTTCTAATTGTTTAATGTTTAGGGAAACGGAATTGTTGGCTGTTTGCAGCCAAGCTACGTATCACAAGTTGGTAGTAGGGTGCGAGCATTACGTATAGGCAGTGTTGTGGCCTGTGCCTTTTATGTTTTTGTCCAAGTTTCCAAGTAAATCCAAATTTTGTTAAATGCTAAAAACATTATTTTTTATCCGTCAACCGATAGAAACCACCAGCGACGAATGCATGGGCTACAACGGTTCCGGCTATGCGCAGTGCGGGTTTTAATTGTTTAATGTTTTGGGGAAACGAAATTGTTGGCTGTGTAGCAGCCAAGACACGTTCTTATCAATGGTAGACTAATGCGAGCATTGTGTATAGCCAGTGTTGTACGTAGTTTTATTTTTTTTCAATTACGTCAAATTGAATTACGCTTTCCATACGTCCATCATATTCGAATTTTGTAATTATATCAAGTTCTTCAAGTCCAATCTCCGTATACAGCAGATAAGCCTTTTTTCTGATATTATTCCATTCTGGTAAAGTTGCATAGTTCATCCAGAAAGTTTCGTTTTCCTTTTTTAGCTCAAATATAAAGTTGTCGATTCTGTTAATTAAATCAGGATACAAAAGCTGCTGTTCTTTTATTACCTCAATGTCCTTGTTATATGAGTGTTCACATTGAAAATATTCTGGCATTTCGTATCCTGGTTCTCCAATCCCATGAATTTCTTTTTGCTTTTGGGAGTTGAGTGAAATCGTCACAAGAAATGTAACTAGGTTTTGAACGGATTCATGTAATTCTAGGAAAGTCATTTTTAAATTACGTACAACGGTAACGGGTATGAGTCGTAGCTTGGAATGTGCGCAGGCTTTGAGCGGCTATGACTTATACCCAATGTTGTACCCAGTTTTTATTCTAATCATACCCGAAATCAAAAGTCCTAATGACCTTTTTATTTCTATCTATTTCTAT
>CAKZLB010000009.1 GCA_937124965.1 uncultured Bacteroidota bacterium
TATCCGTCAACCGATAGAAAGCACCAGCGACGAATGCATGGGCTACAACGGTTCCGGCTATGCGCAGTGCGGGTTTCCTTGATAAATGTTAATTGGTGTTCGCGATTATTCTTTGGCTGTTTAAGCAGCCAACTGTATTATCAGTTTTGGTAGCAGGATGCGAGCATTGTGCATAGCCAGTGTTGTAGCGCGTATTTTAACCTTCCCAATTTTTTACTTTTTTTAAACTGATTTGGAACTTTTGCTTTTTATCGATGGATAATTGGTCAATTTCATATTTAATCACATCTCCAACAAATTCCAAAGGGATGATAAATGCTTTTTCGACAGTTTTAACTCGAGCAATTTTTCCATTTTCTAGGTCAATTATCGTTAATGCTGTAGTTGGACCTTTTCGATAATCAGTTGTCAGCCATTCTTGTAACGCTAGATATTTTGATTCTGCGTCCCATTTAAATTCAAATCCAAAAAGTCTATCGGTAATTAGATTGCTGTCAAGTTGAATTTTAAAATAGTCTGGTCCAAATCTTATTTGACCCTCAAATATGAAATCGAAACTATGTTTTTTTCCTGGTGACTTGTATGCTCCTAAATCCATGGAGTCTATTTATATGCGCTACAACGGTTAGTGTATGGTGTCGTAGCATCCCAAAGGGTGCTATGCACTATACACATTGTTGTATGCCGTTTTTATTTTATTCATTTCGTTTTCAGCGTTGGGGCAGCCATACTCTTTGCCAAGTTTTGGCTCGTGCGGATGGCTTTTGAGCGACTTGGCAATGTGTATGGTTGCTGTGTGCTGATATTAACTGTTTAATACTGTTTCACAGGCTTCTATATATTCATTGAAAGAAGGTAGTGTAGCTATAATTGATCTAATTGCTCTACGTTTAAATGCTATACTGCTTTCATTCGGATTTCTTAATCTTAGAACTTTAGGATTGGTTGAATCTCTTAAAAACAACTCTAATTCTGAGATTAGATTTGTTGTTGAATTCACTATCGAAATATGCGATTCATTAGTTTCTTCAAATGGCTCTATTATTCTATATGGTAAAGAATGAATGTGTCTTGCACCAAAATTCCCCTCAGATTGAAAGCATCTAATAGCATTAGAAATAGAAGGGCTATTTAGTAAACCAACTAGGTATTTAGCTTCATTTTCATTGTTCGTATGATAGAAATTAACAGTTTGATCAATAATTAACCTACTAAAATCAACTTCATCATCCTTTAAATAATGTGCACAAACATATTCGCCACCTGTCCCTGAGCAAACTATATATCCACTTTGAGGAATAGACTGATTGCTTAATTTTGATCTGGTATCTAACCAACTCCATAAAGTCGCTATGTTACTCCCTTGACCATACTTTGCTGAAGCTCGGTTAACCCAACGTTGAAATCCAGTTGACATAGTAACTAATGATGTAGCGGCAATACTTCTCCAAGCTCCTTGATATTTTTCAATTGGTAAGATTGCCAAAGGTGGATTAGTAATGTGGAATGGTAGTAAAGCATTTGAGATCATTACTGGGTATATCATTGCTGTCTCTACATCACTAGGCTCAATTCTAAAATCTGAGAATTTTTTTGAATCTTTCAATAAATATGCATGGTCTGAAGTTTGTTTGTTGATAGGTACGACATGCGTAGTATTACTTGTTGATTCGTAGTTTAATATTTCATGGAAGTAAATTGAACGGGGCATTACATCAGCACCTTGGGTAAAATTATTTACATAGGAATTTTCGCTAGTTCTATTGATGTTATATTGAGTCCAAGCACTTTTAGAATCTAAAGTTGAATAATATAATTGACTCTCTTCGACTTGATGATTTTGGCTTTCAAAGTGGTATGGAATAGGTCTCGAATTCTCCCCTTCAGACTTATTGCCAAATATGGCAATACCTCTATTATTAAATATTACTTTATCTAAATCCCAAATCTTCGAGATTCTAAATTCTATTTCGGAATTATCATATTCTTTACTTCTAAATGGATGATGATGGTCGCCCGATAAAATAGTACCTGGTAAAATGCAACCAACTGTTGCATTATTGATTAAGTAACGATCTATTGAGCTTAGTAGAAATATAGTTGCTAATTCTATATGTAAAAACGATGATCCTGACGGTCTAATGCTTAGTTCATTTGCAAGATTTTGAAGGAATTCTTTATATGGATTATCTGCAATCCTGCTTAAAGTTAACCAAGGAGGGTTTGATACTAGGCCATTAAAGCTGTTTTCTACCAACGCAGGCCTAAAGCTATTTAAAAGAAGAAAATTCCAAATACCATTCTTACCTTGAGAATTAAGGCGGAAAATGGCACTATAGTATTCGCGCATAAATGCTAAGATTAGCTCGTGGTCCTCATCCAATAGAGTTATACTAAGTTGTGTTTGAATAGTATTTAAAGTATTAATATAAAAATCTTCTTCTGGTATTTCAGAAAGCTGAATGATTGAAGAATAACCAACATCTAAAATTTTCTCAAACAGCAATTTATTGGCTGGCACCAGTAATATCTTAGGTAAATTAACTTGTTCATCAAGTAAGCTTAATGAATAAAAATTATCTGCACCTTCATTGGTTGAGACAGGAGTTACGGCAAATAATGAATCAGCATTGTAAATAGGAATTGTAATTTTATCAGAGCTTGTAATTGAGATAAAAGGTTTAGCTACCATTAACCAGTTAATCCTAGCCAAAATGACTGCAAGTGGATCTATATCAAAACCTGTTATGCATGAGATAATTTTAGCTCGTTTCTGACTTTCTGATAAATCTTCTAATTCCTCAGTTACAATTTTTATGGTTTCTACTACAAATGTGCCCGATCCACAACACATGTCAATTAATTTTGGCTGCTCATCAATGTTATTGATGACTTCTCTGACAATTGAGTTTGCCAACCAAGACGGGGTCATAGCCTGACCAAGAAGTAATCGTTTTGATTTATTTGCCAACTCAGAAAACAAATTACTAAATAAGTCTTCATCTATTGTTATAGTATAATCATATGCTCTAAGATCAAGTTGAATTTTTCTGGTTAGATCAATAATGGTAGCATGCACAGGTAAATTATTAAGCCATCCAAAAAAATCATATTCTACTACGTTATCATAACCTTTTAATTTGAAAAAATCACCATTTAATATGCTTTTAAGTTCTTCCTCGTTTGATATAAGAGCAGTTTCAGAGAGCACATTAGCACAAAGGCATTTAGCAATTGTTGTCAAAAAGAATTCGTCTACGTAGAACGATATATCAAATGAGTCTGAGGTTTCATTTTCTCGAACTGAATTAACAAACTTATTCCATACGGTCTGTATAAGTTCAGCGTACTCTGGTTTAGAAGTAGAGATTTCATTAAGAGCATTTTTTAATAGAGGAATGAATTCTGAAGCTATCTCTGATCTAAAGCCAAGGTCAGAATTAATCGAATTAGCATTTAAAATTCTTGAGCCAATTCGACCAAGATGTTTGTCTAGGAAATCTAATAATGTAAAATTTGAATTTGTATCAACTTCGCAATTGAGGCTTTCAATCTCAATTAATTCTAAGTCCTCAGCACTAAAATTAGATGATTTGTCAGAAGTTAAAATGTTAACATCATAAGCATACCACTGTACTGTATCTGATAGAATACCCCTTATATTAGCTGCAGGATATCCAAGGTTCAGTAGCCCTGCGCAATATTCTTCTACTTGTTTATAACCAGTTCTAAACTTGGCAGCATTTTGAAGATTTCCTTCGTATTCTATTGCTGTTGCCCCAACTAAATTATCCACAAAACCTCTATGTTCATTTTGATTTCTTGAGAATTCAACTTGAGCTTCAGAACCCCTAACATGTAATTCAACCCATTTTGGGTTATTGTTGAACATAAGCCTTAGAAAAGAAGATAGATTATGACGAAGAGCATCTTCTAAGGCTCCATCTCTTCTCATTTCTGAGCAGCTATCTATGCATTCTTGACTGCTTTGTAATTGTTGTTCTGAATATAAATCAGCCATTTTTAGATCTTAATTTTAAACGTTTTTCTATTAATCTGATTAAAATAGTATTGTCAGGAATTATCAATATTGAATTAACCAACTTATTTATTTTAATGAGTACGTGAGTATAGTTGAATGAATTAATAAGCTCTTTCCCGAGCTTATCTAGCTCTATAATTTCAGGCTTCGAAAACTTTGGGATTAATATATTTAGAAGGTGATTACGATCGAGTTTCAATGCACCGCCACCAAGTACATTACCGCTTAGTTCAAGTTGTGCCTTAATCCAATCTGAATTAAGTATTGCTATTAAACCATAAACTGGAATATTTGAATCTTGCCTTAAATTAATTGTCAAAAAATTAGCATCAACTACAACGTTATCTTCAACCAAATATGACTTTACTGATTTTGAATTCACCCTAGGTATGCAAATATCAGGAACATGTCTCTTTTTTAATTCAGGAAGTTGATACCAGGTTTTTATTTTCCCATTCCTCTCCGAAATGTTTGTTCGTACTGCAGATAAGTCCGGAAAATATTTAGGCAAATTTTCAGTGCCAATATTTAGTGTTTCGCAATAGTAAATATGTTTGGAAACCTCAGAAGATAATTCTGTTATTGTTTGCTTTTTAAGATCGTATTTTTGAATGTCGAATGCAGTATAGTGATTACTCAAAACTAATAGACGTCCTTTAAGGCTGGTAGAAGGGATGAAATATCCATCTAAAATTTCTTTTTGCTTTCTGAGAACTGGTTTTAGACAGTTATTCGTAATCTCAAACTTTTTGGATGAATTTTTGTAATTAAAGCTTACCTTACTTTTATTATTTTTCTCAGATATAAAATCATAATAGAAAAAATTATTTGCCCCAGTTCTGAGACCTTGATTAATCTCAATTGATAGGTCTGAAAGCTTTATAAAGTTATTGTAATCGACAAAAGCTTTTAATCTAGAGTCAAGTTTTAATTTGTTATTCTCTAAATTGAAAGCAATAGGTTGTAGTTCAGGGTATTTTTTTAATGAGTTCGTGGTTATTAGAGGGGATAGGTAGGAATTTACGGAACTAAAATATTGAGAAGCGTCATTGTAATTATCGAAAGATTTGTGCGAGTCTAATAAAGTGGATGCAAATAAATCGTAGTTACTTGAGAAAGGATTCTTACCTAAGGGTGAGTTTTTTGTACCATTGGAAATTTCAACAATGGATATTTTGGGATGGGATTCAATTGATTTTCTTGGCTTTTTAAGCTTTTGACCTATTAATAGTAGAGTTTTGACCTGGGCATCTTCGAACCATTTTCTTCCTTCATCTTTTACAATGAATTTAATATCAAACAGTTTGAATAGAACAAGTAAAGTTGCAATGCTGTACTCACGTGTAATACAGGATTCAGGTATGACAAGTGCCAATATTCCATTCTCTTTTGTAAATGCAGCGCATTGAATTATTGATGGGACAGTTAAGTCAGACAAGCCAGAATATTTTTTTGCTATATCAATAAGAAATCTTCTCTCATCTTCCTTTATTATAGGATTTTCTACAAGACCATTTACTAACTGATTTCGGATTTGAAGATTAGAAGCAGCGGTGAAATTTTCAAACTGGGTTTCATGCTTTTGGTTAAGGTGCCTAACGTAAGGCGGATTCGTGATAACAAGATCAAAAACTTTCTTTTCCAATTTGTTATGAGTGATTTTTTTGAATGAATTGCCAAAAACAATCTTAGATCTTATTCTAACATTAGAGTTCAATTTGCATTCGAGTTTTTTGTCAAGTTCAATTCCATAAGTTGAAATAGAATTATCCATTTCGTTTACAGCAGATAGCATATCCCCCTTACCCATCATTGGGTCTATTGCTGAACTAATTTTAGGGTTTATTTTAAACGCAATTGCACATAGAACCTTGGCAAGTTCTTGTCCAGTGAAATACTGTCCTAACCTTTTATTTCTTTCCTGATTGATCATCCAGTAATTAGTTCAGAAACCTGAGAATAAAAGTCTTTAGCATCAAGTTCAACTTCTATCTGATTAGACATACAGTACCCAACGTATCTTGAATAAAGTCTTTCATTTTCTAATTCAGTTGGATTATTATCAATCTTAGCCACTCTAACAAGTTCTGTTAGAATATTTGACACATGACTAAATTGATTACTTGGCTTTGTTTCTCCTTTAGCCAATAAGAGAACGGCATCTCCTTTAACGCTTATTTTTGAATTGGTTTGTTTAAAACTTGCTTGCTCTTTTTGAAGAACGGAGTTGTTTGTTACCTCAAAATGTGAATTCTTAAAAGTAGTTTTTAAGGCATTCCAAACTTTAGCACTGGCAGAATGGAACACTACAGAAGCATGTGAATTATCCTTTAATACTCGATTGACTTCAATAAACACAGAGGTTAATAATAATTCATAGTCACTAGCACCTTTTTTTTGGGACTTTGAAATTATAGCTTCTTCTTTTTTTTCCGTGATTCTATTTAACCAAGCTTCATTAATAAAATTCAGTTCTGAATATGGAATATAATCACCAAAAGGAGGGTCGGTAAAAACATAGTCAATAGACTTATCAGGAATCGATAAAGTGCTACTTGAACCCCAAAGAGTATTTACAACAGAATTACTATTTTCAACTAATTTAAATGCACTTGTAAAAGTTTTGATTTTCCGTTGTAAACCTAAGATTATGTTTTTTTCAACTGGCAGACTACTTATGTATAATACACCAGGTTGTGCACCTGTTAAAACAAAATCAGATTGATTCTTTTTTAAGACAACACGTGTCATTAGAGTAGAATGTGAAGAATTGTAACTAAGTATCCATAGTTTTAATGCTTCTCTAAATTCTGTCTTTGAGTTTTTTAATTCGTCCCAAAAAATAGATAAAACAGTTACATTTCTTCTAGTATAAAAATCATGGATGTAATCAATTCCATTATGATAACCTGACCTATATAAATCACCCCATTCAATCTCATTTACAGGAATTGAATTAATATCTGCCTTATTAATCCATTCTTCTTTAGGCTGATCATTTTCTTGAACCGTTCTTTTCCACTTCACACTTCCTGTCTGTCCATATATTCTATAAGGTCTTCTTTTCCTTACTTCTCTTTTCTTTTTGAGAATAGGATCGTATACCTTTTCAAGAACTCTTTTAGAATCATTATTTAAGTTTTCTGAATTGCATTTAGAACATTGCCAAGAGTGTCGAATGTTAATTGGATCTTCTATTACGCAAGCATCACTAAACGATGTTTCATGACTACAATTCTTACAGATTAAGAATTCTGTATATATGACATGGCGAATAATCCCGCGATTACCGTTAGGATCTTCTGTATCGTATAAGTTTTCTGCTCTTTTTTGTACTCTATTTAATAAGGCTGTCGCTTCTTTTTGAAATTTTTTTGAATTTATTTTTGACGTCATTACCTCTGATACAAAAGAGCCAAGACCGCTAATTTCACTTACATATGCAGTTCTAGGACCGTATTCAACTTCGACATTGGCCTCTTTAATTAATTCTTTAAGCCTTTCGTTTGGTTTATCACATAATAACGCTGCGAGTCCTGTTGTCCCGCTGCCTCCAAAAACATCTAACAAAGTGTCTCCTGGTTTTGTGTGAGCTAGAATATAAACAGCAATAGTTTCTGGTGAAATTTTAGTAGGATAGGAAAATGCCATAAACAAAGAGCCACTTCGTGTACTTTTTATCGGCAAATTATATATGTCCGTAATTTTACTATTCATCCTTATCTATTATTTGGTCGTACAACAACTCTTTTGGGTTTACATTAAGGATTTCGGCAATCTTATATAAGTCTTCCAAACTTGGTTGTCTTCTGTTTTGAGCGTAAGAATTCACCATGTTGTAGCTCTTTTCCAACTTCTCAGCCAACCAGATTTGCTTGATTCCTTTTTCTTCTAAAACCTCTTTTATTCGGTTCATTTTTGAATTATTTAATTAAGCCAGCAAAATAGGAATTATATTTCAGTATCTCATAAAATGAGTATTAAAATAATCATTCAGTTTGGGTGGCAGTAGGGAAGTGAAAGCTCTTTTGGTTCTTTGGGGTGGGCTTTTGCGTTGGCAAAAACCAAATGTGCTTAATCGTGCGGTGGCGTTTCCTTTTTTTCAATGGCATACAACGGTTGGCCTATGCGTAGTGCGGGTTTTAATTGATTAATGTTTTGGGAAACGGAATTGTTGGCTGTGTAGCAGCCAAGCTACGCATCACAGTCTTGGTAGTAGGATGCGAGCATTACGTATAGGCAGTGTTGTGGCCTGTGCCTTTTATGTTTTCGTCCAAGTTTCCGATCAAATCCAAATTTTGTTAAATGCTAAAATCATCATTTTTTATCAGTCAACCGATAGAAAGCACCAGCGACGAATGCATGGGCTACAACGGTTGCGGCTATGCGCAGTGCGGGTTTCTTAACGTGGTGTTTATTGGTTTACGTGAATATTCTTTGGCTGTTTGAGCAGCCAAGTTACGCATCCCAAGATGGTAGTAGGATGCTAGCATTGTGTATAGCCAGTGTTGGCAGTAGTTGATTATATATTAATTGTAGAATATTTAAAAAAACTCAAAAACAAGGATGACAATAACTACCACAAAAAATAAGAAAATATCAAGTGGTACGGTGTTGTCTAGCACGGAATCACTTAGATTTTCTGGATTGTAAAAGACTTTTACCTTCATCCCAATACGATACTCTAAATTACTCTTTGCTGCATAATGATAAAAAGGATAATGCGTTTGTCCCCCTTTGTTTAGTTGATCAGATTCATATCTCTTTTCATTAATGTAATACTGGTATATTATTTTTTTAGTAAAACCAGAATCCTCATATTCTGATCCGTATCGTTCATTTATTACATTAATGCTAATTATCTCACCTTCAGTTGTGTCCCATGTTTTGACTTTTAAGCTCTTGTAATAACGGATAAAAAAGAAAATTAACAGTGATGGCACTCCTATTAAAAATTGTAAGGAGTAATTTTCAAGGGTCATTTTATTTTAGTGGCTTAGTTATGTACATCTAAATTACTGCCAACGGTTCCGGCTATGCGCAGTGCGGGTTTTAATTATTTAATGTTTTGGGGAAACGAAATTGTTGGCTGTGCAGCAGCCAAGTTACGTTCTCATCAATGGTAGTAGGATGCTAGCATTGTGTATAGCCAGTGTTGTGCGTAGCTTTATTTCATTTTGTTTATTCTGTCATAAATCACAATACTACCAGCAACAGCTACATTCAATGAGTGATTACCTGGTAGAATAATTATTTCTTGACATTTGTTTTTAAGTTCATTTGTTAATCCATTATCCTCAGAACCTAATAAGTACATAGCACGTTCAGGGTGTTGATAGTCTTTTATCGGAATAGCGTTTTTATCTATTTCAATTCCCACCACTTTACAACTATATGGCACAGTTTTAAGAAACGCATCAATGGATTCAAATTGGAACAGAGGTATTTTTGACCAAACTTTCAGAATATCGGTACTTTTCTTTTGGTATTTAGAATCTACCACAAAAACGAAACTAGCACCTAAAATGAATGCCGTTCGCCACAGGGTTCCTACGTTTTCTTCAGTTTTTGGTTTATATATCCCTATTCCGAAATAACGCTCATCTTTCGAATCCCATGTTTTTCTCATAAATTATTTGACGATTTTTTAAGTTACGCACAACGGTTGGCCTATGCGTAGTGCGGGTTTTAATTGTTTAATGTTTTGGGGAAACGAGATTGTTGGCTGTTTGATCAGCCAAAACCGCGTCACCGTCTTGGTAGTAGGATATGAGCATTACGTATAGGCTGTGTTGTGGCCTGTGCCTTTTATGTTTTCGTCCAAGTTTCCAAGTAAATGCAAATTTCCTTAAAGGCTTAAATCATCATTTTTTATCCGTCAACCGATAGAAAGCACCAGCGACGAATGCATGGGCTACAACGGTTCCTGCCTATGCGTAGTGCGGGTTTTGATTGTACAATGTTTTGGGGAAACGAAATTGTTGGCTGTGTAGCAGCCAAGCTACGTTTCACAAGTTGGTAATAAGATGCTAGCATTACGTATAGGCAGTGTTAGCGCCCGTTTTTATTTTTATAAATCTATCGTAGGGAGTTCAACTTCTTTATTCAAATTGCATCCCTCAGTAAATATTTTTTTGACGTTTTTAAATACGACTTTTTCCTCTGATGTCACTTCTTCCATTTTTTTGAATATCCTTTCTGTGGCCATTTGATAATAACTACCATTGTTCGTTTCACACTCTAAAAGTAAATTTATTAAAAAAAGCCTAAAATCATATCCAAAGAGTTGAGATTCAATCTTGTTGTCTTCTGATAAAATTAACATCGTGTAGAAATTTAATTTTTCAAGAATATCATCTTCTCGATATTTCTTGTGCTGTTCTAAAATCTTATCAATTATTCTTCTATACTTGGCATTAGAATACATTCGTAAATTATATTTTAACTCATTCAGTGGCAATTCATGTAAAAGATAATACTCAACTTGATTCGAATCTCTTTTAGGAGTCCTATAAAAGATTTCAACTTCCTTTATTGAAGATGTACTTAGTCGACTGAAATCCGCAAAAATAAAACTCACCATTTGGTCAAGCATTATATCATGAACGTAATTATGATAATTATCCGTTACGTATACCAGTAGAGTGTCTTTTTTGAATGACGTTGAATCAACTGATATTTCTGGCAAATTATCGTCGTTTAGAAATTCTTCAATTTTAGTCGTCCCATAAGTTTCCTTGTCTGTATTGCTATAATTACCAGTCTCTACCAGTTGATTTTCAGAAGAAGCAATCACAAATAGTAAAATCGCGAGAATGATAATTCCATATTTAAAACGGCTTTTCATTTTTTTCTAATGGGCGCTAACGGTTCCGGCTATGCGCAGTGCGGGTTTCTTTGATAAATGTTAATTGGTGTTCGTGATTATTCTTTGGCTGTTTGAGCAGCCAACTGCATTATCAGTTTTGGTAGCACGATGCTAGCATTGTGTATAGCCAGTGTTACATGGCGTTTTATTTTCTTTTTGATGCGAGTTCAAAAGTCAATTTTTAAAAGCCGAGTACGAGTCACTTGTTGTTGTTCGTTGTCAAACTTCGGAGTCCAGTTTGGTCATCCAGTCAACAGTAACCGCTCGGCGACTGCACATGAAGTTTGTAGTCCTGTTCATGGCTGGCCGATTGTAGTCAAGGTTGTCGTCCGAGTCCAAAGAGTTGTCAATCAGTCAATGTGTTTTTTAGTTGTCAAACTGGCCAGCGACGACCGATAGAGGACGACAAACCAATGCCATGTAACGGTTCCGGCTATGCGCAGTGCGGGTTTCTTAACGTGGTGTTCATTGGTTTACGTGAATGTTATTTGGCTGTTTGATCAGCCAAGTCACGTTCTTATCAATGGTAGCAGGAAGCTAGCATTGTGTATAGCCAGTGTTACAGCACGTTTTATTTTTTTTATTATGCATCCGTGGTGTTCAATAGTAATAGCCGAGTGACGAGTCATTTGTTGAGTCCAAGTCAGCAGTCTGAACCAAATAGTTGTTGTCCAGTCACCAGTAGCAACTCGGCGAGTGAACGTCAAGCGGCAACGACAAATCATAGCTGGCCAACTACGTGAAGTCCAATCACTCGAGTCCGCTGTTGTCAATCAGTCATTTTTATTAGTAATCAGCCAGGCCAGCCACGTCCAACGGCGTCGAATAAATGTGCTGTAACGGTTTGCGTACATGTTTAGTGCGGGCCTTTGAAGCGAGTCACTATCCACCGTTGCCAAAAAGTAGCTTGAAAAACAAAACTTGGCACAAGCAGTAAAACCCGCATTAAATATGTACGCTGTTAGCAAATGTTATTTTTTGTCGTGGATTTTTTTGAAGTTCTTTTTGGTGTCATTCATGTCATAGTCAGAAGCCATTACAAGAAAGTCATCCGTTATTTCCAAGCCTAAATCCGTTTTATTCTCCTGCAGCCTTTTAGCTACGCTGACTACAAGTCCAACTATTTTGTTGTATTGGTTTTTCATTTCTAATGCTTGCAGGTACAGGTCATATAATTCTCTATAATCCGTCTTTTCTCCGAAATAGATGTGATATTGAAATTCGGTTACGTCCTGCCATAGCTCATTTTCTGCAATATGGACTTTTGAATTTTCATTAAACAGTCTCAATTTGTCCTTTGTCGTACAGATGTATAGTTCGGGAGGTAAGTTGAATCCCGTACTAGGGTAGGAAAGAAATAAACTGAATACTACTTCTTCAATTTTTTCATTTCTTATGGATTGGACAACGTCTTCATAAAGAGCGTTTTCAACGTCTTTTGCAATTTTAACAAATGGTCTAGGAAGTTTTTTATAATAAGTTCTGTTCGTACTGGCAATTTCGTCGAGTTCCCCGTTTGCGTCATATGAGTATTTCGTTACGTGTTCGCCATATTCTTCGCTAAAGCTTTTGATCTCAGTTAGTCTATTTGATTCATCATAGAAGTAATCTTGGAATGAAATAAATGTAGGTCGGATACAATATTGTTCTATCAAGAGACCATTTTCATATTTGAACACATCTAAATACTCGAGATCTCGTAATTCTACCTCATTATTTTCACTTTTATTGGTTCCAAATTTGGTTTCTACTGCACAATTAGCCAATCTGTCGAAGTCAAAAAAAGTCTCTTTATATACTGAATCTAAAAAGGGAAATGGAAAATCTAATTCAATTACCAGACGACCTTTCGTATCAAAGCCTTGTTTGTGATGTCCAAACTTTTGATCAGGTTCGTTCTTTATTCTTTTAGATTTCGGGAATTGATTTCGTTCTGAATAGTACGGCTCAAGACTAAAGAAGCCTTTTGTCCAATGCCATTCTACAACTGAATCATAAGCTCTCTTTTTTATTTGGTCATAAGACGCTTCAATTTCTTTAAAATCAATTCCTAAATCGTTTTTTTTATTCATTGTCTTTCAAATATTTGCTAACGGTGACGCCTATGCGCAGTGCGGGTTTCCTTGATAAATGTTCATTGGTGTACGTGCATATTCTTTGGCTGTTTGATCAGCCAATAAACGGATCAGTCTTGGTAGCAGGATGCGAGCATTGTGTATAGGCATTGTTAGGCGGCGTTTTTATTTTTTCTTTTGATGCTTCCGCGCAGTTCATTATTGGTAGCCAAGCGACGAGTCAGTTGTTGTCGTCCAAGTCCACCGTTGGAGTCCAAAACATGAAGTCCAGTCA
>CAKZLB010000010.1 GCA_937124965.1 uncultured Bacteroidota bacterium
CCTCTTACATAATAAGTTGTATTCGATGTTGGAGAAACTGATAATGTCGTTCCACTTGATATCGTTCCAACCAAGCTCCCTCCACATGATCCAGAATAAACCTTCCAAGATGTGGCGTCATTCTTTGTACCGGTAACCGTTAACGTCGTTGAACTTCCTGTACATATCGTTGACGATGAAGCCGTCACTGTTGGTACCGTTGGAGCAGTGCAGCTTGAAGATGCTGATCCAGTAACAGAGACAGAGGCTAATCGCCCACCACCAGGACTTGTGGTGTTTCTACCCGTGTTACACAACCATCTCAATTGTACTACTGATTGGTTATCACAAGCTGACGGTAATGAAAGTGCATTCGCGAAATAAGGCGATCCACAACCGGACCCACCTAAACGTGGTGTATTGTAACCACTGGTAATTGTTGTCCAGCTGCCTGTTGTGCTAAGACGGTATTGGAAAGTAAAGTTTGTAGGTCCATTAGTGAAACTCATTTGTCTATATGTCACCTTACATGACGAATAGCCCGTGGTTTTGAAGCTTCCTGTTTTCCAAAAATCCCCGGCATCAATATCATTTGATATTGCTTCTTGACCCCATGAGCAACCAACTCCAGAGTAAAATTGGCCACCACCGGTTAGGTCAAGAACCACATTAGAGTTTCCCGAAACGGAAGAAGAGGACAAACCATTTACACTAAAGGGCCAAGAAATGATTGTTGTTTGACTAAAAGACAAAAGGGAAAGACAGAGCAATGCGAATACACACGCCAACAATCGTAAATTTGATTTCATAATTTTTATTTATTAGTACTACTTACTTGAACCAGTATATCCGAAGCGACTTGGGAGAATTGGTTTTCTTGCGCAATATATGCAATTTATAGAGTGTCAGAACATTGTCTTGTGTCATTTTCGCCAGTCCTACATACTTGTATTTCGAGAATGCTCAACGCTAGCTGAAAGACCTTAAATCTCTGCCTAAAAATGCTCAACAAACAAAGAATTGGAATGAGAAAGAACTATTTCATATAAACCCATAATTTCGTACCATGGCATTTTTGCACGGACTAGGGTTTGGATTGTTGATGATGTTTTTTATCGGTCCAGTCTTTTTCTATTTGTTAGAAATTAGCCTGCAACACGGAACCAAAAGCGGCATGGCAGCCGCGGTTGGCATTGTAACCAGCGACATTTCTGCCATCGTACTGTGTTATTTTTGGGCCTCAAAACTATTCGACAATGGAAGTGATCAAAACGAATTTTGGCTTTCTATTGGTGGAGGTATTATCTTGGTGGTCTTTGGTTTGGGGTACATTTTTAAGCCAAAAATGCCGAACAGTCATGCGATTACCATCAAGAAAATGGACTACGCAGCTTTCTTTACAAAGGCTTTTTTAATCAATTTTGTAAACCCTTTTGTGTTTTTAGTTTGGATTACTATGATTGGTACCGCTCAAAGTACTTACAACGGAAACACCAATGAAGTTATCGCGTTTTTACTTGCTGCCACCCTTGGTATTTTTGCAACCGATACCTTAAAGGTTCTTGGTTCAAAATATCTTCGTAGAGTTATCGAACCACATTTTTTAATCAAGCTCTATAAAATCATTGGCTTCGTTCTTATCGCCTTCAGCCTACGGCTATTCTATCATGCCGCGACTTTGTAGTAGTTGCCTTTTTGTGATATCCGCTTATATTTGAGTAACTAAAAAACAGAAGTATGAATATTTACGTATTAATTTTAGCAGCGCTGATACCAATGGTGGTTGGTTTTATCTGGTACAACCCAAAGGTATTTGGGAACGCTTGGATGCAAGCATCTGGAATGACTGATGAAAAGGTTAAATCAGGAAATATGCTTGCAATAATGGGCATCTCTCTTGTTTTATCTTTCCTTTTGGCTTTTGCTATGCAATCGATTGTTATTCATCAAATGGGTGTTTCTTCAATTTTTATGGACCCAAGTTTAGGTAAAGAACATCCTGATTTAAAGGAGTTTATGGATAAGTATGGCACTATGTTCAGAACCTTTAAGCACGGAGCATTGCATGGAACACTTGCAGGTTTTACTCTTGCTTTGCCAATTTTAGGCACAAACGCAATGTTTGAAAGAAAAGGATTTAAATACATTGCAGTAAACTGCGGTTACTGGATAGTAACTTTAGCATTGATGGGTGGAGTTATTTGTCAATTTGCATAATAATTTTTCCAATTAATTCAAAACCCTAAAGCCTTTCATTCTTGGAAGGCTTTTTTAATGCATCTTTATTTCCTCGTATTCGGTCAAATAAGGCACCCATGAATTTTGGAAGGTCATCAAAATCAAACTTCGGATCGATTTGATGAACAACCCATTCGTTGTCTTCTTTTACAATTTTATGGGAGAATACGAATTGATCACTTCCTTCTTCAAATTCGCCAAAACGCAAATCACAAATAACTACAGTATCGCCCAACGCACGTATGGCATACCAACCTTTTGTAATCTTTAAGAGTCGTTTAACTTGTGGTTCATTACGAATCAAGTCAAGTTGTTCTTGATGTTTAGCATGACCGATAAAACGAATGTTTTTATCAGGATCGAAAAACGAATAATAACCGATTAAAAAGGAGTCTTTGGTTTCAACATTAGCCGTCCAAAGTATGCTATTAAACATGGTCGGACGCGTACTAATTTGTTTGTAATCAATGTGTTGTTCTTCTAAACTGTGCTTAAACGTTTGGTAAGTAAGGCCTTTAAAACCAATCGTTATCACCATGTAAATACTACTAATTATTAGTCCAAGACGATTGTACTTAACACGTTTGTCTGATCCTCTTCTTGTAAAAAGTGCCATTAACACCAACACTAAAAATGGAAGCGTATAGATTGGATCAACTACATTGATGTTGTTGTATGCAATACGCAGGTCGAACGGCCAAAAGAATTGAGTGCCCCATGTTGTATGGCAGTCAAGTAACGGATGTGTAACCAAAGCTAGAAAGAATAACCAAGACCATTCTTTTGTAGTTGCTTCATTTTTACGATTTTTATGAAAAGTATGAAGAAGCCAACCTAAAATTGGTGCCGCCACTAAACTAAAAAGTAAGCTATGAGAAATTCCACGATGCATTTCCAACGCAGAAACATCATTGAGAAATCTACGTCCAATAACGTCTAAATCAGGTATTGTACCTGCAATTGCTCCCCATAACATGGCCTTGTTGCCAACTTTTTTTCCTAAGGCAGCTTCACCGACCGCTGCACCTAAAACAATTTGAGTTAATGAATCCATTAGTGTTGATACAATACCGCCTTAAACGGTTTACGTTGTTCGAATGTACTAGGTGCAATTTGGTTAACAATTGGTTTTACCAATTTATTTGTGATGGTATTTTTATGCTTAACCAATAACTTCATTTGTACAGGCTCTGCGCCTAGGGTGCTTTTCATCTCTTCCGCTGTTCTTCCAAGCCTAAGTTCTACTGCGTCGCACTCAATAGCAAGTTTGATAAAGTCGCATAACATTCGTTGATAGATGGCTTTTTCATGATTGAGGTCGTAGTTTATGCCTACGAAATTTGCATCGATAACAGCACCTGATTTAAAACACGTGCTAAAACCAACCAGCTCATTTTCCAGAAAATATCCTGTTAATCTAAAATCTTCGGGTAGTTTTTCTGCGAACAATTCAAATGTTTCAGGTTCTAAATGCCCAAATCGATAATCAGCTCTTTCAAGCACATTTTGGTATAATGTTCGGATATTTTCTTTGTGTTTTACTATTTCTTCTGGCGAAAGAACTTGAGTCCTTATTTCGCTTGACTTTTTATAAATTCCCTTTACCTTGGTTCGAAATTTTGTGACTAAATCACCCATATAATCATCAAAGGTTTTCCAATTCTCACGAATCTTTAAAACCATGTTTACATCGATCATAAAAGGACTATAATCTTCCTGTTGAAGAGGTTTTAAGTCTTCGAACGATTCTGGCCAAAAGTCTTTAAGCAAGATAATCGAAACACCGTTTTTAGCTTTTTTCTCGTCTCTTTTTATCCGGTCTAATGCACGACTTAAATTCAATTTCGCAATTTCGTTAGTCACAGATTTACAGAATAAATAACCATTTTCTCCGGTTGAGAAAGCATTACCACATAGTAAAACTCGGGCATCTAGATTGTTCAAGACTTTTTCGGATATATATCCTCCAAAACGGCACAAGATGTCTTCAGCGTTTATTTCACTATTTGTAATTCTTAAGAGTTGTACAACGGCCACACCTACTGGCTCAAATGTGTCGTTGTAAAACAATATGTACCTGAAGTCAACATAATCACTTAGCGATGTTTCTAACGACTGCAAATAGGGTATGCTGAGGTAAACATTGCTATTGTCAACAATTCCATTCCAATGATTTTGGTTCAAAAGGTGAACAGAATCAAAGATACTTAGCTTGAGTGTACTTGGTTGCTGTTTGTTGTGACAATGCATTATTCAGTGGTTGATTGCTGAGTTAATTCCTGAATTTTGGTATCTAAGGTTGTAAAGATATCGTTTGATCCATCTGAAACCTCGTAAATTATGGTCAAATCTTCATCGAGTATTAGGTTCTGAGGATACGTTTTAACCAAACGCGTTTGAATCTTTTTAGTATAACCATCAGCATTTACAATTTGTGGATAGTTAAACGGAAAGCGTTGCAGTCCTGCTTTGACTGTAGCCTCGTCCTCATCGCTAAAAGCTAAAAAAACGATAGACGTATCACCTTGATATTTTGCGTACAACCTATTCAAATCAGGTAACTCAGAAATACACGTGTGGCACCAAGTTGCCCATACATTAACAACAACAATTTTGCCCTTTAAACTTTCGGATGAAACTTTAGAACCATCGAGTGTCTGAAATTCAAAACTAGGTGCTTGTTCTCCGATATTAGAACATGAAACGAGCACTGTCGCAAGAAGTAACGCAAAAGCACAATGTTTAAGAAACATGTAAGTCATAACGCTATAGGAAAGCGAAAGTTTTGATTGTGTGTTATAGTGCTAAACATAATAAATTAAACAATTCTCCATTTGCTGGTTTAGCTCCGTTCTCAATCATTTTAAATATTTCAACTTCTCTGGCTTCACTATACACCTTGGTTTTAGTAAAAACTTCCAGCTCCTTGAGCCATGAACCTAACTCAGCATGGCTTTCCATTTTTGTAAAATCAATAGGTTGATCGGTTGAAATTCCGACCAATACTATTTGAGTAGGCTGACAATAAAAGCAAAGAATTTCTTGGGCGGTAATATGTTCAATGTATTTGACACTTCGCATATAGCCAGCATAGACTGTGTCGCTGAAACTATCAACTATTTTAGAGGCATTTTGGGGTTTTTCTTTTTTAAGTTTAAGCCAATCGTCTGCAGTAATACCATTTAATACTAAGAATTCTACAAACTCCTTTTCAAGCTCTTTTAAGTCGTTTTCAGATAAACGTTTGAATAACATATTTAAGCAAATCCTTGAAGGTCAACCAACTTTTTATAATGACCATTTAGTTGAATTAAATCCGAATGCGTTCCTTGTTCTACTATTTCACCTTTGTTGATTACCAAAATCATATCAGCATGTTTAATGGTGGATAGTCTATGAGCAATAACGAGCGATGTTCTTCCTTGCATTAGGTTTTCAATCGCCTGTTGCACTAATTGCTCAGACTCGGTATCTAACGCTGAGGTAGCTTCATCAAGAATAAGTATTTCAGGGTTTTTTAATACTGCTCGTGCAATAGCCAATCGTTGTCGTTGTCCACCACTAAGCTTACCACCACGATCGCCAATATTTGTATCGTAACCGTGCTCAAGTTGTTCGATAAATACATGGGCATTGGCAATTTTTGCAGCATTAATAGCATCTTCCAAGCTCGCTTGCTGATTGCCTAAACGAATATTTTCTAATACCGAATCATTAAACAAAATAGGCTCTTGTGTTACAATTCCCATCAGTTCTCTAAGAGATTCAATGGAAACAGTTTTTATGTCAATATCATCTATCGTAATAGAACCTTTTCCTACATCATAGAACCGAGGTAATAAATCTGCCAAGGTAGATTTACCGCCACCACTTGCACCAACAAGAGCAACGGTTTGTCCTTTTTTCATTTCAAAACTCATATTCGAAATGACTTCCTTTTCCGCATAACTAAATGATACGTTGTTGTAACGAATAGATGCTGTTAATCCGAAGAGCTTTTTGGCATCGTCTTGCTCAGTGATGGTATTTTCTGTATTCAGTATTTCCTCCAATCGTTCGAAACTTGCAGATGCTTTTTGAACTCTGAAATACGATTCAGTTAACGATTTTGCGGGAGTAATTAACTGTGAGAATACCGTAATGTATAAGATGAAAAACTTGCCATCAATGGCATCGGTTTGGTTTAAAACCATTGCGCCACCAAACATAAGAATTGCGCTAATTACCACAGAACCTAAAAACTCACTCACTGGAGATGCAGCAAGTTCTTTTCGGTGAAGTTTAAGCATCAGCTTAAAGTGCTGCTCGTTTTTACCATCAAAAAAACCTTTGATTTGGTTTTCGGCATTAAATGCTTTGATTACTTTCAACCCGCCTAGAGTCTCCTCAATTACGTTTATAACCTCACCAAGTTTCTTTTGACCTTTTTGTGCAGTGCTTTTTAACCGCTTTGCAATTCTACTAATAATATATCCGCTTACTGGCAAAATCAGAACTGAGAACAGGGTGAGCTTCCAACTGATCAGTAGCAAGCTAGTGATGTATACAATGATGTAAAATGGGTGCTTGAATAGCATTTCTATCGCACCAACAACACCCCACTCAACTTCCTTAACATCGTTTGTTAACCTACTGATAATGTCTCCTTTACGTTCATTTGAGAAGAATGAAACTGGCAAGTCTACAAGTTTGCGGTAAACCTTTTTGCGAAGGTCTCGAACCACGCCGCTTCGGGTGTAAGCGATAGTGTAAAACGACAAATAATTAAAAAGGTTTTTTAGTAAAAATAGAATGATTATGGCACCACTGAAATAATACAAACTGGTTAGACTGCCCTCCTCTTTGATGAAGAGTTTTAGCTTGTAATCGATGAATTCTTTTAGAAGTTCAGGATCAGTTGAAAAGACTCTAGGTTCTAATACTTGAGCAGCATTTTGATCAAAAACAACAGCAAGAAAAGGGACGATTGCTGCTATTGAAAACAATGAAAAGAGAGAAGCTAATGCGTTAAAAAAAACGTAACTCCATTGTCGTGATCGGTAGCCCTTAACGATGGCTAGAATGCTTTTTAATTGTTTCAATTCGGGAGCAAAGTTAACGCATTATTTATAGTCTAATATTGCCAAAGTTTGGAAACAGTATTGTAAAAATCTATTCCAAATTTAACGCCTTGATTAAAGCCAGCGCTGGTATTTGTACCTGCTGCATAATACACTCCAAATCGAAAAAGCTGCTTAAACATTCGCACGGGTCTCTCCAAACCAACCAATACTTCAGCATGTCCGATACTAGGTACCGCTGTAGTTTCTGGGTCTTGAGTTATATATCCACCTTCTAGTCCAAGCAAAAATGCACCCGTTGCAATTTGTAAACCAGTGCGTTTTAAGACCGGTATTTTTCGCAACAATTGGCCATTAAAATGATGCATCAATCCAGCTTGTAAATATGCATTTGCTGTCTGATAACCTCGAGCTTCTAGTAATTGCGGTGTCTGAAGTGGGTTCGAAAAATAAAACTTGTCGGAACCTCTGATGTATTTGAGATTGGTTAACCGTACTTCTCTGGAGTTTAAAAACCTTCCAGCTTGCACTTCAGTTCTAGTCGTACCAACCTTAAAGAGTTTGAACGTGTATTTAGTACCTACTTGAACGTAATCGTAATTAACATCACTTTTTAAAAATGGCTTGATTCCCTTAGAATATGTTACTTCGAGTATTGGATATTTCGAACCTGTTATGACTTTTTTGTACGGCTTTATCTCATATTGTTGTTTAAACGTGAAACGCGCTCTCATGGTGAGTACTAATTCTTCAAATGGCTGAAAGTCTTGCGCCTTTTGAAAGGATGGGAAGACCTCCCAGACCTCATCCAATTGCTCTCCTTTAAACGGGCTATACTGGTTGTAATCTAAATAGGTCCTCAGAAAAAATCCATTCCACCATTCTTGTTCATGGCCAATTCCATAACCAATGTTTTCTGCAAAATTGGATGGACTCAATGTTGCTGCAATATTTGCTCTTTCATTGATGATGTCGTACTTATTTGCATACGATACTCTTATACGGCTAAACTTTTTTGGGTTGTATAAAAACCGCGCTTGAATATCACCGCGGATGTTGTTGTTGGTTATTCCATAATCGATACCGCCATTAAGTCGGATGTCTTTTTCTTTGGTCCAACGTTTAGTAAATGATCCTCCGATAGTGTGCCGATAACCATCAATGTTGTTGATTTGAATTTGCTGAATTAACGGAAGAAGGAAATATCTGGTTCCCTGTTCTCTGTTTCTATGGACAATTCCATTCAAAAGAAAATCCCAGACATCCAATGTGTTATACATGCTATCTTGCATGTCGAGGTAAGCATCTGACAGATGGTAGTCTTGAATGCTATCTTGGGTTCGGATGTATTCTTGTTCAATTTTCTTCAGCCCAGTTGGTCGAATGGTTTTCCAAAAGTCAGTCGATGCATCGTAGCTGCTGTCCTCATAAACGACTTGCCCTCGATTCATAAATCGATTCGATATAGCTGGGTTTAGCTCATAATTTTTGTATGTAGCTAGTGTATGTCCATACGTCGTTTTTGATTTACTGTGTTTGGTGTCGTAATAAAATTCCTGCCTTACTGGTAAATATGTGTTGTCCGATAACAATTTGTAGTCTTGAATCACTGTAAATCTATCGAAGAACGCTAAGGCACTTGGGTTAATTGCTAATCGAACACTTTTAAGTGTGTGCGATTTTTTTGAAACGAAAATTTCACCAGAATACAAAGCACCATGACTGTATTTTGGAAGCACCTTTATTCGTGCAATTGGCTCGTCGTTTTCATAAAAGGTTTCAATGAGTTTAAAATTATACGACAAAAACGCGTTAGAACTTATCGGTGACGTAATCGGAACCTCTCCTAATGTTGAAAGGTCCATATGATTTTGTGTAAAGTCAAAAGTTCCATCCGTAATTTTTGTGAAGAATATTTCGGGTGTAAGAACTGAATAGGTTTGCGTTGCATCTGATTCTGAAAAGCTAATAGATACTGATGAGTTACTTTGCTTTTTTGATAAATCCTTATAGGCTTTTTTTACTTCTTTAAAATGTCCTTCTTTATTGTAAACAACTGAGTATGATTCAATAAAGTTGACGCGTTGTTTTGTCACTAACTCAGAATTAATTGTATCTGGATGTTTTAAATCCTCTTTTTCTGTAGTTGCTTTTATATACAAGTTGCACGTATAGCTCTTCAAGTTTTTATTGAGTGAGTCTTTTTTCGCAATGGCCTTGCGCATAATTGGGTACGCAGGATCTTCAGCGTCCGAATCAATGATTACAGCTTCTAATACTTCTTGATTTTCAGCCATGTTAAAATTTAGGGTCATATCACCAGAAACCGCGATGGTTTTAACCAGTGTTTTCATCCCAACAAAGTCGCACAACAACGTGTACTCCCCACTGGGAAGTTCCATGTAAAATTCACCCTTTCCGTTTGTGATGACGCCATACGTTGAACCTTTTATTCTTACACTGGCGTTGTTTAGAGGCATACCATCAAATGTTACCGTTCCTTTTACTTGGAACCCAAGTGCTTGAATACTGGATAAAAATAGAAAAAACGCTATGGTGGCTGCTTTCATAAAACTAAGGTAAATTAGTTCAACGGGAAAAGTATGTAAAAGTTACACGAAGATTTTCGTCGAACGACCAGAAGGTTTCAATTTTGGTTAAACTGTGACAAATGTTCGTAAACTCTGTTAAATACTTTGGTTTTTGTCCATTGAGAATCAATCTTTGCGAGAGATTATCAAAAGTATGGAACTAGGCGAAAAACTATTCAATTTTAACTTACCAGCAACTAACGGCAAGACATATAACAACTTTGACTTTGCAGACAGATCAGCCTTGTTGCTTGTTGTAACTTGCAATCATTGTCCATATGCAAATGCCTATTGGAACCGAATTTCTAAACTAGCAAACCGTTACGAGGAAGACAATTTGGCAATCGTTGCTGTAAACCCGAACGATGACAAACAATATCCCGATGATTCGTTTGAAAATATGAAACGTCTTATGGTTCAATTAAAGGATGCTTTTGTTTATCTAAGAGATGAAACACAAGAAGTGGCCAAGAAACTTGGTGCTCAGCGAACTCCAGAAGTGTTTTTGTTTAATTCAAAAAGAGAATTGGTCTACAAAGGTGCAATCGACGATTCTTGGGAGAATGCAAATGCCGTAACCCGAGTATACTTGGAGGATGCTTTGGAGGCTTCTTTAGACGGATTAGAGGTAGACTTTCCAGAGATACCAGCGGTTGGTTGTTCAGTCAAATGGAAGCCAGGCAACGAACCGACTTAATTTTAGAATTCCACGTTTACCCATAATATATTTACGTTGATACAAACGCTCAAACAATCGATTCAAGAGGCTTTTAAGGATTTGTTCGATCATTCACTTTCCTTGGATGAAGTTAAAATTGAAAATACAAACCCATCCTTTGAAGGAAGTTTCACATTTGTGGTATTCCCATTTTTACGGGTCACAAAGAAAAAACCTGAAGAGTCTGGAGAACTTATTGGAGCATTTGTCCATGCAAAGATGAATGAAATTGCCTCGTTTAACGTGGTAAAAGGGTTTTTGAACTTCAGTTTAACGCAAGAGTATTGGTTGTCCTATTTAGGGGAATTAAACCAATTGGAAAGGTTGGGTAACAAAGTTCGTGAACCTAAAAAAATAATGGTGGAGTATTCATCTCCCAACACAAATAAACCGTTACACTTAGGCCATGTTAGAAACAATCTACTTGGATACTCAATTTCTCAAATCTTGTCGTATTACGGGCACGAAGTAATAAAGGCAAACCTTATCAACGATAGAGGAATCCACATTTGTAAAAGCATGTTGGCGTACCAAATGTTTGCGAATGGTGAAACACCAGAGAGTGGAAATATCAAAGGCGATCACTTGGTAGGGAAGTACTACGTTGCTTTTGATAAAGCATATAAAGAGGAACAAGCTCAGCTAATAGAATCTGGTTTAACCGAAGATGAAGCTAAAAACCAGTCTAAATTGATGGCTGACGCACGAGAAATGCTCACGAAATGGGAGCAAGGTGATAAAGGAATAATGGTCCTTTGGAACCAACTGAATAATTGGGTCTATGATGGGTTTGACATCAGTTATGCTCGAATGGGCGTTGATTTCGACGTTTATTACAAAGAGTCTCAAACATACCTTTTGGGAAAGTCAATGGTGCTTGAAGGACTCGAACAAGGTGTATTTTTTAAGAAAGACGATGGTAGTATTTGGGTTGATTTGACTGACGATGGTTTAGACCAAAAATTGTTGTTGCGGGCAGATGGAACCAGCGTTTATATGACGCAGGACATAGGAACTGCCGATTTGAAATACAACGATTACCATATGGATCAATCGGTCTACATTGTAGGAAATGAACAGGATTATCATTTCAAAGTGTTGAAATTGGTTCTGCAGAAGCTACAAAAACCCTATGCTGATGGAGTGCACCACATGAGCTATGGAATGGTCGAATTACCAACAGGAAAGCTTAAAACACGTGAAGGGAAAGTGGTTGATGCTGATGACCTAATGGAGGAAATGCATGCCACAGCAAAGGAACGAACAATTGAGCAAGGCAAAGCAGATGGACTGTCAACTGACGCCCTAAATGAACTGTATGAAACGTTGGGATTAGGAGCGTTAAAATACTTTTTATTAAAAGTAGATCCATCAAAACGTATCTTATTTAACCCAGCTGACTCAATTGATTTTCAGGGAAACACAGGAACGTTTATTCAGTATACTTATGCACGATGTAGTTCAATATTGAGAAATGCGGAGCATGAAGTAACAATGCCTGGTTCTGTAAAATTAGAAACTTCTGAGATAGATTTAATCGCACATTTTTTCAAGTTTGATAATGTGCTTGAAGAGGCTGCAAACCATATGAGTCCAGCACTGATTGCACAATATTTATACGACACAGCTAAAAATTATAATAGCTTTTATAATCAATGCTCTATTCTAAAAGCAGAAACAGATTCGTTGGTTAAAATGCGTTTGGTTTTAACACGAATTACGGCTCGTATGATTGAAACCTGCGGAAGGTTGTTAGGCATGAAAATGCCTGATAGAATGTAGGTTATAGACCGATTAAAGATTTTTTCAACGTGGCGACATGGGTTCTACCTAACGGTACATCAGTGCCTTGTACTTTTACAAAATTTACCCCAACACTTTCGACGTAGTTTAGATTTACCGCGTATGACTTGTGTACTTGTTGAAAACTCGTCATGTTTGGCTGGCCAAGAAAGTCTTTCAGAGCTTGTCGAATTACATAACGTTTTTCGTTACTTGCATATATATCAAGGTAGTTTCGGTCTGATTGGATGTAAAGAATATTTGAAAGTTGGACTTTTTTTAAACTGCCATTATGACGAATTAATATCGATGGATTTAGTTGATCCTCTGGCTCCGATTGAATAGTTGCTATTTCGATTGATGTATAAATATCTTCCTGGTCAAATGGTTTAATGATGTAACCTTTAGGTCGGGTTTTTTTGGCACGGTCAACCGTGAGTTTATCCGAATGTGAGGTAATGTAAAGGAAGGGAATGTTAAAATCAGACTGTATTGTTTCTGCTAAATTTATTCCATCTTTTTCTCCTTTTATTACAATATCCAAATGGCATAAAGTTGGTTTTTTAAGATGTATTAGGTCAATAGCTTCGTAATACGTCATAGCTATCCCAACTACGTTATATCCAAGGTCTGACAAAATATTACTTAAGTCCTCGGCAATAATTATATTGTCTTCAACAATTAATATGTCGATTGAGGGTTTCATTACGAAATCGTTTCTTTAAAATTGATTACAAAATGCGCTTTGTCATCTGTAAAGGCTTTAAAACTACCATGTATTTGACGACTTAAGCTTTTAACTAGTTTAAGGCCCATACTTTTTAAACTATCAATATCAAGGTTTTCGGGTAGTCCAAGGCCATTATTAGAAACGTGCAATTCATATTCATTATCATCGTTTAACTTGGTAATCATCACCTCAATTTCTCCTTGTTTAGACTTTTCGAAGGAATACTTGATTGAATTTGTTATTAGTTCATTCAAAATTAAACCTAATGGAATCGCGGTGTCCAAATCAAGTGCTAAACCGTTTGCGAAGGTTTTGAGAGAAATATCTTTATCAAATTGATTGAAGTTTTTTATTATATAAGTTGATAAATCATGAATGTAATCATCCATTTCTATTTTAGTGAGTTGCTCATGTTGATATAGTTTTTGGTGCAAAAGGGAAATACTTTTTAATCTGCTTTGACCCTCCATCATAGCTTTTTTAACCTCAACATCATTGGTTGCTCTTGTTTGAAGATTAAGTAAACTGCTAACCGTCTGAAGATTGTTTTTTACTCGATGATGAATCTCTTTGAGTAAAAGTTTTTTCTGCTGATATAATTTGTCTAGTTCGACCAGTTTGATTTGTAAATCTTTACTTGTATGCCTGCTTTTTCGAAGTAAGAATAGGCTTAGGACAGCTAGTATCAACGAAAGAATAAACAGCGCAATTAAACCATTATTTCGCCTTTTAATCTTTTCAATATATTCTTGTTTTAGTGCATTTTGTTTATTCAGCTCTGCAAGTTCCTTTTCTTTTAGTTTCGTTTCATATTCGATTTCTAACGCTGCAATTTCTTTTGCCATTTGATCACTGTAAATACTGTCCTTCTCAGAAAGAGCGGAGGTAACAACAGCTTTAGCCTTTTCTGGCTCTTCAAGATTTAAGTAACAGTGTTCTAAAACACTTTTAACCATCATAACTTTTTGCGAGTTTTGATTCTTTTTAGCTAAGGCAAGTGCTTTTTCAAGATGTGGAAGTGACCCTTTATAATCTTCTTCCGCAAATGAAGCTAGACCATGTAATAAATGAATGTCTGTTTTTGCGTTTAGGTCATTTTTGTCAACGAGGTATTTTTCGGCGTTTCTTGCTGCAAATCTTACCGAATCAGGTCTAGTTAGCTGAAACTGTGTAAAACCAATGTTGGACCACACCTGAGTCATTCTACCCTTACAATCACAAAGTTTAGTTTCAACCAACGCCTTTTTATGGTACTCCAATGCATGAGAGAAATCTTCTAGCTGGGTATAAACGTTACCAATGTTCATTAAAATAACACCCGCTGTTTTATGGTCGCCTTCTTTAAATGAAATCATTAATGCTTGATTGTACACCTCAATGGCTTTTTGTTCTTGCCTATTGATTCTGTAGATTCTGCCTAAATCTACTAAGTTTTTAGCCTTATTTTCATCAGGAAGGTTGTGCTTATCTATTAATTCTAAAGATTCAAGTACATATTTGAGAGCTTCATTAAATCGTCCTTGCTTCTCAAGACAATACGATGCACCAGAATAGCTTGCCAAGGCTAGTTTGTATTTGCCTGCTTTAACAAGTAACCTAATTGATTCTTGTTGCGCTTTTAAACCTTCATCGTTTTTTCCACTTTGCTCTAAAGCAAACCCAAGATATTGTAAGGCATGCCCTTTGTTTTCATCATCATTTAGCAGCGTATAATAATCGGCGGCTATTCTTGCGAATTTTATGCATTGGTCATTGTCGACCATGTAATATTTTGATGCAATTTTTTTAGCATATGCTGCTTTTAAAGAATCAGATTTGGCAGACTCAAACTTTAAAGTGTACTCTTCTACCGTTTCTTGACTAAAGCCCAAAATACTTGTAAAGAGTAGTGAAATTAGAAGTACTTTTCGCATTTTCAAATATAATTGATGCTTGGACTTAGCGGTGCTTGCTGTTATGAAGAAAAAGGTGATAACCATTTGCAACGATTACCACCTCAAATAAGAATTATAACTAACTATTTACGTATTAATAGTTTTTTGGTTCCCAACATGGTTTCGTTGGAGAATAGGCTTAAGGTATATGTTCCATTAGAAACATCATCTGCAATTTGTACTTTGTTGTTTTTTAAATTGCCCCGTTGAATTTCTTTTCCTAATAAATCGTGAATCACGTACTCTACATCACTAAGGTTTTGATTAGGAGTATAAACGGAAAATGTATTATCCGTTATTGGATTGGGATAGGTAGTGAACGATGGTGCTGAAACTGGTGAAACATTTGATGAACCAGCATCTATTCTGTCTTGATGCACAAACATTGATTCGTTACCTGTAAAATCTGCATTTGTGCATTCGATTTCAGCCAATGGGAGAATTTCATTAGGTCGAACGAAGTACACAAAATAGGCATGACTTTCTTGGCCTTGAGTTAGACCAAATGCCGCAAGTAACTGAGGAGGTGCTTCGCTGCCACCCAAAAAGAAGCTGTCTTTTGACACACGGTGCTCATACATTTGAAGTACTTCTACATCGTGAATTTCATCAGATCTCCAGTCTTTTACTTTAATGGTACCCCAACCCACAACTGAATCAGTTACAGTTCTATATGTTTTTCTAGCACCAGGTGTATTGTTTAAACCATACGCGGTAACAGTTAGGTTAAACTGCGTAGTTCGGTAGTTTTCGGTTGTCCATGAACTTCCGTATGTCAGCGGATATTTTGTGTGAACCTCAGCACTCGAGTAAGCGATTTTTTGCTTTGGAAAAACCAACTCGTCATTTGAATTGCCAGTTAATGCAGCTATTGATAAAATTTGAGTTACATCAACGTCTTCACCGAGGCTCTCCCTTGAATCATTGCCAACTGTTGTACTTTGAAACACTTCATACTTGAGAGATCCAGCGAATGGGTAAAAAATACCTTTTGCGTACGTTGCATTACTAAAGCTATACGAGCTTGCATTCTCTCGCTCATAGGTATAACGGTATACTTGGTCGTAAGTAACGTTACTTAGATCCCAAGTTACGTCAGCTCCTGATTTGGTAACTGAATTAAATTTTGTAAAGTCTGTTACTTTGGCAACGGTGTCAACTCCAATATATCGACTACTAGGTGGTGTGGTAATGGTAATTTGTGCGGATGCAGTGATTGTTGCTGCAAGCACAATTACTGTTAGGTAAATTTTTAGTTTCATGTTCTTTTTTCTTGCAAGTAAATCTCGCTACGCCTTTCCTGTTAAGAGTTTGGGACGAACGGAAAATTAATGTATACCAAAAAAGTTACACAACTGCTAAGAAATCTGAAGTGAACTACTTTATAACCAATGACCCACTGCTTAGTGTACCTTCTACGTTTGCAGAGTAATAGTATAGCCCTGGAGTAACATTTTCAGGAATCGACCATGTAACGCGAGAACTGTCTAGTTGGTTGGTATTAATAACTTCAGTCACAAGTGACCCTACACTATTGTAAATCCGAATCTGAACGTTTTTATGAACGGTTTCTGGAAGTGTAAAAGTGACTTCGTTGCTTGCTGGGTTTGGGTAAACACCTATGACGGGGGGAATTACTTTGAAGTTCGACAACGTCGTAAGTTTCTCGATATCTCGATTTTCGTCGCCGTCTTGATACGGTAAATAGTGAAAGTAAATCAAAAACATTTCGTCCGTTGTGTTTAGTCCCGGATAAACAGTTTTAGGAGGGTTGCTAGGATTGTGAAGGTTGTTGACTGTATTGTCGTATCGACCTTCACCATAAATAGTACTGCCTTTGGGAAGCTTTTTCATTTTTTCAAAGAACAAAAATTCTTGCCATTCAAAATTCCAATGAGGAATACTAACAAATGGAATAGTGTCTTGCGTTGGAGTTATGGCAAAAGAACCAATACGTTTCCCTAGTAAATGCATATGCGGAAAAACACTCAAGATTGAATAATCAACATTTCCTATTTTACGGGAACCTGAGACCTCCGTTTCTTTGTTAGCCGGCAATACAAATTGCCAATTTTCAATAAGCGAACTCGTTTGAAGTTTACGAATAGGAGTGGCATCATCGTAAAACCAAAAACGAATGATCGTACTGTCAACCTTTCCATATGATCCTTCAGGATAATGCATTGCAAGTACAATGTTTGATCCTGCAGTGATTTCAAACCCAAGGTTAAAGTCGGAACCATTAGTTGGAAAAACAGTTGGAGGAGAACCAGGAACGTATCCTCCAATCAAACCAGTGGTAGGTCCTGTGCATACACCAGCTGAAGTGTCTGTGGGGTAATTCCCTGTTGGGTCGATATAGACCAATGAATGATGTACAATGGCATGGTTTCCTGGTATTACTTCAAAACCTCTAATTTTTTTGGTAGAAGTAAGTCCTGTTGGCATCGAAAAACAAACATAGTCGTCGCCAGTTGCTGATGCTTTACTGCTATAGACAGGTAGTTTTATTTCTAAATCTGCTTTTTCTGAAATAAACCCTTTCGTTTTGTAAACAGGAGGAGGAGGAGTTTTAGAAGCATCACCTTCAGGCCCACCATTTTTTAACCAGTTTGTGATTGCAACTTTCTCATCAAATGATAAAACACGTTCATGCGCATATTTCTGGTACTTGCTATCTGCAATCCAAGGTGGCATTGTATTGTTAAATACTGCTGTTTCAATAGACGCAGAAAATGGCTTTACATCTTTATACGTAATTAAGGAAAAGGGAGCAATTCCATTTGGGTTGTGGCAGGACGTACAATTGTTGTAGAAAATTTGAGCAACATTGTCGCTCCATGTGTCTTGAGCCGACACATGAACCACTGAAAAACAAAAAACGAATAAACCTATAAATCGACCCATGGTAACAAATTTAAACTATTGAACTTAAATAAAAACGTTGGCTTAATGGCTCTATGGTAGACCAATTTCCACCTCAATTTATAGAAATTAAAAGATATGTCATGTTTTTAGCGACTCATTTTTCCATATTGATATTTTGCTATTTTCGTAAACCTTAATAAAAAAAGATGAAGACAAGTATTAAAATATTCAGTGTATTGATGATTGCCTCTTTGTTTACGTTTACAGCATGTAACGACACAACAGATAAAGACAACATCTTCAAGATGATTAAACGGAACAAAAAAGAGCAAAAGAAGGATAACGATAAAGACGACAAACGATACGATTGTCCACGATTAAAGTTAAACTTCAAAGACAAGTGTAAGACGGCAGATGGAAAAGTCGGATATGTCAATGAGGACTGTGGTTGTGAAGTTAAAAAAGATGACCGCAAAGACGTTGATTGTGAAAAGCTAGGACTGAATGTTGGCGATAAATGCAAAACACGAGACGGAAAGTACGGTCTTGTTAATGAAGATTGTGAATGCGAAGTTCAACGAGATACTAAGAAGTTTGATTGCGAAAAATTAAGATTAAACGTAGGTGATAAATGCAAAACCGCTTCGGGAAATTATGGCCTTGTAAACGAAGATTGCGAATGTGAAGTGCGAGGAAACACAAAGAAGTATGATTGTGAAAAATTGCGACTTAACGTAGGTGATAAATGTAAAAATGCAAAAACAGGAAAAGTAGGAATCGTTGACAAAAACTGCAACTGTTCTCCTATTTCGAGATAATAAAAGAAACTTTATAAAATAAGAAAGGGTGCGTGTTTGAAACATGCACCCTTTTTTGTTGGAGACTTTGAAGTTAGCGACGCAGTCGTTGAATCTTCATATATTGAATCTGTAAATCATTCACTTTTAAAGCAATAAAATAGGTGCCGTCCGGCAAGCCTGGTTCTGGTGTCCATACTGCTTCGTATTTCTCCGATGATAAGGTTGAGTCCGCAACGCGAGCAACCTCTTTACCTTCTATATCGTAAACAATGATGCCTACTTGTGCCTGGTGAAAAATCCCGTATTTTATTTCAACTCGATCTGAGAAAGGATTCGGGCTCACGGAGTAAATAACACCTTTGTCTAAATGTAAATCATTGGTTCCAATGTTTCCACCTTTGCCATTAACCACAATATCCCAAACACCTTCTAGTTTTCCTTCGGTATTTTTTGAAAGCTCAATGATTCGGTGAGTAGCATCAAAACTTCCACTTGTTATTGAGGCAGCAGCATCTCCAGGAATATCTGAATCACCTTTGAAGTAAAGCTGAGTAACTAAGGTGTCTTCATTCTCCGGAGTTATTTTGAAATGAATATGCGAAGGACGATACTTAGCACCATTTAAATATTTACCAGGCTTTATGGTTTCAAAGGAGTAAAATCCTTGTGAGTTTGTTTTGAATTGCCCTCTTAGGTTATAACCATCGTTGTCATATTCACCAGCGTCGTTTGCGTGCCAAACATCTACAACCGTATTTGCCAACGCTTCGCTGCAGTCTAAATTCATCACACGACCTCGTATAATCATTCGCTCACCTTTTTCTGAGGCTTTTGCGAGTTGAGTTGTTTCACGCACCGGAGGATTTTCCGTATAAAAAGGACCAACGCCATAATAGTCTTTGGTTGTTGGGTCACACGCCATGGTTGACTGCGATTCTTGCTCCCTGCTTAAAGCATTTTTAGGGAACAACCCAACTGACAATGCAGCTATAGAGGCATTTTTTAGAAACTGTCTTCTACCATTTGGGTTATTATTTTTTAAATCCGACATATAGTTACTTTTCTAACAATCCTTCAGTTTTCCATTGCTCAAATAAGGCTATGGTTGCAGCATCTAATTTGGTTCCACTCATAGGCATGAAACCAGCCGTTCCTTGGTCTCTGTTTATTCGATTGATAATATTGTCAATGTCCGCTTTTGCATTGTCGTACGAGCTAACATAGGTTTTTTCCGAACCACCATACGCATGACATGGAGAACATGAAGACATTATTATCGGCTGAATATCATCTGTAAAGGTTATTTTCTTTAAGGCAGTAACATTAATTGTAAAAGCATCTCCAAACGTTTTTGATCCAAAATCATTTGTTGCCGTTACAGTTATTACATAGGTGCCTGGATCTAGTCTGTTTGCAGCGGAAATAACTCCAGTAGTTTCGTCAATGGTGATCAAACCACTAGGCTGAGGAGATACACTTATTGAGTAGGTGATTGGTGTGCTTCCTTCTATTGAAGGTTCTGTAGACGAACCTGCAGTTGCTGCTTCTAAAGTTATGCTATTAGGTGTATATAATAAAGCTGTTGGTGCAGTGCCTGTTGCTGGAGCGGGTTCGGTGGTTTCATCACCGTCACAGGCGTTTAAAGTGGTTAAACCAATTAAAAGTAGAAAGGCTAATGATACCTTTTGAGTTAAGAGTGTATGTTTCATATTATTTTTTTTACAAAGGAAGGGTGTTAAGATAGTTATGGAATGGTACTTTTTCCATTAGCTGTGGTATTTTTTACGAGTTTCTTGCCTAAATACACCTGGCGAACAATTTTCAAACTTCTTAAACCAACGATTAAAATAGGCGTTATCCTGGAAGTTTAAAGTGTAGGCAATCTCCTTAATTGATTTTTCAGAGTGGAGCAACCATCGTTTAGCTTCTAATAGTAGACGATCGGATATGAGGTCTTTGGCACTTTTTCCTTGAAGTTCATTGAGAGACTGATTTAATTTATCTTCAGAAATATTCAACTTGTCAGCATAAAAGCTAATCTTTTCGTGATTTAAAAATGTGTCTTCAAGGAGTGTTTTAAAACGATTGCAAATGACTTGTGACGTTGATTCAGCCTGCGGATCTGTGTAGTTATATAAGCGATGACAAGTAACTAATATTAAGTTCAAGTAGTTCCGAATCATGTCTTGATGTCCCCATGTGCGCTGGTCAAATTCAGTACGAATATTATGAACCAAGTGCATCAACCCTTCAAATTCAAGAGTATTCGGTTGAATTAATGGTCGAGTAATCTTGTTATTTAGGAACGGAATACGTTGCAACATTTCCTGATCTTTTAACTTAGATAGGAAGAAGCTTTTGGTAAACTTTAGAACATAACCAACCGATTGAGGGTCACGGTGCATATAGTGTATTTGCCCAGGTGATAAAACGTGAATTTCGTTCGAATTGATTTCAATCTCTTGAAAATCAATCATGTGCATTCCGCCGCCAACTTCAAAAAAGAAAAGTTCGTAGTAATTATGTCGATGCGGTGCTCGAGGATCATAACCAACGTTTTTTTCAATAGCTTCGATTTGAAAAGGAATATCGCCAGGCTGATCCTTTTGAAGCGTAAATTCAGGAATATGATCGATCTTGTTTTCCAAACTAATGCCATGATACTTCTTTTTTCCTGACAAATGAAATTGCTTAAGTGCTAGACCAGCTAAATTACATTTGTGAGACATAGGTTTTCGTCATTTCTAATTTGGCAAATCAAACAAGAATGAAGTATTTTACCCAATTCAAAATGTAAATGGTTTTCCAAAGTTTATACCTGCCACTTAATCTATTAGCAATTTTAAATATTGCTATTTTATGTCTTTTTTTACTATTAAGAAAAGATAATGCGCTAGCAAATAAAGTGTTAGCATTTGCGTTGGCAATTCCAGGGCTTTATTTTGTCGACAACGTATTGATTTGTTTAGATGTCTTGAAAAATGTTCCGTATGCCTTTTTTGCCGTCCAAACAATCGCAACATTTTTTCCTATAACCGTTTATTGGTACATCCACCTTTTATTAGCTGATAAAAATAGGTGGCACCCACTTTTAATAATTGGGTCTGTGGTTACTTTTAGTATGAGTATCTGGTTAATGTTGTACTTTGAATCACTATCAGCAGAGCAAAAAACGAACTACTTAAATCTTTTGAAATCAGAAAAATACCCGATAACTATGACTATTTATAATCTAGTTTTTTATGGATGGCAAATGGTTTATTTGTTAGTGTTATACATAGAAGTTAAGCGATACCAGGTAAAGGCTAAGGACAATTTGGCTAGTTTGGATGGAATTAAAGTAGCTTTTGCAAAGCAGTTTGTAACTCTTTCCGCGATTTTAAACTTTACACTAATTTTTCTTTACCTCTTACTACCAACGCCAGTTGTAGATTATGGCACACTGCCGGTAGTTGTAACGGTCATCTATATTTTTATAATCATCTTTCTAATGCGTAACAATGCAATTTTTAGTAAATCTACCTATGCGCAGTTGGAAGAAAACGTCAAAGAGATACAAAATGACGAGAATACAAATAATATAGTTGATAGCTCAACTGAGCGTTTGAAAGAAGTTGCTGAGAAAATAGAAAGTGCTTTATATACGGATAGGCTATTTTTAGACGCAGAGCTAAAACTATCTAAATTGGCAAGTCACATCAATGAGCCAATGTATTTGACTTCTCAGTGTCTTAATTCGCATTTCAAAAAGTCGTTTTACGATCTTGTGAATGAACTACGTATTTCAGAAGCAAAAACGCTGCTTAAAAGTTTTGATTCAAAGACCGATAAAATTGAAAATATTGCATACAGAGCTGGCTTTAATAGTAGAGCTTCTTTTTACAGAGCTTTCAAAAAAATAGAAGGTAAAAATCCTACAGATTTTGTCTCAAATTCTTAATGCGCTAAAAAACAAATAGTTATATGCTTTTTATTTGACTATTGAGACAAAAGTAATTTCATACTAGCGATACTCAATTTTATTTTTGTCTTCATGAAAATCGTCAAGAAAATGAAAAGAATTATCCTTTTATTAATCAGTTTTGTGCCTGTAATTTCTTTTGCTCAAATGTGGTCTGCTACCTCTGCTTTGAGTACGAGTGGTGGAGGTTATTTGATTGCCGCAGATCACGTTATGAGCACTGTTTATGCTGTTGGGAATAATCAAGAGTTTGTTTTTTCGAAAGATAAAGGACAAACATGGCAAAAGCAGAGTGTAACAAAACCAGCTGATTTTGCTGTTATAAAAGGTGTTGGTGATCGTCTATATGCTTCATTTAAAGTCAACACTTACGACTACCTAATAGGATATTCAACCGACGATGGTAAATCGTGGAAATTAGATACTGTTGGACTTCCTGTAAACATCACAAAAACGGGTAAGAAATCGTTAAACATCCGTGATATGAGAGACGACTACATTTTGGCCTTTGATGCAACTTCAGCATATGTGAAAAAAACTACTGAAACTGTCTGGACAAAAACTACAATTGACCCGATTGTAACAACGGATGTTACTACTCAAAACGGTGTTTGGTACGCAATCGGAGTGCAAAAAATACTGCGTTCTGATGATAACGGAAAATCATGGTCTGCAATTGAAACTATAGGCTTACCGAACAACTTTCAAGGCAATGTGATTACATCAAATCAACGGAATCGGCTATACATTTCCTCTGCACCAGCTGATGGAGGAACGGACATTTACTATTCAGAAGATGACGGAAAAAGTTGGACAAAAACAAACTCAGGACAAATTTATACCCACCAATACCCTTTTGTTGGTAAAATGTATGCAGTTGAGAGCTATGTGTTTGCAGCAATTAATCCAAAATTTGCTGATAACAAAAATCCACCACCATTTATCATGTCCACCTCCTCAGATTCAGTTTCATTTAGTGCAGGCGACACCTCCGGATTCTTAAGAGGTCAGACAAATACTGCATTACCATTTTTCTTTCACATTGAAGATAAATTGTTTACCATGTTTTGGGAACTATACGAGAGCAAACCTGGCTTTGTAGGAGACGAACCTAGTTCGGTGATTGACATTAAAAAATCTACTATCAATGTTTACCCAAACCCAACTCAAAGCATCATCACGGTTAAAGTGGATAAACATACAAAATGGAATCTCACCGATTTACAAGGTCGTAGTGTAATATCTGGACAAGCATCAGAGGAATTTGAAGTGGACTTAACGACCCTAATGTCCGGAATCTATTTCTTACAGATGTCCAGTGGTAGCCTACAAATTATGAAAGAATAGTGGCAAAGACATCTTCGCACTATACCTCTTCTTCTTCAGCACTTACATGAAACAGTGCATTGCCTTTGTTAATTATAGGAGAGGTGTTGGTACAGAAAATATGGCAATCAAAAGGTGCACGAACTTTACGTTCAAAGTCACCAAAAGGATCCTGAATCAAACCAATAATATCACGCTTTTTAACTGTTGCACCGTTTTCTACTAATGGTCGGAACATACCAGAATTTGTACTTCGAATCCATTTTGACTTATGAATTACTTTTGACTCATACTCCTGAGTAATTTCACCTCTTAGCATACCTAAATGGCATAAAACATTACGAGCTCCAGCAACGCCAACATCAACTATTTTTGGGTCAATACTTTTAGATTTTCCTCCTTCGAATAGTAAAATGGTTTTACCAAGTTTTATAAGAGTATCACGAATAGATTTTGAGATGCTTTCTGAATGAACGATATATGGTGGCCGAAAAACATGAGCGAGATCCGTTGCAGTTTTATCTGAAAAATCACAGCGAATTTGTGGCACATTGTCACGCTCTGCACCTCCTGTATGAAAGTCGATTACGTAGTCCACTAATGGAGCAATTTCCATGGTAAATTGATTCGCAAATTGACTTGCCAAGGAACCATTTTTAGAACCTGGAAACATTCTGTTTAAATCTCGACCATCTGGAAATTCTCTTGTTTGAATCAAATATCCAAAGATGTTAAAAACAGGAATGCATATAATTATCCCTGATGTTGGTTTGTGGTATTTTTTACGGATAATGTCGCGCAATATTGCAACGCCATTTACTTCATCACCGTGAACTCCAGACATCAATAAGACAACGGGACCATCTTTTTTAGCTCGCTCAACAAGAACAGGAACTTTTATTGGTGTACGAGTATGTAATTTGGCAACTTCTAGGTTCAAAACATGGCTGCTACCTCGTTCAATGGTAGTTCCAAGTATTTCAAAATCGTTACTCAACATTTAGTTCTAGATATCGTATAATTTCTTTTGCAATGTCTTTATTCGTAGCAGCTTCAATACCTTCCAATCCAGGAGAGGAATTAACTTCCAAAACTAATGGACCTTTTGAAGATTGTAGCATATCAACTCCTGCAACACCTAAACCCATTGCACGAGTAGCTTTTAAAGCTGTTGTTTCTTCCTCGTCGCTCAGTTCTATCACAGTTGCTGAACCTCCACGGTGCAAGTTTGAACGGAATTCACCGTCTTTTCCTTGACGTTTCATCGCGCCAACAACTTTACCATTCACAACAAATGCACGTATATCGGCACCTCCAGCTTCTTTAATAAACTCTTGTCCTATTACTCGAGCACCAAGTCCGTTGAATGCTTCTAACACAGAAGTTGCGGCATTTTTTGTTTCAGCTAAAACCACACCGATGCCTTGAGTACCTTCCAACAGTTTTAAAACTAAGGGTGCACCACCTACAGATTCTACAAAATGTTCTACATCTTTTGTATAATTTGTGAAAACCGTTTTTGGCAAACCCACACCAGCACGGGCTAGTATTTGTAAGCTACGTAACTTATCTCTCGATCGAACCAATGCTTGGCTTTCGACTGCCGAAAAAACTTTCATCATTTCAAACTGACGCACTACTGCAGTTCCATAAAAAGTAACAGAAGCCCCGATTCTAGGAATTATTGCATCAATATCATTAAGGTAACCTCCTTTGTAATATACTTTAGGCGTTTTCTTCTCAATTTCAATGTTACAGTTAAGATGGTCAACCACAATTGCTTCATGTCCTCGTTTTTCGGCTGCTTCAACCAGTCGTCGAGTAGAATACAATTTTGGGTTACGTGATAAAATGGCAATTTTCATAGAGGTCGCAAGTTAAGGCAAAGGAACACACATCCATATTTTTACGTAATAAAACCGTAACATTCAAAGATGCCTAACGAATAGTCTCCTTCTCGAATGAGGTTATTAACTGATCTGTTTCCTTTTGCGACATTCCATATGTTGGCTTTGGCCATTGTATTGATTCAAAGTACTCAATAGTTTCAACAAGTATTGTTGACAATGGTGTTGACGTGATTCCCAATTTGTCGATGATTTTTTTATTTGAATAGGTGAAATAATTACAATTCAACCATAGCGGAATATCAGTCCATTGCGCAACATTTTTTTCTAATAAATAGGTTGGGTCAATATTTACGGTGGTTGATTCACTGGATATGAAGTTTCGGGCTTCAGATACTATTTCAGTGATTGATGTTTGAGGGTGACTGATAACATTGAAAATATTGCAGGCCATACCAGGTTTCGTGACCGCTATGATTGTATTAACAAGGTCTTTAACATAGGTTATGGAAAACACGTTTTTCCCCTCATTCGGAAACAACAGTTGTGTATTGTGTTTAAGCTGATACAACCAATAGTAAAAACGATCCGTTGAATCATATGGTCCAACAACCAATGCGGGTCTTAAGATTGTATACGGCAAACCGCTTTGAATCAAGATCCGTTCGCATTCTGCTTTACGTGCTCCATAACTAGCAGGGCTTTCGTCGGTTTTCTGTTGCTCAGTACACGTTAAAATAGGTGCTGTTTCATTTCTCAAAGTCAATTTGTAATCTTCATTGTCATAGACTGAACACGTAGAAATGAAAATGTACTTTTTGGGTTGGTGATTCAAACCATCAATAACAGCCTGTAATGAGTCAGGGAAATAACACGAAAAATCAATCACATAATCCCAAGATTCATCTGCAATCTCACGTGGTAATTCACCCATACGATTCAATACAATTCTTCGTATTCCTGAAAAAAGATGTTGATTCGTGGAACCCCGATTGGCAAGAACTAAATCAACGTGCGCATTTTTAAGCATTTGTTCGACAAAATGCCTTCCTATAAAACTTGTACCACCGAGCACTAGTACTTTCGATCTCATACTATCGGTTTCTGATATTCTTCTTTCAATTGGGCATAAATAACGTCGTCGAGCCACTCTCCCAAGTGAAAATAACTTTTAACAAAATGGGCTTCTTTTCTAAAGCGAAGTTTTCGTAACAACGCATCAGCTGAAGTATTTCGAGGGTCTATGGATGCATAAACTCTATGTTTTTTCAACGTGTGGAATAGATAATCTAGAACAGCGTTCAACGCTTCCTTTGCATACCCGCTATGTTGAAATGTTGGAGCCAAGCTAATTCCAATTTCTACCTGTGCATTTTGCTCATCGACAAAATGAAGTCCAATTTCGCCGATCACATTGGCGTTGGTTTTTACTTCAAGGATTAATCGATACCATGTATTTACTTTATTAAAGGGTAAGTTGTTTTCCTTTTCAAGTTGTGCCGACACTTCTTCAATACTTTTTGGTCTCCATCCTTGATACTTCGCCACAGACGGATCCGAACGTAAGTTATAAATATCCAACGCATCAGAAAGGCTTGAAGGCCGCAATACGAGACGTTCTGTTTCTAAATATATCCTAGGGTTCTTCATTTTACAGGTGAAGCGCAAATACTCATTACCAACGGAAACTTGTTTCCATAATGCTTGATTTGATATTTTCGATTTGCGATCTTTTCTAAATTCTTAAAGCAATCATACGGAGAATAGTCGTACTCCTGAACGTCAGTAATCTCCATGCCAGCATTTGTTAAGCACATCAATATTTCACTGAATGTATGATTCCAAGTGACTATGGTTGAAGTAATGTCTGCACCAGGCTCCGCATACGTGCCAGATTCATTTTCAATGATGGGTTCTCCCCCGAAGTAGTTGTAACCAACTTTTTCCAAATTATCATCAAACATCCAAACTACAGGGTGAAAATCAACGAAAACAAATTGTCCAGTTGGCTTTAGAAACTGCTTTATCGTCTTTGCCCATTTATTAATATCTGGAAGCCAAATGATTGTTCCGTAACTGGTAAAAACATAGTCGTATTGTTTGTTTAAATGATTTGGCAAATCATACAAGTCGCAACACATAAAATCACAATCAAGACCTAGCTCAGCAGACATGTTTCGCGCAACGTCAATTGACTTATCTGAAAGATCAACTCCAGTACATTGAGCACCCATTCGAGCGAGCGACATGGTATCTTGCCCAAAATGACATTGAAGATGCAAGATCGACTTCCCTTTTATGTCTCCCAATAAATCTAATTCGATAGAATTTAAAGAACTCATTCCCTTTTTGAAATCCTCTACGTTATAGAACTCAGAAGTCATGTGCGACTCCAACCGCTTGTTCCAAGAATCTTTGTTTAATTCTAAGTAGTTTGTGTCGTTTTGATTCATGATAATCTTTTTTGGTCTTTCTGCGACAAATATATGTATCGGATTAGCTATTACCGACAAGCTCGTGTTTCAAGTTGCACATAATGCGAAATTTACTACGATAAATGGAAATGTATTACCTCAAACTAAAGTGAAACTTCGACCTAGCTATACAATGATGATTTTTGAATAATAAAAATACCAGTTTGAGAAAATTTGCTTTAACAACCTTCTTATTTACACTATCAAACTTGCTGTTAGCCTCAAGTTATGGAACGATAGTTTCAAAAAATGGTGTGAATGTTCGTAAAGCTGCTATATTGGAATCTGAAATAGTTTGCAAGCTGGCAATGGGAGAGGACGTAACTATTATAAATGATAGTTTACCAGAAACATACATCCCAATAAATGGAGCCCCAACCAAGGGTAAATTTCTCGAAATAAAAACCAAATTGGGGTTTAGTGGGTATGTGTTTGACCATTTTGTATTACCAAAAAGATTAGCACCTAAGAATTCGTATACATGGTGTGAAGAAGAGCGGCCTTGTGATTCAGAAATCGTTTTTAGAGACTTTAGCGTGTTCGTTTCGAATTGGCAAACGGATGAGTATCGGGAGGTATCCGGTGATACGTTAACAATATCAGAATATGTTTTTAATTCAATATCCGATAAATATTTCATCTTAAATCATACTGCCAAAGATGTAAAAGTCACGTTTAGCATGAACCAAACTATTGTTGAGCAATATGATTACAGAAAAGTTAAAGACAACTGGTATGAGTGGAACAAACAACGCGTTCGATGGCAAGGACCCTCAAAAGAAGAAATAGTAGTTAACAAAGGTAATTACTACCGAGTTCCAAGTTTTAAAACGGAGTATTTGGAGGAGTGTAAACAGAAGTTAAATCTACGGGATACTTTTATTGATTTAAGCGGGGAAAGTTACAATGTTGCTACGTTGGTCTACAAAGAAAAACCGTGTGTTTATCATATAGATTATATGGTGTTAACGTTTGAATGGACCAATGAACAAGGAATGTTAAAGCGCAAATATTTGAAGGTGTATTATTCTTATGGCTGTTAATGTCTTTTGAGGAATACCAAGTGATGTCTTTAAATCAATAACGTCCTAAACGTTATTTCAGAAATGCACGCGACACCAATTAACACAGGTGAGTAAGATATTTAAAGGACTTTGAGGTTTACTGTTCATGATACATTGGATTTGGAGGTCGATGGCATTTTTGGAGGTGGAGTTTCCGTGAAGTTTTTTTGGTAAAACCCAAGGGAAGTCGAGAACTTGTTCGAGAATCACCCGCAGGATTCCAATAAAAACAAACGGAAACGAACAACGCCAAAGGAGCCTTGAACTTTCCGTCAGAAGACGGACTAAAGTTTTGTTTACTTTTTGGTTCAAGCCAAAAAGTAAAAACCTGCCAGGCCCCTGACTGGTCGGTTTGGCTGATAAGCCAAGTAAACTGCTTACATAAATACTTAGGACAGAATTGACTAAACGATTATTATCAAACATAGTCAACAGATATCCGTTTAATAATAAAATGAAGTGGAAAGGTTTGGCAAAGAAAGGATTCTTCTACACGACATTTATATTCACATTTGTCGTGTTAATGTCGTTGGTAAACGACTCTTTTTCTCATGTATATGTGCATCCAGATGCTTCATCAAAAGACAGTCTGAATTATACTATCAATGAGTTATCTGAGCGGTTATTATTATCTGTAAAAACGGAAGACTCGACAGGTTCTATTCGAAAAGAACTTAAAAGTATCCCATTAGATTCGCTGATTAGAACATTAAATACTGATGATAAAAAGAATGCGTTTTGGGTAAACATGTATAACGCGTACTACCAAATTTTGTATACTGATTTTGATCTGCGGAGTCCAGCAATTTATAAAGCAAGTCTTATAGAAATATCTGAATTACAACTTACACTCGATGATATTGAACATGGCATATTACGTCGATATCGACACAAGTATAGTTTAGGGTATTTGCCTCAATTGTTTGTCTCAAAGAATATTAAACAGTTAGCTGTTTCAGAAGTAGACTATCGGATTCATTTTGCGTTAAACTGTGGAGCCAAGAGTTGCCCAGCAATTGCATTTTACTCATCCGATAAAATCAATAGTCAACTAGACCTGTCAGCAAAGTCTTTTATCAGCCAAGAAACAACCATTGATTCAGTAACAAATGAAGTTCATGTGAGTAAACTGTTCTCTTGGTTTAGGGCAGATTTTGGTGGAAAAAGTGGAACCAAGGAAATTATCAATAAGTATCTTGGCGTTTCAGTAAATGATTATAAACTTTCCTACAATGAGTATGACTGGACAGAGTCTATGGAAAATTATGACGAATCACGATTTGAATAAGCTGCAGTGAACGTGTTATCGTGAATGTGTCTTGAAGCACTTGGCTATATGAAAAAAAATGAATAATTAACATTGCTGTACGCAAGCTGAAAAGAAAACTGACCGCACATTGCACACATGTACAAATCGCTCAAATCAACCCACAACCAAAATTTGTAAAAGAGTGCAATTACCCTCGCCCACCACGATTTAGAACAAGATTCTTATATTTGTAGAGGCTGTACTTAAAAATAAAAACACTTTTTTCTTGGTTGTCCAATATTTGCTTGTACATTTGTACTCGTTGTACTTAAATATAAACAGTATTTAGATTGAAAACAGAACTAAAACATATCGCCAACATCCAAACTGGAGTCTTTGCTAAGCCAGTAGCAAAAGGTGATATCGCGTATTTGCAACCAAAGTATTTTGATGAGCTGGGCAAGCTCACGGTCAACTTGGAACCTGACTTGAACTCTGTTGGCATCTCAGAAAAGCACATCTTAAAACAAGGAGACGTAATATTTGCTGCAAAGGGTTCAAAAAACTTTGCTGCTCGTTTTGACTTGGAAGATATGTCTGCAGCCGCCTCTACTTCCTTTTTTGTGATCAGAATCTTCGAAGAGAACATTCTTCCTGAATACCTCACGTGGTATCTGAATCATCAAACCACAATGAAGTATTTAAAATCATTTGCTAGAGGAACTTCTATCGCTTCTATTTCTAAGGAAGTGCTTAATGATCTTGAAATCATAATACCTAGCCTTGAGAAGCAACACCTGATTTTTAAGATAGATGACCTGCGATCTGCAGAGAGACAAATCACAATGAAACTTCTTTCACTTAAACAGGCATTAAATCAACAACAACTTTATAACGCATTAACATAAGCACGATGGATAAGAAAATAACACAGAAAGACATTAATAACGCAGTTTGGAAAGCCTGCGACACATTCCGCGGAAGTATCGACCCGAGTGTGTACAAAGACTATGTACTCACTATGCTTTTCATTAAGTACTTGAGTGATGTGCATGACGACAAGTATGAAGCATACTTAGAGAAATACGACGGAGACGCTGAACGTGCAGCACGTGCCATGCGTCACGAGCGTTTTGTGGTTCCAGAACAAAGTCACTTCAGGTTTCTCTACGAAAGCCGAAACGAATTCAATATTGGGGAGCTCATCAATATTGCATTAACGGATTTGGAGGAAGCAAACCGTGAGAAACTATACAGCGAAGATGGTGCTGGTATTTTCCAAAACATTGACTTTAACAACAGCAAGCTAGGTGAGCCAAAAGACAAAAATACGCGCCTTAAAAACTTGCTGCTAGATTTTAATTCTGAGAAGCTCGATTTGCGACCCTCTCACCTAGATGGTAACGACATTATTGGCGGTGCTTATGAATACTTAATCGCCAACTTTGCGAGTGATGCTGGCAAAAAAGCGGGAGAATTTTTCACGCCAGCCGAAGTGTCCACACTACTCGCCAAACTAACCAAATCTAAGCCAGGTTCTCGAATTGCAGATGTAACCTGTGGTTCTGGTTCGCTCTTAATTAAAGCAGGACAAGAAGTAGGTTCTCCTAACTTCTCGCTTTACGGACAAGAAGCCAATGGCAGCACTTGGGCTTTGGCAGTAATGAACATGTTCTTGCATGGTTTTGATAATGCCACTATTCGTTGGGGTGATACGATTAGAAACCCTAAATTGAAAGAAGGTGACGAACTCATGAAGTTTGATACCGTGGTCGGAAATCCGCCATTTTCGTTGGTTAAATGGGGAAAGAGTGACGACAAGGAAGAAGATAAAGCAGCCGACAGCTTTGACCCTGAAACGGATCAATACAATAGATTTTGGAGAGGTGTGCCGCCTAAAAGTAAAGGCGACTGGGCCTTTATTACCCACATGATTGAAACTACTTATGAAGGCACGGGTAAAGTGGGCGTAGTAGTACCACATGGTGTTTTATTCAGAGGTGCAAGCGAAGGAAAGATTAGAAGAAAACTGATTGAAGAAAACCTACTTGAAGCAGTAATTGGCTTACCTGCCAACTTGTTTTTTGGAACAGGCATACCAGCCGCTATATTGATTTTTAATAGAGGGAAAGGCGATAATACTGATGTTCTATTTATAGATGCCAGCGAATGCTATGAATCTGCTAAAAACCAGAACAGATTGCGTTTGGAAGAAGACATTAATCCTATTGTAGAAAGCTACGAGCAGTTTAATCAAGGGCAACTACAAGCAGGGGTAATTAAAGACAAATACAGTTATGTCGCCACTTTTGATGAAATAGCCGAGAACGACTTTAACCTCAATATCCCTCGCTATGTAGACACTTTTGAAGAAGAAGCAGAAGTGGATATCACAGCAGTGCAAGTGGAAATTGAACAGTTAGAAAGGGAACTAAAAACTGTACAAGGGGAAATAGAGAACTATTTAAATTCTTTGGGAGCATGATAGACAAATTAAAATTTCCAAAGGAATGGGATTATAGGACAATTGCAGACTTAGCTGAGAATAGTAAAGAGCTTTTTGATGATGGAGATTGGATTGAAGCTGAATACTTGACAGATTCAGGGATAAGGCTAGTTCAAACTGGAAATATTGGAGAGGGTATTTTTAAAGCAAAGGATAAGAAGAAATATATTTCGGAAAAGTCATTTAAGTTATTAAAATGCAAAGAGCTAAACGTTGGCGATATTCTAATTTGCAGATTAGCTGACCCAGCAGGTAGAGCTTGCATCCTTCCAGATATAAACGAGGATAAAATAATAACTTCTGTTGATGTATCAATATATCGACCTAATGATGATTTAGTAAACAGAAGTTTCTTAGTTGCGTCAATGACTACGTCAAAATGGTTCAATGAAGTTAGAGTGCGATGTGGAGGCTCAACAAGGACGAGAATCGCAAGAAGTGAGTTAGGGAAAATTAAAATCCCACTCCCACCACTCCCCGAACAACGGGCCATAGCCAAAGTCTTGGGCTCAATGGACAAAGCCATAAACGCCAACAACCAACTCATTGCCCAAAAAGAGCTGCGTAAAAAATGGTTGATGCAAAATTTGTTGACGGGTAAGAAACGGTTGAATGGGTTTGGTGGGGAGTGGAAGAAGATTGGTGCTGGGGAGTTATTTAAAAGCTTTACGAGGAAAGGGTTTGAAAATGAAGAACTTCTTTCTGCAACTCAAGACCGAGGTATCATTCCTAGGAACCAACTTGAGGGAAGGGTTACTATGCCATCCACAGGAATCAAAGGATATAAACTTGTAGAACCTGGTGACTTTATTATTAGTCTTCGCTCATTCCAAGGTGGTCTTGAATACTCTTATCATAGAGGAGTTGTAAGTCCAGCCTACATTGTCCTTAAGCCAAAAGAGGAAATCAATGACGAGTTTTATAAGCAATATTATAAATCATATGAGTTCATAGGTCGACTGGCAACTGCTGTAATTGGGATACGTGATGGCAAGCAAATAAGCTATAATGATTATTGCATTGTTAAAATTCCTCATCCATCACTTGAAGAGCAAACCGCCATTGCACAAGTTTTACAAGCCGCTGACAAAGAATTGAACCTTCTCAAAGCAAAAACGGACAAGCTTAAAGAGCAGAAAAAGGGAATGATGCAGGTGTTGTTGACGGGGAAGAAACGGTTGAAGTTGTCTAAACATAATTTTAAAGATTTAAAAGGGTAACTATGGATATAAACGAAAAAGTACCGCAAAATATTCAGGCGCTTGTAGGCAATATAGGGGAAGGAATGGTACTATTTAAACTATACGAGTTAACCTATAACCATGAGCATTTAGAAGTATTCAAAAATTATTCTGAAAGTGGCTATGACGTGGGTATTCGTGACGCTAGAACGGGGATAAAAGTAAGAGTTGAAGTAAAAACGCGACAAAGACGGATCTCCACCTCCAAAGAGTCAGATAAAAATTCTTGCCATTTTACCTTAACCGAGAACGAAAAAAAATGTGCCGATATCATGGTTGGTTATTGGTTAGAATTCAATGACTTCTTTGTTGTTCCAGTAGATAAATTAGACCAAATGAAAAATGGTAAGTATAATAATGGTGATCAAAAATTTGTGTACAAGCATATTGTTTCTAGAAAAAAAACCCAGCAGCCTAACGGTCATAAATACTCAGAGAAAACTATGATTTATGTAAATAATTGGAAGATAATTTTAGATGAAATAACAAACTAACTAAAAATGACAAAGCGTAAAGAAATACACATAGTCCCCAATAAAGACAAAGGTGGTTGGGATGCAAAAAAGAATAATGCCGAAAGAGCATCAAAGCACTTTGACAAAAAGGAAGATGCCATGCAATGGAGTAAAGAAAAGGCCAAGAAAGATGGTGCTGAATTAATCCCTCATAAGCGAGATGGAAAAATTCAAAACCCCAATAGCTATGGCAATGATCCAAATCCGCCCAAAGACAAAAAGCATTAGCCTATGACAATAGCGGAACTAAAACAGCTTAAAGAAAGCGAAGATAAAGTTGAATTTAAAGAGGCAAAGAATCAATATGCCTACAATAGCAGTCGTAAAAGTGTGCTAGGATATACCGTGGCTTTTGCCAATGAAAAAGGCGGTTATTTGGTCTTTGGATTGAAAGATGCGCACCCGCATGATGTTTGTGGCTCAAAAGCGTATGAAGGTAGAGAAGGCCAATTGGAGCAAGACGTTTATCGAGATACCGGAGTAAGAATACAAACTGAAGTACTTTATGAAGGAACCAATCGTGTATTGGTTATCAAAATTCCTTCTCGACCGATTGGCAAGCCTTTGTATTTTAATGATGTGCCATTGATGAGAGTTGGTGACGGTCTGGATAGAATGTCAGATGAGATGTATCTGTCTATCATTCAAGAACAAGAACCCGACTTCTCAGCCAAGTTTTGTGAAGGCATCGGCATAGGCGATCTGGATGAAGTGGCCATAAAAAAGTTGAAAGAAAGCTATGCCCGAAAACAAAAGAATACTGGCTTTTTGCAACTCAGTACCGAGCAAGTTTTGACCGATTTAAAATTGCTCGACAATGGTAAGCTCACCTATGCGGCACTGATCCTACTCGCTAAAAAAGAAGTCATTCATAATAAACTTCCCCAAAGCAAAACCATTTGGGAGTTTCGCAACAGCGAAGCACAAATACACCACGATAGCCGAGAAGTAGTTGATGAACCCTTGTTCATTGCCATTGACACTATCTGGAAGCTCATTAATCAACCCACACTCAATCGAAAGTATCCAATTCAGTCCGGAGCATATATTTTCGATCTATATGATTTTAACGAAGAAGTAATTCGTGAAGCCGTTCTCAATGCAATTGCCCACAGAGATTATACCATTACCAGCGAAGCGGTTGTAAAACAATATCCAGATAAAATCACCATTGCAAATCCAGGCGGTTTCCCTAAAGGTGTAACCATTGAGAACATACTTACGGTAAGCAGCACACCTAGGAGTCGCCTGATGACTGAAATTTTAGAAAAGACCGGATTGGTGGAACGTAGCGGGCAAGGTGTAGATAAGATTTTCTCCGTCACCCTATCAGAAGGTAAAGCCGAGCCGGATTATGAAAATTCGGATATGTTTCAGGTTTCGCTTACCCTAAGAACTGAAATTATCGACAAGGCTTTTCATGTATTCGTAAGCCAATACCAAAACAGCGAGAAAGAACCCAAATTGGGCGTAGAGCAAATCATTACGCTTTGCAAAATACGGAACGGCATTTTCCAAAACTTGAAAACCGAAATCGTAAGCCAATTAGAGAAATCAGGTTTAGTTGAAAAGGTTTCAGGTCATACCAATCGCTACACATTATCCCAGGATTATCATGCTTTGGTCAATGAGAGTCTGAGAATAGGCAAACGATACATGGTAAAAGAAATAGAACAGATACTGTTCGCCTTGCAGGGAAATGCTTTGAAAATAGGTGACCTCGAAGAAATGCTAAAAGACTCTCTTTCAAGAAATCAAATAAAATACCTGATGAAGAAGCTAATGGAAGATAAAGTGCTGAAAGTTGAAGGGAAAATAAAAGGTGCTCGATATTCTATTGCTGATAAACATGCTGATCTAACAGGTGATGTTTTACTAAGTGCAGTTATTGCAGAACTAAGAGGTAAATATGAATAAGCAGCTAATTGTCTATATGCCGTTAATGATTCTCTGTATACCAAAGATGAAGAAGCTAAAGAAGAAGCTAAAAGAGACGGTCCTATTCTTTGTATTGCAGCTACAAGAGATAGAGTTGTTAATTCACAACACTTTCAAAACGCTGATTATCAATACATTAATACGTTATTCGCCTGGTTTTCAATTCTCTGTATCTGGCTGCGAATTCTCTGTATTGGTTCCGGAACCGACAAATTTCAATTCTCTGTATCGGGCTTCCGATTCTCTAAAAATGATAAAATAATGGAAACACCAAGTTTTAAAGAAGACCATATCAGCCAGATTCCAGCATTACAAATGCTGCAAAAATTGGGCTATCAATATCTTACGCCAGTTGAAGCTTTGCAATTCAGAGGTGATAAATCCACACAGGTAATTCTTGAAGATGTCCTGCGTAAGCAACTGAAAGAAATCAACTCCATTAAAATTGGTAGTAAAAGAGAAGAACGATTTACCTCCGGTAATATAGAAATGGGCATTCGTGCATTGAAGGAATTACCCATGAATGAAGGTTACATAAATGCATGCGAGACCGCCTACAACTTGCTTACACTTGGAAAAGCACTAGAGCAAAGCATAGATGGTGATAAGAAAAGTCATACGCTACGCTATATCGACTGGGAGCACATTGAAAACAATGTCTTTCATGTTACAGAAGAATATAGCGTTATGCGCAGTACCAGCAAAGAACACTACCGTCCCGATTTAGTATTGTTCGTTAATGGTATTCCAATTACCATCATCGAGTGCAAACGGCCCGACATGAAGGAGCCTTTAAAACAGGCTATCAGTCAGCATTTGCGAAACCAACAAGAAGATGGGATTAGAGGTTTGTATGTTTATTCCCAATTATCCTTGAGCATAGCCACGCAAGAAGCCTCTTATGCCACCAATGCTACCCCAGAAAAATTTTGGTCTAAATGGCAAGAAAAGTTTGATTCAGAAACCGAAGAAAAACAATACCATCAGAAATTAGCAGAGCTGAAGAATCAGCCTTTAACAAAAGGTGAAAAGGATAAACTATTCTCCGACCGATTTAGGTATGTAAGAAACTATTTTGATGCACTTGAAAGTGAAAATATTCTACCAACGCTACAAGATGAGTACCTCTTTGGATTGTGCAGGCCTAAGCGTTTGATGGATTTAATTTTCAACTTTATTTTATTCGATAATGGCACAAAAAAGATTGCACGCTATCAACAATATTTTGCCATAAAGAAATCGATAAAACGAATACATCGTATAGAAGGCGGAAGCAGACAAGGCGGTGTAATATGGCACACACAAGGAAGTGGGAAATCACTTACCATGGTCATGCTGGCTCAAGCTATTGCCATGGATAGAAGCATTCGCAATCCAAAAATCATATTGGTAACAGACAGAACCGATTTGGATAGACAAATTACAGGGACATTCAGAAAATGCGGGCGATTTGTGGAGAATGCATCAACAGGAAAAAGACTAGTTGATTTATTAGAAAGTAAAAGTGATGCAGTTGTAACCACTATCATCAACAAGTTTGTGGCTGCTATGAAAAAAATCAGCAAGCCACTGGATAGCCATGACATATTTGTGCTAGTAGATGAAGGTCACCGATCACAAAACGGAACTTTCAACATTGAAATGCAAAAGACTTTGCCAAACGCCTGTTTCATTGCTTTAACGGGGACACCACTATTCAAAAAAGACAAAAGCACTGCTGCTAAGTTTGGAGGAATTATAGATGCTTATACGGTGGATCAAGCTGTAAAAGACAAGGCAGTTGTGCCGCTTTTATACGAAGGCCGATTGGCAAAACAAACGGTGAATGCCAGTCCATTGGATACATTTTTCGAAATGGTTTCAGAACCATTAACCGAGTATCAAAAGGCTGATTTCAAAAAGAAATTTAGTCGTGCTGATCAATTGAACAGTGCCGAACAAAAAATATATGCAATTGCATGGAACGTTAGTTTGCACTTTAGAGACAACTGGCAAGGCACTCCGTTCAAAGCTCAATTAGTGTGTGACAAAAAGGTGAATGCCATCCGTTACAAAGAGTTTCTGGATGAAATAGGGATTGTATCAAGTGAGGTGCTCATATCATCAATTGATGAACGAGAAGGTGAAGACAGTGCGTATGAGAAATCATCCGAAAAAGAGAATCGATTTTGGAAACGCATGATGGACGAACATGGGAACTCAAAGACCTATGAGAAAAACATAATCAGTCGATTTAAAAACCAGGAAGCCCCAGAGATTATTATCGTTGTAGATAAACTCCTAACAGGATTTGACGAACCTAAGAATACAGTTCTTTACCTCACCCGAAATTTACAAAGTCACAAACTGCTGCAAGCAATTGCGAGAGTGAACCGGATTTATCCGGATAAAGAGTTTGGCTACATCATTGACTATTATGGTGTAATAGAGAATTTGGATGATGCCCTAACTATGTATTCTTCATTTGAAGATTTTGATGCGGATGATTTAGAAGGTACTTTAACAAACATCAATGAGGAAATACAAAAGCTTCCTCAAAAGCATTCGGAATTGTGGGACATCTTCAAAACGATCACAAATAAACGTGATGCAGAGGCGTACCAGCTATTACTAAAGGATGAGGCAATACGCGTTGTGTTCTATGATAAACTTGCTGCCTTTGCCAAAGGATTGAAACTGGCACTTTCATCCATGCAATTCCATAAGGAGGTGGACGAAAAAACAATTGATCGCTATAAGGAAGATTTAGCCATGTTCATGAAGTTAAGAATGGCTGTAGTAGAGCGGTACTCGGATGCAGTTGATTACAAACAATATGAAGGTCAAATCCAGAAACTTATTGATACGCATATCACAACTGAAAAAGTTCAAGTCATCACAGAGCTTGTAAACATTTTTGATAAAGAAAAATTTCAACAAGAAGTCGAAAACACAACTGGAAAAGCTGCAAAAGCGGATAAAATAGCCAGCAGAACTGCAAAGCATATTTCTGAGAAGATGGATGAAGACCCAGCTTTCTACAAGAAGTTTTCTCAAATGCTATCGGAGACGATTGCAGAATACGAAGAAAAGAGAATCAATGAAGCTCAGTACTTGAGTAAAGTTCAAGAAATCATGGAAAATGTGCTGGCTCATACTGACAGTGATATTCCGGAGAGTTTACAGAAAAGAGAAGTAGCTAAAGCGTTTTATGGATTAACATTAGAATCACTTGTCGACAAAGTTCAAGACGCTGTAGTGAGAAGAGAGATTGCAGTTCAATCAGCCATACATATTGATGATTTGATAAGTGAATCGGTATTGGATACAGAAAAACCGATTATCGATTGGCAGCACAAATCAAATATTACCGGAAAGCTTCTAATTGAAATTGGAGACTACTTAATTGATGAGGTTAGAGATAAATACAATGTCTCATTAACCTTCGGAGAAATGGATCAAATTGCGAACAGCTGCATTGAAGTTGCTAAACTCCGTTATAAATGATGATGGCTTCTATTCAATTCGGTTCAAAGCAAATTGACTATCAGATTGAATATTCTGAGAGAAAGACTTTAGGTATCACGGTTACCCCTGATATGGACGTATTGGTTAAAGCGCCGAATGATAGTCCGATTTCAAAAATAGAAGAAAAGCTGCACAAGAAAGCTCCTTGGATTATCAAGCAGCAAAGTTTTTTCTTAGCCTATCATCCAAAAACGACTAAACGGAAATACATCTCGGGTGAAACGCACTTGTACCTAGGAAGACAATATTTGCTTAAAGTAGAAGAAAACGAAAAGGAATCAGTAAAGCTGAAAGGGAAGTTTATTGAAGTAAAAACTCATGATAAGACAAGAGTAAAAAAGCTCTTAAATAATTGGTATTTGGAACATGCAAGATCAAAATTCCATTCGACTGCAGAGCCTCTTATTGAAAAATTCAAGAAATACAAAGTGGAACCTAGTTCAATTGTATTGCGAGAAATGCCCACACGTTGGGGCAGTTGCACACCTAAAGGAAAAATCATTTTGAACCCAGAATTAATCAAGGCGCCAAGAGGCTGTATTGAATATGTAATCGTGCATGAACTGTGTCATCTGATTCATCACGATCATACCCAGAAATTTATGGATTTACAGACTAAAGAAATGAAGGATTGGGAAAAATGGAAAAGTAAATTAGAAATGTTATTAGCATGAAAAAGCCGGCATACTTTAATGGCTATTGAGCATTCTTACTGTGGGACGCCAACGATACCACAGCCAAAACGTTGTTCATAACCTAAAACTTATCCAACAATTGGATATATGATAGCATTTGCAGTTGATTGGAAAGTATAATGCATTATGATTAAAGGTAGAGGGACAAGCATAAATTCACACAATCGGTTTGACAAAAACCAATACGTTCCGGATGAGGGAGAGCGCTTGGAAGACGCTGGTGTGCCTTCGACAAAAATTATCGAAATCAACGCTAAGAGTATTGTCAATCAGGTGAATAGTCCTGACGTCCCATTGAGTTGGAGTATGAACCCATACCAAGGTTGCGAACATGGTTGTACGTATTGTTATGCGCGTGAAACACATCAATACTGGGGGTATAGTGGTGGTGTAGATTTTGAAAATGTCATTTTAGTTAAAAAGGATGCTGCCTCGTTATTAAAAAAGAAATTTCAAAGCCCGAGCTGGAAAGGTGAAGGCATCATGCTTAGTGGAAATACGGATTGTTATCAGCCTATTGAGCGCAAATTGAAAATTACACGTGGCTTGTTAGAGGTATGTAGAACGCATAAAAATCCCGTAGGAATTATTACTAAAAACAGTTTAGTGACGAGGGATATCGACATTTTACAAGAAATGGCTAAAGACCAATTAACGTATGTAGTGCTGAGTATAACCTCATTAGACGACTCGTTGCGCAGAATTTTGGAACCACGTACCGCTTCCGTTAAGAGCAAATTACAAACAATCGAAAAACTATCAGAAGCAGGCATCCCAGTCGGGGTTATGATGGCACCAATTATTCCAGCGTTAAATAGTCATGAAATTATGGATATGGCAAACACGGTTTCAAGAGCAGGAGCCACTGTGTTACGACATACTATTGTACGACTTAATGGTTGTGTTGAAGAGTTATTTAGCGATTGGCTTGAAAGACATTTCCCGGATCGCAAGAAAAAAATATTAATGCATATAGCAGATTGTCATGGAGGGAGTTTGCAAGATTCGCGTTTTAAAACACGGATGTCTGGGGAAGGGAATTATGCGAATATGATAAAACAGCAGTTCAAAATCGCGACTAAGAAATACAACCTTAACAATGAGCGGTTTTCTTTGAACGAAACTCTTTTTAGTAAAACTGGTCAGCTTGGTTTGGGGTTGTAGTTATTTTACTATGTTTTCGCCCGTAGTGTAATACTGTCGCGATATTACAGCTGATAAATCCCAGGCGAATTTTAGTTAAATCACGAATTATCAATAAGATATGCAACGTTCTGCCTTGTAATATGCTCATAGTACTACACATATTACAAACATCACATAATGAAAAACAAAACAATTACCGGACTTTTACTACTTGTTACCACAATGGCTGTGGGTCAGAATTACCCTAAAAAAAGAATACAATATGGCTGGGATGCCAACAACTCTGAGTGGTACTTTCAACTTAAAAACGATCATGTGTATCACAATGATTTTGATTCTGTAGAGATAGAAACTAGCCAATACGATTTTAATATTAACGATTGGGACAACAGAGAAAAAGCAACGATTGTCTATACAGAACTAAACGGCGATCGATATGCAATTCGGAATTATATAGACCGATGGGATTTAAGTGCGAAGAAGTATACAGTTTATTCAAAAATGTCGAACAGCATAGGAGTAATGAGTGTAAGTGGTCAGCTATATAAATTTGAAACATACTCTACAGTTTATGGTTATGAGTTATCGCTTATGGCTTGGGATACTGTTTCTCACAGCGTTTCAAAGCCAAATATCAACGGACTTGTGGGGAGTAAAACAACATTAGTTAAGTACAACAGTGAATTGCTAAATCACGACAAAACCACATTCTTTTATACTCAAAATAGACAGGTGGGTCAAGAATGGAAATATGATTGGGTCAATAATGCATGGGTAGAGACAGAGGGAATTGAAAACAAATACGATTTCACAACTCGGCTACTTACTGAAACGATTCATTTTGATTTTGATAAGGTGAAGAAAACGTTTAGTATCCCGAAATACAGGTTTTTGTATACATACGATGATCACAACAATGTTATAAAAACAGAAGTTGAATTATATGATTTGAACACGTCTTCATATGTCCCAAATGCACGAATCACGAATACATGGAATCTAAAAAATCAGCTAACTGAAGAGTTGACTGAAATTTACGAACCTACAGGCAAGACGTACAGTAACATGCAGAAAATTACATACGAATATGACAGTGGAACGAATGGTGTTGAAGATAATACTACAAACTGGACTATTTATCCGAATCCTTCAAACGGCATGGTTACCGTTGACATCCCAAATGCAGAATCTTTTCAGTTGATTGGCCTGGATGGTTCGATCGTAAAGAGCTTCGACAACAATTTAAATCATTCAATTGTAGAGTTGGATTTTACTTCGGTAAATGCTGGTATGTACATTTTACAAGCACAGCTTTCAAATGGAACAGTTCAACTAAAAAAAGTTGTCAAAAACTAAGTACAGCGAATAAGACTTTGGTTTTTAAACCAATATATTAATTATGCAAAAAAGGCTTCCCAGTAATGAGAAGCCTTCTTTTTTATGGTAAGATTTGTCTTACTCTTCCTTTGAATCATCTTCGCTAGATGGTTCGTCAGATTGTTCCTGAATAGGAGCGTTAATTTTAGTTTCCTCTACAGGATGACTTGTTGTCTCTTCTCTATTTTTAAAAGGTTGTTCTGCCTTTTCCCAAGGGCGCTTCCCAAAAATAGCTTCTAAATCTTCCTTGAAAATCACCTCTTTCTCCAACAATTTCGCAGCAAGTTGATCTAGCTTATCCCGGTTGTCTGACAAGATTTTGATTGCACGCTGATATTGTTCATCGGTAACTTTCTTAATTTCTGAATCAATAAGAGCAGCAGTTTGTTCACTGAATGGCTTGGTAAAACCTTCGTTCATATTGTAGTACGAAACGTTTCCTATCTTATCATTCAATCCATAGATTGAAACCATAGCCATAGCTTGTCGTGTTACTTTTTCAAGATCACTCAAAGCACCTGTAGAAATTTTACCAAATGTTACGTGCTCAGCGGCGCGTCCACCTAAGGTTGCGCACATTTCATCAAGAAGTTGCTCGGTCGTTGTTATTTGTCGCTCTTCTGGCAAATACCAAGCAGCTCCTAAACTACGTCCCCGCGGTACAATAGTAACCTTTACCAATGGGCTAGCGTGTTCGCACAACCAACTCACCGTGGCATGTCCGGCTTCGTGAACCGCTACTGCACGTTTTTCTTCCGGAGTAATGATTTTATTTTTCTTTTCTAAACCGCCTATAATTCTATCAACGGCATCTAAGAAATCTTGTTTCTCAATAATTTTTTTATCCTTTCGAGCGGCAATCAATGCTGCTTCATTACACATATTGGCAATGTCAGCACCACTAAAACCTGGAGTTTGACGAGCTAAGAAATCACGATCTAAGGTTTTCTCAATTTTCAAAGGCTTTAAGTGAACATCAAAGATTGCTCGACGTTCATTTAGATCAGGCATGTCTGCGTATATCTGACGATCAAATCGACCCGCTCTCAATAGTGCAGAATCTAAAACATCAACACGGTTCGTTGCTGCTAAAATGATTACACCTGAGTCAGTTCCAAAACCGTCCATTTCGGTCAGTAATTGGTTCAAGGTATTTTCACGTTCGTCGTTTGAACCTTGCATGGCATTTTTACCACGTGCTCGTCCGATGGCATCAATTTCATCAATAAAGATGATACATGGTGCTTTTTCTTTTGCTTGTTTGAATAAGTCACGAACACGCGACGCTCCAACACCAACAAACATCTCCACAAAATCAGAACCTGATAATGAGAAAAATGGAACGTTTGCCTCTCCGGCCACCGCTTTTGCTAATAACGTTTTACCTGTACCAGGAGGGCCTACAAGCAGTGCACCTTTAGGGATTTTACCACCAAGCTGCGTGTATTTTTTTGGATTTTTTAAGAAATCCACAATTTCCATTACTTCTATTTTTGCTTCCTCAAGTCCCGCAACATCCTTAAATGTTACGTTTACTTTCGTGTCTTTGTCGAACAGTTGAGCCTTTGATTTACCGATATTGAAAATCTGACCGGCACCTCCACCAGCTTGACCACCCATTCGGCGCATCATCAAATACCAAAAACCAAAAAGTAATGCAAAGAAGATTATCCAATTAAATATTCCACTATAATCTTCCTCCTCGCGCGAATCGACCAAAATTTGGTCTGCTTCTGGGATCTCGGATTGCGCTTCATCAATTCCTTCGTTGAAAGTTTTAAAGTCTGGGATTTGTTTAATTGTAAAATCTGGAGACTTCGGATTCATTGCTGACAATCCCTTGTCGCGATTTTTCTCTGTATACTTTTCCAGCTTCTTTGCAGAATCAGTAAGGTATATATACGCTTTACTTTTGTTGATTACTTCAATTTTCTTGACCTCTTTTTTGGCCAACATTTCGTGTAATTCCCGAGTTTGAAGCGTTTGTTCTCGGTTGCCTGGTAAAAAATACATGGCAATGAATATTACGGCAATAAGCACGTAAATCCAATTCATGTTAAACCGCGGTAAGTTTCCTTTTTTGTCAGGTTTGCCTGAATTATTAGAATCCTTTTTCACAATTTTAGGCTTCTTGTTATAATCTTCTGCCATTCGTTTATCTTGAGTGTTCGTTAATAGTTGGTGTTAAATGTTACCTGCCTATAAACTGCGGCAAAAGTAACAATTATTTAAGCCAATACTATCCAAACCAACAACGACTGAAAAGGTTGGTATTTGCCGATAAAACGGGCGTTTTTTAGGCTGAATGATTAATTGGCTATAAAAAAGTACTTTGATATGCAATGTTGAAATAGGAATACCCTGTCGTTAATCAAAAAAAAAACCGTTGTTTTGTCCTAATAAAAAACTCATATATGTTCGAAACGCTTAAACCGCATTTAGAAAAAGAATTGACAGGCATTAAAGATGCTGGATTGTATAAATCAGAACGAATTATTAGTTCGCCACAGGCTGCCGACATCACCTTATCTACGGGTCAAGAAGTAATAAACTTTTGTGCAAATAATTATCTTGGACTTTCATCGCATCCGAGAGTCATTGATGCGGCAAAAAAGGCTATTGATACGCACGGTTATGGTTTGTCTTCGGTTCGATTTATTTGTGGAACTCAGGATATTCATAAAGAGTTAGAGCGTAAAATTTCGGAATTTTTAGGAACTGAAGATACTATTTTGTACGCGGCTGCTTTTGATGCAAATGGCGGGGTTTTTGAACCATTGTTAGGTCCTGATGATGCGATAATCAGTGATGCCTTGAATCATGCGTCTATTATTGATGGTGTTCGGTTGTGTAAAGCTGCTCGATTTAGATATGAGCACAACAACATGGAAGACTTAGAGCGATGTCTAAAAGAGAGCCAAAATGCGAATAACAGAATTATCGTAACGGATGGTGTTTTTTCTATGGACGGAACTATTGCGCAGCTTGATAAAATTGTAGAGTTGGCTGAAAAATACAAAGCCCTCGTAATGATTGATGAATGTCATGCAAGTGGATTTATGGGTAAAACTGGACGAGGTACTCATGAGCATTGTGGTGTAGTTGGTAAGATTGACATAATTACTGGAACACTTGGAAAAGCATTAGGTGGTGCTTCAGGTGGTTTTACTTCTGGGAGAAAGGAAATAATTGACATGTTGAGACAACGTTCAAGACCTTATTTATTCTCAAATACGGTTGCACCTTCAATTGTAGGAGCAAGTATTGCTGTGCTTGATATGTTGCAAGAAACTACGGATCTACGTGACAAATTAGAGGAGAATACGACGTACTTTAGATCAAAAATGACTGAAGCAGGTTTTGATATGAAGCCAGGAACACATCCCATTGTTCCTATTATGTTATATGATGCAAAGCTTTCTCAAGTCTTTGCTGAAAAATTATTAGAAGAAGGTATTTATGTAATTGGTTTTTATTTTCCAGTGGTTCCCAAAGGACAGGCACGTATACGTGTTCAGGTTTCTGCTGGTCATGAGAAAAGTCATTTAGATAAAACCATTAACGCCTTCATTAAGATTGGAAAAGAGTTAGACGTAATTAAGTAATCTTAATATGGTCAAAGCGTTTATTCAAGCTGCCCGTTTAAGAACGCTTCCACTGGCTATCGCCTCGATAATGATGGGTTCGGTGCTTGCTGGATTCTATCATAAACACAACTGGACCGTTACGTTACTTGCATTGTTCACTGCAATCTTGCTTCAGGTATTATCAAACTTTGCCAATGACTATGGCGATTTCAAGAAAGGAACGGATGATGCCTCAAGAACAGATCGCGCCTTGGCTAGTGGTAGTTTAACTATTGCCCAGATGAAAATAGCGTTGATTGTTACCTCTCTTGCGACATTAGTATCCGGAGTTTTACTTTTATACGTATCTCTGACCTCCCTCAATACCGATGCTTTCGTTTTGCTTTTGGTTGGATTTTTTGCTATTGCAGCGGCTCTAAAATATACTGCGGGTAAAAACCCTTACGGTTACAGCTCGTTGGGCGATGTTGCAGTATTCGTTTTTTTTGGATTGGTGTCAGTTTTAGGGGTTTATTATTTGCAAACTAATCAATTGGATTATGGGTTTTATTGGTCGATACTACCTGCCAGTGCAATAGGTTTGTTGGCAGCTGGTGTACTAAACGTGAATAATATTCGAGACATTGATGGTGATTTAAGAAACAACAAAATCACGTTAGCAGTTCGACTAAAAAAGTCCGGTGCTGAAGTGTATCAACTTGTTCTTGTTTTACTTGCTTTTATATCGCTTGGAGTTTTTGTGCATTTGAATGTTGGGAATAATGGTTTGCTTATGTATCTCATTGCACCTCTTTATATTGTACATTGGATACGCTTAAAATCGTTGTCGAATACGCCTGAAAACAGGCCTTATTACAACAAACTTTTAAAATTTCATGTGTTGCTGAATTTACTTCTTGTGATTGTAATCTCCTTAATTTTGGTGTAATGGAGTTTGAAATTGTCGAACATGAACTAATTTTTAAAAAACCTGCCACAACTAGTAGGAATGTTTTTAAAACACGCTCAATTTATTATGTCGTGTTGCGGCAAGGCAATACGTTCGGAATTGGTGAGGCAGCGCCGTTAGAGCTATTAAGCATAGATGACGTCGAAAATTACAGAGACAGACTCGATGCATATTGTAGCGACTTTGTTTCTGGAGCAGATATCGAAGAATTAGAATTGGATGCTTTTCCAAGTATCAAATTTGGATTAGAAACGGCATATAATGACTTCATAAATGGTGGAAAACGTCAAATATTTGAATGTGATTTTTATTCGGGAACGCCAATCAATATTAATGGTTTAGTGTGGATGGCAGATCTTGATGCAATGTATCAAGAAGCAGTTTCGAAAATTAAAGACGGATATCGGTGTATCAAGTTCAAAGTGGGGGCACACGATTTTGACGCTGAATGCAGACTCCTAGAAAAGATTAGAAACGAATTTGATTCGTGGAAGTTGGAGATTCGGCTAGATGCCAATGGAGCGTTTCAGCCAGATGAAGCTAGTAAACAATTAAAAGACCTTGCAAGGTTTGACATTCACAGCATCGAACAACCCGTTAAACCTCTCAAATGGGATGTTATGGGTAAATTGTGTAGAGAACGAATAATTGATATTGCTTTGGATGAAGAGTTAATCGGAATAAACGTTCAAAAAGAGTCTACCGGAAATACCTTGCTTTCAGCAATACGTCCTCAGTATTTGATATTAAAACCAAACTTAATTGGAGGTTTTTCTAATGCAAATCAATGGATTGATTTAGCGACAAAACATGAGGTTGGCTGGTGGGCTACATCTGCATTGGAGTCAAACATTGGACTAAATGCAATAGCACAATGGGTAAGCACTCATTATCCGTCTATGCCTCAAGGGTTGGGAACTGGAAGTCTTTTTACAAACAACATTTCTGGGCCATTGTCTATAAAAAATCAGCAGATAGTATATTCACAGAACCCATGGGATCTAAGGGTTTTAGGGTTGGATTAATGCTTAATTACAAGTCTTTTACCGATTTTAGTATCTGTGTCTTGCAGTTTTACAAAGTATACACCACTTGGTAGAAGTTGAACATCTAGTTTTAAGACTTCGTTTGAATTAAATGATTCCGATCGCACAATTCGACCTCCAATATCCACAATAGATATTTTCCCTCCAGTTGCACTATTAGGCGTCTCAATAAAAACCATGTCTTTGGCTGGGTTTGGAAATAGTTTTATGTCTTTTCCATTTTGTTCAACTGCTTTATTTGCCATAACAACTTCGGAGTATTCATATTTTCCATCGAAGTCAACTTGTTTGATACGATAAAAATTTACGTCATGATACGGAGTGTAATCAGTATAGTAGTATGTCAAAACATTCATTGAATTTCCAGCACCTGCAATTTCGTCAAGTACTTCCCAATGGGAGCCATCATGGGTGCGTTCAATAACAAAGTGACTATTGTTTTCCTCCATAGCTGTTGCCCACTTAAGGTCTACATCATCCATGCTCCAAGATGCTTTTACATATAAAAACTCAACAGGTAATGCATTCTCAGAACCTATAGTTCCGATGGTGAGCATTGTATTATTTCCAATAGTAACATCGTCAAAGAATATTGTTTTAGAATCTTGGTCATAAACCCCAGAAACACGGCTTGCGTTTTGCATATTTCCGTCTCCATCTAAGTCAATTAATAAGCGAACGCCTTGGCCATTTTGAATATCAAATTCAGGAATGTCAAGATTAAAACGAATGTCAACAGTTCCGACATCTCCTTGCTCGCTTAGTTGAATTGATTTATTCCAACGAGAAGTAATACTATCTGGATTATTGTTGGTTGTTGCACCATTGTCAAGATTGTATGCAAACAGTAAAAAGTCGCCAACGTCCAAGCTTGAGGGGTCATTAATTTCTATTAATGATCCTGCAGAAGCACAATTGTTAAAGTCGGTTGATGTACGGCCAATTCCGGCTAAGTTATGTTCGAAGCCATTGGTCTCGTGCGTGTACAAGTCATTGGCGATATCAATATCGAATTTTGTAGAAAGACTGTTTTCTAGGATAGTTCGATCTGCAGAATCTAAGGCATAATTGTATTGAACGAATGTTGCAATTTTTCCTTTAAAGTAGTGCTTAGTACCATTGCCACTGCCATTTTCGAAATAAGAGTTTTGGTTCATTGCGCCTAGTCCAATGTCGTCGCTGTGGCCATAAAGTTTGCCAACACCAGTTGCAGAGCCCATATAACCGCTGTTCAAATAACCTAGCATTCTACCTGAAGTTGTATTGTCCGTGCTACCATCATAGATCAGCGTAACAATGTATTTTGTGTTGGTACTGATAACGGAGTCTACCGATTTAAAGACCCATGGTGCATCGTTTCCATCATTTGCTCGGTTCCACATTCCTAAGTACAACTTGTTATTGTATATGTAGAGATTAATTCCACGGGTGGTGCCACCTTCTTCATATAAAACTTGTCGGTCGCTAATATTATCGCTGGTTTTAAAAACTATCGTGTAAGTTCTTTCCGACGAAGCAGCTTTGTTTAAATCATTTTGGTCAGTCATTGCTAGGAAATCGTCATTCCCGTCAAATTCTAGAACAGGATGGCCATTAAATCCGTTATCGCCAGTTTTGAATAGTGGTTTTGATGAAACATTAGATTGTGACCAACTCGTTCCGTTTCCTCCAATGTTTGGGACTTCAGAAACCTCCTCATTATTTTGATAGTTTAATGAGTCCAAGTCATAGCAAAATCTGTTTGTCGAGTTGTCTCCAATACCAGCAGGGCCAATACATGAAAAATTTGAGTCACTTTGTGTGTCTGCAAGACTGTCGTGAGAAGAAGATAAGTTTGAGTAGATAAAGCTTCCAGCACTAATAATTGCAGCTGAGAGGGTTACAATTACAATCTTTTTATTAAGACGTAATTCCAAACCTAACCGGGGTTGGTTCTTTAGTTCCATTTCATCAATAATTAAGTAATAGTAGTTCAAAATATCGGCTCTCACCAATATTTGGTTCAAAATTAGACAATAATATCCAAAAATGGGAAACATTGCGAAATAGAAAACAATATAGAACAATTCTACATAGGAAAAACATGGTAAAACTTTGTATTCATGTAGGAGTTCTGAATATCTAACTTTGACCCGAATGAAAAACAATCTTCGTGTTCATTTAGCACTACTAACCGTCGCATTGATTTATGGTGCGAACTACACCATAGCCAAAGGTGTAATGCCAACCTATTTAGGCCCATCTGGCTTTGTATTTATTCGAGTAGTTGTTGCTGCAGTGCTCTTTAACATCATTTCGTTATTTGGCAAAAAAGAAAAAGTAATTGATAAGCGCGATTACTTGGATATGATAATCGCAGCAACATTTGGTGTAGTTGGTAATATGCTGTTATTTTTTAATGGATTATCGTATACATCAGAGATTAACGCTTCTGTTTTGATGTTGAATGCACCTGTATTTGTGCTGATATTCTCCGTGATAGTCTTAAAAGATAGGATCAGACTATGGCAAGCTATCGGAATGGTAATCGCAGGAGTTGGTGCACTTTTTTTAATAGGAGGAATGAAGTTTTCGTTTTCAAGTAGTCATGCTTGGGGTGACACGATGGTGTTGTTGAATGCAACCAGTTTTGCCTTTTATTTGGTATATGTAAAGCGACTATTGTCAAAATACTCTACAATTTTTGTGATAAAGAATCTATTCTTAATCGGGGTATTAATGGTACTTCCTTTTGCTTGGAAGGATCTTCAGGTTGCAGAGTTTGCTAGTTTTCCTCCAAAAATTTGGTATGCTATAGCCTTTGTTGCCGTTATGACAACCTTTGTGGCTTATTTGCTTAATGGTTGGGCTGTCCAAAAAGCTACTCCAAATTTAGTGGCGTCTTATATTTATCTTCAACCTGTAATTGCAACTATTATTGCAATAAACGCTGGGAACCAAAGTCTTTCTTTGGAAAAAGTTATTTTTGCCATTGTGATTTTCGTTGGCGTATACTTGGTGAATACAAATAGAAAAAAGGCATGATTCGATCAATGACTGGTTATGGTAGTGCCGAAAAAATCACCAAAAAGTATCAAATAAAAATTGAAATAAAATCGCTTAATGGTAAGTTTTTAGAGCTCAATTTAAGAACTCCAAAGGCGTTAGCAGAAAAGGAACCACTTCTTAGAAAGTACCTTTCGAAATTGTTAATAAGAGGTTCAGTATTGTGCACCCTCACTATCGATCCCGTAGGCGAAGCCGCAGAAGGATCAACAATAAATACGGCTCTTGCCAAACACTATTTCGAACAAATCAAGTCACTCAGTGATGAATTGGGTACTAACGATAAAGACATATTGCGCAGCATACTAATGTTGCCAGACGTAATGACGGTTGAAGAAGGAAACATTGAGGAGTCAGACTGGAAAGAAATCCTTAAAACCGTTGACGATGCTTACGAAAAGTTTGACACCTTCCGACAAAACGAAGGATCAGAGCTAATGGCAATGTTGCTTGAGCATAATACTACGATAAAGAATCAAATTCCAGCCATAGAAACATTTGAAGTAGAACGAAAACAACTTGTAAAAGACCGATTACTATCAGGCCTTGACGAATACGCTCGTGAAAAAGGAAATGTTGATATGAATCGATTTGAGCAGGAGTTAATTTTCTATCTTGAAAAGTTAGATATAGCGGAAGAGAAAAATCGACTCCGCACCCATTGTGAACTTTTTGAAAAAGAACTAAACAAAGGATCAAACGGAAAAAAACTTGGGTTTATTAGTCAAGAAATGGGTCGAGAGATTAACACGCTTGGTTCTAAAGCCAATTATGCCCCTATTCAAGAGTTGGTCATAGTGATGAAAGAAGAGTTAGAAAAGATTAAAGAACAAACGCTGAACGTTTTATAAATGAGTAAGTTAGTCATATTTTCAGCACCCTCCGGTTCTGGTAAAACAACGGTTGTAAAGCATTTACTTAATTCGAATGATGACTTAGAGTTTTCAATTTCAGCGACTACAAGAGCAAAACGACCAAATGAAGTAGATGGCAAGGATTATTATTTTTTGACACCTGACGAGTTTGAGAAAAAACTAAAAAATGATGAGTTTTTAGAACATGAGCAAGTCTATGAGGGCTTGTACTATGGAACTTTAAAATCTGAGGTTGAACGCATTTGGTCAAACGGAAAATCAGTTATTTTTGATGTTGACGTAGTTGGAGGTCTAAATATCAAGAAGATTTATGGCAAAAAGGCACTTGCGGTATTTCTGAGACCACCAAGCATTGACGAACTCATGACACGTTTGAAAAACCGTGAAACTGAGGTGGAGCATGAGTTAGAGCAACGTATAGGAAAGGCTAATGAAGAATTAAAATTCGAGAAACAATTTGATATTGTATTGATTAATAATATCTTAGCCCACACACTTAAAGAAACAGAAAGTATTGTCAAGTATTTCTTGGCGCAATAAATATGAGAGTCGGTTTATTTTTTGGATCATTTAACCCTATTCATACGGGTCATTTAATATTAAGTCAATTTATTTTAGACCAAATAAAATTGGATGAAATATGGTTTGTTGTGTCACCTCAAAACCCTCTCAAGTCGCCAATTGATTTGTATGATGAGAAGGATCGTTTAAAGATGGTGCAAATGGCTATTGAGGATCAACCACGGTTTAAAGCGTGTGATGTAGAATTCGATATGCCTCGTCCTTCATATACGTTTGATACACTCGTAGCACTTGGCAAGAAGTATCCTAAAAACGAATTTGCGTTAATCCTCGGGTCTGATAATCTTCAACATTTTGATAAATGGAAAGATCACGAGCAGATATTGCTGGAGTACGATCTGATCGTTTACAATAGAGAGAATAACCCTGGTGGTGACTTCGCAAAAAATCAAAAAGTGCGCTTGTTAAAAGGGCCGATGTTGAATATTTCGTCAACTCAGATTCGAAGTTATCTAAGACTTGGTCGGGGAATTAAATTTATGGTTCCGTCTGCAGTTGAGAAACACTTAATGACGCTTCAAGAGTAGTTGCCTTCTATTATTCTCTTTTTTATTGTCCATTTCTAAGCATTTAAATGTGCATTCTTTTATGCTCCCTATAAATGCTTATTTCAATCTTGGCTAAACGAAAAAAAGTCACCCGGTTTCCCAGGTGACTCTTTAATTGAAATGAAAACTTAACTCAAGACATTTATTTTATTGTACAAAACAGTTTGTTACAGTTGTGGGATAATCACCCTGTCTATTGCATGGATGATTCCGTTTGAAGTCTGAACATTCGGAATTTGAACAGTTGCAACATCACCGTTTGCGTCCGTAATTTTTACCCCGTCGGTATTGTTAATTGTAATCGTAGATCCTTCGAAAGTTTCAGGCATCATACCATCGGTGATTTCAGTCGACTCCACGTTATCACCTGCAACCACATGATACTTCAGTACTGATTCTAAAACACTTACTGGAATATCAGATAATTCGTTCCAATCCATATTTCCCGCTAATAAGTCCATAAATGCTTTGTCCGTTGGAGCAAAGATTGTGAAAGGACCTTCTGCAGATAAGGTAGCTACAAAATCAGTTGTCAAATCGTCACGTGTCAACGCAGCAACCAGAATGCTAAATGATGGATTTGCTAGAGCTGCATCAACAGAATTAGGTATTGTAATCACTTTGTTTACAACATGAATAACACCATTGCTCGCCATTACATCTGGGGTAGCAACTTTTGCTCTGTTGTTAATCATAACACCGTCCGTTAAATCTACTAATGCAGAAATTTTTGTGTCTTGGGGTCCAGAAGCCATTGTTGAAACGTACCCTGCAGATAACATATCGCTAGTTACTTTTCCTGAAACAACATGATTCAATAGAATTTCTTTTAGGGTTGCATCGTCAACTTTGTCTAGACCATCGATATCTAACTCAGTTAGAAGGGAAGCAAAAGCTTCATCTGTTGGAGCAAATACTGTAAAAGGGCCTTCACCCATTAAAACTGCATCAAGATCAACACGCTCTAGCGCCGATACAAGAATTGTGAAGTTGTTTTCTTTTGCAACATCTACAATAGTGGTTGATTCAGTGGTTGTTGTTGTTGGCATGTCGTCATCATCATCATCGTTACACGCTGTAAAAAATGTAACCATCGAGAAGGCTACTAATAAGGTTAAAAAATTACGTTTTTTATTCATTTTCTTAAAGGTTTGAAGGTAGAACACTTAAAGTTTGTTTAATGTTTTGATAAAAAAGTTAAACAAAGTAATAATTACGTCAGAGAAATTAATTGACTAATAATCAATTGGTTGTATTACAAATAGTAGTAGAGTAAAGTTTTTATAAATAAATGTAGGGAAAAGTAGGGGTAAGAAAGGGGTAGGTTGTCTTACAGTCAAACAAAAAGAAAAATGAAAACAAGTATATTAAAAGTGGCGTCTTTTTTAGGGTTGGTAGTCTTTATGACTTCATGCGATAACAATGGTGTTTGTATCAAGGGAAATGGAGACATTGTAACGGAGACATTCGACTTAGAATCGTTTGATGCTATCGATTTGCAAGAATCAGCTAATGTGAAAATAATACACGGCACCGAACAGCGTGTTCAGGTAACTGGAGACGAAAACATCGTTGACAAATTAAAAAAGACCGTTTCCCAAGATAGATGGAGCATTGCTTTGCCAAATGGTTGTTATAAACAATACGATTTATCCATTGAGATAACACTGCCATCAGTACGAGCAATTGAGTTGAGTGGAAGTGGTAACGTTGAAGTTAAAAACTTTAACTCTTCCGATGACTTGGATCTATCAATATCCGGATCGGGTGATATAGAGTTAATTGGTTTTGATAAAATCGATCAAGTAGAGGCTCGGATTAGTGGCAGTGGGTCTATAATAGCTACCAATGGAAATACTCAAGTTGAAGACTTAGATATTCGTATTTCCGGATCAGGTGATGTGGATGTTTACGCACTCGAAAGTGATGATTGTACCATTAAGATTAGTGGGTCAGGAAACAGTTATGTCACAGTACAGGATGCATTGAACGTAAATATTTCTGGCTCTGGTAAAGTATATTATCATGGTAACCCAGTGGTTACAAAAAATATCAGTGGGAGTGGAGCTGTTAAAAAAAGAGATTAACAAAAAAATTGAACTCAGGTTAGTAAATATCTGCGTCTAGCCTCATTGGTTAGGCGTTGATATTTTCATACATATCACCAGCAATCATGAAATTGTGTTTCTTTGCGATGCATTCGATAGAAACATAACATGTTATTTTTTAGAACACTAATATCCTTTTTCAACGATAGAGAGTACGTCGATTTATTATTAACTACCTTGGCGACAATAGCCATTGGCACCGTTGCATATCATTTTATAGAAGGCTGGAAATGGTTAGATTGTATTTATTTCTGCGTCATTACGTTAAGCACGGTCGGTTATGGAGATTTTTCACCACAAACAGATGGAGGGAAAGTGTTTACCATCTTTTATATCATTATTGGAATTGGTATTATTTTGAGTTTTATTAATACACTGTATCACCATTATAGTGTTTCGGTTAAGAATAATAAATCAACAAACCGATAAGCTGATACTGTGTTTATGTCGATGATTCCGAGAAACGAACATTTAGAACTCGTTACGTGTACTTGTCAAAAAACTACCAATTCAGTATTGTGTTGCTAAACGAGTAAACAAATTAGAAAGTAAAGTAATAACTAATACTGCCTATTTGGCTTACGTCAGAACCTCTGTTTTGCTGCATAGCAGATAGACTCAAGTTATGACTTTTTTTCATTCTCACGCTTAAACTAACTCTAGAATTGATAACATTGACAGGGTCTATGGCTGAATTTGAGGATGACGTATTGTTGTAGTTAACAGAAGCTGATATTCGCATTGCCTTTTTAAACAACTTTTTTCCAACGGTAAGAGAAGGTCCTTGCGTAATAAACTTGTCTTCTGAAACCATATTATGGGTGTAAAAGTACCCAGTCACAATATCAACATTGCTACGGTTGTTTTGAAACGCATGTGCTAAGCTTACATTGTAAAATGTATTACTTCCACCTGGTTGTTCATTGCCACCTTGTTCGGCATAAACGTCTTGGAGTCCAAGATTTGCAATTAAACTATGTGATAAACTATCCTTCTGTTTTAAAACATAAGTAGAGTTGATATTTAAGTTTTGCGAAATCTGCGTAAAGTTGAAAGTATCTAAAGCCTGATATTGATTTAACTGATTAATAAATTGAAACTGTGACTTTATCCGCATGAATGTTCTAAAGTTAGAATAGTTTACACCCAGATTAAATCGTTCGTTAGGAGTAAAATTAGTATTAAGTGAACCAACAAAACGTTGATTTGCTCCGGCTTTATTTCCGTCCAAATCATCTCGTTGAATTCCACCTCGGGCAAAAACAGATAACTTATTCTTCATCATTACTTTTCCTAAATTAAGTGTGATGTTTTCTAGGTCATTTGCAAAAAAGTAAGCCCCTAATGTTCTGTAACCTGGGTCTATTTTCTCGTATCCAACACCAATTTGATTCGTTTTCTTCTGGTAGTTCATACTGATTTTTTGCGCAGTGTAGTATGCGGTTGAATTATTTTCAGGAAAAACTAGATTGAACATTCCTGAAGTACGTTCTACTACTTCTGATTGGTCGCGAATATCTTGAGTAAGAGCGCTCATGGCAAATTCCGTTTTTATCTCAAAACCTTTAAATGGTCGAAATGCAAGATCAACAGTACCAACTAAATTTTGCTGAGGAACAATACCAAAAGTATCTGGCTGAGTTACCAATGAGTTTTCTCTGTCTTTTGCGGTGAACACATTTAATCCAATATCAAAAATATCTTGAACAAATTGAACTTTTCCGCCGTATCCCCAACGTTCATAAGCAGCTAACTGATTAGAAAATGCTGAGTCATACTCTACGGCTTGTTGGAATTTTCCTCCCATAGCGCTATACCGAAATTTGCGTTTTTGTGGGGCAATTTCAACACCAACACCGGTAAACTGATGCCCATTCAAAGAGTAAGGTGAATACGTCATATTTACATCTCCAATATGGGCTGTTACACCTTTATAGGTAGGATGAATGCTTAATCGGGAAGGTGTGTTTGGAACTTTTAATTCTCTATTTGCGTTTGAGATATTCATCGATACAGGAATATCGATAGTTTCTAAAATTCTAAGATTTAGGTTTCCAGCTACATTCCAAGTATATGGATTTCTGTTGGCCATTGAATTACCTGCATATCCGATCATACCTGCACTTAAACCACCACTTAATTTCAGTTTCTTCTTTTCGTCTAAATTGTTAAGGTCAATTGTTTGTGCCGATAAGGAAGAAGCTACTAAAAGCATCGCGGTAAGCTGAAGTAATCGAGTCATATTCAGTTGTAAGTTTTTGATAATGTTGGGGTTTGTCATTGCAAATGATTTAGTAGTGGATTAATTCAGACCTCGTCTTACTGATTGAGAGAAACTCAGTTTGCTTTCTTTTCCCTGTTTATTGATGATAGTTACCGCATAGACATATAGAACTCCGTCTTGCACAGATGTATCTGTATAATCGAACGACCCAGGTTTAAGACTGGTAAGTTTTTTGAATCCTCGCTCGTTCGATTTTCTTCTATAGATATTAAAAGATACCCTGTCGGCAGTTTTAAGTGCTGGGATCGAAACGTAGATTCCTTCTGTAGAGTTTCGAACCATGAAATCCTCAATAAAGTCACTATTACTACTTTCATAATTGAATACGGCTGATGAACTAAAATCACTTTCATCACCCCTATAAGAGACTGAAGCAACACGATATTCAAATGCATCTCCTGTCTTTATAGTAGAATCGGTATACGAATTGGTTTTAAGAATTTCTTCGATGCGCTCATAGTTCTCATCGTCGGTACCTTTTTCTTTCTTTTCTAAGATGTACCCATCTATGGCATTATCATATATCCGAATATCTTGCCAATTGATATGAAGGTTTCCATTTTCATAATAAAATTCAATATTCTCAGGAGCCTTCATTACAATTTCTTTTGAAGGGTTAATCGATACATGCTCACTAAACTCGCTTGTGTCTTGAAGGTAATTTTGTGCAATTACTTTGTAGAAATAAGTGCTTCTTCCGCTTAGTGATCCACTGGTATCTATATAAAAAATATCTTTTACTGGTCCGTCAAGTAACTTGACATTTGAAGGTTTTGTCCCTCGATAAATATAGTAACCATAGGTGGTTTGTTGAGAAGTATGATCCCAATCAAGCCGGACACCGTCTTCTATAGATTCAGCGCGCAAATTTGTTGGAACGTCAGGGGTGGAAAACTTGCTATACTGACCAGTACCTTCTGCTGGTAGTTTTTGTTCATATTGTATGCCAGCTGTATATACTGCTTTAGCCTTGTAGCGGTATGTTTGTCCAATAGCTAAATCATGGTCTATGATTGCGGTATCTGATTTAGAAGCATAGCCTACAGTATCAATAACATCATCACTATTAATTTTATATACTAGAACACCTGCCACATATGGTTCTTGTGGTAGTCGCTTCCAACTAATCCGAATAGCATCTTCAATTTCCGTAACATTTATCCCCTTAAGAATTGGAATATGTTTTTCAGTAATAGTATAGGCGTAAACTGTATCTGACTCTATACCAATATTATATACATCATCTTGAAGCCTGATATATGCTGCCTCAAGTTTGTTAGGAGATGATCGCACATTATAGATAAAAGATAGTTCATCCTCTTTTTCATTAAGCTGTCCTATAAGAGTTTTAGTGTTGACATACTGACCATTTTTTAATTCGTAAACACTAGCAAACGCTCCTTTTACATTTGCAGCCAAAACTTCGTAGTGCAACTTTTGATATTCATTTTTGTCAGTTTTAGGTCTTGGAATACTGGTTAGGTATTCTTTAGACACATCAACTTTCCACTGAAAGCTTACCAAACTATCGGTAACAATAGTTTCTCCACCATTGGCTTTAACATAATCCAGAGCGTAATTCGTATTTCCTGCAGTTATAAACCCAAACCCCCATTGCTCTTCACTTTTATCATCATCGTTACGGGTAATGCTATATAAATAATCTGTACCAGGTTCTAATGCAGCATCAACGAATACATGACCTAAGGCAATTCGCACCTTTATATTTGAGTATAAGAAAGGGTAGTCGGTTGCCATTCTATTGTTTTTAAAATATTTTAGCACATCTTGGTCTTTATCCCCAGGGATCATCTTTTTAATTATTTCAAAAAAGTCTTCTCCTAGAATACTCTTTAATTCTTTAACAGAATTTGCAGGTTTTAGAACAGATATTACCTGTTGGTACGGATTTTTTTTGTCTGCAATTTTTGTAGTATCTGAAGGCAACCATGTTCTTTTTATGGTAAACGATTTCGTTGTTCGGATAGCAGTTGAATCATCCGACCCGAATTGAGGGAACCCAAAACAGTGAACATAGACTTCTTTTTCATTTGATTGGCAAAATATGTATCTGCCTTGCTCTTGCGCCAAAATGCTCACTGGAAACAATAGAAGGGCAACAATTAAATATTTTTTTAGCATTTTACTTACGTTCAAATTTTTCATTGATTCTTGTTAAAAACTTACATCAATTTTGGTGGATTGACCTTCACGATAATCAAAAGAAGCTTTCATGCTCTTACAAATTTTGGCTCCACCTAAAACTGGAAGTGGACATATTTCTTTCGAACACATATCACAATCAGGCCAGCAACATGAACAATTACATGGGTATGGAATTCCAAACCAGCAAGCTCCCCATGACAAGCTGTAATCATTACAACTTGCGTTTCCAGACCATATCTCCAGGGTGGCATTTGCATTCCCTTTCATATACCATACTTTGTCATAACCACCTTTAAGGTCTGCGTGTAAAGTTGCTCGCCCATTCAAGTCAAGTGGCCCGAGGGTAACACTTCCGTATGCATGAGCATCAACATTAACAATTACACCAAAGTTGGTCTCACTAAATTTAGCATAGAACTCGCCTTTCGCAGTTCCCCCAATATCGTATGACATTCCAGCCCTCAGCTTCCAGACACCCACACTATAATCACCTTTCTTCTGAGGTACGTCTAGAGACGCACTTACATAAAATCCATGTATTCTTTGTCCATTGTTTTCTTTCACGAGATCACTAATCAGTGGCCATTTGGTTAAAACCTCTGTCTGCATATTGGGATGATTTTTGTCTACCTGATAACCTAAAGCAAAAACTATATTGCCTGTCACAAACTCAAAATCCATTGTTGCATTAATGCACAAGAATAAGCAGCCTGGGTATCTTCCATCTAAACTTGGTGCTGACGCGAAAATGGTACCATTGGCATTTACTTTAGCGAAGTTTGGCATAGTTGGTATCATTCCTTTTACATCTAATAAGAAATAACCCGCGCAGAAATCAACCTTCAGTTTAACGGTTACCCATTCTTCTTTCCGCATAAATAAAGAACCGTTGGCTTCAACAATTACAGGAGGCATTTGTACATCGCCAACTTTCTGACATTCAATCCCTGGTTGGAACAAAACACTCAACTCAGCAATTGCGATATACATTGTTTCACGTGTGTTTCCAGAATTGGTTACATCACCATTTAACCATACTTTGTATTTTTCATCAGCTGTATTGAAATCGAATCCACCACCTATGCTTAGAAAGGTTACTGGTCCTGCTGGTAGTCCTGATGGGCCTAAATGCATGGTGACTTTAGCACCTAACTCAAAGCCACCAGTTTTGAATTTGTAATATTTAAAGCCAACATCTAATCCGGCGTTCATAACAAGCATTTTCCCTTCTGCTTCAAATCCAACTTTATCGCCACCAAAACTCATGGCAACTCGGGCTTCAAGTGTAAATGCAGGATTTTCAAGACCTAAATCTAGTTCGCTAATTGAAAATGCGAATTCGTCATCAACAACCCCAATAAGTACACTTGCTTTTACATCGACTTTTAAACCTTTAATTGGGAACCCAACTCCTCCACGAATACCAATGGCCCAATCTGTCTTTGATTCTTCGACGAGGTCGTCTGGTCCACCCAGGTTTGCAGGAATCTCAGTAACTTCTCCATTCTGAAGCATTGCAGCCATTTGGTCGAAATTGGCTTCATATCCTATATTGACAATTAGCGCATCAACCTTTACAACCACAACTCCAAAGTCGATTTCTTTATTCGGTCTGGCTGCTAGGAACAAAGACCAATCAGCTGTCTTCAAACTGAAAAGCTGAATCTCAATTGGAAATATTTTGGATTTAGCAGCTGTATCTGGTGGAGCATTTGGTTGCGTAGCTGCTTTGTATTCTAGTATTCCAGATGCAGATAGCTCAAATGTTTTTTCACTGAAATTAAATTCGAAAGCAATTGCTGCATCTCCTTCAGTTTTAAAGGTCAACCCTTTTACAGAGAAGCCTTTTTCAGGTAGTTGGAATTCTCCACCTAACGTTACGCCCTCTGCTTTATTTACGAAGGAAAGTGATATAATTTTCAAGGCATCCTTCATTCCTGCTGTATCAATACCTTCAGGTGTTCGCTGACGGGGTTGTCCTGGTGTGGTTGTCTTTTTTTGTGTTAACCAAACCAAACCTCCAAGTGTTACCCCGCAATTGGTTGTACCCAACCCCTCAATACCGATATTAGTAATCTTGGTATTGATTTTCTGTAATCGCATTTCGAATGGTTTTGTTTCAGAAATATCAAATCCAATATCTATTGCATACAGGTTGTTTTGAATGTTAAAGACATCCATCGTCATCATACCATTACTATCGGCCATTTGCGAAACACCTTTTGGTATTTGGAAGAACCCTTCCATTTTCATGGCATCAGCGTCAATAATTACTTTGTTACGATCAATACTTAACCTTAGCGGTCCGAACAATGGTATTCCGATGGTATCTTCACTGTAGGTTTCTTCAACGTCAAAATGTAATTTGAATATTTTGGTGTCCGTTAACGAGTTAATTGTCACCTCCTCTGGAACCGCAATACTTATCAAAGACGAAAGAGGGGCTCCTTCAGGGTCATCTACTTCAAATGGCTCAAACTGATCATCTTTGTCCATTTTGTCAATATCGAGTGCTGAATCAAGAAGGAATGCATCGTATGGAAAGCCATTTAGTATCTTTTGTACATGAGCTCTTGCGTATGAAGCCGCCCCAAATACAGTTTTTGTTCTCGTGCCTTTAATTACGCCTATTTCGTAATCTTCTTCGTCTTCAAGGTTTGTAAGGTGAACCTCTTCAACTTCTACAGGTATGCCGCCATACACTTTCATTTGCATAGTGGCTGTTTCAAAACCAATATCCTGTGTTGCAAAAGCATTCCCGTCATCATCTTGTAGTTCAACCAAAACATTTTTAAATTCTAACTCTTCTTCACCATCCATCGGTGTAAAAACATCGTTTTCTGGTACCGTAAGTTTCCCTGAAATTTTAACAACATTTGGCTTCTCAGGGTCATCAACAACTTGGCTAGTAGTCTCAACGGCAAATCCGCTCAAGTTAGTTACGGGAGCACTGAAGATCTCTTCAAGTTTAAATTCGATATTACCCGCTTTTAGCTCTTCCATGGAGAGCATTTTAGTTTCAGAGTTATATTTTTCTAGTTCAAATGATACCTTCACGGAAGTCGTGCTTCCCATTGGAATAAGAGCATCACAGATTCCATTTTTGTCAGATTCTCCATTAACATCAAGCCCCTCTACATTAATCTTAGCTCCTTTTAAAGCTTTTTCTTTTTTCAATGAAATAACCTTAAAGTTTGCTAGAATCCCTTTTTCAACCTCAAGAATTACACTTTGATCTTCTCTAGCATTATTTAGTAAGTCAAAATTCGTTTCGGTAGTGGCGAACATACTGCCGTCTTCAAGTCGTCGAGCTACAATAACATATCTTCCAGGAGTGCCAATATATCGTACACTACCACCTTTCTCGGACTGAAGCCTTGCCACTGCAACTCCGTTGCGACGTAGTTCGACTTCTGCATCAAGTATTTCTGATTCTCCTTTTACTTTAATGGTGATATCAACTGCTCTTGGAACTGGAGTCAAAACAACCTCATTCAAGTCTATTAATCCTGCAATTTGCTCATCGGAAGTTGTTCTGATTTGAGTATAGATTACAGACAATGATTCCTGATCTTTTCCTTGCATCAAAAGTCCTGCCGTTACAGGGCTACTATTTGCTTTACTGTATGCCGCAATACTTGTCGTGGCACTAACAGCTTTACCCCATTTAGATGCTGCGTTAGATTCCCCAAGGTTAAGATTCTGTAACTTAAAATTGCTCGCAGGAGATTTATATTCCTTATAACCATCAGCTGTAATTTTAATCACACTTGACATGGAATAATCTCCCTGAATAAGAAAGAATCCTTTGCGAGTTGTTCTAACAGGACTTCTTGAACCGTCTACTTGAACTTGTGCGTTTTCAACTGGAAACCCATCTGCATCCTTTAATAAACCGACGTAGGTAAATGTTTCTGAATTAAGATTAAAATCGTATTCAAGTGCTTGCTTATTAGCAACAGTAACTTCACCAGTAAATGGTGCTGGTGAGAGACTGTAATTCATTAGCATTACACCAACCGTGACGCCTTCTTTCAAACGTGGCAAGTCAACATGGTATGCTCCTGTTTCGTCAGTCATTGTGGTATACACTTGATATTCACCGCGCGCTAACCCAGAAGTGGCTTTACCAATTATACCAGAAATCGGCACTTTTACTTCTATTCTAGCTTGCTCAATCGGTTTTTTAGATAGTGAAGCAATACCAGAAATTGAATGCGGTGTTTGTTTAAACGTTAAACTCGTTTGAAGCCTAACAGCTTCTTGGACATTAGCCGCAGGCAAAAATTGCTCACCAAAACCATCCCCATAAATTCTTAGGTAATAAGCTCCAAGTACGTTGGTTGTTTGCAGGAGCGCAGGGGCTGTTCCGTTATGCTCAATTGTAGTAATTACGTTATACGATTTATTGTTATGCTCAAGAGTGGTAAGGCCTGAGTAGCCCATTTGTCCACCGATTTCGCTGTAACTTCTATTCCAAGCATTTGCTTCAAGAAGTACGTCAACTTTCAGGTTCTTTATTTCAGTCTCCGTCAGCGAAGTTGAATAGATAGCGGGACTATACTCCATACTTCTGGCCAGAAGCATAACTGGTTCAACTTTTACGATATAACCCTTCTCATTAAATACGGGCGTTATTTCTTGAACAATTGGATTGAAGAACCCAGTTGGGTGACTAACTTCCAACTCATACGTTCCTTCTTCTTTTGAAATCGAAAATGCGTAGTTTCCTTGGTCGTCAGTTTCCACCATTTCAACCAAGTTTCTTTCACCTTCATTTTTGAGAAATAGTTTTATATCAGCTCCAGGCAAAATTTTTGCCGCTGATAAATCTGTCGGGGCTATAAGTTCTTCTTTATTGTTTAATGAAGCATCTGTAGATACAAGATTTACTTGCGACGAAGGTTGTCCACCTGCGAAAGCCCAACGAACCATACCAGAAACTCCAATTGCTTTTGATGCTAAAATATCGTTTAAAGCAGGGTTAACAGAGTCGCCTTTCTCAACTTCAGTATTTGAGGAAGCTTTTGCTGGAATATTTAAACTGACTTGTTCTCCGACCATTTCAGACCCGTCAGAACAGATGTATGTAATCCAAAATACATATTCCGTATTGGGCTGAAGGCCTCCAATACTTGTCTGCAGACCATTGACAGTTGAATACTTTGGAATTGCATTTGGAAGATTCTTTGGTCGATATTTGATTTGATACGTTTCAACGTCTTTGCACTTTTTCCAAGATAAGTTAACAATGCTTCGATTGAGAGAAGTGTTCTCAAATGCAGGAGTAGGACAATCTGTAGTGTAGTAGAAACTGTAAATGTCGCTGTATCCGTTGTTCCTAAATTCATCGAAATCTTGATTTAAGTCGACCGGTACTAGTCGTACACGCCAACCATAACGTTTTCCTGGTATAAGAAGTGGTTGACCTGGACCATAAATAAGCGTTGTCGCAGTTTGGGTTGTTTTGTACAGTACACGAGATGATACAAATGCAGCATTAGGATCTACTTTTTCATCCAATAGCTCAACTAATTCAAATTGGTATTGGGTATTCGTTGCGCTATTTGGACTGTTTTGATGACGTGGTGTCCAGTTAAAAACAAGAAACTGACTTGCTTTTTCAGCAACTCTTTCATTATTCGCAGGAACATTTAGCAATGGAGGTTCAGTTAAACTCAACCATGCCATGGCGCATTGTCCTGGTTGACTTACCACTCGATTAGTTGGAACTTCAACCACATCAAAGCAGAAAGAATATAGCCCTTCGGGTAACTGACCTTGACTAAGATATTGCTGAGGCGAAAGGCCTTGAAATTTTAAATTATTAGGGTTCAAGTATTGCTCTAAGTCATTCAATGTTAGTCTTGTAGGAACACCAGGAGACAGTTCTATTGGGATGTAAATCTTTGACTCGTCTGTTGTCAATAAGACTGTATTACTCGAAATAGTAACACGCAATCGTACACGCAAGGTGTTTTGCTGTAAATCCCTGTTGGTAAGCGTAACAATCAATTTTGGAGTGACACCTGTGTAATAATCTGTCAACGATAAACTTGGTGGACTAATAATTTGTGGCTGCACCTGAACAGGATATTGTGCTTGAACAGAAAGTCCTGTTACAAACAACATCACTAAAGTGACAACAATCCCTTTTATTCGACTAATGTTGGTCGGCATAATGTTTAAAATTTCAGTTGTAAATAGTTTTTAGTTGATAACGATTCGTTGAATCAAGTTTCCTTGAGGTGTTTCCAGAATCATAATATATACCCCAACTTGTAGGCTAAGTGTATATGGTATTTCATATTCTTTGGCACCTTTTTCTGTTCGGTCATCCACGGTAATACTCGTGTTGGCATCTAATATTCGAATTCGAACATCGCTTTCAGCACTTAAAATTATCCGTGTAGTAAATTGACCGTCAGAAGGATTTGGATAACTCACAAATTCTCGAATAAACGGTGAGCGTCCTTCCACTTTTGGAAGGTCAGACCCTTTTAACACATAAATAGATTTTGACGAAAAGTTTGAGCAATTATCCTTAAATGTTTTAAGTCCAATGTCGTATGATCCAGAATCAGCAAATTGAATAAGTAGCTCACTAGAAGTGTCTTTTAGAACAGTAATCCCCGGAACGGAAGGTAAAACCCAACGACTACTGTCTGGGGTTTCTTTCGAGATGTTTACTATACTAACGTCCGTATTGCTGATGAGTTGTGTGGCAATGACAAACTCAGCATCGATTTCGGCGGGGACAATATTGGTGTTTACGGTGATAACAGAATCGCAACCTGCATCGTTCGGTATTGTTTGAGTAAAGATACCGGTAGCATTGTAGTTTTGTCCATTTACTTCAACTGAACCACACCCTGAAACGGATATTGAAGAAGCGCTTGACGTACTAATTGTTAATTGAAGTTGTGCAACACTATCGCAACCTACGGAGTTTAGTGTCAAATATTCATACGTTCCAGATTGATTATATGTAGAGCCATTCCAACTAAAACTATCACAATTAGCTACTGTGGTTGTCGACGTAGTTCTGTCTCGTTGGGCTTTTATTATTTTAGAGCTAACACTTTGACCAAAGCTATTGTATGATCGTACTCTGAAAAAGATGTTATCAGTTGTAGCAACGTATTCGCTTGTATCTAATCCCATGTCTTTGTTGGTATAATCACCAACAGTTTTGGTAAACAATGAATCGGTTGCAACGTCAATTACAAAACCCGTTACCTCAGGGTCTTTATTCCATCGAAGGGTAAAACCAGAACAGCCAGCATCACTCGCACCATCTAAAGCGGTTGGTTTAGATGGAACCCCGGCAGGTGTAAGACCACATACAGCAAATATTCCAGTTCTTGAACTAGAGTTCACTTTCTTAAACTTCAGTTTAGTGACAACTTTGGTGGCGTTTACATCAAGCTCGCTGTCGTAAAGCCGAGGATTATCAACACTAACCGTATCATAGTTGTCTGTTGTTCTCTGAACTCGTCCAAACCCCTGGATCGCTGGGTTCGATCCGCCGTACCAATCAGCAACTGTAAACGTTTTTGCCTGAGTTGTTCCATCACTATAAGTAACGGTCACATTGAAAGACGATGCTCCTTCAGCACTGGCAGAGAGAATTATGAGCTTATCATAGACGTCAGCTAAATCTAGAGTCAATTCTCCACTATCAGATCCAACAAGAAGTAAAACATTGTCTTTGGTGTAATCCATTAGTTGATAATTCACACCTGGATTAGATGCGCTTAAAATTTTGCCGTCATTGGGAATTCCAAACCGACCCTCTGCAGCGCCATAACGAAATTCTTTTGTAAACAGCACATAATCTGAAAAAGTACCATTAGGAAAGTCAAAAGTATTAGTGGTAACTTGTGAAACATCTTTATTTGTCCCTTCAGCCACCAAGTCTGCGTTAAATCCAGATAATGAAATTGCAACAAAATCGGAAGCATCAATTCCTAGCTTAACTCTTATTACATTAGAGTTGACGCTCTGACCTGCACTGTTATAGGCTCGAATTCGATAGTACAGTGTTGGAGCAGAAGTGCTGACATTCAGAGTAGTTACATTTCCAACATCCTTATTAATATACCCTTTTACAAGATTTTCTTGAGTGAATTCCCCATCAGTTGAAACATCGATAATATATCCCGTTGCTTTATCAACAGAATTCCAGTTTGCTGTAAAACCTGTTCCGTTAACCAAATTGGTTGCAGCCGTTGCAACGGGCCAGTCTGGCACTCCTGAAGGGGTCAGTCCACAAACGGCAAAAATACATGAGCGTGAGGATGAGTTTGTTTTTTTAAACAAAAGCTTGGTGACAACCTTAGCTGGGTTTAATTGAAGGATGTTATCATATAAGCGTGGATTTTGCGGATCGTCATCAAATCCTCCATTTACTCGAACACGTCCAAAACCTTTTATAGCCGCATTATCTCCACCATACCAATCAGGTACAGCAAAAGTAACAACCTCTGTAGAGTTGTCACTATAAAATGCGGTCACCGCAAATGAAGAGGAACCTTCAGCACTTGCCGATAAAATTGCCATTTTCTGAAAAACGCCAGGTTCCAAAAGAACCAGTGTGTCGCTTTCACTGCCCGTCAGTATTAGAACATTATTTGAATCGTATGGCTGCAACTGATAGATAACACCTTTGTTTGAAATACTTTCAATGACCCCATTGTCAGGTAAACCAAACTGGCCACCTGATGCGCCATATTTAAAAAACTTGGAATACATCACATTTCGACCTGATGACAGAGGATTGTCCATGGATGTTGATGTTACTTTTGCTGGATCGGTACCAGATTCTGCAATTACGTCATTATTAAATCCAGTCAACTTGAGTGGAACAAAGCCTTCGCCCAACGCTTCTTCAAATACACCAATACTGGGTGGAGCGAATCGGTAGGCTCCTCTAATGTCGTATTTGGGAGCGTAACTAGCGGACCCAGCTTCTGCTAAATCAGATTCCGCAGCTAACGTATAACCATCGTCTGACGTGCCCCAGATTCCGTCAGTACCAACTGGATCGACAGGGTTTTTAAATATATCTGTGGTTGACTTAGCGCTTAGATCAACTTTTGTGTTTGGCCAATCAGTTGGTCGAAAGTCAACCGCATTGTTTGTGGAATTACTATTTAAAGTTCCAGTTGCCGTTGATTTGCCGTTGGCGTTTACATTTCCATAAAATGCAGAATTGTAGATAATCGACTCGCTATTGTCATTGTGAGTCGCACCTACAAAAGTGCTGGTAGATACATTAAAAACGAAACTGCAATTAATTAGTGTAATAACTGAGTTTGAGAAGTTTGTCATAGCCCCACCAACAGACGCAGTATTGGCGGAAAACAAGACGTTGCGAAATTCTGGTTTAGATGCATTCCCATTATGGACACCACCGCCATAGGTTCTTGCAACGTTTTTATGAAAAACAACATTTTCAATTTTCGGTGACGAGGATTCGTTTGATAATGCCGCGCCATAATTTCTTGCAAAAGTTTGAGAACCGAAAGATATGGACCCCGATCCATTAGCTTTACCAGCAACAATCGTAAAATTTCTAATGCTGGCAGAAGAACTTAGATTAGCAGTAATCAAAACATGATACGCGCTGTCACTTGCAATACCTGACGTTACTAAATCACCTGACAAAACAGAAGATGCGCCTGCTTGATTATCAGAAGTTGTGTTCCAACCACCACTGAGCGTAATATTTTTGTTTAGGTAAAATGCCCTGTCTCTTGGATCAGCACTTGAACCATTTGGGAACGCATTCGGATAATAAGTACCGAAGGCGACTCTAATTTCATCACCACTGTTAGATGCATTGATGGCCGTCTGTAAATCAGAATATGCGGTTGTCCATGTGAGTCCATTGTTCGTAGTAGAAGAGACATTAACGTCTACATAAATAATTGCACCCCAAGAAGCAGTGCTGATACAGACAAATAAAAACATTGTCATGCTCATAAACAGGAAACTGTTTTGGAGAGACTTTAATGAAATGATGGTACGCATAAGAATAATTGAATTTGCAATTAATCATATTTGTGTCATGCGAATTAATTTTTGGGATAAAAAACTCCTTTTAGGGATAGAAAACATTGTTGTGCTCATGAATGATTGCAGATTTTATCACCTGAATTCTAACTTTGTGACAGAATCGTTTGATACTTGATTCTCGCGAGTAAACGATCTATTTCTCCATTGCATTTTTGAGTATGAATCGTAAAAGTGCTATGTGCAAGCTTCTATTTCAAAAAATTAATTAAGCTACGAAACAGTAACAAGAAACATTTCATTTATTTACAAGTAGTAACAGGAAGTTAAAATCATTGAGGTTAAAAAAGGCCATAGCGTTTTCATTGTGTTACTTGGGATTAATTTTTCAGGCTAATTCTCAGATTCCGCTTGAGAAAATACTTCTAAAAGCAGATAGTTTTGGTTCAATTGAACAATACGATTCCTGTCATCGCTTACTTGGAAAGGTAATTTTAATGTATTCAGAGGGTAATGCTAAGCAAAAAGCAAGTATTCGAGGGCACTACTTAAAAGCACTTGATTTTCAATGTTACTACTTTGGAGAGGAAGAACGAAATGTGAAATCGGCAGAAGTGGGCTTGCAGTTAGTAGACCTTGCCCAACAATATAATTACCCGAATATTGAGTCTACTGCCCATTTGTCTTTAGCTTTAGTTTATGAGAAAATGGGTAAAATGACAAAATGTCGAAATCATTTAAACAGTGCAAATAATCTGATAGAAACCAATAAACTAGATGCACTTGTGGCCTATCATAGTGTCCGTTTTAGTAGTTATTTGAGATTGATTGGTGAACCTGATTCTTCAAAATTTTACGCTGAACAAGCCATCGAATATGGTGAACGTTTTAACCAAACTAAATATGTAGCTGACGGATATTTTTTACTGTCATCCTACTTCCGAAAGGATTCCGATAAATCAATAGAGTATTACATTAAAGCGGCTGAAGCCTTTCGCGATTTGGGGAAATTGTCGGCAGTAGCATTTATGTATGGCAATGTGTCTAGATCCTTGCATGACAAGGGAGATTTTGAGAAAAGTAAATTGTATTCGGATACAGCTCTTTCTCTATTAAGGCAATCGCCTAATCCAATACCATCATCGATGTATCTCCATAGAGCGGAAGTTTTGAGAGACATGGGAAAGTCGGATGAGGCATATATTCAGTTGGAGAACGCAATGGACATGTATAGTAAAGAATTGGCGAGAGAACAAGAGACAAAGGTAACAGAGCTCACTCTTGAGTATAAAACAGCAAAGCAAAATCAGATTATCGAACAACAGATTGAGCTAAATAAATCTGAAAGGAAGCGCTTTATTGGAGCCATGGTGATTCTCCTTATCCTTGTCATGGTGGTAGTTTTATATTTTATCGCCAACAGGAGAATTAAAAACCAAAATCGATTAATTAGTGAGAAAACACAAGAACTAGAAGAGTCTGTAAAACAGAAGGATTCATTACTCCATGAAATACATCATCGATTAAAGAATAACCTACAAATGGTAGTGAGTCTCCTTGATATTCAAAAACGTAACAACAATAATAAAAGTCAAGAGGAAATATTGAATGAGACAAAAAATAGGATATTATCAATGTCTTATTTACATACACATTTGTATGAAAACGACGATTTCTCAAATATTAATATTGAACAGTATTTAAGAGATATTTCACGGTTAATAAATCAGTCGTATCACAATCAAAAGGTTCGTATTGAGATAGATTCAAGAGCAGTTCATTTAAGCATCGACAAATCGCTACCGTTAGGTTTGATCGTCGTTGAATTACTGAGTAATAGTTTTAAGTACGCATTTAAAACAACTCCAAATCCTGAAATACAGATCAGAATTGTCAAGAATGAGAACAAACCATACCAGTATCGTTTAATTTATAAGGACAATGGTTCAGGGTTTAAAGAGGAAAGAAATACCGTTTATGAAGGGGTTGGTTTAAAATTAATTTATGGTTTTGCAGAACAATTAGATGGAGTTGTTAAATTTGAGACCAACAAGTGTATGTGTGTAACACTTGATTTTTCTTAACTAGTAATTTATGCCCCAAGACATCAACTTACTTTTAGTTGAAGATGAGTTTTTAAATCGGTTGTATACGAAGAATACACTGGAGTCTTTTGGGTACAACTCAATCTTTGAAGCAAGAAGTGCAGAGGACGCTCTGAAAATATTAGATAAAGAAAAAATTGACTTCGCAATTCTTGATATTAATCTAGGCTCAGGTAAAGAAGATGGGTTATCCTTGGGTCGTAAAATTAACGAAAAGTATAAATTTCCATTTGTATACCTTACGGCTTACGGGACAAAGCAAATGCTTCAGAAGGCTAAATCGAATAACCCTTCTGGTTTTTTGGTTAAACCATTTACCGAAATTGAACTTTTAGCATCTATTGAACTTGCAGTTAACAATATCCCAAACTTGCAACCAACCGATACGGATAATGAATTATTGGTTAAGCAAAATGATAAGTATGTGAAGTTGTCTGTTGCAGCTATTGTTTACCTTGAAAGTGATAAAAACTACTTACGAGTGGTGACTGAAAACGACACGTATAAATATCGTTGTACGATTAAAAAAGTTCTGGAACTACTCAACAAACAGGATTTCATCCAAATCCATCGTGCATTTGTTGTTAACCGTCGTTTTGTAAATAATTTCTCGTTAGACGAAATTCAGTGCGGAGAATATGTATTACCAGTATCTAGAAATTATCGTGATCAATTACAGCTTAAGTAAGTAATCTTCAACGGCTGTCCTTTATTGCCCGCAATTTTCGTGTTCACCATTCAGAATTTCTTCCAGATCACTAGGAGTTATGTATTGTGCAGTGTACGAAGCCCCTTCCGTTGTAAGCGATTTATGAAATGCTCTCATATGATTTCTCGAACCACAAGCTAACTTTTGATACACAGACAGAATAGTTGGATTGTCTGTGTTTGATTCGAATTTTGATATGTCATGTATATCCAAGTCTTCAATTGTTGCACCAATCGTGTAAGCATGAACTACTGAACTATCTGAGATCTTCGTTAACTCATTGTATAAATTTTGCAATTCTTGATTTTCAAAAATACCAGGCTCATTATTGGAAATGGGGTCTGCTATTCCGTATGTATTGAGCAATGTTAAAACCTCGTCCATATGTCGCTGTTCGCTTGATGAGATATTAGAAAAAATTTGCTGATTGTATGTCGTATGGGAATGTAAGTAAACATCACGTGCTAATTTTTCCTCTTCTCTCAAAAATTGGAGATCCGATTTTTCTTGGTTAGTGAGTGTTACTACAGGCTCTATTATTTCATCATCTTTATCTTTACACGATGAGAATGATATTACGGCTAAGGACAGAAGTATTAAGTATTTCATAACGTTTTTTATATTCAAAACATCAAATGTGCTGTGTGGTTTGCCCAAAATGGATGATAGTCGTCAGATGTGATAGTGACTTATGTCAATGATAGTGAGCCAACTACACGAAACATGTTTTCCGTATTCGTGAATTTTCGACCATTACTAAGCCTCTAAAACAGTGTTTGTTGAACATATAATTATTTACAAAACATCCTATGTGTCAAACGTAACAGTGGCATTATTTTTACCGAATTCTAAGCATTTTAAAACAAAATGGTCTCAACTACATTATTTATATCATGAGCATATTAAAGAACCCTGCAGCAGAATTTTGGAACGAAAGGTACAAGCAATCAGAATTCGCCTATGGGCTTGAACCTAGCACATTTTTGGTTAAACATCTTTCAAAAATACCAACTCATGGAAACGTATTATTTCCTGCTGAGGGTGAAGGACGGAATGCAGTTTATGCGGCCACCAAAGGACTGAACGTTGAAGCATTCGATTATAGCAGCGAAGGGAAAAAGAAAGCACTTAGTTTTGCACAAAAACATGAAACAACAATAGAATACCATGTTGGAGACTTAGAAGAACTCGAATTTGAACCAATCAGTTTTGATGCCGTTGTGTTAGTGTATGCACACTTTTTACCGGAAATACGAGAGCGATATCACCGAGAATTTGTCGATTTGTTAAAACCAGGTGGCTTCATTATCCTCGAGGCATTTAATAAGAAACAGCTGGAATACAATTCAGTAAACCCAAAATCTGGTGGACCTAAAACAGCTGATATGTTGTTCGATAAAGAAATCCTTCGAAGCGATTTTTCTGAACTTGAGGAAGTAGAGTTGTTAGAAGAAATAACTCACATTAAAGAAGGTCAATACCATGATGGTGAGGCATCACTGATTCGATTTTTGGGCAAAAAACATTTGTAGTTAGATGTGACTATTTTTTCCAAATCTGGTAAAAGGTTATTGTTATTTGAACTATAATACTAATCTTTGCACCGTTTAGAGGCTCTAGCCAACGAACACTACTACTACACTACTTAAAATTATTATGATGAAAAATCTAAAGATTCTTTCCCTACTTATCCTTGTTTTTACTTTTTTTAACGCGTCCGCTCAAAACTGTGGGTATGTTGACGATTTTAGAAAAACGGTGGTCGACAATGGTGACAGCACGTCCACTTACAACTTTGAAATTGATGTTAAAACGACATCAGGAGGGAGCAAAAGTGTTCGAATGCGTATCGATTGCAACAGCTACCTATTTGAAAGTAACGAATGTCTAAAAACTGGAACTTCCGTTATTACGTATTATTATGGTCCGTATACACTTGCGCACTCAGTGTGTAATGTTTCACCATCCATAATCTGGACGGGTCATACAAATGATAAATGTGGAGGCGCAACATGTATCGGAGAAACGATTACTTTGCCAGTAACCATGGTTGACTTTAATGCAGTTCGAACTGGTCAAAAAGTCGTATTGGATTGGTCCACTGCTTCCGAAATCAACAACAAAGGTTTTGAGGTATATCATAGTACAGATGAAATTGTCTGGAATAAGATCGGCTGGGTTGACGGTAACGGCGATAGTTACAATTTGAATACCTACACTTTTGTTCACGAGAACCCTACTGAAGGACAAAATTTCTATCAACTAAAACAAATTGATTTTGATGGTCAATTTGACTTTACTTCAATTACTTATGTTAGGTCAATTCATGATTCTAAGGACAAAAAAATATCTGTTTTTCCTAATCCGTTCGACAATAAGATTTCAATTTCAGGAGAATTTGAGTCTATAAAGGTTTTATCACTTTCTGGTAAGGAAGTGCAAGTTACAATTGCCAATAAAACAATAGACACCAGCAATTTACTGCCGGGTATTTACTTTATTGAAGCTACCACCGAATCCGGTGTAGAAACTATCCGAGTGATTAAATAACTCTAGAATATAACGTATCAAAAAGCCTCACGCCACAACGGTGTGAGGCTTTTTCTTTTGGATTTTTTTTATTTACTGACGATTATCATATATTGGTCTGATTGCAATCAGATGACATGCTTCCGCAGTAAGCAACCTTTGTCGCCTAACAAATGGAGCCTACCACCTCATATAAAGTTAATCAGCAATGTGCGTTTTGTAATGAAACGTGCACACAAGGAGACACGATTGTTCGACATGATCAAACGTTCTGTTGTTTTGGCTGTGCAACATTGTATGATGTTCAAAATAATCTAGGAGGTTTTGAATGGTCTGACGACGAAATTTCAATCGAATACAAACAGTATGATTTGCCAGAGGTGTTTAATCAATTGGTTGATTTTCAAAATGATAAAATCTATAAAGTCTCTGTAAGTCTACCTGAAATCCATTGCTCGTCGTGTGTTGAACTGTTAGAAGATCTGCCTGAATTTGATGAAGCGATTCACACCAGCCACGTAAATTTTGAAGAACGCACGTTAACGGTAACGGTTGGGAAGTCATTCGGCTTAGCTCATTTATCTATGTTATTGGATAAACTTGGGTATCCACCACAGTTTAACGTATCTAAGAAAGCATCGCAAAAGAGAAAAAAAACGCAGACGGAGTTACTGCGTAAAGTTGCAGTTGCAGGTTTTTGTTTTGGCAACAGCATGATGTTTAGCATGCCCCATTATTTCGGCTTATCTATATTGGGTGATACATTCTTTGCTGGATTATTTCGGTATTTGAACGTAGGCTTCTCTGTACTAGTGTTGGCCTATCCAGCACGAGATTACTTTGTAACAGCATACCAATCTGTTCTTCGTAAAAAATCACACATCGACATTCCAATCGTTTTGGGGATTTTGGCTATTTGGATTTGGAGCATGTATGAAATATTTTCAGGAACTGGCTTCGGTTATTTAGATTCATTAGCAGGGCTTATTTTCTTTTTATTGGTTGGAAAATGGTATCAAAACAAGGTTTATAGTAGAATCACTTTTGAACGATCAATTCACGACTTTTTGCCAATATCTGTTCGAAGAAATAATGCAGGTATTACAGATTGGGTTCGCGTGAATGAACTGAGCATTGGTGACATAGTTGAGGTAAAAAATGGAGAAGTAATCCCTGTTAATGGAGTTCTGAAGTCTGGAAAGGCAGTTATCGACTATAGTTTTGTAACTGGCGAATCTGTTGCAGAACGCACTGCCGTTGGCCAACCAATTTTTATTGGGGGAAAACAAACTGGAAGTACCATTCTTATTGAAATCACTGAAAAGCAAGATACTGCAAAAATCTGGTCAGCATGGAAAACGCCGAAAAAGCAGGAAAAATCTGAAAGTCATTGGACGACAATTGTGAGCATGTACTTCACTCCTTTGGTCTTACTCATTGCATTTGGGTCGTTAGCGGCTTGGTATTTTATTGATGCTTCAAAAGCGCTATTTGTCTTCTCCTCAGTGCTAATCGTCGCATGCCCATGTGCATTGGCATTGTCAACCCCATTTACGTTAGGAAGCATTGTTCGGGTACTCAGTAAAAATGAATTCTATTTGAAATCTTCTGACTCTATTGAAAAATTAGCCGAAGTTGATCATATCGTTTTTGATAAAACTGGAACCCTTACTGACAGCGCATCAAGCAAAGCAATAGTTATAGAAGATTGTCTTACTCAAACTCAACAAGCTTGGGTAAAATCCATTGTTAATCAGAGCAATCATCCATTAAGTCAAGGGGTTTTTAATCATTTTAAAAATATAGAGTGTATAGAGGTTTCCGAGGTCCAAGAGATTGAAGGAAAAGGAATCCAAGGAATCGTTGATGACCACCTCATTTTGGTCGGATCTGCGGCATTTATTGGTGTAACCTCCAACCACACTTCATCAGAGGTTTATGTGTCAATTGATGGAGATGTCAGAGCACATTTTGGTTTTGGAAACCAATATAGAAAAGGAATCAAATCATTCTTTAAATCGCTTAGTCAAAAAGCACGACTTTCTGTGTTGTCGGGCGACAATGATAGTGAGGCTGATACATTAAAATCGTTGTATCCGCACTTTCAAACTGTACGATTTAACAATTCTCCCAATGCAAAAAAGGCGTTCATAGATGAGTGTCATTCTGCGGGAGATCACACAATGATGATAGGCGATGGCTTGAATGATCAAGTGGCCTTACATCAAAGTGATATAGGTATTGCAGTTGCCAATACCATCAATGGGTTTTATCCAAGTTCTGATGGGATTTTAGTAGCCAATAGTTTTGAGAAACTACCACGGTTGCTAGAGCTTACTAGGTACTCGGGAAGCGTATTGAAAACGAGTTTAGCATTTTCTGTTTTTTACAATTTAATAGGAATTGCCTTTGCGGTTGCTGGGAGTTTAACACCAATAGTGGCAGCTATCTTGATGCCACTAAGCTCTATAACTGTGGTAGGTTTGGTGACCGCATTGGTATCCTTAAAAGCAAAAAAACTAAGATTATTATGAAAATATTGGTACTTCTCATATCGGTTAGTGTGCTAATGGCATTACTGTTTTTGATCCTGTTTATCAAGGCTCAAAAGAACGGTCAATTTGAGGATTTGGAATCCCCATCTTTTAGAATTTTAAACGAAAAAAATAAAACTGGATATAATGCAAAAAGAAAAATTTAGTTATGACAACACGATCGTAAGGAATTTTGCGGTCGCCACTATGGTGTGGGGAATTGTTGGGATGCTGGTTGGTGTAATTGCCGCAACTCAATTATTTGAACCAGGAATGAACCTCGGATCGCGGTACACTACATTTGGTAGAATTCGCCCATTACACACCAATGCAGTAATCTTTGCTTTCGTCGGAAACGCAATTTTTATGGGTGTTTACTACTCACTTCAACGTTTGTTAAAAACAAGAATGTTTAGTGATACCTTAAGTAAAATTCACTTCTGGGGATGGCAATTAATTATCGTTGCAGCTGCAATCACATTACCTTTAGGTATTACCACATCTAAAGAGTATGCTGAATTGGAATGGCCAATCGACATCGCAATTACCTTAATCTGGGTAGTATTCGGATGGAACATGATTGGAACAATTTTCAAAAGACGAGAAAAGCACATGTATGTTGCTATTTGGTTCTATTTAGCTACTTTCTTAACGGTTGCTCTCTTACACGTAGTTAATTCGTTTGAATTACCTATTTCATTCTTAAAGAGTTACAGTTGGTATGCAGGTGTTCAAGATGCGCTGGTTCAGTGGTGGTATGGCCACAATGCTGTTGCATTCTTTTTAACTACTCCTTTCTTAGGGCTGATGTATTACTTTATGCCAAAGATGGCTGATCGCCCAATTTATTCGTATAAATTATCGATTCTTCACTTCTGGTCTTTGATTTTCCTTTACATCTGGGCAGGTCCTCACCACTTATTGTATTCATCACTTCCAGATTGGGCTCAAACCTTAGGTGTTGCCTTTTCGGTTATGTTGATTGCACCAAGTTGGGGTGGTATGTTAAACGGACTATTAACCTTGCGTGGAGCATGGGATAAAGTTCGTGATGATGCACGATTGAAATTCATGGTAGTTGGTTTAACCGCATATGGTATGTCAACGTTTGAAGGACCAATGCTATCGTTGAAAAACGTAAATGCTATTGCTCACTTTACGGATTGGATTGTAGCTCACGTACACGTTGGCGCATTGGGATGGAACGGATTCTTAACCTTTGGTATTTTATATTACTTAATTCCAAAGCTGTATAAGACCAAGTTACATTCAAAGAAATTGGTTTCAACACACTTTTGGTTAGGAACACTTGGAATTATTTTCTACGCTGTACCAATGTACATTTCTGGAGCAACACAAGGGTTAATGTGGAAGCAATTTACTGCGGAAGGTTTACTTAAATATCCAACTTTCTTATCAACCACCTTGCAGATTATACCTATGCACATGTTACGTGCACTTGGAGGTTTAATTTATTTAGCGGGAGCAGTAATCATGGTTGTTAATATATACAAAACGATGAAGGCTGGAAGCTTACTGCGTAATGAAGATGCTGAAGAGTATCCAATGGCGAAAGAAGATCCAACAATGGTAACCGCTGGTTACTGGCACAGATGGATTGAAAAACGTCCAACGCAATTTATAGTATTGTCGTTTATCGCTGTTGCGATTGGGGGCGCTGTAGAATTTTTACCAACGTTCTTAGTCAAGTCTAATGTAAAAACCATTGAATCTGTAACACCGTATACGCCACTCGAACTTGAAGGTCGAGACATTTATATTCGTGAAGGATGTAACAATTGTCACAGTCAGCTTGTCCGGCCGTTCCGATCCGAGACAGTTCGATATGGGGAATACTCAAAAGCAGGAGAAAACGTCTATGACCATCCGTTCTTATGGGGTTCAAAACGTACTGGTCCTGATTTGTCAAGAGGAGGTGTTCCAAATGGTAACATGTACAAAAGTGCGGCGTGGCATTATGATCACATGATGGCGCCGGGTGATATTTCAACAGGCTCTATTATGCCAAGTTACGGCTGGTTGTTTGAAGATGATATCGACGATTCTCAAATTGAAGATAAAATTTCAGCCATGAGGACGCTTGGAGTTCCTTACCCAGATGGATACGAGCAAATAGCTAAAGCTGACTTGGAAAAACAAGCCAAGAAAATCCAAAAGGAGCTTATTGAAAACAAAAAACCGATAGGCGAAAAGAAGGAGATTATAGCACTTATAGCCTACTTGCATAAGTTGGGTAGAGATATTTCTGTAGACACTAATAACGATAAATAAGTAGAACTATGTCAGAATTATTAGGAAACGTAACAGGAGCTGATATTTACTTAATCATCTCATTAATCATCTTCATTGGCGTGTTTGTCATGGCTACAATTTATATGATAATGATGCCAAAGGAACTTGTAAAAACTATTTCAGAATTACCACTAAACGAGAAAGACAAATATGAAGAATAATATCATAAAAACGGCTTTAACGATGGTCGGTCTACTTGCGATACAAACGGTGTTTGGGCAATCGCTTGAAGACATTAATGCAGCAAATGAGAGTTATGAATCATTTAACATTTCACTGGCGACTGTCTTATATATTTTCGCAATCATTTTAGTCCTTATTGCAGCAGGAATGATGCTGGTTGCTGTTCATTTGAAGAGATACTTGAAAGGCGAATTGGGTGAAGAATACTCCAAACGTCAACCATTTTGGGAGAGAGTATTTCAGATCAAGCCAGTTGCGTCGGATCAAGATACGGTTATTAATCATCCGCACGATGGAATCTATGAGTTGGATAATCCTCCGCCACCTTGGTTTATGTTCTTGTTTTATGGAACAATGGCGTTTGCGGTGATTTATTACATTCGATTCACCTTTACAGATTCCGGCTATACCCAAGCTGAGGAATACGCTGAAGAAGTTAGAATTGCTGAAGAAGAGAAATCTAAATTCTTAGCAACTGCAGGAGACATAGTTGATGAATCAACAGTTACTCTTCTTACTGAAGAAGCGGATTTAGCAAAAGGAAAACTAATTTTTAATGCAAACTGTGTTGCTTGTCATGGTGAATACGGAGAGGGAATTAGTGGTCCTAACTTGACTGATTTGTATTGGAAATATGGTGGAGACATCAAAGATGTTTTTGAAACTGTGAAGTACGGACGGCCAGGAGGAATGCAGGCGTGGGCGCAAAATATGCCACCTAAAAGCTTACAAGCAGTTGCTAGTTATGTTATTAGCTTGGAAGGAACAAAAATACCTGCAGGTATAACACCAAAGGCTGCTGAAGGTGATTTATATGATCGCAATGCTGCGTCTACAGAAGAGGCGACCGAAACAACACCTGAAGAAGATGCGGTTGAAGATACTGCAACCGAAGAAATATCTGAAGAAACAACAACAGAATAGAAATGGGTAATTCCACACAAAACGATAATTTTAGGGAACACCTGGGTAATCAGACCACTGAAGGTAAGCGCATCTGGCTGTACCCTAAAATTATTAAAGGAAAGCTTTATAAATACAGAACGTATTTAAGTTGGTTTTATTTAGCATTCTTTTTTCTTGGACCATTCATTAAGATCAATGGTTATCCATTGTTGTTATTGAATGTCTTAGAACGACAATTTGTAATTTTTGGCCAACCTTTTTGGCCACAAGACTTCCACTTTTTGGTCTTGTTGATGATTACGGCAATTGTATTTATTGTATTATTTACAGTTGTATATGGTCGTGTGTTTTGTGGTTGGGTTTGTCCGCAAACGATTTTTCTGGAAATGGTTTTCAGAAAGATAGAGAATTTCATCGAAGGGAATTCCATCAAACAAAAAAAGTTAGATGCAATGCCTTGGAATAGAGAAAAAATCACCAAAAAGGGTCTTAAATTTTTAGCGTTCTACGGTGTTTCGTTCCTCATCGCAAATACGTTTCTAGCCTACATTATTGGTTGGGAAACACTTTGGGCAAAAATTACTGGACCATTTATGGATGGATTGCCGGCATTGTTAGGGCTTTTGGTTTTCACTACGGTATTCTATTTAGTGTTTGCAAAAGTTCGAGAATTGGTTTGTATTATGATTTGTCCATACGGACGATTACAAGGTGTAATGTTAGATCCCAACAGTATGGTTGTAGCTTACGACGATGAGCGCGGCGAGCCAAGGGGAAAGATCAAGCGAAATGAGAATCAAGACCATAAAGGTGATTGTGTAGACTGTAACTTATGTGTTGATGTTTGTCCAACAGGGATTGACATTAGACATGGTACTCAATTGGAATGTGTAAACTGTACGGCGTGTATAGATGCATGCGACAGTGTTATGGAGAAAATCAAGAAACCAAAAGGGTTAATTCGAATCGACTCCATTAACAATATTCGTAATAAAACAGGGTTTAGCTTTACACCAAGAATCATTGCATATTCTGTTGTGATGGTCATTTTGTTGGGAGTTTTTACTTACTTATTAGCAAGTAGAACCGACGTAGAAGCACATGTATTACGAATACCTGGACAAACATATTTTGAGGAACCTAATGAGATAATCAGCAACATGTACAACCTTGAAATGGTGAACAAATCCTTTGATGACAAGCGATTTACTATGAAGGTGGTTAATGATGGTTATGATTTAATTGTAGCAGATACGAACGCTGGTCTTTCGGCAAATACAGAGATGAAACGTGTCTTCATGCTGAAGAAAAAGGAAAATACCATAACGGAATATAAGGAGCGGGTTGAGGTTGAAGTCTTTATTGACGATAAGCCATTAAAAACATTTGAAACAACGTTCTTTGGACCAATTAACATGGAGGAATAAATGAATTGGGGAAAAGGTCTTGTGGTAAGCATGTCGCTTTTTATACTCTTTATAATTGGCTTAGTTTTTTTTATGCTTCGACATAATGACGCATTATACGAAGAAGACTATTACCAAAAAGGAGAGGAACATACCGAAACGATGAAAGCTGAAGGAATTGGTGGCGAAATAAAAATAGTGTACTCCGCACCACAGCTCACCATTAATCTGCAAGAAATTGGTTTGGTTTCTAGTGTTACATTAAAACATATGGGAAATAGTGCTTACGACAGGCAGGTTACAAATGATTCACCAGAAGAGAAACAGGTGTTTACCCTTGAGTTAAAAGACTTGGAGAACGGAATTTGGTATGTTGAAATTAATGGGAAAATTCAGAATAAGACCTTTTTTAGGAAAGAAAAGCTTGTGATATAATGATTTGGGCTGCGATACTTTTAGGACTTGGTGGATCGTTGCATTGCGCAGCGATGTGTGGACCTTTGGTGTTTTCAGTTCAGTCAAAATGGGGTGTAAATGGAATTAATTTTCCGGTAATTGCCTATCACTTGGGTAGGGTATTGGCGTATGTGGCTCTTGGTTTTGCATTTACGTTAGTCAAAGTGCCTGTTCATCTATTTGATTTACAACAATACATCGCCTTAATTTCAGGAATAATTGTATTACTGTTCGTTTTTAAGAATAGGATTCCAGGTATCAAACAACTCATGGGTTGGATTTCAGCGGGCTTGTCAAAAGCCATGAGTAAACATTATCACAAAAAGAACAGTTTGCCGTTTATTGGTTTTTTGAATGGATTACTGCCATGTGGATTAAGTTACGCAGCGGCAGCGGTATCTGTTAGTCAGTCTAGCGTTTCAGAGAGCTTATTATTTATGATGTTCTTTGGGTTGGGTACAATTCCAATGTTTCTCATTGGTTCATATATTGGCAAAAAGGTTAGTTTTAAATCGGTTCGATATCTGAACAAATATGTCAATTATTCAATGATTGTCGTAGGGCTTCTGTTAGTTCTTCGCGGTTCTGGTTTAAACATTCCATACATCAGTCCGGATGTCGCATCTGAGACAGGTGAGGTGGAGTGTTGTCATTGATTAGTGTGAGGATTCGTAAAAGTAATGCTGTCTTCTCTGCGTTTTGGGTGTAGGAGTGATGGTGTGACTATTGCTATAATATCACTTCACTATTTGTTACCCTAATCTTGAAAAAATTGAAATTGAATTAACGTATAAACCTGAGGTCCTTTCGACTTTATTGGTTTTTGCTATACAACGCTTTCTTGTTTTACGAAAAAAAATACTTCTTGTCCTAAGAAGTATTTGAAGTAGCCCGCTATGAATGATGATCGAACCTAGGTTATAACATTTTTTTTATTTTCAATTTTTTGTATACTTGTCTATAGATAGTATTAGTAATCAGGGTCTTCGTTATAGTTAACTAGGCAATCTTGACACCTAATTGTACTAATTCCAAACGGGTGTGTAATAGAATCGAAGGCTCGTTGCAAGGTGTAATTATGAGAATCAATAACCAGCTTCGTGTTCGCAGAATACGTTTTATCCAATCAATTTCCTGTATCACTTTTAGTGCATTTACACTTTTAACAATACCACAGCTTGTGCAAGCACAAGCTGTAGAACTTCCCGAAAACGTCACAACCAGTTGGTGGGAAGCTGTCCAAACAGACATCACACAACGTGAGTATCACTTTTCTTCGGAAGACCAAATCACGTATCGCGCTCCAAATAGAGCCAACGACTTAGTGGCTTTTGTGCAACCGGGTAACTTCGAAATGGAACCTCGCTTGGACTCACTTGACGACTGGAAAGCATCTATAAGACTGGAAGGTTTTTATGCCGATGGTATAAAACTTTATTCGTCGGAACCTTCGAACCAACTTAAAATCAACGCAGATGATAATCGTGTTGTGTTCGATTACCTACATTTTCAGGAAGAGTACATCAACAACAAAGAAGGTTTACGCCAAAACTTCATCTTAAAGCACGGCCCAACCGATGTAAACGAGATTGAAGTACGGTTAAACATAGCCGGATTAATCCCCAACAAGGTACATAATTCCGAAATCCATTTGTGTCAACGCCAACAAGGCAAGCTCGAAACACAAATCATTTATAAAGACCTGAATTGTTGGGACGCAAACAATCAAAAAATCGATGCGCATTTTGAGGTGACAAAAAATGAGGTGCGCATTCAGTTGAAGAACACTAAAAGCTTGGCATACCCTATTACTATAGACCCCATAAGCAGTTCCAGTTCCACCACACTGCAAGAAGACCAAGCTGCGTCATTATTGGGATGGTGTGTTTCGTCTGCAGGTGATGTAAATGGCGATGGATATAGTGATGTGATTGTGAGCGCTATAGATTATGATAAGGGTCAATCAAATGAAGGTGTCGTCTTTCTTTACCTTGGATCGGCTACGGGTATTTCAAACTCAAGTGCACAAACCATCCAAAGAAATATTGCAAATGCTCGATTAGGTCATTCTATAGCCTGTGCAGGTGACGTTAATGGAGATGGGTATAGCGATATAATTATTGCTCCTCAAAATTACACTAACGGGCAATCTAATGAAGGTACAGCGTATGTCTATCATGGAAATGGGACAAATCTCAGTTTTGCAACCCAACTTGAAATAAACCAGGCAAACGCTTATTTCGGAAGAAGTGTAGCTTCTGCCGGCGATGTGAATGGAGACGGTTATAGTGATGTTATAGTTGGCGCATATTTGTATGATAATGGACAATCAAATGAAGGGGCTGCGTTTGTATTTCATGGTTCGAGTTCCGGGGTGTCTACAACAGCAGCAACACAGCTAGAAGAAAATAGTTCGGATTCAGATTTTGGATTCTCAGTTGCATCTGCAGGAGATGTCAATGCAGACGGATACAGTGATGTTATAGTGGGTGCCTATTCTCATGAAAGTGGTCAAACTAATGAAGGGTTGGCTTTTGTTTATCACGGATCCGCTATTGGAATATCAACCTCGGCAACAACAACATTACAAAAGAATCAAACCGGTGCTTGGTTTGGTTACTCTGTCTCATCGGCAGGTGATGTGAATGGAGATGGTTATAGTGACGTAATAGTGGGTGCGAGACTCTACACTAACGGGCAATCTAATGAAGGTTGTGCCTTTGTTTTTCACGGCTCTGCCTCAGGTGTTAGCACAACGTCTTCGGTAACATTAGAGGCAAACCAGGCTAGTTCGTGGTATGGTGTATCAGTTTCATGTGCTGGCGACGTTAATGGAGATGGTTTCAGTGATGTAATCGTAGGAGCCCCATATTTTGACGCAGGTGGAACAGATCGAGGCATGGCTAGGGTATATCACGGTTCTGCATCTGGCATAAATTCGACCTATGCAACCCAAATCAATAAAACTCAAAACAGTACTGAATTAGGTTTGTCGGTAGCCTCTGCTGGCGATGTTAACGGTGACGGTTACAGCGATGTGATTGTCGGTGCAAATCGTTACAACGCTGGTCAATCCGTAGAAGGGTGTGCTTTTGTCTACCATGGCTCTTCAACTGGTGTTAACTCATCGCTTAAGGCGTCAATGGAATCTGACCAAGCTAATGCCTATTTTGGCTATTCAGTTTCCAGTGCAGGGGATGTAAATGCAGACGGATACAGCGATGTGATAGTTGGTGCGCGATACTACGACAATGGAGAAACCAATGAAGGTGCTGCGTTTGTTTACCACGGTTCTTCTAGTGGATTGTCTACCACTGCTTCTACGTTTCTCGAACCAGACCAAACTGGGGCTGATTTCGGATTTTCCGCAGCCGGAGCCGGCGATGTCAATGGTGACGGTTACGATGACGTGATTGTTGGAGCTTACCGATACGACAATGGACAAACTGATGAGGGCGTTGCCTTCGTTTTTCATGGATCCTCATCAGGAATTGCAACAACGGCAGCCACAACTCTGGAAGAAAATCAGGCCGATGCACAGTTTGGCTACTCTGTTTCTACAGCAGGTGATGTTAATGGTGATGGGTACAGCGATGTGATTGTTAGCGCGAGGTATTATACACATGGTCAATCCTATGAAGGGGCTGCGTTTGTATACCATGGCTCTTCATCAGGCATTAATTCTACCTACGCTGCCTTTATGGAGGAAAACAAAGCTGCTGCCAATATGGGTCGTAGTGTTTCCTGTGCCGGCGATGTAAACGGTGATGGCTACAGTGATGTGATTGTTGGGGCAGATAATCATACAAATGGTCAAGCGAATGAAGGTGCCTTTTATGTTTATCATGGTTCATCTACCGGCATCAACACAACAGCTGCCACCAGTGTTGAATCTAACCAATCAAGTGCCAACCTTGGTCGTTTTACCTCCTGTGCAGGTGACGTTAATGGCGATGGTTATAGTGATGTAATTGTGGGAGCCGTAAATTATGATAATGGCGAAACAGACGAAGGTGTTGTTTTTGTTTACCATGGTTCTTCTTCAGGAATTAGCTCTACTCCAACCACTACGCTCGAAGAAGATCAAGCAGGTGCTTCATTTGGACAATGTGTTTCTTCAGCAGGAGACGTAAACGGTGATGGCTATGCTGACGTAATTGTTGGCGCCATATATTATGATAATGGTCAGACTGACGAAGGAGCTGCCTTCATTTACCTTGGGTCTTCTTCTGGTTTATCAACCAACGCAGATGTGAGGCTTGAAGCAGATCAAGCAGACGCTAATTTCGGACAGGCAGTGGCAGGTGCGGGAGATGTAAATGGTGATGGTTTTAGCGATGTAATCGTAGGTTCCAATCTTTATGAGAATGGTCAAACAGATGAAGGAGCAGCCTTCGTTTATCATGGCGGCGAATCCGATGGATTACCCAATCAAATGCGGTTCTACGATAATCTCTCAGCTACCAGATTAACAGCAGGTTATTTGTCGAACGATAGCTTTGCTGTGGGTTTGAATCAGAAATCGTATTTAGGACGACAAATAGGTAGACTGGTTTTCGAAGTTGCCACTGCCGGTTCTGCATGGACATCCGGTAGCAACGGCCAACTTTCTAACAGTGTTGCTGCTTCAGATACCGGTGATTTTACCGACTTAACCACCACCGGTACGGTTCTGAAAAAAATGACGCCAATGATCTCAGGTTCTCACAACGTCCGAGCGAGAATTGAATATCAAAAGACCAAAGCCATTACTGGCCAAGTGTATGGTCCGTGGCGTTACTTTACAAATAGCATCAACGGAATGGCCCACTCTCCACTTCCTGTCGAGCTCACTTCGTTTGACGCTTATGCCCTGGGTGAAACAGCTATGTTGCAATGGACTACCGCTTCCGAGATCAACAATTCTCATTTTGTGATTGAACGAATGGTGGAAAGTGGTAAATGGGTACCAATTGGCCGAGTTGAAGGAATGGGTAACACTCAGCAAAAACATAACTACGAATTTATAGACAACAACCCGGCGATTGGTAAAAACTTCTATCGTTTAAGACAGGTGGATTTTGACGGGAAATTTGAGTTTTCGCCAACCCGACTAGTAGAATTTAAAGTGCACTCTCCAAAAGAAGTTGTGGTTTTTCCTAACCCAACAACTTCGGTCATTTATGTGGCAAGTGATGAAGAAATATCAACCATAACCATTCGAAGTATGGATGGACGAGCTCTTCAAGTTCATGATAACGTGTTACGTAATACGTTTGAAATAACGTTGTCTGATGTACCCATGGGTCTTTATACAATGGAGATTGATCTAAGAGACGGAGAGAAAACAATTGTAAAGCGTATTAGTGTTCATCCGGCAAACTAGGTCTTTCTCGTTTGATTTACAGTATTCGCTTCTTTATTTCCTCTTCGAATGATGGAGGGTATTGTGATTTTCAAATATCCCAATCTACATTCTAAAGTATCAATTTTAGATCTTTCACGTTACATTTTCAACATCGCAAAAACCTATCTTCGCCATCCAATGCTGATGGCCATTTCACACATTAATCACCATTTACGTTGCAGACGAAAAGGTCTGCTGTTTTTTCTTATTTTTTGTGTCTTTCTGTGCTTTTATAAGTCGGCTACTGCAACGCAACCGCGCTATAAAAAACTTTTGGCAACTGCATATCATTGTGAAACGGATAGTTGTTTTCAAGCCACTCTGCTCAGCACCCAACCCGCTCTCACATCAGATACAGCTCGAGCATTTCAGGATTACATCCGATACTTTTATTATTTAAAAACTGAGAGGTTTGACAGCGCAGATTACTATTATCCTATGGCTATTGCATTTGATTACAAAATCAAAAATTGGCCAATCTACTTTAACACAATCAATGCGCGAATAAATTCTCTTCGCGACCGTGTGTTTTACGAGCAGGCGTTAATAGAGTTGAGAGAGGCAATAAGCATCGCAAAAATGCATAACTGCTTGAGTAATCAAGCCATTTTATTAACGGATTTAGGCCTAGTATACCATGAAATGGGCTTATACGCCGATGGTGTGAAACACGCAAAAGAAGCACTTAGTATTTTCAAAAATCTGCCAGACCAACAAGCTGGTTATATGGGGGCAATCAACACCATTGCCATCAACTTCGATGATTGGGAAAAGCCTGATAGTGCGCTTTTCTATCATTATATAAACGTCAATCTTGGATTCGAAAATGTTCCTTCAAGCACCGCGGCATCTACCTACAACAACATCGGCAACACTTACTTAAAACAACAACAGCTGGATTCTGCCATACGCTATTTCAATAAAGCCCTAGCCATAGCACAGGTAACGCAGAACGTAAACAACCTGGCAACGGTGTACAACAATCTTGGCGACATCTACCTGCAACAAGGTAAACCGGTTCAAGCAAAGCACGTTCTGGATAGTGCATTGGTTTATGCAAACATTTCTCAATACGCAAAAATTGAGAAACTGCGGGATGTGTACAATACGTTGTGTCGATACTATCAAAAAACGGGTGATATGGCCAATGCGTTTGAATACCAAAGTTTATTTATCACCTATCGCGATTCGCTTCGAAATATGGAGCAGATACAGCAAATCAAACGACTTGAATTACAAGCGCAAACGGCAAAAAAGGATGAAGAGATTGCGAAATCGAAGCTTGAGATCAAGAATCGAAACCTATGGATTATAGGAATCTCTGCCATTGTTTTCTTACTCGTTGTATGGGTTCGCCAACTACAGTTAAAACGTCAACGAGTAGCGCAAGAAGCCACGCTGAAACTACAAGAAGAACGACTCAGGATTTCTCGTGATCTACACGACAACATTGGTGCGGAGCTGTCTTACATCACATCGGTAATAGATCAGAAGGCATACAACCAACAAGATCCCGAGCGAAAGAAAGAATACGATTTACTGAGTGACTCATCACGTCGCGCCATGAGCCAACTGCGCGAGACCATTTGGGCGATTAAGACCAAAGACATCACGCTACAAAAGTTTGGGGAAAAGCTTTCCGAGTTTAAGTCAACCTATGCATCTATTGATTCATTAACAATTGACGTGGATGCAGTAAAATCAGATTTAAAGCTTTCGCCTGCAATGGTAATAAACCTCTATCGTGTTTGTCAGGAGTCAGTTACCAACGCCATAAAACACAGTAATTGTTCAACCATTGAAATTAAGTTGACAGTCGAAAATCACTCAATAAATTTGACCGTAAAAGATAATGGAGTTGGTTTTGATTCCAACTCCATTGATATGGGCTACGGTCTTCAAAACATGGAAGAACGAATCCAAGAATTAAATGGGACGTTTACTTTAAACAGTGCTCCAAACCATGGAACGACTGTACAAGTAACAGCGCCGCTTTTTTACTAAGTCTACTGTTTCTCAATTAGAATAGGTAACGATTCAACAGTTGTTTCAGTTGTTATTCGAACCCAGTAACATCCAGAACTCAAGTGATGATTGTCCAACTGTACAGATTCTGCATTCGTAGTGTTTGATGATAACACTACTCCACGAACGTCGATAACCTCAATCGTTTTGTTACCTTCAGGTAGGTTTGCAATGGTAAAAAAACTTGACGACGGATTTGGGAAAACATTAACCTTACTTAGTGTTGTGTTGCGTACTGAGGAATTTTGGCTTGGTGTTGTAAGCGCTCCTGTATACTTGGTAACGGTTACCTTATTGCCATTCGCTCCATCTTTAAAAATAGCGTATAACGTTCCAGCAGATCCAAACTCAATCTTCCCACGATACGCAGCACCATCCGATGCCTTATCCCCAACTTTTTGCCATTCATTACCATTGAATGCAAATACTTCCAGATTCTTAGTGCCGTAATATGATATAGCTACCGTATCTGATGGAGAAATGGCCATATCGAAACCTGAAACGGAACGAGGAGTTATAGTTTCTGGACCAACCGCTACCCAACTTGTACCGTTGAACATGCGCACAGAACCACCACCACCAAAAATTCCATCTTTGGTATAGCTGTGGTAAAACGCCACATAAGGATTTCCTTTGCTATCAAATTCAAGACTGACATCGCTTGTCTTCCCCCAAGAAACGCCACGTTCTCCTACCAATTGCCATTCATTTCCTACACGTTTACTCACCGAAATTCGGTCGTTTAAGTTGAAGTTTGAATTCGTATCCAACGTTGTATCATGATACACGATGTAAAGTTCATCATTTGGTGAAAATGCCATATCGTAAATACCCAACGACCGAGAATTTGGCGATGGATTACTAATGGAAACGTACGGTTTCAATAACGAGTCAAAGTGCATAATCATAAAGTCAGAATTGAACTGCTTGTTGTTTAACCCCACATAAGGCAAACCGTTGGAGTTAAGTGTCATAACGATATTTGTTGAATAATTTCCGTTAATTCCTTTGTGTTGCATGCCATATTCCCGCCAGTTTAGGTTCGCATCGTTCAAGTCGTTCAGCATTACCCTCGTTCCATAGTTAAAATTATAATCTCTGAACGCCAAGATTGGGTTCCCATTTGGCAGAACATCGAGATTAAAAAGGTCAGATGTGCTCCCAGAAAAACCTGCAGCCGCACCAAAGCTGGTCCATTGCCCGCTTTTTAAAACCTTAGTTTGTGCCCGGCGATTCATTTTCAAATCGGCGAATGCCACATAAACAATAGAATCTTCATGGGTTGCGATATCAAACTGATCGACTTCGTTGGACGTGGCTTGAGTATTTCCCACAACCTCCCAATTTTGTGCAGAAACCTGGTTTACTGCAGCAATCATAAGTATAAGTACAAGTGCTTTTTTCATGAGGTCAAAGTTGGAAAGGACGTTGCGCAAATGCTATACGCAAAAATACGTATGTCATCTAATGAGATAAGAGCGCATCTTTGCTAAATGATTCGCATTGCGATTGCCGAAGACATAACACGATTGGGTATAGCCCTCAAGAACAAGATTGAACTGTTTCCAGATTTTGAGGTAGTCTTTATTGCGTCAAACGGTAGGAAGCTTATTCAAGAATTGCACAAAGAGCAACAGGTAGATGTTGTTTTCATGGACATCAATATGCCTGAAATGAACGGAATTGAAGCTACTCGTTGGGTTTGCTCTCGGTGGCCGCATATTAAAGTGGTGGTGTCTACGGTATACGACGACGAGGACCACATTTTTGAGGCCATACTTGCGGGGGCTATTGGTTACTTGCTAAAAGACGAGCGACCAGAATTTATTGCTCAATCCATTCGAGAAGCGGTGGCAGGTAGAGTTCCGATGAGTACAAACATTGCGCGGAAATCGTTGAATTTAATACGCAATGGGAAAGCGCAGCATAGGCAACCGATAGATTACGGCTTAACGCAGCGCGAAACGGAAATTCTAGAACACCTGAGTACGGGTTTAAGTTACCAACAAATTGCAAGCAACTTAGAAATCAGCATGGGTACTGTTCGCAAACACATCGAGAATATTTACCGGAAACTGCAGGTAAATAACAAGGTAGACGCAATTCGGAAAGTTGAAGGAAAGGTGAGAGATAGTGCGGATGAATGATTTTGAATAAACTAGAGTTATTCAACATTTTGTTTTCAGGCCATCCACGGTTTTAAACGTTAAAGGTGAGGTGAGTGCCTATGTATACAGTTGTAAAACCTTTTTGACCTGACGTTTATTTGCTTTTCCGTCTTAGAAAATATGTATATATGGTTTTAGTTTGAAACCTCAAGTAAAAATAAACTTGACGTAGGTATTGCCAATTCAATAAAAAAACCTCCTCGCCTGAAGACGAAGAGGTTCTTAAAACCGAAATTTACCACTACTAAATTTTTATAAACCGTTCTGAAAATGTGCGGTTGTTGCCTTGTATTAATACAATGTACATTCCAGTGTTGAACGTAGAAATGTCAATTGAATTTGATTGTTGAATTGCATTTGTATAAACCTCTACACCTCTTGAATCCACAACTTTAATCGTTGTAAAGTTTGATGGGTTTTCAATGTCAACTGAAATAGTTGTACTCGCAGGGTTCGGGTAAAGCTTTGCTGAAATTGTAGCTAAGTCTGAATCAATTCCAACTGTTTCAGGAGCTTCTGGACACATTGTTTCATCATCAATCTGACCTCTGATTTCACCGTTAGGATTTGATGCAGTATGAACATTAACGTAAGCATTACCCTCTTTAATGATTCTGAACATTGATGTGTCATATGCAGAACTAGTATCAGCATAGGCGAAGTAATTGTTACCAGACAATGTTAAACCAAATAATACACCACCCGTCGCTCCAACTTCACCTTCATGAATGTGAGCTGCAGTTGCTTTTTCAGTAAGATTGTTATTTACCATCATCATGTGCATGAATGAATTGTCGCGATCGATAGCCAAAATTGTTGTACCGTAACCTGTGCTCATTACAGCAGGAACTTGTTGTTCGCCACATTGGTTAAACGTGTACCCATTGCGTGCCATAGTATATAATTGACCTCTAATTTCTCCGTTTGGAAATGCTAATGTGTGAGCATTTACATATAAATCACCAGTGTTTAATGACGCAAGAACAGATGCTGTCAAATCAGCTTCTACAAAGGATCCTACTGCTAATTTTCCGGTAATTCCTGAAGATAAGTTTAAAGCAACTCCTCCTGAATTTCCAACACTCCCATTATGAGCGTGTATTGCAGTTATGTTTCCACTTAAACCGGCAGCTTGTACCCAATAGTCCATGTTTTCCATTTTATAATCTAACTGAAATATCGCAAGTCCTTTTGAAGTTGTATTAGTCTCAGGAATAGATTGAGCACCGTTCATCCAAGACTCATAGACGAATCCATCAGCAAGGTTCAATTGACCTCTGATTTCACCACCTGCGTTCATAGCTGTGTGAATATTGATATAAATGTTTCCCGCCAATAGATCGTCTAGGAAATCTGTTGGATCAACGGTTCCCATAATCGTGTTTCCATCTATCATAGTTGTCAAGTTAACAACCACACCACCATTTGAACCCTTTGCTGCATTATGTAAATGAACTCCTGTAATTGGACCAGTTAAGTCATCATAAACGACTTTCATGCGTAATTCTGTGTTGTTATTTGCTAAATAAAAGTGACCAAGTCCTGCACCTAAAGTTACTACTGGTGGCACTTCTTGTGTTCCATTAATATCAGCAATAAAAGAAGTCTCTGTTTCTAACATTAACTGTCCACGGATTTCACCATTTGGATTATCCTTTGTATGAACATTTAAATAATACATACCCATTGCAAGTTTCTCTATATCTAAATCTTTCCATTCGGCAGTTATTTGATTTCCGTTAACATTTGAAGAAAGGTCGACAACCACAGAACCATTTGATCCAGCTGCAGCTTCGTGGATGTGAGCACCCATAAATTCGGAACTCAATCCTGTGAACGTTGCATTCAACGTAGCAGTTTTCATATCTTTTGAAAGTAAAACACCAATGACACCTGTCGCATCGGTCATAACCGCTGGCACTTCGTTTGCTCCTGATAATCGGGCAGTAAATAACATTTTCCCGTTGAATTCCGCATCAAAAGGAATCATTCCATTTTCGATAATATCTGTATTTAATTTTAAGAAACCTCTATCAGACTGGCCTCTTAGTTCACCTCCAGCGTATGCGGCTGTGTGAACGTTTACATACATAGTTTCATTTCTAAGTTGTAATGAATTTGTTGTGGAAAACGCAGTACTACTAGATGATTTCCAGTATCCGAAAGCACCATCGTAGTTATTTTTAAGATCAAATGAATTGGTTAAATTGAAAACCACACCACCATTTGACCCTATAGCAGCATTATGTAAATGCGCACTAGTGATTGGACCAGATAAATTGTCAACCACAAACATATAATGTGCATTGCTCTGATTTCTGTCAACGGATATGATTCCAACACCTACGCCATTGGTAAAGGATACTGGCACTTCTTGAGAACCTGTAAGGTCAAATGAATATCCTTCTCTTGCGGTTCTGTATAGCTGACCTCTTATTTCTCCAGCTGCGTTAAGTGTAGTATGAACGTTGATATATGCTCCTCCCTCTAATAGGGTGTGAATTACGTCTTTAGTCAACGATGACCCAGTCACCATTCCTTCAATCCAGTTTCCTTTAATTCCACTGCTTAAGTTTATTAGAACACCACCTGAAGTTCCTACTGCACCTGAATGGATATGTGCGGCTGTTATGCTTCCTGAAAGGTCTGAACCCAAAAACGAATACCATAACGTATCCATTGTTGTATTTAAAGCCATATGCCCTGTGCCAACTGCAGTACTGCCAATAACTGGGGTAGTCTCTTGATCGGTTGATAGTTTGGAGTCAAACGCTAGTCCTTTTGTTTTGAACAATTGACCTCTAATTTCACCATTTGCATTTGCGGTTGTGTGAATGTTAATGTATACCTCACCACTCATTATTTTTCCGAGCAATGTCTTATCTGTTGAAATATCAACAGTCCCTGATAACATTTTTCCATTGATTCCGGACGCTAAGTTAACCAACACACCACCTGTTGAGCCCACAGCTCCTTCGTGTAAGTGAGCTGCTGTAATCGTATCGCTTAAACCTTCTGTAGTCACGTAATACGTTAAAGTAGATTTGTCGATACTAACATCAAATATTGCTGCACCCATAGCGTTTCCTGAAACACTATGATTTTGTTGAGCAGTGTCTAACGAAGCATAAAATCCCAAATCTGTTTCAAGATTTAGTTGACCACGAATTTCCCCATTTGGGTTATCTTTTGTGTGAACGTTCAAGTAATATTGGCTAGACAATAATCCTGAGATAAATGCCTTATCGATACTTGAAGAAGGAATCGTTCCTTTAATTTGATTGCCCTTTATAAAGGATGATAAATTAACAGCAACTCCACCGTTAGAACCCATCATTCCTTCATGAATATGAATTCCGGTAATTGGGCCAGATAGGCCGTTTACGACGATATTGAAATTAACGCTATCCATATCTTCGTTCATGGTAAAACTCGCCAGACCGACAGCACTTGTGCTTACTGGTGGCACCTCCTGATCGCCTGTTAATTTTGCGGTTACTAATAATTCTGAGCTAAGATGATTGGCTGCAGAATGTAAAAATGCCGTGCACATAATGAGCATGGCTAAAATCGTTTTGTACATTGTATTCATAATTCTGTTTTTTCTGTTGTATTAGGTTATACGAGAAAAATGAATGGCTGGATTTTGGAGTTTAAAATTTTTTTTAACGATGTGTTTAATAGGTTTATTTAAGTAGAGTAGAATTTCTGCTCAATTATGAAAAAACGTCATTCAGAGGTTCTGCCCGTCGGCAAACGGGAAGAAACCGAAGAATCTTTTGACGTTTTGAATTCGAGTGTTTTGATGTAATGAAATGAGTAACGTTGGTGAAAACACCAACTGGGGCGCGGGGATGTATTAGTTTAGAATCTTAGGATATTGTAACTTGCAAATGAAGATTTGGGTGGCAGTGACAAACTTATTTAGTGGTATTTAGTGTTAAAATTAAGTTCAATGACTGATTTTAAAACCAAAACTAAATCCGAATATATTACTAAAATGATTCAGTCGTTGCATTTCTTGCAAGGTGATGTTCTGTATTCGTTCGGGATGCGAAATCCCAAACGAACTGAAATTATTACAATGAATCAAATTGGTCAATTTTAATCAATGTTATAAAAGATTGAGCACATAAAGAAGATCGTTCAACAAATCGTAAGATACTTCGGGTTTTCTTGTATGTGAAAAGGTAGGCCTATGGTTAAACCTTTTAACAGACGTTTTGAGGATGATTGCATTTTGTAAGTTCTATTTTCCGACTAAATTCATCAATCGTATAATATACCTCAAATGGGTAATTGAAACTCAACTTAGGTAAATCAACATTTGTCATTCAATTATTAAAGTGAAATAGTTATGAAAACAACAAACGTTCTTTACCTACTTATTGGCTTTTTTGCCTTAACCGCATGCGTCTCGTGCAAAGACGATGGAGAGACCACAACGCCTAACGACTCCAATTCGGGCACAACACTTCCCGATCTAGTTGTGGATTTAACCGCTACTGAAAACGGCGCTATCATCGAAAAAATTCAATTTACAAATCCAAAACAAACTAGTACCACAGCATCTGGAAATGGCAGTTACAATGCCTCAGTTGATCTATTCTCCTTAAATGTTTTAGGTCAGATTGGTAGTGCGGGCCCTAGTTTCGGTTTTACAGGTGCCACTGGTGGTGTGAAAAAAGGTATTTACGATGTGGCTATGGATAATAGGGTTTGCACGTATGCAACAAGCACGCCTGAAGTATTCCTAAATGGTTCTGGTACCGTAGAAATTACAGAGGCAACGCTTTATGCAAACGCGGGTATTGGCCTAAAAGAGCACTTCTGCGATTTTAATGTTGATGTTGTACTACAATCTACCGATAAATCGAGATCGATACAGGTGAAAGGTACCATAAAAGGTGTGAATATTAAAGAAAACTGATATGACCAAAACAATACTATTCGTCGGCTTGCTGATAGTTTATCAATTTGCAGCTGCAGCGTGGGATAACGTTGAAAACAATCAAAAAGTTGCCTACTTAGATGGCGCACAATACAATCAGTGTGTGGTGCCCGACAACGAGGGTGGTTGCTTTGTGGTATGGCAAGATACCCGATTAGCAGATAATTTAGACCAAATAGTAGCCCAGCATTTTGATTCATTGGGCAACCCATCTTGGCAAGAAAATGGAATTTACCTAGCACCAACTGCAAACGTACAGCGATATGTTCAGGCTTTTGGAGATGGCAACGGAGGCTTGATAACACTATGGGCCGACCATCGAGACTCAATTGGCCCCACAAGCAGAAATGTTGATCTATGGGGTCAACGCGTAGACAAAAGTGGAACGTTGCAGTGGGGAAACTTAGGTAAATTGTTGGTCGGAGAAAAAGGAGAACAAAATATACCACTAACAATTTCTAATGGAAAAGATGGGTTTATACTAGCGTGGAAAGATGGTGGCGATGTTCCAAGCGGACGACAATCGGGTTACTGGATGCAACGATTTGACGTAGCAGGCAATGAGCAATGGACTAAAGGTGGCCACATGATTCATCAAGTGAGTAATGTATTTTCAAGCTCACGCCAATGGACAATGTGCTCGGATGGAACAAACGGCGCAATTTTAATCTTCACCGAGAGCGGTGTCAATACGGAACAAGCTTCAAATATCTATGGACATCGAGTAGACGCGACCGGTACACGTTATTGGAAACCCGATATCGATACAATTGCAGGAAGCTTTTTTATTGAAAGAGGATTTCCAATTAACAAAGGAAAAGGGAATGACAATTTTCCTATTGTCGAACTCGGAGAAGATGGTTTTGTGTACATATCATGGCAAGGAAAACGAGAAACAAGCTGGCAACATGGTGCATTATTTGCCCAAAAAATAACCGTGAATGGAGACTTTTTGTGGGCCAAAGAGGGTGTTCAAATTTCCACTACATCCTTAGATGCATCCAACCAATTCGACATGTTACTTGATCATAATGGCGGTATCTTTTTTAACTATATCGTCGATAAATCCAATAGACGAGATTTAATACGGTTTGATACTGCTGGAAAAAAGAGCTGGGTTTCTCCTGTTACAATTAACGACGACATGATTGCGATAAGTAGAATGAAGCGTGTACATCAGAATAAAATGTATGTTGCATGGATTGAAACGGAACGAAATCAGAACAGCGAAAACGCCATTGTCGTTCAGTGGTTTGATACGTTAGGGAATAAACTCTTGGAGGGAAACGCTGTTATTTCTACCTATCCGGAAGATAAGGCTAGCATTGTTATTGAAACCGGATTAAACGACGAACTTTTTTGTGTTTGGGGTGATTATCGAAGAACAAATGGACAATCATCCAGCAACGCAGATGTCGATTTGTTTATTCAGCGGTTTGTGTCCTCTAAAACGGCTGGAATTCAGAATAATATTACACAAAGTGGTTATTTCTGGGTGATAGATAGCGAAACAAGTATTCAGTTTATTACCAATAACTTACGTTCGGAGATTGGTCAACTTTATGTGATAGACATGATGGGAAAAACGTGTGTTTCGACAGCCGCTGTATCACTAAATCAGTCCGTCGAAATTGAAGCTAGTTCGATGGCATCAGGCATATATACGGCAATTTTGCAAACGAAAAATGGTACACACACTCTAAAATTTTACCACCGATAATTTTGTTCCTCAAGGGTTATAAAATATATTGTCCTATTGATTTGCTTAGCTTGGTTGGAATGAAAACACGGTTACACATTGGCATATGGACAATTTTGGTGCTTTTTATATTACCACAGAAAGCTATTGCACAATCTGATTTGCGATTTCACCATTTGTTGGTAGGAAGTCAAAACAATGCTGAAATCGCGGCAATGGATATGTGTCGCGATGATTTTGGTTTTTTATGGATTGCAACATACAGAGGTCTCGCTAGGTTTGATGGGGATGAAATGACGCTGGTATCGTTTAGTAAGCCAGGCGGAATAGATTATGGACGCCTAGAAATTCATCAAATGGTACCTCTAAAAAATGGACAGTTACTGCTAGCAACTGCGCGCAAAGGGTTGTTTATCTATCACACCAAGAACGGAGATTTCGAAGTGTTTAATTCAACAAATAGCACGCTTAGAAGTAATCAAATACGTGGAATTTGTGTAGATAAAACCGGAATAGTTTGGATTACCAGTGAGGCAGGTCTTGATTTTATGAAACTGAACGATCGTACCATTTACCCTTTTGCACAAGCCAATCAGCAGTTTAATGCCAATGCTATTTTCAGTATGCATATGTCTCGGCGAGAACAACTTTTTGTTGCTACGCAAACGGGGGTGTTCAAACTTGAATCATGGCAAAATAATCAGCCTCAAATGAAAATGGTTTCGTCATTAACTGGTGTGTCCCACCTTTCTGAACGTGTTTCAGGAGAATTATGGATGGCCACTCGGCAAGGAGACTTATTTCGATGCGATATCAGTAACAATGAAATAATTGATAGCTTTTTGGCTACCGACAACCGAAATGCACTTCCACACGCCATAATTCGAACCGTTTTTACAGATCGTAAAAATAGATTATGGGTGGGTACCCGCGATGGGCTTGCTTTATTCGATGAGGAGTCGAATGATTTCACAGTGTACAAACACATAGAGGGAAACTACAGTAGTTTAACCAATTCCACGGTAAACGGGATTTACGACGATGACATGGGTCAGGTTTATTTTTTAACACAATCGGCCATTGATTTTATTTCACCTAATTCAAAACCCATTTCTGTATTAAACCTCCAATCGGTCGATAGCACAAGTCCACTTCTTACCGATCCACTTTGCACTTATAGAGATTCACGTGGAAGATTATGGATGGGGACATCAAAAGGTTTAGCATTCGTCGATCATAATCAACGTTCACTGTTGCAACAAGGAAGTGGTTCGTGGCAAAGTAACTACGTTTTAGAAGTGCTTGAATTGCCAAATGGTGACCTCTATTTTGCAACGAGCAAAGGACTGGCACTATTGACGAAAGAAAATTACGACGCACTTGACTTTTTCTTCTTTCCTTTCAGAAATAGACAGTTTGAGGGTGAAGGAGCAGCTTCGTTTCTAATTACTGATTTACATTATGACGGCAACGGTTTTCTGTGGATGTCGACCAATAATGGATATTCTCAATTCAATGTTACAACCCATGAGTTTCAATCGGCGAGGGATGAAGGGGAGTCAAGCGCATCAGGTGGTGGCAATGCCATGAATAAAATCATTGTCGACCAACAAGGAAACCTCTGGATTGGCACGAGAAATTCCGGATTGCGTTTTATTGCCAAAGGCAATGCCTTCCAGAAAAACAAAATGTGCTATATAGTCAATGATCCAACTGTTGGAACTTCGTTAAGTAATGACGCCGTAACCGATATTTTCGAAGACAAACAGGGGAAGATATGGGTTTCTACCTATTACGGATTAAATCGTTTGGATACGTTGTTTTACCCAAACGAACCAGCTAAATGCAGAGTATCGTTTACACGTTTTGGGAAAGATTTGGGTTGGCAAACGGAGGTATTTAGCAGTGTTCAGCAAGATCAAGCGGATTTTTTGTGGGTTGGGTCCTTAGGTGGACTCTATCGTTTTAATCCACAAAAATCTGAGATTAACCATTATGCAATTCCAGATGGTTTAATTTCCGATGGAGTTATGGCAGACGGCCTAAAACTGTGTTCCGATGGTTACATGTATGTATCGATGCGCAACGGTGCTTCCTGGTTTCATCCAGATTCACTCGCATTGAGCAATGCACCTCCTTCAAAGCCCATTATAACACACTTTGCCCTATTTAACGTGGAAGTTCCGACCAGCGTAACGGCATCGGCTAATGCTCCTTTATTTTTGGTAAATGGGATATCTTACACCAAGGAAGTTTCCTTAAAACACGATCAAAATGTGATCACTATTGGATTTACAGGATTAGACATTTTAAACGTTTCCAAGCAGCGTTATCGCTATATGTTGGAAGGATTTGAACGCAATTGGGTTGAGTCGGGATACGAAAACTCAGCTACCTATACCAACTTAAGTCCAGGAGATTACACATTTAAAGTCATGACCACAAACGGAGATGGAATTTGGTCACCAACAGCCGCGACGTTATCCATAATAGTGTTGCCACCTTGGTATCAAACTTGGTGGGCTTACATTCTTTTCGCGCTCGTTTTCGTTAACCTTGTCTGGGCTTATGTCAAAACACGCATTGCAATCGTAAAGCGAGAAATGAACATTCGAATGGAAGGAGAGAAAAAAGTAAATGAAGCACGAATGGAAGAGCGCGAATTTATGCGACAAAAAAACGCCAGAGACTTTCATGATGAGACCGGTGTAAAGCTAACTCGTATAAACTTACTTACCACCGCTGCGAGTCAAAAATCCCAGAATCAACAGGTAAAAGACTGTTTGAAACAGATTGAAATTAATACGAAAGATTTGACCGGAAGCATGCGCGACTTTGTGTGGTCACTTGATCCGCAAAAAGATACGCTATCGTCTATTTTACAGAGACTTCAAGATTTTGGCAACCAGTTATTTGAATATTCCGAAACTGCGTTTATTACTCAATCGTCATTTAGCGAGTGGCAACACATCGAATTAAGCTTTGATTCAAAATTTCAGTTATTGTTAATCTTTAAAGAAGCCATGAACAATGTTTCAAAGTATTCTCAGGCAGAATCAGTACAATTGAGCTGCAAAGAAAACGACGAAGGGATACTTATCTCCCTAACCGACGATGGAGTGGGTTTCGATCCGTCCATATCACGCGAAAGTTATGGGTTAAAGAATATGCAGCAGCGTGCAAACAAGTTAAATGCTAGGTTGGATATTTCGTCGACAATTGGTGAAGGATCAAGCGTGATAATTGTGCTACCAAAACCAAAACAAGACAACCACTAACTAGAATGGTAGACTTAACAAAGATAATAAGTGTAAGTATTGTCGAGGATGACCCTGTTATTCGTGAGCAACTAGCATTATTGATTAACGAATCGGAAGATATTGGCTGCGTAAGCGTGTTTGCAAATGCAGAAGACGCCATGATTGGTTTGGTCCAAGAGCCTCATCAAGTAGTATTAATGGACATTGGGTTGCCGGGGATGTCTGGAATAGAACTCGTAAAGCGCATAAAGCCCGAAATGGACAAGACTGATTTTTTGATGTTAACAGTGAGTGAAGACGATCAACACGTGTTTAACTCGATATGCGCTGGGGCGACTGGATACTTGTTAAAAGAAACACCTTCAGAGCATATACTTAAGGCCATACGCGAAGTGAAAAAGGGGGGAGCACCTATGAGCGCTGGCATTGCAAGGAAAGTAGTAATGAGTTTTCGCGAACCTAATCAATCAGAAACCATGCTTTCTGCTAGGGAATTAGAGGTCTTAAACATGTTATGTGACGGGTTAAACTATCGGGTAATTGCACAGAAACTATTTGTAAGTGGTCATACTGTTCGCGCACATATCAAAAACATTTACAAAAAATTGCATGTTCATTCGCGTGCAGAGGCTGTAAAGTCGGCAATCCGTCAAAAGTTAATTTGAGCGTAAAAAGTGAAACTAGCGTTTACTACCATATTGGAATAAAGAGTGCGGTGGCAAACCGCCATTTCGTTTATCAGTAGGTCGTTCAAAAATCCTCAATCTACAATCTTCTGCCTTCTCAATTCAGTCCTGGGTCAATCGGGCTATCAACCAACATCGCGTATTTTCCACCAAGGCGTCTCATGGCTTTTTTCCAAAGCTCGGTAGAATCTATGTTTGCATTAAAAACCATAGCACTTCCAATAGTTGAAACAATCCAAGCTTCTTCCTCTAATTCATCCTCCAATTGATGAGGCCCCCAGCCTGAATAACCGGCAAAAAACACAAAACGATTGGCTAATTCGGGGGATTTTCGGAGAATGTCAAAGGCTTTTTTAAAATCACCTCCCCAATAAACATCCGGCATGATTTCTTTGGATTCTTCGATAATATTGGCTCCGAGTGAATGAATAAAATGAAGTGTATCGACCTGAACAGGGCCACCTTGAAAAATGACTGATTCGGGCAGTGTGTCGTCTTTTAATGCCACGTTTATTGTTAAGTCAATGGCATTATTTAACACAAAACCAAAACTACCTGCTTCATTGTGCTCTGCTAATAGAACGATGGAACGAGCAAAGTTCGGATCTCTTAAAAATGGATCAGAAATCAAGATGGTACCGGATGATGGCTTCATGGTTTAAACAATATGTAAATATAAATTCCTCCTAAAATCAACAGAAAAAGTACACCTAAATAGGCAACACCGAATTTCCACTTTGGCCAAAACCCTTTCGGAAGTTGTTGTCTGACAATCATAATTCCAAATAGGGCTAAAATTGGAGCCGTAAGAAATGAAAAACTTGTAGCGACAGTCACCATTTGCTTCATGTCTTTAATGAAAAATTGGAGAAGCACAAGTGCTCCAAGTGCAATCACAAAAAGCCAAGCAATGCGAATATTATTCATTGACGATGATGGCATATTTGCAGATACCTCAGTTTCTATTGTGCTGTTATTGCTCGTTGAATTCCAAATTGTTCCAATACGTGTGAGCACTCGTGGCATGGCATCTAAACAGGTTAGTGTGGTGCTAAACATGGTGGTAAAAGCGGCAATAGCTATTACCCAATACGACCATGGGCCAATGCTCGTGACATAAATATCAATGAGTTGCTGAGCATACGCCACGCCACCGGAAGCCAATTCAGCTCCAGTACCATAAATCACATTAGCTCCGAGAACTAAAAATGAAATACCGAGTAACGCCGTTCCCCAAAATCCAACCCTGAAATCGAATAGGGAAGAAGTAGGTTTTTGTTTCGGGTTATTTGCGAAGCTTTCTTCGCTCCAGATAGAATGCCAAATGGATATGTCGAGCGGTGCAGGCATCCAACCTAAAAAGGCAATTAGAAAAACTAAATCAGATATTTCAAAAAAGTTAAATATTTTTCCTGGTTCCAAATCATTAACTGGAGCCACGTAGGTAAATGATGACACCAATGCGATTATGGTCGTAATAGATAAGGTTACCATGATAACCTTCATTAATTTATCTAAAACGGAGAAGCGACCAATGGCACTGATTGACAAACAAATAACCAATAAAATTGCGCTCATGGCAACAGGACTGATAGGTATTTGAGTGATTTTAATTGCTAACCCAGCGGTAACGATGGTTACGGCAGCTTGAATAGTAAACATGGTTGCAACAGTTAATATAGCAACGATTGCTAACGCCCACTTACCAATTTTAGCATAGCCATGAAGGAGGTTGTTGCGTGTTAGTTGAGCATATTTTGGTCCTAGTTCAAAAAACGGGTATTTGAATATGTGGGCCAAGATTATTCCAATGATGAGTATATATCCATATTCGGCACCCGCCTTCGTTGATTGCACGATATGCGAGACACCCACAGCGGCTCCTGCGTAAAGTAAACCAGGTCCTAACGCCTTAAGTTTTGAAAGCATGGGGAAAGATAATTTTTTTATAGAAAAATCACGTTTAACGGTTAACCATAATTTTTTGAGATGAAATGCCCCGAGAAGTTACTATTTCAATATTATAGATACCATTAGTCAAACTACTAACATTGACTTCGTTTTTGCTGTAATCTAAATTGGTCTTTTGACCCGAAATATTAAATGCATGTATTGATAAAATCGGTTGCTGCGATTCTACAATTAAGACATTTTTACACGGATTCGGGTATAGTTTAAGTGGTTCTTCAATGTAAGGTTCTTCTATGCCAGTATACCGCCATTCAGATTCAGCAAATTCGCATCCGTTTGATGTTTTAAAATAATATTGTGTTATGAAATGAGAGTGGCAACGAATACATGTCCCAGCAGAAATAAATAAATTGGTAACGCCAAAACCTTGTGTACTTTGCGTAACACGGTTTTGATCGTAGCCCGATTGTATAAAAATCGCACTGTCACCATATGAGTAAAAATATTCAATATTACCTTGTTGGTGTTTAACTAGTTTAGAACACATTACCCGATACTGAGGTAAAGCTCCTGAGACACTCCAATATTGAGTATCTGAATATATTTTAGTTGGGATTAGATTGAATATATCGGAATCCATGGTTGGATGATTTTTTATTTGCGTGCCTAATTCCATCTCAGTATCTACGCTTGAAAGCCTATATGGAGAAGTGGGATCAGGGAATGTGTAAGGATATGGGCCCGGAATATACTGAACGCCTTCAAGTTCTATTTTGAACTTACCAAGATTACCCGTAAGTCCCGTACAGGTCCACTTTCCAACAACAGATTTATATCTTGTGTCGGAGTCTGAAAAATGAAATTCGGAACCGATTTCAGGCTTAAAAAACTCTTTAAAAGTCATTTCCTTAAAACCAAAAAATTCTACTTCTTTGATGTTTCTTATGTCTTGGTGGAGGGTAATTAAATCAAACCAAACCGGAGACTTAACAAGTCCAAATTTTTTAGAAAGAATTAGTTGATATGTTATAGTGGATTTATCTTTTTTATTAAAAACCATCAACTCATCCGTCCGCAACGAATCATTACCGTTTTTAGTCAGCTTTTGAGTTTTAGAAGTTATATAGAAGCGATCATCATCCAATACTAGAAATGTAGAATCGTGGGCTTTATTTTTAAATCGAAAAGTAGTTGTGGGAATTTTACCAGCATGAGATTCCACAAATTTCAGTTCCGTAAAAGAGTCGGTAACTAAAGCCCACTTACCGAAATTAGAGTTACTTGTTTGAAGCTTGAGATAATGTATAAATCCATTGCTTATAAATGTATCCAATCTAGCAAACCAGCCTAAATCTATGATTGTAGTGTCTTTTTTTCGTTCGTATTGTCTAAAATCAATGCCCCTAATGAAAACGGAATCTTCGATGGGGTTCGTGTAATAGCGCAAACTGTCAAGTGGAAACATTTGCCAATTTTGGGCAAAGGCATTTGAACAAAAAAGAATGAGAAGTAAGATTAGTGCTGGTCGCATGTTCCGAAGATACACATAAAGAATTTCTTTTAATAACCCACAAAAAAAGGCGCTACACAACGTGCGGCGCCTTTCATATAATTTATTTTGATTATCCGATTCGAGCAATCAAATCAGCTGCTCTGTTTGAGTAACCAGCTTCATTGTCGTACCAACCCATTACTTTAACTGTATTTCCATTAACCATTGTAGTTAATGCATCAAAAATACATGAGTGAGGGTTTCCAACGATATCTATAGAAACGATAGGATCTTCAGTATACTCTAAGATACCTTTTAATTCGTTTTCAGATGCTTTTTTGAAAGCAGCGTTCACTTCTTCTTTGGTAACTTCTTTTTTCAGAGTAACTACAAAATCAGTAGCACTACCAGTTGGGATTGGCACTCTAAGCGAGTTACCGTTTAGTTTACCAGCAAGGTGAGGTAAAACTAAACCAACCGCTTTAGCGGCACCTGTACTAGTAGGAATGATAGAAACTGAAGCAGCACGAGCTCTTCGTAGGTCGGAGTGAGGAGCATCTTGCAAACGCTGATCAGAAGTGTACGCGTGAACGGTAGTCATAAAACCACTTTCAACACCGTAAAGATCATCAAGAACTTTTACCATTGGAGCAAGGCAGTTAGTAGTACAACTTGCATTTGATAAAATTGTTTCGTCGCCAGTCATGGTATCATCGTTAACACCAAGAACAACCGTTTTGATATCACCAGAAGCAGGGGCAGAGATAACAACTTTTTTAGCACCAGCGGTGATGTGTTTCCCAGCGCCTTCTGGATCGCGGAAGAATCCAGTACTTTCCAAAACAACATCAACACCTAATTCAGCCCATGGCAAATTAGCTGGATCTCGTTCTGCAGTAGCACGAATTTGTTTACCATTAACAATTAAGAAATCATCATTAGATTCAACGGTTCCGTTAAATCTTCCTTGTACAGAATCGTACTTTAACAAATGAGCTAAGGTTGCGTTGTTAGTAAGGTCATTGATTGCTACAACTTCAACATTTTCCTTCTCTAAAAGACATTTGAAGGCCAATCGACCGATACGCCCAAAACCATTAATTGCTACTTTCATTTTAAGATATTTTTAGTGTTTGTTTTAGAAATGGGTGCAAAGGTAAAATTTTTAAAAAATATGTTGTTGATTTATAGAAATATTTATTCCTTTGCAGCCTTGAAAATCGGAAGGAAGCGTTTGCAAGAGCAACACTCCACGATTTTCGATGACTTGGCCCCTTCGTCTATCGGTTAGGACGCCAGGTTTTCATCCTGGAAAGAGGGGTTCGATTCCCCTAGGGGCTACAAACAAAGTAGCACTGATCCCGCTCCTAAAAAGAGCGGGATTTTTTTTGTTTAAGATTTTGGGGTTATTCCTGACATGGTTAATTCTTTTTACTTACTGGATACGCATCTTATTAACTTTTAAATAGCTCCTATGGCTTCCTTGTTGCCATGAATCATTTCAGAACGTTAGTCCTACTGATGTCTATTATGGAAAAGCAAAACAGACGTTTAAGCAAATAAGTATAACTAAAACCTTAAATGCAAGAAAAATGCAGTATCAAAAATTAAACTTATTTTAGCAATAAACTCTATCTTAACACTTTAACATAAACGTAAAAATTTCACTGGCGACGAACAATTAGAAATTATGAAAATAAAAAAAATCATATCATTGTACTGTGTTCTTCAACTGATACCTAAAACAACCTTTCCTAAGAATTTGAGAAATAAAAATTATCTCAAGTACATGATGTGCTTTATTTTGTTCTTTTCTTCTGTCTCGGTAGGCATATCTCAAGATCCTCTTTTTGCTAAAAACCCTCGCTTGCTCACCCTTAGAGCAAATGGAACCTATGAAATTTATTTAGCCGATTTGGATCATGACGGTGATCAGGACATTATCACTTCTATGGAATACTACTACAGAGATCAACTAGCTTGGTTTGAAAACAGTGGTTTGGGGGTCTATGGCCAGGAAAACTTAATCTCAGCGGTTGAACCTTATAAAGATATTCAGAGAATGACAGTTGCTGACTTGGATCTAGATGGATTCATGGATGTAATCGCTGTTGATAAGGACAAGGGCCACCTCATCTGGCATCGCAATATGAAAGATAGCTTTAGCGAGGCAATCATTATTTCAACATGGGCTGATTTAATGGTTTCAATTGAAACAGGGGATATTGATGGAGATGGTGATATAGACATTCTTTTTGGTCAGATGAATGGAGATAAAGTAGGTTGGTTCAAAAATGAAGGTTCTGGTGTTTTTATCAGACGCACCATATCTATTTCGATTAATATGATTAAAGAGGTACGATTGTCTGATATTGATGGTGATGGCGATTTGGATGTTATTTCTGCCTCCTATACCGATAATAAAATAGCCTTCTACAAGAACAATGGAACTGGGTCTTTCGAAAAGCAGAAAATAATTAGTACAGATGCGTTTCGTGCAATTAGACTTAATATAGCTGATTTGGATGGAGATGGTAGACCCGATGTGATTTCAAGTGCGCAGGGGGATGGTCAAATTGCCTGGTATAAAAATATAAATGGGGATAGTTTTAGTTCTAAGATGATTGTTGATTCACTCTACATGGGAGCTAAAGACATTGAAATGGTTGATATTGATCTTGATGGTGATGTAGATATACTTGCAGCTCATCAGCCCACAAATCAAGTATTGCTTTACAAAAACGATAGCAAAGGCAATTTTTCTTCTGCTATCGTACTGGCTACAAGGCATAAAGTGGAACTCTTGTATCCCGCTGATATGGATGAAGATGGCGATATTGATATAATTGTTGGATCAGATCTGGACGATGAATTTGTTTGGTTAGAAAACTTACAAAATGATCAAAATGTAGCAGGTGAAATTTTCTATGATATCAATGGGAGTGGCAAAAGAGATTATTTTGAACCGGCTATTCTGTATGGAAGGGCGACAATAACACCAAAAAACGGGACCTATTCGATGAATCAAATTGGAAAGTATAGTTTTCAAGTTGATACAGGTCGTTACGTAGTCAGCTACGATTCCCTGTCTTTAAAGAATTGGAAGTTTTCGGACGACTCATCATCTTATACTATACAAGTTGATAAGGGAGTCAAACACAATAGGTTGGATTTTGGTTTTCGCCCTAAATATTTGAAATCACAATTTAAGCTCGAGTCACATGCAGCATCACCAATATGTGGAAAGAGTTCTTCTATGACATTTAGTATTTACAACAGCGGTACTACATACTCAAATGGGGTGTTATGGATAACACTTGATCCTCAAATTGCTGAATATTACTTTCACCTTGAACCAGATACGACAAGCGGGAAGCGTTTTGGTTGGAAGTATCAATACTTGTACCCCAGCCATAGGTTCGAGGTGTCGTTAGACATCAAAACGCCCTCTTATGATGGCTTGAAATTGAAGAATATTATCGAATCGGACTATACCGATAATCTAGGTCAAAAGACACTACATGAAGAACTCAGTTATGTAGTTAACTGCCAAACGAACTCCTATTATAAAAGTCTTGAAGAAACAGATGGTGAGAATCAAGGTTATGCTTTTAGAGAAGACTTCCTTAACTATTCACTCGAATTTCAAAATACTGGAACAGATACGGTAAGAAGTGTTACCCTTATTGACACCCTCGATCCATCTCTTAATCCGCAGTCCTTTCACATAGTCGGGAGCAGCCATCTCCGTAATTTAAAAGCGGAGCAGGATGGTTCTGTTGTACGCTTTTTCTTAGATTCAATCCGCTTGATTGATAGTGCGAGTAATTTTGACCAAAGTAGAGCTTATATACGATATCGGGTTAAACCAAAATGGTCAATCAAAGACAGCACTATAATAGACAACACAGCACATGTAAAATTCGACATTAGTTCATCCTATAAAACTACCAATACTGTTTCGGTTGTGGTTGTGCACAATCCAGATCTGAGCGTAGAAGATGAAGAGCTACAGTTTTTAATTTGGCCGAATCCAGCGGATGAGTTTATTTATATCGATGCAGACAATTGGTCTGATTCCAAATTAATAATTTACAATCAACTTGGGCAGATTCAGTATGAGGCCGTGTTAGGTAATTCATCTACTCAATTGTATAGTCACAACTGGGAAGCAGGGGTTTATTTTGGTTTACTCTCCCATCCCGATGGTAGGTCTTCATGGAAAAAGTTGCTTATTAGTCATCATTAATGTTTTGCCTCTTTAAACCTTATTACCAACTCTTCATAACCTTCGGTTACAGAAGGAATGAATATTCGATCATTAGCATCTAGACTTTCAGCAGGGCTAACGGGCCAATGATTGTGGTTTGCGCTTCTACATCTATTTGGAGAAGGAATCTAAGACCTGACAGTTTATTATCAAATAGTTAAAAGGTTTTAATAACCATCTCAAGATATAAAAATTAGTAGTTGATTATTAAAATCACCATCAGAAATAATCCCAACATTAATCTGATGAAGTCTCAATTCAAACTTCGTGATTAATACTTAACCAAAAGAAAAATGTCCGACATAAGGCTCCTAAGGGCTACAAACAAGTAGCTTAAACCCTTGTAAGTCAAGAACTTGCAAGGGTTTTTATTTTAGTTGTGGTCGGTTTGGTGGTCGTTTCGCGACCTTTTAGGTATTAATCGAATAATTTAGATAACTAGGGTGGCTAACTATTGATAGACAGTATCTATCTAATGGACAACATGAAATGAATGAAAGTCCTTTACATATAGACGGTAATGTATGAATGAAAACAGCTTGTCCGTCAACCGATGAAAACACACATATAAACACAAGATTGGTAAAACGTTCTCTTGGATTTTGGAATCTAACTAACGACAAATTATTTAGGTAGACTAGATAGTAAGCAAAGAAAGGTGGTTTTATCGTACTTCAGCGGTTTAACATGCAACTTACCAATCTCCAAACTTTATAGAAAAGAACATGAAGTATTTCAATGAAGAATAACACGCTGAATGTATTGAGTCCGACCAGTTTGCTGAAGCACCACGAAGTATGCCCCCGCTTGCAAATGATCTGTATGAAGCAGACTGTGTAACTCATCAATTTGTTGGACGAGAACCTCTTGCCCATACTGATTGTAAAACGTAACCGTCAATTCTGAAACACCTTGTGGGACTCGGATGTTCAATACAGATGTTGCTGGATTCGGATACATCAGGTAAGCCGCCTCCGGGAACAAGTGTATGACTTCAACAAGATCTTTCACCGAAACATAAACAGTATCATTACCTTGGCAACCATTGCTGTCTGTAACTTGCACATAGAATTGTTCCGAGCTGTCCAGTTGGTTGCCAAAAACTATCAATGTGTCTCCTGAAGAACCATCGCTCCACAAGTATTCTGCGTAAGGCGCGTCAGTGCTGAGATGCAAGATCTCATCCTTTTTAATGATCACGTCTTGCCCGAGGTTGGGTCGAGGTTCTGGATGTATTTCGACAAAAATTGTATCGGTCGAAGCTTCGCAACCCTGAGCACTTGTCAACAATGCGTAGTAATCTCCAGTAGTCTCGATAATGACATCGCTGGTTGTATCACCAGTATTCCACGCAAATGCATAATCCGTATTGTTTGTTTCAAGACTGTAACTCTGGCATGCCACCGTGTCGTTGCCAAGATCAAAATATGGCGACGGATAAATTTTTACATAAATGCTATCGAAATTGTCACCACAATGATTGCTACGTTTCGCCCAGTAAATGCCGGTATTTTTAACTGTTAATTGTTCCCCAGAACTTCCATTACTCCATTGATAGTCTGCATCTTTTGATGCACGCAACACAACAGAATCACAGGCAGAAGTGTCGGCCCCTAACTGAACAGCTGGAATGGTATCCAAGCTTACGAAAATGCTATCTGAAAATGTACCGCAAGCATTGGTCGCCTGTACCCAGTAATTTCCAGACTGCTGAACGGTTGTGCGGTTACTGGTAGCGCCAGTATTCCATAAAAAACTGTCAATGGGTGCTGTAACTGTCAATGTATCATTCAAACAAAGACTAGTGTCCTTCCCTAGGTTAAGGTGTAGCATTTGTTCTACCTTAATGTTTATAGAGTCCGTTTGCACAACACACGAGTTTGTAACCTGAGCCACATACAGGCCACTTTTGGTAACCTTGATGTTGTCTGACGAATCTCCTGTATTCCATTGGTAATGTGCACTTGGCACACCCGTTTTTAGAATTATACTGTCACAAACGGTAAGGTCAGGTCCAAGAGTGAGCGTCGTAAACTTGCTTTCCAATACACCAATAGTAGGGCTTTTGGATTCGCGCTTTTTACCTTCAATGTCTCTGGTCACATCTGGGATTGATGTTCCTGCATTGAACAACTTTCCTTCACAAATAACATAAGACGAGTCGTTAAAGAAATTTGGATCAATCGAAACGGATCTAATGTCCTTTTTGGAACTAATCCGCCAGTCTATTAGCGATTGAAGTTTTGCCCCATTAAACCCTAGGTACTTGCCTGTGGTATAATGGTCGTTATAATCAATAACATTACCTGTTAGATCAGTGCTTGTGATGTATATTGTATAGCCACCACCACGGTTGGCGAATAAGTTATTCTGAATTTCGAGGTTGTGCGAGTAATTCCCCCGAAAAACCTTGCTCAACGTGTCGGAAGCTATAAGATCAATGGTGTTATGTAGGAATCGCAGTCGGTCACAATAATTGGTGTAAATGCCTTCGTTGTAGAGCCCACCAGCGGCAATACTGGTATGTGGCTGAATGTAATTGTTGGCAATAATCCCTTTTTTTTCAAGAGACGACTCACAATAGTACATCTCCATTCCGCGAATAAATGTACCCTGAATTATATTGTCGGTCACTTCTATATCATCACTGCAAATACTCATGTAGATGCCGTTGAAAGGTGTCCCAAGCTCCGCCCTTATTTCATTTCCCCGAATTTTGGGAGAGTTCTGATATTGAAGGTAAACAGAAACGTACAACTGATTCAGAAAAAGATTGCTATCCAGAACAACACCTTGCCCAAGATTATTGACTCCACGAGCATAAACACCAAACGAACCATTTCGAAAAACACTATGGTGGAATACATTACTCGAATCGGGAGAATCGCCAGCATAAACAAGTGCCCCATAATTCTGACTTCCAATAATTCCTGTTGGTGCATTGAATGCACAGTTTGTAAACAGGTTGTTTGAAGCAACATTGGTCAGGCGAATAGCAGTACAATAGTAATAGTTACCTTTTGGGTTGAAGGTAATATTTCGGGTGGTTACATAATCAGTCCCGTTGAAGAAGAAAATATAGTTGCTGCTTGGGTCCTTAATGGAATAGGAAATCACGACAGAATCGCGATGGCCTTTCTCAGATTGAATTGTAATAGTATTAATTGCTGATGCACCCCGAATCTGATTCAGTTTGATTTGTTCGTTATAGTTGCCGGTTTTAATTTTAAACACTATGGGACCACAAATTCCACGTTGGTTTAACGCTTCAGCCATGGCAGAGAGGGTTGGAAAATCAGCAGTAGATGATCCAACGGTGTATGTTCCTGCTTCCAATGGCACAAATACGGATTCAAGGAAGAATGTATCATTGACTACAATTGTATCCCGACCTCCATTCGGTGAAGTTGTCCAGCATTTGATATCTTTTGCAGAATCAGGTCGTAGGATACTGGATGCAATGCTAAAAGTATCGGTCTCATAGGTCTTGAGAGAACCTGTCCATTTGTAGGTTAAGCTTATGCTTCCATTAATCATCAGTGGGACATTCACTTTAGAAATGGTATTGCCTCCGAAGTTTTTCATGGTTACCTGCAGTGTACTGTCACAAGTTAAAAAGCTGGTAATGCCAGCATCATTGGTATGGGCTGGAAGGCATGCAAGGGAATAAAGTAGGCTGTCTCGAACGGTCGAATGTATGGACTTACGCATTCGGTCGATTTGACCTTCGGTAAATCGATCAAAGTTGGTGCAGTAACTCATGTAGTTCTTCCGATTGTTCAACCAGTCGTAAGAACTGGTACATGGGTTGTGCGGTTGACAGTTACCTTTCCCTAGGTCAACTGATGGAGGGGTATCGCAAACTTTGTCGTCCATGGTTGAGCAATTTTTGGTGCTCGGACACGAAGAATAAGTCTGTTCGAATACGTGATACAGATTGAGTCCATGCCCTATCTCATGAGTCAAAATTGGGTTGTAATAATCGATTTTTCTAGCAGCCACTGCGGCTCCATCATACGGGTCAACTTTTGTACCAGGGAAATATGCATACCCAGCAAAGTTCACAATATTATGAACGATCCATACATTATAGTATTCGGTTGTCGGCCACTTTGATAGGTCTTTAACATCATGCTCGTAAGCGCCAGGTTGTCCTTTAAACATGGCCATACCGTAGGTACTAAATCCAGTTAAAGAAGATCCATCGATCCGATTGATACCAGTAGTAAAGTTTCCATTTGGATCACGAACAGCCAGACAAAATCGAATTTTGGTGTCTGGTCCTGCACCAATCTTTCCAGCATAACGATCGTTTACACCTTTAAGAGCTTCATATATCATACTATCACTGAGATTCGATCCGGCGCCTACGGATTCTCCTAAATGAATAATATGGAATACTATGGGTATGGTGATGATGGTATCCTTACTACTAATCCCTTGCTGGTCATTGTAGTGAAGAATTTCTTCCTCTAAGCGAGAAACGTCATTGCGAAAAGTTGTATCACCAAGTTTTAAGCGGTGAATCGAATCTGCACCACAGAAATAGTCTTGAGCTAAAACTGGCAAGAAAAACAAGGTTGCCAACAGGGGTATAAACCAGCGAACCATAGCCAAAGGTAGCCAACCTCTATTTTGAACTGAATATCTTGTAGTCATAAATCCGTCATGAATCCGTTGGTTTCTTTCACATCGCAATCGTTTATTCTCCGATACTTAGCATGAATAAAAAATGTTTACACATTGATCAATGCCTATTGGTTTAACATAAGGGAATATTAGTAACAGCTTTAACAAATACACAAGGTGTATTCCATTTATAAAGTCTATTTAAAGTTACGAAATGTTATATAACTGGATAAATATGAACCCTCATATTCTGCCTTATAAAAGCCCTAAACTATCTTGAATTTTACATTAATCAGAAATAAAACAAGATTACATGAACCGACTTTCAAAACTTATCGTTCTAATTACCTTATTTTACTTTACTTCAAATGAATCAATGTCAACTAATTGGGCAATTGGTGTTGGTTCAACATCCAGCGATGAAGGCGTAGATATTGTCGTAGATGCTAATAGTAACACATATATAACAGGACATTTTAGTGGCACTGTAGATTTTGATCCAAGTGGCGGCACAGCGAATTTAAGTTCAAAAGGTAGTACAGATATTTTTGTAGCTAAATACGATTCAACAGGTGCATATGTTTGGGCAGTAGGAGTAGGTTCAACATCGTATGATTATGGAAAATCTATAGCATTGGATGGTTCTGGAAACGTGTTGATAGCGGGGTATTATCAGGGAACAGTAGATTTTAATCCAGGAAGTGGCACGACAAATTTAACGTCAAATGGGCACAACGATATTTTCATTTTAAAACTAACATCATCTGGGACATTTAGTTGGGCGATAAGTATGGGTGGGACGTCATCAGACCAAGCGTATTCAATAGCGGTAGATGGTTCAAACAATGCCTATATAACTGGAGTAATCATTGGGACTGCAGATATGGACCCAAGTGGGAGTACGGCTAACCTTACTTCTAATGGGAGTTTTGATCTGTATGTAGCCAAGTACAATTCATCAGGAGTTTATCAGTGGGCAAATAATATTGGAGGAACATCCACGGATGTTGGTTATGGTATAGCAACAGATGCATCATCTAATGTTTATGTAACCGGATATTTTCAAAGTTCAGCAGATTTTGATCCAAGTGGTAGTACAGCGACTCTTGTTGCAAGTGGAGTTGAAAGCTATATTGCCAAGTATAACTTATCTGGAGCCTATGTTTGGGCACATGAGATTGGAGGCAGCTCAAGTGATTATGGGTATGACGTAGCGGTAGATGGTTCAAACAATGTACTAGTAACGGGGAAGTCTAGTGGCACAGCGGATTTTGATCCAAGTGCCAGTACGCATAATTTAACCTCATCAGGTAGTACAGATGCATATATTTTAAAGTTGTCGTCTACTGGAACCTTTATATGGGCAAAAGCTTTAGGAGGTAGCTCAAGTGACGAAAGCAATGCAATCGCGATAGATCAAAATGACAACGTGTTTGCGGCTGGATCATTTTATGGTACAGTCGATTTGGATCCTGAAATTACTACCTCAAACTCTACCAGTAATGGTGCGTACGATATTTTTACAGTTAAAATAGCTGAACCAATTGTTTGTACCGATACAAATGTATTGCCGACAGCTCTCAGTACAACTTATACTGGTAGTTATTGTAATACAAACACCAGCACAGGTTGGACTCATTACTGCTCATCTGATGACGAACTTCTACTCTCACTGAAAATTGGAAGTTCTGGAGCGATTGTCGATGCAGATTCTGTTCGGCTAAAACTAGGCAGTAGTTCCGTTTTTTCTTCAACAGAAACTGGAGGTATGATTGGAAATACAGATGGTTATTCAATTATTGATAGAAGATGGGACGTAACCCCGACGACACAACCAAGTAATGGAAATGTGGGTGTACAATATAATTTCACGAACGACGAATATGATGACATTGTTTCGGCACTAGCTGGTTTAGCTAGTCCTAGCACAATTGATACAGTTACCCAATTAAACATGTTTAAAGCAACTGCTGGAAGTGCATTTGCGGATCCACATACGGTTTCAGGTATAGTTTTACATGATAGCAATGTCCCAGGTACAACACATTGGATGCACTCAATTCACGGCACAGAAGATCATATTGCTGAATTCGAGGTAGCTACTTTTTCTGGTGGTGGAGGCGGAGGCGGTGGCGGTGGCGGTGGAGGAAGTGGTCCTGCGCCGTTGCCAGTAGAACTAATCCAGTTTGATGCCACTGCAATAGATAACAAACAAGCAATTTTGAACTGGACGACTGCAAGTGAAACCAACAACAGTCATTTTGTTGTTGAAAGAAGCTACTCGGGAGTCAATTTTAGACCTATTCATTATGAAATTGGAGCTGGAAATTCGTATAACATGACTATATACGAATACATTGACCAAGATATTGAGAACAATCCAAGCTTAGTCTATTACAGATTAAAGCAAGTCGATATGGATGGTTCATTCGAGTATTCTGAAGTTAAGAGTGTACGTTTTACACGAGAAAGCAACGATAAGGTTGGGACAGTATTGCCAAATCCATTCAATAATCAATTAACCGTAATTGTTTCATCACAAGTAGTCGATATAATACAGGTTGATATTTTTGACGTAATGGGACATAAGGTATTCACATCAGAATTGGTTTCTGAGAGAGGCAACGACAGACATTCTGTTGATGTTAGGCATTTGCAAAAAGGATCATATACATTGGTTTTGACTTCACCTATGCAAAGTCAATGCATACAAATCATTAAAGTTGAGTAGCTTTATCGTAGTGAGGTGGGTAATATCCCAAAATATGTTGACGAGTAAAAAGGAGGAACCACTCATAAAAGAAATAGCGAGCTAAATGACCTAAACCCTCATAAGTAGAGGTATTCTAAAAGCCGTGTATTGCATGAAAGTTGTGTTGGTTATGACGAATAGGCAAACTTACAGTTGCTTATGAAGGGGTGATTAATTAGAGGCTCGTTTATTGAAATTTCTAATAACCTGAGTTCGATTATTATTTATGTTTTCTCCCTACTAAGTATCAATTGTACAGTTTAGATCCGTGATTCCAATTTTATTTAATGATCATAATATTCATCAGTACACGGTTTTTACAACCATCAATGGCAATAAAATAAACTCCGCTCGGCAGATTGATTGGAATTTTCGTTTCTCCAGAGCTTAAAGTTTCACGTAATACTACCTCGCCAATATTGTTGGAAATGGTTGCAATTTGTTTGGAGGTGCAATCACCACGAAGGTCAGCTATGGTTAATTCGTTAATTACAGGGTTGGGATAAATTGCCCAATCCTTATTCGTTGACACGAAATTGTGGCTCAGAGGTTTCGAATTAACATTAAAAAAAGCCGTATCTGTCGCACTTAAATGGTACGCAACTACATAACCATTATAAAGACTATCTTTAGTCCGTGAGTATTCATGTTGGGCAGTATAACCGTGTGCTGTGTCTCCATCTCCAAAGTGCCAAATTAGAGAATCGTAACAATAATAATGTGCTTGGAAGTAATAGGTTGACAACCCATAGTGACTAATGTCAATTGGATAGGCAAGAATCGGCTTCGGGTCTACATAATATGTAAATTCATCTGTGATTGTGTCACAACCTGGGATTTCAATGCGGTAAGAATAGGTTATTGATGAATCTGGCCAAGTTCTGAAAGTGTAATGGTTGGTGGAATCAAAAAGATAGGTAGTTGGAGTCCAGGTATAAGTTGCTCCAGGGGTAAATCCCAATGTGATGATTACGGTTTCATGGCATAAACTGGAGTCAGATGTAATCTTATTTGGTTTGAAATGTTCAATAACCAAATGAAATGAGTCGATGACATTTTGTATGGTATCAAGTAGTCTATAGGTTGTTGTTTTATTTGGTTTAAACGTCGTTTTATTATTAGCTGTATCAATGGTCACAGTTGACGATGGCTGCCAATTGCTTTGATTGCCGTTTCCACACGAATTTAAAACAAACTGATCCCCACAATTTATCTTCATTTCGCGTCCATTTAGTGATTTTGAAACACAAAGTTCATGAATTCCTAGTGTTGGGGTGTAAGGTCTAATTGTAGAGTCGAAGTCTATCAACACTTGAGGGATGTGCTTGCCTTTCTCAATGAGTAATGGATTCGTAGCATATCCTTGGGCATTATACATAGGGTCATAATTGTACGGATGTTTATCACGATCACCACCCACTGGATAATAATTATTATGACTAAAATCGTGAAACAAGAACCCATAATCAGGGTTGGTTCTAAAGAGATTATTATATGCTTTGAAGTCACCATGTCCGTAACCCAATTTCAACGTTTCTTCGCAATTGTTGTTAAACATAAAAAGATCAGAAAAGCCATTGGAAACATTACCACCGACTATATTATTGTAAACGTACACCTTCGTGGAGAAAGAGAAATACAACCCGCCATACAATTTATTGTTTGTGAATGTACATGGACCTCTACTGAATTCAAGACTGCCATAAGTAATGTTTCCTTCAATCAGGGTGTGGACATAGTTAGTAAAGTCGCCAGTACCATGGAATTCATTCCCTTGGATGAGTCGTGGGTTAAAATCTTGAAGTTCAAACGATGACCCAATGAAGTTGTTAAGAATGTAAGGCGTTGAAATATCAATTTCTAAATTTTCTCTTTCTAATGTATCTCTGAAACTACAAAATTGTAGTGTATCCAAATTTTCAATGTCAACGTTGTGATAAGCGATGTTTCTACCGAAATAAATCTTACCATTATAGCTAACGCTGAGGTCAATTTGAGACAAAAATGTATTATCATATACCTCAAGTAAGGTGGTATGATAATCGCTTCTAAGGGAGTATAAACCCTTATTAAACACTTTATTCCCACTACAGATTAAGCCACTACGACCTTCAATTGTTATTCCATATCCATTGCCTAATAGAACGTTATTAGTCAATTTCGGTGGATTGGAATCGTAATTGGATCCTTTTACGAAAATACAGGATGCTTGGTGATCTTGAACACTATCATTGCTCTTAATAATACAGTTACTGACCACACTGCTCATGGCTTGACTCAAGTACAGAGTGCATTGCTTTCGGTCAATAGCTTCAGAATACATAATAATCCTGTCCACGACAACATGACTCCCGCTGATACTAATAGCCGATGATAATCCGTAACCAACAAAGTAAACGTCCATAGTGTCCTTTGATTCAGGACGAATGGTCAAAGAGTCAATGAATAAATTTAAACTAGGATAAATCCCAGGTTTGAATTCAAGGGTAATCTGACCTTGGGTCGTTGAGTCCCTAAAAGCAAGATAGACGCTATCCATATTCATGAAATCAGCTGTGCTATCACCCACAGTATATATTCCTTGGTATTGTGCAAACCCCGTCGTATTTGTTAGGAATGGTATTAGGAAAATCAGGAGAATATGAATGGTTTTCATGGTATGTCCGAAGATAAGATTTTTTTCGTGTAATGGTATATTGGATAAAACACTCAGGCCCATTTAATACCAAAAATGATCAGTTTTATCATGATGATATATTAAATGAAAAAAACTGTACTTTGGACCTTACGGCTTTTTCAAGCTTACTCTTCAAATAAACTGAAATGGTGGGAAGTTGCAAAACATGTTGAATTGACTTTAATAAGTAGCTCTAAAATTTGATATAACGCAGCTTCCCTCAATCACAAAACTTATACGGTGTATAATCCTTATTTTACACCCAAAATAAAAGCGTCAACCGAAGTTAAATGACCACCAGATAGCCAGACAATAAATGCGTTGAATTTTTAAATTTGACATAACTTTACGCTGAAGCATTAAAGTAGAAAACGTACTAAACGCTATTCGTACAACTATTTCTATGACAGAACTGTCTTTGTATTAACACAACACTGTAATGAATGGCACCAAGAACCAATACCGCCTGAGGAAGACTTTTTTCCTTTGCCTCCTGTTCGTGGTATCTGGGAAAATGGTAACTGCACAAACGTTCACCAGCTCTGGAATTGATTTCTGGCTTGCCTATCCAAAGTTCATAGACCTACAGCAGGCCGATTACATTTTGTATATTTCTTCTAAACAACCAACTTCTGGAACGGTATCTATTCCAGGAACGACATTTAAACAAGAGTTTACAACAACTGCTTCAAAGGTTTTAAAGGTTCAAGTTCCGTCATCATTTGCAACAATTGATAAGGCAGAAGTTGTTATGAATTTGGGTATTCATGTGGAGTCAAAAAATCCTATATCGCTTTATGGTGGGACCATTCACAAAGCACGAAGTGAAGTCTCTTTAATTCTACCCACTCAGAGCTTATCCAACGAATACAGGGTTCTTACGTATCCAACACAAAGCAAAAACAACACTCTGTGGAAATCTGAATTTATTGTGGTGGCGACTCAAGATAAAACGCGCATTACTATTGTTCCTTCGTGCAAAACAAGTACGAATCGGGAGCCTGAAATACCGTTTTCCATCGAACTTGATCAAGGCGAGGTCTACATGGTGCAGGCTAAAGCGTTGGGCGACGATGTTTCAGGTACGCATATATTTACAGAAGATGACTCCAAAAGAATCGCCGTTTTTGCTGGTCATGAATGGGCAACTGTATTGTGTGGTACAAATTCTGACCCACTATACGAGCAAATGCTGCCAATCAATACTTGGGGAAAGTCGCACATAGTACCAAGTACTCCAAAAGCGGGAAAAGATGTTTGTCGGATAATGTCTGCTAGCAATAACAACACGATTACAATAAACGGCAAGCCTGATAAAACACTCAACGCTGGTGAGGTGTACGAATTTGCATATACGAGCACCATATTGGTGGAAAGTTCAAATCCAGTTGCGGTAGCACTTCTCACCATAACAGCAGTAAAATGCAGTAATCATCCATATGGGGATCCTTCTTTGATTCAGATCAACTCGAACGAACAAATGCTGTTGGATTCTATTACTTTTTTTACGGTTGGAGACTACAATATTTTTGAGAGTCACATAATTGTTGTAACACGCACAACCGATACTTCTTTGATCGAACTCAACCAAAATAAATTAAGTGGTTTCAAACAGTTAGAAGCCAACCCTAACTACAGTTATCTGTCCGTTCAAGTTCCGATTGGGTCGCAGCAACTAACTTCCACTGGTTGTGGTTTTTTGGCATACACAATTGGACTAGGTGATGCAGAGTCATATGCTTATTCAGCAGGAGTTTCTGTGCTTGATTTGACGTGTGGTATTTCTATTTTAGGTAAAAATGAAGAATGTAATACCCTTCTCACAAAGGAAGAAATCACCTTTAAACCATGTATCGAAAAATCAAAAAATCAATATGAATGGTTGTTTAGTGATGGAGAAACAAGTTCGGAACGGAACGTAACAAGAAGATTTGAAAAACCAGGGGCATATTGGGTTCGATTAATCACCAAGAGTGCCTGTCATTTGGACACAAATTATAGTCAACTTGTAGTAAAAGATTTTACGCCTACTTTTTTTCCTGATACGACAATTTGTATTTCCAACGATCCAGTTTTTATTTCCGTTGAAAAAGAACGATTTGTTCAATTCCTCTGGAATGATGGAAACAAACTGGGCACACGAGAAATTGACAAATCAGGAAACTACTTTGTGGAAATTGAGGATAGTTCAGGATGCTCGTTTATTGATTCGTTTGAGATCAGACTGATACAATCACCAAGCTTGGCAAATCCGGATAGTGTTTTACTTTGTTTGGGTGAGAAACTTAATATCAGTGCTTCTGCGGAAGCGTCGGAGTTCACGTGGAGTAATGGATCAACTGGCTCAGAAATTACCCTTGAAAACTTTGAAGGAGAACTATGGGTTTATGCTAAAAACCAGTGTGGGGTAGACTCTGGCAAGGTAACAGTTCAACTCACAGACTGTTACTGCAACATTATTTTTCCAACAGCATTCTCCCCAAACGATGATATGCTAAATGATGAGTTTGGGCCGGTTTGGGATTGTAAAAAGTTGTTTGACTATGGTTTATCAATATATAATCGGTGGGGTGAAAAAGTATTTCAAAGCACGCAAATTGAAGAAGCTTGGGATGGCACAATCAACGGTGTTCCTGTACCAGCAGGATTGTATCTGCGAGTTAATTTTTATATTGGTTTTGTCAATAACCAAAAGCGCATCATTCAAGATAACGGGACGGTATTTTTGATGAGATAAATCAGAAAAATACACGCCAATAGTATTTGTCTAAAGTATTGTAATGGTGTTGATTAGACGATGAATGAGGTCTTCAATTCGTCTGTTCATAGAAATTGGTGGTAGTCGAATTTTAGCCTGAAACATGATGTGTCTGAGTAGTCAATAGGGATTATCTAGTATCACCACAGATGTTAAGGGTAAATTTAAATTTTTCATAATTTATTAGAATTAATGTGACAAAATCATAATTTTGGCGTTCAAAATTTTAATAAATTAAATTACATGAAAAAATTCACAAATTACGCTATGCTTGCTATGTTCATTTTGTCTCTTACTTCACTAGTAAGTTGTAGTAAGAAAGGCGAAGATGATCCATTTTTATCCTTTAAATCAAGAGACACGAGACTCGCAGGAGATTGGACATTGACATCAATGGATGGTTCAGCAAAATCAACTTCTGTAGTGAGAGGAACTACCACAGAAAACTCAACAGTCGTTACATACTCTGGATCTGAGCAAACGACAACACCTTCAACAGGAAATCCAAGTACCAAAAAATATACCCTTTCATTAGTCATTGATAAGGATGGAACAATAACATATACGCATGAACGCTTTAACACTGACGGCGAATCAACAGGGGTTTCTACCATTCAAGGTTCTTGGAACTGGGAAACTACAGGTAAACGTAAATCAGGTATTAATATAGATATTAGTGGACCAAGTGACCTTCCTTTAATGGGGTCTTGGGATGTTACTCAGTTGAAGAATAAGGAAATTGTTTTTTCTAAATCTACACGTGTAGAAACTTCAAGTAACGATGTGGAAAAAGAGGACATTAGTACCACTTCAATTACATTTACTGGTAAGTAAAAAATACTGTGTTTGATACCTCAGTAATACAAGGGTGATGACAATTTAGTCACAATCTTTACTGAGTGCACTTAACGAACATAATGCGATAGCTTAAAACAAATGCACTTCTACAGTAGTCTTTTGACTGGTTTCAAAAACATATAATTGAGACTTACTTTTTTAGCTTAGATGCCTACCACTGAATAGCCGAAGCATTAAACGTGTTCAAAGAATAATAAGTTCAAATTCGATAAAAAGCCCCGGCAGATCAATCTGTCGGGGCTTTTTCTTATTGCACTTTAGGTAGACGAGTTCAGCATACTTCTAATCAATCACACGTACGACCTTCACAAATCGCTTTGTATAATATGGGCTGGTCAGACTTGTAATAACCACCGCTTTTTGTCCTCCTGAAGTAGCATGAATGAAATCGCTATTCATACCGTCAGCTTTTGTAACGATTCCAACATGTCCAATCTCATTTCGCGTAGGACTCATAAACACCAATATGTCACCTTTTTGAGCATCATTGATAAGAATTTCTTGTCCGTAGTTTTTGTAGTCTTTTGAACTTCTTGGAACGGAAATGGAAAAATGTTGAAACACAAAATATACAAAGCCCGAGCAATCGAATCCTCCTTTGCCGTTGCCTGCTGTGACATAAGGTGTTCCAAGAAGCTCGAAGCTAAACTCAATGATACTGTCTGTTAATAGCTTTTCCTTTTTAATGGAATCAGCCTCAATAGCTGAATGTTCTTCAACGATAGTTTCCGCATTCTCTATTGGCTTGACATATGTTTTATATCCAATCAAACCCAATGCTAGGATTGCAAGAGTTAATTTAAGTATGTGTGACAAATTGTTATTCCTTTCCAATACTAATGATTAAAGTAAATGTAACGATAAAAGATGTTTGTTCTGACATTTTCGCAAACAAGCGTCAATGCAAAGCGAGAATTCCAGCAATTAATTATCCAACCTTATCACTACCTTCCTAGCTTACACGTTTGAAATCTATAAAAAATACACACGTAGTTTACATAGGTCCGTTCCAATTGAAGGATTCCGTATCCTTTGTTATCTTACATAACGTTAGTGTGCAATTATTCAGATCAGACACCTAGAAAGTACAAATGCTACGTTGAACCTTGAGGTTGATCGAGAATAGTAGCATGATGTTGAGTTTAACAAATTATGTTGTACGTAGATATACGTAGTTAAATACCAACAAGTACGTATATCATCCTGGTTGGATATTTTTCATTTTTGAATCGTAACAACAACAGTATTAATTATGAAAAGGGTAACTTTATTAGTCGCTAGTTTTTTGATTTCCATAGTTTCAATGGCTCAAGGTGAAATTGGAAGGCACTTTGTTTTAGGATATGGATTGGGTAGTACAAATATTTCCAATGCATATTCAGGTTTTTATCACAAAGATGCCACGCTACCGATGGATCTTACAACAATGGATTTTCATAAAGATAAATTTAATCACACCAGCTGGATGTTGAGGTCGTCATACTGGGATGAAAATATATACATAGACAGTGAACTATCGTATTTTATGTCACTTCTTACCGGATTGATAGGTTCTGGTATCAAAGGGGAAAAGTTTAATCCAGGCAATTTGGCTGGTGCTGGAAAACTCAAGAAACTAGGAGAGAATACATCGCAAGATGCGATAGGATATGGCATGCAAGCACCAATAATTATGGTCGACATCGCCGTTGGAGCTGATTATTGGTATTTGGGCGGAATCTGGGGTTTCTCATCTTGGGGACTTGATGAACTGTCAGGCACATCCACAGGTAGGCCACAGGGTAGTCGAATTTATATCAATGAAGAACGCAATACCCTGCGGCACCTAGGATTATCAATTAAAAGAGGGTTAGATACACGCTTTGGGCCATCTATCCTTAGTTTGGAAGTTAACCATCTCAAGATGAAGTATAAAAATGCTGAAGATGTAAAGCGTAACGGTATTGAATCAAGACTGTCATACAAGGCATACACCGATGGGTACAAAGGGTTATATGCAGAGTTGTTTTACAGAATTCAACGATTCAAAAAATTTGAACGTCCAGCCAATTGGGTAAGAAATTCAAATGGTGAAAACGGTTTTGTACCCGGTATCACCATGAGTGGCTTTGGACTAAATGTTGGATTCTACTTCGATTATTAACCTGAGTTCGATTCTTCTTTATAGGTTTAGAATTTCATAAAAGTCAATAGACAAGGCGGTTTTGTGAAGATTTAGCGGGTTTAATCAATCAAATCCAACGAAGTATATTGGGTTTTATGGAACAACATATACTTATTCCACTAGGAAAAAGCGCTTCTCTTCCTAAAAATTATTTGAAATAGCCCGCTATTACTGCATAAATTTTAGTCGACAATCACTTTTTCCTAGCGGACTAAACCATAAATAATAATCGAACTCAGGTTTTTAGAGCGTCACTGTTTCATAAACTTCAAAGCGTTTCCAGCTTCATCCATTAGTATATAAAGTCCAGAAGCATAGCTCGAAACATCAAGATTGATTTGTTGTAATCCATTTATAGCAAATGATTTGATCACTGTGCCATTGATTCCAAGTATGGTAAACGTTTGATTAACTGATGATAGATTTTCTATGGTAAGAATACTGTTTGTTGGGTTGGGATAAACCTTCAAGTTGCCTACTTTGCTTGCTGTTTTTTTAATAGAAGACGCATCATCCACAAAGTAAATACTTGCGACATTTGTGTGAATACCATCTTCAAAATCAAAATAGATAATCGCTTTGTTTTTTATAGTATCTCCAATGGACTTAAAACTTGGAGCAACATCAATTTCGAAATTGACAAACCCTTGTGAGCCTTCAGGATCGCTCGCGCTATCTGGTAAATATATATCCTTAAACGTCCATTTTATGAGGTTATTTTGGATACTCATATCAAAATGTTCTGGATGACTTGTTCCCGTAACACGAATGGAACTTGCATCTAGTCGGCTATCTAAGTAGTCATAGACGACCACATCTTTCGCGTCAGCGTTTCCTATATTTTGGAACTGCACGATATACCGAATCTTGTCAATTGGTTTATCGATTCCGTTTTCTGGATATGAAGTTTTTGCGTTGGGGTCATAAGGAGATCGAACTATAGCGAATGAACTATCTACATCGTTTTCTGGATAATTGTCAGTCTTAACCAATTGTGTTTTTAGAAAAACCGATTCCCCTTTTTTTAGGTCACCAAATTCATCGGACAGAGTAGTTTTAATATGTATTTTACCAAACCGTTCATCGTGATTTACTTTAAATCGTGCAAGTCCCGGTTTAATATTTTTTATCGGAACGTTTGCCCATTTGACTTTTTGTTTTGGGTTATACCAAAAGTCAACTTCTAACGAATCATCTAGCGTATAAACGTTTGAATGTTGAATTGTGATGGAAACATCTGTAGTGCGACCTCTTATAAAACGACCATGTCCAAGTGAAACCCCAAGATCTACGGCACCAGAGTCAATGGCATAGATAATATCGTAGCTATGTGTAAAATCAATTTTGGTGTTGTTGAGTACCAATGAGTCTGTGTTGCATGAATTCTTTAACCCACGTATAAATTGACCTTGATGGTGTAACACATAATCTTCACCACCATATACAGTCATCTTATAGATACCAGAAGTGTTAGACTTACTTGTAAAATTCCAATCCTCAGAATAGATCACGGTTTCAATTGGTCTGTCAGAAGAGTCAAACGTGCAATTGTTATTTATATCAACAAACGTGCGGCCACTAACCCATGACAATGGTTTTGATAGTTTACATGTCGTATCAATACAACCATCTGTTGCGTTTACGTATAAACAAACTTCATATTCACCAGCCACGTCATAGGTGTGTGTTGGTAACGGCTTATTCGATCGATTGCCATCTCCAAATTCCCATAGATATTGATTTGTAGAATCATAATGCCCTACCGTCAATACAGTTAGTGTGCGATTAATAGTCTTAGAAGTGAAATCAGAATTCTTAACAGTACTAGGAGTAACCTTTTTTGTTTTAATACCAAAACAGCCGGTGTTAGCCACATAACTAGTAAGTTGTATTTCGTATTCGCCATTCCAATTAAAACGTTTTTTTACGTGTTGGCTATTACTACGGTCACCTTCACCCATAATCCAGATGTACGATAAAGAATCACCTCTAGAGTATTCTATAGAACTGGTGAAATGCACCGTGTCCCCATTACAACGTTGACTAATTGTAAAATCAACTATAGGGTTTGGGTTAATGAAGTAGACTAAGTTGACGCTGTTGTTCTGATCGTTATCATCAGCATCAATGATGGAAATGTTGACATCAAAGGAACCTTCTTTATCAAACGAGAATTTGTTTTCTATTCTCATTAATATAGAGCTATCAACCTCAAGGGATAACCAAAGTTTCTCAATGCTTGTGTCACTGCTCGACACCATCCGAACTGAGACACTTTGAACAAAAGTATCTGAGTAATTTGTAACTCTAATATATGGTTGATATTCCACGTTTAGACATCCGGTAACAGAATCTTCAAGACTGCTAATTCCAATATCAAACGTGCTGTTCGTTCGATGAGTTGAGGTTACATCGGGGTCAGAAGTGGATGAAAAAACCTGAGACGAAAAAAAGATAATAAACAAGCAAACGAAAGCCAATCGGTTGTTGATGTTAGTCATAGGTAAATTAATGTTTGCTCAATGTACTTAAAAGAAAAGCCACAATCGCCGAAGTCACTCCTTATTTATCATTAAACAGGGTGATTTTGACATAGAGGTGTTACAATACTCGTGTAACACTTTAATTGAAATATTCTATGGTGTATCTCCACTCACTTTTATATGGTGATCCTTCTGAGTGTTTTTGACGCTTGATAATATGACTGTACGTATTGTAAATAAAACGACTGATCTCAACTCTTGAACCTTCCGATTCGAACCGCCCTTTTATTTCACTAAGATTCCCATTTGTATCATACGAGTATTCCCAAACTCTTGGCGTTTCTACTTTCCCAAAAACCATGGCTTCCTTACGTTTTTTTAACAATTTTTTACCGTCGTATTTGTAGGTGACAGTCGCCCATTTAACGACTGAGTCTAGGTCAAAACTAGTAAGTTCGTAATGATAGCGAGTCATGTTTCGATCGTCGTTATACGTATACGTTCGAGTCTCCAAATGATAATCACTGGTTGATTTTTTCAGTACAAGTAACCCGTTTTTATAGAAGAAGGAGTCATTCTTTTCCAATCGAACATTCTTTTTACCACGATAATTTGAAGTAGTTTTAACCAGCCGTGTGGCAATTTTACCAGACGCTGTATATGTGTAATCTGTTCTTTTTTGCTGATGTTCTGTGCTGTCCATCACAGTCTGAAGTAAACCTTCGTTATTATACAAGCAACTCACAACCGGACCTCCAATCATTAACATTTTTTTTAAAACAGGTCTTTGTATGGAATCATATGTTACTTGGTAGATATACCTTTTTTTATAGCCTTCTTCTTTGTACGAAATCGACTTTTTTCGTTTACCATTACTATCGATAACATGCTTCAGAACTGATTTTGAATTGGAAAACAACGTTGCCATTCCATCATCAAATTCTTTTCTATGGTCTTGTCCATCTGAGGTTGCTGTTTCATACTCTTCTCTGACCAATATCCCATCTTCATAGACATTTCTGTTTATCCTCATTTCGCGTACACCAATTACCTTTTCGAGCAGTCGTCCAAGAGAATCAAATGTTTGAACTTCATGTCGATCGCCTGCAGGACGAGAGATTGTTATACTTTTATACGGTTTTTTATCAAAATCCCACGTCTCAATAAAAGGAAAAAGGGTGTAGTAGTCCAACGCTTTTGTTGGATTCAATTCCGCCTCCGTTTGTGCATTCCCTACGATAGAAATGATACTGATTTGGACTAAAACTAGGAGGGTGCCTTTCATAATGGTAGGTACAATGCAAGTATAAAGATTTACGCCGTGCTACGGTTAAAGCCAATTTAGTTTAGTTATACGCTGTGTTGAGAAACCACAATTGATTGTTATTTTTTTGGAATGTAAAATAAATTCTAATGAATCCTATATGTCAATGTAGTTTGCAATTGCCCTAGTAAAGGTTTGTGTTTGTATGCTTTCATCATGGAAGTGCTCAATAACGTTTTGCGATAAACCAATTGGAGATTGAAGTGCTGATTTAGTCGATAAGAAGGACCAATACTTCCTGTAAATTGTGCTAATACATTTGTTAGATTTTTACTTGTCGACAGACTTTCAACCCCAGAAGTGGTGGTGAAATAAGTACCAGTGGTTTTGTAAAGAAAAGCAAGATTCGCACCTGCCGAAACGAGCAAAGTAAGACGATTTTTGCCAAACGAATAACCAATATCGATTGGTACATTCACATATGAAAATGAAACCGGACAATTAGGACAATCGATTGAAGAATTGAATGTTACGTTAGAATCTATGTCTCTGCGATACAAGTCAACTCGATTTCCCGAAGGAGTCTGATCGTAATATTCTTCCACTAAGACAATAGAAGTGTCGAACGTCCATACATCGTTTTGGGTCACGTAGTTTGTTTTCTCATTTAGCGTCAGGAAATCAGCACCTGTTTTTATCATCCAATGGTTTCGTTTCGCTATAATGCTAAATCCAGCCCCTAAAGAAATCGAAGGCCGGTAATTGGTTGCAACCTGAATTAGTGGGTTAGCTTGTTGGTTGTACGTTGAGTAATTCCCCATCAATCCAACGTGCAAACTCCAGAGCTTTGGTTTTATAAGCATAGCGAAATCGAAACCAGAATGGTGAGCATTCAATGAATCCAGAGTAGATAATGACTTCCATGGTATAGAATCTGAAAAAGAAAGTGCTTCTACATCAAGTATAGAATTACTTTTAGGTTTAAAAAAGGTGGAAGTTTTACGATCATACTCCAGGGCCAATTGACTTGGTGTTTCGCTGGGCGAATTAACGACCAGTTTGGTTTGTTTAGGCTCAGGTGTTTGCACTTTAGTAGGCTGTGATGTTTTGCTAGTTAGTGTTGGATTGTTTGGTTGGAGAGCGGGCTTATTTGCCTCAATTTTTTTAGCCTGTATGTTGTTGTTTTCTTTTATGGTTAAAGGGTTACTTGAGTCGACGATGTTGGTTTGTTGCTCCTGATTTTCTTTCCGTTTTGATGAAATTACTTCAGTGTTTTTTAAAGATTTAGTTTGTTTTGGTGTACGATTTTCTGATAAAACGGTAGTTTGTTGCAGTTGGTAGGCACCGATAGATGCTGTAATAAGGAGTAAAAGTAAGAGAAGTAGTTTCTTGTTACGTTTTATAAATCCTCCATTACGCTCAACGATAAGAGCTTCAACATCATCCCAATACTTGTCAGAAAAATCTAAACCTTTTCCATCAAGTCCTTTTTTAAATATGTCGTCTATCCGTTTCATTAGTTCGAATTTGACACCTTAACTTTTGGTGTATTTTCTATTGTTTTTATTTCCATTTGTTTCTTTAGTTTTTTGCGAGCATCAGAAACATGCCATTTACTCGTTCCTTCTGAAATTCCCAACATGTCAGCGATTTCCTTATGTTTGAATCCATCTATTGCATAAAGATTAAATACATTTTTCGTTGTTAATGGAAGTACTTCCAGCATATGTCTTAACTCCTCTTCTTCCCATTTTTCTTCAATTAAATTTATACTCGTTTGCTCATTTGAATCATGAAAATCGGTTATTAATGTTTTTTCAGTGTATCGAGCAGTTTTCCTAAAATCATCGATAATGTGGTTTACCAATATATGTCGGATCCAAGTTGCCAAAGCATATTTCGAGTCATAGGTTTTAATTTTATTTAACACTTTTAAAAAGCCAAGATTCATAGCCTGTAAAGCATCATCTTGATTGTCGTAATAACGAAGTGCAATGCTGCTCAACAACGGGAAATATTTTTTATACAATGTACTCTGACAACGTCTGTCATTAGAGATACAACCTTGTACTATTTCCTCTTCCGTCATAAATTTTTATTCCACTCTATGGTGTTAGTGAACTACCACTATTTTTTGAGAATATATTCCGTCATTTGATTCTACAATCACAAAGTACACTCCGTCCACTAAAGTACTAGCATCTACGTTTAATCCATTAGAATACTTGGTTGGGTCAACAGTTTTTGTGTAGACCCGCCGTCCCGTTTTATCCAATAAAGATACGTTTATCGTATGAGTGAAGGGTGTATTTGTGTTTATCGTAAACGTTCCGTTGTTTGGATTGGGGTAAACAACCATTGTTGCATTTGTGATTGGCTCAATGGATGAATTCTTACCATCTCGAACAATTATTTTAAAGGGATTTACATTTGCGTATATCGTATCACAGAATGAACTTGAACATGAGGTGTCGGCAGTGCTGATAGTCAAACATACTATGTATGTTCCAGCTTTGCTGTATGTGTGCGTTGGAGTGCGATCTTGAGATTCGTTCCCATCTCCAAACGTCCAGAAATACTTGGTTCTACTATCTACACCTCTGCTATTTTCAATAATAAAAAGTTCATCCTTAACGGTTGTGTCAACACCAAAATAGAACGATGCTTGACATTTTGGAGATGGGGAGCACGTATAGCGTGGTTTTAGTAAAAAAGGTGTAGATATAATGGTCGACTTTAACCCAGAAGTATCTTTTTTATCATACTTGAATGAGTCAATTTGTTTAAATGAAGTTGTCCCCCAATAACAGTTTGAAAAATCGAGGCCAAACGTTCTATTGAGCGCAGAATCGACCTGAATCGCAACTTTTTTCGTTGGTTTTAAAGGCCAATTTGAATTCTGAATTAGATTCAAAAAGTTGTTATATGAAAAGCTGAAGTTGGGTAGTGATGTAGATGTGTGAATATTTAGCATCCCATAAGTCGGTAAGAACATCAATCTCGCACCGACACTGTCAAGCGTATTATAACTGAATGAACCATTGTCAAACGTGTCTAAATCTAAATGTAAAGCCGTAACATTTTTAAACGTGTTACAGTTGATTTCTCCTTGTTTAATGATATAAAAGTGCGAGCTATCTGCTTCGTTAACGTAATTATTTTTAAACGAAACATCTCCTTGAATTGACCAATACGACCGTTCAATAGTGCTGTTTGAAATGTCAAATTTGAAGTAGTTTTTATCTGGCCAAATATGCGACCAGGATGGACTTGTAATTGGACTTGTTGTAAATACGAACTGAAAAAAACTGCAGCTATCTGCAATGATGGAAGCGCTGTCTGGTGAAGAAACAAAGCTAAGAAGAGAACCAAACTCGCCAGATTTGAAGACACAATTCTGAAAACCAACATTAGCTCCTTTATACTTCTGACTATTATTAAACGAGCAATGTTCAAAATAGCAGCCTCCTTGATTCAATATGTCATAGTTTTTGGAGTCTTCTCGAAAGTCTAAAGAAACGTTTACAAAATCGATGGAGCTGTCCTTAGTTCCCATAGCCAACAGTTCGCCATTAACAATAAATTTAGTCCTTGGAACTTCGGATGATACTGTCACTCCGGGCATTATTTTAATCGATATATTTTTGAGAATCGTTGTGGAATCTGTTATGATATATGGACTTCCGGCAACGGTCCACACTTGGTTTGTGCTAATGGTATTTGGCACATTGGTGGATGCTAAGCAAGTCATCCAAACTAGTATTGTACAACATACTGTAAGAATTTTTTTCATAGGTATTTACTGTTTATGTCGGTATATACGCAAATATGAAAGTGATGGTTGGGTAGATTTAAAACATTTGTGAATTTTAGCTAATTGAAAGTTAAGAGTTGAAAGTTATAAACTCTTCAATTACAATCAATATAGAAATAGGCCTCACCCTTAGTCAAGGGGCCTAGAGAGCTTTACAAGGCAGATTGCAAAGTCGTTTTCAAGCTATAGCGTTCACTTCCTTTTTCTTAAAAAAAGGAAGTGAAATTTGGTTGGCCAATAAGATGTAGCGAAAAAATCGTTAAATACTCTTACAGTTTTTTCAATAAAATTGCCACCTTATTGAAGTCGGCAGCAGCATTAATCTGTTTTTCGAAAGTTGGATATTCTTCAATTGGGTAATCAATCGTGTTGTAATATTCCTCAACGGTTACAGTTAGCGTATTTCCGTCTAAGTCGTACGAAGAAACAAAGCCCATGTCTTTTTTCCCATCTTTTTCCGTGCGTACGTCCATGTTCAAGTTCTCCAAGTTTGCAACTTCGTAACCTTCTGGTATAGTGATGATAATTGTACGATGATAGCCTCTATTAAACTGCTGTGATACGTCCATTTGACGGGTGTTCTCTTGATATAATTCAGCCTGTGGACCAATCATTAATCCAACATTAATTAGATAGTTTTTACCTGCTTTTTTGATAAACTGTTTAGAGCTAAAATCAGCAATTACCTGAAGTGGTTTTTTGCCAAAATCGTCACCTGAAGCATTTTTTACTTCCATTTCACCTAACTCCATATCCTCATCAATATATTTAACCAACGACTCTTCCATCTCGGTACGATTTTCTTCATCCATCAAATCCAGTAAGACTTGGTATGTCAGCGCATCATAACCAGTAAGTTCCCTGTTTAGCGTTGACTTGGTATTCTCAAAATCGTTTATATCCAGAGTAATTGTAAATCGATCCATCGTTTCCTCTGCAGGTACTGGTTCGATAAATTTTACTTTGCCAACTCCAGCTTTGTTGCCACCGATATTGATGAAACGAGTAAATAGACCTTTGTTGTTGGTTAAATTTCCAGGAGGGAAACCATATCGGGTATTTATTCCAACTGGTGCTAAATATTTGTCTGTTTCTGGAAAGTAAAAAAGGAGCTCTTGAACGTAGAGTTGTGATTTGAAATCTTCCATAAATTCATAATCGCTCCTATCACAGGTATATACAACTTCATATTTGATGTCTAGTTCATCGAAGGTGGCACCAAATAGTTGTAGAAAAGCTATTTCGTTGCCGTATTTCTTCTTGGTTAAAGTTGCAAGATCACTGAGCTCCGCCATCCCTTCTTCGATGTAAACAAAGTTCTTTTTGTAATAATTTTCGACAAAAATTATTTTCTCTTCATCGCTCAAGTTTTCGTCAAGATCCATCCCTTTGATCACTTTCAGTAGCTTAGACTTTTTCGGATTAATTTCGTCAAATATGTCAGCCAATGCCGATGACATACGTGAGTAAAAGTCGAAGGTTTTGTTGTTATAATGGTTTTTATACAAATAGTATGTAATACCAGCACGACTGGCGTTGTATGACGCAAATGATTCATCTTCGTCTAATCCAGGAAGGTTTGTTGCTGTTGCGCTAAAATAGTTTTCATCGTAAGAAGAGTCTTGTACCATTTCAGGGAAACCATTTAACGATAAGAACTTATTCTCAAGGTTAGAAGGTGTAATAATAGTTACTGTAGCTTCTCGCTTGTAGTTACTTGATTGCATCCAAAGAGCCGTTCCATATAATTTGGGAGCTCTTGGATAAATGTAAAAGTATTCTACCTCATCACCAATTTCGATACCTTCAAGAGCGAAGTACCGATATTTTACTCCTTCTTCTTCATTAACTTCTTCAAGAATATCATCGACGTTTAACTCTAATACGCTTCCGTCTTGTTTGATTACTCTAGCCTTTTCAACGATATGAAAAATGTCGGGGTCAGCGAATGTACCAGGCATGTATACTTTGTTGTTGTCGTCTACGGCATCTGCATCGTTAAGGTGAATTAAACTATGACGCAAGTAATATTCATATGCATTTCCTTCATCTGAAAAAAAGGTTTCAGCGGCTGCATGGTACTTAATATAAACTTCTGAATATGTTTTTTCTTCTTCGGTTAGTTCATGTACGGTCGGATTGTTTTCCCAATCGTAGTTTAGTAAGGTTTCTTGTGCTTTTAGGTTTAACGAAAAGCTCGTTAACCCAATCAATAGTATTAATATGTTTCTCATGTTAATTTTTCTTTTTTAGTACTACGGTTTCCGAACGTGATTTCAATAGTTGGTTAAATAAGTCGTTCCACGGCTCGAAATACGACTTATCCATTATCATTATCTCGCGATATAACTTTAGGTTGTATATCACTTTGTTGTCTACAAGAGTGTATGAAATCGAGTAACGGAATCCATCAATAGTTTTGTCAAACCCTTCAGGTAAATAGGACACTTCATATCCTTCAGGAATATCAAGAATATATGTTTCTTCATGCTTTTTCTTAAAGCGATATTCAAACGGGAGCTCACGGTCATCCTCGATAATTGTTCCAGATTCTTCGTATAAATTCATGTCGATATACAACTCATCTTCATACGATTGAATAAAATTATCGACCTGAAAGTCATAGGTAACAGTTAGTGGTTTATAGTTGTCGTTTAAGTTGGTGACGTCATAAGAATTTAATCGAAACTTGTTGGACCCTTTTTCTAAGACCGACTTAAAGTAGGTTTGCTTTTCTTTATCGTTTTTTCCTACTAAGCGGTAGGTAGAAAAGTTTTTAAAGTGCCCAGTTTCAATAAACTTACCTTTTCCTTTTATGGATTCGCCATCAACATGAATCCAAACACTATCAATCATTTGGCTGTAGTCTGCTGGACTTTCTGGTACAGTTTCGATTTTATACTCTTCTGGAGATAGGCTAATCAACGCCTCTTTACCTTGAATATGACTAGAAGCGTCGCCGAAGGTTAAGTATTTATCGGTTCCATCTAAGAAGTAAGCACGTCCGTTTTCGTCGATATAGGTTGTAATCATATGATTGTCTACCGATGGAGTTGCAAGCTCGGTGTATTGATATGGAATTGTACGTGTACCAATCCATGTTAAATAGGATTTTATTCCAGCTATGTCCATCATCTCTTTCATAATACTCGACATATCTTTACAATCACCAAATCGGCGAGTACAAACTAAGCCAGCCGGTCGAGGTACAAACCCAGCAAGCTCGTATTCAAATGCGATATATTGAATATTACTTTGGACCCACATATAAATTGCTTTTACTTTTTCTAGTTCAGTAGGTATGTCCGCTACGATTGAATCAACAATTTCCTTTAATTGGTCATTGCTTTCTTCCTCTTTATCATATCCATCAATTAAACTGCGATACCAACCATGCAAATTATCAACGGATCCAAGGTGGTTTGTTGCACCATCTTTTCCTTGACTTGTAACCAGGTAAGGGTGGATTTGTGGAATATAAAATCTAGGATTTGGTGCATTTGGCTCGTAGTCAAAGCCTGGTATTGAAGTTCCAATCCAGCTGTAAATTGTTGCCGATCCTTTTGGTGTTTTCGTAAACGTTAAACCAGCGGTATCTGTATGAAATGATTTAAAGTCAATCTCAACACCTTCTGGCACTGAGATCGTAAATTCTGAGTGTTCTGTTGGGTAGTACGACTGAAAAAAGAACCCAGACATTAAGTTAGGTTGAGTTAAATTGAAAGTAGATGTATATGAAGTTTTAGCCCCTTTCTTTAATCCCGTAAAGTAGAAAACCTTTTCTTTCGAATCGTCGTAAAAAGCATAACTCGAGGTATTGGTATTGAGCATAAACTCTTTTACCACCTCCTTTTTATACTTGCCATTGCTCTTTGGAATATAAGATTGTGCTTTTAAATCAGTGAGTTGATAAAATGAACTAAAATGCACCGACTCTTTCATAGCACTGGGCACTTTCTCGCTGAGATACATTGTTGTGTGTGTTTCTACTTGTGTTATCTCAAGCTCTCCATTGTTGAGTTGAATATCTATGTGCCTTGAGATTTCAAGATTGCAAGCATCTTTGTCGGGATATTTTTTAATCAACGATTCAAGGTCTTGACTCAAACCGGTAATGCTTAGCATAACCAGTGTAATTAAAGGTGTTAGTCTATTTAACATCACCTGAATAGTAGTTATCGTTAAAGTAAAATCTGGTAGATTCAAGTGTGCCGTTTTTGTCGTAATATTTTGAAATGCCTTCTAGTTCGTCGAGATAATAGGATAACTCCTTACGTATTCCGCCGTTCCAGTAATAATCTTTGCAAAGTCCTTGATAGTCGCCATATTTGAATTCATATTCATAAAACAGGTTTCCTTCTGGTGTATACCCAACCAAGGTACCATTTAGCAAACCAGCGTCGTCGTAGTTTGATTGTCGGTATATTTTTTCATTAGGATAATACCACGTAAACTTCCCAACATAGTTGTCACTTTTCACAGTAAAATCAACAGACTTTTTCCCATTACTAAAATAACCTACGATATTTTGTTCTTTGCCGGTTACTTTAATTATATCAGCTAAAGATCCATCTTCTTGTTCGTAAGAATATGCAATCATTACTCCTTGCTCATAGTACCTTACGATGGCTAAATCTCCTGATGGCACATAACTTTTAAACTCTCCTTGTTTATATCCTTCGCTGTACGTTCCCTCCATTCGTACTTTTCCATTTTCGAAATAACGTATATACGGTCCTTCCATGTCGCCATATTTGTAAAACCATTTTGTATCTAATTTGCCATTTTCAAAATACTCAATGTACTCGCCTTCAAGTTCATCATTGTAGTATGTTTTCACCGATTGTAATTTGCCTGATTCAAAATATGACTTCCATTCACCGTGCCGATTACCATTGATTTTCTCTCCTTCAATGGATATTTGACCATTTGGGTGATACCACGTTTGTTTACCATTTGAAACACCATTCATATACGTAGTTTTAAACCGTGGTTTACCGTTTTTATAGTTGATGACGAACTCGCCAGTGCCATTATTTAACCAAACACGTTGTCCATTTTCTCCAGCAGAATCGTAATAAATTCCACCAAAAAATGCATTGTCTTCGTAATATTCTCTGGAAGTTAAAACACCTTTATTTGTTCGATATTCTTGCCAGCCTTCCAACGACCCATCACTGTAATACAGTCGATTTAACTCTTTTCCAAAATCGGTTTTAGTAATAAATTCACCTTTTCGATCTCCTTCTGCATAAACGCCTGAATTTATTTTTTTGCCATATCTATTATATCGCTCATATTCTCCATCCATGTAACCATCTTTTGATGAATATTTTGCATAGACTTGGCCGTTATCGTAATAACTAAATTGTTCACCAGTTTGATCGCCATCAACATAATTTCGCTTACGCGTTAATGTGCCCACAGCGTTGTAATTTTTCCATTCTCCTGATATGTTACCTTTTATATACTGACCTCTGGTGTCAACGTTACCATGTTTGTCATAACTAACATATTCGAGGAGTTTTCCCTTCTTTTTGCCCTCATACAGAATACTATTGTCATGGTTGTAGTATGTATAACTAATTATGTTTCCTTTTTTGTAATTGTATATCGAGAAGACATCACCGTTGTCGTAATATGAGGTAGAAACACCAGTGAGTTTTCCAGATTCATCTACCAGCGATTCTGATTTTATTGACCCATTGACGTGATAAGACGTTGAGCTTCCTACTTGAATGCCGTCCTTGTATTCCATTTCTAGCGCAACTTTACCATTTCTATGATATGTTTTGTATGGACCGTTTAAGCTACCTTGGGAGTATTCGTATTCAGCTTTAAGAGTTCCGTCAGTATACCATCGGCGTTCAACGCCATCAATAAGGCCATTTTTAAGTGGTCGGTTCATGGTCTTCTGTCCGTTTGCTGCGAAAAACTCCGCTTTGTCGGTATATTTTCCATCCTGTATGTTGAACTTCATCGAGGGAACCCCGTTTCTATAATACTTTATATATGCGCCATCTTCACGTCCCTCGGTATACTCTTGCGTATAATTTAAACCACCGTTCGAGAAATATGTACTTATTGTTCCTTGGTATTTACCATTTTTAAAAGAACCGTCTTTTTTCAAAATTCCTTTTTCCGAATACTCCTTAAACGGGCCATTTGGAATGCCTTCTTCATAAATGTATTCACTTGAAGGAACACCGTTGGAATAATAATATTTCCAAGTTCCTTCTTTTTTACCATCTTCGAAAGAACCTTCGCCTGAAGTACATCCGGTTGGGTGAAAGAAAACCCAATCACCGTAATATGTGTTGTCTTCGTATTCTCCAATTGCAATTAGTTTAGATTTTGCGTAATGGTATTGAATTTCCCCAACGTCGGTTTTGTGCATGGCATAAAGAGCGTTGAACTTTTTACCATAGTAATTTGCAAACCCGTCTGATTTGGATTTATTTTTTGTCAATATTTTTTCAGCGTATGTACTATATGCCCCCATGCTCGAAAGCATATAGTATGTCATTCCCGCAAATTTTCGTTGGTCAACAATGTCTTTAAAAAACGGTACATAATATTCGTTCCAAAAACCAGTGTCTCCTTCGATTAAGTCAAGAGATTTTAACAATAAGTCAGCTTGTTTAACGATTGGGTATTCAAACTTTGATGTGGTCTTATATTTATCAGAAACAGCTACTTTATTAGCAATTAGTTCGTCAATTTCGTCAAACCCTTGACCTAGAAAATTTATTCCTTCATATTCATTTTCGCTTGTTAAATCTCCACTTAAGTATGCATCAACTAACTTTAAACGATTGAATGGAAGTGCACCTGCACCTTCAAGAATAAAATAACTTATATACGACATCAGTGCCTGAGAATGAAGCTCCCTATCACGACAAATGTTACCAAGAATAAAGTGTGAGTTGGCATGTTGAGGGTTTTCTCTTAGGTTTTCATATAGCAAATTGATGCCCTCTTCATAACGCTCTGCACGTATTAATGCCGTGGCTTTATTAAACTTTACACTCGAGTTATAAGGATATCGCACTAACGCAGAATCGTACGTGGCAATTGCCGAGTCGTATTTTTCCATGTAGCTATAAGCAGTGCCTAAGTTTGTATAAAATTGATGCTCTATCGATGCATTTTTTAATGTTAATCCTTTTTTACACGATTCAGCAGATTCTTCATAGTCTTCCAACCTCATCTGGCTGAGTGATTTCTCATACAATGCCAATGCGTAATTCGTATCATTTTGGTGCACTTTGCTATACTCCTTTATGGCACTTTTATATGATCCTTTATCATGTAACTGTAGTCCTTCGATTATGAATTTTAAGGAGTTTTCGGCTGAGTAATTTTTTGTTTGTCCAAAACCTTGAAATCCAACCAATGAGATGGCTGCGGTTAAAATTATCAGTTTGATTTTCATAGGGTAAATTTTGTAAAGTTTTAAGTTGGTCACTAAAAATGCTGTGGTTGGTCAATGTTAAAGTTTTATTTTTTGATTTGCAAAAAATAACCAGTTAGAAATTATTGCGTTTTTGGGTTTTAAAGATGGCGAGCGATTAGCTACTACCTAGACTCGCTAAGGCCTTGAGTTCTTCTTGATACAAAGATTTTAAATCAATATATCACAAGAAATATCGACAAATCATATATTTATGGAAAGTATTATAAATAATGAGATGCTTTTATTAAAAAATACCATAAGTCTTTTTAGTTACCGTCAACATAGAGTTTATTTGCTTTAACTGATTTTAGATAGTTGTAAATTATACCGTTAAAATGTCTTACAAAGAGGATAAAATTCTTTCGCTTACGTCGACGTTGCCATTAGATCCGTCGCAAAAAGAACTTAATAGTTTATTTGACAAACAGTTAAAAAAAGGCATTCATGGAATTGGGTTTAGCCCATATTTAGAAGGGCAGGAGCCAGGCGAGGTTATTACTGAAGAACAAATCAGGCGGAGAATGACTGTTCTGAAGCCTTATGTAAAATGGATTCGAACGTTTTCATGCACAGATGGTAATGAGCTGATCCCCAAAATCGCACATGAAATGGGTATTAAAACACTTGTTGGTGCGTGGTTGGGTACGGATGATGAAAAGAATGAAAAGGAAATTGAAGGACTAATAAAAGTTGCAAAATCTGGATATGTTGATATTGCTGCGGTGGGCAATGAGGTAATGTATCGTGAGGATTTAACGGAAGCTCAGTTACTAGATTTTATTAACCATGTAAAGTCTGAAATCCCGTCTATAACAGTGGGTTACGTCGATGCTTACTATGAATTTGAAAATCGTCCTAGTATTACCGAAGCATGTGATGTAATCTTAGCGAACTGCTATCCATTTTGGGAAGGGTGTCATATTGATTATTCATTGCTTTATATGAAAGATATGTTCCGCCGTACTGTTAAAGTAGCCAACGGTAAAAAGGTAATTATTACTGAAACAGGTTGGCCCAATAAAGGTCAGACTTTCCATGGAGCGGTTCCTTCATATGAAAGTGCGGTTCGATATTTTTTAAATGCCCAACAATGGTCGACCGAAGATGCTATTGATATGTTTTATTTTTCGTCGTTTGATGAGCCATGGAAGACAAGTGACGAAGGTGATGTTGGTGCATTCTGGGGTTTGTGGGATAAAGATGAAAAGTTAAAGTATGCTGAAAGTACGGTGATTAAAAAACCAAACTCCTTAACATAAAATAACCAGCAATGAAAACACTTAACATTCCTTATGGAAAAGCAATCTGTTATTCAGGTTATAGAGACGGTCAAAGTCCAGATACGGGCATTCACCCTTCGTATGATGAAGTAAAAGAAGACTTATTGATGCTGCATGGACATTGGCAATATTTGAGGGTTTATCATTGTGACCAACACGCGGAAACGGTGTTGAAGGTAATTAAAAAAGAAAACCTCGATTTTAAAGTAATGATGGGTGTTTACATTGTTGCAGAAGTGAACAACCCTAATTGTCCGTGGGGTGGAGTTTATTCGGATGACATTCTGAAAGCAAACAAAACTCAAAATAGTGATAGTGTTAATGCGCTAATCGACATGGCGAATCGGTATCCAGAAATTATATTTTCACTATCAGCTGGAAATGAGGCTGCCGTTGATTGGACCGACCACATGGTACCTGTCACAAAAATTATTGAGTACGTTGACCGCATAAAAAAAGGAACAAAACAACCCGTTACTTTTTGTGAAAACTATGTGCCATGGTTAGATAAATTAGAGCCATTGGTTAACCACATTGATTTTATCTCAATTCATACGTATCCTGTTTGGGAATACAAGGGAATTGATGAAGGACTGAGTTATACAAAGCAGAACTATAATGACGTTCAAAACCTGTATCCAAACGTACCCGTGGTGATAACTGAAGCTGGTTGGGCAACTAATTCCAATGGGCGTGGTATTGAGCCACACAATGTTAGCGAAGCGATACAAAAACGTTATGTAAATGAGTTAACAAGTTGGTGTGATGCGAAACAGATTATGACGTTTGTTTTTGAAGCATTTGACGAAAATTGGAAAGGTTCGCCAGAGCCATTAGAGCCTGAAAAACATTGGGGGTTGTATCGAGTGAATAGACAGCCCAAGTTGGTGCTTCAAAATCCAGAAAACGCGTAGAAAAACATTTGACGTTAGCTTGATTCGTGCGGTTGTTTGTTTCATGCATAGCACCTAGTAAATGATTAAAATATTTTGACTTTACAGTGATTTTCACTACCTTGAAGCCATGGTAAAAAGTTACGTAGGCCCAATTAGGCAAGATTCAGTTGAGACAAATACAGATAAATCGATATCTGCATACATGACCACCAAGGTTATAACATTTCACCCAGACTTATCTATTTATGAAGCGATGCAAACACTGCTTTGGAATAAAATATCAGGTGCGCCGGTTGTTAATGAACGTAAAGAACTAATTGGGATGCTTTCGGAAGGTGACTGTTTAAAGGAAATCGTGAAAGGTAAATATCACAACCATATTACTGATCACGGCACAGTGGGTGAGCATATGACAACAAACGTGGTTACTATCAAACCAAACATAACCGTTTTAGATGCGGCACATTTCTTTTTGAATCAACGATACAGGCGTTTTCCAGTTACAAAAAATGGGAAACTAGTAGGATTGTTAACTCAAACAGACTTGATGCGAGCAATGAGTGAGTTGTAGTCTTAAAAAGCGAAAACAAGAATTGGCTGCGCGAAACACAAACGAATAGTATCTGACAATCTTCAAATTCTGAAGTCCGATTCTTACATTGTTTTTATATTACCACTACTTTTTTGACAGTTTGCTTGTCGTCCATAGATAAAATTCTTATGAAATAAACACCTTTTGTATGAAGGTAAATTGATTTGCTTTCATCTTCGTTCAAACTGAAAGAATTTACACTTTGACCAGAAACATTTGTAATTAATACATCAAGTGTATTTGGGAAATACGACTCAATAGTAATTTCTCCCGTGGAAGGATTTGGATACAGATTTACAAAATTGTCAAGTTTGTTTGAGTCTTGGGCAATTACTGTTGTTTTAGTCTCGAAATTTTTGTCAGCAAATTCTTCATTACCTACTAAATCTTTACTGAGAGAATAAAAATAGTAAGTGGTGTTCGCTTTGCCTCTAAAGACCATCTCATTTTTATTCGTACTTTCTAACCACTTTTCAAATGTTAGATTGTCTTTGGAAACATATAAATCATACGTACTAATACCTGAAGTTTCGTCACTGCCTGTCCATGAAACTTTAAAGTTTGTTCGAGCTACGTTTTTTGGCAATGCATCTACAGAACTTATAGGAAGGTCGGTGTCTTCCACTATTACCCAAGGTGGTGTTTTAATGGCTTCATTTTTGTCAAAAATAATAGAAGCTTCATTACGAATTATTCTGGCGTTTGGATGTCGCGTAATAGTGAAACTAACGTGACCTTTTCCATTTAAACTATCTCTATTTGGAGGTAAAAAACCTTGAGTCGCATTCAAATCAAATTTACTCAAAGTCTCGGAATTTAGTGCCTGTAAATGCCACGCTACAATACCTTTAATAGTATCTGTTTTTGCAACAACCCTTACAAGCACGTCGCTCGATGGTCGCATATCAAATACCTTATCAATACTCGTTTGATCAGGGGCTAATGTGAAAACCATATCACCTAACACTACGTCTGTGAAAACAACTGTTTTAGGATTAAGAACGTTCATGTCTAAGGTGTCATATATCAAAAGTGATTGAACAGAAGCATCAGCAGATGAGTCGTTTTCAAAATGAATTTCATAAGGTAATTCCAGAGCAATTTTTTGCATATAGTTGCTATCGGTTAGGCCTTTATTCCCAATCTTGATATTTGGATCTTTTGAATTAATGACGGTAATCATCAAATTTTTGTCTGGAGTTGTATTAAACGCCTGTTGCCCTGTATTTGCAAATTGGTGTTCTTGAGAATTTATATGTTCATTTAGTATAAGTTCATTGTTGGTCCATAAGGGTTCAAGAACACTTCCCAAAGACAAGGTATCATCACCACAACGGGAATTTAGGTTGCCTACAAATTTTAGGTAATCTGCATGTATTCTACGAGTTGCGACTTCTGCACGGATTTGATTTTGCAAACTTTTGTTGATGGAGTCTATCTCATTTAGGAAGCAAGAATCTGTTAATCCTGAAATTAGGTATGAATATCCTCTAAAAAGTGAATCCTTAAATCTTGTAGGTATTAGTGCACTTTGTGACCAACTATAAATTGGTATGGAATCACTGTCTTTTGTAGTAACAGAAAAATGGATACTCTGGGTATTATTTGCTTTTAGCATTGGAATAACTAGTCCGTAAACCTTCATTGTATGATTTGCTCCTTCAATCGAATCAGTTAGTACAAATGAGGTTGTATCATACGGGTTTAAGCTATTCCCATTTACAATTGAAAGTTTGAAATCTATTTTTGTATTATTAGGAACTGCAACGAACACAGGGACATTAACTCGATCAAAATTTGAGTGATTTCGAATAATCGTTTTGTATGACCATGGTTCGTCTGGACGAATTACGTCAGGTCCTATAACAACTGTTTCCACAATCGAATCGATAGTCTGAACTATACGAATCGCATCATTTATCACAAGAGTGGTATCACTGGGAACAACTACAATCAGGTTGTAGAGTCCAGCCTTACGTGGGGCGTCTGTTAAATTAGCTATTACAATCTGACCATCTAAATTATATTTATAACTAGAATCCACCAAGCGAAGTGTATCCGTACCATTTTGTAAGTAGATTTTAGATCCGTTTATCAAACCATTACCTGATAGCATTAACTGGACAGGGTACTGAGTTGCAATTTCCTTTGGCGAAATACTTGCGACGAAAGATGTACTCAGTTTTTTAGGTATCCTTAAAGTCGCTAGATATGATTTGCTTTCACGAGTTACATAATAATTGCTGCCTAAAGCATAACCCGTGGTGTCGTCCCAAAAAAGTTCAGGCGATTGGAGGTTTATTGCACTTATCAATGGATTTCTTACACCGGTTCCTAAATCGTATGATTGACTTCTGCCATATCCATTTACGAACAACAGATTGCTGAAAAATTTTAGAGAAGTTGCAGGGTCTGTATGTTTTATGGGTAAATCATATGTTTCTTCAGTAATGTGGTCAAAGAAGTAAGCCCCTGGTAGGGTAGTAGTTTTATTACGAACAACTGCACCAACCAACGAACTTCTGTTTGTAAAGCTGTAAGCAACGGTATTGGACCCTAAAGGATCTTTGAAAGGTTTAAGTTCGAAGGAATTTATATTTAAGCGAGCAATACCACTTTGTGGAATTGTACCTACGGTTTTAAATTGACCACCTAAGTAAAGAGTAGAATCAATCACAAGTGTCCCATAAACCGATTGGTCAAATGCTGGTGTGTTCTTTACAATTAAGTGATTTTTAAGGTCGTAAACGAAAAAATTAGATTTTGAACTACCATTAAACGAAACGTTTAAAAATGTGCCACCTATATACAGTCTGTTTGAATGAATCTGAAATGTCCAAAAACTAGACGGTTTATTAAATGTAATAAAGTCATCAACCAGCTTCTTTTCTTTTGTGTTGTAACACATTAATCGTGTTGCTCTGGAAGCTGCATAATTATTTTTAGCGATTAATAATGTATCGCCAAACCCATAAAACGTCGTATATTTATCAAGAGACTCAGATGGCAAAAAATTGGAATAAGTGTCGGTTGTCAAATTATAACGTATTGCCGATTTTCGTTGAATAATGTTTGCTAATGAGTATTTATTGCCAATAAATATCATTCGATTTCCATCAACTTTCATCAACTGTATTTTGCCGTATATTCTTGGATTCCAATTGCTTATAGTCTTAGAGTTTAAATTGACAGAAAAGGTATTTAAGCGATCGTATGAATTTTGTTTAACATCTTTGACTCGTTGAAATAGACCCGACACAAATAGTGTTGAGTCTACAATAAATGGATCATTTAAGCCAAAAAGACTTGATGATTGTACCCAGACTAAAGTCGAAGTGTCTTTGGTTTTTTTGTCGATAAAACACAGTCTAATGTTGCTATCAATTGCATTTGGCGTTACTACCAATTGATCTTTGTACGATATGAGGTGTTTAATTGGGGTCGACTCAATCATGAAGTTTCTATCTACACTCAATGAGCTTTTATTAAACTTAACTACTTGGGTTTTTACTGGATTTATTAAATCAAAATTACCGACCACAACTTGATTTCCATTCACTGAGAATACTCCAAATACGTCTCCAGTAAAAGTGTATATTGTTGAGGATACTCCCCCGTTTAGTTTGCTAATCATATACATTTTGTGTGGTTCAAGTGGTGGGTATAAATTGCCAGTGGCAATTACTAAGAGAGAATCACCAAGATCTAATATCTGCGAAATTAGGTTGATGCTATCATGGTCGACCGACCACTGAACCCGTTTACCTGTTTTTTTGCTAAATTTAAACAAATGATTTACAGTGTCTTTGTCTTTAACAATACTACATATACTGGTTGTGTAAATGTGCTCACTATCTATAATCGTTGGGTGAGTTCTAAAAACATATAATTCTGGCTTAATAATTTCTCCATCTTCATCAAATTCTAATAATTTCTGGTTAACAATATCATAGCCATGTAACAATCCATTTCTCTGTTGAAGTCCTTTAAAGCTACCACCAAGGCAGATTTTGTTGCCATTAACAAAAATTTTAGATACGGGTTCGTTTGGTCGAGGTTCCCAGTCTAGAATGGATTCTGATTTTAACGAATATCCAACGATATTTGCTTTTCCAGGGTGTCCAATAATCTCAAAACGACCAGCTATGAGCAAGGTGTCGCCGATTGACGTGATTGATAAAATGGATGCGCCATGTTTGAACGGAATGTTTAAGGTGTCAACAATCCGAGTTTTAATGTTTAATCGTGAAACACCATTAAATCGTTGTCCTTGCAGCTCACAGCCATAGGCGTTTTGGTTGCAAAACGCTCCAATGTATAGATAATCACCTTTGCCATAGATTCTGTTTAGGTTTAGTTCTCCTTCGACAATCCAAGACTTGTCATTTTTAAGGCTGTCATATCTCATTCTTCGGCCAACACAGGGTGACATAACACCATTATTCCTAGTTCTTCCCACATAATATACGAACGAGTCTGTAACATGATAATCATTACCATCTGTGGTATCAGAGATAGTTTCGGTTAAATCAGATACTTTAATTCTGCTGCTTCCAATAATTAAATGGCCATCAATATATTGCATAGCATCAACGTATGCACCCTGAGTAGTATTGATCCTGAATATCTGTTTGGTGTTTAAGTCAATTCCGATTAACCCTAAGAATGATCTCCCGTTAACCTCCCGAAAATCACCGCCAACAAAGAGTGTATCACCAACTAATGCAAGTGTCTTTATAGTTTTATCAAAAACAAAATCGAAGCCTGGCTCTTGAGTATTATCTGGCAGTAAATGTACAAGATGACTTAACCAACCAACATTCTGATTTGGTTTATTGGTATTAAAAACTAAACCGTCTCCGCCAATAAAAAGACCTCCAGCCCCATCAGAAATAATTTCGTCGGCCGAACCATAAAAACGTGGAATCTGAGTTCTCTCATTTTCTTGTCCTATGGCATATTGGGTAAATACTTTATGTGTATAGGCTGTGGGTTTGTCATTATGGGAGAAATAGATTGTATCGTTTTTTTCGGTTGGGCTATATATTAAATCTGGAGTGTAATAGTCTATTTCTCCAGTTAAATAGTTGACAATTACACCTGCATTAAAAACATAATCGTTGTTTATTTCATTGACTTTTTCTGCACTATGTATAAGTAGAGAATTAGTGCCTACATGTGACATTTTACAATTACGCGCACTTATCGGAATGGAAATCACCGATTTATTTTTTATATCGTAAGCCTCAGGGCTTTCAATATATTGCCCCATAATTCGCTCATAACCACCTGAAAAAAACAAAGTGTCATTATTTAAAACTAAATCTTTTACACTGCCATCCAATTCTAGATTAAACATAGTGTCTACGCTTAAGTCGGGTAATATGTGGGCCAAATGTGATATGCGATGATCGTTGATTGACTGAAAATTTCCACCAACATACATACCGCCGTATCCATCTTCTATTATGATGGATATATTACCATCTATTACAGGGAATGCTTCCGTTTTTTTACTGCCAAAATCCGTGATAATAACGTTACCCGATGAATTTGGTAATCCCATTGTGGAAAAAGAACCACCTATGTAAATGTCAAATTGATCTTCCGTAACCGTTGAAATCAGGCCATCTGTGTCGAAGTATTTTTCTTCTTCAAGGGTCTTAAGATCAAAAAATAACCCATTAACGTAATGTTTGCTATTTACAATAATTTCTGGGGCAGAAACTATTAGAAAGTTTTGGGTCACAAACATTTTTTGATTTGATTTTGAAACAGTTGGTTTCCAATCTATGACTTGATTAGAGGTGCAATTAATTGCTGCTAAGCCACCAAACGGCTGGTTGTTTATTTTTGTAAAATCACCCATCATAAACAATGTGTCTCCATTAACTAATATTTGAGAAACATTACCTGAAATGTCAAAACTGAACGATAAATCTATACTTCCATCCGCTTTTATTTTTGCTAACGTGCTCTTAGTAGGAACATTATTTATAGCCAATAAATTACCCGCAAGGTATATGTCACCATTGACGTTATGAGCTACTGATGACACGGTGCCGGAGATGTTGGGAAAAGAGTCTTCTAGCCAGGTACCACTATCGAGTGACAATGTATTAATTCCGTCCATTGGTCGCCCGAAATAATTAAAATCACCTGTGAGATACAGATCGTCCTTGTGCTTGATTAGCGAGCTTACTTGCTTATCAGTACCAATGTTGTTTTCAATTATTTGACCAAAAACATTAAAATTTAACATAACGAAAAGAGCTACCCATAACTTTTTTTTCACGGTATCAGCTTAATTAAGTGAATTCCAAGTATACTAAAAAAATGGCTAACTTGACGCCGAGAGAGACGAGAGTCTTTTTTTGACTTGATTTTTCCGCTAAAAGACAGATACGTTTGCTTATTTCTCGTCTACAAAAAAAAGATAATCATTGTAGCTCGTCAGCAGACGAGCCAGGCAAGAATCATCAATAGTGTAATTTAGAAATTGCTAATTTCAATTTAGGATACTTTGAACACGAAATAGCTTTTATGATTCGAATTCAAAACAACTTTAATGCTCATCAGAAGGGTGTACTACTTCTTTTTTGGCTAAAAGCTTCTCAATATCTCCCTTGATTTTTGATGGAACCGTTGTTGGTGCATATCGCTTGTAAGGTTTACCATTACTGTCAATCAAAAACTTTGTGAAGTTCCACTTGATGTTTTTGCCCAACCAAGAACCTAATTCAATTTTCAGATATTTAAATAATGGGTGTGTATTTGAACCGTTGACATCAATCTTCTCAGTAAGTTGAAACGTAACTCCATGATTGATTTTACACGTTTCAGTCATTGCGTCGTTCGATAATGGTTCTTGTCCTCCAAATTGATTGCACGGAGTTCCGATCACGACTAAACCTTGGTCCTTGTACTTTTGATGTAGTTCTTCCAATCCATCGAATTGAGGTGTTAACCCACATTGTGTTGCAGTATTTACAATCAGCACAGGTTTCTCTGCAAAGTCTTGCATCGATAGTTTTTCGCCTGAAGGGGTGTTGATGTTTAATGAGTAGAAATCCATGTTCACGTTTTAAAGTATTACCTTAACTCGTTAACAAAAGAATTGAGATTTTGATTTAAGAATCCTTAACTCTACTTACATCTGAACATCATTCACATTCTCAAATGGTTGAGGAATGTTTGATGAATCTTCTTCAATTAATTGAAGAATGTCGCGCGTGATACCTCTTGATATGTTTGATATCGGTACATCATTAGGAGAACCTTCAAACGGATTTTCGCCTGCCAATCCAATGCGTAACATAGTGTTAAAAACCCAAATTACAATTACTGTGAACGGTATGTTAAACCAAACAAAATAATTACCAATCCATTGATGTGTGTTCGATATCTCAACACCCATTTTCGCAAAAGATGGAATGATTGCCATTGGCAATAACCACATGAAAATATGAACAAAGTGATAGCCTATACTGCCGTACTGTTTTGGGTATGGGAAATTCTTTATTCGTTCCGCTTTGCCTTGTAGTGCTGTTAACTCTTGTAACATTCCCTGAAGGTTTAAAAGAGAAAAGTCCCACAACTTCTTTTCGTCAGTAATTTTTCTTAAGTGCTTTGATTGTAAACTGATAAGAGCATTTGGTTTATTATCCATCGTCATCACGTAGTCGAATTCTTCTTGTGATAAATATGGTTTTAATTCGTCCTCCAAAGGTGCAGTGAATTCAGGTATATTGTACGCAAACTGAGTGTTTTTGTGATTGGTTTCATAAGATGCTTCCCAAGACTTTTTAGTTCGCATAGCATAACGAAGCGCGGTTAGCCAAGCAATATGACGATGTGTGATCGTTTGAAGGAGCTCGGTCTCTTCTTTACTTGCTTCTGCACGATGCATATAGAAGCTGTCTCTTACTGTAATTATTAACGACCGTGACGTGTTAACAATTCCTCCCCAAATTTTTCGTGCTTCCCAAATGCGATCGTATGCAGCATTGTTTTGAAAACCGACCATAAACGCAACTGCTGTACCAATTAAACCAACGGGTGTCAGCGGCACTTGAAGCCATTTAATATTTAAAAGCTCATAAAGAATTGTAACTGCAGTTGCTAAAACGACAAAGAATATCAGTTCCCTTTTTGTCCAAATAATTACGCTCTTAAAGGGAAATCGTCGTTGAGTATACATATGTTGTTTTTGACAATATTACGTATAACCGCTTAAAATTCGGACAGTTCTGTCGATTGTAGCAGTTATTGCTTTATGATAAGATGATTTTGTGTCACCTTACTTGAATCGCTAATAGATAGAATATAGGTGCCCGTTTCGCCAACTAATTCAAAATCTATGTGAGATTGATTATTGTATGTCGAGGTGCTAACTAATTTTCCAAATAAGTCAAATTGTTGAATGGTTAACTGTTCTGATCCATTCTCGAGTGATATGGTCACTGAGCCATTTGAAGGGTTGGGGTAGATAGTGAGTTTTGCAGCATTAAGTGAGCCAACACTTGAATTTTGAACGCTAACACAATCAGACGTATCAACACAACCAGTTTTTGTAATTTCAACCGCATACTCACCCGATTTTAAAGTTATAAACGATGAATTCGTTTCACCAGAAACGATACCAAAATTTGGACAATCTAGCCATTGATACCTTGCGTCTGACTCTTGCGTCATTATGGTGTCTCCGTTGGTTGTTACATTTACATTAACTGAATTAATTGTTAAATCAATACTGATAATACTGTCGCATCCTTGATCATTTGATACGGTGTCTTGATACATTCCAGACACTGTCCAAACTTTACCACTTGGCGAGGTGTACGAGTTACAAGCAGTTTCGGTTATTGATCCATAGCTACGGCAATCCGTGCTTCTGATGTATTCAAATCCACCACCTGGGCCACCACCCGACCACGAAGTAAATTTTATATCGATGTAGATGCTGTCGTGCTCCAAAAACAACACCATATCCTTATTAATGGCATTATTCGGTTTATTATTTACCGCCGTTGTCCATTCTGCAAAAGTCAAAGTTGCTATATCAGCGGTAGTTCCCATCGACCATAGAGTACCTTTTGGAGAACCAGCAACATAACCGCTGTTTGCTTTTATGTTGAATATGCTCTTTGTGTCTTGTCTTGTCAGCCAAACACTATCAGATAGTCTGTCTTGATTGGCGGCTTGAGTCCAGTCGGCTAAATCCGCTTTTGTAAAAGTGATACTTGGGCCTTTCCAAATTCCTTGGCTCTGAGCACTTGCAGACAAAGTTCCAAAGAAAAGCAAGCATATCGATACTGAAGACACAGCGGTCTTGAATAGATTTTTTACGTTCATAATGTTAAATGGGGTCTTTAGTCAACAATCATCAATGAGTTAAACACGAAGTCGTTTCCATATACGCGAATGAAGTAAACACCACTTGAAACACTAGATGGTAGATCGATTGTCATCAGTTGTGATGTTGGAGTTGTCTCAAACATTTTCGTGCCGTTTGCAGTATAAATACCAATTGATTTAACGTTTGAAACAGCTGTTTTTAAATCGATTGTGAAGGTGCCGTTATTCGGGTTCGGAAAGATGCTAATTCCAAAAGGATTTTGAAGCTTATCTATGCTCAAATTCATCTCAATACACTCTGAAGTGTCTTTATTCCATTGATTGCTAAGTTCAACAGCATATCGTCCTTTCTTAGTCACCGTAAACGACTGGGAAGTTTCCCCGCTTACAGGAGAATAGTTGTCGTTACAATCTAACCACTGATAATCAACACCGGTTGCAACAGCTGTTAATACATCATCAGTTTTAGTTACGTCCAAGCTTACAGTTTCAACAGTTAAGTCGAAGGTCATAACCGAATCACAACCTGCTTCGTTTGGAATTGTGTCTGTGTATATTCCGTTACTTGTCCAGATGTAATTCCCACTTGGTGAATGATATCGGTTAATCGCCGCAGATATCGTTTGAGAAGACGTACTTGGTTCAATTTTAGTGAAGTCAGTTTCTACCACAGAATCACACAACATATCTACAGTGTTTAAGGTGTCATAGTAAATTCCTGTTACGGTGTACATGGTTTTATTACTTGGAGAAGAAATCGGTTCACATGAAGTGATCTTTCTAGAAGATGTGAAAGGGTTTATAGTTAAATTAATCTCTAATACAGAGTCACATCCCGCACGAGACATCAAAGTATCTCTGTAAATACCTGTCTTTCCCCACACATACTTACCAGAAGGTGAAGGGTAGGAAACTGCACAAATAGATCTATTTTGTTTGGTCAGCTTGGCATTATTTATTGTTAATGATAAATCTATAATGGAATCACAACCTGTCGATGTTTGTAGAGTGTCTAAATAGTTTCCTGATGCAGTGTACATATTATTAGAGGCGGAAATGTACTGTTCACACGCTGCCTCAGTCACTTTAGTAATTTTCGAATTGTTTATGGTCAATTCTACTGTTAATGCTGTGTCACAAGTGCCAACGGCGGCTAACACATCTTGATATGTTCCAGAGGTTTTCCAAACATGTTTCCCGCTTGGCGAGCGGAAACTATCACAAGCAGATACTGAAATACTTTTGGTTGGCACATTATAGATAAACACGTTCGCTATTAAAAATGAATCTCTACCGCAAACAGTACCATTTTTCAACGTATCAGTATAGGTTCCTGTTGCTGTTACAACACGCTTACTTATTGGAAGTGTTACTGATCCACACCCCGAATAAAACTTCTTTTCTGTGTCTTGATCATAAACATTTAGAACAAATGTCATAATAGAATCGCAACCAGCTTTATTTAGGATCGTGTCTTGATAGACGCCGGCTTTTTTCCAAACATATTTTTTACTCGGCGAAACTAAGCTGTCACAAAATGATTCTTTTATTTCTACAAAGCTTCGGCAATCGGTGCTTCTAACATACGAAAAACCACCTCCAGCACCACCTTGAGTCCAAGAGGTAAATTTTATATCAATATAAATACTATCAACTTCTAGATATAAAACCATGTTTCTATTCACCATTCCAGGAGGGTTGTCATTCACCGTAGTTTGCCAATCCCTAAACGTAAGTTTCGAAACGTCTGCAGTCGTACCGAAGGCCCATTTTGTTCCTTTCGGAGAATTGTAGGTTGCATAACCACTGCTCGTTTTTATGTTAAATATTCCTTCAGTTGTTTGCCGTGTAATCCAAACGGTATCGGTTAATCTATCTTGATTTGCAGCACTTGTGTGTGAAGCGTAATCCTTCTTGGTAAATGTTATGTCGGCCCCAGTCCAAATGCCATTGATTTGAGCGGATGCCATAGATGAGAAAGCGAAAACCCCAATTAGAAATAGGAAGATGTGTTGAATTTTGTTTAGTGGTTGATTCATTATATAAGGCAATTAGTGGCGTCTGTTTAACTTGTGTGGCCTTATGATGTGCCAAAGTTTGATACGGACAGGTCGAATTTACAAAATTTATTGAAGTTGAATTCACTTTTTTTAAGTGCTTACAGCGTGATTTTAAAGAAAAAGTTATCCTTTTTGACGGTTAAAAGTGAAAAAATGGAAATGGTTGTATCTTGCCACCACATGAGAACATTTAATTCAGTGATTTATATTCGATGAGAAGTATTACTCTTCCATTAATAGTTAGCATCGTTATGGTGTGTCTTGTTTTTGCGTTTTTTGAAAGCCTTGAAACCTACTTTAATTCTGCTATCGCTAAAGCAACCAACGACCCAATGAGTTATTCGTTATTGAGTTTTGGAATTTTGTCTTCCGATATACTTTTACCTGTTCCTTCGAGTATTATAATGTATTCTAACGGCTTAGTATTAGGGATTACATATGGGTTTGCATTATCCTTTGTTTCATCGTTAGTCTCCTCGGTTTTGGGATATATTTTTGGGGGATTTACGAATTACAAAAAGAGAGGACAATCCGTGAAAGCACAAAAAATAATAGATCGTTTTGGAAGTGCAGCGATAGTGTTAACTCGTGGAATTCCTATTCTATCTGAGAGCATTAGCTTTACAGCTGGTTATAACCGCGTTAACATTAAGAATTTTTTACTACTGAACTGTATAGGTTATGTTCCTATCTGTTTGATTTATAGTCTCTTTGGAAGTTGGGGTAAAGAAAATAACGCCTTCCTATTGTCGTTTGGTTTATCACTTATAGCCTCAGCGATTATTTGGTTTTTTGGCCGATCATTATTAACCCAGTCAAACAAGAGTGTTGAAGAATAAGTTTTCTATCGTTCTGGTTTTATTTTTCCAACTGTGCAGTTGGAGTGTATGCGCTCAAACAGATGATTCGACACAACTGAGTGTAAAAAGAATCAAGGTGCTACCGGTGCCTACTTTTGGGTATGAACCTGAAACCAAGACGCATGTTGGTGCGGTTTGCTTGTTTACTATAAACCTTCATAATGACAGTTTAACACGACAATCGAATGCGAAGCTAGAGCTCAACTATACATTCAGAAATCAAATGATTATTGAGTCGGAATGGAACTATTTTTCGAAAAAGGAAAAATGGTATTCTGATGGGGTTTTACATGTGTCCTACTATCCTGATTTTTATTATGGTATTGGTCCTAATTCTAATAGTTCAGGTGAGCTTTTGTTTAGTACAAATCGGTTGAAAGGAGATGTCGGACTTTACAGAAACGTCGTAAAAAAACTCTTTTTAGGTGGAGGAATACGGTACTATCGGTATTCAAATGTGGCAAGTGACGAACGCATTGATTTTGGCGAGTTGAGTGATGCAGAAAACCTTGGAGTAAAGGCGTCACTTTTTAAAGATACGCGCAATAATTTGTTGAATGCAACGGATGGAGTTTACGCCTTAATGGATGTCGAGCATAATTTCAGTGCATTGAATTACTGGAAACTTGGAATCGATTTAAGGAAATATTTTTCAAACAATAAAGGCTTTAGTCTTTCAACCAGGTTGTTTAATAGTTTTATTCTAAACACGCCTACTTTTTATGATTACAATATTCTGGGTGGGGATGATTTTGTAAGAGGCTACTTTTATGGCCGATATCGTGATAAACACCTAAGTACTTTGCAAACAGAAATCCGCACACCACATATCTTTCGATTTGGTATGGCTGTGATTGGTGGAATTTCGTCACTGTACAACGCACCGTCAATGTTATTTGACACCATTCGACCCAATTATGGATTGGGGTTACGGTACTTGGTCGACAAAAACGACAAGATAAATTTACGATTAGACTATGTGATTGGAAGCCCTGGAAACAGCGGTTTCTACATTAGTTTCGGAGAGTCGTTTTAACCTGAGTTCGATTCTTCTTTATAGGTTTAGAATTTCATAAAAGTCAATAGACAAGGCGGTTTTGTGAAGAT
>CAKZLB010000011.1 GCA_937124965.1 uncultured Bacteroidota bacterium
GTCAATGTTTTTATTTGTTGTCGTTCAGGCCAGCGACGTCCAATAGGGGACGATAAACCAATGCCATGTAACGGTTGGCCTATGCGTAGTGCGGGTTTGTAATTGTTTAATGTTCTAGGGAAACGAAATTGTTGGCTGTGTAGCAGCCAAGCTACGCTTCACAAGTTGGTAGTAGAATGCTAGCATTACGTATAGGCAGTGTTAGGCGGCGTTTTTATTTTTTTCTTTTGATGCGTCCGTTCAGTTCATTTTTAGAAGCCGAGCGACTAGTCACCTGTTGTCGTCCGAGTCCACCGTTGAAGTCCAAATCTTGAAGTCCAGTCAATCGTAGAAGCTCGGCGAGTGAATGTCAACCCGCAACGAAAGTTCATGGCTGGCTTTTTACGTGCAGTACAATCAAGCGAGTCCATTTTTGTTGTCAATCTTTTTTTTATTTCCGTAAAAGCCAGCGAGGTACAGCGGCGTCGAACTTAATGCCGCCTAACGTTCTCTGCCTATGCGCAGTGCGGGTTTTGATTGTTTAATGTTCTGGGGAAACGAAATTGTTGGCTGTGCAGCAGCCAAGACACGTTCTTATCAATGGTGGACGAATGCGAGCATTGTGTATAGCCAGTGTTACAGTGCGTTATTTTTTCTTTGGTAGCCGAGTCCGACAAATTTTAGTTGTTGTCCAATCACCTGTTTGAAGTCCAATCGTCATTCTCCAGTTCAGCGTTTAGTAACTCGGCGTCAAACTAATCATTGTTGAACAATTTGAGCTTGGCCAATTACAGCATTCTCCAGTTTCTTTTGAGTCCAAGTCAGCATTCCGGCAGTCATTTTTTTTATGGTCGTCCAGTTGGCCAGCGTCTAGCTACAGCATTCTCCAGTAATGCACTGTAACGGTTGCGGCTATGCGCAGTGCGGGTTTTTTAACGTGATGTTCATTGGTTTACGTGAATGTTATTTGGCTGTTTGATCAGCCAAGTCACGTTATCATCAATGGTAGCAGGATGCGAGCATTGTGTATAGCCAGTGTTACAGTGCGTTATTTTTTCTTTAGTAGCCGAGTTCGACAAATTTTAGTTGTCGTCCAATCAACTGTTTGGAGTCCAACCGTCATTCTCCAGTTCAGCGTTTAGTAACTCGGCGTCAAACTAATCATTGTTGAACAATTTGAGCTTGGCCAATTACAGCATTCTCCAGTTTCTTTTGAGTCCAAGTCAGCATTCCGGCAGTCATTTTTTTTATGGTCGTCCAGTTGGCCAGCGTCTAGCTACAGCATTCTCCAGTAATGCACTGTAACGGTTGCGGCTATGCGCAGTGCGGGTTTCTTAACGTGTTGTTTATTGGTTTACGTGCTTGTTCTTTGGCTGTTTAAGCAGCCAAGTTACGTTATCATCAATGGTAGCAGGATGCTAGCATTGTGTATAGCCAGTGTTGGCAAGCGTTTTTATTTTTTTATAGCGTTTCTAATCCAATGAGTATGAAGAACATCTAATCCAAACCAAAGCATAAATCCTGAGCCATTGGTTTCATATAGGAATTCTTTTTTCACCCATTTTAATTTCACAGTGAATATCCTTATCTCGCCTTTATTCCCTTTAACATGGTCAAAGTCATAATCTAATATTTTTCGGATTTGAGCCTTTATCGATTTGCCATGTCGTTTTCCGTAAATATAATGACTTGTGAGTAAGGTCCAATTTGAGTCATTAACCCAAGTTACTAAAAGTCCTTCTTCGTCAGAATTCTTAAATTGAAGCAGCATTGTTTTCTTTTTCTTTTCATCGAGTTCACTCCACAATATCGTCCACTCAGACTCTTTCAAGTTATAGCTTCGATTCATTTTCGCTAATGCAATATTTATAACTCTAGCAATAGATTTCTCTGTAATCGGAGTGTTATCGTTTGAATTTATATCGTTGTCCATTAAATGCTTGCCAACGGTTCCGGCTATGCGCAGTGCGGGTTTCCTTGATAAATGTTAATTGGTGTTCGAGATTATTCTTTGGCTGTTTAAGCAGCCAACTGTATTATCAGTTTTGGTAGCACGATGCTAGCATTGTGTATAGCCAGTGTTAGCGGCAGTTTATTTTTTACGTCCCAAGTAATACAATAATCACAATTAATACAGCAATTATGATAAAACCAATTAGACCGATCGCAAGATGTGAAAAGTAGATTCCTAGTCCTGCAATTGATAGTAAAATGCCGACTATCCCAGTCCATTTGTTATTTCTTTTTTGGAAGGACTCAACAGAAAAGAATACAGTCAAAGCAAACAAGACAAATGAAGTTATCATAATAATGTTAGACCAGGAGTTTCGTGCTGAGTTCTTTGGAGCACTAAGTCGTTTTTTATCGTTGAGGCTATCAATTAAGTCTCTTGCATTTTCGCCAATAACTTGTCCAACAGACTTTGAAGGTGCAATCAAATCTAAGATATATGGCTGTGAAGCAAACATGACTACTGTCAATCCTCCAAGAATAATGGCTAACTTGTTTCTATACTTATTGTTTTTCATTCTGGGTTTGTGGCGACCAAATTGCCGCTAACGGTTGGCCTATGCGTAGTGCGGGTTTTTATTGTTTAATGTTTTGGGGAAACGAGATTGTTGGCTGTTTGATCAGCCAAAACCGCGTCACCGTCTTGGTAGTAGGA
>CAKZLB010000012.1 GCA_937124965.1 uncultured Bacteroidota bacterium
ATCTCTCTGAGTGCATAGTGCTTCTTGTTTTTATGGAATGGGAGCCTGTAAAGTTTCTTATCTGAACCAAATACATACTCATCAATTCCCTGGATAATCCATTTTGAAAAAATACCATCATTAACCATGTGAGAGGATGTTTTAAGGTCGATTTGGTTAAAGTTGTGGGTCATAGCTTATGTTAGCGCACATAAAGCGAGCGTAACATATTAATCAATGGTCTTTTAATTAACATTACACAGTCAGGATGTACGCCCAAACACATTCTCCCGTTTATTTCGGCATATATTCTTTTATCTCCAATAGTTTTAATTCTAAATCTTTGACCTATCGTTGGTGCTGGTTCATTTTGGTTTTCAAAATATCCTCGCTCGTGGTTCGGAATATCATTCCAGCTTTTATACTTAGCTGTTATTATTTCTACAATGTCGTTCTTAAAATATTTCATTTGTTAAAATTTTGTTGTTTATAATTTACGTGCGCTAACAATGTGTCAAACGCAATTACCGCACAAGCCAACACTCAAACCAAAGTAAAAGCGTTTACACTCAACGTTAGCGGTAATATTTTTCCGCATACTTCATAAAATTCTTACCATCAATTTCAGCATCAGGTATTCGATTTCCGTCTTTGTCGTTTATCCAACAATCATCAGACTTCATCCAATCTAAAAAGGCATTTACGGTATCTTCAACAGAAATACTACCGCTAACATTGGCTATACCCAAATTTTTGCCTTTGTTGCCTACTTCAATTTGCTGTATTTCGTATTTGCCAGCTTGCAGTATCATTTCACCTTCTATTTCAAAGGTCATTGTATTTTCTTCAAAATCTCCTGTTACTAATTGTCCTGTATATTTCATTTCGTTTGTATTTAATCGTCAAAAATCAGTGCATAGCCTTAGCCGTTGTAAAACATTAAAATGGAAGGTCATCGCCTAAGTTTATTTCGCTCTTTTCTGCAAATTGGTCATCAGGTAGTTGAGTCAAATCCACCTTCAAAGGCTTGTGCCTACTCATAATATCAAGTAGAGTTTCACGCAAGTTTTGCAAGGTCCATTCATTGCAACTTCCGCAGCAATGTCCTTCCGCTTCATAAACTTTCCGCAAGTCTTGTTCACTAATCAAGTATAGTTCTCGGTCGATAATTAGGTATTTCATAGTTTCCATTTTAACGATTTTACAACAATAGCTATACGTAATGCTACGCACATACGCATAGCCAAACCGTTATCAGCAATTAAGCCGAGTAACATTTCCAAGTTCTAGCACAAAATAGGTTTGATCTTTCTCTGCTCCCCATTCAGCTTTACCAGTAGAATTAAATCTTATTCCTTTTATATCCACAAGCATTTGCCTTCTACCTTTTGCATACCCATTGCTAAATAGTATCTGAACCATCGAGCATGGATACCATGTTCTACCAATATGAACGTGAGAATGTGGCTTGAACCTCTTCTCGAAATAAGGTTTAATTTCTCTGTACTCTTCAGTCTTCTCACCTGAAAGAATAAGGTCAAACCATTTCTTTTTCAAGTTTAGATGTAATATTTTCTTGTCCATAATCATATTTAAAAGCTGATAACAAACGTTGAGGCCTCATTTGATTGGGTATTCCATCACCGTCATCACCTCACTGAGTTCATAGCACTTTCCAACGTATGGAAATTCAAAGTATTCGATAGGATGCTCTGAGTAGGAGATGCACCTCTTGGAGCTGTGCTGTCTGGCATTACAGTTCCAGAGTAGCCCAACGTATCCAAGTTTCTCATTCAC
>CAKZLB010000013.1 GCA_937124965.1 uncultured Bacteroidota bacterium
CTAAATCTTCACAAAACCGCCTTGTCTATTGACTTTTATGAAATTCTAAACCTATAAAGAAGAATCGAACTCAGGTTATCATTAAAAGGCAAAAAAAACGCCTAAGTATAACCAAGGCGTTTTTTGCAATTTCTTGCGATAATGTAGTACACTAGTAATGACACATTATTTTCTTTTAACATATCTAGTAACTTCCAACGGTGGACTCCATATCCTAAAATACTGCCCGACGTTATTACCAAATAATCAACCCAAAGTTACATTACATAACCATTAGATAAATTAACACTGAGATATTTAGTGAAATAAATTGGAGAGCATGTTCAAACGCAAACAAAACAGAAATAATTAAGATTATTTACCCCTTAAACAGTACTTAACACCATAGTTTTCAACAAGAAAGGGGCTTCCAAACTACTCCACAATTTTCGCAAACAGTATGAAAAAGCAAAAATCTTAGCCAACTGAAAAACGCAAGTACTTTATTTTTTTACCTTCTTCCAACCACATTTTTTCATAAAACGTTTGAATGTTTAACTCTTCTGGTCGCTCATCCCAGTTATAGACATCATCAACATCAACCAGCGTTTTAAAGTTGTTTTCATGAATCACTTCTTTGGTAAACTCATACAACAATGTACTGTCACACTTTAAATTAATGATTAACGGTTTAATAGAAATTTCTATGTATTTTTTTATAAAGTTTAAATGTGTCAATCTTTTTTTTGCTTTCCCATCGCGAGGCTGTGGGTCTGCAAATGTGATCCAAATTTCACTAACTTCTTCGTGTGAAAAGTAATCTGTAATTCGACCTATTTGACATCGTAAGAAAGCTGCGTTTGGGATATTTTCATCTGTGGCAGTTTTGGCTCCTCTCCATATGCGGTTACCCTTAATATCCACTCCTATGAAATTTTTATCGGAAAACAATTGTGCTAAACCAAGAGTATACTCACCTTTACCACAGGCTAGTTCAAGAACAATAGGATTATCGTTTTTAAAAACACTAGACCACTTCCCCTTAGGAGCTTCATTGTGCTCAAAAACATTTGAAAACTCTCGTATTTCCGCAAATTTTGCAAGCTTATTTTTGTTCCCCATAACTGAGCTGCAAGTTTATATAAAACGGGAGATTATTAATCTAGATTCTTCAATTCGTTTACCAACTCCGACAAAACTTTTTTTGCATCACCAAACAACATATTCGTTTTGTCTTTAAAAAATAACTCATTCTGAATTCCAGCATAACCAGCGTTCATACTTCGTTTATTTACAACAATACTCTTTGCATTTTCTACCTCAAGAATAGGCATTCCGAAAATGGGGCTGTTTGGATCCGTTTTGGCTGCTGGGTTTACCACATCATTCGCACCTACAACTAAAACAACATCGGTTTGAGCAAATTCTGGATTCACGTCCTCCATTTCTTTAAGCTTATCATAGTCTACATTACTTTCAGCGAGCAAAACGTTCATGTGACCAGGCATTCTACCGGCAACTGGGTGAATAGCATAAGCGACCTCCACTCCTCTTTCCTCGAGTAATGTTTCTAATTCCTTAACAACGTGTTGAGCTTGTGCAACTGCCAAGCCATAACCAGGAACTATCAAAACCTTAGACGAATAATTCATCTGTACGGCCAAATCACTGGCAGATATTTCAGTCACATTGCCTTGTGGCCCATTCGACGTGGATGAGCTAGCAGCTTCTCCAAATGCACCGAAAACAACACTGTATAATGGACGATTCATTGCCTTGCACATAACCAAAGTCAGTAATGTTCCAGCAGAACCAACGAGTATCCCACCTGTTAGCATCACTTGATTATCATATAGAAATCCCCCAAAGGCAGCTGCCAATCCAGTAAAGGAGTTTAATAGGGAAATCACCACGGGCATATCCGCTCCTCCGATTGGAAGCACGAACAAAACACCATATACTAACGACAAAGTAAACAGCAGATACAAATGGGTTAACGAATAATCTTGAGCAAAAACGATATAAACCGCATATCCCACCAAACCAACTAGTATGACCGTATTTAATATATTGTACTTTGGAAGACGGATTGCATTTTTCAATGTACCATTGAGTTTTGCCCAAGCAATCATGCTACCGCTAAAAGACACTGAACCAATCAACATACCTGCTAACACAACACCTAACTTACCTGGAAAATGTGCTGCGATATTCGGAAACTCAATCAAACCAATAAGTGCTGCACAAGCCCCACCCATTCCGTTAAACAGTGACACCAACTCAGGCATCTTCGTCATTTGCACCTTTTTCGCTGTCAACCAGCCTATGATGGTACCAAGAATAATCGCTCCAAAAATTAAGGAGTATATAATTGGGCTTACAGGTTCTTCCCGTAACAAAATTGTTCCGACAATCGCAGCAATCATACCGCCTGCAGCAATTAGATTACCCCTTCTAGCAGTTTTAGGATTACTCAACATCTTTAACCCTAGTATAAAAGTTACAGATGCTATCAGGTAAACTATATGTATTATTTCAATGTTCATTTTCTCGTTTTTTAGTAAAGCCCAACTACTTTTTCTTTTTGAACATTTCTAACATTCTATCAGTAACTACAAAACCGCCAACCACGTTTAACGTTCCAAGGAGTACAGCCAAAAAGCCTAAACTCAATGCTAAATAATTGGTTGGTTCAGAATCTAACATGACTAAAATTGCTCCTATTATAACGACTCCGTGTATTGCGTTTGCTCCAGACATAAGAGGCGTATGAAGAACGGCAGGAACATTCCCAATTACCTCAACACCAACAAAAATCATTAGGATTACAATGAAAATAATATCCTTGTTGCTTGTGAAAAATTCAATGACTGATTCCATGTTATTTACTTATGATGACAATTTCTGATTATTAATAATTAACGTGCCTTTTGTAATTTCATCCTCAAAGTCCCAGTTAAAGGATCCGTCTGTAACTAGATGACTCAGAAACGTATCTATGTTTCTGCTTAAAAGTTCACTTGCATTTGTTGGTATTTGTGCAGGAAAATTACTCACTCCAACAATTTTCACCCCCTTGTGCACAACGATTTCATCGGGCTTGCTTAAAGCTGTATTCCCTCCTTTTGCTACCGCCATATCTACGATTACGGAACCATTTTTCATCAATTCGATTTGCTCTCTGGAAATCAAAATTGGTGCTTTCGCTCCCTGCACCAAAGCGGTGGTTATTACTAAATCTGCGTTAGCTAGAGACTTATTAACTGCCTCTTTTTGTTTTTGTAAATAATCTTCAGTGACCTCTTTGGCGTAACCACCTTCTGTTTTTACACCATCATCTTCAACCGAGATAAACTTTGCTCCCAGCGATTCCGTTTGTTCTTTACATTCAGGTCGCACATCGGTAGCTTCAACAACTGCCCCAAGACGTTTTGCGGTGGCAATTGCTTGTAAACCAGCAACACCAACACCAAAAATTAAGACTTTAGCTGGCGTAACAGTACCTGCTGCTGTCATTAACATAGGAAAAATTTTACCTAAATTATCCGCACCACTAATAACTGCTTTATATCCAGACAAATTACTTTGTGAGCTAAGCACGTCCATGCTTTGTGCTCGACTAATTCGTGGCATAGCATCTAGGCTAAATGCGGAAACACCTGTTGCTGATAATGCATCTATCAATGAGTCATTTAAGCGATGGAATAATTGAGAAATCCAGACTTTTTCTGGACCGAGTTCAGAGATTTGTTCAGAAGTTGGCGGGTTAATTTTAACAACAATGTCTGCTCGTTTGATTGCATCAGAAAAACTGTTTGCTAATTCACCTCCAGCCGCAATATAGTCTTCATCTTTAAAAGCAGCTTTTTCACCAGCTCCTTTTTCGATGATTACATCTATGCCTATTTTTTTTAACTTGGAAATTGACTTTGGCACAAGTGCTACTCGCGTTTCTCCAGTTTCCGACTCTTTTAATACTGATAGTTTCAAGGGACTCTCCTAATTTTACGTAAAGTTAGAAGAAATCATGTGACGGAAAAGGTTTTTGTTGAAATGCTAGTTATCTGTTATGGTGTAGATTATTGTAACAGTATTAGACTGATCGAACTTTATTTTGTGATATTGGTTCTTTCTATACTCTAGCTTATACACGAGCTGATGCCCGTTCCCAGTGCCATCTCCTGTATAACATGTATTAATGTTTTTCAGGATTAGACGGTCTGAGCGATTAATCACTCTCCCGTTTGGAGAACTAGAAACGCCTATGTTCCCATCACCAGAGCCAGAGTAATTTAATGGAGTCACTCTTAATCGAAGACCATTTGGAATTGAACCTGATGCCATTCGTACATATATTTTTCTTGATGCATTAGATTTCTTTCCTGTAACAGACGAATAGTTCAGCCACAAAGAACTATCAACAGCGGCAGACACCCCTACCATGGATCCCGCTTCAGTTGGTGTTTCTAAAGCCAATGTTATGTTTTTACTCCCGACCGATTCTATGTCCATAATAGCCACCTCAGGGATTGCAATAGTTAAGGTGGTTTCTACGTTGTCATTGCTTTGTGCAACAACAAACAATTTAGTCAAAATGACTATGCTAGTTATGAATAGGCGTTTCATGCGAGTAGTAAATAATAAAATAGTTGTGTGCTCTTGCGAACATTTAGAAGTTTTCAATTGATGTTCCAAAAGGATATTTTTTAATCTCACGATTAAACACTTTCACTCAAAACCTACACAAACTACTGCTTATCAGACATTTAATAAAGCATGATACTAATCTATCAATTACAATTCAACCTCCAAAAAGCACAAAAGAATCACTCAAAACGGGAAACGGCTTTCATTTTGAAACAACAGGAACTCCTAACGGAAAACTATAAATAGGTCATTAAAAACGATTCTAACATCTAATTATCGGTAATAGTGTACAATACCGATACGGTGTTTGAGTCGTCAAAGTCTATCCGATTATATTGGTTATTTCTGTACTCAAGCGTGTACACCAGTCGATGTCCATTCCCCACCCCGTCTCCAGTGTAACATGTTCGAATATTGCGAACAATTCTTCTGTCATTACCATTAAGAATTTTTCCGTTGGTTGCAATTCCATGAGTACCATCACCTGAACCGGTGTAGGCACCAGCTGTTACCCGCATTCTAAGTCCAGACGGCACAGAACCAGAAACAATCCGAGCATAAATACTTCGATTAGCTTCTAGCGCCTGACTTCTAACCGAAGAATAGTTTAACCACAGAGAGCTATCAGCGGCAGCGGTCAAATCTAACATTAAACCAGCTTCGCTCGGAGCTTCAACCACTAACGATATACTTTGTGACCCAGGACCTTCAATGTCCATAATTGCCACTTCAGGAATCGCAATAGAAACAGTACCATTTGCGGTTTCATCTTCTTGCGCTTGAGCAAATAAAACCGTTAAAAGAAAAAATGAAAGGATTAATATCTTAGACTTAAACATTGAAGCAGGTTAAAGCATTTAGTAAGCTGTAAAATTACTTAATCGAAAAAATTGTACAAAAGATGACTCGAAGTGCATATCACTAGATATAACTAATTTTTACAAAAAACAACCATAAATAATTGGTTATCAGTAGTTTAATTTTTTGTCATTTTTAAACTGTAGTGAAGTGAGAATTGTACACTAATGAAACTTTAGCCTTTAATAAAGACTTCAAAACCAAAACTTTAGTCTGAAATTGTATAGACTAATCGAACTTGTTGAGACGATTGAAAGTCCAATTGTTGGTATTGCGACTGATTAACTTTCAGAGAGTAGACCATTTGATGACCATTACCTACACCTACTCCTGTGTAACTTGATTCGATATCTTGAACCAATTTTTGTTCAATATTGGTTAACGTTACATTACCAGATGGAATACCAAGACTGCCATTGCCGTTACCTGCATATGGTTTAGCGGAAACACTTAACAAGGTGCCAGGCGGTACAGAACCATCCGCAATTCGAACATAAATGTTGGTTGAGGGTCGGCTTGAGCTTCCTTTGATGAAACTATAATTTAACCAAAAACTTGAGTCAGATACTTGGTTTAAAATTGGCCTTCCTGCTTCAACAGGTCCAACTAATGATAGTTGCAAAACGCTATTTCCAGTTACGTTAACCAAGCTTACTTCAGGAATTTGTATAGCAACTGTGTGATCAGCAGTATTGTTTTCTGGCGAAACAGATTGAGCAGAAACTTTGATAAAAGTGCTCAAAAAAAACAGTATAACAAGGCTGACTATTCGAATCATTTGACTACTACGTTGTTACGAAAATAACAAAATAGTATGAGAAATAGTTTATTCGACCTAATCAGTGAGGGTATATACGATAGTTAAAACAGACGGAGCCGTATAATTAACTATGTTATAGTTTGTTAAATCAAGTGAGTAAACTAGTTGATGCCCTTTGTTTACACCTTTACCTGTATTCGATGATTTAATGTTCTGAATGAGCATTTGGTCGACGCTGCTCAGAGTCACAGTGCCTGTCGGCACACCTTTATTTCCTTTACCATGACTGGTACTTGACTTAGCTTTAACGTTTAGATCCATTCCACTAGGAACAGTTCCAGCACCTATCTTCACAAACACATGGCATTTTGGACGTGTATTTTTTCCTTTCAAAAAGGTGTAATTCACCCAAACAGAACTGTCTGCAGTGTTAGTAGCTCCCAAACCAGCTTCTGCCGGACCATTTAAACCAAGTGAAACTGTAGTATTTGTATTACTCCTTAATCCTAGAAGTGCAACTTGGGGAATATTAACCGAAACGTTACGGCCATATGCGTAGCCGTTTCCGTTGCCATTTCCATTTCCGTTACTATTACCTTGAGAATAGGCCATAAACGAAGACGAAATACCAACAATAATTAAGATTATTGTTTTTAATGCTTTCATTTTAGTAGTAGTACGTTACTGTAATAACGTGATGCAAATATATAAACAATATTTAAATATATTCCTATAATGGGATGAATTGTTCCCATATTGGTTTTTGTGACATTTCAACTCAACTACATTTAGATGTACATTTGCGCTATGGACAACGGCATCGTACGCTTGCAAAATGCTTTCATATTTCAGACAAACAACAATCTAGTATTACATGATGTCGACATAAATCTGCAAGCCTCCGAGTTCGCATATTTGATTGGAAAAACAGGTAGTGGGAAGTCCAGTCTTTTAAAAACGTTATACGGAGAATTACCGCTTAGAGAAGGAAAAGGAATAGTTGCAGACATGGACCTTACTGAGTTAAATCGTAAAACAGTTCCCTTGCTTCGACGAAAAATTGGAATTGTATTCCAAGACTTCCAGCTTCTGTCAGATCGAAATGTTCAAGAAAACCTCATGTTCGTATTAAAAGCAACGGACTGGAAAGACAAATCAAAGATGGCAAAACGTTGCGCTGAAGTACTCGAATTGGTTGGACTGGCAACTAAAGATTACAAAATGCCCCATGAATTATCGGGAGGAGAACAACAACGAATTGTTATTGCACGAGCGTTATTAAACAACCCTTCGTTAATTCTGGCTGATGAACCTACTGGGAACCTGGATCCAGATGTTTCTGATGACATAATGAAATTACTCCATACAATTAGTGAAAGAGGTACGGCGATATTGATGGCAACCCATGATTATCGCTTAATTAATAAATACCCTGGCACGATTTACAATTGTGCAAACAACACAATTTCTAAAAAATCAGATTTTTTAGAATGATTATGACCTTAGTCGGATAAAATTTCTCCTCATATTTATCTTGATTATTTTTACTTTTGGCGCAAAAGAAAACAGAATGAAAAAAATAATTTTAGCACTAACCATCTTTGCCGGCCTTTTTATGGTTGGATGCGATGAAGATGACGAACCTACCAAAACGACAAATACCCAACCTCAAGAGTTGTGTGACAGCTTAAATATTACGTATGACGCACACATTAAAGCGATTGTTGACATGTCGTGCAATACTGCTTCTTGCCACGCAAGTTCTGCAGGAGGTTTTAAACTTGGAACATATGCTGAAGTAAAAGCAGCCGCAGAGAAAGAAAATTTCTTAAAAGCTATAAAACATGAAGATGGTGCTGTAAACATGCCGATGGGAGCGTCAAAATTAAGTGATGAAAATATCCAGAAATTTGAATGTTGGGAAAAAACTGGGTTTACTGAGAAATAATAAAGATACTTTGAATATCAGAAAGTCGGGATGTGAACGCGTTCCGACTTTTTTTATTCAGGCAGAACACCGTCAATACCGAGAAGTTCTGTAATCGTTCTTCTTATCTGAAGGATTTTAAAAACCTTGGCCTGAGCTATAGCTACATCCTCATCTGTTGTCGCTTCTTCCAATTGAACCATGGCTTTTTTATAAAAATGGCTAATGCGATATAATTTGAGATAATTTAAATTCTCGGTAACCACTTTCTTATAGTTTTTGCTGTCAACCTCGACAAATATTTCATGAGTTTCCCACCATGCAGGACTTAATTGATACTTAACTGAAAGCACATTTGCGGCAATTTTCGCTAACGATTTATGTTTGGTAAAAAACGATTCGTCAAGATGGTCGTTAAACGTATAGTACTCTTTTGCTTCGTCAATACACTCCGCAAATTCCGGGTCTTCAAAAACGTAGCCATCCTCTTCCAATTCACTAAAAATAAAACCAGCCATGTCTATTTCGTCGTCATATGGTTCTTTACCATACAGTATCAACGACTCAATAATTGCTTGCTCTTTAATTCGTTTAGATGCTTCAGTTTGAGGCTGGATGGCAACGGTAGGTTCAATAAAACTACTCTGACTTGACTCATTACTTGCTTTCCGATTAAACTCTTTCGTTGCTTGATTTTTGAGGCGTTTAGCCTCAGCCATTAAAAGTTCCTCTTCAAACTTTAAAATATTGGCGGTCTGTTTAATAAAAGCATTTCTCTTTAGAGGATCCGGAATCTTTACAATGCTTGCAAGAACATCTCTGGCCGTTTCAGATAAACTAACTGAGTCTTCTCCTTTGTCCTTTAACAAAACCTCCGTTTTGAAAGTCACAAAATCTCGCTGATTTGATTGAATGAATTCTTTAAGACCAGATCCGCCTAATTTTCGGCAGTATGAATCTGGATCCTCTCCTTCTGGAAATTCAACAACTTTTACGTTTAAACCTCCTTCAAGTAACAAGTCGACACCTCTCATTGCCGCTTTCAAACCAGCCGCGTCACCGTCAAATAACATAGTCACACCTTCCGAAAAACGTTTAATAAGTTTTACCTGATCTGGGGTTAATGCTGTTCCACTCGTTGCTACCACATTCTCAATTCCACTCTGTGATAGCATCAAGACGTCAAGATATCCTTCTACTAAGTAAACATTCTCTTCCTGACGAATTGCTTTTTTAGCATGATACAAGCCATACAAAACCGATGACTTATGATACACCTCGTTTTCTGGCGAGTTGATATACTTTGGACTCTTTTTGTCACTTGTAAGTTGGCGCCCTCCAAAACCAACGACTTTACCTCCAATGTTACGAATTGGAAACATAACTCGTTCCCTATAAACATCATAAAAGCTAACCTCAGAACTCTCTGAATTTCGTTGTTTTATAAGACCCGCTTTCTCTAAAATACCCGTATCATATCCTGATTTTACTGCGTAGTTGTAAAAGTTTTCCCAACTATTTTTACCATAGCCTAAGGCAAATTTTTCTATAGTCTGATCGGTTAAACCACGTTCTTTGAAATAGGAATATCCAACCGTTCGACCTTCATCATCCTCCGTTAAACTTTTATGAAAATAGTTTTTAGCAAATTCAAGAGAAGCATATAAACCCTCTCGGAGTTTAACCTGTTCCGAAAGTTCTTCTTTGTTGCCTGACTCTTCCTCAATTTCTATGTGGTATTTCGAAGCGAGGTGCCTGAGTGCTTCAGGGTAGTTCATTTTTTCGATTTCCATTACAAAATCGATAACGTTACCGCCTCTTCCACAGCCAAAACATTTGTAAATCCCTAGATTGGGACTAACCTTAAAGGAAGGAGATTTCTCGTTATGAAAAGGACACAACCCTCCTAACCCACTGCCAGATCTCTTTAGTTTAACATAGTCTCCTACAACTTCCTCAACGGAAGCCGCTGAAAATATTTGATCGATTGTACTCTGGCGAATCATTAAGGCAAAGTAAGGAAAGTTTTTATTATCACAGCCTTGTACTTTCGAGGTTTTGTGAATCTCTATAAGTTATCTTTGCCTTATGATCATTGAGCAAATCAAGGAAATCTCTGAAGGCATATTTGAGGAAATTCGTGCTTTTCGAAGGGATATGCACCAACACCCAGAATTGTCTTTTCAAGAAGTTGAAACTCAAAAAAAGGTTCGTGTGTATCTAGAGAAGATTGGAGTTGACAGTATTGAAACATGTGCCACAACTGGACTAGTTGCTTTGATTAAGGGTAAAAACCCAGCTAAAAAAACTGTTGCGTTGCGCGCAGACATTGACGCCCTCCCCATTAATGAACTAAATGAGGTTCCTTACAAATCTCAAAACCAAGGGGTGATGCACGCTTGTGGACATGATGTTCATACAAGTTCTCTTTTAGGTGCAGCAACAATACTAACACAACTAAAAAGTGAATTTGAAGGGACTATTAAACTAGTCGTTCAACCAGGAGAGGAAAAGCTGCCAGGTGGAGCATCAATAATGATCAAAGAAGGTGTTTTAAACAATCCAGATGTAGACGCGATGGTTGGCCAACATGTGATGCCGCTAATCGATGCCGGAAAAGTCGGATTTCGAAGTGGATTGTATATGGCAAGTGCCGATGAGATTTATATTACCATTCATGGGAAAGGTGGTCACGGCGCTCACCCTCACATGAATATTGATCCAGTAACCATAGCTGCACAAGTTATAACTGCCTTACAACAGGTTGTAAGTCGTTCGGCTAAACCAGCAATGCCAAGTGTTTTAAGTATTGGTAAAATAATTGGATTGGGAGCAACAAACGTTATCCCGTCCAAAGTCGAAATGGAAGGAACATTCAGAACATTTAATGAAAAATGGAGGATGGAAGCTCACGAAAAAATAGTACAAATCACAACTCAAATAGCTGAAGCTTTTGGTGCGACATGTGACGTTGAAGTCAGAAAAGGATATCCTTTTTTAAACAATGACGAACAAAAAACCGAAACTGCTCGCAAAGCTGCTATTGAATATTTAGGTGAAGAAAACGTTGAAGAGTTGGATATTTGGCCTGCTGGTGAAGACTTTGCTTATTTTTCACAGGAAGTTCCTAGTTGCTTTTATCGATTAGGTATTCGCAATGAAGAAAAAGGAATTACATCAATGCTACACACTCCGACCTTCGACATCGATGAGAAAGCGCTAAAAGTAGGTGCTGGATTGATGGCGTACATCGCTATAACTGAGTTAGGAGAAGCATAACACACGTTGGTTATTTCTTGACAGCTATTGCACTATCTTGTGTGCATGACCCAGAAAACTAACAAACAAATTCTTGGCAATAAGGGGGAAAAAGTTGCAATTAATTACCTTACTAAAAAAGGATACACAGTCCAACACACCAATTATAGAATTGGAAGAGCTGAAATTGACATTATCGTAACGAAAAATAGTGATACTGTTTTTGTTGAGGTTAAGACGCGGTCTACTATCAAATTTGGTTATCCAGAAGATTTTGTTTCGTTCAAACAACAGAAAACTCTAATTGATGCTGCTGAAAAATTTGTTAACGAGTGTGTCGAAATTACCTCCATTCGTTTTGATGTGATATCAGTGATTATAGAAAACAACATTGTACGAGTACGACATTTTGAAGACGCATTCTGGCCTTTGTTATAATGATAAATTTTCGGCTTCTTTGTAAGTAGATACCTTTAATAAATACTAGTCATGAGTAAATCTGGAGCAGGAGGAGTTTTTGCCGCCATTCTCACAATGTTTGCCGGTGGTGCTTCAATACTACGTTCTTGCAGCAAAGCCGATGATGTTGCGCGACTGGGGAAATTCGGCAGTCAGATAGATAATGTAGATGATTTCGGAAGAGCAGGCAGATATTCACGAAACGCAAATAGAATGGGAGATGCAGCTGGTTATGCTAAATCTGCAAATACGTATCAAAAAAATCCATATGCTCTCTTTGAACATTTTGCCGAGACCAAAGCACGTAAAGTTGTAGAGGCAGAAGAGCTGGCATACTTAAAAAAATCCAAACCAGAATTTGCTAAAGAGTTCGAGAAGCTTGACCAAAACCCTGCTTATCAGGCTGATAATCTAAAGCATCAAAAAGCAATTAAAGACTTAAAGTCGAAGTACCTGACTAAGCAAGATGTAGTTCGTTTCGCAAAAACGCTTAAAACGGTTCGCTCTATCCTTAAAGTTAAAGACTTGTACTACTCAGCAGATAATCGTGGTACCGACGAAGATGAAGAATTGTTATCTCCAAAAATGGTTGAACTAATCAGCACAAAAAATAGTAGAACAAACAGTATTACAATACCAAAAGGCTTTACGGTATTAAACTCGGTAACATGCAAAAATGTTGCGAATGTTTGGGTAGATACAAGTATAGCCATTACGCTTTATCATCTGCCTGGTTCAAAAGATAGAATGCGATGGGAGTTTGCAAGAAAAGCTCGAGGCACTTATATTGGAGGCTTTGGTCGGGTTTCATCTACAATAAAGCACGGCATGGATTCTACTTATGTCTTAAATTACAGAATGGGAAAAAGATTTGGCATCATAGAAAGCGTCCCAGGCAACTCGAACTATTGGATTGAAATTGAGTCGGATAGCCTGCATTATATAAGAAATAGTGCTTGGGATTTATTCGAAAAAATCACTCGGTAACTTCAATCACATTAAGGGTTGATATTATAGCCTTAAAGAGGTATTTTTGCCGACTTTTAATTTTTTAAAAAATAAAATGGAAAAGAAACAGTATGAGTCTGTGATTATTTTAACACCCGTACTGTCTGAAAAACAAATGGACGATGCCATTGCAAGCTTCAGACAGTTGATCACAGAAAACGACGGTGAGGTTACCCATGAAGAAAATTGGGGTCTTACTAAGCTTGCCTACCCAATCCAGAAAAAAGTTACTGGATTTTACCACATTTTTGAGTTCAGTGCACCAAACGACTTGGTTGCAAAACTTGAATTGGCTTACCGAAGAGACGAACAAGTAATGCGTTACTTTACGTTAGCACTTAACAAGCACGCTGTTAAGTACAACGAACGTCGCAAGAATGGAGAGTTTAACAAAAAGAAAGCACCTGAAAAAGAATCGGTATGAGTAAGAGAAAATCATCAACGAATTACGTATTCAGAAATCGCCCAATTGACAGAGGCGACAAGTACTGTCGTTTCAAGAAAAGTGGCATAAAGTACATCGATTACAAAAACCCAGACTTCTTGTTGAAGTTTGTAAATGAACAAGGAAAAATTTTACCAAGACGTATTACAGGAACTTCTTTGAAGTACCAAAGAAAAGTTGCTCAAGCGGTAAAACGCGCTCGTCATATTGCGGTACTTCCTTTCGTTACGGATCAATTAAAATAAGTCTAACTTTATAATCGCATTAAAATGAAAGTAATATTAAAAGAAGATGTAATAAAACTTGGTTATAAAGATGACGTGGTTGAAGTAAAAAACGGTTACGGCCGCAATTACTTAATCCCTCAAGGTTTAGCATCAATCGCTACTCCTTCAAGTCTTAAAGTTTTAGAAGAAAACATCAAGCAAACTCAGCGTAAACAAGCGCAAGTAATTGCAGATGCTGAAGCTATGGCTAAATCATTAGAAGGAGTTAGTCTTTCTATTGGAACTAAAGCTGGTAGCAACGGTAAAATATTTGGATCAGTAACCACTATTCAAATAGCTCAAGCATTGAAAGATGCTGGTCACGAAATTGACCGTAAGAAAATATCTATCACTGGTGACATCAAAGAACTTGGTGAATACAAAGCGAAGGTATTATTGTACAGAGGTATCGAAACAGAAATCGATATCAATGTAATCAACGAATAGTAAACAATAACTAAAACATATTTCAATCCCGTAAATTTTTGGTTTACGGGATTTTTTTTGTTCGTTTATTTAATAGAATGATTTGAATTTATGACGTTGCCCAATGCAGTACATACGTCATCAAAAGCACTAAAAGGACTAATAACACAATCGAAATTGACACGGACGTCCTTCTCTTTTTCCTTTCATAATCAGTCTCGTCGACTAAAAAATTCCAGCCGCACACACCACAAACTTGATATTCAATTGCCGTTAGTGGCTTACCTGAGTCTAATCCAAATGCTTTGTTATTACCATGAAACTCTTCCTTATTCTTCAATATTTTTTTCGACGTGCAACGCGGACATATTTTTTTATCGTGGTCTCTAATGTCAATGGCTAACTTTTCTTGAACCATTTTATCCATATACTCTTGAGATAACTTACGAGATATAACTTCCTCTTGGACCTGATTATTCACAGAAGTCGCAATTAAATCCTTTTTGAAAGCAACAATGAAGGCAAGTTCGAAATCCTCATATTCAGCAAGTTTTTTAGTTAGGCTAGACATGTACCGTTAAATTTATGTTTCTGACTTGTGGGTTATTGTTACACGGTAAAATTACAAAGCACTTTTCGAAGTGTCGTAATGATTTTACTCAGCTTATTTTTTCGTGCGTTTCCAAACTGAGCAAATCCCCAGAAATAATCATGTATTGACCCTCCGACAATTGTCCACTGTATCTTGTCCTGAAATAGGTTGACACAAGTTGTGTGAGCATGAACAATAAATTAAAAAGCGGAAAACGATTTTAATACGAAATTGACCGAAAGAAAATATCTATTACTGGTGACATCAAAGAACTTGGTGCTTACAAAGCGAAGGTATTGTTTTACGGAGGTATCGAAACAGAGATCGATATCAATGTAATCAACGAATAGGAAACAAAAACATATTTCAATCCCGTAAATATTCATTTCCGGGAATTTTTTGCTTTTATTTTGGAAATAGTATAACTAAAAAAGTTACGTCTAAAACAAATAATTTAAACTGCCTCAAATCACACGAGTTACTGACTAGCATCAAAAAACTAGTCAATAGTTGCGTAGAACTTTGTGATACACTAATTACCCAAAACTATGCGGCAAATTTTACTCATTACCTTTTTAACAGTATTTTACAACTTAGGATACTCAGCAACAATATCCTCCAAATCTAGTGGTGGCGATTGGCAGTCCACCTCCACTTGGGTTGGCAGCACAATCCCAACAGCCACTGATGACGTTATTATCAATGGAACTGTCTCAGGAGGTGGGGTCTGCAACGACTTAACAGTTTCAACAGCTGCGATATTACAAAACCGAAGCGGTTACGGAGAAACAGTTACTGCATATGGAGATATTACAAACAATGGTAAAATATCTTCATCGGCATCAGGATCATTCTACATAAGTGCATATGGACTTATTAAAAACTATGGAATATGGCAGAATTCGCAGTTATTCCTGTATCAAACTGGTAACGCATTGTTTTATCAATCTTCAGGAAAGTACTTTAACAACATGACCATAACTGCGCAATCCGGTAAAGCGGATTCTTTGATTATGAAAACCGATGTTCAATTCAAGTCATGCTACTACACATACAGTGGCACCAACAAAAGAATACTTCATTCTACAGGATATACTTTAAATCTAACGGATTGTGATGTGGCCAACTTCGACTTCCATTCAAACGATATAATCGAACTGGAAAACACTAAGGTTCGAAGTTGTACTTTTAGGGGTAACGGAAAAATTCAAGGTTCATTCAATGTAAACCAGTCTGCCACCTTTGATGGTAATCTTACGCTTGAAGGTAGAATGACAAACACAAATGGATATAGCGCAACAATACATATTAAAGGACAGATGACAAACAGTGACACGATTGAGGTGAACAAGTCTGGATACTTAACAATTTATCAGAATGGCGACTTTGTAAATAACGGAAAGTATTGTCCTACATCTACTTATTTCAAATCTGGAAATTCGCATAAGATATCTCAATCAGCTGGCAAGTACTTTGAAGGAAATTACTATAGCCAGGGCGCTGATACAGTCATTCTAGAATCGGCACTTCATTTCAAAAAAGTTTCTTTTTACGGCAATGTTGGAAGTGGAAAAGGAGTAATCAATTCAACTGGGCATGCATTGCGCATAGACACTTCTACCATTTTCTCATCAACCATTGTGTCGAACGACACTTTATTATTGAAGGGTTCCGTTATTAATAGCACTTCGGTAGTCGGTAATTTTTGGATAAAAGGCAACTATAACGTTTACGGCTCAACAGACTTCGTTGGGAATATTTTCAACGAAGGTGTAGTACACAACTCCCCTGGCTATGGGGTTAGTATCGTTTATGAAGGGAATCTTATAAATGATGGCACCATTTCATTACACCCTAGTGGAGGATCTTTTACTATAAACCTGCGTGCCAATATCACAAATAATGGAGAATTTCATCCATCTTCAACTCTTATACAGGGAGACAGTTTGTTAACATTCAGACAAAACAAAACCTCCTATTTTGAAGGAAGTTACGCTACCCAAGACACTTCTGGGGGAATAAAGCTAGGCTCAAGCCTCACATTTCAAAGTGCAAATATAAATTGGCTAAACAATTACCCATACTCTCAAATAGTAACTAATGGTTTCAATTTACACCTCAATAAGTGCGAGGTAAGACAAGTACGATTTATTAGTGAAGACACCTTAAACCTTGATGGGTCGTTCTTTTCAAACATCCAAACTTTTAAAACTCCGAAGCTAACTGGTAACATTCGCCTGTATGGAAACTCAATATTCAACAATGGATTAATAAACTTAGATACCATTTACCAGAATCCCGGTAGCGGCATAAGTACAGATTTTTATGGCTCGATCGAAAACTACGGTGCGATAATCAAACATCCAAATGGTGGAGTTTTAAACATAAACTTATACGGCGATTTGTACAATGCTGGAATTTATCGTCCAAACAGCACCTATTTAATGGGCTCAAAACCTAAAGTATTTAAACAAAATCAAGCATCCGTTTTTGAAGGAACATACATTTCGGAGGATACTTCTGGAGGAATTGAACTGGGTTCAAATGTTACATTTAATGGAGTTACAATTGATTGGGTAAACAAAGAGCCATACTCCAAAATTGTTACAAGTGGTCATTCACTTAACATTCTTAACTCTGATATAAAACAAGTTAGGTTTATTAGCTCGGATACATTGAACTTAGATGGTACGCTTATTAGAAATATTCATACCCATCAAACTCCTAAACTTAAAGGAAACATCAGGTTATATGCAAACACTAAGTTTATTGACGGCTTAATAAATTTAGATACAATTTATCAAAACCCAGGGAATGGTATCCCTACGGACTTTTATGGCAAAGTAGAAAACTACGGTGCTATAATTCGACACCCAAGTGGCGGTGTCTTAGTAATAAACTTATTCGGAGAACTATACAACGCTGGTATTTATCGACCAAGTACTACATACTTAAAAGGAACGGAACCTAGGCTTTTATCCCAAAACAAATCGTCATTTTTTGAAGGAACGTTTGTCGCAGAAGACACTTCTAGCGGAATCAAATTGGGCTCTAGTCTAAATTTGAATTCCGTGAATCTAAATTGGGTAAACAAAGCTCCTTTTGCGAAACTGGTAACAAATGGGCATAATCTAAACCTTATAAATTCTGAGGTGAAACAAATTAGGTTCGTAAGCACAGATACGTTAAATCTTGATGGCTCTCAACTCAGTAACATACAAACTGTTCAGAAGCCAACTCTCACGGGTAATGTGGCGTTATATAACAATACAAAGTTTAATGACGGATTTATTAATCTTGATACAATATTCCAAAATGCCGGTTATGCAATATCAACGGAAATTTACGGTACAATTGAAAATTATGGTGCTATAATTCAGCACCCAAGTGGTGGTATTTTATCAATGTATTTATACGGAGAGTTAAACAATTTTGGCATTTACCACCCAACAAACACGTACCTTAAAGGACCGAATCCTATACTTTTCAAACAGTCTAAAAACACACAATTTGAGGGTAATTATTACGCTGAAGACACTTTAAGTAGTCTAAAGTTGGGTAGTAACATTGGCTTCAGCAATGCGAATTTAGACTGGCATAATTTCGAACCATACGCAACAATAAACACGAATGGTTTTCAATTAACATTAGACAATTCAAATCTACGAGACATCCATATTACGAATTCTGACTCGTTACACTTAAATGGTACTAAACTGACTAATACACTTATTGAAGGAGCACCAATCACAACTGGGGTTTGTGATTTAAATTCCAACGTTACATTCCTTTCTGATGTAAAGAATCTTGGGACACTTCACAATCTAGCTGGTTACGCGATATCAACGACATTCAAAGGAAAGGTAACCAACCTTGGACGCATCGCAAACAATGCAAACGGAGGTTATTTAGACGCTGATTTTGCGGCGGGTATAACCAATCATGCGTTTTTTCAAGTTGGTTATTTAAATTTTTCAGGAAATAATACAAGGTCAATCAACGGTATCAATGCAAAAGCGATTAAAGGAATATGCTACGTCAACGATAGCATGACATTTACAGATGAAAATCATTTACCAAACCTTAGAGTGACGACACCTTATGTTTTAACCATCGACACAAATAGTGTATTAACCTGTGATGATATAGACAACAATAGTTTTGATCAAATTCGAAATAGAGGAAGTATTCGAACCAATCGAACTACAAATAATTATAGTGAATTCAAGTATGATAAGCTTTCGGCCTGGTTCTATAATACAAACATATCCTCTCTCCTCGTTGAATCTTATGGTGAACAACAGCATCCTTTCACCGAAAATGCTATAAACTACTGGTGGCGACTAAAACCAACTCCAGTGGAAGCAACCGACACATTGAAGAAGTTACTATTGTCGTATGATGAATCACTTTTAAATAGAAATGATGAATCAGCGTTGGATGTATATTTCTCACCAAATGCTGGTTTAAATTGGCGCAAAATTGAGGAAGATGTAACGGTTGACACAGCTTCAAATACAATTCAATTAGTAAACGCACCATCTTATGGACACTATGTTGTTTCTGGGCAAGGTCTTGAAATCCTGTCATTTAAACCAACGATTAACCGAGCCGAGCCGAGAGTATTTGGCAACAAAGGTTCTGTCACTATCTATGGTTTTGGCGTTGGACTAAATGACTCAATGAAACTTACCCTCAAAAAAACTGGATCATCGGATATAACTGCGGATACAATGTATCTTACGGATGTAAAAGGTGAATCCTTTTTAGCAGTGTTTAATGTGGACATGGCTAATGTTGGAACCTACAGCTTACACATTGAAACTCCGGGAGAAGATCCGATGGTTTTAGACAATTACTTTAAAATTGAGGAAGCTGAGTGGCCCAAACCTTGGGTTGTACTAAGCGGTAGAGACAGATTCTTACTTAACCGATGGCAGACATTCAATATTAACTACGGCAACTTAACTAATGTCGATGCTCAAGGAGTACCACTATTTTTCGTAGTAAATGATATTCCTGATATGGAAGTAATCTTTCCTGATGTACAGATTAGTGTGCCTAAATCCTTTACGGACGATGGATGGACACAGTGGAAAGACACGACGATTGATTTGTTCTACATAAGTGACAGTCTAACTGGATTTGAAGGACAACGAATGAGAATTTATCCATTCTACATCCCCTTTATACCAGCATTAAGTTCAAACTCAGTCCGTGTAAAAATTAAAGCTACTCAAAATTTGGATATGACAGTTTGGGTAACGGACCCATTAATTCAAGGATTTGAGAAGCTTAAAAAAGCGAACACACCTCCCGAAGTTGCTGCTTGCCTAGCAAAAGTAGCAGGCAAATATTCTTGGGATAAGGCAATTGACCTCATACCTGGCTATGACTGTTATAAACTCGCATACAAGGTAACAGAAACTGGCGCCAATCATGTTTTAAAAGATCCAAATGAACCAGAGAAACCTGCAACATGGGGAAGTTGGCTAGTCACTGGTTGGGGATGGGCTTGGAGCATCGCTGATTGTGCAGGAGATTTAATTCCAATATCTAAAGGCGTTAAAATCGGGAAAGATTTAATCGGTTTAGGTTTTGACATAAAATCGAACTACGATGCAAGTCAAGAGTGTTGGGACAAGTTTAGAGCTAAGAATAAAGGAAAACATAAAAGTAATGCAGTAAACTCCTTCGATCCCAACGAAATTACTGGACCTATTGGTTACGGTGATGATCACTACATCAGCTCCGAAAGTAACTTAGTGTATACAGTATTTTTCGAGAACAAAGATTCTGCCACGGCTCCAGCGTCTGACGTTATTGTATACGACACAATAGATGTTGACCAGTTTGATTTAAATACATTTAGCTTTAACTCAATAACAATCTCAGATAGCACCTATAAGATTCAGGCATTTTCAAAAGAGTTTAGGCTATTGATTGACCTTTCTCCTCGTATTAATAGCATTGTTCAAGTAACTGGAAATCTTGATACTATTTCAGGAGAAATCAAGGTAACATATCTAACGCTCGACAAGAGCACCCTTGAATTTATCGAAGATGTTGATTTAGGGTTTTTGCCACCAAACAAAGTATCACCTGAAGGAGAAGGAAACTTCAGTTACAGTGTATCTTTAGCTAAAGATATTCAACACGACGAAGAAATAATAAATAAAGCCTTAATCTTTTTCGACTTCAATAAGCCGATTGCAACTAACATTCACTCGAACAAAATTGACAAAAAAGCCCCACAAAGTGAGGTAATAAGCTTAAGTCCAATTACGACAGATTCCACGTTTATCGTGGAGTGGGCTGGAGTTGATCCAGGTTGTGGTATTCAGACGTACTCTGTATTTGTATCTATTAATGACAGCGCATACGTTGCTTGGAAAAGCAATACAAGTTTAATGTCCGACACTTTCTATGGCAGAGACAAATATGACTACAAGTTCTACTCCGTTGCTACCGATAGTCTTGGTTTATCTGAAATTGCGCCAGACAAAGCTGATACCGAAACATCGGTTATTGACAAGAGTGGTATCAATGAACTCAATAAAATGGGAGTTTCGGTGTTCCCAAACCCGGTTCATGACCAATTATATGTCGACCTGACCCAAGCAGCAACTACAAATGTTAGTTTTTATCAATTAGATGGAAGATTAGCAAAAGTTGTATCGGTTGCACGAGAGAGAAATACGATAGATATAACTGATTTAGAATATGCGATCTATATTATCAAAATATCAAATAATAATTTGACCACATACGGTAAAATAATAGTTCAAGAATAAGAAGTGTATACCTGATTAAAAAGCGGGGAAATTATTTCTCGCTTTTTTTATGCTGAAAAACTTTCTCCGCAACCGCAAGTCTCTTTGGCATTTGGATTATTGAAAACAAATCCACGAGTATTTAAACCATATTCGTAGTCAACCTCCATACCTATGACGTACATCACGTGAGCCTTGTTCATTATTACAGGTATCCCTTCAACCAAGTATTCATTGTCATTTTCCTCCTTTTGATCAAAGGCAAGCAAATATGATAGACCAGAACAACCTCCACCTTTAACACCTATTCGTAAGTATGGTGCTAAATCTTCAGTTCCTTCTGCTTGTATTTCATGTAATTTACGAATGGCTCCTTCTGTAAATTTTAAAGGAGCATCTGTCACCACATTTTTTGTATCAATCATATGCAAATTTATCGATTTTTTAAACATTAAAATTGTCAATGATTACGTTTAAACGTTAGATTTACACTTTATATTGAACAATTCGAAATGACATTTTTAGCAATTGACTCATGGGGTTTATTCATTGAAATCCTTCACTTCACCATTCCGGCGATCATCGTTTTTTTAGTTGCATACTTTATGCTAAAAAAGATGCTTGATGAAGATTTTAAACGCAAAGAACTAGAAACGAGAAGCAAGCGTACAAAAAGTCTAACACCAATGAAACTTCAGGCGTATGAGCGACTTACAATATTATTGGAGCGATTGCGATTGGATAATTTGGTTATGCGACTAGCTGACCCATCGCTAACAGCAACCGAGTTTAAACACCTTTTAACAAAAGCAATAAATGAAGAGTTTAATCACAACGTATCACAGCAGATATATATTAGTGATCAAGCATGGCAAATGATTAAATATGCAAAAGAAGATGCGTTAAACACCATTAACAATTGCTATAAAGATATGTCTGAGTTTTCTAAAAGTACTGATTTAGGTAAAGCTGTTTTAAGTGATGTTTTGGAGAAAAGAACGGACTTAGTTGCAACTGCTATCACCTTCCTTAAAAAAGAAATTGATCTTGTATTCTAATCACACTAAAAGTCGCAACGCAGTATTATTAATTGCAGCAATTCTACTAATTGGTTGCAACAGAAAAGCATTTACTCATGTATCTGATGCTCGTCTCAATCAGTTTGATACCAGCTGGACTGAAACGAATTCTAAAATTGACAAAATGATTCGCCCTTTTCGAGAGCAAATCAAACAAGAAATGAATGAGGTGGTTGGTTACTCTTCCAAAGAAATGGTGAAAGCAAGACCAGAATCGGCATTAGGAAATGTACTTGCTGACATGTTGTTAAATTTTGGAATCAAAGAAATCGACCCTGAAATTGATTTATGTGTTATGAATTATGGAGGTTTCAGAGTTCCAATTCCTGAAGGTCAAATAACTCGAGGAAAGGTTTTTGAATTAATGCCCTTTGAAAACACCTTGACACTTGTTACCATTACCCAAAAACAGTTAGCCGAATTGGCTGACCATATTTATCAAAAGGGAGGAGAACCGTTTAGTTCATCGTCAATCGTGCACCTTATAACTTTAGACAGCACAAGTCTGTTCACATTTTATGATGATGAAATGAATTCAAAAGAAGAGTACCGTATTTTAACATCGAACTATCTAGCCGACGGAGGTGATGGATTCTCAGTATTTTTGAATGGTACAAAAAGAGAAGACAGTCGTTGGTTGATTCGAAGTGCAATTATTAAATCTCTTCAAGAAAATACTAGTATCGAAAAACCATTGAATGGCACTATCGACGGACGAATAATATTAGACGCTAATGAATAGAAGAAATTTTATTTTAGCAACAGGAAAGGCAGCTATTGGCGCAGCTATTTCTACAACACCTCTAGTTGTAGTGGGAAAAAACAGATCCAGGCTAAGTGTATTATTTACAAACGATTGGCATAGCCGAATTGATCCGTTTCCAATGGATGGAGGTAAGTATCAAGGGCTAGGCGGGGCAAGTAAACGTGCTGCGTTAATTGCTAAAATTCGAAATCAAGAAAAACACACTTTATTATTAGATAGTGGCGACATATTTCAAGGCACTCCATATTTTAACGTTTTTGGAGGAAAGTTGGAGTTTGAACTAATGAGCGCTATGAAGTATGATGCTGCGACATTGGGCAACCATGATTTTGACAATGGTATAGATGGGTTGGTTAAACAACTGCCGTTTGCCACGTTCCCATTTATCAATTGTAATTACAACGTTGAGGATACAATTTTAAAAGACCACATTATTCCATATAAAATTTTTAATAAAGGCGGAACACGAATAGGTGTTTTAGGAGTAGGAATAAAATTAGATGGGCTTGTTTCTAAAAAATTGTATGGAAATGTGGTATATCAAGACCCGATTCAAAAAGCAAATGAGGTTGCAGAACAATTAAAAACAAAATTAAAATGCGACTTGATAATTTGTTTATCTCATTTAGGCTTTGATTATAAGTCAGATAAGGTATCTGACATCACATTAGCGAAACAAACCAGTCACATAGACTTAATACTTGGAGGTCATACTCATACGTTTTTAGAGACCCCAAAACAGGTTATCAACAATCGAAACAAAGTTGTTAACATCTTACAAACAGGATGGGCAGGTATAAATCTTGGAAAAATTGATTATGAACGACATAGCAATTTGGAGGCACAAATTGGTGGCAATTCCATGGTTAAAATAAATTAAAACACAAGCCTAATTAGATTTTTTTTCTAACTTTTTTTTAGACAATTTTACCCACGATTTGAAGCTCAAAGGATCGCAATTCATGAGCAAAATCTCTAAATAGCTTATAACTAAAAACTTAAATGACTGCAGAACACGAAAAGGTATGGAAGAACTGTTTGTCCTTAATTAAGGACAATGTAAACCCTCAAAGTTTTAAGACTTGGTTTGAACCAATTAAACCATTAAAAGTTGAGGATAAGAATTTGACCATACAGGTTCCTAGTCAGTTTTTTTACGAGTGGCTTGAAGAGCACTATGTGACTCTTTTAAGGAAGGCGCTAGACCGAGAACTTGGAGTTGGTTCCAAACTTGAGTATAGCATAATTGTGGATAATAGCAATACCAATGCACGTAATCCACATGCCTACACTATTAACATGCCAACCAGAAACGCTGGCTACAACAACAAAAATGAGGTGGGCATTCCTCTAAACGTAAATGCCAACATCCACAACCCGTTTATTATTCCGGGTCTAAAGAAAATAAACATTGATAGCCAATTAAACCCCAACTATACTTTTGACAATTTTATTGAAGGCGATTGTAATCGACTAGCTCGTTCAGCAGGTTTTGCTGTTGCGAACAAGCCAGGAGGAACAGCTTTCAACCCTCTAATGATTTTCAGTTCAGTTGGATTGGGAAAAACGCATTTAGTTCATGCCATTGGCAATCGAATTAAAGAGGTTTCACCAAACAAGTCTGTGTTGTTCGTATCATCTGAGAAATTTGTCAACCAGTATGTAGATTCTTGTAAAAACGGAAACAACAACGATTTCTTGAACTTCTACCAACTGTTGGATGTATTAATTGTCGACGATGTTCAGTTTTTTGCTAAAAAGGAAAAAACACAAGAAATTTTCTTTCAAATTTTCAACCACTTACATCAAAACGGAAAACAAATCATCTTAACTTCAGATCGAGCTCCAAGAGACTTGAAAGATGTAGATGAGCGGTTACTTTCTCGATTTAAGTGGGGTTTATCTGCTGATCTTCAGGTGCCTGATTTAGAAACTCGTATTTCTATACTTGAGCACAAAATGTATGAAGATGGTATTAAATTAAATGCTGAAGTAGTTGAGTATGTTGCACACAACATTGATTCAAACATTCGTGAACTTGAAGGAGCACTAATTTCATTACTTGCTCAAGCTTCTCTAAATCGTAAGGATATTGATTTAGATTTAGCTAAGAAGATGGTTAAAAACTTCGTTAAGAATGCTTCACGTGAGATTTCTATTGAGTACATCCAGAAGTTAGTATCTGATTATTACTCATTGTCAATCGAACAATTAAAGTCAAAAACACGGAAACGAGAAATTGTTCAAGCTCGGCAGATATCCATGTACTTTGCAAAACAACTTACAAAGGCTCCATTGAAGAAGATTGGAATGCACTTTGGTGGTCGTGACCATTCTACTGTTATTCACGCTTGTCAAACAGTTAGCGATTTGATGGATACCGATCGTAAGTTTAAAAGCGATGTAGAAGAAATTTCAAAACGTATAAAGATCAATACATTTTAATCAAGTCGCATTTGATTTAATGTAAAAGCCTCGCAACTGCGGGGCTTTTTTTATACAACAAATCAGATACACTTACAAACCTTCCTCCAATGACGTCCTTCAGAAGTGTGAGGAGGCACGACGAGCACAGACTCTTCGCTCCTCCTAACGTCGGTCGCTCTGAGTGACGGGTACCAGGAAGATTGGAGTTCCGAGAAACAGCGTTCGTGAGTGACGTCGCGGAAGGAATTTGTCTTTGACTAGTTACTCATCATCTTTTAACTGAGATGTTAAATCTGACATCGATTCATTAAAACCATGAATTAAGTCAAACTTGTACGATCGACTTTTCCCTTTAATAAACTTTTCCGCCGCAATTGCTTCGATGATAGTGTCATAAAACTTATAGTAAAGCAAGATTCCTACCTCATATCGTGCAGAGAAACTTCGCGGATAAAACTTCGTTTTATGCTGAAACATCCGACGTCTAAGATTACTTGTAACGCCTGTATAAAGCACATTTCGCCCTCTGTTTGAAATTATATATACAAACCCGCCTTTACCGAAATACATTAACTTATGTTTTGATACGAATATGTTGTTTAAACATTATTCGACATAACTCTAATATCCAAACGTTGGTAACAAACATCCGTGGTTGAAACAGACTCTTCGCTCCTCCTACCGTCGGTCGCTCTGAGTGACGGGTACAAGGAAGGTTGGGATTTCGAGAAACAGCGTTCGTGAGAGAAGTAGTGGAAGGACGGAACGTGATTGAGAACAGAAACCGAGGTGGACAACAGCTTGCGTCGGAAACAGCTTACTTAGACTTCATCATTTGTAGCAACATCCCACGTAGCACTCGAAACCTTCCTCCAATGACGTCCTTCAGAGGTGCGAGGAGGCACGACGAGCACAGACTCTTCGCTCCTCCTAACGTCGGTCGCTCTGAGTGACGGGTACCAGGTGGATTGGGATTTCGAGAAACAGCATTCGTGAGAGAAGTAGTGGAAGGACGGAACGTGATTGAAGACAAGACTCAAGGTCGGTGAAGACCTGGTAGCTGACATAAAAAAAGGCCTTCTACACAAAGTAGAAAGCCTTTAATATCGTAGAATTAAAAAATTCTATTGCTCTTTCTTTTTCATAAAGTCAACAACAATTGGAGTTGCAATACAGATAGAAGAATAAGTACCAACTGCCACACCAATCAATAGTGCGAATGTGAAGCCTTTCAATCCTTCTCCTCCAAACAAGAATAAAATAATAACAACCAACAACGTCGTTAATGACGTTACCAACGTTCTACTCAATGTTTGATTAATTGCATCGTTGATGACACCTGATGTGTTTTTCTCGTATTTGTGTAAACCAAGGAATTCTCTAACTCTATCAAATACAACCACTGTATCGTTAATCGAATAACCAACAACGGTCAAGATCGCTGCAATAAATGCCTGATCAACATCCATTGAAAAGCTTACGAACATTGGCAAAATCGAGTACAACGAGAATACAATAAGTACATCATGGAACAATGCAACCGTTGCACCTAAACCGTAACCCCATTTTCTAAATCGTGCTACAATGTAAATAAACATTCCAATTAGCGACAAGATAATCGCCAATGTTGAATCTCGCTTAATGTCCTCAGCTATGGTAGGTCCAACTTTAGATTCTGATAAAACCGACTTTTCAGTTGCACCAAACTTCTCAAGACCACTAATTATTAATGCTTTTACTTCTTTACCAACTGAAGAATCTTTATCATTAATTCTATATGATGTTGTGATTTTATAATCACCTTCTGTACCATATGTTTTTACCTCAACATTTCTGTTGGTTTCAGTAGATTCACTAGCATCAAGTGCTTTTTTAATCTCTAATTGGATTTCTTCCGTGTTTGATGCACCATCAATATCCATTACGTAAGACCATCCACCTTTAAAATCAATACCAGTATTCACACCACGTGTGATCATTGAGCCTAGACCAGCTAAGATGATTACTGCAGATACGATATAAAACTTTTTTCTATTTCCGATGAAGTTGTAACTAAACGTCTTCAACATGTTTTTACTTCCGCCGGTGTTGAATGCGATCTCATTTCCTTTTTCAATATCTCTTTCAACAAAAAGTCTTGTTAATAAAATAGACGTGAACAAAGAAGATAAGATACCAATTAATAAAATGATACCGAAACCAGCAACAGGACCTTTCCCTAAAGTCATTAAGATGATTGCAGCAATCAAGGTTGTAACGTTTGCATCAATGATTGATGTTAAAGCCGCTTTGTAACCGTGTCGCACGGCAGCTTTAAAGCCTTTTCCAGATGCAAGTTCCTCTTTAATCCTCTCGAATATCAGTACGTTTGCGTCTACCGCCATACCAATGGTTAGTACAAGACCAGCCATCCCTGGAAGTGTTAGCGCTGCACCGTAACCAGACAATACTCCTAGAATAAAGAATAAGTTCGCTAACAGAGCAATCACGGCATAAATACCTGCTTTACCGTAGTAGAACATCATGAATACAATAACCGCTAAGAATCCAATAGCAAGTGAAATCAACCCTGCGTTAATCGCTTTCGCACCTAACGTCGGTCCAACAACCGTTTGCTCAACAACTCGTGTTGGCACTGATAATCGACCAGCTTTTAAGATATTACTTAAATCTTCTGCATCTTCCATAGTGAAGTTACCAGAAATGCTTGAACTTCCGTTTGGTATAACTCCTTGTACAGTAGGTGCACTATATACAGCTCCATCAAGTACAATTGCAATTGCTTCTTTATTTGCCTTACTTGACGCTTGTTCTGTAATAATTTTCCATTCTTTGGCAGCAACACTGTTCATTAACATTGTTACTTCATACTGACCATTTGGATTGATTGATGGACGAGCATTATCAATTACGTCACCGTCTAAGACTGGCTTTCTTCCATTAACACCTCTTAATGCATATAATGTGTAGAAACCATCTGGTGTCTTATCAAAACTCCATTTAAAGATTAAGTCATCTGGGAACTGCGCAGCCACCAATGAATCATTAAACTGCTCATCAAAAAACTCTTTTTCTGTATCTTTTACGTATCCAATAAAGCTTGTAATTCTCACATTACCTTGTTCGTCTTGAGGCAGAGCCATTCGAGACATTAACGGATATTCCAACATCTGCTCTTCACGCGTAAGCTCTTCTTGAGCTTGCGTTGTATCTGGAACATTCGAGTCAACAACTACGCCATTCGAATCAACTGCAAGAGGTTCTGCTTCTACAATTGGGTCATCTGATTTTTCATTCAAATCAAGACCTTTCGCCTTCTCAATTGCATCTGGTTTTTCCTCTTCAGCAGTTGTGTCTTCTGGAAGTTGAGCTTTTAACTTGTCTGAAATAATGCTTCGTGCATCTTCAAAGTATTTGTAAACCTCTTCGTTGTTGTATACTTCCCAAAACTCTAATTGTGCAGAGCTCTGAATCAAATCAATCACACGATCTGGATTGTCAACACCAGGTAGCTCAACTAAGATTCTACCATTGTCTAATTGTTGAACGTTGGGTTGTGTTACATTAAACTGGTCAATACGTGTTCGAATTACTTGGTAAGTCTCTCCTACTTTTGCTTTCTCCTCCTTTTTTAACCATTCGTATATATCCTCATTTGTTGAGTTATATTGATTTGGAAGATCCGCTTTTCTATTTTTAGTATAAAAAATACGAGCTAAACCTGTTTCTGCATTGTTCGTCAACGCTTGGTATTCAGCTGCAAAGTAATCTACAAAGCTACCTTGACCTTTATAGTTTGCTTCTGCTTTATCAAGAGCTTCTCTAAACTGAGGGTCTTTATCTTCACCACCCAAACCGTAGATCATGTCTTTAGATGAAATTTCAACAGTAACGTTCATTCCACCCTGAAGGTCAAGTCCTAAGTTAATCTCTCTTAACTTACAATCTTGATAGGTATATCCAAAAACTGGGTAAACCTCTTCGCTCAACATTGAATCACTGATTTGTTTGTAAACCTTAGCATAATCAGATGATGTATCTGACCCTACTTTAGCAATTGCCTCTTCTTTAATTCCCTTTTCTACATTGTTTGAAACTAATGTAAAAGACAATTGGTAAAGGCAAACGATGGCCAACAAAATCACCAAAAACTGTACAAATCCTTTATTCTTCATTCGTCTATATAAATATATATTATGTATGTCTTCCCGTTTTTTGGAAGTCCGCAAAAGTAACGGTTTTTTTTAATCCCTAAAAGGTGAAAGAAACAAAGAATAAAATGGTTTCCCTAAGCATTAATTAGCTGGTTTAAATGATTGGTCAAAACCTCAAAACTTCGCTCAAAATGAGTGTTATTTACTATAATTAGATCTACGTCATTTCGATAAGGCAATAGGTAACGCTTATATGCTGGCAGTACGTGTTGCTCCCACTGGTATTCAATTTGTTCGGGAGTCATCCCACGCTCTTTAGCGTCTCGCGTCATTCTACGTTTAAGCATTATATCAAGACTCGCTTCAACATAAAGCTTTAAGTCAAACAGGGAATCTAACTTTGGGTCGGTATAAATAAATAAGCCCTCGACCACAATCACTGACGACGACTTGAAAACGATTTCTTTTGGAAACACGCTAGGATTGTTAAACGTGTATTCAACTATTTGAACGTCTTGGCCCTTTTTCAGTTTTTTAATATCTCGCACTAATCGCTTAAAATCGATGCCTTCAGGTAAGTCAAAATTGATTTCCCCGTTTTCATCAACTATTTGCTCAGATAGCGGACGATAATAATGGTCTTGTGAAATCACACAAATCTGATCTGCTGAATATAATTCTTGCAGTCGATTTATTAACGTTGTTTTACCTGAAGCACTTCCTCCAGCAATACCTATAATATATGGTTGTTCTATTTCCATTGAATAACGCTGCAAAGTAATGTGTTTTTAAAGATTGATTCTAATGATTAGTGTTTCTTGTTTTAGATTTATTCACCAGATTTTGCTCCCGATAAACGTTTACAGTATTTCGACAAAAAACTTTGGAAACTTTAAATACTCTAAAAGTTTCCGCTTTACATTTGCGCCGCTTTAATGGACACAAAAGAACAGATATTAACGAAATCATTAGAACTCTTCATGCGCTTTGGAATTAAAAGCGTGAGCATGGATGATATTGCTCGTGAAGTTGGAATCAGTAAAAAAACGCTTTATCAGCATGTTTCTGACAAAAGAGACTTGGTTAATCGAACTTTTGAGCGTCACATTCAAAATGACGAAACAAAGTGTTTAAATGTAATGTCGACCTCCGTAAATTCTATTCAGCAATTAATAGATTTAGCTAAACATCTTGTTTCAACTTTTTCGGGAATGAATCCAAGTACAGTATTTGATATTCAGAAGTATTATCCAACTAGCTGGAAACTCTTTGATTATCATAAACATTCCTTTATCAATAAGCAAATTCAGGACAATCTTGAAGCAGGAATAAAGTCGGGATTATACCGTCCTGAAATCAATGTAGAGATTGTAACCAAGTTTTATATCTCATTAATCGACGCAACCATCAACCCAAAGGTATTTCCCAACACTGGAATGCAACATGTAAAAATATTCGTTCAACTTTTCGACTACCACCTGCACGCTATTATGAGTAATGCAGGAAAAGTATATTTTAACTCTAACAAAGAATCTATTTTCAATTAATCCAATGAAACAACTCTTTTTCCTATGTATCTGTGTGTTAAGTCTAACAGGCTTTGCGCAAACACAGGTATTGACCCTAGAACAAGCCGTTGACTACGCATTAAAGCATAATGCGGATGTTCAAAGCGCTACGCTTTCTGTAGAAGGAAGCAAACAAGAAGTGAAAAGCGTTATCGCAACTGGATTACCACAAGTGACTGCAAGTGGTAATTTTACGCATAACGTTCAAATTGCTTCACAGCAACTTCCTGACTTTATATCACCTGCGGTTTATGGTGTTTTGATTCAAGAAGGACTACTTGGACCTGAAAGTTTTAAAGCTGGACAGCCTCAAACACTAGCTTTTGGAGCGCCAAGTTCATTAACTGGGATGGTTAATTTAAATCAGTTGTTGTTTGATGGAACCTACTTTCTTGGACTAAAGGCAGCTAAACAATATGTTAAAATGAGCGAGCTACTTGAGGAAAACACCAAGATTACCACGATTGACAATGTTAAAAAATCGTATTACGCAGCCTTAATCACGGGCAGAAACGCGAAGTTGTTAGAATCTAGTTTACAAACTGTTAACAAAACATACGAGGAAACAAAAGCTTTGTTAGAAGCAGGGTTTGCTGAGCAATTAGATGTTGACCGTTTGGCATATGCCAAATCGAATCTTGAAACTCAAAAGAGCAATCTCGAAATGCAAAAGACTATTTTGTTAAACATGTTAAAGGTATCCATTGGGATGGATGTAAATACAGCGATTACATTGGATGAAACACTAAAAGAACCAACTGTAGATGCAAACTCAACCGTTGATGTAAGCAATAGAATTGAATCAAGAATAATGTCTCAAAAACTATTGTTGGATAGTTTAACGATTAAGCGATATCAAGTTGGATATTACCCAAGCTTGCGCTTAAACGCTACCTATCAACAAAACAGTTTTGCAGAGGAAGCAGAATTCAAAGGATTAGGAAAAACGTGGAATCCTGGGACTCTGTATGGTATTAGCTTGAGCATTCCAATTTTCGACGGTTTTTACAAACAGTCAAAAATTGCTCAATCAAGAGTGGAACTTGAGAAAGACAAATTCATGTATATGAATACTCAAAACCAGCTTTTGTTTCAAGTTGAACAAGCAAAAGTGAACGTAGCTATGAAAACCAAAAACTTAGAAAATCAAAAAAAGAACAAAGCATTAGCGAAATCTATTTACGAAACGTCAAAAATTAAATTTCAGGAAGGCGTAGGATCTTCTTTCGAACTAATTCAAGCACAATCGGATCAAACGCAAGCGGAAATTTCATATAGCAACGCATTGTATGAATTAATTGTTGCAAATATTGACTTACAAACAGCCTTAGGCAAAAACTAACCAATACAAAAAATTGAATACAAAAATGAAATTAATTAAAAATATTACCCTAGTCTTGACCATAGCGGTTGTCATTGCATCCTGTGGTTCAAAAAATGAAGGTACTTTAGCTGAGAAGAAAAAAGACCTAACAAATGCAGAAAAGTCTCTGGACTCCATCAAAACTGTAATTGCCACTTTAAAAGAGGAAATAAAAGAGTTAGATACAACTGCTCGTGAAAAGACGTTCCCTGTAATGGTTCAAGAAATTGCAAAAGGCGCTTTTCAAAACCCATTTCAAATTCAAGGTTTGGTCGAGTCTGATCAAAACGTATTAATCTCTCCTGAGGTTCCAGCCAATGTTGTTAACATTCACGTTCGCGAAGGACAGCGCGTTTCTAAGGGACAACTTATTGCAAGTTTAGACGGTTCAATCGCGAGTTCTCAGATTTCAGAATTAAAAAATGCACTTGAGCTAGCTGAAATCAATTTCAATAAACAGTCGAAACTATGGGAACAAAAGATTGGAAGTGAAATGCAATATCTTCAAGCAAAAAATCAATATGAAAATCTTCAAAAAAGTTTAGCTACTGCTCAAGCTCAATTAGGTAAATATTCATTGCGATCGCCAATCTCTGGAACAGTGGATGAGATTATGGCTAACCCTGGAGAATTGGTTGGAGGAATGACCAGTGGACCGGTTGCTCGTATAGTAAATTTGAAAGACATCAAAATCAAAGCAAATGTTTCAGAACGCTATATCGGTCAGATAAAAGCTGGACAATCAATCATGTTAAACTTCCCTTCACTTGGTTTACAAATGCCTGAAAAAGTATTAGCAGTGAGTAACGTAATTGATGTAAACAACAGAACATTTGTAGTTTATGTAAAGCCAACAAAAAACTTAAACCTCTTAAAACCAAATTTATTGGCTCTGATTACAGCATACGATTATGTAGACGAGGATGCAATCAGTGTCCCAACTAAATTGGTTAGAACGGATGGTGACAAGTCATTTGTCTTTGTAATAAAAGAACAAGGTCAGAAAAAGATTGTTGAGAAGCGTTATATCGAAATTGAAAAACAATTCCCGAGCGAAACGTTAATTAAATCTGGTATAGAGCCTGGTGACCTATTAATCACTGAAGGTGTAAACAGCGTTATTGTTGGTGATGAAGTCAAAATCATTACACCAGCTGCATAATTCATTTTAAGAAAATCATTAAACACCTTATAAAAGTGAAATGAAAGAAATTATAAAAGAGTTTAAACTCTCAAGTTGGGCGGTTAACAACAAAATCAGTGTTTATGTGATGATGGCAATCATCCTGATCATTGGTCTGCGTAGTTACTCGTCTATGCCAAAGGAGAGTTTTCCAGAGGTTAAACAACCTATAGTTTATATTAATACTGCCTACCCGGGAAACTCTCCTATTGACATGGAGAATTTGGTGACCCGACCTTTAGAAAAAGAAATAAATACCATTACTGGTTTAAAGAAACTAACTTCTACGAGCATTCAAGACTTTTCAGTAATTATTGCTGAGTTTGAACTGAGTGTTAAAGGAGATAAGGCACTTCAAGAGGTTAAAGATGCAATTGACAGATCCAAAATGGATCTTCCAAACGATTTGCCCGCTGATCCTTCAGTGATGGAGATGGATTTTTCGGAGTTTCCTGTAATGAACGTAAACGTTTCTGGAAATTACTCACAAGATAAGTTAAAAGAGTATGCCGAGTTTTTAGAAGACAAAATGGAAAGTCTTTCTGAAGTCTCTTCAGTAGACATTTCTGGTTTAACGGAAGAAGAAGTTGAAATAAGCATTGATCGAGTAAAAATGGAAGCATTAGAGCTTTCATTAAACGATGTTGAACAAGCCATCTCAGGTGAAAATGTAACGATGAGTGGTGGTGATATCCGAAGTATTGAAGGGAACGACATCACACGAAGAAATATTCGTATCGACGGTGAGTTTAACAACTGGAGAGATATTGAGGATGTTATCATCAAAAACGAATTCCAAAACATTGTTTATTTAAGAGATATCGGGGAAGTAACTTTTGGCCCAAAAGAGGCCACAAGTTATGCTCGATTGAATGGAAATAGAGTTGTAACGCTCGACATAAAAAAGAAGAGTGGTGGCAACCTTATCAACGCAGCAGAAAAAATCCAAGAGATTGTTAAAAATGCTCAATCTGATGTTTTTCCTAAAGATTTAGAAGTAGTTATTACGAACGACCAAAGTAAGATGACCAAAAATATGGTTACAAACTTGGAGAATAGCATAATCATGGGTGTACTCTTGGTTGTTGGAGTACTTGTATTCTTCTTAGGTGTAAGAAACTCAATGTTTGTGGGCATTGCAATTCCTCTTTCTATGGTTATGGGTATTGCCATTTTGAACTTTAGTGGTACAACACTAAACATGATGGTTTTATTCTCACTTATTTTGGCGCTGGGTATGCTGGTCGACAACGGGATTGTTATTGTAGAAAATATCTACAGGCAATTCTCTGAAAAAGGCGAAACCAAAGACAACGCATCTAAACACGGTACTGGAGAAGTTGCAACAGCAATTATTGCGTCAACAGCTACCACCGTTGCGGCATTCATTCCACTTCTATTTTGGGAAGACTTAATGGGTGAATTTATGAAATACCTGCCGATAACGCTGATAATAGTACTATCGTCTTCATTATTTGTTGCACTTGTTATAAACCCAGTTTTGACTTCTGATTTTATAAAAATTGGCAATAAGGAAAAATCGAAGACCAGCAGTTTCTGGGTAAAAAATGCCATTACACTTGGTATTGCAGTTATACTATATTTAGCTGGAGCACCTTTGCTCGGTGGAATTTTCATCGCGGCTGTTTTGATTTCCATCATTAACAGATTCTATTTAACACCAGTAGGAAACTGGTTTATGAATAAGATCATGCCGAAAATAGAAAATTGGTATGCTAGATTTTTAACAAATGCGTTATCGGGCATGAAACCAATATTTTATATGATTGGTGTTGTGATTCTCTTCATTGCAACCATGGTCATATTCGCGGTTAACCCACCACCATTAGTTTTCTTTCCTGATAGTCAGCCTAATTATGTAAATGCTTTTATTGAAACACCATTAGGCACAGACATCGAGAAGACAAATGAGATAACTAAAAAGCTTGAAAAGCGAATTACAGCAGCAGTACAAAATGATAGTGCAGTGGTTGAAGCTGTTTTAGCTCAAGTTGGGGAAAAGACTGCAGATCCAAACGAGGGTCCACAAAGTGGTTCTTCTCCTCATAAAGCACGTATAACCGTTTCTTTCTTAGAATTTGAAAAGCGTGTTTTTTTAATGGAAGATGGACGAACAACCAGTGACATAATGCAAGCCATTAAGGATGCATGCCTTGATTTCCCAGAGGCTAAAATTACTTTTGGTAAAGACAATATGGGACCTCCAACTGGTAAGCCGATTAATGTTGAAGTAAAAGGTGAAGATTACATTACGCTTATCGGTGAAGTAGAAAAGATTAAAAAGAAGATGGAAGACCTTAACCTTCAAGGCGTCGATCAGCTGAAGACAGATTTAGAGTTGGGTAAGCCAGTTTTAGAAATATCTATTAATCAAGAATCTGCCCGTCGATTTGGATTGAGTACAATGCAAATTGCAGGTACTATTCGTACCGCTTTGTTAGGTAAAGAAATATCTAAATACAAAGAGGGAGAAGACGATTACGAGATTCAATTACGGTTAAATGAAAACTATCGTTACAACCTGAATAACCTGTTGAATACACGGATTACATTTAGAAACATGGCAACAGGCAAAATTAGTCAAGTACCAATATCTGCTGTAGCTGATGTAAAATATAACTCGACCTATGGTTCGGTAAAACGAAAAGACATGGATCGTGTAATTAGTATTTTCTCTGAAGTTGAAGAAGGTGCAAATGCAAACGAATTGGTTGCCGAGTACAAGAAGCTACTAGAAGATCACCATATGAAGGAAGGTTATGAGTTTAAATTTACGGGAGAACAAGAAGAACAAGGAGAGTCTATTGACTTTTTGATGAGTGCCATGTTATTAGCAGTTTTCTTAATATTCCTAATTATTGTAACTCAGTTTAACTCAATTGCAGGGCCATTCATCATTTTATTATCTGTAGTTTTCAGTACGATTGGAGTATTCCTTGGCTTTTCATTATCTCAAAACACATTCTCATTTATGATGTCAGGAATTGGGATAATTTCACTCGCTGGAATTGTGGTGAATAATGCAATTGTACTCGTGGATTATACCAATCTCTTGCGCCAACGAAAAAGAGCCGAAAAAGGTTTAGATCCTATGAAAGGTAAACTTGAAGCTTCCGAAATTGTAGAAACTATAGTTGAGTCTGGACGAACAAGGTTAAGACCAGTACTATTGACAGCGATAACAACCGTTTTAGGATTGTTCCCATTGGCGATTGGATTTAACATCAACTTTAACAGATTACTTACTGAAGGTCAGCCAGAACTATACTGGGGTGGTCAGAACGCAGAATTCTGGGGACCAATGGCATGGGCCGTTATTTACGGGTTAATTTTCGCAACGTTCTTAACATTGGTTATTGTTCCAGTTATGTACTTTATAAGTGATAAAGGAACCTTAAAAATCAAAAATATCGTTAACAGTTTTAGTTAGCATATTCATTATTTTCAAAAAGAGTCAGAAGTTATCTTCTGGCTCTTTTTTTTGGCGTGTACTTAAGTATTTTTGACAGATGAATGATTACACCTTTGACGAAGCTTTTATGCAACGATGTATAGAACTTGCTCAAGCAAGTGTGAACCGTGGTGATGCTCCATTCGGAAGTTTAGTAGCTCGTGACGGTGAGTTAATTGCCGAAGGTTTAAATGATGCTCAAACTAAAGTCTCGGAACATGCAGAAGTAATAGCATTGCACAATGCGCATTCACATCTCGGCACATCTGATTTAACAGGCTGCACCTTGTATACAAGTTGTGAACCATGCCCAATGTGTTCTTTTATGATTCGAGAATACAAAATATCTCGAGTCGTTTATGCTTTACCTTCTCCATTTATGGGTGGTCATAGTAAGTGGAATATTTTGGACGATGCAGAACTCGAACAATTTAAACCATTTTTCGGAAAACCTCCAGAGGTTATTGGTGGTTATTTAGAAAAGGAATCAAAAGAGGTGATGAACCAAACCCCATTTTGGATGTTTGGTTCAGAACACAAAAAACAATAGAGAATTAAAGGAATTACCAAAAAAGAATACAATTCACTTTCAATAAATATTTACATGAGAAAAGAGAGCAAAAAATTTTTAAAGCAATATTTAAATACAAACTCGCCAGTAGGATTTGAGACTCCTGGACAACAACTATGGTTAGAATATATAAAGCCTTATATCGATGAGTATGAAGTTGATGTATATGGTACAACCTATGGAGTGATCAATCCTGGAAAAGAGTATAAAGTTGTAATTGAGGCTCACGCGGATGAAATAGCCTGGTTTGTCAACTATATCGACGACAAAGGATACATCTATGTTGTACGAAATGGAGGAAGTGATCATCAAATTGCGCCTAGCATGCGTGTAAAGCTGCATACAAAAAAAGGGAAGGTCGATGGAATATTTGGTTGGCCAGCGATTCACGTCCGTGATCGAGCGAAAGAGGAACAACCTTCGTTAAAGAACTTAACAATTGATGTAGGAGCAAGTAGCAAAGAAGAGGTTGAAGCGATGGGCATTCATGTTGGCACTGTTGCAACATTCGATGCTGACGCGATGGAGCTAAACAAAAAGTTCATTGTTGGTCGTGCTCTAGACAATCGAGGTGGAGGTTTTATGATAGCGGAGGTTGCTCGTTTACTTCATGAAAACAAAAAGAAACTACCATATTCTCTATATATCGTTAACGCTGTACAAGAAGAAATTGGGTTACGCGGCGCCGAAATGGTGAGTCGACGTATTAAACCAGACGTTGCGATAGTAACGGATGTGTGTCACGATACACATTCACCCATGTACAACAAAAAAGAGCAAGGCGACACAAAATGCGGAGGCGGACCGTGCATAACAACAGGGCCTGCCGTACAGAACAATCTGCTACAAATGATTATTGATGTCGCAGAAAAAAAGAAAATAGCTTTTCAACGAATGGCCGCAAGTCGATCCACAGGAACCGATACAGATGCTTTCGCATTTAGCGATGTTGGTGTAGCTTCTGCACTAATTTCACTTCCATTAAAATACATGCATACAACTGTCGAAATGGTTGATTACGACGATATAGAAGGCTGTATCAAATTGATGTATGAATTTTTAATTCAATTAAAAGCTGGTCACGACTTTAGATATTTCAGATAACCACTTGTAGATCAACTAAAGGATTCATAATTTCGAAGAAATCAAATGTAATAGTATGAATCTTAAAAAAATAATTACCGCGTCTTTCTTAATTGCGATGTCATTAAGTGGATTTTCCACTATTGACACTACTGGTTTAATCGGCTATTGGCCATTTGATGGAAATGCAAATGATCAAACGGCTTATAAACACGATGGTGCTGTAACGGGTGCAGAATTAACCAAAGATCGAAATGGTAATGCCGATAAGGCTTATTATTTTGACGGATCAGGTGACTATATAAATTTAGGCAATAAGTCTACCCTAATGCCTTCTAGTTTAACGGTAAATGTGTGGTTTAGGTTAGATGATACACTTGATTTTCATAAAATCATTGGTTGTAGAAATTCCAATTATGGTGAATATGGAATGGATATGTACCATCATAAAGACTTTGGAATTATTACGAGTCTTGGAGCAGGTAGCACTAATAACGCAATCGGTCATCATACTCTTTTAAACCTAAAACCTGATGAATGGCATATGTTGACATTTGTTTATGACGGTGTAAATGACAAACAACGATTTGCGACCTATTTAGATTGTGAGTTTTTAGGGTATGAGAACAGAACAGGTTCTTCTGGAGGTTTAAAAAGCACCGAACGGTTAACATACAATCCCGATAATTCTTGGTACATAGGTGCTAACTCCCAATATTTTTCAGATCCGTCGTTGAATAACGGTCCTTATTACTTTGAAGGAGCTATTGACGATATAGCGATTTATAATCGTCCTTTGAACATTGAAGAAATCAAAAAGCTAGCAGGTAAAACGTTAGGTATAGCCTTTGCGTATAGTCCCAACGCTAATATTTACCCAAACCCATCATCGGGTGATGTTCATGTAAAAACAGAAGGGTTGGCGTATGATGGAAACTCTGTGATAAATATATATGACAATATTGGTCATCTTGCTCACTCATTGAACGTAACAGCAGATTTGATGTCAATTAAATTGGAAGAATACGTAAACCGAGGCATATATTTCATGGAAGTTGTTAAACCAACTGGCGTTGCAATTTTGCGCAAAACCTTGATTTTAGAATAGATACGGTATATCGCTTGGAATCGACCATATGACGTAACGAAATCTATTGCAACCACCTTTCGGCTAAATGTATAGAATTCTTTTAATTGCAATTTTTATATGTCAATATAGTCTTTCCTTAGGCACCATACTTAATGATTCACTGTGGTCTATTGTAACGACTCAGCGTATACAAAACATTGAAGCCACCATTTTCGAGCTTGCGAAAACAGGTAGTATACATGCGTATCACAAAGCTCAGAGTTCCGCCCCTTTAAATCCTGTATCATTAGAACATACTGGCATTTTTGAGCTTCGTGTTGCCAATCACTCAGGCGAAGACTCATCCATAAGTCTGAATTTTAACCCGAAATACTTTAGTGGCATTGGATTTTACCGTAGCGTTTCTCACGACATATTAGATGGAAGTTCGACAACCAGATTAGAACAGATATCTCTGCGGCACCAGCCTGCTTCTGCTGCATACACATTAAGTCCTTTGGCAATTTGTTACGTTCGTTTATCTGACTTACGTAGTTTCTTATCCAACGACGACCTTCAATGTATCTTAGCCCTTGACGTAGTGGCAAAAAGTCAGTTAAATTTTGAAGATGTAACAAAAGATCAGCAAATTAGAAGTAACAGCATCTCAAAAGCTTCAGAGATGACTCACGAGCAAGTTTTAAAAACATCAAACACGAAAAAACTTTATAGCTCATTATTTCTAACATCACTCACAAATTATGTATGGTCTGGTTATAAAATTTATGCAGATACAAAAGGTAAAAATGAGCTTGTGACCGCAGACGTAATCAAGGCCAATATAAATATCAAAGTACCAACGAATGATACGCCATCTCGAAAGTACAACTACGGTATGTACTCAATTGCTTTGACAATTGACAGTACATCAGAGGTGTCTGTTGTTAGAAATAAAAAACAAGAGGCTTTAATTAAAGTTGTTTTAGTTCCTAATGAGGATAAACAAGAACGAACAGATTTCAATGAAAATCGGATATTTTACATTTTGTTAAAAGAGTTATATAGTCAACAAAACGCCCAAACACGTATAATATCTAAACAGGTTATCAGCAAGTTATTAGAAAACGACTACTCTAAATAAGAATGTCTGGAAAATGAATATCAAACGACAGACAAGAAGTATTTTTGAAAGAAGTAAATTAGAATGAGAGAAATGAAAACACATAGAGTATTTTTTGCAGCAACGATTATCGGGTTATCATTCGTTAGTTGTAATTCAGCGAAAAATGAGTCGTCAGACAAACCTGCTGAAGCGGCTGAACAAATTGATCAACCTGCAGAGTCACAACACACTACCTTGGAGAAAAAAGGTGGGCATTCAGAAATCGCGAATGTGTCATTAGAAGAATATACTAAGATTGTTTCGTCATCATCATTTGTTGTTGTTGATATGTACACAACATGGTGCAGACCGTGTAAAGAAATGGCGCCACATCTTAAAAAAATTGCGAGCGAGTATGACGAAAGTGAATTTAAACTTGTGAAGATCGACGCAGAGAAAAACGTAGAGATGTCAAATAAACTAAAGATTGAAGGCTATCCTACCTTAAAACTATATAAAGACGGTAAAGAAGTAAATACAACTCTGGGAGGAATGAACGAAGCTCAATTAAGAGAGTTGTTTTCCAAGTACATGTAAAACGTATCACGAAAAGCATTTACAAGTCAATTTGGCCATACGTTAGTTTTTGCATTACATTACAAATCCAATAAGATTTGGGGGGATTAGTAAATAATAATTGGGGGATTAGCTCAGTTGGCTAGAGCGTTTGACTGGCAGTCAAAAGGCCACCGGTTCGAGCCCGGTATTCTCCACCCTGACTTTCAACACATTAGGCCTCGTAATTTTTATGGGGCTTTTTTGTTTGCACGCCATTTGCACGCAAATATAGCTAAATTGACGGCCAATCAGTTCAAGGCAAAAATTGCTTTGGCAGGTCACGGCTTCCATGCAAAATGCGCACGATAAATGTACGGGTTTTTATGATGCGGTAGAAAATGATGTGATTATCCTTTGCAAGGCTGCGCAAGCCTTTTCTGATTTCACTGCGCTCACGCCCTATTTTGGGGTTCTCAGATAAATGCACAAATGACGCTTTAAATTCAAGCACGTAACTATCAGCTTGGTTTAAACCAAATTCGGCTACTGTGAAATCGTAAATATCTTCTAGATCTTGCTGCGCGCGCTTTGAGAGATCAAATGCCATTATGCTTCATGCTCTTTGCGCTTTTTTGCAATAATATCCTCGACGCTCATCGTGCTAATTGGGCTGTCCCAGCCCTTGGCGATTTCACCGCGCAGCTCGTCAATAATGCGATTACGATATATTTGATGAAGGCGCAACGCATCACGCACCAATTCACTGGCATTTTGATAGTCGCCCGTCTTAATTTGTGTGGCGATATATTTTTCTTGTTTCTCTGTTAGGCTAACATTCATGGCGTACCTCTTTGAATATTTCTGTTTCTACAAAGATAACATTATTGGCCATATTTAGCAAATACGGACATTCAGCTGCATTGACGGGATGTCTGTTACCCAAAACTAAAAATACGTCTTAATTAAAAAACACCTCAAAAAAGCCCCCACATAGCTGATTGAAGAGGTTTTTATAATTCAGGCTAAACATTATAATCAAAGCATGGCGGTGGAATAGGGTGCTGGTTATTAGAAGCCGAAGCTTGTGAGTTTTTGAATATTCTAACCAATGAAGGGTTTGAGTGTTCTTGCAATATGGGCTTTGATGAAGCCGTGAACTGGCCGTTCATCCTTGATTTGTCCTTCTTTGCTTTAACCGCGCTCACAATTTCATTCGCCATGGGTAATTCCCCAATATTTTTGAGCTTCTGCCGAATATCTTTAGCGCGCTGCTTTTTTAACTGTCTGGATAATGAATTAATTTTCCCCTGACCATCCACCAGCACAAACCCGCGCCTGTCACCATTGCACAGCCTATAGCCGATTTGCGCAAGGGCAGAGTTGAACGCTTTGCCGCTATCAGAGGCACGGTAAAGCCGTTCAATCTCCGCAGCGTCTTCGGCCTGTTGCTCGCGATGTTTGACAAGGCCGAGCGTGCGCCCAGCTTTGGCCTCTCTCCTGCGCCGCGCATTATTCACAGCACGTTGCTTGCACAGAACTTTTCCGTCATTACGCTCAAATTTTTCAGCCCAATTTGAAAGCGTAATTCGATCATATGACGGCACCGCCATAATCCCCGTTTCGGGATGAACAAGATTGCAGATGACATGGCAGTGCTGGTGGGCCGTATCGCCAATATGCGCCACAATAACGGCCTCATGCTCATCAAGGCGCAGCAACCGCAAGGCCCCCATAGCGGCTTGCAGCATCGTATTTTTATCGGGGTTTTGCGTTGGGTGCCATGACAGGCTGAAGCTATAAACCGCGCCTGTCGTTGCTTTGCGTCCCGTTAAAACCTGCCTAGTGTCGATTTTCAGCCGCTGTGCATGCAGGGCCGTAAACGCCATCCAGCGCATTGCGCGATGGGCGCAGTCCGTTGGCAAATTAAGCGTGTGGCTCCATGCAACGCGCTGGCTCGTGCTGGCATTTTTATCGAATAAATAATATCGCCCGGCTGAGACAAAGCTGTGCCCGCGGCGTGCAATGCGGGGAACCATTTATTCTTCCATGAGGTTTGAGGTGAGGGCGTCTATTCTTTCGCACAAAACCACAAGATCAAGCGGTGTGTGCTTGCCTGTTGCATTCAGCTTGCGGGCAATCTGGTTCAAATTTGTGCCGATCTTCTTAAGCTGAAAAATCAGAGGCGCGTCAACGGCTTGGTGCGCCACAATGATTTTTCCGTGCAGGCCAAGCGCGCGCAAATATACACTGGTGGACATGCCAGTACGCTTTGCGCGGCTGGTGATCGTGGATTTTTCGCTGCGGCTACAGCGTATATTAATAACGCAGGCTTGCGCCGAACGAGAATATGTTTTGAACTTATGGCGCGAAAATGGCGGCATATAGCTTCCTTTCATTTATGGTGGTTTGAACTCTGATTTTTTGACCCTACGCAAGCCGGGTCAAAGGGGGTGCACGGGGGAATTCTTCCCCCTGCCAAGATCGTTTTTGTATATACAAAAACATATCTTGCTACTCTTAGTTATTTTTGATTTTTATCTTTTGATCATTTGGGTCAGGTGCACCAGTTTGCATCGTCAATGCACTGCAGTTTTGTGCCAGCGCAATGACGATTGAAAATCGCTACTGTTATGATGCATTGTCCTCAAAGTTTTCGAGATGTGGGTTTTGGGAGAGTGCTATAACGGCCTTGCGCAATAACTCATTGGTTCGCAAACAATCCACCAACTCGCGCCATTCTTCTAAGCTTCTTTTTTGTGGGAATAAATCGAAGGGAGTGTTTAATGAATACAACAACTTACCCCCTTTCATCTCTAGGTTCGCAAAGACGAAGTTCACTAATCGACGTTTTTGGGGGATGGTCGAACCTTTGAAGAGCTCTGATGATTTAGAGGCGATGTTTAGTAGATTAATAAACGCATCATTAAACCCGTCATTCCCGGCTCTGTGCGCTTTTATCTGCACATTTACGTCCCGCAATTCATTTTCTAGATTTAACCGTTTACGGGCGTAGTCCTCTTCTGATATTACTTTTTCTGCCAATAAATCCATGATGCGGTCAATCTTCGCAATTAAGGCTACATGCCTTTTATGAAGCTCATTAAAATGCCTGTTTCTATATTCTCGCTCGATATAAGCGGTGTTTTGAATGTAGGTTTTGACCGCTTCAAATAATTCTTCTGGTAGGTGCAGTTCGTCAATAATGCCCTTTACCTGTTCCAAAATCTTTTCTTCACGGATGAACATTTTCTTGTCTGGCTGATCTGGATTTGCACAGCGCAGATATGTCCAGCTCGCAGTTTTACCGTTTTTATAAGTTTTTGTTTTGGTGTCGGCTGTGACCACCTTGCCAGAGGTTGCGCATTTGATTAAGCCTCTAAACACAAATTCCTTTCCAGCATATTTAAAAGGTTTTTTGTTCCATGATTTCAAAACATCCTGACATTGCTCGAATAATTCTTGCGTGATTAATGGTTCATAAACATGAGGGTAGGGCTTGCCTTTAACCTCCATCTGCCCAAAATAAAACGGGTTGGTTAAAATGCGATGGAGATGAGATTTATTTAAAAAAGATTGATTGCCAGATTTGTTGCGCAAACCCCATTCTGTGCACTCCTTCAGCAGCTCAGGGATTGTGTAGCTTCCTGTAGAGTATTCCTGAAATAATCGCCGCACAAGCAGCCCACGATCTGGATCAATACTAATCCAGCTTTTACCGTTGGGCTTTTTAACATTTAGATAACCAATCGGGGCTTGGGAAATATACTCCCCTTGCCGAACTTTTTGCTCGATAGAGCGCCTCACATTGTCCCGCATGGAATCAATGTAGGACTGCGCCATAATCACGCCCATTGACCACATTAGCCGCTCCTGAGAAACAGAATTCTTATGAATGATGTAGTTCTCTGTATTAAAATGGAGCTCGATTTTACCTTCATTGATCAAAGCATCAAGCAACGGGTGCTCTTTAAATGAGCGTTGCACCCGGTCAACCTTGTCAGCAACCAAGGCAATGATTTCTTTTTGGCTGCGGATGAATTTAATGACTTCCATAAATTTACGGCGGTCGCCTTGGGTAGAGCTTTCTGTGATGGCGAAAGATTTTATGATGTTTAGGTCTTTGCGCTGGCAATAACTTTCAAGGCGGTGGGTTTGTGCGTCAATAGAATAGCCGTCTTCCTGCTCACGTGATGACACACGGGCAAGAATAACGGCTCTGCGGGCGCTTAGCTTGTTTGATAAATCATATAGGTTGGACATCATTCATTTTCTCCCAGCTCGTTGTTGATTTCAATAAGTATGGTAAAGAAGCCCACAAGATTTGTGGCGGCTTTACGGGCTTCCAGTAACGATAATGGTGGGTCATATAATGTAGAAATTTGATGGGCTATGCTATTGAATAAGTCTTCGTTTGATTGGTCTGGTTTGGCGGGGTTTTGTGTCATGTGCTTCCTTTCTGCAATAGACAATGAAAAGCCATCAGGCCATAGGCCTGTGGCTCAATTTGGGGTGGGTGAAAAAGTTATGAGGCTTTCGCCCCATCAAAAAACAATGACGCTCTCCTGCTATGTGGGAGCGTTCACGCCATTGTTTTTAGGCCTATAATCGGCAAATTCTTTTATATGTGGTTTGAAGTTGGTTGTGTTTTAGCACGGGTCATTGACATATCTTAAAACTTAAGCGGAGATTGTTAATTGACGAAGTGAATTTTAAATTAAAAGCCCTGAAAAGTCAAGGGGCATTGCAGTGGTATGTTTTGCTACAGACATCACGCACTTGGAGCTTCACGTGCATAGCCTTGATCGATTTTTATTGTTTTAAAATTCGCTCTGTAATTTGAAAATCATTGTTTTATTTTGTTCAGATTGAAAAGTGTTGCATCCGACATTATGTTTTTAGACAAAATGCTAAACTTTACTTATCTTTATCAATACTGTCTTGCATACAAATGGCCAGCTTTATTTATTCCGCCTATTTGGTCTGGATTTAATGTGGGTAAACTCTTGCCAAATTTAACCTCAAGCGCCTCAATAATTTTGGGAGCTGCCGCAGTTGGATATTTGTATTTATGGTTGTAACCATCGTTCATATTTACGACCCTCATCAATTTAATTTCTTCTCTAAACATGGTTGAGTCCATCTCCCTATCCCAGAGACTGCTGACATCACTAAAGAACAAGAATTCTTGTGAAAGAAAACCAAAGTATTTGTCACGCGCATTAATTAATTGCTCATGATTTACTGAAAGTACTTGTTGGCAAGGAGCTAGTTGAATGTCACAATCTGTTAATTCCGGGCCAACCGTCAAACCGATAATGCTCTTATTGCTTAGATGTATATGTTTCATGTCGAATGCTTCATTAGCTATTTCACGTAATAAAAAGCTTGAAATTCTGAAGGAGTCCTCAAAATTCTTGTAGTCAATTGCTTGCAATTTATTAATCTCCTTATTCCATTTATAGCTATATAATTTTAACATATGACGGAATTGAGGCGCGTTGTCAATAAAATTAATATGGTAGAAATTGTAAAAGAATGACAAAAGGGCTTTGTTTTTAACTTTTACTATGACGATTGAAAATCGCCACTGTTATGATGCATTGTCCTCAAAGTTTTCGAGATGTGGGTTTCGGAGAGTGCTATAACGGCCTTGCGGGCGAGAGCTGTGTTTGGGCACATTCACACTCTTCCTCAGGGACTGACAATTCATCGTGCGGCTAGCATACTTCGCGGGCGAACATAAATAGCTCCTCCATCATGGGTTAAGACCATATTCGATGCATACAGCAATCTTCCTTCTTCAGAGGAGGGGCTAGAAGAATCGTCGACATTGCATAGCCGCATGTCTCCTGAGCGGCGGCAGGAAACAATCGATATGTATACGCGATGCTCAGGTCGAGATCTTACTCCACCTCCGCTATGTGGAACAGCTGGATCATAGATAGAATACATCAAAATTCCCATAATGCATTGACTTTGTTATGGATGCGCGTTAAAACACCTTCATGCAAAAAGAGCGTGTGTTTCATTATATCAAACAGGCTGTAGATGAGCTTGTTGAGCAGGACAGATTTGATACGGGTGATGAGTTTAGGCTAACTCAACGCCAAGCTCTGCACGACTATGCTGAAGACCTAGTTGATGACACTCTAAGTTTAAATGAAAAACTTACCGGGTTCTTTGAAATTCCTACTGGTATTGGTAAAACAGCCCTGTTTCTCTCGATAATCGGCAAAGCTCATCATGCTGCAAAAGCCAATGGTGAAGAAATGCGCTCTGTCATTGTCGTGCCCCGCACCAAAATTATGCGTGATACGTATAATAAGGATGCCAAAAAGTTTATACCTGATTTGATTGATGATATTGGTCGGCATGGTGATGGGCATAAAGAAAAAGACAAGCCCATTATGCTGATGACCTATAGAGCTTTTGAAAAACTGACAAAGTCATATGAGCTGGGGCCTGAGAATGTTGATCTGTTGGCTACAGATGAATCACACCGCGGTATCTCTGAAAATATGACCGACAATGTAGTTAGTGCTTATCAGGATACGGATACTGCTTTGTTGGGCTTTACGGCATCTTCTGAATTTGATGATGCAAGATCTGTCTATAACACTCATCGCCGCGCTATTTATGAGAAAAAAATCGGTCAGGCCGTTCGGGAGGGCGAGCAGCTCGCAGAATATATCCAAACCCAGAATTATATTATTCGCGTTGAGCCACAAGACTTGAAAGAGCTGCAGAAAACCTTTTATGCGGTTGCGCTCAGTGATACCGACTACAAAACACGCATGAAGCAAGCGGCGTGGAATAAAGCGATGATACGCGTATTGCGTGATGGTCGTGATGAGCGCACGAAAGAACCCTTAACGGACAATCAAGGAGGATTATACGTACAAGATACAACGCATGCAGATGTGCTGGAAACACAGTTAAATGCTGATCCTGTTTTAGCACAAAGAGCAGCCGCACAAGGCTATAAAAAAATGGCTGTAGCCATTCATTCTCATAGAAGTAAGGCCGCAAACAGACAGGCTTTCAAGGATTATGAGGCTGGCAAAATCTTGATGATTGTAGGCGATGATATGTTCAAAGAAGGGTATGATTACCCGCCAATGAAAACCGTGCTTGATTATCAGCGCGGCTCTCTGGTGGATAAAGTTCAGATTTTGGGACGCGGCGCGCGTCGCTGGTTTAATGAGCGCAAGGATCGATATGAAGGCCTTACATTCATCGACAGCATTATCTATATCGGTTCGGATGATGACAAAATTGATTTGCAACGTGAGACCAGAGCTAGACGAAATGCTGTTACGGCGAGAGATGTTATGAATGGTGAGGCTTATGTTTTAAGTCCGAAAGAAGCTAAAAAGGAAGAAGCGCTCAAAGAAAAAGATCTGACATACAAACGCGGTAAAGTCATTTTCCCAGACGATGACAATATCAAGGAATATACAGACCTTGAGGCTCTTGAGACATTTTCAAGTGAGCAGGGGGAATTTAAAAAAGATAGATTTAAGGGATATGAGCCTATACCAGAAGAGGATTTAGCTTTTCTAAGGTCCGAGGCAGAACGCACAGGTCTTGGGGGAAGCGCCATATTTAGCACAACCAACCTCTGGCCAAATGGTTTGACTGGAAGTCATGCCGCAGACGTTGTTCATGGCGACAACAAAACTTCCCGCCCCATATGGATTGGTGCACTTAAAGCCACCTACATTATACAACCTGATAGTGAAAATGAGCCTATATCAGAAGAAGATTTAGCTTTCCTAAAGTCCGCGGCAGAACGCACAGGGGTCGGCGGGAAAATCATATTTAAATCTATCACAACTCCACCCACAGGACTTAATAAAGAAAATGCGTATGCTTTAGTTGCTGGAAAGAGGAAAAACGCTCCACCATCATGGATTAAAGCACTAAAAGAAGCTTACCTTCTGCTACCTGATGCCAAAACGAAAAAACCTATATCTAAGGGAGATTTAGAATTCTTACAAAGTGAAGTTACACGAACAGGTTTAACAGGAGGCGCTATCTTCAAGATGATAAAGGATCCTCCAGAAGGATTTGACGGGAGAATTTCAGGCAACGTTGTTCGTGGTGTACGAAAATACCTTCATCCATTATGGGTTAAAACATTAAAGAAAGCTTATCGGAAACAGCCCACTTCCAATTTAAAAAAAGTAAAGCAAGAACCCATATCTAAAGAAGACTTCGCTTTCCTGAAATCCGAAGCAGAGCGCACAGGGTTGAAGGGGGCTGAGGTATTTAACCGAATGAAAAAACGGCCAGAAGGCATGACAAAAAGGCATGCCGCAAGTATTCAAAGTGGCGAAAAACATGCCGCCCCACCTAGCTTCACACAAGCCTTAAAGGTAGGCTATAAAAATCAACTAGATAAGATAATAAAATATAAACCAATTTCATACGCTGAGTGGAAATTCTTGAGATCTGAAGTTGACCGCACGCGCCTAAATGGAGCCGCTGCTTTTAATTTAATAGAACATTCACCAGAAGGCATGACAAAATTTGATGCCAATGACATTATAGTTCACCAAAAAGCTAAGCCTTCTGCCTTTATAAAGGCTTTGAAAGAAATTTACGCGAAACAACCGGATGCCACACCTAAGCCAAGACCCAAATTAGAACTGATTTCTGAAGAGGACCGTGCTTTCCTAAAATCCGAAGCTAAACGAACAGGTTTAGGGGGAAGAGGTATCTTTTATTATATAGAAACTGCTCCATACAATATGACACCTAGATATGCAGAAAAGATTCTAAAAGGGCAGAAATCTGCTCCACTGTCATATGTAGACACACTCAAAAAAGCGTACAAAGAACAGCCAAATGCAAAGAAAGGGCCCAAATTAGAGCTTATTTCTGAAGAAGACCGTACTTTTTTGAAATTAGAGGTTCAGCGGACAGGATTAAGGCCCCACACTATCTTCAATTATATAGAAGAACTTCCGGAAGGTATGACAAAAAGATACATAAGCCACATTATAGATGACGATAAAAAATATGCACCGCCTTCATATATTATCGCACTAAAGGTTGTCTATCAAAAACAACTTGATGCAAAACCGCAAGAGCCAAAGCCAAAACCAGAACCTATTTCTCAAGAAGATCTTGCTTTTCTTAAGTCCGAATCCAAGCGAACAAGTTTATCCGGTTATGTTCTCTTCAATCGTATTGCACACCCACCGCAAGGCATGACTCAGAGCCAAGCCAATAAAATTGTTGCGGGTAATAGGAAATCTGCACCGCCTTTGTATGTAGAAGCACTGAAAAATAGCTTCTTGCAACAACCAGACAAAAAACCATCAAGCAATAATCAACTACCGCCAGACGAATTGGGTATGTAGATCGAATTCGTACGGGACCCGAATTAACTCCATAAGTGATTGGTGTGTTTCAGATGTGAAAAAGGGCAGGTATGATCTGCCCTTAATCAAAGATCAAGATACCAGCAACATTTTTAATTATGGCTAAAACTTTAACTTTTAGTAGCGGTATCTGTGACGTTTCGTAATATAATTTTTGCAGATGATAAATAGAATAGGGGCTGTCGTAGATAACCAAGAAAGGTTATCATTATGGTCATGCGCAAGAGTCGTTTAAGCACCTACAAACAAGATCGATTAATCGAACATTTTGTGTCGGGATCAACGGCCCGTACAGCGGCAAAGTTGATCAATGTAAGCAACATGTAGCTAGAATGATTGCAGGCAAGCACAAAAAAGCACCGTTATCTTGGACTAAAGCAATGTTGGATCAATAAAACTATAGCGCCGTAATGTCTTCATTTAGTTTATCTACCGCATCGCTGGATAGGCCGTTTAGGTAGATTTGGGTGGTTTTTAGGTTTTGGTGGCCTAGCATTTCTGAGATTGCGGTTACGGGGATGCCTTTGTTGTTGGCTAGTGACGCAAAGCTGTGGCGGCTGACATATGAAGTTAGGTTTTCTTCGATGCCGCAGAGTTTTCCGAGTTCTTTTAGCTTTTTGTTATAGCGCTTTCGCGCCCATTTAATGTCTTTATGCTGTTCAGCGAGATTGTCTCTTTTGACGATTGAGAACACAAAATCCTCGGCTGATTTATTCTTGGTATAGTCATTAAAAATATCACTGAGCGCCGCATTAATTTTAATGTCGTATTCCTGATGCGTTTTTGAGCGTTGATATTTAACGCGGCCATCGACGATATTTTCTATACGCAACAGCGCAATATCTTTAAACGGCATGCCCATCAAATTAAATGATACCTGAAACATGTCCTTTGCAAATCGTAGGGGATGAGAGGGCTCTAGCTCCAAACTAAATATTTTTTTGAGCGCAGCTATATTGATAGCCCGCTTTTTTGTTTTGGTGGTTTTGATGGTGTAATCCTTAAAGGGATAATGCCCCGCATCAATTATTCCCGCCTTGATGGCACGGTTATAAATGGCGCGAATGGTTTTCATGTACATCGCAAGACTGTTCCAGCCATTGCCCTTTGATAAATGATGCGTTTCAAAATCCTGCAAGAATTTTAGATTGATTTGTCTGAACAGCAAATCCTTCTCGCCCACATACCGCTTGACCACCCCCGCAACGGCAGCGTAGGCATCAGCATTGCCAATACGGTTGGCTTTTCGCAATTCCGTGATTAGGGTTTTTGTGTAGATAAAGAAACTCTTGCTGTTTTGTTGCGGCTGGATTTTTCCTTTCAACTGCACAACAGACAAAGAATTGAGCGCATCATCTTCGTCCAGTTTGGTGATGATATCGAGCGCTGCGGCTTTCTTTTTATCGAGATAATTATTCAACCGTGCAACGGATTCCGTGCCGCGATATGACTTTTTGATTTTTCGGTTTTTCTCATCCCAGTCCGTTTTTTGTACGTAATGCCCCGTTTGAATGGTGCTGGTTTTTCGAAAATGCGACAAGCGTAAAACAATGGGATATGATCCGTCCTTTCTAGCTCTGCGCATATCAAGCGCGATGGTGATACTCGTATTCATCCATTTAATCGTTTTATATTTGCACGCCATTTGCACGCAAACTTTGAGTTTATATGTATTGATATGATGCTATATGATGAGTAAAGCCCTGATAATCAACTTAACAAACATCATATGATTTCATTTAATATCAAAATTTTTCGTCTGGCAGTCAAAAGGCCACCGGTTCGAATCCGGTATTCTCCACAAGAACAGAATCTCACGATAGTGAGATATTTCATTTTTGGAGATCATCCCAAGCCCGCTTGAGGATGAGTTGCAAAATGAAATATAAAACCCGATAGGGTTCTGGACTTGGGCTGGAGGTTTGTATGGATGGCTCCGCAATCCGGTATTCTCCACAAAGCAAGACAGTATTGTCCACCTTGGATTAAAAGTGCTGCGGTAAATCCCGACTTCCATGCATGATTCGCACAACGCGCAATCGGTATTTAATGATGCGGTAAAAAATAATATGATTATCCTTGGTGATGCTGTATAATCCTCTTTTGATTTCGTTTCGCGCACGACCTATTTGGGGATTCTTAGACAACAGCTCAAATGAATTTTTAAACTCAAGTAAATAACTATCTGCCTGGTTTAATCCGAACATAGCAACTGTATAATCGTAAATATCTTCAAGATCCTTTTCAGCGCTCGTGGAAAGTTCATACGGCATTACCCCTCGTGTTCTTTTCGTTTTTTCGTAATTATATCTTCGACACTCATTTTACTAACTGGGCCATCCCACCCTTTGACTATTTCACCACGCAGTTCGCCAATAATGCGATTGCGATATATTTGGTGCAAACGCAGCGCATCACGTACTAATTCACTGGCATTTTGATAGTCGCCAGTTTCAATTTGTGAGGCGATATATTTTTCTTGTTTCTCTGTTAGACTGACATTCATGGCGTTTCTCTCTATAATTTATCCTTCACCAAAGATAACCAACATTGTCCATATTTAGCAAATACAGACAAATATCTATGACATCCAATCGAACTTCAAGGTGTACTTGGTAGTTAAAATCAATTAGTAAAATTGCACCATCTATTAAATGTTAAGGCACAGCATACCTTTCAGTGATTCATTCAACCTTATTAATTGGCAATCGATTACCCTCTTGTTATAAATTCATTATCAAGCGCGTACAGTTCCTATACTAGCTTGAGGTATTTAAAACCTAAAATCAAAAGAGTACAATACCAAACGTTCGGATGACGAAGAATGACAGATAAATATTAAGTATAATAAACTCTTAGAAAAAAGGTAAATTTAAACCTATGAAAAAATTCCTTGTTTGTTTCAGTATCATTTTTCTGGTTACTTCGAGCATGGCTCAAACTATTGTCACTGACCGCCCAAATCAAACGGACGCTTCTTTAACCGTTCCTAAAAAAAGTCTACAAATTGAAAGTGGAGTTAGATATACCAATACGGATTTAACCAATAGTGATTTTGTTGAGCGAAATATCCTATTACCAACAAGTTTGTTTCGAGTAGGACTCACTCAACAAATAGAACTTCGATTATTAAGTCAGGTAGAGCTAAATTCGATTGCTCAATACGGTAGAAAAGATCCCTATATCGCTGGTTTTAGCAATTTAGAAGTTGGAACAAAAATTCAACTTTTCCGAAATGAAAATTCAATACATCAGGTTGCAATTGTGTCCAACCTTGGTGTGCCAACTGGTTCCATCGATATTAATGAATCTGAAGTTTACACAGTTTCCAAACTATGTGTTTCTCACCAATTTTCAGAGGACTTCAATCTTGGGTATAATCTTGGATACTCGGCTATTGGAGGTATTGAGAACTTCATCTATTCTGTCGCTTGTGGTTTCTCTATAAATGAAAAACTTGGTTTATACTGCGAACCTTTTGGCTCATTTAATTTAGACCGCACGTTTAAGCGTAATTATGAAGTTAGTTTTGATGCAGGCCTAACATACTTGTTAAACGATAATACGCAGTTTGACTGGTCTTTCGGAACTGGAATAGATGGTCGTAAGATGAACTACATTGCTGCTGGCTGCAGTTGGCTCATCAAATAACCTAACTCACTCGACTCCAATCGGTAAAACCTTTCATTTTTTGTAAGTGATTCCGTAACGATAAATTATCCGGATGCTCCAACTTTGAGTCTTTTTCCAAAACCAGAAATGCTTCTTCACGCGCTCTTTCTAGCAATCCCTCATCTTTAGTAATACTCGCCAATTTTAAATCGAGTAAACCGCTTTGGCGCGTTCCTTCAATGTCTCCTGGACCTCTGAGTTTTAAATCAAATTCAGCGATTTCAAATCCGTCGGTCGATTGAACCATTGCCGCCAATCGCTGTTTGGCAACTTTGGTAAGCTTGTTACCAGTCATTAGTATGCAATACGATTGTTCTGAGCCTCTCCCTACCCTACCTCTTAACTGATGAAGTTGAGCTAACCCGAATTTCTCTGCGCTTTCGATAATCATTACTGTCGCATTTGGAACATTTATGCCAACTTCAATCACTGTTGTTGACACAAGAATTTGACTTTCATGATTTTTAAAACGATTCATCACAGCATCCTTCTCGTCTGGTTTCATTCTACCGTGAAGCATATCAATTTGATACTTAGGTCGCTCGAAATATTCTATCAGATGGTCAAACCCTTCTTGCAAGTTCTTGTAATCCAATGTCTCTGACTCTTCAATCAGCGGAAACACAATGTATACTTGTCGACCAGCATCCACTTGTTCTTTTACAAAACCACGAACTCGCAATCGATGGCTTTCTGTTCGATGAGCAGTTTTAATGGGCTTTCTGCCTCCTGGCAATTCATCAATTTTGGAAACATCTAAATCACCATAAACCGTCATAGCCAATGTCCGTGGAATTGGAGTCGCTGTCATCACTAACACATGAGGCGGCAGTGCTGATTTACTCCAAAGTTTAGCTCGTTGCGCTACACCAAATCGATGCTGCTCATCTATAATAACTAATCCTTGATTTTTAAAAACCACAGGGTCTTCGATCAGCGCATGTGTGCCAATCAGAATGTGTATGTCGCCGTTTGCTAAGTCTTGAAGTAATTCTTTTCTAACGGATTTCTTCGTACTGCCTGTCAGTAATTCAGCTTTAAGTCCAATTGCCGCTAAAGGCTCTTTAAATCCCTCGTAATGCTGGGTTGCCAAGATTTCTGTTGGTGCCATTAACGACGCTTGACACCCGTTGTCTATTGCAATTAATATAGACAAAATAGCCACGATACTTTTTCCTGAACCAACATCTCCTTGTAAGAGTCGATTCATTTGCTGACCGCTACCCATATCAGCACGAATTTCTTTGATAACTCTTTTCTGCGCATTCGTTAATTCAAAGTTCAACTGACTGTTGTAAAACGTATTAAAATACTCACCAATCGTTTTAAAAACTAAACCTGGAATTATTGCACGATTCTTTTTCAACCTCAGAATTGAGAGCTGAAGAATAAAAAACTCATCAAATTTTAAGCGCTCAAGTGCAGAATTCATCTCCTGAACATTTCCTGGATTATGAATCCATTTATATGCGAGCGATCGTTCAATTAATCCTTGCTTTTGAAGAATTGCTTCTGGCAAATATTCCGGTATATGAAATTGAGTATTTTCAAAAAGGGCTAGAAATAATTTGCGATACACTTTGTTATCAATCTTGCGATTGCGTAACATTTCAGTATTGGGATAAACTGGCTGAAACTGAGGTAGACCTAATTGTGTTTCTGGTGGTTCTAGTTCTGGGTGGGCAAAGTTTATTTTACGGTTAAACACTGAAGGTTTACCAAATAACACATATTGCTTATTTGGAATCAATGCTGATTTAAGCCACTTTACTCCTTTAAACCAAACTAACTCAACCGAACCTGTTTCATCAGCAAAAGTGGCTGTAAGTCGCTGCTGTCGTTGCTGTCCAATTACGTTCAAATTAGACAGTACGCCTTTAATTTGAACATACGGCATTTCTCCTGTCAACTCATTAACTTTTTGAAATTTCGTGCGATCTACATATCGAAACGGAAAATAATTTAGTAAATCTTCAAACGTAAAAATACCAATCTCTTTTTGGAGCAACTCAGCCCTTTGAGGGCCAACTCCTTTTAAATATTCAATCGGTGTTTTTAGAAAAGTACTCAAACCACTGTGTTGTTTTTATTCCTTACGATAAATCTCGACTTAGTTTTCCAATGTATGCGCCTAACTCCATCAACCATGCAATACCCATATGAACAACTATACCGCCCCATATAGAGCGACTGTAGAATGCTAAAATCCCTAACAAACTTCCTCCAAAAAACGAAGAAATAGTTTCAACCATAGGTTTGCCAAAATGAATGGAAACATAAAATGCAGCCATTGGTAATATAGACCCTGGTCCGACGTATCGAATAAATGCAAGTACTAAAAAGCCTCTAAAGAAGTATTCAATCGACACAAAATCTAACCCATAAACCAATTCATAAAACAGCAAATGAAGTTGTGGTGGCTCCACTCCATATCCAAAATAGTACGTTAAGTTTTTTAATCCTCTTGGGTAATATCCACCAAAGTGATCGGTTAATCCGAAGCCGATGACAAAAGGAAGCATCACCAATAAAATTATAAAATATGGTCGTAGATTGAAATTTTTAATGGTAAAACCATACGGCGATGTATTGTATTTTCTATCCCATAACCAATAAATAGTGATCGGCAACATGGCTGCTACCATTTTAGTTATATCTCGAATTACTCGATTCCAAAAACGCACAAAACGTTCAAAATCAAACATTTCTGGATCAAAATAATAAACCGAATATTGGCGAAATGAAAACACGGAAACAGCAAAAAAGCAAAGGAACCAAAAGCCAGGCTTTTTTAGTAGATCGAATCTCTTTGATGACACTATATAACCTCCGTACGCAACCATAAACGGAAATCCGTAGAGGCACATATGATACCAAAACACTCCAATTTTACCAATCCATTGAGCTCTAAACTCACGATAAAAACTGTAGGTTCCGTCGGGATACGCCCAATAAATATAGCACGCTAAAAATGCGACTAGAAAAAGAAGATACTTCCAGTTGAACTCTTCAACAATATACTTTTTTATGTATCCAAAAAACTGACTAAAGTGTTTTGAAATGAATCGGACTAATGGATTCGAACCCTGAGTGACGATTTCACTCATTTTTAAGAAAGTAACTGTTTAACTTTATCAGCGATGATTTTTCCATCAGCCTTACCTTTCATTTGTTGAGACGCCATTCCCATTACTTTCCCCATGTCTTTCATTCCAGCTGCCCCTACTTTTTCGATTATACTTTTGACTGCCTCCTCGATTTCTTCAGAACTTAGTTGTTTTGGCAGAAACGTTTCAATTACGGCTAACTCCTCTTCTTCAATAACGGCTAAATCTTCTCGATTTTGTTCTTTATAAAGTGCCAATGAGTCTTTTCGTTGTTTGGCCATTTTAACCAATGCACTTATTTCATCTTCTTCCGTTGGACCTTTTCCCCCAGACGTATTTAAAATTAACAACGCTGATTTTATCGCACGCAAAGATCGAAGTGTCGCTTGATCTTTTGCTTTCATAGCAACTTTCAGTTGCTCATTGATTTTTTCTGTAAGACTCATGTGTCAAAGATAAAAGATTTAGGAGTTCATGAGCAACTCAAACCGTATTTGTGTGTGATTTTCAGTGGATTAAAATACTCTCATAGAGAAATCCACACTTTCTCCATTTCATAAAATAATCGCAACGCAAAATGTATCTTCGAAGGAAGTTCAAGACTTTATTTTATGCCCGATTTTTGTCACCTACATTGTCATTCTCAATTCTCACTACTTGATGGAGCAGCCAGTATTCCTGGTATGATTTCAAAAGCTAAAGCCGATGGCATGAAGGCTGTTGCGCTTACAGATCATGGGAACATGTTTGGTGTTTTCAAATTTGTAGTTGAGGCAGAACGTCAAGGGGTAAAACCGATTGTGGGTTGTGAGTTTTATGTCGTTGAAGATCGATTTCAGCGCTCGTTTACAGGAGGTAAAAAAGACAAGCGATATCATCAACTAATGCTTGCTAAAAACCATGAAGGATATAAAAATCTCTCAAAACTATGTTCGCTAGGATTTATTGATGGATTGTATGGTAAATATCCAAGGATCGACAAAGAACTCATCAAGAAACATAGCGAAGGTATTATTGCAACTACCTGTTGTATTGGTGCTGAAGTGCCACAAGCTATTTTACATAAAGGCGAAGAAGAAGCTGAAAAGATCTTTTTAGAATGGCTGGATATTTTTGGTGATGATTACTACATCGAGATTATGCGTCATGATTTAGAAGATCTAGATAAAACGGGTAAAAGCCAAGAGTATGTGAATCAGGTTTTATTAAAATGGTCGAAAAAATATGGTGTTCCAGCTGTCGCAACAAACGATTCGCATTACGTCGAAGAAGAAGACTTCAATGCGCACGACATCCTGTTGTGTATAAATACTGGTGATTTGCAAAGCACCCCAGTTGGGGAAGGTCGAGATTTTCGTTTTGGGTTCCCAAATAGTCAGTTTTATTTTAAAACTCAAGCGGAAATGCTTGAGAAGTTTAAAGACGTTCCTGAAGCAATAGATAACACAAATTTAATCGTCGATAAGATTACACCGCCGAAGCTCAAACAAGATGTTCTTCTTCCCCACTTCGTTTTGCCTCCTGGCTTTAAAGACCAAGACGAATACCTCCGACACCTTACGTATGAAGGTGCAAAAAGGCGTTACGGAGAAATTACCGAAGTTGTGCGTGAACGACTCGATTTTGAATTAGCGACAATTGCAAAAACAGGATATCCTGGATACTTCTTGATTGTTCAAGATTTCACGACAGTTGCACGCGAATTAGGCGTTGCTGTTGGACCTGGTAGAGGTTCTGCAGCGGGTTCTGCCGTGGCCTACTGCGTTGGAATTACAAACGTGGATCCTATTAAGTACGACTTACTGTTTGAGCGTTTCTTAAATCCTGAAAGAGTGTCCCTTCCAGATATTGATATTGACTTTGACGATGTTGGTAGAGGAAAAGTTATCGATTACGTTATTGACAAATACGGAAAAAATAACGTTGCTCAAATCATTACCTATGGATCGATGGCAGCAAAGTCTTCGATTCGAGACGTTGGACGAGTGTTGGATTTACCACTTCCAATCGTTGATAAAATTGCCAAAAAAGTCCCAGATATTTCGTTGAATAAACTGTTCAATATGGACTTAAAGGAGTTGAAGCAAAAACTCAATTCCGACCAAATGCAGCAGGTTGACGAATTGCGTTTAATGCGTGAGGGTACAGATTTAGAAAGTCAGGTGCTTAATCAAGCGGTTGCTTTAGAAGGTTCCGTTCGAAATACGGGTATTCATGCATGTGGAGTGATTATTACACCTGAAGAGATTACGAATTTAATTCCGGTTACCACTGCAAAAGATTCTGATTTATTGGTAACGCAATTTGATAACAGTGTTGTAGAAGATGCTGGACTTCTAAAAATGGACTTTTTGGGATTACGAACTTTGTCCATTATTAAAGATGCAATTGTTCTTATAGAAGCTAAACACGGAATAAAAATTGATCCAGACGAAATCCCCCTTGATGACGAATTAACTTACGAATTATTTCAACGAGGTTCTACCGTGGGTATTTTCCAATTTGAGAGCGAGGGGATGCAGAAACATCTTCGTTCGTTAAAGCCAACAAAGTTTGAGGATTTGATAGCGATGAATGCCCTTTACCGTCCTGGCCCGATGGAGTATATTCCAAACTTTGTCAACCGGAAGCACGGTCGTGAAGAAATCATTTACGACGATCCAGACATGAAAGAATACTTGGAAGAAACGTATGGTATTACGGTCTATCAGGAGCAAGTAATGTTACTTTCTCAAAAACTTGCTGGTTTTTCAAAAGGTCAAGCCGACAGTTTGAGAAAAGCGATGGGTAAGAAAAAGAAATCGCTCATCGACGAAATGAAACCGAAGTTTATTGAAGGCGCAGCTGAGCGGGGGCATGAGGCGGAGGTAATGGAAAAAGTTTGGAAAGATTGGGAAGCATTTGCCGCATATGCGTTCAATAAGAGTCACGCTACTTGCTACTCAGTGGTTGCGTTTCAGACCGCATACTTAAAAGCTCATTATCCAGCTGAATATATGGCTGCGGTTTTAACCCACAACATGAGCGATATCAAAAAGCTGTCAATGTTTATGGAGGAATGCCGTAACATGAAGCTGCAGGTGTTGAGTCCAGATGTGAATGAAAGTCTTTTGACATTTTCTGTAAACCAGGAAGGAAATATCCGTGTGGGAATGGCAGCAATAAAAGGAGTTGGAGAAGCCGCGGCAGAAGAAATTGTACGTGAACGAACTGAAAATGGTCCGTATGAAGGCTTGTTTGATTTGACAAAGCGAGCAAATCTTCGCACCATTAATAAAAAGTCGTTAGAAGGACTGGCATTGGCTGGTGCATTCGACCAATTTGAAGGCTACCATAGGGCTTTGTTAGTTGAAAAAGGAGGCGAAGGTGGATCAAATGGAATTGAACTTGCGGTTCGCTATGGTAATGATTTTCAAGCACAGCAAGCAACCGCACAAGCATCACTTTTTGGTGGAGATTCTGCTGTTACATTAAGTGAGCCTAAATTTCCCGAGGTTACTCCCTGGAACAAAATGGAAAGTTTGAACCGCGAAAAGGAAATTATTGGAATGTACATTTCCGGTCATCCGTTGGATAACCACAAAACAGACATTGATTTCTTTTGTAATACCAAAGTTCAAGAACTTTCGGATTTGGGAAAAATGGGTAACAAGTCTGGGCTAAAATTCGCAGGTATCGTTACTTCTCATCAAAGTCGAATGAGCAAAAACGGCAAAGCATTTGGAATTTTCAGTTTAGAAGATTTCAGTGGCTCAAGCGAATTCATGCTGTTTGGCGATGATTATGCAAAGTTTAAAGGCTACCTAGCACCCAACTCTATGTTGTTTATCACCGCTAAGATTCAAGGTAGATATTACGATGAAACCGTAAAAGAAATCAAAATAATGAGCATTGATTTCTTGCATGATATTCGTGAAAAATATCTAGAGCAATTAACGCTGACCATCAATTTGGAGGAATTAGATGACCATTTAGTAAACAAACTTCACAGCTTGGCATCCGGCGAGAAAGGAAACGCAAGCCTAAACTTGGAGGTTATCGACTTTAAAGACAAATACAAAGTTGATATGTATTCGACCGCTTTTAAGATAAATGTAAACAACGAATGGATTGATGCTCTTAATTCCTTGGGATTAGAATATAAAATCAATTAGTTTGACAAAACCTAAAATGCTTCGTAAAACCATAATCAGTGTTTATTTTGTGTTCTTTAGCCAATTTTTAGCGATTAGTCAAACGGGTACAAATCACCATTTCAACGTTACTGCTTTTAAAGTACTATCCACCAAAAACGAAGCGAATATGCATCGATATGGTCTTAGCTTAAGCAAAACTGAGACACATCATTTTAATGAAAAAGTTGGTGTTGATCTTGGCGTGGGATATACATTTACTAATCTGATGTCTTCCGATATTCCATTCAGCGGTATACTTTCTGGCTGGACAGAAATACGTCATAGTGAATCTATGCACATTGTCAATGTCCCGCTTGGTTTGAGAATTAACATTACCCCGAGATTAAACGTCCTGGCCGGGTACCAATTTGGCTTTACATTTCGCGATTACAAAAAAACTGAAACTTGGTTATATAGAGGGAATGGCAGTGGAAATGTAGTTTCTAAAACTACACTTATCAGTTCCAAAGGAAATTATCAAAATCAGCTAACAAACTGTTTTCAGGCTGGAATTAATTACTATTTTCCTTATAATGAAAACCGTGTTTCATTGGGTTTAATGTACTCTGTTTATCCTCGGAAGTTCAGTTACAATTATTCAGGAACCACTCAGCAATTCAGAGCAAGTCAGGTTGGAATTACAGTAAGCTATGTAATCGAAAAAATCGACAAACACTAACTATTACCAGTGACTACGTCGGTTCTATTTATGCCTTTCCTAATAATGTTAGGCAACTTTCTATAAAAAATCGTGTCTATATATTAAACTGACTCATTATTTTTTAAATGAAATCACTCCTACAGATTATTATTATCCTTGTTTGCACATCAACATTGGTGTTCGGACAAACACCTACAAAACCATCCTCTAACTTCACTTTTCAAGCAATTAGTTGTGACTCCATTAAGATTTCGTGGAAACCCGGTAATGGCAGTAGTCGTGTTGTTTGGGTTACGAAAACGGAAGATCTTGATGGAAGTGTACCAAAAGAAGGATATTTATATGTCGGAAAATCCAGTTTTGGCAGCGGCAGTAGAATCGGCACAAAAACGTATTGCGTGTATAACGGCCAAGATTCAACAGTGACCGTATCAGGTATTGAAGCTAACAAAGAGTACACGATATCAATTTATGAATACAATAGAAACACCTCAGTTAATTATTTGATAACTGGTGGCACAAATGTTTTAAAGGTAAAAAACGAAAACTTAAATGCTAAATTTAAGACTAACCAACGATACCAATGCCTCTCCGGAAACAAGTACATTTACACCAATCAATCGTCAAACAGTCTTTCTGGAGCTATGACCTATTCATGGAAAATAGGAGATTCAGTTACAGCTTCTAAAGATCTTACATATACTCATAACAAAGGTGGGGTCATTCCCGTAGAGCTAACAGCAAAATTTGGTTCATGTTTCTCAACGTTTTCTCAAGACGATACCGTTGTTGTGCCATGGAATTTAGATTTCTATCTTGATACGATCTCAGGAAATGATTCTATACAATGTTTAGTCAATAACGAATTCAACTTTATAAACTCGTCAACACCACCAGACCAACCAATTTATGGCACGTATGATAGGACACGGAGTAAGTGGTTTACCAATCACGGTGAAATCGGACGTCTATACGACTTTAAATTAAACACGACTAAACCAGACACCTTAGCTGTAACCCTTGTTATTGGAAGACAAGTTAGTTTTGGACGACAATTTTGCGATGATAGCATTACAAAAAAATATTATGTCCGCTATCCTATTTTTGATTCAACCAAAATAGTTTGCTCAGATAGTGTTTGGGATAGACACTCATCAGCACCACTGGCGTTTAGGCTAGACCAATTCAGTCATCAATCAACGTTTTGGGCATTTGGTGATAAGGATACCGCATCAGGAATAAAAGTAACACACCGTTACGACACCATAGGAATATTTAAAGTCACCTGTTTTGGAGAAGATAGCAGTGGTTGTCCTTACTATGCAACCAAAAAAATAAGAGTAACCGATAATGTTAGCCTAAGAAATTTGCAGAAAGCCAACATCTCACTATCGCCAAACCCAGCCTCTACTTTTTTACAAATAAACGGAGCTAAAGAAATTGTGATTTACAATTCAACAGGTCAACTTATACTTAATCAAAAAACGAACGATCAAGATAAAATCGATATTCGAAGTCTAAAAACTGGTGTTTACACGATTGTGCTTGACGAAATTTATCGAACCCAGTTCATCAAAGAATAAGCTAATTATAGTTTAACCCAAGAGACACTCCTTCGGTATAATCAACAGGTACCTCAAATTGTCGGCTTAAGAATTGAACGGTTAGGTGGCCGCTGTAGTTCACATCAACTTCATCTTTAAGTAGCTTATTTAAGAAAGCAGAAACAGCGTTTTTATCCTTTTTAACAACGTTTTTGATATCTACATCAAACGTGATTGGAACCACAAAATCTGTTTCAGGCTGAATCACAGCACTTTTTGTTTGAGAAATATGCGTAACTTTTACATCATCTACCGTAATGTCCATTTCCAGCGCAACCAAGTTTCCTCCAATACTATTTGGATTTGTGTAAACTGCATCTGCAGTTACAGTGTAAATATTGCCTTTTGCCTTTGTTACCCGTGCGTTTTTAATCGTTTTAAAATCTGGTGATTTTGGAGCACTGCAACTTGCAAGTATGAATATTACTGGAAGCGCGTAAAAAATATTTTTCATAAACAACTACAAATATGGCAAACCGATATGACTTAATGCCAATTCGTTTGCCTCTTCAAAGGTATTCACGATTACTTGTGGCGCAAATGGCTTAGAGAAAAAGTTAAGACTTTTCTCCAATGCCCGCATTGGTTTAGACGGAATAACTTGAATCGTCAGTTTCAATCTACTCTGAAATTCCCATTCTATTCGCTCGATGACTTGTTGAAGTGCCAACCGTGTTTTTACCGCAACTCTTACGTTTGACGACGGTTTGACTATTATGACAAATGAGCCAATTGTACTTCGCAATGCATCCTTAAACATTTTCTCATACTCTTCTATTTGCTTCCTGGTTGGAATATCATTGTGCATATTCGCTGTGATTATAGGGAACGTACTAACATCCACGGTACAGCATGAGCAAGAGAAAAGATATTTTCTTGTGGCGTTTTGTGACAACACGTTATAATTTTAGTTCAATGAGTAGTTACAACCACTCGATTCAAAGGTAGTTTAACATAGAACTAAAAAAATCACTAGTTGTAGTGAAGTATCGGAATGTATTACTCAGGTTTTAGAACTTTCAAATCCTGAAAATCGGAATTGTCAATCAGAATATCTGAACACGCTTCTGGGTCATTTTCTTGAATGTAGATAGTTGAAGCTCTGTGATAGCGATTGAGGTATTTTTCTTTGGTTGATTCGTAGCCTCCAAGAACTAGTTTATCTCTTTCAATTCCTCTTTTCTGTGCAATTTCAAAACTCGTTTTAAGGTAGATTTTCAAATCCCAATGTGGCCTATAAACATTTTTAAATAAGTATGCTCCATCTGTTAAAATCACTGTATCACGCTGAAGGAATATTGGTTCCAGTGATAATTTTTCATCTGAGTCTAAATCATGGATGGCAGGGACGTAATGGGGGCAATCACTTTGCGACGCCTCTAACACGTGTTCAACAAAAGCATTTTCATTATATGCATCGTGATAATAGCCGAGTGCAGAATCCCGCCCTTTTGCATATCGAACAGCTTTGGGATTATGAAAACCATCAATAGTTACATGAATCGCATTAACATATTGAGACTGAAGATAGTCGCAAAGTTTTTCTGTAAGAGTTGTTTTACCTGTACCTTCAATACCATTTACAGCGACCAAAACTGGTTTGGCTTTTTGGACTTGAATGTGTTTTATTTTCTGGCGAAGGAATTCAAATAATTCTAGCTGGGTCATTTAATTTGGTGTCTAAACTGAAGTCTAAATAAACAATATTTAAGAAGTCCCTTCAATTGAATTTAGAAGGTTTTAAAATATATTAGTAATTGGTTTTTGAATTATAATATGACACATATTTAGATAAATATACACAATGCTGAAATCCTGTAAATACTGTCGTTTTCTTTGACATTTCTGTTAAAAATATTAGAAATAATCTTAACATTTTTTATGATGTTAATAAACTAGTAGATTTTTTTGTTCATTAAAGCGATAATTTCGTAGTCATAATAAAAGAAAAGAAATAATCTTTTTTTCGGATTTGCATCTTCCCCAGATTGGAATTCTGGTGATTTCTCTTTCCGCCAATATTACCTCATTGGAGATGAGGTTTCGGAGATTATTCCTTTAATTAACTTAAGGCAGGGCGATAGCCCTGTTTGTGTTTAGAAGCTTTTTTCGACTTCTAAACAAAAGTACGCTGCAGTGTAGTGCCTTTTACCTTACACTTTTCCACAGATAATACCATTTCCGCATAGTTAAAGACTTATACCTGTTGACAACAATAAGTTGTCATTTGCACAAAAATCAAAGCGCATTTCACGAATTACTTACGACTTGACACGTACAGGTTATTCGTACTTTCATTAATCATTAACAATATTAATCGGCTCTTAAATCTCATCAACTTGTTATATTTAAGTTTACCTCATATTTAGGATTCAACACTAATCTTTAAATGCGAAGCGAGCGCCGGAAAGACAGAAATGCGGGCCGGCGGTTGGGTGAATGTTGAATGCTGTAGAAAATCCATAAAAGAGTTTACGTCCTTTTATGAGATTTTGTTAGCATTCAGCAGAGAGCGGAGATAGCATATTTCTGTCAAGACGTTTTTCTTTAGTTTTTGCGTTTCAAAAAGTAAAATCGGGTTTGGGCTGATAAGCCCATATTTGACTTTTTGCGCTATTGTTTATAGATCATAGATCTATTGAGCAGCAAGATTGCTAACGCGATCTCGAAAAGTCGAGGAGTTGATTAACGTAGCATTCTGCTGCGCAGCCTAGATTCCAAAATCAAGCTAAAACTGATGCAAGCATCGACTTATCTTTCTTTTTGGAACCACGTTGAACCCATCGACATTGATCCCTTTGATCATCTAGTACCCAGAACAAGATTCGAACTTGCACGACCGTAAGGTCACCACCCCCTCAAGGTGGCGTGTCTACCAATTTCACCACCTGGGTAGGTTGTTTTTTAGACGGGACAAAGTTAATTGAGAATTGATAATTGTCAATTGAAATTTAAAATGATGTAATCCCTCAAAACCGTTGACCATTTTTTGAATAGGTATACGACCCTATTGCGTAATCAAAGCTTCTCTGACCGACGTTACTGAACTGCATTGTCGATTCTCAATTTTCAATTCTCTGTCGTTTGTTCTCAATTAAAACATCTTTCTACTCTTACATCTCATTGGGGTCAAGACAATATACGTATCGATTGTCACTGGTATAAACAAACCTCTTTTCTGGATGGCAGACAATAGATTTATTCCATGAACCTTTACCCTTATTATTCCAGCGCTTCAGAACCTCTCCTGAGTATGCATTTATCACAATTACGCCGCTCGATGCAGTCCATAAACTATCGTTACGCAAGGTAAACCTGTTAAAGCTTATTGGCCCTACATTCGAATTCACACTCTTCTTTCCAGAAAATTTATTGATTACTAAAAAAGTCCCATCGTCTTGAACCACCTGAATAACATTTTCCATAAATGGAAATAAATTGCTGTCGAAATAACTACTATTATCAGGTGTTGCAACCCACTTTAGCTGACCTGATTCTGCATGCAAACAACTTGTATTAAAATTATCTTTAATAAAAATCAAACTATCTTGAATCTCTGGACTTTGCATATTCCACTCGCTACTAAATTCTTTTAAATACCATTGATATGAGTCTGAAGTAGCATTATACGCTACAATATCGGTACGACTCTCTCCTCCACTATTTATATTTTCATAGGCTATCACCTTAGTAATAAATAAAGCTTCACCAACTGGAGAAGTCCACCTTACAGGAAGACGGATTAGCAAATTGTACTTCCCTTCCCCTTCAACCTGCTTGGTCATTTCAAACAATTTCTCCATCGTTCCAGTATTTATATCAAAGCGTACCAAACTGCTAACTCCTTGACCGTCATGTGTTGGCTTGTAAACCCATCCATCGATTAATCGTATTCCAGTCAAACCTTTAGCAATAGTGCTTGACCAAATCGTTTCACCATTTTCGACGTTGATTGCCAAAATAAAGTCTAGACCTCCGACAACTAAAATATTCTCGCTAATAACTGCGTTCTCTAAATCAAATAAAAAATCGGCTTCAACATCTCCTTTCCAATCGTTGTTTTCCCATACAACCTTACCTGAATCTAACGTTAAGCCATAAATCGAAAACGTTCCTCCATAACTTTTTTCACTCTGCCCCTGGATTAACAAGTTTTTGTAAATGAAATTCTGAGTTGTTGCATGTATTTTACCAAAATCAGTTTGCCAAACAATTGGACTAGGCTGTCCTTGCGCTTCTTTGGATTCATCTTTATCACATGATATAAAAAAAGCAAACACAAAAAATCCCAAAAAGAAATATTTAAATTGAGGAGAAGGAATATATTTCATGCTGTTATTTTGATTTTGACAAAAATAATATAACGTCGAAAATTGATAGTTGCTAACTTGTTTATATTCCTAAATAGCGTTGACCGTTTTTTTTTCATTAGGCGTTCGACCATAAAAAGTAATAAAAGCACGCCTGACCGACGTCGGGGCAACACACATTGTCAATTTTCAAGTATCAATTCCAACTTCGTCATTCCGCCTTCAAACTTATGACTTCGGACTTCTGACTTCTGACTTCTGACTTCATCCTTCGCTCTTCCCACTGCTCTTCAACAAATATGCTTTAAAAAACTCGTTTAGATCTCCGTCCATAACCGCTTGAACATTACTCGTTTCATGACTTGTTCGCACATCTTTCACAAGCTTATATGGCTGCATGACGTAGTTTCGAATCTGACTCCCCCACTCTATTTTCATTTTGTCGGACTCAATCTCAGCACGTGCTTCATTCTTTTTCCGCAATTCAATTTCATACAGCTGAGACTTTAACATCTTCATTGCCATATCTTTGTTTTGAAGTTGCGATCGTGCTTGCTGACATTCAATTACCAAACCCGAAGGTTCATGCCTTAGGCGAACAGCTGTTTCAACCTTGTTTACATTCTGCCCGCCTTTCCCACTACTTCTAAACGTATCCCATGAAATGTCTGCTGGATTAACAACAATTTCAATGGTGTCATCCACAAGCGGGTAAACATATACAGAAGCAAAAGAGGTTTGTCGTTTTCCTTGAGCATTAAACGGTGAAATTCTTACTAATCGGTGAACTCCATTTTCGCCTTTTAGATACCCGTAAACAAAATCACCTGAGACTTCAATACTACATGACTTTATGCCTGCAACATCGCCATCAACTTGATCAAGTAATTCTGTTTTATAGCCATTTCTTTCAGCCCACATGAGATACATCCGCTGAAGCATAACTGCCCAGTCGTTACTCTCTGTGCCACCAGCACCAGCATTGATTTCAATAACAGCGTTGAGTTGATCTTCCTCTCCGCTCATCATGTTTTTGAACTCAAGATCTTCTAAAGCAGATACTGCTTTATCGTATTGAACATCGACCTCACTATCCTCAACTTCTCCAAGTGTTTTAAACTCATAGAGGACTTCCAAATCCTCCGTCATTGCTTCAATTTTGGCAAAAGAATCTGTCCAAATTTTGATTTTATTGATTTCGCGTAAGTGAGTCTCCGCTTTTTTAGGATCATCCCAAAATGTTGGGTCTTGAGATTCTATTTCTTTTTGCTCAATTACTGCAGTTTTCTGGGGTATGTCAAAGATACCTCCCCAAGGCATTGATTCTGCCTTTTAACTCTACCAGCTGTTCGTTTGTCATGTATGATGTGTCAAATGTATTAGATAAAACCCTACAATTAGTGCAGGTAGTATACTCTTTTGACTGTTATAACCGCTTTACTATCCGTAAAGCTCAGTGTTCAACAAGTCACGTATTTCTCTAATTTCCTGAAGATTAACCTCACGTTCAGATTGAAGCATTAACTCTAACAAGTATTCAAAGTCTGTCATGTCCAAGCCTTCTTCTTCATCAACAAAGTTTATGTCAAACGAGTCATTCTCTTCAATGTAGGTATACGCCAAACGACAGATTTTTACGAGGGCTGGATTACGCTCCAACCGTGCAATTTCTCTAATTTCTTTTAGAGCTTCGATTACTTCTTCACTATTGAATTCCTTTCGAACAGATGCCAATAATTCTTCGATTTTCTTATTGCCTTGAGCGCTAACCATGTTTTTATCTAATTTTTATAAGTCGGCAAAGTTATTTATTTTTAAGAAACATCTAACCCCACTTCTTGAAACGTTTTTTAAAGATTTGAATCTCGATTTGCTGTCTATCTGCGCTGACTTTTAATATTTGTATCTTTGTTGACAACACACTTCATAGATGCAGCTATTACTACTTTTATTGCCTCTGTCTCAAAGAGGTTTTGGAGTGATCGTGTTGCTTATAACAGCATCCGTTGTGTCAGCTTGCACCAACATTACAGTCAACTTTTCGACCAGTCAATCTGGATCATGTATTCCTAAAACCGTACAAATTACAAATAACTCTAGCGGGTCTCTCGCAGCTTCCGCAGTATATGAACTGTACCTTGACGGTGTTTTAAAAGACACGTCACACGGCACTTCGAAAACATTCTCATTATCTCTCCATCGTGGAGCTTATTTAGTAAAACTAAAATCTATTGACGGCAATGGATGTATTGACTCTTCTGAAAAAACAGTTACAATAGCAAAGCCTCGAATTGAATTCACCGGTAATCCTGGAGGCTACTCTGAAACGCCAGAATGGGCAAACTGCATCCAACAAAACACAGATCCTGATTCATTTCTGGTAACCACTAAAAATAAAGACTCGATTAATTCTGTAAAAATTGTTTGGGGCGATGGGAATTCCAACACATTTTCTGCATTACCCAAAGACAGCGTCATTTCACACTTATATGTATCCACTGGCTCGTTTACAACCTACTTTATCACAACAGACACAGGAGGATGTGTGGATACTACCATTGGTTTAGTAATTAACGAACGAATACCTACCGCTGGAATTGTGGGTCCTAACTCTGGGTTTAACGTTGGTTGTGCCCCTTTTGCCATCAAATTTGTCAATAATTCATCCAACATCTCTAACGGTACAATATTTACCTGGACTTTTGGTGATGGAAAATCGTTAACACGCGACAATACCACGTACAACCAAGCGTATACGCACACCTATTCAGGCACGCTTTGTAATGGGACAGTTCGATTAGTTGCCAGCAATGCCTGCGGTTTCTCGCAAACAACTTGGAACCCAATTCAAGTTTCTAAAGTCGACAAAGCCCTGTTTGAAATTGATAGCAGCAATTGTGACACAAGTGGTGTATTCACGTTCGTTAACAATAGCACCGATAGCTTTTGCATTTTCCCAGACTCTAAACAGTATTATTGGGATTTTGGCGATGGCACAAATTCTGGATGGATTTCAAGCAACGGTAATGTTACTCACTCTTATAAAGTTCAAGGCCCAAAAAAAGTATGTTTGATTGCCAAGAATAAATGTGGCAACGATACAATGTGCCAGACATTCAATGTGGTATACACACCCGTTATCGGTTTTGTATCAGATACTCTCCTCGGTTGTGGCAGTGTAAAAGTCACGGTAAGAGACACAAGTACTGGTTATGGTTTATCGAGGTTATGGGAATGGGGAGATGGAGATACCTCGTATGGCGCAATCGACAGTCATTTATACCTTCAACGTGGTAAGTACACTCTCAAACTTAGAGTCAGTAATAGATGTGGTGCGCGATCTGCCACTGAAACCGTTGAAATAAAAGATAAACCAACTGCGAATTTTACAGGAGAATCTGACGGATGCGCAATTTTAGATCTCAGTCTTAAAAATGCAACAACTACAGACTTTACTAATTCGATTAATTACTATTGGATGTTTGGAAATGGTGACACATCGACGTTAGCTAATCCACCGCTCGTTAGTTATAACGACAGTGGAATATACGAAATTAGATTAATCGCTAACGATACATGCGGTACAGACACTATATCAAAAGAGATAGAGGTTTATCGGCTACCTGAAATCGACGTATCTTTTGATTCCGTTTATTGCTCGTTGGATACTATTACTTTTAACAATAATTCTAAACATTACGACTTTTTATTGATTGACTATGGTGATGGTTCAGTTGTCGATTCGATTAAATCGTCTGGATTTTTTAAGCATGTTTTTCAAACTAGCGGATCATTTCAAGTTATAATAAAGGCTATAAACAAAACTATTTGCGAAACTTCTGACACCATTTTAATCAGCATTAAACCAAACTCAGAAGCAATCATAACTTTACAAGATTCTGTCGCCTGCGCCCCATTTACGTTCCAGTTTAAAAATGATAGTAAAAATGCCAGTGATTTTATTTGGTTAAAAAACGACTCCTTCTTGTCCAAATCGACACAAATAGATAGTATTACGATACATACAGATTCAACATTTGTCAATCTAAAACTGGTGGCCAAAGACACCATTGGTTGTGAAAGTGATACCTTCAGCCAAACCTTTTATACTGGAAAAAACCCGATTGCATCAATTCTAAAAACCACTGATTCTAGTTGCAGCCCTTTTAATGATACCATTGTAAATACCTCAACGTATAGTGAAACATATCAATGGAATTTCAGCAACGCAACGTCTTCAAACTCTAAAGAACCAATAGTGACGTTTGTAGGCACAGAAGCAGGAGACACAGCATATTCTGTTCAGCTAATTGCTAAAAGTTGGCTTGGTTGTGTTGACACAGCGTATGCAGTTCGGAAAGTTTTTGCGATTCCATACGCCTCGTTTTCTGTGGATACAAATGAAGGTTGTTATCCATTAACGGTTCGTTTTTCAAATCAATCGAATTCAAATGGCGCAAGTGGAAACAACGACATAGATTATTTATGGGATTTTGGAAACGGAAATACCGATACAGCGTTTACTCCAACAACACAATCGTTTGAAGAATCAAAAACTAAGGATTCTGTATATTATGTAAGTCTAAATGTTACTTCATCGACGAACTGCTCAGCGACATTTTGGGATACAATAACTGTATACCCGAAACCAACCATAGCCTTTGTGCCATCAGACTCCGCTGGCTGTGGTGTTTTACAAAACTCTTTTGACAACAAGTCTGTTCCGAACAATTCAGGTTCAATAAACTTAATGAGGTTTGTATGGAATTTTGGCAATGGAGACTCCTCAGAGAACATTAACCCAACAGCTACCTTTTCATCAAGTTCAACGAAAGACACCTTTTACCAAGTTGGATTAGTGGGATTTACTGAGCATGGTTGCGTGGATAGCATTAAACACACAATCCAAGTTTACCCAAAACCGTTAGCTCTATTCACAATGGACACAAATGCTGGTTGTTCGCCGTTAGTCGTGCAGTTTAGTAACCAATCCATACCTTTCGATACGAGCACTATTGATGAAATGACATTTGCATGGAACTTCGGAAATTCCACTCAATCAACAAGCAAAAACGACACAATACAGTTTTATGAAGGAGGGTCAAACGTGGACAAAATATACACGATTCAGCAGATTTCGATTACAGATCATGGGTGCAAAGACACGATGATTGATTCCGTCACAATTTACCCAACTCCTTCTTCTTCTTTTAGCGCAAGCGACACTATTGGTTGCGGTCCGTTGTTCGTTAGTTTTACAAATACAAGCGCTCTAAACGACACCAATTATTGGGATTTGGGAAATGGATTTTCAGAATCTCCAGTAGATACAAACGCATTGTTCCCATATGCGCTATTAAATGATACAACCTATTTGATTCGTTTAAAAACCAAAAGTAAAAATGGGTGCACTAGCGATACATTTAACCAAAAAGTTACCGTGTGGGCACAGCCGATTGCGAATTACACCATAGCCGAAGACAGCATATGTTATTACGATAGTTTCTATTTTACGAATACATCCCTAGGTGCTACTAATTATTTCTGGGATTTATCGGATGGATTTACGTCAACTAAAGAGAATCTCGACTATCAATATAGGAAAGGGAAAAATGCCACTGAAGAATTGCAATACAGTGTCATCCTTCAAGCGATTTCCTCTAATAATTGCAGAGACACCATTGAACAGGCTGTTGTTGTTCATCCGTTTACAATTGCGCAAATAGGCAACACACTAGACTCTTTTTGTTCGCCTAATACAGTAAATTTCATAAACAACTCAGTCAATTACACAGACTCGTATTGGGATTTCAACAATGGCGACACATCCGATCTAAACGAACCAAACTATACCTACCAAAACATATCAAGCGTTACAAGAAAATTGCGAGTAATATTAAGAACGATCAATCAATATCAATGCATTGATCGAGACACCATCGACTTTAAAATACTACCAGAACCGATTGCTGATTTTTCTCCATTTCGATTGAACGTGTGTGACTCTGGCTATCATACGCTGGTCAATCGCAGTATCAACAATATATCAAACCAATGGTCTTTTGGCGACGGAAATACCAGTACCGAAAAGGAACCCACCCATTTATTGCCACGAAATAGCTCCGCTTTTGTTAATTACACAATACAGTTAATTATCAATAACCACGCGGGTTGTGCTGACACTGCCGTTGAAAATGTCTCAATGAATCCGTTTCCAACTATAAAATTCGACACCACTAGAAACTATTCAATTTGTGTTGGAGACGTTGTGCAATTCAACAACCAATCGACCTTCGCTAAATATCACAAATGGAGTTTTGGAGATGGCGCAATTTCACGGGATTCACAGGCAAGTTATATTTATGGGGGTGCAGGAACCTTTACCGTAAAATATGTTGGATATGATGTAAATGGTTGCGCAGATTCTATGTCAAAAATTGCCATGGTAACAGCTGTTGACCGTCCTAAAGCAGATTTTACATTTACACCAAATAACCCAAAAATGCCTAACTCGTTAGTTCAGTTTACAGATATGAGCGCACCAACCAGCGGATTAATATATTCGTGGGATTTTGACGACTTAGGTGCATCTTCAAACGCACAGAACCCTTCGCACACATATAGCGACTCGGGCAGATATTCGGTCATGTTTATCGTTGACAATGGATTATGCCGAGACACAGTTTCAAAACCTATTTACATCGAACCACCCTTCCCTATTCCAAATTTTAGTAGTTCAGATACTGCAGGTTGTAGTCCATTTGAAGTAGCTTTTACGCAACAAAGCATTCATGCAAACCGGTATCGTTGGTTTTTTAATGATGGTTCAGAATCTAACGAAGAAGAACCCAATCACACCTTTATAAACGAGGGTTACTATGACATTACGTTAGTTGCTTACGGACCTGGTGGAGAAGTTGATACCACTTTTAATCAACTAATTCGAGTGTATCCAAAACCATTTGCCTTTTTCACCATTACCGAAAAAGAAAAATATTTACCGAACCCGTTTTTCAATTTAAAAAACGAAAGTGTTGATGGCACTAGTTATTTATGGGAGATGTCTGACCAAGACAACAATATCGTTTCCACAAGTATTGACGAACATGCCACTTTCGAACCATTAAATCCCGGTCAATTTTCTATTCAACTAGAAACTGCTAATAAATTTGGTTGTAAAGACACCTTTGTTCGCCCGCTGTATTTAACTGTTTTTGATAGTGGTTATGTATTTGTACCATCCGCCTTCTCTCCAACAAAAACACCTGGCACCAATGATGTCTTTAGGCCAATAATGGAAGGTGTTTCAACAGACGGGTATTTATTTCAGATATATAACCGCTGGGGCGAAAAAATATTTGAAACTCAAAAAATTGATGAATATTGGGATGGTGTATATCAGGGAGAAAAAAGCGAAGTCGAACAATACATTTTCATTGTCTCAGGTCGATTTTACAATGGGCACCCATTCGAGCGAAAAGGTACAGTTATGATTGTGCGGTAATTTGGACTTTCAATAAAAGTACTCTTACTTCTTCTTCGCCCAAACATATTCAGCGAAACCATACCAATCCCAATAAACACTTGCCAATACATGACCATATTTTATGCGATTATGAATAAACTTAATCGGCATCATGGCAATATTGCGGTAGCTTCTTCGCATTCCTCCTGATAAGACATTGAATCCTGACTCTTCTAAAATGCCAGAAACCTCAGGAACAGAATAAACCCGCACATGGGTATCATCATCATAAAAATTAAGTGTGCCTTCTCGGCTTGGAAGTGTTGTGCTTTTTTGCCCAGGATATTCGATATAAATCACACCTCCCGACTTTAGTTTAGGAGCAAGGTGTTTTAATACTTCATCTCCATTGTGCAGATGTTCGATAATATGCGCCATCAATATCGCGTCGAAATGATTATCCGGAATCGCACTATAGTCTAATTGCGTTAAATCCATTTCATAAAACGCCTCCATTTTGTTGAAATCGTCTGGTGTATAGTTATAGTCTTTAACCATATCAACACCATGATAGGTCCCATTTGGGAAATATGTTTTGAAGTCTGTTGCTGATTTATTGCCAGACCCAACATCCAACAACGTAAATGGTTTAGAACCAAAATGTTTGCGAAGCAATACAAACTTGGAAGGAATTTTTAACGCGGTCAACAATGACATAGACAAATATTATGGGGCAAAGAAAATGTAAAAAATGAAACAAATCCGTTCAAAGGAAATTACGCCTCCTTATCGAAGTACAATTTGTAGTACGAACGACCGTCAGACTCCACCCCTTTTTCAATTTTATCTCGATTGCCATGAACGTAAATATGAAAGTTTTTATCCAGCTTAATGACACTCTTAAAAACACGTGCTTTCTTTTTAACAGCTTCCTTCGAAATGTGAAAGTGTTCTGGCATCTCTAAGTCATTTTCATCGGCATACTGATCATTGAATGTATGAAACGACTTGATAATTTCTGGATCCCGAAAAACAGCTCCTTCAAATTCCTCCTGATTGAATTGTTCGTTCTCCTTGAAATAATTAATCGATTTATTTAACAAATCAATTTGATCTGCTTTTTCCATTGTGTACTCTTCTGGCAATTGCTCCGAAACAAACGATTTACACGCAGAAAGCACATTTTGCGTGTTGAAATATACGTCACGTCGATGTTTAATATGTATGAACTCATCAGACCAAAATCTTGCCTCAACTCCCTTATTTGTCTGATCAACAACGGTCACCAAATAGCCTTCTTCTTTTCTGGCGTTAAAAATCAAACATCCTTTATCAAGCTTTCCGACATTGATTCCTTCATCACTTTCTACGTCAAATTGATTCCCATCTTTTAACACTTTTAAAAAAGTCTCTTTATTTTCTGATTTAAAAATCCCAACAGCGTCCAAGGTTTCACCATCCAAATGGCAATCTCGGATTAACGCCACACAAAGCTCTCCAGATTTAATGTTTGGGTGTTCACTGCAACGATACAAATGTCGAGCGATGTTTACAGACTGTTCCTTTAAAGTTGACGTGTTCTCAAAAATATGCGTCACGTAAGAATATAGCTCATTGAGCTTAATATCTACATCATGGGTTAAATGATACACTTCGTTTGAGTTAAATGAATCGAAAAAATATCGCTTAAAAGCAGACTCAATATTTTCATTGAGTTTCAACGGCTCTTCCGAAAAAACACAGCCATCTTCCAAACTTTTGTTACCTACTTGGTGTAAAAAAACCGACTCAATTTCTACCTCTTCTCCGTATAACATGTAAACTATTCGTTGTTAAGCGTGCAAAAGTATATGTATTTATTTCGTTTCGTCTTTTTTGTTTCTGCCTTGCTCTAATGTTCGTCTTCGACGTTATGTTGTTGGACAAAACCCATTACATTTGCCAAAATAAAAACGAGAAGTAAGCGTATTCATTTATATGACTTTTGTACATCCGAATTTCCTATGGGCTCTCACCCTTCTCGCCATCCCCATTTTAATTCATTTATTTCATTTTAGAAGGTACAAAAAGGTTCTTTTTCCGAACGTAAAGTTTTTAAAAGACGTCAAAAAACAAACACAATCAGTTAAAAAAGTTAGAGACCTTTTAGTCCTTTTAGCTCGACTATTAGCCATTGCATTTTTAGTGTTTGCATTCGCACAACCTTACATTCCAATAGAAAATCAACAGGTTAATGGTGAGGATGAAGTTGTAGGTATTTATCTCGACAACTCGTTTAGCATGGAAAATGAGGGATCGGAAGGGCCACTGTTTGAAGAAGCAAAGAAAAAAGCACGGGAATTAGTAAACTCGTATAAAGCTACAGACCGATTTATCGTCAATAGTAATTCGACGACAAGTCTAACTCCTGTTAATCAAGAAGATGCAATAACGTTAATCGACAACATTGATATCCAAAAAACATCTAAGTCGTTAGAAGACGCAATTCTTAGTGTGCATAAGGCAGTTTCAAATGTTAGTGCCACTAAAAAGCATTTATACCTTTTATCCGATTTTCAGAAGTCGAATGATCTTGCATTTTCTGGTAGTTTGGATTCTAATACGCATCTAACTGCAATTCCACTAGTGGCCTCAGAGTCAAATAACTTAAGCATTGATTCAGCTTGGATTGAAAGCCCTGTCATTTTATTAAGTGAACCAATCGCTCTTAAAGTTTCCATTTCAAATCATGGTTCATCTCCAATAAATAGTGGAAGTATTAATTTAGATATCAACGGTGAGCGTAAAGCTGTAACTGGATTTGAACTTGATGGAGATTCGAAGTCAACATTTGAATTAGGTTTCACACTATCAAAAGGAGGTTGGCAAGAATTAAAGCTGAGTATTGAAGACAACCCAATAATTTTTGATGACACTTACTTTTTAAGTTTTAATGTTAAAAAACAATTGGAAGTACTTGTGGTCAATGGCGGTAACGAAAACCAATTTGTCAATAAACTTTTCGATGCCGATTCGTATTACAAACTCAATAACCAAACTGCAGGTAATATCGACTTAAAAGCTTTAGAAACGGCAGATTTATTAGTACTCAATGAAGTCATTTCATTAAGTTCAGGAATTATAGTTGCAATTAACGAGTATGCAACGGGTGGTGGAAATGTGCTTATTATACCAAGTGACAATAAACCATCAGAAGAACTAAAATCACTAACGTCATCTTTAGGAATTCCTGCCTATGGAGCCAAAAATGATGTTAAAATCAATGTTGGAAAATTAGATCTACAACATCCATTGTTTGATAAGGTCTTCAAGGAAATTCCCAAAAATCCAAACTTCCCAACGATTTCCAAATACTTCCGATTAATCACAAACCAATCCAATTATTACCCGCTGATGCAGCTTGAGAATCAGGATGTATTCCTTTCTACTTCATCCATAGGTACTGGAAATGTATATCAACTGGCAGTGCCACTTAGTTCAGAATGGAGCAACTTTCAACAACATGCGTTGTTTGTGCCGTCTATTTTAAAAATGGCTATGAATAGGTCCGTTGATTATCCTTTGCATTATACTATTTCAAACCAGAATATCTTTAAAGCGACGCCTGAGTCGAAAGGTATGCAGGGAGAGCTTTCACTAATTTCTGCCGAGTCAGAATGGATGCCTGTTGTAAATAACGCTGGGTCGTCTCCATATATTGATGCCGGATATGACAATTTAACTGCAGGCAATATTAAGCTTCAAACGAATGACAGCTTGCTTCAAATAATAGCATTTAATTTTGATCGATCTGAGTCATCAAATACTTATAGAACTAAAGACGAGTTGACTTCTTTTGTACCGAACATTACAATGGATGTAACTGATAATCCAGCTACATATGTCAAAGAAACAGTCACTCAGCATCGATTTGGAAAACAGTTTTGGAAGACATGCATTATTCTATCATTGATTTTCATAGCAATTGAAATACTTTTGTTGAGATTTTGGCCAACAACGGTCAGTCAGTCTAAAGGATAAAATTAGAAGAGCTTGTCTAACAACACGATACTAATTCAACGCGGGACTTTAATAGACCCATCCAGCGATTACAACCGCAAACGGGTAGATATTTTCATTTCCAAAGGAATCATTGAGACAATTTCTGTGAGCCCAATTACCAACAATGCAGATGTTACAATTGACGCGTTAGATACCTTTATCCTTCCTGGGATGTTTGATTTACGTTGTCAGTTGAAAGATCCCGGATTAGAACATCAAGAAGATATCGTTTCTGGAGCAAAAGCCGCAGCATTCAGTGGGTTTACAGGTCTTGCTGTTTTACCAACTACGGAACCGGTTGTACAATCGAAGTCACAAATAGAATACATCAAACAAATAGGAAAAACGGTTTTTGCTGATATTCATCCTATTGGTGCAGCTACTGTAGATCTTCAATCCGAAGACATAACAGAAATGTTTGACATGCGACAAGCTGGCGCACTGGGTTTTTGTAATGGAGATTCTGGATATAAATCATCAGGAACGTTAACTAGAGCATTATTGTATTCCAAAGAAATTGGTGGCCTAATTATGAGTCATCCTATCGACATGGATTTAGCTCAACATGCATCTGTAAACGAAAGTGCAACAACAATTCACACTGGATTGAAGCAACAACCAGATTTAGCTGAAACAAGTCAAATCAAAAAAGAAATTGACATAGCAGAATACACTGACGCTGCCATTCATTTTTCGCACATCTCATCAAGTAAATCTGTTCAGTTGATTCGTCAAGCAAAAGCAGAAGGTCTTAAAATTACTGCAGATGTTTCAATTTGGCATATAATTTACACAGATGCTGCAATCTTAGAGTACGACACCAATTACAAGGTTACTCCACCATTTAGGACAGAGTCCGATCGCAAAGCACTAATAGAAGGTTTGCTGGATGGAACAATCGACGCAATAGTTTCAGACCATAACCCTCAAAATATAGAAAACAAACTTGTTGAATTTGACTATGCGAGCTATGGAATTAACGGCCTTCAGACCTTTTTTTCGGCGTATACTCAATTCTTAAGCAATGATATTTCACTAGAGACATTGGTCGAAAAAACGTGTTTTGCACCACGTAAACTCTTAGGCTTGGTAAAAAATAAGATTACGGAGAAGGCTACTGCAAACCTTTGGGTTGCTGACAACAAATCGGAGTGGACGTTTGACAAATCGAATAACTTGTCTAAATCAGAAAACAATCCACTTTTCAATCAAAAACTGACAGGCAAGTGCGTCTTTTCTGTAAATGGAAAACAACATTTAACCTTTTAAACCACGATCAATGAACGATATTTCCATAGTCATCCCTTTATTTAACGAGGAAGAATCATTACCAGAGCTTACCTCATGGATTTCCAAGGTGATGGCCGAACACAGCTTTTCGTATGAAATCTTGTTCATAGACGACGGAAGTTCTGATACGTCATGGCAGGTAGTTGAGACTCTTCAGGAGAAATATACGGAAGTAAAAGCAATTCGATTTCGACGAAACTATGGCAAATCTGCCGCGCTTAACGAAGGATTTAAATATGCTCAGGGCTCTGTTGTAATTACAATGGATGCAGATTTACAAGATAGTCCTGAAGAAATTCCAGAACTTTATCGAATGATCACTGAAGATGGATTTGACATTGTATCTGGCTGGAAGAAAAAACGATACGACCCTATCTCAAAAACAATCCCCACTAAACTGTATAATTTCGTTACGAGCAAAATGTCTGGCGTGCAACTAAACGACATGAACTGTGGTTTAAAAGCGTATAAAGTAGATGTTGTCAAAAACATTGAAGTATATGGTCAGATGCATCGATACATTCCTGTAATTGCAAAATGGGCAGGATTTTCTAAGATAGGTGAAAAAGTTGTTCAGCATCAGGCGCGGAAGTATGGAACTACAAAATTTGGTTTATCTCGATTTATTTATGGCCCGTTAGATTTACTTTCCATCATGTTTGTCGGAAAATTTGGCAAGCGACCAATGCATGTTTTCGGTGCACTTGGAGGTTTATTTTTTCTAGGGGGATTTGTAATCGCTGCATATCTATCCATAGCGAAAGTAGTTTTCTTGGAATATGATATGACGGAAAGACCCTTGTTTTATTTGGGAATTCTATCCATGATTATCGGTGTTCAATTGTTTGTTGCTGGCTTTTTAGGCGAATTAATCAGTCGGTCTGGCAGAGAAAGAAATCAATATCAAATTCGAGATGTTTATCGGATTGAGCTGGAAGATTAATTTCAGCTAAAAAATTGTTCTTATACTTGCATAAATAAAATTTAATAAAAATGTCTAAAACGTTACTTGTCGTTCTTGGAGTTGTTCTCCTACTTGGAGGCTGTTCTTTTTCTGGTTATAATAATATGCTAACCTCTGGAAACAAGGTTGATCAAAAGTGGGCTGATGTTGAAACCGCTTATCAAGCCAGAGCAGATAAAGTTAAAGGTTTAGCAGCCATAGTAAAAAACGCAGCTGATTTTGAGAAGGAAACATTAACCGCAGTTGTTGAGGCGAGAGCAAAAGCCACAAGTGTCAATATTTCTGCCGACAATTTAACCCCAGAAACGATGGCACAATTTGAACAAGCTCAAGGTCAACTATCTGGTTCATTGAGCCGTCTATTAGTAACCATCGAAAAATATCCTGAATTAAAAGCAGTTCAAGGTTATCGTGATTTTCAACACCAATATGAAGGTATAGAAAACCGCATTGCTTCTGCAAGAGTAGATTACAATGAGGCTGCTACGCTTTACAATACATTAATCAAAAAATTACCGAATGGTTTCTATAGCGGGTTATTAGGTTTCGATAAAAAACCACTTTTCAAATCAAATCCAGGTTCTGAAGACGCTCCTGATGTTGACGACTTGCTTAATTAGATAGATGGCCTGGAAACCTTTTAGTTCGAAAATCGAGAAATCAATTCTCGATGCTATTAACGAAGCAGAAGAAACCTGTTCTGGAGAAATTCGTGTACACGTTGATGAATATTGCAAAGGCGACCCAATGTACAAAGCCAAAAATCTTTTTTTCCATTTAGGCATGGAAGCTACTGAATTAAAAAATGGTGTTTTAATTTATGTGGCAATAGGTGATAAAAAGTTTAGCATTATTGGAGACACTGGCATTAACGAAAAAGTTCCTAGCGACTTTTGGGACAGCACCAAAGACATGATGCTTAAACACTTTAAGGATGGAGACATTGATGCTGGAATAGTAACAGGAATTAAAAACGCTGGAGAGCAACTTAAAAAATACTTCCCGGCAGATGACACCAAAGGCAACGAATTATCTAATGACATTAGCTATGGTTCGTAGATTTTTATTTGTCATTCTTGCATTTTCTAGTGTTGCGTTATTCGCTAAAGACGTGCCGAAGCCAAATAAAGGCGAATGCGTTTACGTCCAAGATTTTGCAGAAGTTTTATCTACTGATCAGGTTCACCGATTATGTGAAAAGCTTCGAAACTATGACGACACAACAAGCAATCAGATTGCAATTTATCTTGACGAGAGTTTAGAGGGCGAAGATGTTTTCACCTACTCTAACAAGGTTGCAAAAGCTTGGGGGGTTGGCGGTGATGAGAACAATAATGGTATTCTAATCTATGCTGCGATGAAAGAGCGCAAGCTTTTCATTCAAGTTGGTCGTGGCTTGGAGCATCGAATAACGGATGCCTTGGCTGGTCAAGTAGTGGATTACGTTCTTAAACCTAATTTCAAACAAGTAGGATATTATCAGGGATTAAATGAAGCAGTTGACAACCTGATTTTATACGCAGCAGGAGAATACAAAGGAACTGGCAAATCTCCCAACAATGGTTTTCCAGCATGGGTGATTGTCGTGCTTATTATCATCGTTCTAATTATCATTTCAAACTTTGGCAACACCAATGGCAAAACGTATCACAACAATCGTGGTGGTGGTTGGATAATTGGTGGCGGTGGAGGTGGCTTTACAGGCGGCGGTGGCTCAAGTGGAGGCTTCGGTGGCTTCGGCGGTGGTAGCTTTGGCGGTGGTGGCGCAGGTGGAAGCTGGTAGGTTATTTAATTGATATTTACAAATCTTATGATTTGTGAACAATAGGTAAAGGCCTTGACGTTTATTTCTAATTACGCCTAAACGTAAACTCAGTTTTATATTTCCTGGAACATTAATTTTAGTTCCTACATTCATATTTGATTCTAACAACGTGTTTCAAACCGTATGACCGAGTTAGAATAAAACTAATACTTTAAAATTGGTCGACTCGCGTTAAGATATACTCTTAAGCTGTTTTTCTCCTCCACCACTCGGTATTTAGATTTGTTCAGTGGCTTATAGCCATTATTGCAGCCAGTTTTTCTCTGTATTTTCCTTCAATTACTCTTCCAAATTCTGCTTTGTCTGTTCTTAATAATTGCATTCCATCGTCATCAACAATAGTTGGATGTGCTTCTCTTAAATGTTTATCACTCCAAATACCTAACTCTAAAATTACTGGTGTTAAATCTAACGCTTTATCCGTCAGGTGGTAGTAAATCGACTTTTTATTGTTGGGTAGTTTAGACTTTGTAACCAGCCCATATTCTTCCAGTTGTTTCAGTTTACTGGAAAGAATATTGGTTGCAATAGCTTCATCACTTTCTGTAAAATCCTTGAAAGTTTCTTTGTTTTCTAATAGCATTTGCTTGATGATTACTAACATCCATTTATCACCCAAAACATCAAGAGCGGAAGTAAATGGGCAATTACATCTATACTTTGTTTCCATTGGCTGTTACTTTTTTCTTTTACAAAGATAGTAAAGTTTGATTTTTTACTTGCAAAATGAAATTAATCCAAATATTACTTGCAAAATAAAAGTGTTATTGTACTTTTGCTTGCATAATACAAGTAATAACGTTTTATAAAAAATGAAATCAATGAAAAAGGTAAAGACCGTATTTGTGTTAGCAGGCATTCTTGCTTCCTGTGACACAACAAAAAAAAATTCAACAAGTGAGAATAAACAAACAGAACAAAAAACAATGAACAACAAAGAAATCGTAGGTACTTTCTTAGCTGCCGTAGCCAAACAAGACTCAGAAACTATGCGAAAATTTGCAAATTCCAATTACATTCAACACAACCCAGTTGTGCCAACTGGTTTAGAACCTTTTATTGGTTTATTACCAGTTTTAAAAGAACACGGAACGTATGCCGAAAACGTGAGAATGTTTCAAGATGACGATTATGTATTTATGCACAACATTTGGAAAAATGCAAAACCATTTGGTGCAGATGAAATGGTAGCTTTTGATATAATCCGTGTCGATGAAAACGGAAAAGTAGCAGAGCATTGGGACGCAATGACCGTTTTAGAGAAAGAATCAGCAAGCGGCAGAAGTCAAACCGATGGACCAACAACTGTTGAGGATTTAGACAAAATCGAAGCAAATAAAGCCTTGGCAGTTGCCCTTATTGAAGATGTACTAATGGGTAAAAATCCAGAGAAGATTGCCGAATACATCAGTTCAGAACAATACGATCAGCACAACCCACAAATTAAAGATGGTTTGACTGGTATAGTGGAAGCTGTCGAGTATCTAACCTCACAAAAAAATATGTTCATATATACCAAAATCCATAAAGTGTTGGGTGAAGGCAATTTCGTCCTTACCGTAAGCGAAGGTGAATGGAATGGTGGCAAGAAACACGTTTTTTATGACTTGTTCAGAATGAAAGATGGCAAAATCATAGAACATTGGGATGTGATTCAAGAAATACCTACTGAAGGTTTGGCACATGAAAATGGCATGTTCGGATTTTAGTTCAATTTATTTTAACTCTTAAATATTTACAAACAATGAATAATTTATTTCAAAAATCTATTTTAGTTCTAGGCGTATTGTTAACTCTTGCTGCATGCAATGAAGATGATGATCCAACGATAACATCGACAGAACCCACTCAAAAAGAAAAAGTAGCCCAGTTTTTGAAAGCGGTTAATGAACGTGACGTAGCTACATTAGAAGACTTAGTAAATGAGGATTACATCCAACATAATCCATCTATTCCTACGGGTAGAGAGCCTTTTGTAGGTTTGTTAACAACAGTCTTGGAACAAAGTGGTACTCAAGTTCAAAATATCAGAATGCTGGAAGATGGTAAATTCATTGCCATGCATAACCTCTGGACCAATGCCTCCCCTTTTGGTGCTGATACCGTTGTTACTTTTGACGTATTACGATTTGACGATAATGGAAAAATCGTAGAGCATTGGGATGCCATTCAACCATGGGAAAGTAACACAGTCAACGGAAATACAATGATTGACGGTGGTACAACCATTGCTGATTTGGATAAAACCCAAACGAACAAAAGTATAGCTACATCAATCATTCAGGATGTATTGATGGGACAAAACCCAAATAACATAACCAATTATATTGCCGAAGATTACATCCAACACAACCCACAAATTGACAATGGTTTACAAGGGATTCAGGATGCCGTTGCTTACCTAACTTCTATAAACAATATGTTTCAATACAATACTATTCACAAAGTGGTTGGTGAAGGAAACTTTGTCCTTACCGTAAGCGAAGGAACATGGAATGGTACTTCAAATGCATTCTATGATTTATTCAGAATAGAAAATGGCAAAGCTGTAGAGCATTGGGACGTCATCCAACCAGTGCCTAACGAAGGTTTGGCGAATGAAAACGGAATGTTTGGAGGATTTTAATTTAACTTAGGAATTATGTCAGAAAACACAATTTCAATCTTTGCAATGGGCGAAAGTTTTGCTCCAATGTAACAAAGCGTAAATTCGCCTGACCCGCGCAATGGGTTGTAGATACTTATATAAAATTGGCAAAAACGCCTTTTGGCAGTCGTCCAGTTCGCACTGTTGTGGGAATAACTTGGGGCGTTGATGAAATTAATGAATTGACACAACCTATTCAAGACAGAGAGTTCTTAAAAAAATGCAGTTAGAAAATGTACTTGGTGGCGTTTCAGCATAACCAATCCACTTTTAATTAATCAAATAAAATCACAAGGGTTTTGGCTTTTGTGATTTTTTTTATTTCAACCATGTTAGTGATTAAAATGTTGATTTTTAGTCAAATCGGCTAGACCGGTAACGGTTTTGCGAAGTGCGAGTTTCTTATTGTGATGTTTATTGGTTTGCGTGAATGTTACTTGGCCATTTGATCAGCCAAGTAACGTAATCAGTTTTGGTAGTAGGATGTGAGCTTTGTATTTAGTCAGTGTTGGGCTTAGTTCTTTTTATGTGACATACTTTTTTGTAACTTTTTGAGCAAGAAGTCAGACCTAATATTGTAATTATGGCTATATATTTAATGAAGTTCATTGAATAGAGCGCAACTGTAAATATCGGTAAATCCAGTTATATAAAGTCCATGGTCCTAATTAGTGAATCGAACAAAGTCCATATTGCTGCTTTCAAAACCTTTAACACGTTTTAATTTGTAATCCTCTGCAAACGGCCGTTGTTTTCTTGTTATTTGTACTTGTAATGACATATTGACTTTTTTTAATTTCGGTCAACCTATATCAAGGATGTAAAAATACAAATTGTCAATTCTCAATTACCTAATACTGCTCTTCCTCATTTGGAAAGTCTTTGCTTTTAACATCAGCAATATAATTTTCTACAGCACCTTTAACGTCGTCATATAAATTCAAATAACGACGTAAAAATCGTGGATTAAACTCTTTGGTGAGACCAATCAAATCGTGCAAAACAAGCACTTGTCCGTCTACCCCGGCTCCAGCCCCTATGCCTATCACCGGTATATTTAATGATTTTGTAACCTGAGTTGCTAATTTCGCTGGAATCTTTTCAAGTACTACTCCAAAACATCCTGCATCTTCTAACAATCGAGCATCTGCTCTTAATTTATCCGCTTCGGCTTCTTCTTTTGCTCGAACGGAATATGTACCAAATTTAAAAATGCTTTGGGGAGTTAATCCTAAGTGGCCCATAACAGGTATTCCCGCAGACAAAATTCGTTTTACAGACTCCAAGACCTCTTCTCCTCCTTCAAGTTTTATTGCATGAGCACCGGATTCTTTCATGATTCGAATCGCACTGTTCAACGCCTCTTTACTGTTTCCTTGATACGAGCCAAATGGTAAATCAACCACTACAAGCGCACGATCAATTGCACGAATAACGGATTGCGCATGATAAATCATTTGGTCTAAGGTAATTGGTAAGGTAGACACATGTCCAGCCATTACATTACTCGCTGAATCGCCCACCAATACAACATCAATATTGGCGTCGTCAATAATCTTTGCAAAAGAAAAGTCATATGCCGTTAACATACTTATTTTCTCCCCACGTTGCTTCATTTCCAACAACGCGTGGGTGGTAACTTTTTTATAATCTGCTCCTGACATATTTGTTAATTTCCGCTCTCTAACGCTCTAATTTCTTCTTTTAATTTTTTATTCTCTTCCTTTAGTTGGTTGGTTTCTTCTTTTTGCTCAGACAAGAGCTTTGTTAAATGCAATATAATATCTCCATTCGTTTGAGCTTCAATATCCTCTTTCATAGATTCTAGATATGCTAAACGTTTGTTCGCTTGATTCAGCTGATTTGTCTTAGAATCTAATTGCTGTTTTAACTCTGCGTTCTCCTTTTCCAATGACTTTGCAGCATTTGCCGAACTAGTATCCAACGACAAATTAGACTTGCAGATAGTTATTTCTTGGTTTAATCGTTGAATCTCTTGGTTTTGCTTATCGATTTTGTCCCGAAACAACTTAACTAACTCCGTGTAAGTTTCATCCCCTCCAGAGTTTTCAGTCTCCCCTGTTTCGTCTATTTGTTTTTCAGATAGTTCAATCAGTCCATCTGTTTTTAGTATAAATGAATGCGCTTCAATAGAACTTAAGGAGTTAGCAAAAAAACCAATTCTTCCTGTTTTGTAAGATGTTTCTATAAATGAACGCTGAAATTTCCCATTAAGGTAAACATCAAACACGTTCCCTTTTGTAACGATTCGAATCTTATTCTCACCTTTTTTACTCAGATTTTTTGACTTTATCCAGCCATTATTCTCATCCGAAAAAAGAGCATGAATAACACCTTTTTTCATAATTGAAACCCGAAACTGTTTATACCGATTTATTTCAAATAAAATTGCTCCATCCCCTGACCTTTGAGCTTTAAATATTAATCCCCCGCTACTGAATTTATTTGAACTATTGTGTTCGAGTATAATTGTTGCCTCAATATCAAAATCCGCAATGGATGTCACATCATTAGTCAAGGCCACAGTAAAATAACTATTTACTAATCGCTCGACACGATATTTATTGTCAGAAATAATCAATCGTTCCGTGCTGGTATTATTTTGTTCCCACCGATCTGTAGCATAACTAAAATCATCAAATACAGCTATGTTGTCAAAATTTGATTCAACTCGCGGAGCATTTTGTCCGTTTGTAAATTTTGACAAGAATAACAGTATTATCAAGCTGAAATATTTCATATTTGCCCTTGGCTTTAGTGCAAAGCTAATTGAATTGATTTAATGCGTATACACAATAAAAAACGTTTCATTCCAATATTATTTATCACTCTCCTAACAACTAGCTTTTTAGGTTGTGATAATTCACTGGACGTAACTGCAGACTGGAAAGAAATTCCATTAATATATGGTTTGCTTAACCCATCTGCAGAGTATAATTACATTCGTGTAAACCGAGCGTATTTAAATCAGGAAGGTGACGCCTTTAAATTTGCATCAGAATCTGACAGTATTCAATTCAAAGACCTAACTGTGAGCTTGGTTGAATTCAAAAATGGTGTTGAAGAAAATGCAATTACCATGAATAAGGTTATAGGAGATACAATTGGATTAGAAAAAGAAGATGGCAACTTCGCAAAATCACCGAATATTTTATACAGAACATCGTACCCAATTAAGCAGTCATTTTTAAGTACCATATATAGTTACGAATTGGTTGTGGTAAACAATCAAAGCGGTAAAGTCTATCGGTCACTTGCAAACATGGTAGGTGAGTCAGAAATATTCTCTCCAATTCGCGAATCAAATCAGGTGATAAATATCGACGACGATACCCTACGCTTTTTGTACATTAACTACCGCGAAGGTCCTCAAGCAAAAATGTACGATTGTATAATGCGTTTCCGATATAAGGAATACGCCAAAGGATCGCCAAATGAATTTGTAGTTGATAGTGTTGATTGGTTAATCTTTAAAAGCCGTGAAACCCTTACTCTGCGAGGATACAAAGAACAACAGACAAATATCAAAAGTTATCTATTCTACGATTTTTTACGCACTTCAATTGGTGAAAATTCAGATGTGGAAAGAGTACCTCTAGACATGGGATTTTACCTTTACGGCTCTGGAGAAGACTTATTCACGTATGTTGAAGTAAATAAACCAAGTATTGGAATTGTTCAGAAAAAACCTGAATTCACAAATATCTCTGATGGTTTAGGAATCTTTTCATCCTTGAACATAAAAGCGTTCAATCACGTCACCATATCTGACCCAATGATGAACACGCTAATTTCTTCAGAAAGAGTGGCTGGATTAAACTTTGTCAGACCATAGTGACTAATTGTCACATTTTCATAAACCACGACGAATTTACATACAAATCTAATTATCAAATAGTTACGCCTCCTTTAATTATTAATCCTATTAAATCGTGACGGTAACTGCTCAAGTATTTGTCTTGGCACTTCTATTGCTCATTAACTTGTAAAAACAGCTAAAATATGAGCAAAGTAATAGGAATAGATTTAGGAACCACCAACTCGTGTGTTGCGGTGATGGAAGGTAACGAACCTGTTGTTATTCCTAACAGTGAAGGGCGAAGAACAACGCCATCTATTGTTGGATTTTTGGACAATGGAAATGGAGAACGAAAAGTAGGTGATCCAGCCAAAAGACAGGCAATTACTAACCCTGGAAACACAGTAATGTCGATTAAACGATTTATGGGTTCACGATATTCAGATATCGCAAGTGAGCTTAATAAAGTATCGTATAAAGTGGTTAAAGGAGACAACGACACTCCAAGAGTAGAAATTGGAGATAGAAAGTACACTCCACAAGAAATTTCAGCAATCGTACTTCAAAAAATGAAGAAAACAGCTGAAGATTATTTAGGAACAGAAGTATCAAGAGCGGTAATTACTGTTCCTGCATACTTCAATGATTCACAGCGTCAAGCAACCAAAGAAGCTGGAGAAATTGCAGGTTTAAAAGTTGAAAGAATTGTCAACGAGCCAACAGCAGCAGCTTTAGCATACGGTTTAGATAAGCGAGACAAGGATATGACCATTGCGGTTTATGACCTTGGAGGTGGAACATTTGACATCTCTATCTTAGAATTAGGAGACGGAGTTTTCGAAGTAAAATCAACAAACGGTGATACACACTTAGGTGGTGATGATTTTGACCAAGTAATAATCGATTGGTTAGCGGAAGAGTTTTTAAGCGATGAAAACATTGACTTAAGAAAAGATCCGATGGCGCTTCAACGTTTAAAGGAAGCAGCAGAAAAAGCTAAAATTGAATTATCAAGTAGCACAGAAACTGAAATCAACTTGCCGTATATCATGCCAGTAGATGGTGTACCAAAGCACTTGGTTCGTAAATTATCTCGATCAAAATTCGAGCAATTGGCAGATTCGTTAATCCGAAGAAGTTTAGAACCTTGCAAACAAGCAATTAAAGATTCAGGATTGAGCGCAAGCGAAATCGACGAAGTAATCTTAGTAGGAGGATCAACACGTATCCCAAGAATTCAAGAAGAAGTTGAAAAGTTCTTTGGCAAAAAACCTTCTAAAGGTGTTAACCCGGATGAGGTTGTGGCTATCGGTGCTGCAATTCAAGGTGGTGTTCTTACTGGAGAAGTGAAAGACGTTTTACTATTAGACGTTACTCCATTATCTTTAGGTATTGAAACCATGGGAGGCGTAATGACTCGATTGATCGATTCGAACACGACCATTCCAACGAAAAAATCAGAAGTATTTTCAACGGCTTCAGACAATCAACCTTCAGTAGAAATTCACGTTTTACAAGGTGAGAGATCAATGGCTACCGACAATAAAACAATTGGAAGGTTCCATTTATCCGATTTACCACCAGCACCACGGGGTGTACCTAAAATTGAAGTAACTTTTGACATTGATGCAAACGGTATCTTAAATGTAAGTGCTAAAGATCAAGGTACTGGTAAGGAACAAAAAATTCGAATTGAAGCATCAAGTGGATTAAGCGATGCCGAAATAGAACGAATGAAAAAAGAGGCTGAAGCAAATGCGGAATCTGACAAGGCAGCGAAAGAGGCGATTGAAAAAGTCAATCAAGCTGACACGCTAGTATTTACGACAGAAAAGCAGTTAAAGGAATATGGAGACAAAATTCCTGAAGACAAACGCAAAGCAATTGAAGAAGCTAAAGAAGCATTAAAAACTGCTGTAGGTTCTAAAGACAATGCAGGAATAGATAGCAACATGGAAGCGCTTAATAAAGCGTGGGAAGCTGCTTCTCAGGATCTTTACAATGCACAACAAGCAGAAGGCGGAAATAATGCAGACCAAAATGGCGGAGACGCTGGTGCGGGAGATGCGAACGCTGGAAATGAAACTGACAACGTTGAAGACGTTGACTTCGAAGAAGTGAAGTAATAAGTTATTTTAGATATCAAAGGGCAACTAGATTTTAGTTGCCCTTTTTTTATGCAAATAAAAACCCCATTGATTGACTCAACGGGGTTGCTAAATTAAGAATATCTTTTATCCTTCTTTATGGATTTCAACTTGATGTGGGTAAGGAATTTCGATTCCAGCAGCATCTAGTGCCTCTTTACAGTTTTCCAATGTCCCAAAATATACATCCCAATAGTCTTCAACAGTTGCCCATGGTCGAACTGCAAAATTTACCGAACTATCAGCAAGCTCTTTTACATTCACAGTTGGTGCTGGATCTTTAAGCACTTTGGGATCTGCAAGCATCGTATCTAAAAGTACCTTCTTCGCCTGTTTAATATCTTCATCATAACCAACACCAATAGTTAAATCGATACGCAGTTTTCCTTCTGCAGAAATATTCATGATATTACCATTTGATAAAGCTCCATTCGGAATGATTACTCTTCTATTTTCAGGTGTTGTTAGAACAGTGGTGAAAATTTGAATTTCCTGAACTGTACCTAATTCTCCTTGGGCGTTAATAATATCCCCAACTTTAAATGGCTTAAAAAAGATAATTAACGCGCCACCAGCAAAATTTGAAAGTGAACCTTGCAATGCAAGACCTATAGCTAAACCTGCTGCACCAATAATCGCAGCAAATGATGTAGTCTCAATTCCTAATTTCCCAGCTACGGTAACAAATAATAAGATTTTAAGCGTCCAACTTATAAGGCTCGCTAAAAACTTTAAAAGAGATTCATCAATCCCCCTTTTACCCATTAACTTTTTTGTTAAACCTGTAACAAATCGAATTGCTAGTAGTCCTATAATTAAAATTGCTAAAGCAGCAATCACCTTAGGGCTAAAATCAATAACGACTGTTTTGATCTTTTGTAAGTACTCTTCCATTTTTGTGTTTTTGACAAATATATCTTCTTTACCACGTTCCCAACGAAGAATCAGCTGCTACATTTTTAACAAAATATCCTTTAGTTCTTGCAAACCGCTTGTTGCTGGTTTAACAATGTGAGTAACCTTCCGCGCAACGGCGATCATTGGGTTAGGGTCTACAACGTAAATAGGGCAGTCTTTGGGTGCATACCGAATCAACCCAGCGGCAGGATATACTTCTAAGCTTGTTCCAACAACTACTAAAATATCCGCAGTAAACACTTGTTCTGCCGCCTTTTCTATTAATGGTACATCTTCCCCAAACCAAACAATATGTGGCCGAAGCTGACTCCCAAGCTCACAGGTTTCTCCGAACTCAATACGCGATTTAGTCATGCTGTAAATCAAATTTTCGTTTTTTGAGCTCCTGGACTTTAGTATTTCTCCGTGTAAATGCAGCACTTTTGAACTGTTTGCTCGTTCATGTAAGTCGTCAATATTTTGCGTAATAATATGAACATCAAAATACTGCTCTAACTCAGCAAGTATAGTGTGGGCTTGGTTTGGAAAAACGTTTAATACATTCTCCCTCCGTTTATTGTAAAATTCTAAGACTAACTCTGGATTATTCGCCCAACCTTGAGGACTTGCTACCTCCATGATGTCATGTCCCTCCCAGAGTCCTCCTGCACCTCTAAAGGTTTGAATACCACTTTCAGCACTTATTCCCGCTCCGCTTAAAACAACTAATTTCTTCACAAAACAAATATACTTTTGCGCCATGCTAAAAAACAGCTATTACAACCCAAAAATAATTGGGTCACTTATTAAACTAGGTGCGCCAGTAGTAGCTGGAAATGTTGGTCTAGTTCTTATGGGCCTTGCAGATAATGCAATGGTTGGCTCTTTAGGATATGTACCTTTGGCAGCTGCAGGAATATCCAACACTGTTTTTTTTATTGCTACCATATTTGGTATTGGTGTGTTGATGGTGTTTTCAGCGAGCATTGCGGCAGAGCAAACAAAAAAGAAAGCTGAGACAGAATCTATTATTAATGCGTCTCTATTTATAAACATACTTGTTTCAGTTTTTACGTTTATTGTTTTGCTTTTGATAGTGCACTACTTCTCCATATTCAAACAAACCTCAGCTATCGAAGCGGAAGCAATTCCTTATTTAAAAATAGTAACATGGAGTTCGATACCGATGTTTCTCTACCTTTCGTTTAAGTCAGTTGCCGATGGCCACAACCTAACAAGAGCAGCAATGATAGCTACTTTGTTAGCCTTAATTCTGAATGTTTTTCTAAACTGGATACTGATTTTTGGGAACTTAGGGTTTAATAAGTATGGGTTGTTAGGTGCGGGATATGCGACGTTAATAAGCCGATCGTTTATGGCAATATTTCTTATGTTGTATTGCATTTATCATAAAAAGATTGTTTTCTATTGGCGCACTTTCAAAGTAAAGATTCAAAAAGTCCATGTAAAACGGTTATTAGCTGTAGGCATTCCAAGTGGAGGTCAGTTTTTCTTTGAAATTTCCGCTTTTGCAGGGGCCGCAATTATAAGTGGATGGATTGGTGAAAAGGAACTTGCAGCTCATACGGTCGCAATCCAATTGGCAGCTCTAACATATATGTTTGCAAGCGGGATAAGCATTGCGGGAATGATTAAGGTTGGTGAAACTTGGGAACAAAAGAAGTATCAAAAGACATTGGACATAGGTAGAAATACTACACTTTTAATCGCAGCATTTATGTTCATTGCAGCTATTTTATTTGTTGTATTTCGATACAAACTAGTAGGTTACTTTACAGACGACTTAACGGTAATCGAAATCGCCGCAAACCTTATGATAATTGCTGCATTCTTTCAGTTTTTTGATGGTTTACAAGCTGGAAGTTTAGGGTTGTTAAGGGGTATGAATGATACAAAGATCCCTTCGTATATAACCTTGTTTGCATATTGGATACTTGCGTTACCTTTAGCATACCTACTTGGGATGCATACTTCGCTCAAAATGACTGGAGTGTGGTTTGGGTTAACACTTGCTCTTGTCGTGGCTTCCTTATTTTTGTACCATCGCTTTTTAAAATTATCAAAACGAAAAATACCGCATTGAAGAACATAATACTATTTGCATTCCTTATCGTTTCGGCTCTAGACCTATCGGCTCAAGTTAGGCTAGAGGCTTTTCTAACCCCGGCAGTTGGTTATCGACAGTTGTCAGGTACTAAATTTGCGTCAAACCAACTCACTGATTCACTTAAGAATGCCGATAGAGCAAGACAAAATTGGAGTGGAGGTTTGAAACTTGTTCTTGGAATCGACAAGTACTCAGCTTTACAAATAGGTGTAAATTACAAAGGACTAAGTTTCATGCGTGTGCGGGAAGATTATCAATTTCATGATACAGTACACCCAAAAATTGGACGAGTTTTAGATTTGTCACAAACCGTTTTGTCGAAAGACGCCTATTTTGCCCATAGGTACCGCTATCTATCGGTTCCAATAATCTACCAAAAAGCGTACACAAGAAAAGTGTTTAATAGTAAAATGCAGTTCTATGTAACCACAGGATTAGAGTTTGACTTTTTGATTAAAGACAAAATGTTTGTGAATTTACCAGGTTGGTCGATTGGTGGAGAAGATCAATTTGAAATTGAAAGCGACTATGAAAGTTCGCAAGTAAATTTATCTTTTAATCTCGGCTCTCGATTTGAATACAAACTCTCTGAACGCTCATCATTTTCTGCTCAACCAGCGTTCAATTTTCCTTTTTTAGTTACTGCAAAAGATGAATTTGTGCAATTTAGAATGTTTCAGTTTGGCGTTTCTGTTGGAGTGAATTATTTGTTGTAATAATTACCGAATTATATACAATGGGCCACTAGCCATCTTGTTTACGTATGATCCATTTTCAGGTAGTTGATACCGAATCATATAATAGTACGTTCCTGGTTGGCAAACTTCACCATTAACTTTTCCATCCCAACCTTTTCCTTCCGTAAACGATTCAAACAAGCGTTGGCCATACTCATCCCACACTTGCAATGATATGAAGCGGAACAAGCCCAACGGATAGAACTGTTCGTTTAAAAAATCTGAATTTGGAGAAATTGCATTAGGAATGAATATTTCACAAGCTGTTGGTAGTATATCGATGTTGATTGAATCTGTAACAACTCCACATGGATGTGTTATAGTCGCGACATAGAATCCAGATTCAGTAACTGTTCTATCAAACCCTTCTTGACTTCCGTCGCTCCAAACTATCGACCCTGCATCTGATTGAATACTTAACTTCACAAATTCACCACCACAAATTGAGGTATCATTTCCTAAATCCATTATTGGAAGGGTTACCCCTACAATTGTAACCGTGTCTGAAAACGCACAGCTGCCATTATCTCCTTCTACCCAATACGTACCTTCTTTGTCTACCGTGCGCGTTTGATCGGTCGTACCATCATCCCAATCGTAATTTAATCCAGATGAGTCAACTCGTAAATCTATGGTTGTACCTGAACAGATAATGGTATCTTTTCCAATGCTAAAAAATGGACGAGGTAAAACTTCGGTTTCGACTATAAACGTATCCACACAACTTCCAACTGCGTAGATATATCCAACAGTATATTTTCCTGGAGTACTTGGATTAAACGTTGAATCAATTGTATTAACCATCCCACCCTTAAACGTACCGCCTGGCAAATTAGGTTTTAAGGTTACGATTGGATCCCCTTCACAATAAATTGAGCTCAAACCTGAAAAGAAGTTATTTGGAGTCTCAACGACCGCAACAGAATCTGTTATTTCTGCAGTACACCCAATATTGTCAGTAACCGTGCACGTAATTTCGTAAACACCTGCTGATGTATATGAGTGGGTAGCAGGATTCATGGTAGAACTTGTGTTATCTCCAAAGTCCCAAGTAGTTGCAACAACGTTGTTGCCTGAGTGACTAAAAGTATATTCGTTATCACTTAAACACAATATTGAATCACTGATATTGACTTTAGATTCATCAATAACAGGAGGTAGAATCACGTACACCTTTTCAAGGCTATCATAACAGTAGTCTTGACCAGGACTTACTAAACGTCCAACAACAAGTTTCACTCGAATCTCCCCTGTTACATCGGTACCAAAATCAAAATCGTAAAGAGTACCTTTTGTTCCTTCATCTGTAGTCCATGAGTTTCTAGTTCTATCAAACAAACCATAGATAGGTTTATCAGGCGGCTCTGATGTATTTAAAATATTAAAGTAATTGTCTCCGTAGCACTGAACACTATCATTATCAGAAATTGATTTATCAAGTTCAAAATCAATTATCCAAGGAACTACAACCGTATCTGAAATAGTTGTATCAGTTTTACAACCCACTGATTCTGCTGTTAGTCGAACATCAAAAATACCTCCAACGGTATAGGTATGACTGCTGTTTTCAGAAACTACCTTAGTGCTTTTGTTTTCTCCATAATTCCAAGTATACGTAAGACTGTTGCTCGATGGGTTTATTCCAAGCGTATTTGTAGACGTATTTGTAAAATTGAAAACATTGCCGCTTAAGCATTGGTACTTGTCGTCAATAGTAAAGTTTGCCGTGATACTCTCTGTAGTAAAATTCACTGTACCGTAACCCGAGCTTGTGTAATATTCGTAATTTCCAGAATTGTCGTTGTACTCGTAAATTGCTACAAAATATTTTGTCCCTTTTTTCAATCCAGTGAGGGTAATTGAGGACCCACTTCCATCATAAACCGTTGTACTTCTTCGCAGCTTGGTCCCTTTTCCATACTCAGAATCAGCGTTGTACTTTTGATAATCTGTAGGAAAAGTATCCACTGCAAATGAATCCGAAACAAAGATAATTCGCCCGTCACCATTACCAGAATCCCAAGAAATTGTAGCTGTGTTACAGTATTTGTCAGTAACGCTTAAATTACTAGCATGCACTGTAGGAGCCTGAGCTTTTAGCATCAGAGAACTTAAACCGAAAAAAAGAAAAAGGAAAATGTTCTTAGTCACAACGAACAAAGATAAGGACTATTAAGTCATTTTTCCGTCTTCAAAGTGTTAAATTAATCTAGATGTTGGATATTGTTCCAGTAACGCCTGTAGGCATTTTGTAACCGCTTTCACTTAGAAGAAATAATTCCTTAGAATTTAAGGATTTAGCGTGAGGGAAATGTGCTTTTAACAAGTTGTCAACTACCAACGGAGTAAAGCTTGGTGAGTACGTGTTTAGAACTACAAAACTTTTGGTTGGGTTTAAAACTTGTCGAACCTGCGATATCAGTTCATTAATCGACTCTTCTAACTTCCATCGCTCACCTTTGGAACCCAGACCAAACGAAGGAGGGTCTAAAATAATTCCATCGTATGTGTTGCCACGCTTGTTTTCTCGGGAAATGAACTTCAGTGCATCTTCTACAACCCAACGAATATCCTTTAGTTTTGATGAGGACATGTTTTCCTTTGCCCAAGAAATCACCTGTTTAATACTATCAACATGAACCACATCAGCGCCTGCCGCTTTTGCAGCTAAAGATGCTCCTCCAGTGTAGGCAAAAAGGTTTAGTACTCTTGCCTCTGGGCCTATTGCTCTTACAGAGTCATAAATAAAATTCCAATTCACATAATGTTCAGGAAAAAGCCCAACATGTTTAAACCTTGTTAGCTGTAAATTGAACATTAAAGACTTTCCTTTTAGCGTATATTCAATATTCCAGTTTGACTTAAAGTCCTTATACCTTTTCCACTCAGCTTTATTATTTGAAAGTTGAACACATTCTGCATATGCCATTTTAACCCATTCTTCTCTAGATAGTTTTGCTGGCCAAATAGCAGAAGGTTCTGGTCTAATTAATACAACCTGTCCGAAACGTTCTAACTTTTTACCATCACCACAGTCAATCAATGAATAAGACGTCCAATGTTGAATGGTATTTTTTGATTTTTTATGGATCATTTTACTCTGCGATTTGAATATTTTTTTCGTTTAAAATTGGAAGACTTTTAAACCTCAGTAGAATATTTGCTAAGGTAGTAATATCCTTCTGACAATAAATTCTTATTCTTTCTAAATCGTTTTCTTCATAATATACTCGGTGAACCATACTTCCGTCAATATCATCTTTAGGTGTTGGAATGTCAAAAAGAGCAGCCAGTAAGTCAAGTGATGTATAACTTTTAAAATCTCCAAACTTCCAAAGCTGCATGGTGTCAATATGATTCACCTCCCACGGTTTTTTACCCGCTGTATTTAGCAAATACGGTAGTTTCAACCCGTTCACTAAAATTCGTCTAGCTAAAAAAGGGAAGTCAAACTCTTTACCATTATGACCACATAACGCTTTTGACGGTATATTGAAATTGGCATTTAACAGTTCACAAAACTCTTGCAGTAAAGCACGTTCATCATCTCCGTAAAAACTCTTAATTTTAAAATTCCACTCATCATCAGGTTTGAAAAACACTCCAACTGATATGCATATCACTTTACCAAACTCCGCATAAATTCCAGCACGACCATAAACATCTTCAGGAGTTTCATCATCAGAGACTAAAAAGGATGCCTTCTTATTCCACAGCTTTTTCCAACGATCATCCAAGTCTTGGTACGTTGGAGTTTGAGGCACCGTTTCAATATCTACTACAAGGATATTTTCTAGTTTTAAATTTTCTAACATGTTTTTAAATCACACAACTACTCATACATTTTATCATAGTCTTTGTGACTTTTTCGCAGCATTGCATAGACTATTCCAGGAGCTAATTTCAGCATTATATGTTGTAATTTCCCTAAAGTCGTTAATGTAATCTCCTTCTTTCGCTTTTCAATCACCTTGGCAATTTGATTTGCAACATCTTCCCTGCTTGACAGTTTTAACCCTTTACGTTCTTTCAATTCTCCATACGTTCCATCAGGTTTTAAGATCCGTTTCTGATTTTCGTTTGCAGTAAACCCAACATACACTAACCCACAATGTATCACATTTTCGAGCTCAATTTGAAGGGATTTTGCATAAGCAGTTAATGCCATTTTAGAAACTGAATAACCTGCATGTCCAGGCACACCTACTTTTGCAGCCATACTGCTTATTATAATCACGCTACCGTTGGTTTTCTTTAAATACGGGAGAGCATAAAACGTGGTGTTTATGGTCCCCATGGTATTTATGTTGACGATTTTCTCCCAATTACTTGGGTCACTCTCTTCGATTAAACCGTGGCTAGCAATTCCAGCATTGTTAATCAACACATCTAAGCGACTGTAATGTTTAATTCCTTCCTCTATCAGCAATTTACATTGTTCTGGAATTGAGACATCTGCCACAATTTGACAACAATCGATGCCCATTTCTTTTATTTCGGCGTAAGCAGATTGTAGTTTTTCAGCGTTTCTTCCATTCAGAATGATTTTCGCCCCAAAACCACCTAATGTTATTGCGGTTGTTTTCCCAATTCCTTGACTAGAACCCGTTATGCAAATGACCTTACCTTGAAAAAATTGCTTCATATTACAAATACTTCTCTTCTTTAAACCACTCAACCGCCTCATTAATAGCAAATTCAATATCCGTTTCTGGCATTCCTAGCTCATTTACCGCTTTTTTATTGCTGTAATAATGATACTCATTGGAAATTAGTGCTAATGGATAACTGATAACTGGTTCTTTCTTTGTGATTTTTCCAACTATTGAGAGAATTCTACCGTAAATCAACACAGCAAAACCGGGAATACCCAAAGTTGGTGGTTTTACATTAAAGATTTTGGCTATTCGTGAAAACATATCTTGGTAGCTTAGATTTACACCGGCAGCAAGATAGCATTCTCCTACACGTCCTTTAGTTATTGCACTTACAATTGCATTTGCAACATCTTTGACATATACAAAATTTCTCCCTCCAGGTGCATAACCAGGAACCTTTCCTTGAATTACCGAAATAATCATCTTTCCAGAACTTGGCTTCACGTCATAAGGTCCAATCATAAAAGTTGGGTTTACAATTAAAGCTGGCAATTGACTATCCTGTACTTCTTTCAATATTAATTGTTGTGCCTTGTACTTTGAGGTAATGTAATCCAACTTATATTTTTCACCTTCAAAAGGTCTAGTTTCGTCGCCAGGGTTATTAATATCACCGGGGCCAAACGAATTAGCTGTACCCACATGAATTAACCGTTGCACGTTGAGGTCTTTTACTGCCTTTATTACATTAACAACTCCATCAACATTAACCTTCCAGTACAACTCTCCTTGGTTTGGCCAGGTATCCGTAACCGCTGCTGCATTAATTACCACTTCTGCACCGCTCATTGAGGTTGACAATTCTTCGTAATTTAACAAATCTCCATAGGAAACGTCAATTTGCAATCCTTCCAAATATCCTAAATCTTTTCCTTTTTGGATAAAAACTTTAACCTCATGCTGGGCATCTAACAACAGCCTTACTAGATTATTTCCAAGTAAACCATCGGCTCCTGTAACAAAAACTTTCATTAAACTCAATTTTAGTGTGGGCGAAGATACTTGTTGATTAGATAATTGAAAGAGTTTGTTGAATAACAACCAAACATCGTCTTATTGTCGACCAATGAAACCATTTAAACGTCTTGCACAACTTGATTTTTTTGATTGTGAATAAATCACTGACAATTGGAACCCTTTTAAAACGAAATAAAAACAGAAGTCAAGTACATTGCCGCTAAATAAATCTACAAAAATGGTTGAAGGTAAAATTTTTATAGCTGGAGCAGGGGGAATTGGCCGAGCAGCAGCATTGCTCATAGAAAATAGTACAGCATTACAAGCTAATGTTTTACTTGGTGACATAGATCAAAATCAACTTAACGAGTCAATCTCCTGGTTGTGTGTCGCAAACGGAGAAACATCTGTAAAACCGTTTTTGATGCCTCAAGACGGTGATGACGATGTTGAATTTAACGCAGCACTTGATGGTTGTGATGTAATTCTTGATTGTCTTCCTGGCAGTCAAGCTCCTAAACTTGCCAGACTTGCCCTCAAACACTCACTGCATTATGCAAACCTTACGGAGTATGTAAAAGAAACAGAGGAGATTACGGAAATGGCTCAAAACGCTAAAACTGGTTTCGTACTTCAAACTGGATTGGCGCCAGGTTATGTCAACATTTTAGCATTAAAGCTATACTCGAAATTTATAGAAGATTTTGGAGATGCTAATGTTGAACAAATGTCCATGAAAGTTGGAGCATTGTCTGAAAACGCATCTTCACCACACCACTATGCATTTACATGGAGTCCAATAGGCGTTGCAACTGAATATGTAAAAGACGCTATTGTTGTAAGAAATAATAAACGTGAAGTGATTCCAGCTTTAAGTGGGCGCAGTCTTATTACTATTAAAGGAACCGTCTATGAAGACAATTTCACATCTGGTGGTGCGGCAAACCTACCAAATGCGCTCGCTGACAAAATTACAAATATCGACTATAAAACATTGCGGTATCCTGGCCATTATAAATGGGTAGAAGAAACTTTAAACACCATACCATTAGCCGAAAACAGAATTGACAAATTGTTTCATATCATGTTGGACCAGATACCTTTAGTTGATGAAGACGTAGTTATAATTTATGCTTCAGTGATGGGTAAAGACTCTAACAATTTCAAGCGATCTTATGAAAAGTCGCTTAAGATAAAACCAATGCAAATAGGCAAATTGCGATTACGAGCGATTCAATCTACTACTGCGTCCGCATTATGTGAAATGGCGTATTATTTATTAACCCAAAAAAAGAAAGGCGTTATTCTGCAAACGGATATCGACGCTGATGCTTTTCTTAATGGCCCATTTGTTCAAAATGTATATGGTTCATTTAGCTAAATATTTTAGCGCCCAAAGCAACTTGCTGACAATAAGCACATTAACAACAACCTAACTAGTTAGGAAATATTTTAATAATTATTTTTTCATTGTATCTAACAACCTGAATTCATATATTCGTTTCCTTACAGTGTTGTTATATGGATTTTCAGATAAAAAATATTTTAGTCGGTTTCGACAATTCAAAATCAGCGCAGATTGCGCTCATAAAAGCTGCAGATACTGCAAAGCGTTTTGACGCTAAATTGCATGCCGTTTATGTTCACCGTGAAGGTAAAACATCTCCAGAAGAAATTGGTAAAGAAGTATTTAGAATTGGAAGTGAGTCTAATTTAGATATTGAATATCTCGTAAAACACGGAAAAGTGTATAACGAGGTGATAGCGTTAGAGCGAGAACTTGGTGCAGACATGTTAATAATTGGAACTCATGGAAGCGATGGGTGGCAACCGTTTTGGGCTGGAAGTAACGCTTTCAGAATAGCTAGTTCAGCAAATTGTCCGGTTATTACGATTCAGGAAACAACTAAGTCCGTTCCACTTTCTGACATTCTTTTACCACTTGACGATGATGATACGACTCGTCAAAAGGTTCCATACGCTGCAATGATGGCAAAAGCTTTTCAAGCAACCGTGCACATATATTGTGTCTCTAAAAATTCTGGAAAATCCGTTGAAGCGCGACTCAAAGCCTATGGCAACCAGTCTGAAAAGTTTTTGAACGAACGAGGTGTAAAGACAACTATGAACTCATCCTTCGGTGTTGAAGTTTCAAAAAGTATCTTAAATTATTCGAAAGAATTACGCGCTGGTCTTGTCATGATGATGGCCGATACAGAAAGCAAAGGGTTAATTATGGGATCTTATTCTCAGGATATTGTAAATAATAGTAAGGTACCTGTAATGATAATGCACAGTAGAGATTTGGCTATCTCTGGTGCCGTGGGTTACTAAATTAGAATTAGTTAATAGCCTTTATTTCTGATTACATTACCTGCTGAAGGCTGAGCTTTTGGCATAATTATCATATCATTTATATTCACATGCTCAGGTCTTGAAACGATGTAGAACACGGCATCTGCTATATCCTCAGCGACTAAGTTTTCGAAACCATCATACACCTTACCCGCTTTTTGAGAATCACCGTGTAATCTAACTAGTGAAAACTCTGTTTCAACGGCACCTGGATTTACAGCAGACACTTTTATTCCATGTTCTGCCAACTCTCTTCGCATACTTTTGTTTAATGCATCCACCATGTGCTTCGTCCCACAATAAACATTACCATTAGTATATACTTCTTTACCAGCAATTGAACCTATGTTTACTATGTGTCCAAAACCTTGTTTAATCATTTGAGGGATTACTTGTCGACTCACATATAACAGACCTTTCACATTTGTGTCAATCATTTTATTCCAATCATCAACATCCCCATTTTGAAGCTTATCTAAACCACTTGCTAAACCTGCATTATTGACAAGCACATGAATTATTTGATTTTTGTTGGTCAAAGATTCGATTGCACTAATTACCTGATTATTGTCTCTCACGTCGAAACACAGCGTTTCACATTCTACCGTAAAATTCGTCAAAATGTCTTCTTGAATTTGTTCCAAACGATCGGATCGACGACCAGTAATTATTATGTTGTACCCATTTTTCGCCAGTAAATATGCGGTTGATTTACCTATTCCAGATGTTGCACCAGTTATTAAAGCCGTTTTGTTCATGTCTGCAAATATTGAATAATTCGTGTTAATAGAAATACTTTTTTAGAATTGTACGGAGGTTTTAAAACACGTAACCTTGCGAAATGATCGCAGAATTGACCATTTTAGGAAGTAACTCAGCAACCCCTACTAAGACCAGAAATCCAAGTGCTCAATTACTTCAGTTAAATGAAGAATCTATATTAATTGACTGTGGAGAAGGCACTCAGAAACGGTTAATTGTAAATAGAATTAATTATCAGAAAATATCGACCATTTTCATTTCACACCTTCATGGTGATCATTTTCTTGGCTTAATGGGACTAGCAAATACGATGTCCTTAAATGGTAGAAAAAAAACATTAAGAATTATTGCACCAGAAGGATTGAAAAAATTATTTACTCTGTTCCAAGAAACATCAAAAGCACACCAAACCTTTGACATTGATTTTATAGAATTAACTCCAGAAATAAAGACAACCATCGAAACAAAAAAGTTTCTTGTAAAAGCGATTCCTGTGTCACACCGCATTCCTTGTTTTGCTTTTAAATTTCTTCAAAAACCACAAGAACGGTCCTTAAATATTACTAAGTGTAATGAGTTAGGCATACCAATTAACGAGTATTCACTAATAAAAAATGGGGCAGATATTACGTTAATGGATGGCACAGTGATTTTAAACAATGAACTGAGTTACGACCCACCTAATCCGATTTCTTATGGGTACGTCACAGACACCTTGTTTCGACCAGATTTGGCACAAGAATTTCATCAATGCCATACACTTTACCACGAAGCTACGTATTTGCATAATTTACTAGACAGAGCTATTCACACACATCATAGCACGGCAATTCAAGCTGCTGAATTTGCAAAAAAAGCATCTGTAAATCAGTTACTTATTGGACATTTTTCTTCAAGATATAACTCCACAGATGGACATTTGGATGAAGCTAAAAGTGTTTTTCTAAACACAGCAATTGCAACTGAAAACGAAACATTTGAAATAAGCTGATTGTCCACAGCGTTTAATACAAACACTAGGACTAAAACGCCCTTAACCCACCTATTTTTGTGTGTTCGGGCAAAAAGAGGGAATGGCAAAGAAAAAGGCATCAACACGTAAATCTAAAAGTACAGCATCTAAAAAATCTAAAACCAGTGTTTTAGACCACGTGTTGTTGAGAGATCCTAAAACACGAAAAATAGTTGGAGGTATTATTTGCGTGTTTGCAATTTTCATGGCGTTATCTTTTCTTTCATTCTTATTTACTTGGAAGCTAGATGAGAGTGTCGTTTCTGACAGTTCTATTTATATGCGAGACAATCAAGAAGCCGCAAAAAACTGGATGGGAAGAGGCGGTGCCATGTTAGCTTTTCAATTAATGCATACTGGCTTTGGCATTACCGCTTTTATTTTACCATATTTATTTGCTGTAATCGGTTTGCGTATTTATACAGACTCAAAAACGTTTAATATATATATAGCGTTAAAGTATACTGTTTTAACAATAACTTTTTTTGGGCTGCTACTTGGTTTTTTATTTCACAAATCATATCCCGTATTACCAGGTGTGTTCGGATACAGCTTGTACGGTTGGTTGGAGAACCTTGTTGGCCAATTAGGAGTTGTATTAGTTTTGATTTTGTATCTAGCAATAATCCTAATCTACAACTTCGATATTGATTTATTTCGATGGATTGGACAGAAGGGAAAAGCACTTAATGAGAAAAGGGCTAAACTTAAAGCTAACAAGAAAGATGACCATACATTTAAAGAAAAAGACGATTACATTCCACCATCTGAGACGCTCTTTGATAAAGACAATATAGACATTGTAAAAGAGCCCATCAAACCGGTCGAAACAGCAAATTCATCCTCAGATTTTGAAATCATAAAGCCAAAAAAAGAGGTGGAAGTTGAGGAAGTCAATGAAGATGAACTTGCACTCACTATTGAAGACAAGGTTGAAGAAGAAGAGCTCAGTGAAAAAGAAATTGGTCGCCAAGGTTTGGACACTGAATACGATCCAACTTTAGATTTGTCCGGTTACAAGTTCCCTAATATCTCTTTTTTGAATGAATATGCCGACAACAAAACCGAAGTAAGCGAAGCTGATTTAAAAAGGAGTAAAGATTTAATTGTTGAAACGCTTAGAAATTACAAAATAGAAATTTCTCAAATAAAGGCTACAATTGGACCAACTGTCACCCTTTTTGAAATTGTACCTGCTCCAGGAGTTAAAATATCAAAAATCAAAAATTTAGAAGATGATATTGCGCTGAGCTTAGCGGCATTAGGTATTCGAATCATTGCTCCAATTCCAGGTAAAGGAACTATTGGTATCGAGGTGCCAAACCAGAACCCTGAAATTGTGTCCATGCGATCAGGTATTGCAAGTAAAAAGTTTCAAGAGACTAAACATGATTTACCGGTTTGTTTGGGTAAAACAATATCAAACGAAGTGTATATCGCCGACTTAGCCAAAATGCCTCATTTACTTATGGCGGGTGCCACGGGACAAGGAAAGTCAGTAGGATTAAATGCATTGTTGGTTTCTTTAATGTATAAAAAGCATCCAGCAGAACTAAAGTTTGTGCTTGTCGACCCAAAAAAGGTCGAACTCACATTATTTCAAAAAATTGAACGACACTACTTAGCTAAAATTCCGGGAGAAGGAGAGGCGATTATCACCGATAATAAGTTAGTTGTAGCAACTTTGAATAGCTTGTGTATCGAAATGGATAATCGATATGCCTTGCTGCAAGATGCACTAGTACGAAATTTAAAAGAGTACAATCAAAAATTCAAACAACGAAAACTTAACCCAAACGAAGGTCATCGGTTTTTGCCATACATTGTTGTTGTAGTTGACGAGGTTGCAGATTTGATAATGACTGCAGGAAAAGAAGTTGAACATCCAATTGGTAGACTAGCACAGTTGGCAAGAGCAATTGGAATTCACTTGGTGTTAGCCACACAGAGGCCATCAGTAAATATCATTACAGGTACGATTAAAGCAAACTTTCCTGCCAGAATAGCATTTAGGGTAACTTCGAAAATCGATTCTCGAACAATTTTGGACGGTAATGGAGCAGACCAACTTATAGGTAAAGGTGATATGCTCTATTCAAATGGAAGCGACATTATTCGCCTTCAATGTCCATTTGTAGATACACCTGAAGTTGAAATTATAACTTCGTTTATTGGAGAACAAAAAGGATATTCGACGGCTTACATGCTGCCAGAAGTCCAAGAAGACAGCAGCGGAAATGACTCTCCATTGGACGACGGTGACAAGGATGCTCTATTTGAGGACGCGGCAAGAATCGTTGTACAACATCAACAAGGAAGCACATCACTATTACAACGCAGATTAAAGATAGGCTATAATAGGGCCGGTAGAATAATTGATCAGCTAGAACGAGAAAATATTGTTGGGCCATTTGAAGGTAGCAAAGCACGACAGGTTCTTTTACCTGACGAATATGCTTTGGAACAGTATTTGAATAATCAATAGTAACTTTGTAACTAATTAAGTAACTCGTCACAAAGCATTTATCAGTCTTAAAAACATTTGAATGAAAAAACACATTTCCATATTTACTTCAGTCATCGCATTATTATTCCTTGGACTTACACCACTTGTTGCTCAAGATGCTACAGCGTCAAAAATTTTATCTAAGGTAAGTACCACCTATCAATCTTATAAAACAATCAAAGCTGGTTTCACCCTTACAATAACTAACGGACAAACTACTAGCAAGATTAAGCAAAATGGAACTCTTTACCTTAAAGGTAAAAAGTTCCGTATCAGTCTTTCTGATCAAGAAATTTACTGTGATGGTAAAACAATGTGGACCTACTTCAATGAAGAAAATGAAGTTCAAATAACAAAATATGATCCTTCTGCTCAGGACATTAATCCCTCTGAAATTTTCACAATTCATCAAAAAGGATTCAATTCGAAATATATTGGAGAGGCACTTATGGGTGGCAAGAAAATCCAAAAAATCGAGTTAACACCTATAGACAAAACAAAGCCTTACTTTAAGGTTAAACTAAATATTGACAAAGCAGCTTCTAAGATTACTAGTATGTCTGTGTTAAACAAAAATGGTATCAACTCGGAATACACTGTGACAAGTTTTCAGTCAAATTTGACAATGAACGATACTTTTTTCAAGTTTGACCCAAGAACAAAGCCTGGTGTAACCATTATCGACTTAACAAAAAATTAATGAATAAGAAAAGCCTCAACTTTTTATGGATGGGGCTTCTTTTTTTGTCGGTTAACAGTATGGTTAGCGGATGTAAGAGGAATGCTCCTACCCCTTCGTCAGAAATATATTTTAAAAAAACATCGTGTTTTGGCACATGCCCAATTTATTCTATGACGATTCAAGGAAGTGGATTAGCAACATTTGAAGGAATTCGATTTACCGAAAAAATAGGCAAACACACTAAAGAGCTTTCGTCAGAAGAAGTAAAACGCATATTTAACGGTCTTGCATCTTTAGACTGGAATGAAATCGACGAGTTATATCCAACAAACATAAGTGACTTACCAAGTACGATAATTAAACTTAAACACCGAAAGATTGATCGAAAAGTAATCATTGCAGGAGAACATCCTGCGTTTTTAGATGTTATTGATGATGAGTTGTCCAAAATTGCAATGAGCGATGGTTGGACGTCAGTAAACTCAGAATAATCATGTTAAAACTTTTAACTCAAATTATTGATGACATTTTATGGCCAGCCGTTTTTGTTATCTTTTTTTGGCTCATATTTTTCACCAATGAGTCTTATTTGCTCGATTTAAATCAATTTGGTGTTCGTCCGTTAGAAGCTAGAGGGCTTCTGGGCATTATAATGATGCCATTTTTGCATGGAGACTTCGCACATTTGTTTTCGAATACCATTCCATTTATTGTTTCAGCGTCGTTTGTGTTTTTCTTTTTCAAGGGAAAAAGTTGGCAAATACTTATTGGTATCTGGCTAATCTGTGGTTTAGGCGTTTGGCTGTTTGGTCAAGAGCGTAGCATCCACATTGGTGCCAGTGGTTTGGTTTATGGTCTTGTTGCTTTTTTAATGACATCAGGTTTCATACGACGAAACAAACATTTGTTGGCAGTTGCGTTTATCCTTGTTTTTACTTACGGCAGTATGGTTTGGGGACTATTCCCTCAGTATAGTTGGGTAAGGGAAATGAATATTTCGTGGGAAGGTCATTTATTTGGAGCACTTGCAGGAGTCGGTTTTGCCTTTTTCTACCGAAAAATTGGCCCTGTTGATGACCCTGACCCATTTGAAGAAAATGATGAAATGCCGCAATGGTGGATTGATATGGAAAACGAAAAACGAGCTCAAGAAGAGTATAGGAATCAACAAAACAACCAGACTATTATTTATCAATTCAAACCAAAAGATTCAGATAACAATCAGAAATAACGCCTGATGTTTAATATTAGCAGTTTGGAGAACCACCAACCTTGCTTTTAACCATTTGTGTTTAATTCGGCGTTATAAAATGAAAAAGCTTGTAACGTTTGGTTGTCTTCTTATAATTTCATCAACCACAGCTGTTCATGGTTGGGGATTCTTTGGTCATAGAACGATCAATTATTCTGCAGTTTTTACCTGTCCAAAAGAAATATTTCCATTTTATAAAAAGCATATAGTAACGATACAAAATCAATCAGTAAATCCAGACAAAAGACGATATATCATAGAAGAGGAAGCACCTCGACATTATTTGGATGCAGATTTTTATGAAAAATCCACTCCATTAGACACGATACCGCACAATTACGATAGTGCGATTGCTAGATATGGAGAAGCTGCTGTTCTAAGTCATGGAATTGTTCCTTGGTACGTCATTACCATGAAACATAGATTGACATGGGCGTTTGCACATGGAGAGGTTGATCAAATAATACGTCTAAGTGCCGATATTGGCCATTATATCGCTGATTTACATGTTCCATTACATAGTACACACAACTACAATGGGCAGCTTACAGACCAGCACGGCATTCATGGATTTTGGGAGTCACGGCTGCCTGAATTGTTCTCTAAGGATTATGATTTTTTTGTAGGAGAAGCTAAGTACATTCATAACGTTTCCGAGGAAGTATGGAAACATTTCGAACAGAGTTATGGAGCAAAAGATTCAGTATTATTGATAGAAAAGAAGTTAAACCAATCTATTAAACAAGACAAAAAGTACACTTACGAACAACGAGGCAATCAAAATATAAAAACGTACTCTCAGTACTACAGCGATTTGTATCACAAAAAGTTAGATAATATGGTAGAACGGAGAATGCGTGAAAGCATATTAATGGTAGGGTCAATGTGGTTCACATGTTGGGTTGACGCAGGTCAGCCTGACTTAAAAGCACTTATGGAACCAACAATTTCACCCAGTGAAGAGGATAGTATTGATTTGAATGAGCCAATTAAAGGTAGGTTTGAGCCACATTAAGAAGACTTCCCTCCCCTACCCCGCTGACTTTGAGGTTTTTGAGGTTTTTCCATGTCTTTTGGTTTGGACTTAATTTTATCGTCTTTGTCCACACCTGAAAGAATTTCCACGTGCATCCCATCAGAAATACCAATTTCAATTTCTCGTTTTTCAAACTGCTGGTCTCCTGTTTCTATCTCAACAAAAGGCTTTTTATTTTCATCAAATTGTAATAGAGACTCAGAAATTACTAGAATACTGTCTTTCTGCTCCAATACTATATCTGCATTTGCGCTGTAACCCGCACGAATATACAAGTCCTTCATACTTAGAATTGCAGCCTTGATTTCAAACTGTATTGCTCCTTGATCATCTACTCCTTTTGGAGAAATATATTCCAATTTTGCAGGGATCTTTTGATTTTCTATGGCACCCAATGTAAGAATCAAATCCATGCCTAATCTCAGTTTCCCAACTTCAGACTCATCAACTTTGCCTTCAAAAACCATTTTGTCCATGTCTGCAACAAAAGCGATAGTGGTTCCTGCGTTGAAGGTATTTGCTTCAATAACTGAGTTTCCTATTTCCACTGGTACGTCTAACACCGTTCCTGATATGGTTGATCGAACAAGTGTATTTGACGATTTACCAGAAAAGCTTGACACACCTTCCTTTACAATTTGTAAATTGTCTCTAGCAGAACTTAATTCTTCTTTAGCAGTAGCTAAACTGTTAGTAAATCGCTGAAAATCTTGAGCAGATATTACTTTTTGATTGTACAACGACAAGTTTCTGTCGTAATCTTTTTGAGCATTATCCAACGCTATTTTAGCGCGGTTCAAACGATTCTCTGCATTATTTAAACTGGTCATATTCGGAATGACCTTTATTTTAGCAATTAAATCCCCTCGTTTAATTTGCTGACCAGCTTCTACATATAACTCAGCGATTATTCCACTAAGTTGTGGTTTAATTTCTATTTCATTTCTAGGTAAAACGGATCCCGTGGCAACGGTCTTTTTAGTAATCGAAGAGGTAAATGCCTGTTCCGTTGTGTAGATTACAGGTTTTGTTTTCCCTTTTTTATAAAGATAACCGAACGTCCAAACAAATAGACCTAAAAAAATAACAACCAGTAAAATTTTGAAAACTTTTTTCATTTTGATAAGTACAAAACTGGGTCTTAATTCTTTAGGGGCAATAAAGATGTATCGTTAGTCGACCAAGAAGTTTGAATATTCTATTAAGCGAAAGATTCTGTTGCCCAATACGACTTCACGGTATCTTTCGGTCTAATTGCCATTACAGGAGTATTCTTGGATGCGTGAATAATGTGTCGAGCAAAAGACCCAATTCTTAGGTAATCTTGTACACCTGATTCTTTTTGAGTCATAATCATTATCAGGTCAGCCGACACTTCGTCAGCATATTGAACTACATCATGACCGAAATTATCTGGATACTGCTTGTCATCTAAAATCTTCGAAACATATTTCACATCGTATTTCGACAAAATACTTTCTACTTGTTTTAAACTTGCTTTGACCTTATTGGCTAGAAATTCATCATCTTCAATCTCCATGATTACATGAACTTCCGAATTGTATTGTTTCGCAAAATGAATCGCCCAATCAACTTTTTGTCGAGACTCACGAGTTAAATCAATTGGCAAAATAATTTTCTCATATTTCATGTTGGTTTGAACGTCCTTAATAATAACGACAGGAACTTCAGAGCTTTTCAGTACTCGAGTAGTTGTACTTCCCATAAACCGCTCCATACCGTTTGAACCACTGAACCCCATAACGATACTATCACACGCATATGACCGAGACACTTCAATAATTTGCTTATACACTTTACCCTCCCGTACTAATGTGTTTACGGTTAGATTAGGATATTTATCCGTTATGCTCTTTGCCTTTTCCTCAAGTTTACTAGTAATGGCATCAACCATAACTGTCTTTTCCATACCACCACCAAACATGGATTTAAAAAAGCTTTCTTCAACCACGTATAATAACGTTATTTGGTTGTCAAAAAGTTTTGCAATTCCAACGGCATGGTCCAATGCAAAATTTGATGCAGTTGACAGATCAGTAGGTACTAAAATGATGTTCTCTTTAGGAGTTTTTATCGAATTCATCTAAAAGTGTTTATTTGCCGCAAAGGTAGTATTATTAAAATTTAAGAATTGCAAGAATCTGAATTAATCCTAAACGAAAACGGTTCGATATACCATTTGAACCTATTACCCGAAGATATCGCGTCCACGATTATTACTGTAGGTGACCCACAACGTGTTTCTGATGTTAGCAAATTCTTCGATAAAGTATTCATAACAAAATCCAATAGAGAATTTGTAGTTCATACAGGAACACTTAACAATCAACCTATTACATGTTTAAGTACAGGCATGGGAACGGACAATATTGACATAGTTCTAAATGAATTGGATGCCTTAGTTAACATAGACTTCGACACAAGATTGGTTAAAGAACATCATACAGAATTGACCATTGTACGTCTTGGAACATCTGGAAGTATTAACAGAAATATTACAGTTGGTGCTGTTTTGTATTCAAAAATCGCAGTTGGTCTTGAGGGGTTGTTTTCTTGGTATAAAACCAAACCGAAGACCGTACTCGAAAAAAAATGGACGGAAAGGATTGCAGAAATAAGTCAGGACATACGACCGTTCGTTTTTGAAGTCGACCAAACCTTAGAAAGCAGATTTCAGCCGCATTACAAACCTGGAATAACAATTACCGCAGGAGGATTTTATGGTCCCCAAAACAGGCAGCTTAGGCTTGTCCCTTGTTTTGACATAATATCACGTTTAAGTGGGATAAAAGTAGATAACGACTCCCCTACTAACATCGAGATGGAAACAGCTGGAATCTATGGTTTAGGTGCTTTGTTAGGACATAAAGCAATATCTATTAATGCTATTTTAGCAAATCGAATAACCGGCGAATTTGCTAAAGATCCAAAGAAAATCATGGAGGAAACAATTAAAGAAAGCTTGTCCATTTTATGCTTATAATCCAAGTAGAGAATTACCATGACTTCAAATTATTTCTCAGTGTTCCTGACTTAATTTATAAAAATGATTCGGAGTACATTCCCCATATCAAACAAGAAATAAAGAGTATACTCTGGGACAATTCCGAAGCCAGAATGTGGATTGTGAAACACAACGAAGAACTCGTTGGTCGAATTGCTGCATTTATAAACAAGAACGATGTTGGCGGAATGGGTTTTTTCGAATCCATAAATGATAAAAGTGTTGCAAAAGTGTTATTTGATGAAGGAACTAAATGGTTACGTTCACAAAAAGTAAAAAAAGTCGAAGCACCAGTAAACTTTGGTGCTCGGGACAAATTTTGGGGTTTAATGGTTAAAGGATTTAAAAAACCTAGTTACCAAGAAAATTACAACCCCACATATTACCAAAAACTATTCGAATTAAACGGCTTTCAAGTGAGCTTTACTCAAAGTACTCAGGAAGTATCAACGTCTAGCTTTCAGTTAGACAAAATCAAAGCGCTTACACTTAGGTACAGTGATTCCAATGTAACATTTCAGCACATTACTAGGAATAATTTAGGTAAGTACGCAAATGATTTCGCAGAAGTATACAACGCCTCTTGGAAAGAACACAGCCACTTTACACCACTTAGTTCAACACAGGTTTTAAAAACCCTTAAATCCATCAAATCTATTATTCGCGAAGACCTAATGTGGTTTGCGTACGCAGATAGCAAGCCAATAGCCTTTTATCTTAGCATAATCGAAGTAAATCAAATTTTTCAGCATCTAAATGGAAATTTAAATTGGTTGGGTAAATTGAAATTCTTTTACTTCAAGGCCGTTACCCCAATAAAACGAATACGTGGTTTAGTTTTTGGTGTTGCACCATCATATCAAGGTACATGGGTGGCTGCTGGCTTAATGCTTAAGGTATTTGAAGTAATCTCTAATGATAAACACATTGAGACAAATGAGTTGGCATGGATTGGAGATTTTAACCCTAAAATGTTGAAGCTTTTGTCGTCTATTGGGGCTAAAGAGACAAAGCAACATGTGACTTATGAAAAAAAGATTTAAAAAAAATCAATTCAAGTTGTTTTGATTGCGAAAAAATCTATTTTTGCACCCTCAAAAAAAGGAAAAAGAAATTTATTTCTTACCTTATTTGGATGATTCAGTAGCTCAGCTGGTAGAGCATTTCCCTTTTAAGGAAGTGGTCCTGGGTTCGAGTCCCAGCTGGATCACAACTAAAGCCTAATTCTAAATGAGTTAGGCTTTTTTTATACCTTTTGTATATGGTTTTTTTAAATCTTATTTTATGATGTAGGGTTGTTTTTTCTGCTTTGAAATTATTATTCCTAATGCCAATATACTCACTTTGCTTAAACAGAATAAAAAGTGTATTTCAAAGCAAAATCTCAAAACCATAGTAGTTCGACCAAAAAGACCAAACATAAATCAGTGACACATAAAACAAATGGTCTACAGTATTTTGATAAAAGAGCAGATACTTCTGAAACCGAAACCCTACTTCTGTTAGTGGTTCGTTTTAAGATTTGCCATGACTAAAAAACAGATATAATAACTCTAAAGGCAGAGCTTCTTTCCACAATGTCCCCTTTTAAAATTTTTAGTTTAAGGCATTTGTTCATTTCACAAAAGACACTCATTTACAGAGAGAAATTAGGTCATTAACCATCGTTAGTTGTTTACAAAATTGAAGTTAAGATGGTGAAAATGGTACAAATTTTCAGTTTTCCTGTTCATCACAAATTGATTTTTCCTTTTGATGTAAAGCTTGAAATTAATTTTCTTAAACTAAAGCGAACAAAAGGAAGTTAGGCGCGAGTTTCTAGAATTAACTTCCTTCGTAAACTATAATAAATAAATTTGCAAATACTCACTTGTTTAACCAAGTAAAAAACTAAAATATTACCAATGAAAAAACATTTATATATTTTACTCCCGCTCGTTTCTTTATTTGTTACAACTGCAAAAGCGACGCATGTTGTAGGCGGGGAAATTACTTATGAATATGTCCAAGATTCTGTTTACAATGTCTCACTTGAATTATATCGCGACTGTAGCGGAATAGCACTTGATACAAATCCAATGGATATAGGGATAATTTGCCAGTCATCAGGTCATTATGCTGAACTCGGTCTCAAGTACCATTCAATAACCGACATCACTTATCAATGTGATTCGATCAAGAAACCATGTGACCCAAAAAACACGAGAATTGCAGGGTCTAAGGGTCTTGAAAGACATGTTTTCAAATCTACACTGGATTTTAGAACCGTTGCCTACAAGTCAATATATTCTTGTGGAAATATCATCTTTCAAGTAAGTCTTTGTTGCAGAAGTTCTGACATTACTACTGGGCAAGAGAATTCACGCTTTTACATTTCAAGTGAATTAGACTTGAGTAAGAGCACAACAAATTCATCACCAAAATTTGTTCATGCTCCCGTAGGTAAATTGTGTTGTAATTTGATGGCAAATTTAGACTTTAGCGCCAAGGATAAAGATGGTGATTCACTGAGCTACCACCTAATAGATGCTCGCATTTCATATTCTGGAAAGGCAACTTATATCACAGGCCTTAATGGTAATAAACCATTTAACCATTTTTCTACTCTAAATTTTGATAATGAAATTGGACTCTTATCTTTTGTTCCTAGTAAATGTAATCAAGTTGGAGTGACCGTAGTGGCGGTAAAAGAATGGAGAAAAGATAAAAGTGGTAAATATGTGCAGATTGGAGAAATTTCAAGAGAGGTTACATCTTCGACACTATCCTGTAATTCAAACAATCTTCCGACGTTTTCAAATAGAAAATCCTACAGTGTTTGTTACGGAAATGAGCTTGAATTCACAATAAAGTCCTATGATCAAAGTATAGGCACCCCAGATTCTGTGCGTTTAGCTTGGAATGAAGGTATTGTCAATGCATCCTTCAAGATTGTCGATGATACAGCGCTCAATCAATCAGCTCTGTTTAAATGGAGACCCGACTCTAACGACATTTCAACTAGTCCACATGGTTTTGTTGTCTCAGCGCTTGATGATCATTGCCCAACTCCTGGGTCTGCATACGCTAAGTACAAAGTTTATGTCAAACCAAAACTTATTTCAAGAAGCAATGTATTATCTTTAGATTGTGGTTATTATCAAGTTGATGAATATTTTGATTCAACTTTTTTAGTAAAACATACTGTACATTGGCAAGTCTTAGACACTCTCGGCGTTGAAATTAGTGACTCAACATTTGTTCAATTTAATTCAACCAATGAAGCAACCGGAACTTCAAAAAGAGATACTATTCAATTTTTCAAACCCGGCAAGTATATTCTTAAAGGAACGGTTTCCGGCACTGATATGACATGCTCTGTTTATACACTTGACACCATTCAGACTGTAGGATCTTTAAACTTGATTACTCCACAAGATTCAATACTGTGCAGAAATGTCCCGTTCAGAATTGATTTAGATTCAGTTCACAAAGCTAGAATTCAAACATTCAATTGGACTCTAGGTCAAGTGTATGATAGCTTACATTACTTCTCAGGGAGTTTAAAAGATGGACCAAGGTTCCTTTTTATCACTGCTCAAGATAAGTCTGGGTGTTTTATGAATGATTCCATTTTATTATCCCCACTTGACGCTCCTAAATTATCTGCTATTTCTGATACATTAATATGCACCAAGAATGAGCTCGAGTTTAAAGCTCTAAACGTGTTAGACTCTGGATTGGTTGAAACTAAGTTTCGCTGGAATACAGGATCTGAAATGGACTCAATTGCGGTTAATTCCTCAGGGATATATTCTATTCTTGCTGAAAACTTTTGTGGAATTGATACTGATACTTTTGAAGTGACATATGATTCTAATTACATATTCGACCTAGGTTTCGATAAATTCTTGTGTGACATGGACAGCTTTTTAATCGGTGATCAAAGCGGAAGAAATCGAATAAACTACATATGGAGCACAGGTGATACAAACGCGGTAATATATGCTAAAAAGAGTACAAAGTATTATCTTACGTATTACAATGGTTGTGATACAAACAAGGACTCCATATCTATTTATTTTGATCAAACCCCAAAGCCGCTGCAATGGAAAGACACTATAACCTATTGTGATGAGGTGAATGACATTTACAATGCTGGCGATATTGGAAGATATTATCTTTGGAACTCAAACGATACTGGACAAACTAGCCATATTACAACTCCTGGCTGGCATTGGGCAGAAGCCCAATCTCGTCATTGTGGGAGCTTTAGAGACAGTACATATGCAAACCTGGTTTATTCCCCAGTTGTTAATTTGGGGTCAGATCGTATCGTGACCAAACCATTTTCGGTTGATTTAAAAGCTAAAATTCAAGAGGCACAATACCTGTGGAACACTGGAGAAACTACGTCCATGATACGTGTAAGTGACTACGGACAATATTGGGTCACAGTTACTAATTCTTGTGGACAAGTCGCTGATACTGTAAACTTTACACACGATTTAGGGATTTTTAACACAAAAGAATCTCATTTGATTCAAATCGTGCCAAATCCGAACAACGGTGTTTGGCGCGTGTCTTATCCCAATTGGGACATCGAAAAAATTACTTTATTTGACCAGCTAGGAAGAGAGGTTCAATTCGAAACTCTTGACGATGGCAGATTAAAAATTAGTCATACTAATCAAGGGCTATTCTATCTTCTTATCGATACAAATCAGGGTGTTTTCTTTCAAAAAGTACTTATTGAGGGTTAAAATTAATCACGTTTGTTGTGATTGTTGTGATGCGTTAATTAAGACAAATTTGAGCCATAAAATCACTGTTGTTTTAAGTTGATTATTCTTTGCCCAGACGTTTATAAATTAAAGCCTTAGGCACATCATCAGTTCATTGCTTATAAGTGTGCGAAATGATTTAAAACTAATTGCCAAAATTCAGCTAGATCGGAAGATTACAACTTTAAAAAAGTTTTGTTAATTACAAAATTGTGTATAATTGATACTTGTCAATCAACGAACTATGATATTTCCGTTTAAGAACCTCCTATTTAAATTTGTTTTTACTTGTACAATTGTGTTTGCTGCTTATTCAGTAAAAGCTCAGCAAGTAAACTGCCAATATGGAAATAAAATCTCCACAAATGCTGGTATAGTTGGCCATTTCGACGAAGCGCAAAATGAGCTTCTAGAATCACATTACGTGAGCATAATTTCCTATAAAGACTTATTAAAAAACAATAACAACCAAACTCCTAAAGGTGTTATTGACTCGTTATACTTTGACAAGCCAGAAGGTTGCGGATTGAAGACAAAAATGGGTGGTTTGACAATTTATCTTAAGAAAACCAACAGGACCACTATAGATACTAATCATTCCAGTTTTACAGGTCACCTATATGGTGCGGAGCTCGTTTTTAATAGTGACACTTTTAGTATTTCAGACAACGCTAATTACATTGGTATTCCTACAAATAGAAGCTTTAATTATTCAGACACATCAAATATTATGGTGATTATGGAATGGCGAAAACCAATAATAGCGTCATGTCTAAAAATTGGGTGGTTAGGCGCAGAAGTTTCTGACAGTACTGCTATGACTTGGTCAACAATTACATCGAACTTTAAAGCCACAGATGAAAAGTACTTCAAACTAAATACTGGGTTTAAATTTGATTCATCAATTGATTCCTGTTCCAATAATATTTCATTTAACATTTCAGACCTCAACGGAGGCCAGTTTGCAATAAAACTAAATGGGGCTTCAGCGTTAAAACATTATGTTGAGGTCGTTGAAGGTAAGTCCAGACAAGATAGGAAAATCCTTGATCTAAAAACAGACAAAACCTTTATCACCGTATCCAAACTCTCAAAAAATACAATATACAGTGTATACGTAACAGATGGTTGTGTTCCTACTAGTTATAATCTATTTAACCTAAAATCCTCCGTAAGAACTACGTGCGAAATGCCTAGTTTGGACAGTGTTATTTATTCTGAAGGGTTTGAGAGAGCTGAAGATACGTGCATGGTTCATGACGATGTTTCATTTGCATTGAAACAAGACAAAGGGTATTTGTCAGACAATGGTGTTGCACTTAAAAATAACTCAAACAATTGGTTAGAATTGCCCGTTGTAACAAGCACTAAGGGGCGATCACTTGATGTATCTTTTGTTTACGCGATAGCAACGTCAACTATAATTCCAATTGATGAGTTTTACTTGGTGTACGACTCTGTTCCTTTGATTAATGGTAGTTACCTTATTGCAGATACTATTAAAGATGTAACTAGTACTAGTTTCAATTATCACAATTCTTATATCAAACCTGCTTATGGCGGTAAACTACATGTAGGATTCGTGCTTCCAAATCAAAAAAGTTGGAATACACTGTTTATCGATCAAATTCAAATGAAATTCAAGTCTACCTGTTCTACCCCAGAGTTAAAAGATTTGGTGAGACGAACTAACGGATTTCAATTTTCATCAGAAATTGACACCTTTGCTACTGTTGGTTATAAGATTGACTTTCTAAACGAAAAACATAAAACTTTGTACCCGTCTGCAGGATCTCGGGTAGTTAACTCTTTGACAAATGGCGAAAATTATAAATTCTCAGTTACTGCAATCTGTAGCCAAAAAGACACCAGCCTCTCCACCCCTCTCTACTCAGTTTTTGTTCCATGTGTTATTGATTCGCTATCAAACAAAAAAAATATCAGTTTAACATCTTTTGAAAGCCTCAAATGCATTCAGAATATATCATCAAGTGGAAATGTACTAGTTTTAGAAGATGGCTATAATGGATCTGGAATTGGTTCTAACACGAGTTCTAAAAAGAGTTTTGACGTTGTAGCAAAAAGCATTTATCTTGAGAAAGACAGTACGTACGATTTACAAGTTTACGTAAAAGTAGGACCATACTATGGGGCTACTTACCCCTCCATTCATTTTAAACTGAATCAATTTGGTCAACCCATCGATACCCTCGTAGCATTATTGGATTCCACACCACATCAATCTTTTTACAGAATGTCGGCAGAATTTACACCCCAAAAAACGGGTGTTTTTGATGTTAACTTACTTGGTGTTAATTCTGAAAAATCATTGGTAATAGACGAGCTCTCAATTTCAAAAGGTGAAGTAATTTGTCCAAATATTCTTGGAGAACCTACTATTGACAGCTCAACGGGAACCTCTGCCTTTCTGAGACTCTCGACTCTACATAATAACTACGATTCTGTCATTATAAAGGTTAACAATCCTGGACTTGAGAGGATACTAACATTCCCGAAAGATTCATCTTACCTTCTTTCAAATCTAAAAGAAAATTCTAAAATAACGGGAACCATTCAACTTGTCTGTGAGTCAGGTAAAAGCTTAAATACAAGCAACTTTTCATTTCATACACCAATTCAATTAGACACCGTTGGAGTAAATGACTCAACCATTCTAGGTTTTGAGACTAGTACAGATTTAAATTACCTCAGTGATTTGAAGGGATTTGAACGTTTAACTAATGACAGTTCACGTTACTACAAAAAACCAATTAAAGGAAGGAGTTACTTGTATTCTTCATACACAAAAACAGAAGTCACAAGACACAGTTTATACTTACTTCAAAATAGTTTGTATGAATTAAAGTATGACTATCTTAAGAAATTCGCAGCCATGAATGTTGTCTTTTCTGTATTAAATAAACAGGGAAACAAAGTATATGAAAAAACCATAATTCTACCACAAGGTCAACAACGTGGCACCGCCTCTTCGCTTTTCCATTGTGAAGTTGCAGGAGAATATAGTGTGGTGTTTTCCGCTGAAAAATTTTTCACCATAGACAATCTAGGTGTCGTCTGGACAACCACTTGTAGTACTCCTGAGCCAAGTATAGTTGAAGTTGTGACACATACAGATTCACTATACTTAGTTTTTCCGACCGACAGCATTCTATCGTCTTTACATGGCTCCATCTCGTCTCAAAACAAAAAAATCCAACGATTCGATTTTACGCCAGATTCTGACGGGGTGATAAAAACTAATAAAATTGCCTCCAAAATGGGTCACGTCTTTGATTGCAACTATTACGCAAAATGTGGTAGTATTCTCGGTATTCATAAATCCTTGAGGTACGTAACCCCTTCACGCAATTTTGACACGTTACGTATAGGAAAAATTGTCGCATACTCATTTGATACGATTTCATCATTAGAAGACCTTTCAATTATTTCTCGGTCTGGCTCAAAAGACCACATAGGATTATTAAACAATTACGCTCAAGGTTTTTCCTGTATAAGTGGTTCTAATTTCATAAATATCACAGGAAGCGACTCTTCAACGGACTTACCCCTATTTCATTTTATTGAGGGGACAAGTGTAGACTTTCGACTCTTTTACAGCCAAAACAATTATGGTTCAAGCCAGTTTATTGTTCGCTTATTGAGTCAAACTTTTAGCGACACCTTTATTGTCGATACTCTCAAAACTTCAAGCCTTGCGAATGGTTATTTTTATGCTGGTAGTCTAATCCCTATCACGAAGAGTGGCAACTATTTCATAGAATTATCTCCAACAGTCAACACAAGCTCCTTTGTTATAGACAACATTTCGTTGCAAGTAATTGCAGGCACTAATGCGACAAAATTGGAGGTATTAAAAATTAATGCAACAAAGCAGAAGGCTTCCATTGCAATAAATAAAAGTCCCCTTTTAAACGCAGCAAAGTATAAAATTGAGGCCTACAATTATGGAGGTTATTTAATAGATTCGGCGGTGAGTACGACGTCATCCTCTGGCATAAACGATACGCTACTAGAAATTGACAATTTAGTATCTGGGAAGCATTACCATCTAGTAGGTTATGTGTTAGACTCTAGTAATCAAAAAATTGATGCAACTAGGCTAATAAGTTTCGCAACTGACTGTGCTATTGATACCATAAAAAATGTTGGCCAGTTTGATTATGACGACTTTGAAAACGGAATAATCTCAGAACAAAAAGCCCTTTGCGGGCTCCAATCTTCAACAGCATCGAATATAAAAGTTCAGTCTAGAAGATCGAACGATGCAGCATCAGGGTTGTATTCCGTGGTTAGACCACCAATGAGCAGTCGTGATATTTATGTATACAAAGACTCCACTTACCTGATTTCTGCGAATTTAAAAGGAGTTGGCAACAGTGTTTTTTTTAGTACAAACAATGTAAATCCAATATTCACAAATGGTGTGGTTTTTTATGGTTTTGGAGATACCGTAAATATCAATACACAAAACAAATGGGAAAACCATTCACGAGTATACAAACCTCCACATGATGGAAAACGACGTTTTGGCATAACATCGAATGGTTCATCTAATCCATTAAAAATTGACGATTTTACAGTTACCCGAATTGACTCCTTTATGGCAGATACGTTGCCTTTGCTAACGTTAGGTTACGCTAACAATCTAAGAATTCCTATTTCTTGGAAAACAAACCATTTAGCTAATGCTTACATCATTCAAACTACAATCAATAACTCTATAAATTCCAACGACACTATATTTAATTTAGCATTAAACACTGACACGATTCATAATTTAAAATCTGGCTCACGTTACACCATTAAAATTGGATACCAATACTCGAATAATTTAGTTATTTGGTCTTCACCTGTCTCTTATTCTACATCGTGCACGGTTGACACTGTACATTACGGCAAACCATACACTAAAGATTTTGAATCTCAATCTATGACAAATGTGGAGTGTATGATGACTGATAAAACATGGGAGTTTGACAATGCAATTAGCGGAACAGGAGTTGCCAGTTTAAAGTATAGATCAAACATTAGTACTAGTGACACAGCTATTTTATGCGTAGCATCTGTTTACCTAGAATCTGGCAAAAAGTACGAAGTAAGTTTTGATTATTTATTTAAGAAATCAAATCAAAAATCAAGTCTTATTATAAATGATAAGCGAACAGTCGTTGGTGGAAATTCTGTAGCAAACCTGTATTACTCAAGCAGTCCAAATTTTAATAAAGCAAACTATTTATTTAGGCCAAGTACTTCAAAAACATACTATTTCATGGTTGATTCGAAGCTTACCAGCTACAATCAGATTAATATTGACAATATAAAAATCACGGCAGTGGGGCCATGTTCTGCAGGTACGGGAAATATTAAATTAGTAGTAGACACTTTATCAAGTCAAGAAACTATAATTCATGTTGACAACTCGTATGAAGCCATGAATGGGTTTACGGTTGACGTTAATGACTACCCCGCAGGTCAATCCGGATCAAAGAGTTACGACTACTTTGACACTGCACTACATACATTGAATGATACGATTTTTACTTTAAAAAATTTACAGCACTATAGAGCTTATAAAATGCGTGTTAAGGCCAATTGCTATGACGGTTTAGAATCTGCTTGGTCCGACTGGGTTAACTTTACGACTGCATGTTATGACTCTATTGAGCACATCGATTCAACCAACTCATATTTCGTTGACTTTAACTACGTGTCGAGTCCAATATTTCCTGAATGTTGGGAGTCTTCCGCACCTACTATTGATATTACAAATCATCGAATAGATTTCAATAATTCTCAACCAAAAAGCGGAGAAGGTAGTGTCAGATTTTCAACAAGGAATAGATATAAACTGTATTCAAAAACGGTAACATTTGACACAGCAAATAACTATTCTATTTCATTTTTGTCTTCTTCATTCAATAGTCAGGACTCCATTTTCTTAAGTATAATACGACAAGATTCAAATATCGTAATTGCTGATACAGTATTCAGTAGTTACGACAATGGCTTATACATTAGAACCCATTCCATGGATTTCATTCCTAAATACTCTGGTAGAGTAAAACTAGTATGGACTGGTTATAATGATAATCAAAAATGGGTTTATAGTTCATTAGGTTTTTTATATATAGACAACGTAATGATTAAGCAAAAAGGTACTTGTGAAGTTGATAGCATAGCCTTATCATATGATTTTTTCAAAGCATCTGCAATAGTAAAGAAGTCGAAAAATTCATTAAGAAATGATTTAGAGATTGTCAGTCAAACCTCGTTTAAAAAAGTGTATTTTTCATCAGCTTCATCTCTTGATACCGTTACAGTCCCTACAAAAGGCAACGAAACTTACTTAATAAAACAAAGAACTTATTGTGTAAATGGAGACTCAAGTGATTTGAATGTTATATCGTTTACAAATCCTCTTAAATATAAAACAGTTGATCAAAATGGATATTGTGAATCGTTTATAGAGAATCCAAGTAGAGATGAATTTGTTGAAGATTGGACGAGCACAGGTAGTCGTATTTATTTTAGTTCCGTTCAAGCACAAAGGAACAGTAGCGGGGCGATTTCAATATCTAACAAACCCTCTAATGCAGTAAAAGTTGAAGGTCTTTACAACTTGCATCGAATCGAGTCTCCTGCCTTAAAATTAACAGCGGATACTTTATATAATATTAGCAGTAAAATATATTTAGAGGATAAACTTTCGGGTTTAAGAAGTTGGGACTATATGTATTACACCATTTATAATGTTGTTACAGGTGTTGAGCATACAATCATGAACCCAAGATCGTTAAGCTACTCAGGTACTTTCCACACCCACAATGCCATATTTTATCCCAAAGAAAATGGTATTTATACTGTAAGAACATACATACGTTGTTTAACCAAAACATATGCACCATACTCCATTTTAGGTTTTTATGATTTCTGCATTAACCCAGTTAATCAATCTTGTGCCGCTCCATTTGGTCTCAAGACTGTAGTAGACAGTACAAAAAAACAAATCAACTTTGTTTGGGGAAAAGTCCAAACTGCGAAAAAAGGTTACGAATGGTACATTGTTAAGAATGGTTCTTCAAGAATTTTGTACAGTGGCACAAACAACTCAATTTTAGACACTTCAGCAAAACTATACGATCTAATTCCAGGCGAAGAGTATAAGTTCAATGTCCGTTCAAAATGTAACAGTCAATCGTTAAAATCTTCAGATCAGCTCTTTTCAGGGTGGTCCAGCAATGGGGTTGAAACTGCAGCTTGTTATGCACAGGCAATTGACTCATTTGTTATGTTTGATTTTGAGAATACAAGCCAAGGTGAATTACTTCCTCAATGTTTTACTCAAGATGCCAAAAACTACTGGCGGGTTATCGACACTAGTGGAAAACTGAAACCTCTGTCAGGTAAAAAATACTTACAATCCATCCCTGAATCTTATGCTTCCGTAACTTTTCCGCCCGTTGATTTAAAAGGTGACAGTAATTATACCATCTCTTTAAACTTAATGAGTGATGGTGGAAATTCATGTGACTCCTTGGTAGTTTCGATGATAGATCCTGATGGAGCCATAATCAAACTAAGAACACTTTCTAACTTACATCTTGGCAATATGTACACAACCAAAGTACTCCATTTGACTGCGCCACGCTCTGGATTTTATAAACTTAAGTTGGAAATATATCATGAAATATATTCTAGCTACCATTGGTTTTATAACAAAGAAATGGCTGGGCTGGCAATTGATGATGTTAAAATAGCCAAAACGAAAAACTGTGCTACACCGCAAGTCTTAAGCATCTCAACTCCTTTAGACGATCAATTGACAATCACAATTGATTCTTTTAACCACGCAAATGCCAAAATTGTACTTTATCGAAGTGGAACTTCATTAGTCGATAGTTTACCGTTAGATAGCGGCAAGGTGGTATACAACTTGGATAAAAGTAAGCTAAACCAGAAATGGTCTATGCTTTCTATTAGAAGTGGTTGCTCAGATAGCGCAATAATTGAAAATGAGTTTGTGATGGCACCAAGATGTAAGGCTATGAAATTCACAACAGACACCATTTATGATTACTTCATAAGTAACGTTCGTGAATTGTCAATGCCAAATTGTTGGATATATTCCAATCCTAATGAATGGACTATGCTAGATTCAAATAGCACAAGTCAAAACCAAATGGCATCAAGTGGTAGAGGGTATTTGACTCATTCTTCGTTTCGTGCTGGTTCAGACACTATCTACTCTCCTCGTTTTTACTTAGAGAAATACCAGAAATATGGATTTTCCGTCGCACTTTCAAACAATAGATTTTCCAATTTTGTAAGAACTGGTTTATATAATTTCAAAACAAAAGAAACCAAAGTCTTGAGCCTACACATCGTAAAAGACGGAATTTACAAAACGTACATCGATTCGTTTAAAGTTCAGGAACCTGGAGATTATGCTATTTTTTTTATAGGTATTGGAGGTGATTTTAGTAATGATAGGCAAGACAGGGGTAACATTACTATGGATGATTTTAAAATTTTTAAATCTAAAAATAGTTGTGAATATTCTGGCACCACAAGTACTTTAATCACTGAGACAAATCGAGTTCTATTAAAACTAAATACTGCAAATGCAGACCCAGTACTTTGGCATGTACAATACCCAAGTACACAGTTGAACCCTACATATATTGACAAAGGGAAGACCAAATCTGGAAATAGTTTTTGGGCAAACAATTTATTGCCAAGCACCAAATACTCACTATATGTTCAACGTGTTTGTCCAAATCAGGATACCGCGGCATGGGTTCTTGCAGATAATTTTATAACGCCATGCGCTTCTGATACTATTACTTACGACAAAATTTGTGAAGATTTTGAAACTGCCGACACGTCAGAGACATTATGTACCGACATTTTCGATTGGAAAGTAATTAAGGATGGCTCGAATAAATATCTACATCTCCGAGGCGGGCAAACAACCTATATAAGGTCAAACAAGTTTTTGGCAAAAGATGAGGGGAGCATCGATATATCTGTAAAAGTGAAAGCTAACAAAAATTATGGAATTGATTCGCTTGTTTGTTACGTAATGGATTTATCGACTGGTATTAAATACTACGGAAATAACCCATTAAATGACACATTAATAATAGACTTCAAACCTCATAAAACGAATGTTGCAATACCACACAGAGGAATGTATCAAGTTGTCGTAATAGCTAAAGCCTCGAATATGCAGTACGGTGAAATTTTTATAGATGACTTTTGTTATTCCCTAAGCAACAGGTGTTTAGGAGTAAAGGAAGCGTCAGTTTCCAATGTGGAAAAAACACGAATTACCGTATCTTGGAAAACCTATAATCAGGCGGATTCCATGTACATCGGGTTTGCAGAATTAACTCCTAATGGATATGGCAGTTACAAGTATTCTACTAGAGCCACGAACAATACATCATTTACACTAAATGATCTAAATCCTGGTACCTTTTACAAAATTAGAATTAATCCAGTTTGTAATTCGACTAATAGTGATGATATAAGTGAATTTGACACATCGACAATATGCCTTACCGATACCGTTACACGAGAAAAATACTACATTGAATCATTCACAAAAAGTGACAAACACCTTAAAAATAATTGTTTCGAAACATATGGAAACTACTATGTAGACACCATAAGCTCAAACAGTATTGAAAAAATTAAACATAGTAGATATCTCGTAGCTATCGACCCTACAGGTACATTTAACACCAAGGAAATTTTGGTAAAAAGTGGCAAAACTTATAAGGCCAGTTTATTTTACAAAACAGTAGATCTTAAGTATACAGACTCTATAACCTATGGCATTCTTGATGATTCATATAATGAAATAGCACGCACCAGTATTGTGAAGCCTAACAACACCAACTATTTAAAAGACAGTTTTGATTACACATCAAAATCAAATGGAAAAGTTCATTTGTTTATCAAAGTTTATGGTCCAGATACGGTTTTTATTGATGCCTTAAAACTGGAGGAAAAGATTAAATGTGATTTCCCTATTGGCCTGAAAATTAATAAATTATCGAGTTTCGACGTCGAGTTCAATTGGTACACTGCTCGCTCAGAACACGGATATGACCTAGAATTAAAAAATATCGACAAACCATCTTTAGACCCCTTTATCTTCGCTTCGGATTCAAGCAAAACCGCGAATTCGATATCGGTAAATGATGGTATTTTCCCTGGAAATTCATACCAAGTTAGGATAAAGTCTAAATGCATTAACGATTATGTGAGTGATTGGTCGCACAATGTTAATTTTACTGTACCATGTCCAACGTATTCTTTAGATGAATTAAACCGATTTGGTAATATTTCCTACAACGACTCTTCTTGGATGTGTTGGTATTTTGAAAATTCCATAAATGACTCTAGCTACGATTGGCGGCGTGACACTACTTTAACCACATCTAAAGGAACCTTATTTGATAATTCAAGTGACAGCATTACTAATTATTTGTCGACTTTCGGAGTTGATATAAAGTCTTCAAGTATTGTTTCAACCATAAAAACGCCAACTTTAAGAATTAATTCAAATGGCGTCAATCGCATTTTATCTTTTGACATTGCCAAGAAAACATTTAGCACCGTTGAAGAAAATCGTATTGAGAATAATGAATTAGTTGTTCTGTTTGAAGGTTCAAAAAACACGATAGATACCCTGCTAAGGTTTAATGGTGATATTCGATCTGCATGGACAACAGTACATGTCGAAATACCAGATAATTTAATTGAAGGAAGAGTGGTCTTCCAATATCATCGGTCTGGAACATCGCCAGTGGCAAATGACCTTGCAATTGATAATGTAAAAATAAATACAGGCCAATGTGAAGACCTGTTCAATAAAATTAAGTCTACAGACGAAGTAAACAATGTGTTCTGTATTAACCAAAATTCCAAGCTGTTTGTCGGCCAAAATAAGTCATTAAGTTATACAGCTAAAGTCGTTTCTAAGGATGGCATTTCATTGAATCTGGCAAATGTTCAGTTGGATAATACAGTTTATAACCTCTCTAAAACGAACACGTTTATCGACAAAGAGTTCCTAGTTGTTTCTGGAAATATTTTTAATTCAAAATCTAAAGATTCTATGAGAATTAATGGAGTCTCTGATATAGCGTTATTTTTACCTAAGATAGCCTTAATAAACCTGAATGATTCTGCTTCGAAAATTGTTGACAAACCTTCACATATTAAATACGACAGTCTTATTGCCTTTACAAGTGAGAAAGTCTTTAATATTAAGGAAGATAGTTTGAAAAGTATTGATTCGGGCTCTGTTAATATTTTGAAGAATAGTGCAGCTGTAACATCAGGGTACTGGGCCTTAGATTCACAATATGATGCTTACAAGTTTTCGCTACTTTTCGCCGAACTTCAGCAGAATTTTATTGTAGGTTATATAGGGGAAAAGGATACTTCCTCTAATGGTGTTTCTAATTCTATTCTCGGAAATGGAGTTATGATTTACCCAAACCCTACTTCAAGGTCGATAACCATTGATGCGTCACGGTCAAATTTGTTATATGAAACAATTGAAGTATTTGATGGTATTGGCAAATTAGTAGCTACTAAGCGATTCGGAATGGAAGCTGTTGAGAAAATAGATTTATCCAAAGTCAGTCCTGGCCTTTTTTACGTGAGAATATCGAGTGCAAATCATAAGTACAAAGTTTATCACAAGGTTTTAAAATACTAAAAACTAAGTACTGATAAGGTGATATAAAAGGTTGACTCAATTTCTATATCTTTGTTTACAATCAAAACTGATAGCTATAAATCAAGCATGAAATCACGTCGTCACATTTTATTAAGCCTATTCTTAATAACTGCTCTGCATATTTTTGCTGATACAAGTCAAACTTGGATCAACAGTAGTGAATATTACTACAAAAGCGACAAAACTGGTGAGGTTTCATTCGTCAGATTTAATGTTGAAAGTCAGCCATTGTTTCAAGAATGGCGGTTAGCTTTAAGTGATTTCTACCAGTTAGATTCATCTTATTCTTGGGTGTTTAAAGAAGATGGTCTGATGGTAAATGAATATGAAATTTCCCACAGACGCATGAACTTGTACTATCATGGTGTGCCAGTGGAAGGAGCATACGCCGTAGCACACATAAGGCGAGGCAAAGTGATGTCATTCAATGCTGAGGTGTTTCGACCAACGAGACAACTTGCTCAAATAGGTTTTTCTCAAGCACTAAAGAAAGCTAAACTTGATCTTAAGTGTGAGGTTGGTATGTGGGAAGTTCCGAAATGTGAACTTTTCTTGAAAAAAGAATCACAAAACAAAAATGCTACGTTTTACCCCATTGAACAATTGGTTTACACAACCACTTTCAATGACAAGGGTTTTAAAATAGAACTTGCCTATAAAATTGACTTATACTCCTTTCAACCTTTTTTCAGAAATTGGGTTTACGTATCTGCAACATCAGGAGGAATTATTCATACAGAAACAAGAATTCATGAAACAAATGTTATTGGCACTGCTGTAACAAAATATTCGGGGACCCATGCAATGACTACAGATAGTGTTAGCTCACAACAATACAGGTTGCGAGAGTCAACTAGAGGGAATGGTATTGCTACATATAACTTGAAGAAGAACAAAACCTATAGTTCTGCCACGGACTTTTTAGATAGTAACAATTATTGGGACAATGTAAATGCAAATAAGGATGAAATTGCAGGTGATGTCCACTGGGGAACAGGAGCGACTTATGATTTTTACGATTCTATATATAACAGAAATAGCATTGACAACAAGGGCTTTGCACTGAACTCATATGTCCATTATGATTCAGGTTATGCAAATGCTTTTTGGGACGGGAGTCGAATGACATATGGGGATGGGAATAGTTCAGTTGGACCATTAACCAGTTTAGATATCGTTGGACATGAAATTACACATGGACTTACAACGAACACGGCAAATCTGATTTATCTATATGAATCAGGAGCATTAAACGAATCCTTCAGTGACATACTATCCATTGCAATAGAGTTTTGGGCAGATTCAGTTCGAGCTGACTGGCTTCTGGGGGAAGATGTTGTTTCGGGAGGAATTCGCAGTGCTTCCAACCCTAACTCAAAAGGTCAGCCTGACACGTACAAAGGTCGAAACTGGTACTACGGAAATAATGACAATGGTGGCGTACATACCAATTCTGGCGTGCAGAACCACTGGTTCTATCTATTAGCTGAAGGTGGAACCGGAATTACGGATTTTGGTGATAGTTTCAACGTTGCAGGTATCGGAATTAAAAAGGCAACAGATATAGCATACCACAATCTTACTGGTTATTTAGGCAGATACTCTAAATATGAAGATGCAAGAAGGTTGTCTATTGAAGCGGCTTATGATTTATATGGCAAATGCTCTAAAGAAGTCCAATCAACACGAGACGCGTGGCATGCCGTGGGAATTGGAGAACGCACTGACACAATAATACAAGCTCGTTTCACTCATACTCAGAATATGTTTTGCGACACACCTGCAACCGTATTTTTTTATGTCAACACAAACTATGTTGACAGCGTGGTTTGGGATTTAGGCAACGGAGTAACAAGTTCTAAAACAAATCCGTTTACTAGTTACAATACCTTTGGGAGCTATGACATAAAGTTAAAAGTTTTTTCTTGTTCTGGGGGGATAGATAGTATTACAAAGTCAAATTTTGTGGTTATTGATTCTTCTTCTAGAATCTGTAAAACAACGGTAATGCCTCGCTCAGGGAAAGGGCCTACTCAGACTTTTTGTGAAGGAATTTTGGAGGACGATGGTGGATCTTCAAGTTACAGCAACAATACAAACTCAACTGTCACAATCGACCCACCTGGGAACGACACCATTACGCTAGACTTAAAAAGTTTTGGTTTTGCTAAAAACGACTCACTATTGATTTATGATGGGACTTCTACAAGCGACAAATTGTTAGCTGCACTGACCACGGGAGGATCAACAGGAGTGTATTATGCCACTTCCGGAGCCGCCACAATTAGGCAGTTTTCTAACAACGTTGACGTTTCCTCAGGTTTTTCAATCGAATGGTCGGTACCATACAGTAAAAGCAATCCAATTGCCTCATTTACAATACCCAGTCAAGCCGGTTTTAATTCGGATGTTCAGTTTGCAAACACCTCTACGGGTGGTGGACAATACTTCTGGGATTTTGGTGATGGAACATATTCCATAGAACAAAACCCGACACATAGGTATACAAAGACGGATACATTTCAAGTGCGATTAATCGCAGAGAATTGTATAGGCAGAGATACCACAAGTTATAAAACATTAATCATTGATGGTGCTCCAATCATGACGATTTCACCTCAAACTATCTACGACACCTTATGGACTGGAGACACCAGCGTAAAAAGTGTAAAAATATACAATACTGGTACTGGAGGCTTGACTTTAAACGTTGAGCCTTACAGTGCTCATAAAACGCAAAAAAGCAATGTAGACATCTGTATGTTTACACACTACACCAAAGACACCAGCGCTATTCATATGGTTGATTCGATTTTTTCTATTGATTACGCATCAACAAGAATGTGGGAGTATAAGAGCCACGACACATCGCTTTTAAAACATTACCTAAACTTTTGCGGCGTGGTTATCATACCAAACGGAATGTATTATGGAACAAAAATTCGAGGATTAAACGATATTCTAGATACCTACGTAAGGGACGGTGGGTTAATTATTTTGACGGGGAGCGGCGACATCGATTGGATGTTCTATCTTGGATTATTTAGTGGAACCAAATATTCAACGTATGGAAGTAAATCAGTGAAGTTTGATACAAGTTTGTCTTTGGTAAACGACTTTCCAACCTCTATGGGCAGTTTTGGCACAATTCACACCTTAAATTTATCGAATACAGACGTTGTTACTTATGGAGTATCGAATGATTTTTGGGTCGGCAACATTCCAGTAATCGTATCACGGTCTATTGGTAGTGGTCAAGCGTTTTTTGTTGCACGTGACTATAAAACGTATAATAACGTCTGGAATAAATTATTAACCAGACCAGTGGAACGGTATGGCCAGTATACCTCGCGATGGTTAACATATAAAACATCCAAAACAGATGTAGACATTAAGGACAGTTTGACTTATAAAGTGCGTTTGGATGCTTCTGATTTATCAGATGGCACCTACGACTATAATGTAGTTGTGTCATCAAATGATACCTCTAATTCCGTTGACACCATACAGGTAACTCTAACGGTGAAACAAAACCCTGTGGCTGACTTTAAAGTAGATAAACATCTGGCTTGCGACGGCACTTTTGCATTTACAAATCTCAGTTTGAATAACACATCTTCGTGGAAATGGTATTTTGGGGATGGGAATTCTTCGAACAGTCAGAATCCAGTGCATACCTACTCAAATCCTGGAATTTATCCAGTTCAGTTGATTGCATATAATGAAACAGGCGCTGACACTTTGTTTAGAAGCAGATATGTCAATTTTGACCCTACAGCTACCAATTGTGATACTGTAATTTCTGTGCCTAATAAGTCCATTACTGTGGAACAATGTTCAGGAACAATTGTCGACAATGGAGGAGTCAGTAAAAATGCAAAATCCGGGACATCCGATACAATACTTATCAAACCAAAATTTGGTAAAAAGATATTTCTAAATGCGAGTTTCTCAGGAAGTTCTAGCGACAGAATTATAATTTATGATCGATTGTTTACTGGTATAGGTTACCCAGATGTTAATAAATATGGATCTTATGCGGGAGTTCATGAAAGCACCAACGGCTTTCTCGTTATAATTGACACTAAATCAAGCGCAAACTGTATTTTAACATATTATAGCGAGACGGAAAACAGTACGCACTTGAATTCAAAATTTGTGGTTTCCGACACGTTGGTACCATTTAATAGTTCAGTAACTTTTACCAATAGTAGTGACCCCGATTCTATTCTGTTTGGCTTGGATTGGAATTTTGGAGATGGAAGTACGTCTACCAAAGAAGTTGAACATCATGCTTATTCAAAAGCAGGTGAATATGATGTGTTTTTAACTGCTTCGTCTTGCCATGTTGATGATACAAGTTCAATAGTAAAAATTACAGTGCAAGACGCCCCTTCTGTTGTTTATAGCCCAAAATACATTAGCGACACACTAGAGGCAGGCACCTCCAGATCACATAAAATTATTATTAAGAATGTTGGAAGCGGCGACTTAATCATTAAACCAGATAACAAGTATTCTTCCTACTTTACTATAAAAAACAGAATTGATACTATTCCACCAGGAGATTCGATAGAAACTGAGGTTTATATCGATGCTTCACGGTTGTGGAATTATACCTATAAAAACTATCAAACTGCCTTTACAACAAATGATACTGCGAATCCAATCAATAAAATTTTTGCTGATTTTTATGTCTTAGACAACTTTCATGCTGATTTTGCAATTGATTCATCCAATAAATGTAGCGGCAAATACATATTCAGCAATTATTCCGTAAATGGTCCCACAGGTTGTATCTGGGATTTTGGCGATGGAGAAACAGCTTATCGAACAAGTTCAAATTCAACCAGACCAATAACGCATCAATATAAACGAGATGGCAATTATAGCGTTCAATTGATAATAGGTGACTCAACGCAATGGGATACGGCTGTTTATCCAATCAGATTCCATAGAGCAGACTATGGCTGCGATACAGTAAAAATGTTATGGCGAAAAAAATTGACCACATTGGAGTGTAGCGGTACATTTACGGACAATGGTGGGGATGCTGATTACAAATTCCCTACATATGATACGCTCGTAATACACCCACCAGGAGGTCATAAAATTATTATCAACTTCGACTCTTTTGATATAAACCCTGACACATACAACAGTTTAGACATATACGATGGAGAGCCAATATCGAGTAATCTCTACAAACGGTATCGTAGAAAAACACTCCCTGAGAATGGTGGTGATATCGTTCTAAACAACGGATTCGCAACTATCATTTTTTATAGTTACAAAGGTGGTTACCCAGGATTCAAAGCACGCTGGAAAACCGATGGTGACACCAATAAAGTTTCAGCAAATTTCGGGTTTTCGGATTCGGTCTTGTATTACAATTTCCCAGGCCACTTTAAAGACAGTTCATCTGGTACTCCAATTCACTGGAATTGGAGTTTTGGATCTACCGCATATTCCGTCGAACAACATCCTGTTGTTAGAATCAAAGAACTTGATTCATTGACTGTTAATTTAATTGCTTCAAATTGTTATTCAGCTGATACTGTAAAAAAAGTAATGCAAATTAAAGCTCCACCAAAAGTTGAATTGAGAACGATCGCGAGTTACGTTGACACAGTTAGCATCGGTGACAGTATTAGTCATGAAATTGTACTCAAGAATATTGGGAACGGCCCCATGTTAACAATAAATCAGCATTCAAATAACCCATGGATTAAACTTAAGCAAGAGGAAAAATTAACACGTGTAGGCGACAGTGTTATTATTCCCGTTTTATTTGATCCAAGTTTTACAGCATCAACTACTAATTCGGGTGAAATTCGAATTGCAACAAATGATGCTGATAATGATACCATTGTAATACCAGTCAATTTGTTTGTTAAGTACGATAATGACCTCAGTTTAGATACCATTATAGGGTTTGAAACTGGGTGTGAGATAGATACAATAACAATTAAAGCCGTTGTTACGAATAGAGGTAAAGGTATCATAAAAAAATCTAAGATGTATTTTCTTGTGACAAATGTAGGAACGGGCAGCGAGGTATTTGACCTGAATTTGGCGCCTGGAAAAACAGATACAATTACTTTTACGAGAAGAGTAATTCTGGGTAATCCGAATTCGTTTCAGGTTCGAGTTTCACATGTTACAAATGGAGATACAGTAACATCTAACGATTCTAAAATTGTTGCATTTACATCGTACAAAAATCCTAAAGCTTCGGCCGGGTACAGTTATAGTGTTGGTAATCATAAATGCGATGGAGATAGTGTTCTATTGCACTCGCTACCAATTGCCAGTGGAATGAAATACAAATGGTCCAATGGTGTAACAACACGGGTGCAATACGTTACTAAAGGGGGAACATACTCAGTTGTGGTAACCGACCTCAATGGTTGCGTCGATTCTGCTAAAACGGAAGCTTGGATTTATGACTTACCTCAGCCTCGTCTAAGAAAAGTTGCCAATAACTTGATTTGTAATACAGGAACCGTTACAATCACTTTAAAAGATAGTAATTGGTATAAAGAGTATGATTGGAGTCACGTCAATTTTAACGACACCATGCTTTATGCAAGGGACAGTGGAATGTATTATGTTACAGTGACTGATTCGAACGATTGTGTGAACACGTCAGATACAATTGTGATTTTACGAGACTTTACAAAACCTCCTAAACTAGGAACGAATAAAAACTACAACCCTAGTATTAGTGCTTTTTCATTTTGTGAAGGTGACAGTGCTGATATTTGGATAACTAACGGTAGTTTCTCTAATTATGTTTGGTCTCAGGGAGACACAACAGAAAAGATTCGAGTTAAAACTAATGGCAACTATAGTTGTCAAATAACAAGCGATTTAGGTTGTGTTTTCAAATCAAATATACTGCCTATTCGGACGATTGAGAACCCAATAGACCGAATTGTCAATAATAAAGGAACTGAGCTATGTTTTGGCGACACTTCCAAATTAACCACGACTGAAGTTCATGAACATTTGTTGTGGTCGACAGGTGAAACATCTGACAGTATTCTGGTTAATACAAGTGGAACTTATTTTGTAGAAATGACCACATCTGAGGGTTGCGTTGGATATTCGGACACAATAGAAATTGAATTAAAATCTCAAATTGAACCTAGTATTATAGCGACCAACAAAGGTATTTGTGCAGGAGATACGATAGATTTGTCAATTGATTCAACGTACCACAAAGTTCGTTGGGGTACTGGGGATACATCAAGTGTACTTCGTGTATCTAACCAAGGTAAAATTACAGTTGAAGTATTTGACACCGCCGGCTGTAACGGATTCACATATATAGATGTAGACTCGTTTGAAACACCTCAACCATTTCTTATAATACCAAGTGATACCATTTTTTGCCAGGGAGAAGTTCAAAAAGTTGGTGTCTTTGGTCAGTTTAGTTATTACAACTGGCAAGACGGATCAAATAATAAGTTTTATGAGGTTGACACATCTGAACTAGTTTTTGTCAAAGTAACAACAAAACATGGCTGTCGAGGGGTTTCCGATTCTGTCCAGTTTAAAATGAATGACAGCCCTAATGTGGAGGTAAGTCTTTCGAATGACTCCTTATGCAAGGGACAAAGCATTTTAGCAAAAGTGACGAAAAGTTATTATAAATATGATTGGGGGAATGGATGGATTAGTGAGGATTCGTTAAGTATAAGGTCTGCTGGTCTTTACTATATAAAAGCTACTGACTCAATTGGGTGCGTGAGTGATTTGGATTCATTTCAAGTTTTTGAAGCCCCTGATACTAAAGCCAATTTCACTTACCAACTTAATGGTGACACCTTGTTGTTAAGAAACACATCTGAATTTGGAAAACAGAATTATTGGTATGTTGAAAATACGTTGCAAGGCAAAAATTCGATGCTTACGTTTATTCCAGACAGTAGCAATGTTTACAATATTAAACTTGTAAGTGAAAATAGGTGTAATACAGATTCATTATCACAAGATATTTGGATAAAAAGCTCAGGAATAGCTTCATGGATGTGGACACCAGAATGTCAAATTTATCCCAACCCAACTAATGCGGAGGTTGCAATTAAGTTCAAGGAAGTTCAAGAAATTAATGAGTTGCAAATTTTTATTTTCGACGTATCGGGAGCTTCTGTAGCTAATTATCGTCCATTTGACAAGTCGCCTACAACCGAAATAATAGTAGATTTAAAGGCATTAGCATCAGGAGTTTATTTTATTCAAATGTTGTCAGATAATAAAGGCCTGAGCCCCAAGTATAAAATTGTTAAACTATGACAGAATCGCAAAGGATTGCTTTTGTTTAATTTTTATCATTCTAGCTACTTTTTAGAATGAGTGTAAGAAGTAATACTAGTCAACATCTTTCATTAAACACCAATTCTAATTTCATTGTCTTATTCATATATAGCCGACCATTGAACATATAACTTTTGATATACAACGTTACTTCGTACATAGTCAATGGCGAGACGTCTCATTCAGCTGTCTTTTCATTGTTTGGAACTCTTGTTCTCAAAATGACCAATCCTTTTGAATAGTTTGCCTACATCAATATCTTTTATTGCCATAGGCTTACAACTTGTCAAAGCGTCTAGACTTTTTTTATGGTAAACCTTTAGTCAGAACTTTTCAATGGTGAGAATTCGTATATTTGAAGTGTAAAAATCAAAGTATCATCATGAAAATATCAAAAGTATTAATTACATCACTTCTGCTGGTTTCTTTTTCAAGTAGTTTTTCCCAATCGGTAACAAAAGGTCTGATAGGGTATTGGCCATTTAATGGAAATGCCAATGATGAAAGCGTCAACAACAATCATGGAAAAGTAACTGGCGCTCAGTTGACCGTTGATCGTTTTGGCAACAAAAATTCAGCATATATTTTTGATGGAAATGGTGACTATATAGACTGTGGCGATAGTGCAAATCTTTTTGTATCGACAAATACTACTAACTTCTGGTTTTTGTACACAGACTCCACAAAAGCACAAGTATTTGTCAATGATGCAAACTCAAACTCAGGAGAATGGGGAGCAAATTACTACCACCATGCTACAGCTGGTTTAGTTGCCACATTGGGAGGAGGGAGTAATAATTCATATATTGCTTCAGTAACAAGAAGAAACTATCGCTATGCCGATAGTATGTGGCACATGTTTACTTCGAGTTATGATGCCAAAACTAATGCTCTTAGATTTTATTTAGACGGATGTTTTGTAGGAAATATTAACCAACAGAACAAAGGCTTTATCAATGGCAAAGATAGCTTAAGACATAATGGGTCAGACCATTGGATGTTTGGCACAAGGAGTCAATATTTTACAAATAGTAATTCTAATCCAGACTTTTTATCAGGCTGTCTCGATGATGTTATGTTGTTTAATCGAGTATTGAGTCCTCTAGAAATTGCAGAACTTTATTCTAATAAGAGCTACACTGATACAACACACGTCACGGTTTATGACACTAGTTACATAACAATAAATGATACCACTTTCCATTACGATACGGTATACGTTTCAGTTACGGACACACTTTTTATTAAATCGTATTTGAATACAAGCACAACAAATCCCTGCGTTATTAAAATGTTTCCCAACCCTACGAATGACGAGGTTACAATCACAAACAGCTCTGCATGTTCAATGTTAGGTTACACTTTGACTATCATAGATGATTTAGGCAAACTAATATACAAGTCAACTATTTCAGGAAAATCACTTTCTGTGAACCTCAAACAGTTCGCTGCAAATGGACTTTATCATGTAAGCTTAACGGACTCAAAGGGCAAAATTGTTAGTCAGAAGAAATTAGTTCTCTATTAGCATCAATTTCCCAACAACCGTCTTCTTCCTAGGTTACTATAAAATAACGAATAGCAGATAGCTAAATCGAAAGGTTTTGTACGGAATTATTTTCTCCTACAGGTATCTGCCAAATAGTGGAACACATGATTTGACACTGAGCCCAAATGGCGTGTTAGGTTTATTTGATCATTGTGGTGGTCTTCCATTTTAGGCCTTGAGGATTTGACCATTTTCTGCTTCCGATTTCTTTTTCACCAGTGTATTTTACAAATCACACTATTTACTTGCCACTTCAGCCGTAGTTTGACCGACAAATTGTACTTTAGCTTAATAAAAAATACAAAGCCGCTTTACGCCTAATTAATACCAATATGACATTTATGAACATATCTTTTATTAAGTCAGTTTCAATTTTATCTCTCCTTCTAATCACATTGGGAGGATGCAATACATCAAAAAACGAAGAAGAAAAAAAAATGGTGAAAAACGTTTTACTTCAAAAATGGACCGGACCTTATGGCGGAACACCTGCATTTGACCTAATGAAAGTTACTGATATTAAAGAGGCAATACTCAAAGGCATGGATCTTAAACTCGCAGAAATTGATTCAATATCAGAGAACACTGAAATTCCGACTTTTGAAAATACAATTGTTGAATTAGAACGATCTGGGGCCGAATTGGAAAGAGCTTTTACCTACTACGGTCTTTTTAGTAGCAATCAATCTTCACCAGAATTTCGGAAAATTCAAGAAGAACTTGCTCCGCTAATATCAGAATTTCAGTCAAAAATAACTCAAAATGAAAAGTTATTTACTCGTATAAAAAGCGTTTATCAAGCTTCACAAAAAAATCCATTACCTACAGATCAACAGCGTGTTGTTGACTTGATATATACCAATTTCGAAATGAATGGTGCAAACCTCAACAAAGATCAAAAAGCAGAATATGCAAGAATCTCCAAGGAATTATCAAGTTTATATACTACGTTCTCAAATAATGTTTTACACGACGAAGAAAACTATGTTACTTACTTAACCGAAGATCAACTTGATGGGTTGCCGGTTGACTTTGTAAAATCTGCAGCCAAAATTGCTTCTGACAAGGGACAAGAAGGTTCTTATGCTATAACCAATACCAGGTCCTCTATGGATCCTTTCCTTACATATTCTGCAAATCGTGAGTTAAGAAAGCAGGTGTGGACAAATTACTATTCTCGTGGAGATAATGGGGACGAATATGACAACAACGAATTGATAGCAAAAATTCTACAATTACGTAGAGAGAAGGTTAAGATTCTTGGATACGACAATTATGCTCAGTGGAGACTTCAAGATCGAATGGCCCAAAAACCAGAAAATGCAATGGAGTTGATGGAAGCAGTCTGGTCTGCTTCAATTGCTAGAGTAGCTGAAGAAGTGCGTGACATGCAGATGATTGCTGACGAGAGTGGAGATAACATAACTATAGAACCATGGGATTATAGATTCTATGCTGAAAAAGTTCGAAAGAAGAAATACAATTTAGATTCTGATGAAGTAAAACAGTATCTGCAGTTGGATAAATTAACTGAAGCAATGCATGACGTAGCCGGTAAATTATTTGAATATAAGTTTACCCCAGTACCTCAAGGTTCTGTGCCTGTATTTCATGAGGATGTTAAAGTATGGGAAGTAACAGATATTAATTCAGGAAAAAATATTGGGTTGTGGTATCTAGACCCATTTGCACGAGAAGGAAAAAGGTCAGGTGCTTGGGCTACCACGTATAGAAGCCACACCACCTTTGACGGGAAGCAAAATGTTTTAGCATCGAATAATTCGAACTTTGTAAAACCAGCACCAGGAGAAGCACTTTTGGTTTCTTGGGATGACGCGACTACTTTTTTCCATGAATTCGGTCATGCATTGCATTTCTTTTCTTCCAATGTAAAGTACCCAACATTAAATAGTGGCGTTCGTGATTACACAGAATTTCAATCTCAATTATTAGAAAGATGGTTGTCTACAGACCACGTAATAAACAATTATTTGGTGCACAACAAAACTGGAGAACCAATGCCTGACGATTTGGTGCAGAAGATAAAAACTGCGAGCACTTTTAATCAAGGTTTTTCTACTACAGAATATTTGGCATCCGCCATTATGGACATGAAACTTCATTTGGCCGACCCTACAAATATTGACGTAGATAAATTTGAACGAGAAACGTTAACCGATTTAAAAATGCCAAAAGAATTACCGATGAGACATAGAACACCGCATTTCAGTCATGTTTTTTCAGGTGAAGGGTACGCCACAGCATATTATGGTTATCTGTGGGCAGATGTCCTAACTTCTGACGCAGCAGAGGCATTTGCAGAAGCTCCAAACGGGTTTTATGACAAAGAGTTAGCAGACAAGTTGGTCAAATATTTGTTTGCCCCTCGTAACTCAATAGACCCTGCTGAAGCATACCGTTTATTTAGAGGACGTGATGCTTCAATAGAAGCTCTAATGCGTGACAGAGGTTTCCCTATTCCATCTAATTAAGGAAGTAATATTTAGAGAATGGAAATATCCGTATCTGTTACGATAAATAAAACAAAAGCAACTGTTTGGGATGCAATTGTTGATATTGAAAATTGCCAATCTTTTATTACCTCAATTGAAAAAATTGATATTTTAGAGAAACCAAAAGACACACTGAAGGGTTTTAAATGGAAAGAGACCCGTGTATTGTTTGGCAAAGAGGCCACAGAAACAATGGAAATTACTGATTACGAAAACGAAAAATTTTATCAGACACGTGCGGATAACCATGGATCTGTTTATATTTCAAAATTATCCCTAGATGAAATTAACAAAGTGACCCGACTTACCATGTCATTTAAGTCTATTCCTGAAACATTTGTAGCCAAAATTATGTCAACTCTTATGAGTTTCATGATAAAAGGTTCAATGCAAAAAGCCTTGCTTAAAGACCTTAACGACATAAAAAACCATTTAGAAAAATAAGTCTTCGATATAAACGCTTCAGTGAAACTAATACGTTAAAAGAATACTTTTTTCCCAGTTTAGATACAACAATTTAGTTGCTCAAAGTCTCTTTATATAAAACGAACTACATGAGATCATTTTTATTTTGTGTTTGTCTTTGTGCAATTACTATCGTGTGCGCTCAAAATAGTTGGATCAGAATCGATAGACCTGAAAGCCAATTCATTACACATACTTCATTAGAAATGGTTGGTTACCAAATACCTTGCTCACCATGTATTACCAAGTACCCAAAAAGATTTGAAATTCTTGACTTTTATATAAACAAAGATTGTAACCGATTTAAAATTAGAATGACCTATTCCGATTTATCGAGAATAGACACCTCTGACCTGAAGTATTATTTTCTAGCTAAAGCTTATCAAACACAGAATAGTCCACAGATTGTAACAGATGCTGATTCGGCGACAATGTATAATTATTTACCACTGAATAAAGTACAAGTAACCGTAGATACAAACAATAAAAAATATTTACTAAAAACTGTTAACAACCAGCTCTATGCCTTACAATTCTTCTGGGAGTCGCATGACTCTATACCTTCTAAACTTAAAAGAATTTCCGGGGCTGTAGACTTTTATGTAAATCAAGAGTGCTCAAAAAATAGCACTTTCCCTTATACTTATTTTCATGGTGGGTTTGGTCAAATTGAAAAGCCACTTTACACTATTGACAACCTTCGATATATGTCTCCCACAGACACCATCACAGTCTACGGTAACTTCCACAAACCAACGGGTTTCTCTTATAGAACTAGTCATATAAACATTCACAAACCTAGACTCTCAAAGTATTACAATTCATTAGGTGCAGTGCGTTACATTTTTGATGAGGCCACATTTGCACCAATCGAAAACTCTTCAACCTTTGTAATTCCTATTGAGAAATTTACAACAGAACATAAAATAAATCTGGGGACCTTTGTCTTTAATGATAACGAGAATCTTCAACTTCCTGAACTGTCAACCACGGATTCGACAACTAAAGCAACTTGGATTGAATATTCTAAAAACACCTATGGGTTATGGGTAACTATAATCACTAATTTTGATGATTCACGAAAGTTTAACGTCTTCATTAATGAAGGCCAGCCAAGTAAAGAATCATTAACAATGCACCTAATATTTCCCAAAAAAGTCGAATAAAAAAAGCCTTGTAAGTACTTAACTTACAAGGCTTTAATAAATAACTCTGTGATCCCACCAGGACTCGAACCTGGAACCTACTGCTTAGAAGGCAGTTGCTCTATCCAGTTGAGCTATGGAACCATCATTTAAAAAGTTCGCTCTTTTGTAGAACGAACCTTTCAAAATGTGTCGGGGTGGCAGGATTCGAACCTACGACCTCCTGCTCCCAAAGCAGGCGCGATACCGGGCTACGCTACACCCCGAAGTGTAACTGAGTTTTACTTTAGTTCAAATCATCAAATAAACCGATGAATTTACACCAAAATATTCTCGCGGTGAGGGCGGGATTCGAACCCGCGGATCGCTTGAGGCGATCGGCAGTTTAGCAAACTACTGGTTTAAGCCACTCACCCACCTCACCGAATGGGTCGGCAAAATTACCCTAATTTTTAAACTTTCTAGCATTTTTTTAATTTTTTGTAAAATAAATTTAATCCCACATTTTAGTGACGGTATTCTAAAGGTTTTTTATAAAATTTGACCCTAGTCTATGACAACACTTAATTCGAAAAATTACCAGTTTGTAGAAATGAAAACCTATGGGTCTACAGAGTGGCTTGCAGACAATAAAAAGAAGTATCGATCAGTATTCGACAAAGCCGAAGTTGGCTACGTTTATTGTGAGTTTCGTTTCTTTAACCTAAAGTATCGCCAAGATGATTGGTCATTAAACCTTACACTGAAGTGTATTGATGATACTAAAAAAGAAGTCTGCACTCTAAAATGTGATCGTTCGATCTCCCTAAACTCTCAAGATGTTTTTATTCGTGAAGGATGGGGCACTAAACACGCAGGTGGGTTTTGGTCTAAGGGATCTTACAAGTGGGAAGCCTGGATTGATAACGAACTTATCGCTGAAAAGAATTTCTACGTTCAAGACTATGGCGTTGTTTCAGGTTTAGGACAACCGTACTTCAAAATTAATTCGATTAAATTTTATGAAGGTCCTGATGCAAATGTTTTACTCGATAGTCGACGTTACTATAGAACATTTAACCATCAATTCACTCGATATATTTGGGCTGAGCTTAAAGCTGAGAATCTTATTCCAAATGTTAAATATTGGACGTGCGAGCTTACCTTTAATTTTAGAACGAATAGTAATTTACTGAAAGGAACTGTTACCAAACTATTCTTTGTCTATCCTCAAGAACCAACATTTGTAATAACTGTAGGTTGGGGATCTGATGTAATAGGAACATGGGGAAAGGGAAGTTACTACATGGATATTTTGTTCCAAGACAAACTCCTCGCTAGTAAAAGTTTCAACATCGGCGACGATTACATTGAAGCGTCTGAATCAGACTTTACCATCATGCGGCAAGTTGATGAGGTTGTGATGAACAAACAACAACCAAAGAAGCTACCAGTACCAACAATAACTTCTCCTGCGGCAGTACAAGAATCAGATGTAATGTCTGAAATGGCAGACTTGATTGGGTTAGAAAGTGTTAAAGAAAGAATCAAAGAGTATAGTAACTACCTGCAGTTTATAACATTACGAAAACAAAAAGGCATTGAAGACAATGAACCGTTAAATATTCATGCAGTCTTTAAAGGAAATCCTGGAACTGGTAAAACCACAGTTGCTAGAAAACTAGGTAAGATTTATAAACAACTTGGACTTCTTTCCAAAGGTCATGTTCATGAAGTAGATCGGGCAGACTTAGTTGCTGAATTTATTGGTCAGACGGCGCCAAAAACAAAAGCAGCAATTAAGAAAGCAAAAGGTGGTATTTTGTTTATTGACGAAGCATATTCTTTAGCTAGAAAAGACGATGATGCCAAAGATTTTGGAAAAGAAGCTATCGAAATTTTGTTAAAAGAAATGACGGATGAATCAGATATGGCGGTAATTGCTGCAGGATATCCTGATGAAATGGAAAATTTCTTAAGTTCAAATCCTGGCTTAAAGTCAAGGTTTACTCAGGTTTTTGATTTTGATGATTACATCCCACAAGAACTTCTGCAGATAGCAGAGTACTCAGCAGATAAGCGAGGAATTAGTTTTTCTCAAGAAGCTAAGGATGAGTTTTATAAAAAGTTAGTTGCAGCATATCGAGATAGAGATCGCTTTTTTGGAAATGCACGACTTGTTAATTCGTTGGTTGATGAATGCAAAATGAACCTTGGTCTTCGAGTGATGGCTGTAAAACATCCAGAGTCGCTAACAATGACTGATTTGTCAACGGTAAATATCGATGACGTAAGCAAACTTTCTATTGCCAAACCAGACTCGATTCCAGACATTCCTATTGATGAAGAGTTATTGCGTGAATCTGTTGCAAAACTGCAACTTATGATGGGGCTTGAAAAAGTTAAAAATGATATTCAAGATCTAATAAAATTGGTAAGGTTTTATAAGGAAACCAATAAAGACTTTCGTAAATCATTTTCATTGCATTCAGTCTTTACAGGTAACCCAGGTACGGGTAAAACGACAGTTGCGCGTATTTTGACACAGATTTACAAAGCCTTAGGAATTATTGAAAGAGGAAACTTAGTTGAGTGTGATAGGCAATCCTTAGTTGGAGGTTACGTTGGACAAACGGCCATTAAAACAGGTGAAATAATAGATCGAGCGATGGGCGGAGTACTTTTTATTGATGAAGCTTATTCATTAACAGAAGGTGGCAATTCTGATTATGGAAAGGAAGCAATTGAAATTATCCTCAAGCGAATGGAAGACTATAGAGGTAATTTTATTGTCATTGCGGCGGGATATACCGACAATATGCGTAGATTCCTTGAATCGAATCCAGGTCTAAAGTCTCGTTTTGACCGAACGTTCCTTTTTGAAGACTTTGAAGCAGATGATTTATTTAATATTGCTTTAAACCAGTTCAAAGACCACAATTTAACGCCAGATAAAGGAGCTAAAGATATGCTTCAAAAAATGATGACGTTGATGTATGAAGGAAGAGACAAGTACTTTGGGAATGGACGAGCTGTTCGAAAATTGGTTGAAGAAGCCGTAAGAAACCAACACCTTAGAATGAGTGGAATTGCAAATTCAAAGCGAACTAAAAAAATGGTTAATACCATTATCACTGCAGACCTTGAAACGATTCAACTAGCGGAAGCAGTTAAAAAAATAGAACGGCAAAGCATTGGGTTTAAAATGAATTAACATGAAAAGTGTACACCTTTGGACAATAGTTCTCGTTTTGTCAGCGACAATTTCTAACGCTCAAGAAAGTGTCCAATCTGACTTTACTATTGGTACAAACATTGCCAGTTTAGTTCAAAGCAACTCCTTCCCTTCTCTGCTACTAGACTATAATTTCACAACAAACAATCATGTGCGGCTTCAAGTTGGGTATAGCAATTCAAGTGGAAATTTGGAGACTGATATTCAATCTACCCAAACTCAAAACAATGGTTTGAACGGTGACACTTTAATCACGAACAGCCCATACAGTAGAAACTTTTACAATATTCAGCTTGGGTACTATCGAACAACGAAGATTGACGAAAAATTCAATATATATTTTGGGTTGGATTTTGTTTATAGACAAACGAACAATCGCACTGAATTAAATCTTAAAACGAAGCGAGAATTCTCTGTAAATCAAGCACAGTTTTTTGACACACGTGAAAAAGTAAAAACGAACATTTCAAGTTTTGGTGTGGCACCCATGTTTGGTATTCTGTATCAACTTGGAGAACGAATTAATCTTGGATTTGAAATTCACTCCTTAGTGCTTTCAACATCGTATCTTGAAACCATTAACCGTAAAACGGTACAATCTTCATCCTTTGACCCTCGATTATTTGAGACTGAGCAAAAAGGGACTCGAGGCTGGAATGAAGTAACCAACTCATTTAACCCAATGAGCGGCTTGTTTATTTCCTATCGTTTATAAAAACTTCTTCCCGTTAACGTAGACATCATCTATCGTATTTTGCGCAAAAGAATACGGCACCGCGTTTATTGACTTAATATTTTTGCTGACAATAACGTTCGCTTTTTTGTTAATTGCTATACTTCCAACTTCGTTCTCAATTTCTAGAGCTGCCGCAGCATTTATAGTTAAAGCATTCAACGCCTCTTCCGGTAGAATATTCATATAAATACACGCTAAACTCATAACAAAACTTAAATTCCCCGTTGGTGATGAACCAGGATTATAGTCACTTGCCAGCACGAAAGGTATATTTCTCTCTATTAGTTGACGCGCAGGAGTGTAAGGTATTTTAAGAAAAAATGAACATGCTGGTAAAGCCACTCCAAAAATATTGGTATTGGCTAATGTATTGATATCATTTTCAGTCATTACCTCTAAATGCTCTACACTTATTGCTTTATTTCGTGTAGCCATTTCAATTGCACCAGAACTAGTAAACTGGTTCACATGTAAACGCGATTTTAGTCCATATTTTAAACCCGCTTTTACAATCCGTTCTGTTTGTGTAACAGTGAAATACCCTTCTTCGCAAAATGCGTCAATATAATCCGCAAGATTTTCAGCGTGGATTGCAGGCAGCATCTCATTTATTATCAAATCAACATAGGCATCATGATCATTCGCGTACTCTTTAGGAAATGCATGTGCGCCCAAGAAAGTCGACTTTACTGGTATGAGATTTTCATCCTTTAACCGCTTGATTACACGGAGCATCTTAAGTTCGGCTTCAAGCGTCAAGCCATAACCACTTTTTATCTCAATGGCACCTGTACCTAAACGAATAAGCTTGTTTAATCGATGTAATGCATCTTCAAACAACTCATCTTCTGACATAGATTGCAGTTTTGCAGCCGAATTCAAAATCCCTCCGCCATTAGATGCAATCTCTTGATAGGATAGTCCTTTGATACGATCTACAAATTCATCTTCTCGATTTGCTGCAAAAACAAGGTGTGTATGACAGTCAACATAACTAGGATAAACAATACCTCCTTCAACGTCTATTTCTTCAGCATTAGATTCAGTCAAATCTTCCATAGAACCAAAACCAGCGATGCGATCATCTTTAAAGTCCAGAAAAGCATTCTTTATGGATTTAATCTTTGACAAGTCATGTCCAATCTTTACGGTGTTGCTATCAGTAATACCGTAAAGAACACCAATATTTATTAATCGTTTTTGTCCCATATTCCTCAAAAAATCTATTTCTTCGTTGAGCGAAAATACATTTTTAAGCAGCAGAACATGGCACTTATAAAAACTTTTAAAAACCTAGAACCCAAAATTTCCGGAGACACCTTTCTAGCAGAAACATCTGTTTTAATCGGAGATGTAACAGTTGGATCAAAGTCGTCAATATGGTATGGAGCCGTTCTCAGAGGGGATGCCGACTCAATTACAATTGGAGACCAAGCGAACATCCAAGATAATGCAGTGATTCATGTGGATCCAGGCTTCCCAGTTTCAATTGGAAATGGAAGTATTGTAGGTCATTTAGCCCTTGTTCATGGAGCGACTGTTGAAAACAATGTACTTATTGGAATGAATTCCACAATTTTAAATGGAGCTCATATTGGAGAATTTAGCATTGTTGGAGCTAATGCTCTAGTAACTGCAAACACAAAAATACCACCTCGTTCCTTAGTTTTAGGCAGTCCAGCGAAGGTGGTTAAAGAGTTGTCCGATGAGCAAATCAATCACATAAAAAGAAATGCGGATGCTTATGTTAAATTAAGTGAGCGTTACCTCGACGAAGAACTATCAGATTAATCTCATGAGAATTAGGTTATCCACGAATCATTCACAGTGGATAAGTACCAAAATCTTTAAAGTAATATTGACCTTTCAAAGTCGCGGACGATATATACTATAGTGCGATCAAATATTTGTTCGTCAACGACGGTTATTAGAAACCATGCCAGGTTTCGTTAATAATTTAGTTATTTAGATTTAGTTATTTTTAAAAACCGGAGCTTAGTCACTCCGGTTTTTTATTACATGTTTCAATCGGGTTATCAAGAAACATTATAGCATTTGTTTGCCCCTTTCTTTAGCCTAATATAGCTTTGCGACAAATTAGAAAATATATGTCAGTACTAGTAGGAAAAAAAGCGCCATCATTTAGCGCAGGAGCCGTAATTAATGGTGAAGAAATCATCGAAAACTTTACGTTAGATCAGTTTTTAAAAGAGAAATATGTCATCTTCTTCTTTTACCCAAAAGACTTTACGTTTGTTTGCCCAACTGAATTACATGCATTCCAAGAAAAATTAGAAGAATTCAAAGCAAAAGGATGCGAAATTGTAGCATGTTCTACCGATACTGAAGAGTCTCACTGGGGATGGTTAAATATGGCTAAAGACCATGGAGGAATTCAAGGAGTAACATACCCAATTGTTGCGGATACCACAAAAACTATCAGCATGAACTACGGAGTTTTAGCTGGAGAGTATGGTTATAACGAAAACGAAGAAATGGCTGCTTCTGGGCCAATGATTGCTTATAGAGGTTTGTTTTTAATAGACAAGGAAGGTGTGGTAAGACATCAGTTGGTTAATGATTTACCGTTGGGAAGAAACGTAAACGAAGCAATGAGAATGTTGGATTCATTAATCCATTTAGAAACCCATGGTGAAGTTTGTCCAGCAAACTGGGAAGAAGGAAAAACTGCAATGAACGCTACACACGATGGTGTTGCAGATTATCTAGCAAAAAACTAAGAGTATTATATATCAGTGAAAGCCTGTTTCTTTTTAGGAGCAGGCTTTTTTGTTTTTATTTTTCTAAAGAACTGCCGTGAAGTAAAGATGTACCTCCAAGCATTACAACATCTGTATTGTCATACCTTACCATTTTACTACCATCAGTGATTTCGAAAAAGTCAAAAGTTGCAACAGTTTTCTCAGGATGAATAGGTTTAGAAATCTCCTCAATTTTAACATTGTCGGGAATTGCGTCGATACGAAAAGAGTAGGTTCCAGAACTAAATGAAGACCAATGAATTTGAGCAGGCTGTTTGTTCAACGTTTTTGAAATCACACGTACATTACATTTGGGGCCAAAGACTTCAACTATCGGCTTCTCTGTGTCATGTCGAAAAACATAGATAAAATCGTAGTCAGATGAAAGATTCAGCGATAACGTATCATTTTCCTTGACAGCTTTCCCCGTGACATTAACGGCAAGAAAGTCCGAGGAATTTAGAACACTACTAGGTTTAATGTTAGAAACAATCAATCGTCCAGATGTATCGAGTATTTCCAATCGCTTGCCATCGTAACTACCTATTTTAATGGAACTTGTGCTTGTTCTAAGTTGTTGAAGTGGGCTTTGTCCAAATGAAATAGTGTCGCCATCGTTTAAAAACTTATCGATATGAGTACAATTACTTACACTATTAGGTTTTAGAATTGTGAAACTCCAAACAATAAATGCTGCAAAAACAAACAACAGCACACCAAAGATTTTTTTCATCGCTTTGTTCGTTAATTTATTTGTGGTTAAAGTAACAATCAAATTGGAATCGATTGCGTCCTTCTTTTATAAAAACCTTAAATTATGAATAATATTATATAAAAAAATTTCTTTTTTTTGCATTACTGTTAGTTTTTCCGCCACCATATGTTCAACCCACTTATCGCACAAGACAACAGATAATGAGATTTTCGAAATCTCGTTCATCCTTCAAATTCCTGCCGCCGATTCTTTGCATAAAGCATTAAAATGGTGTATTCCAGTTCCTTGGTCATCGTTTGACGTTTAGGAACCGACAATGGGTCAAACGTTGACCTCCTGTCCGTAGGAATCCAAATACGATGTTGCTGTCATGAGTATTCAATGTCTCCTCTGAAACACCATTGCGTAAATTATCTTGATGAGGCGTATCGCACTGTTAATAATCAAGATGTGCCGTATGTTCTACTTTTAACAAGCATTCAAGACCGCGCTTAAAAAGTTGATCCCGTACTTGTCGCAGATCTTCTTTCTTCTTGAGCACACTAACTAGCTCTTCTAGTAACCTTTCTGATTTCTCGTTCATATGACAGATTTTTATGTTGTTAAAATGTTGCCTACAAACTCAAATGTTGATTTTTTATTACCTTAGTTCAAACATAAAATCGTGCATAGTCCCTTCGCTTTTGAAAGTTTAAACTAACCACCCAACCTTTTATGAGTTATTCCCGTATATGTAACCAAAAAACGATAAACCCATGAAAAGCTCTTGTCTATCTATTTTGTTTCTGATTTCGTCAATCCAACTGTTTATGCAAAAAAAGAATTTTACACCATTTTTTTTTAATCGCTTTATTTGGTTGTCGTTAAAGATACCAACAAAATGGAATCGATTGCGTCTCATTGTAAACCGCCTAATTATGAAACACATTATATCAACAATTTTACTTTCCCTTTTTAGCTTTACTTCTAGTTATTCCGCCAATATATATTCAGCCCTCTTATCGCACAAGACAACAGATAATGAGGTTTTCGAAATCTCGTTCATCGTTCAAACTCCAGCCACCGATTCTGTGCTAGCGAAAAGTGATTATTCCTTAACCATAACAGATTTACAAACAAAAAATAGTTACAGTTTACCTGAGCCTACTTTAATTTCAAAACACAAAAGTTCTGCTTATTGTGATGACTATTATCCTTCAATTTGGGTTTTGGAATACAAAACAATTATTGATCTCAACGATAGCAAGTATTCAAGTTTATTGTCAAGTTGTAGTGTACGTGTTGCTCTAACATTTAAAAATCGAGCAGGCGGAACAACGTTAGATTCTGGTCAGAGTAGCGATATGTACATTTACGAAGAGCTTATCAAATGTGGAACGCATGCTAACAAAGTTTCGGTTAGCCGTCTTAATCCTCCTCAATGGGCTGCTTGCACAAACATCAACGCTTATTTCTCACTTCAATCTTCTGATCAAACTGAATTTGATTCAATAAGCTACGAATTGGTTAATCCAATGCTTTCAGATTCTATTTACGCAAAATACGCCAGTGGTTATTCGAGTAACAATCCACTTTCGGTAGCAACCACCACGGCATTTAAATTTGATCAAAAAACTGGCGAATTTATATTTACTCCATCAGATACAGCAGATAGCAGGTCGTCTGTGGGAGTACTTACGACTGAATGGAGAAAAGGCAAATCTGGCAACTATCTTATAATAGGCCGTAATTTACAGGAAGTTATCTTCTTTGTTCAAAACTGTCCAGGGAACAACCCTCCAATGATAAAGGCTCCGTTTACTCATGAAATTTGTGAGGGAGAACAATTATGCTTTACCATTTCAACCGAAGATAAAGTAAGTGTTCCTCCACCTCCTCTCCCAAAACCAAGTCCCGACTCTGTGTCATTAAGATGGAATCGAGGAATACCTAGTGCTACATTTACCATTCTAAACCCCAATGCACAGCACCAATCTGGTCAATTTTGTTGGACACCATCGGATGGAACTGGAAGCACTTTGCCTTATACTTTCACCACAAGTGCTCGCGATAATTTTTGTCCTTACCCAATGGAAACAGTCCGTTCGTTTCACATTTATGTTCGTCCAAAACCAAAGGGGCAAACGAGTATTTCACGAATTACAGACTCTACATACTCGGTATCTATTGAATTGAAAGACACGTCTAATCCAAGAATAACGTATCAGCTAAGATCCATCGATGGCAGTTTAGTATTTGATAAGAATATTGGTTATTTCAGAAGCACCGAGTCTTTTACGAGTACCAAATTAAAAGACACTCTGCTCATTAAACTTGCGAACGATTTTATAATTCAATCAACCATCGAAAATCGCACTAATACGTTATGCAAGGTCGACAATTTCGATACCCTGAATTACAAAACTTTAAGTCTATCTAGAGTAACAAAGGAGTCGTTCACGTTTTTTCCAAACCCCACTCGTGGAGTTGTGAATTTTAACTTTATTATAACAGATGTACGTGTTACAAATTGTCAAGGGCAATTATTAATCAGAAAGGAAAGCACTAACGCGGTCGATTTATCCCATCTCAATCCGGGCATCTATTACATCACGGGATTTGATGGGGCTTCGCACTATAGTGGATCTGTAATTAAGTATTAATCAATACTCTTGCGAACTTTTTTAGTGTAATCTCTCAAGGACTCCTTCAGGTCGCGACCCGTATTGGCCATATCTTCCTTGATCCAAATCGCTGCAATTGCGTGGGTTAATTGCTCTCCCTCATCAGTTCCTGGAACTTCAATTGCTAGTTCCTGCTCTTCAATGATGGCTTCTTCTGCGGCTCGTAACTCATCCACTGAATACTGTTCGACAAGTTTTTTTATCGTTGGAATATGCATTAGTTTAATTTTTCTAAAAGTTCAACCACTTTATCTTCTTTGCTCGTCGGAACACCCTCAACTAATTTCCCGTTTTTAAACACAGCGAAAAAAGGCAAGTTGTTTACTCCAGCTAGTTTTCTTGCAGTTTCGTTTTCTTCAGCATTTACGTCTAAAAAAACCACATCCGCAAAACGTTCGTCATCTGATAACCTTCTATATTTTGGAGCAAATAGCTTGCAGCTTCCACACCAATTTGCAAAATATTTAACTACGACTTTGTCATTTTCTTTAAGCTGATTTTCGAAGTCGCTATCTGTTGTTACTAATACACTCATGTTCTATTTTTACTCAAAATTAACTCCTTGTTTCTGTCCAAAGAAATTCATTCTATTGATAAAATTATAGCCAATAATTATAACCCTTTAGATTTAAATAAGATGCTACTATCCCCATAACTCAAAAAGCGGTAATTACTTTCTTTTGCCTTTTGGTAAATGCGTCTCCAATCATCACCAACCATCGCAGCAATCAATAACAGTAGGGTCGATTTTGGTAAGTGAAAATTAGTGATTAACCCTTGTACTGAACGTATCTCATATCCTGGCATAATCATAATACCAGATTGTCCAACAATTTCTGATATATTACTTGACTCCATATAGCTGAGAATTTTTTTCATAGACTCTTCATAGCTCAACTCAACACCGTCATATAAATATGGTTTATGCTGTGTAACATTAAACGGTAACGTATCATTATTGTTTAGTTGAATTCCAACCCAATAAAGTGTTTCTAATGTACGCAAACTTGTTGTTCCCGTAGCAAACTTAGGCTTGCTGTTTGCCAAGGCTCTGATAGTTTCAAGGCTAACTTGATAGTATTCCTCGTGCATTGGATGGTTCCAGACAAAATCTTCGTCCACCGGTTTAAAGGTGCCACTTCCAACATGCAGCGTAACCTCAGCGATCTCAACTTGTTTCTTTTTTAAAGTCGATACTATGTCATTGGTAAAATGCAAACCAGCCGTTGGAGCTGCCACTGCCCCTTTTTTTTTGGCGTATACTGTCTGGTAACGCTCATCATCTGCCTCTTGTGCTTCCCGTTTTATGTATGGTGGAAGCGGCATATTACCAAGTCTGTCAATCACCTCTGAGAAGCTAATTCTAGAACTCCAATTCATAGTAACCAAGCGCTTTTCCTTGTTTATTAATGTCAGCGTTAACTGGAAGTCACCATCAACAATTGTCGACTCTTCACCTTCCTTCCATCGTTTCGCATTCCCAATCATGCAATTCCATGTAATAGGACCTTCCTTAAGCTCTAAGGTACGTTCAACATCTGTATAAGGTGTTGATGGACTAAGAAGAAATACTTGTATCAGTGCTCCTGTTGGTTTGGTAACAAATAGTCGAGCAGGCATTACTTTCGTATTATTAAAAATCAGCTGTGCTCCTTCTGGGATTATATCAACTATCTCATTGAACGTTTTGTGATTAATCTCGCCCTCTTTGTAAACGAGTAATTTTGATTGATTTCTTTTCTCAAGTGGTTTCTGAGCGATAAACTGTTGCGGTAAATCGTAGTCAAAATCAGAAATACGTATAGATTTTTGTTTCATTTTAACTCGTATTGTTTTCCTGGTAGACTTCTTACTAAATTTTTAAATTCCATTTCAAGTAATGAAAATGCAAGTTTGCTGACACCAATATTGACCTTTTCAGATAGCGTATCAATCCCAACAATACCATTTTCTCTTAAAGCTTCAAAGATAACTTGCTCATCTGAAGTCAACGATAACGGCAACGAAATTTGAGATTGCTTTTTGGTTTCCACCAGGTCCCAGTTCAACAGTTCTACAATATCCTTTGCAGACTCGACGAGGTGCGCTTTTTGACGTTTTATTAGCTCGTTACATCCTGAAGATAATAAATCTCCAGCTCTACCTGGTAACGCATATACATCACGATTATAGTCGAAGCCAAGGTTTGCGGTAATCATTGATCCACCTTTGGTTGGTGTTTCAATTACCAAAATCGCATCGACCATTCCTGCCACAATTCGATTTCTTTTAGGAAAATTCTCACGATCAGGTTTGGTACCACTTTTAAACTCGGAAAGCCAACAACCATTGTTTTCCAATATTTTTATGGCTAGATTTTTATTGATTGCAGGATAGATTCGATCAAAACCATGACCTAAAACGCTTATTGTTTTTAGGTTAGAATTAACTGCGGCTTTATGTGCAAATGAATCTATTCCATGGGCTAGACCACTTACTATAGTTGGGTTATAGTGACTAAGTTCTTCTATGATTTGGTTCGTTTTTTCACGACCATACTTCGAACACTTCCTGGTGCCTATTATTGCTAACAATTTTGGATTATTCAAATCAACCTCACCTTTTTTAAAAAGTAAAATTGGCGAATTGTGTATTTGTTTCAACCTATATGGGTAGGATTTATCAGTAAAAAAGTACGTTAGGATATTACTCTTTTGGATAAACTCAACTTCTTTATTTAACGAGTCGAAGTCCTCAAAATAGAAAACATCATGTGCAATCTTTTCACCAACGCCTGGTATTTTTTTTAAAGAACTAAGTTTTTCTGCAAAAACGGCTTCCACTCCCCCACAGTAGCCGACTAAATTCTTTGCCAAAATTGGCCCAATTCCTGGAATTTGGCTTAACGCCAATTGATAAATAAGATTTGCAGACATGTTGGTTTATTCTCTGCAAAAATACGCTCAGGGGTTTGTCTATTAATCTTTGCGACTCGTAAGGGAATTGAGATTCATTTTACCAATCAGTCTGTCATACCCATAAAATGCGTCCCTGTGGTAAATAAGCACGGTGTAATCATTCTCCGTCTCCGAGTGATTACCCTCCGTAAAACTGTACTCTATTGTTGAATCCTTACCTGGAACCACATAATGATAATTGTAATACGACTGTTTTAGTTTTACGCCAAGGTAGTACGCTTCTTTTTCAGGTAAGTAAGTCATCTTAAAACGTTCATTCAACCGCCAATCAGATAATTCTCCATACACGTAAACATCGCCCGCAGATAACTTATTTGGTGATTTTAAAGAGAAATGAACCAATGTATAATCACCATTTTCGGTGGCATCTCCCCCATCAACATTTTGAATTACTCGTTTCCCATTATAATCAAGGCTGGTCACATAGTTTTTGTGCGATTGAAGTTCTCCAACTTTCAGTACTACGTTCACCATAGAATCGGTAAATTTTTTTGCAACATTTTGGCTAAAGTTTCTGAGTGATCGAATATCAAAAAATCGAAATTCGCTCACTCCATTAAATAGATTCTCATTTTCGTAGTTAAACTGAAGAATATTGTTGTTTACAAACTGTGGTTTCAAATTGTAAATCGCATTGTTCCAACTGTTGTTTTGCAATATAACTGCGTTGATATCGTTGAATGGATTTTGAATTAGGTAATCTTCATAACTCACCTCAAAGTCTACCTCTTGTTTGTAAAATCGATCATTGGGGTTTGTTGCGGGTTTAACATTACCCGTGATATCCGTTTGATCTTCGAACACCATAAACCTTCTTGTTAAGACTAAATCTTCTTCGTCAAAGTTTCGATAAACGATAAGCAAATAATTTCCTGAAATCGTCAAATTCATATCTTGATTAGGGAAGATTAATTCGTATTGTACATACTGTTGGAACGTGTTGGTTGAGAATTCGAAGTTTTCAATATTCCCCATTGTATTGCCTTCAAGGTATTCAGTTTTTTGAAGGTTGCTTGGCTTCCAACTTGCATCGCAATGAATAAACGTATACTGATAAAACTCGTTACTCGCTTCTAACTTGTCGAATTTGAGCTTCATGGCATTAGTTGTTCCCAAATCCATGATTGCAACAGGGTTATAAATCTCAGAATTGGTTGAGAGTAGAACCGTTTCTACCAAGTCGTCATAAATATAATTTTCATACCTAAGCTCGGCTGAAAAAACGGGATTGACAAGAAGAAATAAACCTAAAAAAGTAGTGACGAAAAATTTAAGTGACATAGCAAAACGTTAACCTTCGAAATTTAAACAAATAACGCTCCAAAATATGAAACATTGTAATTGACTTATTCGTACCTAAGTGCTTCAACTGGTTTTATACGCAATGCACGATTTGCGGGTAAGAACCCTGCAAAACACCCTGCCAGTACTAAAATCACCAATGCGGTGATTGCTACAGAAATTTGAACTTCAGGATTTTGGAAATTCCCACCATCCATAGGCGCTAGCGCAATCCCTTCGACCAACCATATTCCAGCCAATAGTCCTGCACTTCCTGCAATGATAGATAAAACCAAGGCTTCGGCGATGATTTGAACCATGATGTTGATTGGTTTTGCACCTATGGCTCGTCTCACACCTATTTCTTTGGTTCGCTCTTTTACAGAAACTAACATAATATTACTTACGCCGATAATTCCAGCAATAAGAGTCATTAATCCAACGAACCATCCGACTCCACGAACCGTCATAAATGTCATTTGCATTGGACCAAACATTTTCTTTGCATTAAAACCTCCGATGCCACGTAGGTCATCTGGATGTACTTTATACTTTACACGTAAGGCATTTTTTATGTCCGCTTCAACGACATCTGCATCTGCTTCATCCGTACATTCAACAGCAAGCCAATTAATATAGTTACCTCCTCCAAAAGCCTTTTGGTAGGTTGCCATTGGAATGATAATCTGTTGATCATCGCGCTCTGCTTGTTCGGATGAAGATTGGGATCTATGACAGCCAACGACCATAAACTGAACCCCATTGATTGAAATGTACTCACCAACTGGATTCTCATTCATAAATAAGACTTCCTTCACACGTTTGCCAATACTGCATACCTTCCGCGATTCCGTTTGATCTATTTCGTTTATGAAGCGTCCATCAATTTGAATCCATTGATATATATTCCTTACATTCGGAATATCTCCTTGAATGGAAAAGGCTCCAGTCTCATTTTTATATTTAACATTATTGCCACCATTATACCCACCTAATTGTGCTCTTGGTGCCACTATTTTTACACCTTCTATATTATCACGAACATACTGAGCATCCTCTAATTTGAGTCGTATTCTACGTCCTTCGGTAAAACCGGCATAAGGCAGCGAAGTTGATTGTCCCCAAACGAATAAACTGTTTGCACTAAACCCTTTAAACATCGATTTAATACCATTTTCCAATCCCATACTTAAACCCATGATAATAATGAGCATAAATATTCCCCAACTTACCCCGAAAGCAGTCAGGATAGTACGTAAAACATTTCTTCTGAGGGATGCGTATATTTCTTTAAGGAGCTCCAAGACAGCAAAGTTAATCAACAACCACTATGTAATTACTGTGGTCGGATGAACAGACAGAATTGTGAGACAAATGAGTTATTTAAAACCGAACGTGGCACCCATTAGTATGTTCGCTTGTAGGAATCCAAATTGTTGATTTGCGAGATCTTTTTTGATCTCCGTGGCATGAATATTTGGCATATTTATATAACCTGCTTTCACCTCAGACGAAATGGTAATGTGATTAAAAAGCAAAATATTAATTCCCGCCTTACCATTAACACCAAATCCAGCATTGTGATATACATTTCTACCTTGACGCATCATTAGCGTCACATCAGTTCTTGGTCTTAACAAAGCCGGTCCTGCCCCAAACATCGTGCTAACTCTGACTTTAGATTTAGCGAAGTCCAACCATTCATCATGGCGATTAATCTCTAAAAAAACATAGTTCAAACCATCTGTGTGCTCAAATCGCAAGAAGTCGTAAGCCAAATTGATTTCATCATTAGTATACACGCCTTTATATTTACCATCACGGTCTATATGCCCAGTTATAGTTGTGTTTTGATATTGATCAACTACGTATTTCATGTGATCAAATCCTACAGAAACGCTATAGTTTTTGTTTAAATAGTACCCGAGCTTGAGGTTTGTCTGAGGCACACTAAATTGTGTTAGAAACAAGTATTTTTTAAGAGAAAACTCACTTTGGCGGTCACTTGCGGATACGTCTTTCAACGTAAAATCATAATCATCACCCACCATGTGAATATCGGATTTGGTATACCATCCACGATTCCATCCCCAAGAAACATAAAACTTGTTTTCAAAATCAAGCTTTTTAGTCTGAACAGTAGTTTGAGCCATAACACCTAAACTCGAAATAACGAGTAAGTATGAAACTATTATTTTCATTTTTGAACGCTGTCAATTAATGTAATTGTTTGAATTCGATCTCCTATCTCAATTGTATGCACGACATTCATTCCTTCAACAACTTGCGCAAAAATAGTATATCGACCATCAAGAAATGGAGTAGGATTATGGGTGATAAAAAACTGCACTCCTTCGGTATCGTTACCAACGGAAGCAAGTCCCACGGCACCCGTTTTATAACGCAAGTAATTTGAAAATTCGCTTCGTTGAGTCCAATCGAGTGAACCCCATCCATCGCCTCGAACACAACCCGCTTGAATAACAAAGTTTGGAACAACGCGATGGAAAAACTTCTTATCGTAGTAATGACTTTTTACTTGCTTTACAAAATTTGCTACAGAACCTGGAGCATCATTTACAGCGAGTTGTATAATAATATCTCCTTTTGTGGTTGAAATTTTTACGTGTTGATCTTCGGGTATTTTTTCGACGTACTTCCAGTCTATCGGATGATTGTATGGAACTACTGGTTTAACATACTCACGAGATTCTAGTTTACAAATTGCCTTTTCAAAATCAATAAATGTCTCGAGTTGTCTCGGCATAGCAAGAGAGTCCTGAAATGTTTTCAAAAGTGGCAAAAATGTTTCATTCGGATATTTTGCAATATCTATGCATGCATTGCTTTGAAGTGCCATATCTCGGCTTGTGATTGAACTTTTAACAAACGTTATATACTCTTCTCTTTGTCTTGCAGCAGTATCATTCTGCAATGAACTAAAATATGCATTGGATGCAAATGTTCTAACTATTTGATAGCGATAGTCCAACGCTAACTCTGCAACGGCGCCTTGATCCATCTCCGACTCAATCTTAAATCTTGATAGTAATTCTGCAATTTTATATTGGCTTACCTCCACTTTTTTTGTTGCTTCCTCAATATCCTTCCAACGTACGTCAGGTAACGTATCAATTAGAGTCTGTTCACCGCTAAATTTCTTTAACAAACGTCCAATTTCGCCTTTACTATTTCTTTTATAAAGTTTCTTTAATGCTTCAAGATGTGCCTCTGTATATTGATCAGGAAGTCTCGACAAAATACTCGCGGCATAAAACTTTGTTTCTTCTGACGATTGTGGCTCGAAGTATTGTATTGAACGAAGTGCATAATCTTTACCAATTTTTCCTGCAAACAACGACCGATACATTCCAATAACATGTCCTTGCCGAAGCTGCGTTGCTGCCGTTTCAAATGTGTTAAAGTATCGCATCACATTGCTGTCAGCAGATTTGCCCAAAGCTTCTAAAATATATTTTCTCGAATCAGGAATTATTTCATTTTCCAACGCCATAAATAGCAGTCCGACATTCGAACTATCTCGTAATTGGCCAATAACATATGCCGCCGCTTTTCGGACTTCAGGATTAGTGTCCGTAAGTAGATTAACTCTTACAAACTCCAGAGCATCAGGGTCTTGAATAGAGGCAAACGCTAACACGGCTGCAATTCTGTGTTCTGCTTTTTTAGCTTTCAAAAAAGGGATTAAACGCTTTGTCTCACGACGGTCTTGTAACTCATAAATCTTTTGAAGCTTAATATCATTAAATCGATTATTAACTTCTGTCGTTGGATGATTACAACCAAAAACACCTAGAACAAAAAGAGCAAAAACACTCCAAATAGACTTTTGCATAGACTTAGTGAAAAGATAACACTGCCAAAACTACAATGATTATCCCTAATGGTAAGGTAATTTTTCCAATCTGTTCTATTTTCGATAACGCCTGATAATCGTCCTTTTTGAGAAATCGAGTAGCCAGTCCATTCATTACGACGACTAAAACTACCAAAACTACCACTCCGACTAATTTAGCGATTAGCGTTGGACTATTCGACAGCATGTGCCAACGGTCATTCATCAAAAACCATCCAGAAAGAATTAATAAAAACAATCCAATATGGCCCATTTTGTTAATGGCGAAAATCTTTTTCTGAAATTCAATCTGCTCGGCTTCCTTTAGTTTTTTTGATGCTATACCAAGAAAGAGATGAGCAAATCCATTTCCAAGGCCTAATACCAGACCCAAAAAATGAAGAATCAATAGTGTATCTCTCATGAGCACAACAATATTAAAACACAAGTTGTTGGTTTAAAAATTATAAAAAATAATTTCTAAAACGTAATTCTGTAAATTCCGATTGGGAAAAGGCCTGTTTGATACGTTGTTCGATACTCCTGTGCTTCCGCATCATATTGCATAGAGAAAATATTCTCGCGATTTGAAATGTTTTGAATATCAACACCCCATTCTTGCGTAATTTTCTTTGCTTGAACTTTGTAGGCAAGCCGGATATCACATCGTGCATAATCTTGATATTGAAGTTCATTCGTCCGAAGTCTATAATAAACAACTTCACCTTCATTTCCAGTTGCTTCCGTATTAACAGGAGTGTGTCTTTGGCCGCCATTTAAAACAAATTTCAAATCTACAGTCAAGCTACTTTTAGACGTTTTACCTTTTTTGTTTGTCATAGTTTTGAAGTAAAACTCTTTCCCTCCCAAAACGTTAACCGCGTATTTGGAATCAAACACAGTTGGGTATTCTTGTCCGTCACGTGCTGTGTAAAGTGATCGATATAATGACACTGTATTCAAGAAATAGAAACCTTTTGACAAAAATCGTTCAAAGGTTATTTCCAAACCCACGTTTCGACCTAACCCTGAATTCTGAAGATTATCGGTAAAATTAATTCCAAAATCGGCGCCTTGGTTTAACATTGAATAATACAGATTTGTATCACCATCCATTGGCACGTCAAACATATGTTGATAATACGTTTCAACTTTTAATCGAGCATTATCACCAATATAAAAATCATGGGAAAGAACAAAGTGGTGACTTTTTGTAAAGCCTAAATCTTGATTTATTTTTCGTTTGTTTCCAGCGCTGTCCGTCACTTCTTCAAAATACACTCTAAATGGTGATATCAAGCTATGCAACCCATAACCAGCGCTCACCTCATATTTGCTTGTTACCTTATACTTAATTCCAAGTCTTGGTTCTAGCGACTGTGCTCCGTTAAGCGCAAAACGAGAATAGTTTAAACCAATATTTGCTTTAAGTCTATTGTTAAACCTGTGGCGATGGTTTACAAAAGCCTGTAACATGGAAGTTGCACCAGAAAAATCAGTTGGCTGAACCCAAAAGCGATATTGACTTGAGAAGAGACTGTCTTGAAGATTAAAGAAATAATCATAGTATCGTACACCTGCCTTTAGTGCATTTTTTGCATTAAACTTATGCTCTATTATCGCATTCAACGAATACTTTCCTTGTCTAGAATCGTCACGATACTTGCCTCCAAGTTCAGTGATCATTCCATCCTGCAAAACAAAAGTATCTAGTATCGTTTTGGTTTGAACAGCGTCAACTGCGGCTATTAGTTTTAGATTCGTTTTAGTGGATAGTTTGTGTTTTCTGGAAATTCCAAATACACCAGTGTTAGTGTTGTAGGCTAAATCTTCCTGGTCGCCTCGGTACGCATTTGCACCAGCGTCATCTTCACTTTGAAAAAGTTCAAGACCACTTAAACCTCCAACGCCGAATATACTCGTAGTTCCTTTTTTATCAGGAAAATTAAGTTTCATGGTTACGTCTTGATACTGTGGAATTGCAGCTCCAGTGCCAAAGTCTAAGCCAATAGTTTGAAAAAAGCCTAATACCGAATATCGATAATTGATTAAATATGATGATTTCCTTTTTCGAGAAATTGGCCCTTCAGCCATCACTTCAAACCCTGCAAAACCCACCTGACCTAAAAATTCGTGTTTGTCATTGTTACCTTCCCGCATTCCCAAATCAAATACTGCTGAAGTAGTATTTGCGTATTCGGCGGGAAACGCTCCCGTAAGAAAGTCAGAATTCTTGAGCACATTATTGTTTAACATACTCACCGGACCACCAGTTGTTCCGGCTGCCGCAAAGTGGTTAGGGTTTGGAATGTCGACTCCTTCTAAACGATACAACACACCAATGGGTGAATTCCCACGAACAATGATATCATTTCTAAAATCGTTTGCACCTTGCACACCTGCAAAGTTTTGAGCCATTCGAGCTACGTCTCCCCTACTTCCAGCATATCGTTGCGACTCTTCAACTGAGAACGTCCGTCCACTAACGCTGACGACATTATTTTGGACTTTCCGTTTGTCTTTAGACATATCAATTACCGCAGCTTTTAATTTGTTTGTAGTTTCCTGCATTTTAAGAGACAGAACTACTTGTTTGCTAGAGGTTACTTCAATTTGATTCAAACGAACTACTTCATATCCTGCGTAGGAACATATTACAGTATAACGACCAACTGCGATTCCTTCGATTCGAAAATCCCCATTTTCATCACTCAGCGCTCCGTATTGGTTAGAATCATTAAAGACCTCAATGGTCGCTGCTATTAATACTTCTTCGGTAACTATATCTTTAACCGAACCACGTATTGTTTGGGACAATTGTGCGTACGAATACGACGAACTTAGGAGAATGGAGCTTAACAGTAAAAGAATGTAACATGTAATGTTTCGTGCATTCATTTCAATTTCGTTTTAGTGGTTAATCATTTTTGTGATGCAATGTTAACTTCCCATCTAAATACTGTGCAAGTCATCGGAATGAAAATAGTATGAACGGGACGAAAATTTGATGAACGGACTTTTTAACGTGATGATTGGGAAACAATTTGGGTTAAACAGTCACTACCTAAACCGATAACTTAATCGCAGTTCCGAGTTAATTCTCGAGAAGTTTAAATCGTTTAACAGCTGGTCACTTTGTTCAGTTCGCAATGCAAATTTCGATTCTAGCCCTATCAAAAAACGATGACCAACGTTATAATTTATACCGACACCAGCTATAGCTGCAAAGTTCCACTCAGAAGATTTTGAAAAGGGTAATTCTGAAAAACTTTGAGTCCCAGAGTCAAATGATGATCCGGTTAATGATGTTACGTTGTTGCCAATGACACCGACAAGTGTATTTATTGTAAAGTCATACCTAGAATCAATTTTATAGTATGCCAATAGCGGAATTTGGACGTTTCTAGTAAATATTTTATCTGCAAGAATCTCTTTTCGAAGTTGAGTATTAAATCGTGTGGAGTCTATCACTTCCTCAACTAGCCAATATTTTACTCCTTCTACATAATATTCCTGCGAACGAACAATTACACTTGTATCATATGAATACGCATACTCGTCGGCCATAATTTGCTGATTAAACTGAAATTTTGATTTCTGGAAGCCAACAGACAACCCATATTTCTGGCGATCATAGCGCACATCGAACCCCATATATCGTGATGCAATTCCAGTTATGTCATATTGATAGTCTGCATAGAATACTGTAGATTTTGAATTTAATGGCTGAGAAATTCCACTGAAAGCAGAAACGTACCAACCAGCACTCGGTTTGCCGAAACAATATCTTCTGAAATCAATATCATATTCGTTCAACACCTCTCTTGTGTGGTGGTAAAGCGTATTTTCCTCTTTTGCATCTAGAAACAGTAATTCATCGTGTGAGACTATATAACCATCGTTTATAATCTCTGTATTTGTATTCTCTTCCGAACTCTTGACTTCCGATGATGCAATTGGCGCCTGGTTAATTTCTTGTGTCTTTTCAACTTCTTTTTGATTGCGAACAGGTGAACCATATCCACTAGGACGCATTTTTTTAGTCTTTACTAAGTTTCGACTTAGTTCTTGATTATTGAGTAGCGCTTGGTGAACTTTAGGATTCGAAATATTTGTTGTTTCCTTACTTTGCACATTTGTGCCTAGTGTATTGGAGTAACTTGATTTAGTCAAACTCGTAGTCTCAAACTCTAGTTTTTCAGTTTCTTGCTCGGTGTAAGCTACACTTCCCTTTGTTAGTGATTTCTGGTCGTTTGAGTCATTCGTATTTTGTAAAGTTGATAATCTAATGGTCTCGTTCTTTTCAGTAGGTTGCTTATTTTCTGTGTTAGAATTAGAAGAACTTAGTAGTTCTATGTTTTCACTGGTGAATTTTGAATCCAGTCTCTGCTGGAACATCAAAAGTGCAGTTATCACAGCAATTAGTGCACTAATTGTATACGTTTTCCACGTCCAAAAAACCTTCTTTTTTGGTTGGATTAACTTTTCAGCCTCTTCCCAAGCATGTGGTTCAAACGGAACCACTTCTTTCTCAAGATGCTCTCTAAAAAGTTCGTCGATATGTTTATCCTCCATGCTCATGTTGCACTCATTTTTTGTTTTTCTCCCATGGTTTGCAGTCCGATTTTTAATAATTGGCGGGCTTCTGAAACGTGCCATTTTGAAGTCCCTTCACTAATTTCTAGTAGCTTACTTATTTCCTTATGTGAATACCCATCTATTGCAAATAGGTTAAACACATGGTTCGTTTTAGTGGGTAATGCTTTGAGCAATTGTTTGAGATATTCCGCATCTAACTTCTGTTCTCCTGTATTTAAAGTCGAGGTATATGTCGATAAGTCTGCATGATCTATACTTTCAGTACGGTCTCTTTCGATGCTCGCTTTTTTAATTTCAGTAAGCATTTGGTTGATAATAATTCGTTTTGCCCAACCCTCAAAAACATCTAAGTCTTTTAGCTCATTTAAATTGCTAAGTATTTTTACAAACGCTGTGTTTAACGAAACAACAGCATCGTTCTTATTTTCACGATAACGAATACACATCCCCATAAATCGATCATACAATAAGCGATACAGCTCCGACTGAGCTTTCCGCTCTTCTCGAAGACACCCCTCTAATATGTTTTGATCAATTTTCATAAAAAAGAAAATGGCCAATAAAATTGACCATTTCCAATATCATGGTTTTGTTAATTCCTTTTAATGACTTTCCTATTTATTACCTCACCTTCTGCTGTTTGTATGGTGATAAAATATAGCCCAGGTATAAAACTAGACGTGTTGATTTCCGCTGTACTACTGCTAATATCATTTCCCACATAGACCGTCCGACCGCTTAAATCTATGAGTTTGACAGTTCTGATAGCAGTTTCAGGAAGTACTACAGTAAGTTTATTTGTAAATGGAACTGGATAAACTGACATATTATCGATTGATAAAGATCTGTTCGTAGACACAAAATCATTAACCATAACTATCGTAAATCCTTCTACCTTATACAAGCGTCCAAGGGAATCCATTCCAATAGAATCGCAGTAGATATCTTCACAATTTTTATTTGAAACTTTCAAACACACTTCATATTTACCAAATTTAGTAAATTTATGAAAACCTGTTCCTTTCACAGAATCTCCGTCACTAAAGTACCATGCGTTTGACGAGTCTCCAGTAGATGTGTTAATCAAATAAATTCGGAATTTCTTCGACTGATTTGTATCTAGTCCAATAGTGTAATGTGCCTTACAGGACTTTGGTGTTAAATTTTTGACAACTGAGTCAGTGTAGTAATAATTATTTCCGCACTTGTCACTAAATGAATGCATTACTATCAGCTTGACGTTATAGCTTGTATCAAGTTTTAGCGTTGAGTCCCAGTTATCAAATCTAGACACCAACCTACCATCTAAATACCACGTGCTTCCCAAGATTGACTTTGGTTCACTTGATGTATTTATAAAATGAGTTACCGCACTGTCGACTGACATTTCAAAATCCACAGTTGGAGCAACCATTTTTGGCACAACCCTGATAATAACAGTTTTCTGAACGATCTCATTTATGGGACACGAATTATCCCTCGCACTAAAAGTAACCACATATGGGGTATTCTTTCCATCTCCAACATTTGTTTTCCAGCTAAAAGTGCCGTGGTTAAATATTGAATCATACGATTTAAATACAGCACCAGGCAACGAGTTTTCAATAGACAAGAACACTGAGTCAGTTCCACCTGACTTTGCCGTATCTGCATCATCTGACGTGGTTATCTTAAAGTCAACCTTTTCTCCCTCAACCACGCATATTTCATCTGGTGCTAAGACTTTGTGCATTACATTCCCCGTACCAGTTGTTACCCAAAACTGCATTTCGCGTCGCGTAACAGAGATTAACTTTCCGTTTCTGTATTCTTTTACTTTTAAAACCAAGATACTAACCTCTCCATTTTTAACCGGAGTAAAAGTGACGTATCCCGTTTTACTGTTAACGTTAAAACCTATCGGTGGATTTGCATTTGGGTTAGAGTACGGATATGATGTTCCAGTTGGGTAATACACGGTAAAAGGTTGATCTTTATAAAAACCTGTATTGTAATTCGCCTTTTGAGTCGCATTAATTAATGGGTCATCCGTTTCAAAAACCAGCGAATCTCCGTCTAAATCATATCCACCAAAATTTCTTTTAAAGGGTTGATTTACGGTTAGAATTGTAAACGGCATTTCATAGAAAACAGGACTATTATTCGAGATTCCTCCTGTTGTATAAATTTCAGCGTATGTATAAAAGTTGGAACTATTCGACCCAGTAGTAATCGCGGAGTTTCGACAACACTGTGCGGTATAAACGTAAAACTTATCGCCAGTCAAAAGAAATTTATGAGTTGAATCGTTTAGATTAATCGTATCACGATAGGTGTGTTTCTCTATTCCCGCCGTTGATCCAGGTGTATTTTGTGGATTACAATTACTCTTTACCGTATCACAAACTGGAGTAATATTAACAATACTAATAAGTTTAAGATTTGAACCAATAGACTGTGTTCGTGTTGCGTTCTCATATCTTGTGGCGTTAACAATTGAAGGCAAAGGAACTCCTCTACAATCACGATACACTTCGATTGTGATCTCATAAACGTGTTTACCAAGGCTTCTGTACGTAATGTCTGCACCAGCAACATGAGTAGCCTTTGATGAAAAGGCGAATAAGATAAATAGAATAGTGGCTGTCAGTTTAATTAAGGTTTTCATATTATTTTGTTTTCAGGTCTAAGACTAAACCAACGTTGAAAAGGTTGGGAAAAAGTGTGAAATATTTCGTTTTTGTTCTGAAAAATCTTACAAAAACCTTTAAAACAGCACATTACGAAATAAATATTTCGTTATCGATGTGCTCCGTCTTGAATTTTTTTGATAATTTCTTTTGAAAAAGAGCGAGAAACAGGAATTGTAAAATCGAGCTCAGGTATGTGTAAATTGTAATTGCGTGCATTACCACTAACCTTTTCTACTTTGTTGAAGTTTACAATATAAGAACGATGACATTGCATGATTCTTTCTTGATTGTCGAAGTATCCCGCCACGGTAGATAATGAATTTCTTAAAAGATGGAATTTAATATTTCCGTGATCTTCATAAAACACCTTGGTGTAATTACCTTCAGCTTTGACACAGACTAAATCATCTTCTTCAACTTCAATTTCAATTTTACCAGTGTCTGATTTCATCGAAATTATGGTGTGCGACTGGTTCCTATCAGAATGAACAATCTGCTCCGTCAACTCATTGGCCACCTGTTCATGTTGATTAGACAGATACCTTTCCATCAGAATTACTTCAAATGCACTTGGAATAACTCCTACAGCCAGCGTTATATACAAAAAGTCCAGAAACGACATTAGGTCCAAAGGTGTGCCGCATGACATAGTTGAATACAACCAATTAAATATGGAAATTGATCCAAATTGAAAAACTGCAAAAAGAAGCATCTTTTTAACCGTCCATTGGTCGCGATCAAAAAATCGGGGAAACGCCATTGGAAACACAAAATAAGCAGTCAATGTTACAAGAAGCGTTATTAAACCAAAGCCAGCTACTACTGATAGAAGCCCACTTTCTTGTTGAGCAAGTCCAAAAGGTTTAAATACAAAAAGAAACAGGAAAACGAAAAAAGAAAAACCAAAGCTTGTTATCAATTTATGACGAACCTCTTCTACAAAAGGGAAGGGTTTGTCTAAAATCGTCATCCTGATTGCGGTTTTTAGGAAACCTTAATCTGCTTGTTGTTTTATTAGGTTTAACGCACTACCGGCTTTAAACCAATCTATTTGAGAATCGTTGTAGGTATGGTTAACCATGATAGTATCTTTAGAACCATCTTCATGGTTTAAGATAACACTCATCTGTTTTCCTGGAGCAAACTCATCTAACATAATATCAAACGTGTCTTTTTCCTGAACCAAATCATAGTCTGCTGGATTTGCAAAAGTCAACCCTAACATTCCTTGTTTCTTAAGATTTGTTTCATGGATACGTGCAAATGATTTAACGATTACCGCTCTTACCGCCAAGTGTCTTGGTTCCATTGCAGCATGCTCTCTAGATGAACCTTCACCGTAGTTTTCTTCACCAACTACAACCGAATACTCACCAGCTGCTTTAATCATTCGTGCAACCTTTGGTACGCTTTCATAACCTCCTGTTAACGGATTATAAACCTCGTCTGCCTTTTCATTGAAGTAATTAATCGCTCCAATTAAGCAGTTATTTGAGATGTTATCTAGATGTCCTCTGTAGGTCAACCAAGGTCCAGCCATTGAAATATGATCAGTCGTGCACTTGCCTTTTGCTTTGATTAACAATTTAGCACCCACGATATTCTTTCCATCCCAAGCAGCAAATGGCTCCAGGAGTTGTAATCGCTTAGAATCTGGGTTAACAACAACATCTACACTTGATCCGTCTTCAACTGGAGCGAGGTAACCATTATCTTCAACGTCAAAACCCTTTGGAGGAAGTTCAATACCTGTAGGTTCGTCAAGCATCACGTCTTCACCGTTTGCATTTTTCAATGTATCTGTCATTGGATTAAAATCCAATCTACCAGAAAGCGTAACAGCTGCAACTATTTCAGGTGAACCAACGAATGCGTGTGTATTTGGGTTTCCATCTGCTCGTTTACTAAAGTTTCTGTTAAACGAGTGAACGATAGTATTTTTTGGCTTACCACTTGCACCAGCTCTTTCCCATTGTCCGATACACGGTCCACAAGCATTTGTAAATATCTTTGCATTCAAATCTTCAAAAATTTGAAGTAATCCATCACGTTCTGCTGTAAATCGAACTTGTTCTGAACCTGGGTTAATCCCAAGTTCTGCTTTCATTGGAATTCCTTTATCTACCGCTTGTTTAGCTATTGACGCAGCTCTTGAAAGGTCTTCATATGATGAATTTGTACAAGATCCAATTAGTCCCCACTCTACATCTAACGGCCAATCGTTTGCACGAGCTTTCTCTCCTAGTTCTCCAACTGGAGTTGCTAAATCTGGCGTAAATGGTCCGTTTAAGTGTGGGCGAAGTTCTGAAAGGTTGATTTCTATTACTTGGTCGAAGTATTGTTCTGGATTAGCATAAACTTCATCATCGCCAGTTAGATGAGCTCTAACTTCATTTGCAGCGTCAGCCACATCCGCTCGGTCAGTTGCTCTCAAATAGCGCTCCATGCTATCATCATACCCAAATGTTGAGGTGGTAGCACCAATCTCAGCACCCATATTACAAATCGTACCTTTTCCAGTACATGATAAAGACTTAGCACCTTCACCAAAATATTCGACAATCGCTCCTGTTCCGCCTTTTACGGTTAGGATGCCTGCCACTTTGAGAATTACATCTTTTGGAGCCGTCCAACCACTAAGCTTACCAGTCAACTTAACACCAATTAACTTAGGGAACTTTAGCTCCCAAGGCATGCCTGCCATAACATCAACAGCATCCGCACCACCAACACCGATAGCAACCATTCCTAATCCTCCTGCGTTCACAGTATGAGAATCAGTACCAATCATCATTCCCCCTGGGAAAGCATAGTTTTCAAGAACAACTTGATGAATAATACCTGCACCTGGCTTCCAAAAACCAATTCCGTATTTGTTACTTACTGACTCTAAAAAATTAAATACCTCATTACTTGTATTTAAAGCATTTTGTAAATCTTCGTCTGCGCCAACTTTGGCCTGAATTAAGTGATCACAATGCACAGTAGTTGGCACGGCAACTTTTTTCTTGCCAGCTTGCATGAACTGTAAAAGTGCCATTTGAGCGGTTGCATCTTGACATGCTATTCTATCTGGAGAAAAGTCCACATATGAATTTCCTCTTTCGTAAGGAGTGTTCGGCAAGTTATCCCATAAATGAGCGTATAATATTTTTTCACTGAGTGTTAACGGTTTTCCAGTCAACTGCCTAGCCGCTTCTACACGTTCGCTAATTTTGCTATAAACTTCTTTAATGAGATTAATGTCGAATGCCATAAGATTTATTTTTTAGAGGTGCAAATGTAATGATTCAACAAATGACCACGAAACGTTGTTTCGGATAAATTGCATGTTCATCGAAAAACAAATTGAGGCAAAAAAAAGACGGTGTTATCAGCACCGTCTTACAATTAATAGTTGAGTAGTATTATTTAAATCTATTTCTTTTTAGGCTCTTTCCATAACCATGGATTACCTACGATATAATCTTCTACGTTTTTAGACATAAGTCTTTTTGACTCTGCGTATGCTTCTTCCTTAGAAGTGACAAGTTTTGTATAAACATAATTGTAACCAGCATCCGTTAGCAACACCTTGGTATTCTCACCATACTTGGTTTGAAGCTTAGCTCTATACCCTTTAACATTACTTACATTCTTGAATACTCCAATAACCATGTAATAATCCCACTCAGTTGAGTTATCCTCCATATCTTTAATTTCCAAACGATTTGCATTCATTGGGTTGATATTTTTAATCTCTCTTCCCATTTCATCCACTTTTGCCCCACGTGGTGTACTTGGCTCTAAATCGATGGAGTTTGGAACGCCATCACCATCATCGTCAAGAACAGTAACTACAGGCTTTGCAACTCCGTATTTATCAACCTCCGCTCCTCTTGGAGAGTCTACTTCACGATCTATTCCATCAGGTATTCCGTCACCATCAGTATCTATTGCTCGCCCTTTGTTATCTACTATTGCACCATCTGGCGACATAATTTCAAGATCTACACAATCTGAAACTCCATCATGATCTGAATCTATTGCAACACCTTGCGCGTTTACAATACAATCCGACGCGTCTGGGTTTTCCGCAATTCCAAGATGCTTGTAGTGCGGTGTGAATGGCTCAACGTCCATAAGGTCTATAATCTTGTCATTATCTGAATCCATTGCAACACCGTCTGAATCAACCTCAGCACCATATGGAGTCTTCAATTGCTTATCCATACAGTCAACAACACCATCCATGTCAGAATCCAAAGCGATTCCAAGCTTATCTACAGCGCAGTTTCTTGGTGAATTAGGCTCACGGTCAAACAAATTTATCACACCATCTTCATCATCGTCTAACGAAACTCCGTTTGCATCAACTTGTGCTCCGTATGGTGTGTTAAGTTCTTTATCTAAACAGTTTGGAACTCCGTCAAAATCACCGTCTCGGGCAACTCCCATTGCGTCAACTTCACATCCCTCTGGAGTATTTGGTTGCTTATCGATTCCGTCATAAACTCCATCCTTATCAGCATCCTTTTTATTCATAATGCCATTGAATTTATAACCAATCATAAACTCGTGCGAGTTTGCACTGAGCTTTTCAATTGGTCCAACGCTTCGACCATAAGAGTAACTACCAACTAGCTTCGTTCCTAAAACACCTCCAGCCATAAAATTCGCTCCGTAGTTTGTTCTATATCCACCACCAATCCAAGCCATATCGGCGAAGTTTAGCATGACATTAAAATCAGCTTGTGGCTTTATCTCATTTGCTAATCGAGTAATCACCAGTGGATCTAGGTATATCTTTTCCTTCTCAATTTCAATACGATATCCTGCATTTGCAACAAAGTGTCGCATAAAAGCATACGTATAATTTGACTCAGTCGTTTCGTCCTGAAAGACATTTCGGTTGGCAAATAATTGATACGCCGACAAACCAACACTTAAGTTTTTGTACGTAAATGCAGCACCCGCGTTAGCATCCATGTTTGATTGGTCTTCAATATTGTTGATCAATGTTATTTCCATTGGATCTTGTGCGTTGACTCTGTCAAACAAAATTTTGTTTTGCTCATATCCTACAGACAATCCAAACGAAAGCTGGGCATCTGATTTAAAAGGTATTTTATAGGAATATGTTCCAAAGATACCTGACTTACCAATAATATTGGTGACGTCGTTTAGCACCATTAATCCAAAACCTAAGTTTGTATTACCAACCATTCCATCTATACTTCCAATAAATGTTTCAGGAGCACCTTCAACATCAACCCATTGTAGCCTATTTAATAAATACAGATTGGTTCCTTTGTCCCCAGCATAGGCTGGATTCATAAGATAATTATTCACGTACATGTGATTAACCAAAGGAGTTTGCTGTGCTGAAACCTTCGAGGCTAATGCACTGAAAGCTAAAATCGTAAGTACTATTCTTAATTTCATTTTCTTTCTGATTATTTATTTCTAACTACAGTGATTGCGCCTTTCATAATCTTTCCATTTTCAGGGAACTCGATCACATAATAATATGTTCCATCCATCAACAAGTGACCATTTGTATTTGTTGCACCCCAGTCGTTTGCATAACCCTCTGTTTTAAATACTTCTCTTCCCCATCGATCAAAAACACTAACCGTGTTGTCGGGATAGTTCTCGATATTTTTGACAATCCATAAGTCATTTTCGTCGTTTCCATCGGGTGTTATTACGTTGTTAGGAATAATTCTATAATCCTCTGTTACGTTTACCCAAACTGAGTCAGAACTTTTACAACCATAATAATCTGTGCCCGTAACGATAAACATTGTTGACTCAGTAACTGTTGCAACAGGATTCTGAATAGTTGGATTAGACAAATATTGAGCTGGACTCCATTCATAGGTCATGCTACCTTTTGCATTCAACATAACACCAATTCCTAGACTCGCATCAATATCATCACCAGCCAACGGCTTCATTTCATCCAAAACCATATAGCTCGTTTTATACGTATCGATACAATTTGTACGAGATGTTGTTGTAAGTGAAATTTCATAGTTCCCAGATTCATTGAAGTTAATAATTGGATTTGACAGGGTTGATGATTGTCCATTCCCAAAGTCCCATACATAATCCAAATCTCCAGTGTTAGAGAATAGGGTTAAGTCTTCGAATGATACACTTTCATTTTTGCACCCTGACTGTGGGGTAACACCATCTAAAATTCTAAATAATGCTTTTGGAGTCTCACTGATTATTACCTCTTGAGTAACTTTTTGGCTACATTGCTTATCTGAAGACGCTGTCAATGTAACTTCATACTTTCCAGCACTTTGGAAAACTTTATTGAATGTCGATTCAGTTGTTGTGTACCCATCCGAGAACATCCATGATAACTGACTAACATTTCCACTCGAAATTGTTGATTTATCTGTAAACATGGTCAATTGGCTTTCACATAAATTCTGTGCATCAAAGCTTGGTTGAGGTAATGGATTTACAACAACTTGAGCCAATTCAGAATACTCCATATCACATACTCCATTTTGGATAGCAACGCGATATTTCTTTGTTTTGGTTAAATTCTCATACCAGTATAGGTCGCCGCTAAACCCAAGAGCAGTCCACGAACCATTTTCGTTTTGTTCCTCCCAGCCGATAATGTCTCCTTCAAAATTTATTAGTTCTAGAACACCTCCATTAACATCCGTACAAACCTCAGTACTTCCAGATATTGCACCACCTTTTGTTGGATTATAAATAGTGTGTTTAAACGCTGGTGAGTATGCCACTGGACACACACCATTTTTAACTGATACTCGATAATATTTTGATTCTCCTAAATTATCAACTCCAAGAATATTTGAGGTTTCAGATAAATCAGTCCATGGTCCGACAGTGCTTCCACTTGATTGCCAGTTACCGATATTTCCAGTAAAGTCTTTTACCTGTAAAACAGATGTTCCTAGCTTCTTACACGCCTCATCATCTCCGCTAATTGTGCCACCAACTGACGGGTTCGAAACGTTAATGGTTATTACGTCAGAAGTATCTGAAGAACAGAAGTTATTTCGGACAATTACCCGATATTTTAGTGTTGATGTAGCGTTGTAATATGACTGTTGTTCCGCATTGTTTTGAGTAGACACCCAACTATTAGTCACTTCGTCAAAAGACTCCCAAGTTTCAACGTTACCTATTAAGTCTACTACTTGAATAGATCCAAAATTAGATCCACTGCAAATTTCAGTTTGGTTTGAAAGTAATGTTCCAGCATCTGAAGGTGCAGAAACTTCTACCATCGCAATTTGAGAGAAGTCTTCAGCACATACACCATTTCGAACAACTGCTCTAAATTGCGTAGTTGATGTCAGGTTTTGATAATTATACGTTTTGCTGTTTGTAACAACATCATTCCACGTGCTACCATTGTTGGTCGATGATTGCCAATATAATACATCTCCAGTGACGTCTTTTACTTCTATGGTTCCACTATTAACTAATGAACACCATTGTCCCAGACCATAGATATTGCCAGCATCACTCTTCTTTGAAACCTCTACAATTGCAACCATAGAAGTATCTGACGAACAAACGCCATTTTTAACAATAGCTCTTAGATAAACATTATCCGATACGTTTTGAACTTCGTAAGTTTCAGTGGTAATGTTCTGATCTGTCCAGTTACCAGTTGCAGAATTTGATGATTGCCATTTCACAACATCCCCAGTAACTCCGGTAACCTTTATAATACCAAAATTAACTCCTTCACATAACTCAAGGTTACTTACTACACTTCCAGCACTACTCACAGCCGCTACTTTGATAGCTTTTGTATCTGAATAGGTTGAAGCACACATGCCGCTTTTCACCTTAGTTCTAAAATATAAAGAACTTGTGAGGTTTGACACTGTATAGTTTGCAGCATTTGACTTTGCAATTGGCGTCCATGGAGCGTATCCATTGGAAGAAGTTTGCCACTCCTCTACAGAACCAACCGTTGCATTTGCTTTCATGGTAGCGCTGTTTATGCCAGAACAAACCTCATCAGGACCGCTTACATAGCCTCCATCAGATTGTGGATTTACATACACGGTTGTTTCAGAAGAGGTATCAGATTTACAACCGCTATTTGAGACAATTGCTCTAAACGTTGTTGTATCTGCTAAATTATACCAGTCATATGCCGATTTGGTTGAATAAATATCGGTCCACGAACTACTCTTAGTTTTTGATTGCCATTTTAAAACATTGCCTTGAGCGCTGGTTAGTGTTAAAGTTCCTGAGTTTCCTGTTTCACATACTTCTTTTGCACCAGAAATTGAACCAGCATTCGATGCTGAAAGTACTGTTACCGTTGCCGTTGAAGAAACAGCAACATTACACGAACCATTTTTAACAACCGCTCGATACATTAAGGAATTCTTCAAGTCTTTATACTCAAGGGTATCAGAAGTATTTGAAATAGGTGTCCATAACGAAGAACCAGTAGTGGCCATTTCCCAACGAACAATACTTCCAGTATTTCCATTTAATATTACATAGCCATTATTTGCGTCTGGACAAACTGTTGTCCCACCAGATACTGCACCACCAACGGTAGCTTTATCGACTGTTATTTTTACTGTATTTGAGTAGTCAATATTACAGTTACCATTTTGTACAGCAACTCTATAATACGTCGTTTGAGAGATATTTGAATACGATTGTGAAGTTCCTTTATTAACAATTGGTGTCCACAAATTACCATTTGCACTTGTTTCCCATTTTACAATGTTTCCAGTATATCCAGACACCGTTAAGTTCCCGGAATTTGAGCCTGCACACACTGAAGAAACACCACTCAATGTACCGCCATAAGAAGGTGGAGTAACAGTTATCTTAGCAACACTAGAACTATCAATAGAGCAATTGCCGTTTCCAACCATTGCTCGGAAATATGTTGTTCGTACAAGTCCACTATAATTTTGGTTTAATGCTGTATTCGAAATTGCAACCCAAGGACCAGTTGCTGAAGTAGCTGAGTCCCATCGTACAACATTTCCAGTATGTCCACTTAGTGAAATAACTCCGGAATTTGATTTTGAGCAAACCGTTTGCGATCCGGAAATAGTTCCACCAACAGCTTTTGGAGAAACATTAACGTTTACTGAGGTCGACTTGCTTGCACATCCAGAAGGAATTTCAACTGTTAAATCATAACGACCAGCGTCTGAAGTACTTACTCCAGTTATTTGTGGGTTTCTCAATGCCGATTTGTATCCGTTTGGTCCAGACCAGCTATATTTTGCACCAACTACCTGATTCACTGTCAGCTCTAAGTCTCCACCTGCACACAATGGTGAGACGTAGGTTGCATTCAGGCTAAAGTTTATATTTTGCTCAGAACCTATAGAAACTGTTGGTTCGATTGCGCTATATTTTCTAATACGTAAGTAGTCAACTTCAAGTGTTCCGAACGATCCAGAATTAGCAAGAGATACATAAGATGTATTGCCCATGCTGTAGGAAGAATTGTTGGCGCTTAGAGTTTGACCTGCCCAATTTGCAATTTGACTAACTCCACTCCATATGAAAGACCAATCTCCGTTAATTCCTGTAGAGTTTGTAGAACCGAACCCCGAAGTTGAGTGGCAACCAGAACCAAAAGTTGTCGTTGCAAGCTGCATGCTAGAACCATTGTGAACCATTGCATACCCATCGTTGCTCGTATTTAATTGACTTAATATTGCAGTACCTCCTGACGACGCTACGCCAAACATTTCCACTAATAGTGGACCTTCAATAGCCGTTTTAGTTTTTATCGTCGCTGCATTACTATTAGACGTTAATTTTAATTTTCCTCCAGATAAAGCAACGGTTCCAGAACCACACGTGCTCCAATTTGCCGAGCTTAATGTTGATCCATTAAATTCATCTACTACTTGAAACGTGTTTGATGCATCACTTTTTGCGGTAGCAGTACTATTTCCATAAAACAGGTAAATTGTATCTTTCGCATAATTCTTTATCGAGTCTACATTAACCCAAACAACCGTGTTCGTTTTATTTATGGTACCATCCTCTATCCAATATGATAATTCATTTCCTCCTCGGTCTAGAAATCGAATATCCTGACCTAAACTTCTCATCTTGCCTGATGAAATTAAAGTGGAGGTATTTAGCGTAATACTAACCTCATAACTTTTCAGAAGTGCACTTTTACTATTATCCAGTTCAACTGGAACGCGGTATTGAAACCCTGAATAACAAGGCTGTGCCGTCGCTTCCGACGACAATAATGCCATACAGGCACTTACCACTAAAAAGAATAAAATAGAGCGTCTACTTATTTTCATAACCTGTTTTTACTGTTAAAACCTTAATGATGTGTACTAAGCATCCTTCAGGTTGTACATGCAAACAACGATGGTTATTGAACTACTTAAAAATATTCAAGTTGTGAAAACACGCCGTAATCAAGGGTTTAATCGAAGTTTTTGAAAAGTAAAGGTATAGTGCTCTAAAACACCACCTCGCACAAACGACTAAATATCAGTAAGTTACAAAATCCCCCTCTTTGATATTAAAATTGTGTTAACAATATCAAACAAGAAAACAACCAGTGTTATTAAGATGATTGGGAGGTGTGTACTATCTATCTGACCTTTCAGACTAACTAGTTATCATTGTCTAGGACAGCTAGCAAATAATTCTTTTGGTGATTTAACTACCAGTAAATGAAGGTTTGCGTTTCTCATTGAAAGCTGTAACACCTTCTTTATAATCATTTGAATTACCAGCAACTTCCTGACAACATGCTTCGTATTCCAACATTTCGTTTAAGTCTGAATGAAAAGACTTATTGATCATTTGTTTCATGAGAGCAATAGCTTTAGTAGGAGCTGTTTCGTAGTATGCAGCTATTTCGTTTGTAACCTCATCCAATTTATCCGCTTCCACAACTTTATTAACTATTCCCCATTCTAATGCTTGGGCCGCTTTGACTTTGGAACCCATCGTTGACATTTCGAATGCTCGAGCGCTACCAACTAGTCTGGGTAAGAAGTAACTTGATCCAGAATCTAACACTAAACCAACATTAACAAATACCTCAATAAAAGAAGCATATTCAGAAGCAACGATATAATCACATGCTAAAGCTAAGGAACATCCAGCTCCTGCCGCAACACCGTTGATCTTCCCGATAATCGGTTTAGGCATAGATCGCATCGCTTTAATAATAGGATTGTATCTTTTGTCGAGTGAATCTCTTAGTGACCGATTTTTTGCTCCAGCAATTGCCTTCAAATCTTGTCCAGAACAAAAAGCTTTTCCAGCTCCAGTCAACACCAAAACACGTACGTTTTTGTCGCGTTTGGCCTTTTTTAAAACATCTTGCAACTCATAACTTTGATCGTCGTTGAATGCGTTAAAAACATCTGGTCTATTAAGTGTAATGTGTGCTACACCGCCAACTACCTCATATTTAATACAACTATACTCTTCCATTGAAAAACAAATAAACTGCAATATTGCAAATTAAACCTATAAAAAAACCTAAATATACTTCTTGTTTAGTGTGAGCATTTAGTTGCAAACGTGCACTGGCTACTATCCCCGTTATAACTAAAGTAATTAAGGTAAGGAAAATGTAGATTGGTTTATTAAGCTGAGCTAAAACGGTTACTAAGACCAGCAATCCAGCCCACCCAAACACATGAAAACTAATTTTTTTGTACGAACATATTATCGCTAATACACCAGAACTCAAACACAAAGCCAATACGAATAATTTAAGAATTGGATGAAACAAAAAGTTATCAAAAAAGAAAAACTGAACTGCGTAAATAACACAAAGGACCCACGCGGCTATTCGTCTTTCTGGTAATGTAATTTCAGAGAGTTCCTTAATCTTAAATTTATTTAAAAGAAACATTACGCCGAGTAAGGGCAGCAAGGAAAGGAGCACAAAGAACATCGACATCCACAAAAACGTAGGCTGAGCATTTAACTTTGACGATACAACTAAGTGAAAGTTAACGATAGCTAATATTCCATAAATCGGAACGAATATGGGGTGAAAAACAAGTGATATTAAATTAGCGAACCGTGCAGACACTATTTCAATTCTTTTCGTAGACGCGCAACTGGAATATTTAATTGCTCGCGATATTTTGCAACTGTTCTTCGGGCAATATTATATCCTTGTGATTTCAGGACTTCTTGTAGTTTGCCGTCCGTTAACGGTTTTTGCTTGTTTTCGGCATCAATAGCGTTGCTTAATATTTTCTTTACCTCTTTGTTCGATACTTCAGCTCCACTATTGGTAACAATTCCTTCAGAAAAGAAATGCTTCAACAAGAAAATTCCAAAATCAGTTTCTACGTATTTGCTACTTGCAACTCTCGATATGGTTGAAACATCTAGATGAACTCGTTCAGCGATATCTTTCAAAATCATTGGACGCAATTGCGTTTCGTCTCCTGTCAAGAAGTACTCTCGTTGTAAGTCTACAATACAATTCATTGTAACTAACAACGTGTTTTGTCGCTGCTTAACCGAATCTACGAACCATTTTGCGCTATCTAACTTTTGCTTAATAAATTGAACAGCATCTTTTGTGCTTTTATCTGGTTTTTTGGCTTTCTCGTACCCTTTCAATGTCTCCATATAGCCTTGAGAGACTTTTAGAGTTGGAGTGTTTCTATTATTTATATCAACCACAAGCTCTCCGTATTGCTCTTTTACTATGAAATCCGGAATAATAAAATCGGTCTCTTTACCCGAGCTTGAACTTCCTGCTGGTTTAGGATTAAGTTTGGAGATGAACGTTATTGCCTCTTTTAGGAAATCTTCGGTAACATCAATTTTCTTCAACAATCGAGCATAGTGTTTTTTCGAAAAATCCTCCATGTGATTTTCGATTATTTCGGCTGCTAATTTCGTGATTGCTGTATTTTTAGTTTTGGCTTTATGACGAATTTGCAGTAACAAACATTCTTGTAAAGTCCTTGCCCCAATACCCGGAGGCTCTAAATCTTGTATCTTTTTCAAAACAGATTCTAACTCCTCTTCTGAGGTTCGAACATTTGCCGAAAAAAGTAGGTCGTTTACTACACTCCGTAATGGGCGTCTAAGGTACCCGTCATCTTCAAACGTTCCGATTAGCTGATCAGCCAATAGGTATTCATGTTCTGTCTGAAGGTTGGGCTTAATTCCCTCTAATAAACGATCTCTAAAAGAAATTGATGCGTTTATTGGAATAAACTCTTTTTCCTCATCATCCCCAGAATATTGATCGTTTAGACGAATGCCACCATCGTCATCATTTAAGTAATCCGAAACATCTATCGAATCATCTTGACTAGATTCAAACGATTCCATATCACTGTATTCGTCGTTATAGTCATAGTCTTCCTGATTGTCCCCCTCAACTTCGTCTTTCCCATTTTCTAACGCAGGGTTTTCGATGAGTTCCTCTTCTACTTTTTGCTCAAAATTAAGTGTATTAAGCTCCAACAGTTTGATAAACTGTATTTGCTGTGGCGACAGTTTCTGTAATAGTTTTTGACTTAATGATTGCTTAAGCATATTTCAAGTAGTTTAAGGTTATGCCAATCCGCTATAACCCTTATTTTTGCCCAAAATTAGAGAATAGATTCGATTTCGATGAAAACATATATAAAAGACTTATCTACACACAAGGATTCGGTGGTTACATTGCAAGGCTGGGTTCAAAATAAAAGAGAAAGTAAAGCCTTAATTTTTATCATTTTACGCGATGGTTCAGGATTTTGTCAATGCATTGCTGACTTAGCCGTTTTAGGTGACATTAAATTTGCCGAAGCTTCTAAACTAGGTCAAGAAAGCAGTATCTCAATAACGGGTAAGGTTGTTGAAGACACTCGACAAATTGGTGGTTTTGAAATTCATGTTCAATCGATTGACATTGTACAAAACTGTGCTGATTATCCAATTGCCAACAAAGAACATGGCATTGAATTCCTTATGGATCAGCGACATTTATGGCTGAGAAGCAAGCGTCAGTGGGCTATAATGCGTGTTCGGAATACTGTAATCTTTTCTATTCATAAATTTTTTCAAAAAGAAGGTTTTGTTCAAATGGATGCTCCGATTTTTACTGGGAATGCAGCTGAGGGCACAACCGATTTGTTTGAAACTGACTTTTATGGTCAGCCAGCTTATCTGTCTCAAAGTGGTCAGTTATATGGTGAAGCCATGGCCATGGCCATGGGTAAAATCTACACTTTCGGACCTACTTTTCGTTCAGAAAAATCCAAAACACGAAGACACTTATCCGAGTTCTGGATGATTGAGCCAGAAATGGCGTTCCACGACATTTACGACAATATGGATTGCATTGAAGACTTTGTGCGGTACGTTGTCAAAGAAGTCTTAGAAAATTGTAAAGTCGAATTGGAGTTACTTGAGCGAGACACAACTATTTTGGAAAAAACAGTTGAACCTTTTATTCGACTGACATACGACAATGCAGTTGCAATAATAAAAGGTGAACAAGAAGTTGAAGGCCAAACAACTATCGCTGTCTTAGAACAAGATCTTGCCGACACGAAAGCGAACATTGCCTCTCTAAAAGCAGACATCGCCGAAAGAGAGGAAAAAATTGCTGCTGGAGGAATGAAGAAAGGTCAAGTAAATTTCAATCTAAATACCATTGATAAAAATAAAAATCAAATCAAACAGCTAGAAGAAGACGAACGTAACATACCGCAGTGGTTGGATTCAGCCAAAAACTTCACGTATGGTGAGGACTTTGGAGGTTCTGATGAAACGGTTTTAACACGAATGTTTGACGTGCCTGTTATGGTTTACGATTGGCCACATGAAGTCAAAGCTTTTTATCTAAAACGTAACCCAGAGAATCCAAGATTTGCTCGAGGTGTCGACATGTTAGCTCCAGAAGGATATGGCGAAGTTGTTGGTGGTGGCGAAAGAGAAACAAATGAGCAAATGCTAATTGAGAAAATTAATGAGCACAAATTGCCTATGGAGGTTTTTGAATGGTATTTGGACTTACGCAGATTTGGGTCAGTTCCTCATGCCGGATTTGGGCTAGGTTTAGAGCGGTTAATTGCATGGATTTGCAAGCTACCTCACGTTAGAGAAACTATTCCGTTTCCTCGAATGTATGGTAGATTAAACCCATAATTGTACTTTAGCCTTACATTAACAAAGTATCATGATAGTTTACATTCTGTTTGCCGTTCTTGCAGTTTTATTGACTTTAATCGCTTTTGGGTTTACCATTTATGGTGGAATTAAAAAGAAGCGAGCGTTGTTTCTAGGGTCATTAGCGTCTTCTGTAGTTTTGTCATTAGTTAGCATTTTTGCAGTGTACACATATGGTAAGGAACAACTTGCCTACATGAATAGTGATGAATTCGGTGAAGAAACCCGTATGATGGGGGAAAATATTGGCAAGAAATTAGGAAACACTATATCTGGTACGGCGGATGGTTTGGAACAAACCCTCGATGAAGATGCAATTGAGAGACTGTCAGAAAAAGGATCACGAATTATTGGTAAAGGGATTAAAGCTTCTGCGAAAGGTTTCGATGAAACGTTAGGAAAAACAACCGTCTATTTAGATGAAACTGCTGACGCCATTGGTATTAAAATCGGACGAGCAGAAGAAATCTTAGATTCTTCAAAATCCAGCATTGCGTTGTATCTCGAGTTTACTCAAGATATTGACACAAGCATTCAACTGACAGCATATGATAGCAAAGGTGATAAAATGGACAATGTTAGATTACCAATTAAATCATTTGCAGGTGCTGAAAAAATACACAAATTTCGGTTTGATTATTTTTCACCAGGCCTAAGCGGATACTGCATTCTCTCCGTAGCTAAATGACGTTAAAAAGTAACTACATCATTCGAAAATTAAACCTTTCTCAAAAGCTTGTAGGTGATGCAGTAAGAATAGGCAAAGACATTCCATATATTCATTCGTTAAGCGTCTTGGATGTCACGGCTGCTCGAAAAATTTTACGACAATATCGACGTAAAACTGGGGAGCCAGTATCCCTAACTTCGTATATTTTGTACTGCTGTGCTCAGGCTATCAAGCAAGATATTTCGATTCAACAAATGTTGGGTTGGAACAACAAGTTAGTCGCCCATAACGATATTGATTTCTTTTTCCCTAGTGAAAAGGCAGGAGACGAAAATGAAATTCAAAGCTTTATCCTTCGCGACTTAGGTTCAAAATCTCTAAGAGAAATAGCACAATTACTTAATAAAAAACTCAGCAGTTCTCCCAAAAAACCAGATTTAGCACAAAGAATGTTTATGAAACTTCCATGGTTTATTAGAAAACGATTTATTAAACTTTGGATGATGAATCCTCATACGCGTAAAAAGTACTTTGGAACAGTTTACTTTTCTTCTATTTTAAACGTGTCAGACTCAAGGAAATCATGGGGAATTCCAATCCCAATGCAGAGTTTGGGTATCTTTATCGGAACATTAAATCGGGTATTGGTTCAAACTGATTCTGGGGTTGAAACAAAAGACAACGTTCAAATTACATTATCTGTAGATCACAGAGTAAATAATGGATTGAATATAGGTACCTTTGGAAAGAATCTTCTTGACATTTTAAACAGCCAAACACTTGAAGACATTTTAGAAAAATGAGTCGAAAAATACCTAAAATTAGTGGAATCAAGTTGGTTCGATATATCTACCCGCTGCTCTCAAAACCGTTGGATACATTAGAGTCGATCATACTAAAAAAAGGTGGAGTAGTTGAGTTCAATGCGGGTAAGTACCAACAATTATTTTTAATAGCTGATGAAGAGGTAATTAAGCAAATGCTTAAAACCAATAAAGAAAACTACAAACGCTCTCCTGTCATTAAAGCGTTAAAACCGCTATTAGGTAACGGTATTTTCATTTCCGAAACTGACACTTGGTCGATACAACGTCAATTCTTGAAACCAGCATTTCATGATAAATTAATACGCGAGTACGAAAAAGAAATAATGTCGGAGACCAACGCGTTAGTGGATAAATGGTCGAACGTAAAATCACCGCACAATATTGAGCCCGATATTGAGAGACTCATGCTGTCGTTGCTCATTAAAACTCAATTTTGCAAGTCACTTGAACTTGACATAAAGCGAATCATTAAGGCTCACAATAAAATACTTATTCAAACTAGTATCAAAAATCAGAAGCTAGATTTCTTTAAAAATCAAGTTCGCAAGGCAGTGACATTAAAACCTAAATACAAGGCCCCAACGAAGCACCAAAAGTACTTACAGACCATTGCTGATTCAATAATTGAGCACGGGAAGGCTCATTTAGACGACTGCAGTTATTGGCTAAGAGGAATGATTGAGGGGGAATTTAGCCAGCAAGAAATCAGAGACATGATTCTCAATTTCATTTTTGCAGGTTATGACACTACTGCATCGGCTCTTTCATGGACATTATATGCATTAAGTAAAAATCAACGTGAACAGTCTATTGCCAAAACAGAAGCAAAAAAGACGACGATAAATTTTGCATCATTATCCAAACTAAATTACATCAAAAAAGTCGTGCAAGAATCTATGAGGCTCTACCCACCTGTTTGGTCTATACACCGCAAATCTGAGGTGGCTGACATAGCTTGTGGATACACGTTTTCTGAAGATTCGTATTTCATGATTTCGCCATACTTAGTACATCGAAATCCTTCTATGTGGCAAAATCCAGAGGACTTTAATCCAGAACGATTTAGTCTTGAAAACATGCGAGGAAAAGCATTTAGTTATATTCCTTTTGGACAGGGTGAACGTGTTTGTATTGGGCAGTCGCTCGCCATAATGGAACTTCAATTAATCGTTGGAACATTACTAAAAAAGTTCACATTTAGTTATTCAAAAACCAAAAAGCCAACTATCGTTCCTGGGATCATTATGAAATCAAAATCAGGAATTGAATTAGATATTAGGAAAGATTTTTAGAATACACCTTATAGGTAAATGAAAAATCATTATCCTCCGATTTCGGGTAGTGTTGCTCGGAATCAACGTTCCATTCATTCCATTTCACTTTCGGGAAATAAGTATCTGCATCCTCTATCGTGGTATGTACATGCGAAATATGTAAAACATGTGCATCATCCAACGTTTGTCTGTAAATCTCTCCTCCTCCAATAACAAATATCTCCTCCTCTGTTTTTTCAAAGTGCCGAAAAGCATCATTAAGACTGTTGAATACAAGGACCCCTTCAGGTTGATAATTTTGCTTTCGAGTGATCACAACGTTGGTACGTTTTGGTAACGGACGCCCAATCGACTCGAAACTTTTCCGCCCCATAATTATCACATGATTCAAGGTAGTTTTTTTAAATAATTGCAAATCATCTTTAATATGCCATAAAAGCTGATTATCTCTTCCTATGGCATTGTTCTCAGCAATTGCTACTATAACCGATATTCTCATTGACAAGCTTTTATTTCTGACCCATTGTTAAAGTGAACAACAAAGAAACAGCAATATTGACGAGATATAAATGAGATATGCAATTTTTCAAAAGAATTTAGTCATATAATTTACCTTTACATCCATGGAAAAGCACCATCTTTCCGTAAACAAGACGGCAACATATTATACTATAGGCGATGTAAAACGTGCTTCAAAAGTTTGGATAGTTTTACATGGCTACGCGCAATTGGCTCGTACATTTATCAACAGATTTGAAGAGATACAATCGCAAGAATTGGCAATAATCGCACCCGAAGGTCTTCATCGCTTTTATCAAAAAGGGTTTTATGGAGATGTTGTGGCCAGCTGGATGACTAAAGAAGATCGCGAGGTAGACATTTCAGATTATGTGGAATACTTATCAAAGCTTACAAAAATTCTGTTAACTGAAAATCAAGAAATCACAATCTTTGGTTTTTCTCAAGGAGTTGCAACGACCTGTAGATGGGTAGTTGAAAGCGATATAAAACCTAAAAACTTAATTTTATGGGCAGGAACTTTTCCAAATGATTTAAATCTCAAGAAATCGAAAAATTCTTTCAGAGATATCAACTGCTTTTTGGTATTCGATAAAGATGATCCTTTTAGAAACGAGACATCGTGGAACGAACAGTTAAACTTTATCGATTCCATTGGCGTAAAGCCTAAGATATTCAACTTTGATGGTGGACATCGAGTCCCCAAAACTGCACTTAAAGAATTTTACGATTGCTTTATGCGAGTATCTTGAATCTAGTCCGTTTCTTTTAAACTGATGTCTAGACTTTTTACAGAATGTGTTAACGCTCCTATACTGATGTAATCTACATTGGTTGCTGCGTAAGCTGCAAGGTTTGATTCATTAATTCCGCCACTGGCTTCCGTTTCAACTCGATTATTTATCAATTTTAACGCAACCATTATTTCGTCTGGGGTAAAATTATCTAACATTATACGATCAACACCTCCAACCACTAATGCTTCTTCCACTTCACTTAGGTTTCGAGTTTCAACTTCCACCTTTAAGTTTAATTTATTCTCTTTCAAATAGCTCTTGGTCTTGTTGACAGCATTTGTAATTCCACCTGCATAATCATTATGATTATCTTTCAACATAATCATATCGTACAAACCTATTCGGTGATTGTATCCTCCCCCAACTTGAACCGCCCACTTTTCCAAAAATCGCAAGTTTGGTGTGGTCTTACGCGTATCAAGGAGTTTTGATTTAGAGTTTCCCATAAGCTTTACAAGCTTATTTGTTTGTGTAGCAACTCCGCTTAATCGTTGCATGCAGTTCAACAATAGTCTCTCTCCAGCAAGTATAGCGTGTACGCTTCCTTCAACAACGAATCCGATATCTCCAAAATACACTGAATCTCCATCCTTCTTAAAAACATCAAATTTGATATTTGAATCTAGTTCCGTTAAAATGACTTGTGCAAGCTCAATTCCAGCTACAATACCGTCATCTTTAAACAGGAGTTTTGCTTTACCAATCGTCCCTTGAGGAATCGAAGCAAGTGAGGAATGATCACCATCACGAATATCTTCTTCAAATGCGCGATGTATAAACTCTAAGGTCTCTTGACTATGAAAATCCATTGTGTGGTTAATCTATTTTATTCGAATTCTATTTCCTGAATTAAATATTGGCTACCCTGTTTTTTAACAAATACAGTTACCCGAAAAGTCTTCTCTTCCCCCGTTGTATAATCACCCACCGCAAATTTACTTCCGGCAGAAGAACTACCTGTATGAACAATTTTAAATGCCGATGGAGGGAATTTATCGAAGAATCGGTTAAGAATGACTACAGTTTGCTGTTTGCTATATATTCCTTCAACTTCACCAGGAAGTTCAAGCTCTACACTACTGCTAAGATAACGTGAGAATTGGTTTGCATTTCCACTTCCTATCGCTGATTCAACATCCGAAAATATGTCTTGCGTCGGATTAGAAAATCCCATCAACAGCAGTGAAAAAATGAGAGCAATCAACGAATATGTCGAAGTTTTTTTAACGTTCATTGAAAAATCAAAGTTAAGGGATATTTACTATTTTTATGATTTGAGTATGAATTAAGTTCTATAATTTTACAGACAGAAATCGTACCACAATCAATAATGTTTCGATTAAACAATTTATCAGCTCAGAATTCAATCGTTCTCCCAATTCTTAAAGAATTGAGAGACAAGAATATACAAAAAGATCGATATCGTTTCAGAAAAAATATCGAACGCATAGGGATGATTGCAGCCTATGAAATCTCAAAAGTTCTTAAGTACAAAACAACTGAAACGCTCACTCCGCTGGGCAATGCAGATACCGTTGAACTCAAAAACCAGCCAGTTATCGCTACAATTTTGCGCGCCGGCATCCCTCTACAAAATGGGGTAAACCAATTATTTAATCAAGCTGATCTTGCCTATATTTCTGCCTATAGACACAGTTTGGATTCAGGCGGATTTGAAATTAAAGTGGAATATATTGCAAGTCCAAGTATTGAAAACCGAGTACTAATTTTGACAGACCCAATGCTAGCAACTGGACAGTCACTTGTTATGACTTATGAACAGTTTTTGAGCCAAGGCACTCCATCTGAAGTCCATTTAGTTTCGGTAATAGGTAGTAAAGATGGAGTAGAATACGTAAAGAAACATATTCCAAATGCGACCTTGTGGATTGGTGGCATTGATGAAACGTTGAGTGCTGATGGATATATTGTTCCAGGTCTTGGTGATGCTGGGGACTTAAGCTTTGGGAGTAAAACACAACATTAAATGACTGATCGATACAAACATATTTTCTTTGACTTAGATCATACACTTTGGGACTTTCACACAAATAGTAGAAAGACGTTAGGAGTTTTATTTGATGAGTTCTCCCTGACATCATTAGGCGTTCCGGATTTTGAAACCTTTCTGCACACATATGAAACGATCAATGAGGAACTCTGGAAAAAATATAGGGTCGGAGATATCGACAAGGTTACGCTGAGAAATGGTCGGTTTCCTGCAGTATTCAAAACGTGGAACATTGATCACCCAACGTTGAGTATTGATATAAATGAACGCTATTTAATTGACGGTCCTAAACAACCGGGATTACTACCAAATGCTATCGAAACGTTAGACTATTTAAAGTCCCGATATTCTGTCCATTTGATAACGAACGGGTTTAAGGAAGTGCAAGGAACAAAACTGAACGCATCGGGTTTAAACGGGTATTTCGAGACAATAACGACCAGTGAAGAAGTTGGAGTCCTAAAGCCAAATCCAAAAGTTTTTCATCATGCTTTGGATTTAGCTTCTGCAAATGCGAAAGAAAGCATTTACGTAGGAGATCATTATGACACAGACGTTTTAGGTAGCAAGAATGCAGGACTTGATCAAGTGTTTTTCAACCCAGGCAAAACAAAATACCAAGACAGTCCAACGTACGAAATTCAAGATCTAATCGAACTAGTTAGGATTTTTTAAAGAATCGGAACATTTAGCTAATTGTCACATTTTAGGTTAAATGACACGATGCAAAACCATTGATTTCAGTGATTGTTTATCATTGAAAGAATGAAAACACGTTTGCTCATCGTATGGATATGGTTATGCTGCCTTTCATTCAGTGTTGATGCACAAACGCATGCATGGGTAAATCAATTACCAACGGGTCAACAAGGAGATGCATTCATTTCAAGCCAAATTGTAGATTCGAAATCAAATATCTATATCACGGGCTCTTTTAAAGACACTCTCTATTTACAGACTGATACATTTTATTACAAGAATGGCAATACCAGAAGTTTCTTCGTTGTAAAATATGATGGGTCTGGAAAAGAAATTTGGGCAAAAGCCTTTAACAAAGCATCTAATGTGCAGGTAGACGATGTGGCTTTAAATCGAAACAACGAATTAGTTCTATTGGGTCGATATACAGGTTCATCACTTACATTAGGCAGTTTTACCTTAAATCAAGGTAACGGTATATTCATAGCTTTCTTGGACACCTCAGGTACTTTTACAGGTGCAGAGGTTATTGCCTATAGTAGTGGTGGGACATATGCTAAATCGCTTGCTTTAGACTCAAGAGACAATATTTACGCAAGTGTTTATTTAAATGGTTTTGGCTCGGGTTGGGTCTTAAATGATAGTGCTTCTCCGAGGAGTGGAAGCGGATTTAAGAATTTGGTTGTCAAGTATAATTCGACTGCTGAAGACTTGAGATGGTTTATTCAATACGACTTTAACGATGTAGATTACATAAAAGAAGTTGCTGTTGACAAAAATGAAGAAGTATACTACACTGCAGAAGCGGAGCCAAATGTACAGATTCACGGCACTACGGTTGGATCAACCGGCGGAAACTTTGTTGTTCGGTTAGACTCAAATGGAAATTATAAAGACAAATTGCTGTATAACAATGGCAATTACTTTACGGAGGTTTCAACAATTGTAGCGGTTGATAGCTCCGAAATATATATTGCAGGTCGAATTGGAGGTGACTCTTTAGTTTTGTTGAACGACACGATACGTGCTCTGGACTCAAACAACCTGAGCGTTCGTTCTTTTAATTTCGTAGCTCAGCTTAATGGTTTCAAAGATGTTTCGTGGTACAGAAGTACAAACTATATAAACTACAATAGTGGATTATCTGGTCGATCTTTCATCACCAAAAAAGGTGATTTTCTTTTCTTTTCGTCGACTCATTTTAAGTCGTTTCAATTTGGATCGCTATCCACAAAACCTGGGGCTCGCGTCGAAGGTGTCGTAAGTAAATTAGATCGACTTGGAAACGTCCTATGGATTTTACCTGTGCAAACAAGATTAATCCCGTTGGTCTCTCCTATTGGATCTCAAGACCTAATATATTGTGGCGCTTTTACAGGAACTATGGATGTCCAGCCGTTTAAACTTTCGAATTCATCGAGTACAAAACAATCATTTCTAGGTAGAACATTTGATTATACCATTACACGTGGGTTTGTTAAATCTGGTCCGTATTGTGCCGGGGATACGTCATTAATACCTTTCACAAAACAAGGAGAATATGATACGTCAAACGTTTTTATAGCAGAATTAAGTGATGAAAACGGAGACTTCTTTGGTGGTCAAAGGGAACTAGGCAGAATTAAAACAATATCAGACTCTACAATTCAAGGCACCCTACCCCTTGTTCGGGTAGCTTCATCTAATAAGTATCGAATTCGAATCCGAAGTACTAGCCCTGTTGTGCAAAGTTTCTTCAAACTTGATACATTGAATTTACTCATTTACAGTACAGACAAAGCCGATCCTGGCCCTGACACATCCGTATGTTTTAATGCTTCTTTAAAACTAAATACATTTGGAGGAACCACATGGAAATGGTCGCCCAATTATCAAATGGACGATAGTTCGCTTCGTACTCCAACCATTCGTCCATTAGTTGACACCACGTACACTATCATAATAGGTGACTCCAGCGGTTGCGGTGCTCCTGATACGGCAGACATTAAGGTATCCGTTATTAAACCGCCTCGTTTTACGAAACAGTCACAATCGGATTCGTTTGTTTGCATTGGAAATAAAGTGACTTTTTACAATTCTTTTGAAGGTGGTGGTAGCATCTTTTTTGTCAATTGGTTTGATGAAAATTGGGATCTTATTACAACAAACGACTCACTATCAATAAACGATAGCTTGTCCATTCAAATTGACTCTAAAAGAACTATTTATTCAGTGATTACTGATAGTTGTTCTCCGTTGATGGATACATTACGTTATAATGTCACCCTATTTGCGAAAGACTCCATAACCTCTGTACCTATAGATACAACAGTCTGTTATGGCCAACAAGTATCGTTAAGGCCTTCACTAATTTCGGCTAATTACGACTCACTCTCGTATCAGTGGTCCAGGGTTTCTAACAAAGTCGTCCTCGGTACCGATTCAATTTTAACACAGGCCTATGCCAACTCTAATCGTTTCGAGTTAAAAATTACAAACTCATGTTCGCACGATACGTTTAAAACGACGTTTAAGGTTAATGTTTTAGAAAAACTCCAAGGCGACATTGTATCTTCCGATGTTGACAGTTTTTGTTATGGTCAGCTGGATACCCTCTATGCTTCTTCAACAGGCGGATTATCTAGAAGCATTGTAACCTATCAATGGCTACTTAATAGTGACACCTTTAATCAAGATAGCTTTGTTTTAGACACCAAATTTTTAAGTCAGAAGTTTCCAAATCAACAAGATTTTAACATTCAACTTGTCACTAAGGATGGCTGCTCAGAACCAAATGACACCACTCAAAAACAGGTTTTTCTATTTTCTCCATTAAAAATTAAGCAAATCGCTAATTGGGATACATTCGTTTGCGTAGGAAGTAGTTTTAAACCGACCATTGAAGCGGTAGGTGGTAAATATCCTATAAATTACACATGGTCATCTGACACCAAAATACTAGGTGATGATTCCACAATCACTATTTCGGCTGATAGCTTGGAATCAGGAATCACCATCTTAATAAAAACAATGATTTCAGATGGATGTAGTGAGCCGGACTCACTCGTTGTCCCATTGATAATTAGAGATTCTTTACAAACTGTATTGTCTACTTTTCCATTGGATAACCATCTATGCAGTGGCGAATCATTCACATTTGAGACTCAGACACGTGGCGGAGATATTGATCAGTATGAATATTCATGGGTAATTAATTCGGATACTTTTAAAACATCAACGAATACCTTCGACTACACTGGGTTAATTAACAATACGTTTAAAGATTCTGTTGTGCCAATAACCCTCGTCCTAACGGATGGTTGCACCAACTATTCAGTGAAGGTTGATAGTTCATTTATTGTCTCACCAAGCCCAGTTGTCTCCATTTTAAACGATTCAACCAACCGAAAACAAACTGGCGACACGCTGCTCTGTCAAGGGGTTGATTTGCTTTTCGACGCAAAAACTTTCTATTCAGAAACAAATGAAATTAATTGGTTTGTAGATGACGTATTCGTTGAGAAGGGAACTTCTTTCAACTTTCAGCCTTCCGTTTTTTCTCTACCCAAACTATCCTATGTTATTACCGGAATAACAGCAGACCAATGCGCTAATCAGAATGATACGTTCAGCTATACCATAAATTTTAGAGACTCATTAAAGATTGATAATATTAGAGACACGCTGATTTGTTATGGCTCAGACATTCAGGTCACTGGAAACTATTTTGGCGGATATAAACCCAATCGAACGTTGACGTGGACTGATTTACTAACAAACACTTTACTTGGAAATGATTCTATTCTGTCTTTAACAAATGTTCAAACCGAAAGAAAAATACAAGCAATTCTATCAGACAATTGTTCAGTAAACTCTGACACTTCTCAAGTTGTAATAAACGTTTTAGACACTATCAAGGCTAGGATTGTCTCAAGCGAAAAATGTATTCAAGACAGTGCATCTTTAAGTGTAATTGTTTCCGGAGGTAAAGGAACATATTCCTTTAAATGGACAGAAGGTGGCAATAACCTATCCGATACAAATTCCACTATTCGTATTTCACCAAAAAACATTACAACGTATAGCGTTGATATTACTGATGGATGTACCGTCCCTGATGGAAAAGCCCAATTAACCATTGGACCTATTCCAACATTTACGTCAGAAATAAGTGACACAAGTGTATGTGAAACTTGGTCACCCATTTGGAATGTAAATAGCTTAAACAATGACTACTATACATACCAATTATTCAATCAAAATTCAGGTTCATCAAATCCAATTACAGCTGCATTAAGTTACACTGAAGGCAACTATAGTTTCGCTTTAATCAGCAACGATGGTATCGGTTGTAGTGATACGATTCGTATAAATGTAACTGTAAAACCTATTCCAAATTCACGTTTCACATGGACTCCAGATAAATTAAACTTTATCACACCATTGGTCACAAAAACGGCGGTTAACACAACTGCAGATTCATATCGTTGGTTTTTTGAAGATACCGAAATAGGCTCTGAGAAAATCAATCAGTATGAGTTGTCAACGGTTGGCGACTATCTTTTCAAACTCATTACAACAAAAGATGGATGTACAGATAGCACAAGTGAGATTATTTCGTACATCGACCGCTATCGTTATTTAGAAGTTACTGGGTTTTCGCCAAATGGAGACGGAGTCAACGATTATTTCAAACCTTACATTGACGGAGCGAATTCCTATACCTATCAAATATTTAATCGATGGGGAGAAAGACTTTACAATGGAAGTAATAACACAGCACCTTGGAATGGAAATTATATGAACAAACCGGCTCCTCGAGGGGTATACATTGTAATAATTGATGCTATTGATGTAGACGGTAATGCCTACCAATATGGAGTGAATCTACATCTTGTACGTTAATAGGTTACAAATTATCTAACGCATTTCGAACACTTCCAAACTCTAACAAGCGTTGTTTCGCTTGTTCATACGTCAACGTCGAATTAGCCATAATCATTTTGGTGCCACGGTCTACTAGTTTATCATTAGACAATTGCATGTCAATCATTTTATTGCCTTTTACATGACCTAACTTAATCATCACCGAAGTGGTTATCATATTCAAAATGAGTTTCTGTGCAGTTCCAGATTTCATTCGAGTACTGCCGGTCACGAACTCTGGTCCAACGGGACAATCAACAGAAAGGGTTGCAACTTTTCCAACTGCGCTGTCAGAATTACAAGCAATAGACCCGCAGGTAACATCGTTTTCAACACACATCTTTAACCCACCAAGGACATAAGGAGTTGTTCCACTTGCACTAATCCCAACTACAAAATCATTGGAGTTAATGTTGTGTTCTTTCAGATCAAACCACGCTTGATTGGTATCGTCCTCCGCCTTCTCAACTGCTTTACGAATAGCTGGATCTCCACCCGCAATAATACCTACGACTCTGCCGTGCTCAACACCAAACGTTGGTGGACACTCTGAAGCGTCGACTACTCCTAAGCGACCGCTTGTTCCTGAACCAATATAAAACAAACGACCACCAGATTTCATCTTATCTGTAATGGCATCAATCATTTTACTAATTGATTGAAGCTGTTTTTGAACACTTAGCGCAACGGTTTGATCGAGTTGATTGATCGAAGTAACCAGTTGCTCAGTTGACATTTCGTCAAGGCCGTCGTATAAAGAATCTGCTTCAGTTGTTCTAGTCATGGCACAAAAAAAGTGGCTCGAGGCCACTTTTTTAAATTATTTTATAAAATCAGTTTTCCGAAGGAGTACTTCTTTGGTCGTTTCGTGGTCCACGATTATCACGTCCTCGGTTATCTCTTCCTCTGTTATCACGTCCTCGATTGTCGCGACCGCCGTCTCTTCTTCTGTCGTTTCCACCTCGTCTATCGTTGTCTCTACGTTCTCTTCGTTGTGGCTCAACATATCCTTCAGGCTTTTCTAATAACACTTTTCTAGAAAGTTTGAATTTACCTGTTTTCTGGTCTACATCAAGTAACTTAACTTCGATTTCTTCTCCTTCTTTAAATATACCGTCCATTGTATCAAGACGCTCCCATTTAATTTCAGAAATATGAAGTAATCCTTGCTTTCCTGGCAAGAACTCTACGAAAGCTCCGAAGTCCATGATGCCTTTGATCACACCTTCGTATACTTTTCCAACTTCAGGATCTTCACAGATTCCATCGATAATTCGTCTAGCTTCTTCTAGCCCATCTTTATCTGCAGACAAGATTTCAACCATACCGAATCCTTCAACTTCCTCGATTGTGATGGTTGTATTCGTTTGTAATTGTAATTCTTGAATAACCTTACCGCCAGAACCAATAATTGCTCCGATTTTGTCTTTTTCAACTTGGAAACGAACCAACCGAGGAGTATGTGGTTTTAGGTCTTCATTTGCTTTAGAAATAGTTTTTTCCATCTCTCCTAGCACATGCATTCGGCCTTCTTTAGCTTGCATTAAAGCTTCTTCAAGTACCTCATATGACAAGCCATCAACTTTCATATCCATCTGACATGCGTAAATACCAGTTTCGTTACCGACTACTTTAAAATCCATATCACCCAAGTGATCTTCATCTCCAAGTATATCCGTTAAGATAGCATACTTACCAGTTTCTGGATCCGAAATCATTCCCATCGCGATTCCACTCAACCCAGCTTTTACCTGAATACCAGCATCCATTAACGCCATTGAACCAGCGCATACAGTTGCCATTGAACTAGAACCGTTTGATTCTAAAATATCAGAAACAATTCTAACTGTGTACCCAACATCTTCTGGAAGCATTTTTCGCAAACCTCTGAGTGCTAAGTTACCGTGACCAATTTCTCTTCTTCCGGGTCCTCTATTTGGCCTTGCTTCTCCAACAGAAAAAGCAGGGAAATTATAGTGCAACATAAACTTGCTTTTGCCCGACATATTTGGGCTATCAAGTAGCTGTTCATCTAGTTTTGATCCAAGAGTAACAGTTGTAATTGCTTGAGTTTCTCCACGTGTAAATAATGCAGAACCGTGTGGTACAGGTAGTGGGTTTACTTCTGTCCAAATTTGACGAACCTCATTTAATTTACGTCCGTCAAGTCGATTCTTTGTTTCAAGAACCATATTACGGATGGCTGTTTTTTTAACTTTGCCGAAATACTTCTTAACCAATGCACCTTTTTCTTCCATTAGTTCTTCGCCTAATGATTCAGTGTATTCGGTATATGCGTTAGAAAACGCTTCTGATCTTTCGTTTTTGTCTGCAGGAATTTGACCTATTTCATATAGCTTTTGATAGCAATCTGCATGAACTTTAGCAGCTAACTCTTCATCACTATCTTCATGGCTATACTCCCTTGCTTCTGGCCTACCACCAAGCATTTCGCATAACTCCAATTGAGCTGCACATTGTTTCTTGATGTACTCATGAGCTACTTTTAAAGCCTCAATCATATCTTGCTCAGAAACGCCATCCATTTCACCTTCCACCATATTGATGTCTGCAGCGGTGCCTGCAACGATCAGGTCGATATCACTGTTTTCTAATTCATCTCTGTATGGATTTACAATGAACTTGCCGTCAACTCTACCAACTCTAACAGTTGATATTGGGCCTTCAAATGGAATATCTGTTATTGTAATTGCTGCTGAAGCAGCTAAGCCTACTAAACTGTCAGGGATGATATTGTCATCAGACGACATCAACTGAATCATTACTTGCGTTTCAGCGTGATAATCTGATGGGAATAATGGTCTCAACGTTCTATCTACAATCCGACAAACTAATATTTCGTAGTCAGATAGTCTTCCTTCTCTCCTTAAGAAACTACCAGGAACTCGTCCTACTGCGGCAAATTTCTCTTGGTAATCAACTGATAAAGGTAGAAAGTCTACACCTTCTCTAGCTGTTTTTGAAGAAACAACAGTAGCTAACAACATCGTGTTTCCTTGTTTTAAGAGGATAGAACCGTTTGCTTGTCGCGCTAATCTACCTGTTTCCAGTGTTATTGCTCGGCCATCGCCGAAATCTAATGTTTTACTAATTGCTTGAAATTTCATAATCTTCTTCTGTTAATTGGGGCCGAATGCCCATGCAAAAATAAATGCAGAAAAAAAGGCCTTGAGCGAACATACTAAAGGCCTTTTCCTATATTACATGATGTAATAATTATTTTCTTAAACCAAGTTTTTGGATAATATCTCTATATCTAAAGATGTCTTTCTTGGCTATATAATTCAACAATGCTCTTCTTTTACCAACTAAGGCAATTAAGCTTTTCTCTGCTGAATAGTCTTTTTTGTTAATTTTTAAATGCTCTGTAAGGTGCTTAATTCTATGCGAAAACATAGCAATTTGTGCTTCACTGTTGCCTGTGTTCGTTTCAGATCCACCGTGTTCTGTGAACATTTCTTTTTTTAAGTCTGATGTTAATCTCATGTTAACCTTTAAATAAATCGTTTCGTCTGTCTTTTTTAATAGTGCGCAAAGATAGCCTTATTCTCAAAAAAACCACATTATCGATTAAGAATTATTTTGTGCTTAAAATCGGTTGCCATTTAGTTACATCCTCGCTGAATTCGCGACAATGAGTCGTTATTCGGAAAACAAAATCCTGATGGCAATTCTGTTGGCTCATAACGCTCTAAATCTGGGTCATATAGCCCATTTTCAACAAAATCGACCAAAGCACTTATTTCCTCATCTGACATCTGAAGCGGATAAAACTCATCAGCTAATTGATCTGGTGGAACATTTGCGTTTTCACTAGCTGCTTTGTTTTTATATTCAATAATTTCCCTAACACTTCCCATAGAAGCACCATGGCCGAAAAACTGAACGTCCTTCAAATTATATAACTGCGGAACTTTAAACTTATACTGATCTTCCACTTTTCCCGTAAATCCTCCTCTTCCAAGTTTTACATCAAAAGGAACAGACCCCATTACTTCAGCTCCATTTAAATCGTTAAGTCCTAAGGCATAAAACGCCATAGAATTCAAAGCAGGACCTTTGTGACACGAATAGCATTGGCCTTTTCCAAAAAAGACCAAAGCTCCTTGTATTTGGCGATCAGTAAGGGCTGCATAGTCTCCTTTCAACCATTTCTGAAATGGTGCTTTATTGCTTAATAAAGTTCTTTCGTATGCGGCTATCGCTAAACCAATAAACTGGACCGAATATCTTTGTTGTTCTGGTACATCTGGAAATGCGGCAGCAAACATCGATTTGTACGGTTCGCTCTGCAATGTAGCTGTATCGATACCAAGGCGATGAACACTAAACCCTGCAATAGCTTGTGTTTCTAGCCCTTCATACCCTAAGTTATTGTTGGAAACCGGATCTCCTTTTAGCCACCGATTTTCAGTACCACGGTTTTCTCCTGTCGCACCAAACTGTCCATTCCAAAGTGTTATTTCTTGGTAAGCACCGTTCATTGCTGAAGGTGAACGAATTGGTTGTACGTCTAACTGTTGAACTTTGCAACTTGTGTTTATATGTCTTCCTTCTCCTTTTGAACCATATCCTTCTCCCCCCTCCCCGATTCCTTGCTTCATCCCAGACTGAAATCCGGCAGACGCAGAGTGGCATGATGCACATGAATAAGTTTGATAATTAATCATGTTCTTTGGTTGAATTCCCAATGATGTTTCATGAAAAAGCAATTGTCCAAGCGCAACTTTGGCTTTACTAATAGGATTTTTGGGATCTGCAGGAATTGCAAACAGCTTATTACTTTCAGGCATAATTAAGCCATTTACACCTTGACTTTCGGCTTTATTTATCGCTAAAATCAAGTCATTTGACAACGTTGTCTTTGTGATTGAGTTATCCGTGCACGATAGAGCAACAGTTGAAACTAGGAATATTCCTAAAATGCGGTTACGTAATTTAGTCTTCATCATATAAATATCACAGTAGTATGACAAATATACGATTTAATAAAAAAAATACCTAAATGAGATTTATCAGCGACCTAATATCCTCCAGACCAGCGCCTTAAGAACCATTCGATTCCAAAAAGTGTAAAGATTATAAAAAATAGCCAGCGTAGACTTATTAAGTCTTTAAATCTGCCACTCTCTTTGACGACACTAACAGCATTGGGTTTTTCCAACAAACGTTTAGCAAGTTGCGACCATTCTTCTTTATAGAAACGTTGACCACCAGTTTCTTCAGCAAGTTGGTTTAATAGTCTGTAGTCAGCGGTTAAATTTTGGCTTTCTAGTTGAAGCTCACGAACAACGAAACTTCCATTTTCCTTAAAACTTTTACCATTGTATTGAGCCGTAGCATTAAACGAATACTGTCCTGATGGTAACGAACCCACAGAATACCTATAAGATCCAGCTTGTGGAACTAACGTGTAATCAAAGGTGGTTCCATCATCGTTTGTTAATTGAACAGTTACAGTGGCATCACCCGTAAATTCGTAACTATCGTTGTACACCTCTCCAATAAATGAAATCCTTTCATTCTCATCAAAAGTGCGGGATGACGTATAAAGCTTAAACTTCCGTTTATCATCTTTCAAGGCTAAGTACTGAATACTTTTCCTCAAAAGCCCGTCCACTAAATCGGTATTGTCATTTTCCTCAAAGTCGTTAAACCGCCATCTCCAAATACCTTCTCCGGTGCAAACCCCAGTTCGGTAGCCTTCTTGATTATTAAAAAACCAAAGTGGCATTTTTGTCTCAACGCTTCCAATTTTCTGATAGGCCAGAACCGTATTTTCTGCAGGTGCAGAATACTCTCCAAACGGAGTCGTTAATGGAGCGGCATTTTCTAGAAAATCTTTTAGGTCACTTTTCAAATCAAATAAGCTAAACCCTTTATTACCAGAAGCAAGCGCTTGATTAAAGTTTCTCCTATTACCGTTTATTTGGATACCAATTCCTAATCGATTTAATAGGCCGACATTCGTTTGTGTCCCTAAAATAGTTAGCAATGGTAGTTTTAGTTCTTTTGCTGATTGTAAATAATTGAACTCATAGGAATTTACCGGCAATTGGTGACTTATAATTAAATCAAAGTTATTTTTATCGAGCTTGTCAAACATCCCAATCTGCACCGTCAACTCGTACTGATCATTTTTACTAATTGCATTTCTCAATACAGCCACATCTGGATGTGGAGAATGTGCAATTAATAGAATTTTTTGCTTCACATCTAAAACGTCTGTATAGACTGTTCGGTAATTGTTTAAAGTATTCTGCTCTCCATTGATTGTATTAAGTTTAACGGTTAACTGCTTATTGCCCACCTTATTGGCTTTTACCATAAACTTGTGGGTTGCCGTAAATCGCTCATTTGACACCTTAAGTAACTTGCTATCTAATTTTCGCTTATTGTCCCAAATACTAAGCTCAACATTCTCTCCCGAGCATTTACTAGCATTCATAACGACTTCGACAGGAAACTCATTTCCAAGAAAAGTTACAGAATTCGTCTTTGCACTGTAAATAGAAATATCCTTTTGAATAGTAGTATCTCCTAAAGATACGGTGTATGTCTCCAAACCAGATTGTTGGGCACTAAACATTGGATTTGCTCCACGATTGTAGATACCATCCGAAACGACAACTACTGCAGAAGCATTTCGTCCTCCATATAACTTTTTAATATCGCTATACGGTTTTGATAAATCGGTAATGACGTCATTAAACCTCATAGAACTTAATGGCCCGTTTAATTCCACAACATCATACTTTTCCGAAACTGCGTCATTAAACTGAATTAAATCCTTTGATAATTGGCTAGCAACATACGCACTATCACCACCATTTAACATTGACTCAGAATTGTCGACGTACAAATAAACAACAGGTTTCTCGATCGTTTTATCTAAGTATTTTAATAATGGATTAAGTATTAGGAGCGCTAAAAAAGTTACGCTCAAAAAACGGAGGACTACTTGTGTCCATATCAACACCTTACTTTTAGCATCCTGTTGACCAATATTTCGTTGATATAAAATATAACTAAAAAGCAGTCCACAAAGGATGCACAAGGCTAAAAACCAACTGGGTTGCTCTATTATTAAATCTATACTCAAGGCGGCAAATATAATGGGCTAATTAATACCTACCCAACGGAATAATTTTCTCAAAATTGTCTGATGAGATGTTTATATCCTAGCATAGTCCGAAACCATAATATTCTTAATTTCGTGCATTCATTGCATATCACAGAATAAGCACAAAGAAGGTAAAGAATGATCGTTTCTTATAATTGGCTAAAATCTTTAATAAATATTAATCACAGTCCAGAGGACTTGTGTAAAATCTTAACTGATACAGGTTTAGAAGTTGAGAAATTACACAAGATAGAATCTATCAAGGGCGGTTTGCATGGATTGGTTGTAGGCGAGGTCATGACCTGTGTTGCAGCTGAGAATTCAGACAAACTTAAAAAAACAACTGTCGACATTGGCGAGGTAGAGTTACTTCCAATTGTTTGCGGTGCACCGAATGTAACAGCAGGTCAAAAAGTTGTTGTCGCAACTGTAGGCACCACCTTGTACCCTTTAGGTGGAGAGCCGTTTACGATTAAAAAGGCTAAAATTCGAGGTAACGTATCAATTGGGATGATATGCGCTGAAGACGAAATAGGCTTGGGATCTAGTCATGATGGAATTATGGTTTTGGAGACTGAAGCGAAAGCTGGCACTCCTTATCGCGACTTAATTAACCTAGAAGAAGATTACCAAATAGAAATTGGGTTAACCCCAAATCGAGGTGATGCGGCTTCTCACTTGGGAACAGCTCGCGACATCCAAGCGATGACGAATGAAAAAATTCAGTTACCAGAAACGAGTAATATTACAGAAACATCAACTTGCGCGATTCAGGTTGACGTGAAGGAGTCTGAACTTTGTCCACGATACACTAGCATTCTTCTAAACAATATTACTGTAAAAGAAAGTTCTGATTGGCTGAAAGGTAGATTAGCATCTATAAATATTAACCCAATAAATAATGTAGTGGATGTTACAAACTATGTTTTACACGAATTGGGACAACCTATTCACGCATTTGATGCCGATGAAATTGATACAGGAATAATTGTTCGTAAGGCTACAGTTGGTGAAAAAATAACTACGCTCGATGATATTGAAAGAGAACTCTCAGGTGTAGAATTATTAATCTGTGATCACAATAAACCACTGGCTATTGCTGGAGTTTTTGGGGGAAAGGATAGTGGTGTGAGCCAAACAACAACTAGTGTATTTATTGAAAGTGCATATTTTGACCCATCAGTTATCCGAAAATCGGCTAAAACTCATGGTTTAAACACAGACGCTTCCTTTCGTTATGAACGAGGTTGCGATCCATTAATTACAGAACTAGCACTGAAGCGCGTTGTCAAATTACTTAGCGAAGAAGCTGGAGCAACTATCGCATCTAAAGTAGAAGACTTTTATCCAAAAGCGTTTGAAAATCATACGATAGAATTTGATGTTAAATGGTTGAACGCATTTTGTGGCACCTCACTAACCACTGATGAAGTTGTTGATATTATAAAACGTTTGGACATTGATGTTATTAATGTTAACGGTTCTGAGTTGACGGTGAGCGTTCCTCCCTATCGGAGCGAAGTACTTCGTCCAGTGGATATGGCCGAAGAAATATTACGAATTTATGGTTTCAATCAAGTTGAAATACCTACTCGTATTTCAATGACCCCAAGTGTTCAACCTCGATTCGACACAATCGCATTTAAGAACAAGGTTGCTAACTATCTCGTTTCAAAAGGTTTTTATGAAACAATGAGTAACTCGCAAACCAAGAAAACCATCAGAACTCCAGAGAATCCAGTGGAATTGTTGAATCCCTTGAGTATCGACCAAAGCATACTTCGAACAGATATGTATGATGGAATTTTAAGTTCTATTGTACACAATATCAATAGAAAAAATAAGGATTTACTGTTTTTCGAATTTGGTAGAACCTACCTCAAAGAAGAAAATGGATACAAGGAACATCAACAACTAATTCTTGCAACAACTGGCTTATCGACGTCGACTAATTGGACTACTCCTGAAAAAAAGACGGACTATTACTTTATAAAAGGCGTATTAGAGGGCCTCGCAGAAATCATTGGACTTCCCATAAAAAAGTTCTTTAAATGTTTGGAGATAAAGTCAATCGATTCTCAAATGAAAAAGGAATTTGATTTAAAGCAAGATGTTACCTGTGCCATTGTGAATTGGGATTTGGTACTTGAACGTTCTAAATCTGTTAAATTCAAACTAAATGACGTCCCTGTATTTCCTATAGTTTCTAGGGATCTAAGTATAGTATTAAATAGCGATGTTGAGTTTCAGTCGGTAGAGCGTATTGTAAAAGAAGTTGCCGGAGCCTTTTTCATGGAACTTTCATTGTTTAATGTGTACGAAGGAAAAAACCTTGGTGATAATAAAAAGTCATATGCCATCAATATTAAATTGTACGACTCTAAGCAAACGATGACTGACATTCGAATTGATAAAATCATGGAAAAGATGATTGTTCGTTTAGAAAAAGAAATCCAAGCTGTAATACGTAGATAGATGGCAGAATTTGAAGATAGGTTGTTGAAATTTGAGGTAAGTTTAAAAAAAACCTTAGAAACACTTAAAAGCTTACAAGCTGAAAATCAAACATTAAAGGAGAAAAACCACGAATTGACTTTGTTAATAGAAAGTCAAAAAAACCTGACAAAAGATATAGAGGAGAACGAGAAAAACCTTAAACTTGCGGAGACAATGTCTCAATCTGGAGTCGGTTATAGTGAATTACGAACAGAGCTAGACGACTACGTGAAAGAGATAGATCGATGCATTGCGCTGTTAAATGAGTAAAAATGGAAAATGCGGAAAAAGTCATATCGATAAAAGTTACCATTGGAGATAGGCAGTATCCGTTAAAAATAGAGGCGTCTGAGGAAGAATTTATTCGACAAGCCGCCAAGCTAATAAACGAAAAGGCAAAGTTTTATGAAGATATTGTTTCGGTAAAGGACAAACAAGATTCTCAAGCATTGGCCGCTTTGTTTTTTACTTCTGAACTTGCTGAGTTACGCAAAAGTAAAGAAGGAGAAAAGCAACTATTGGATCGGAAGATCACTGAATTTCAAACACTCATCGACCAGACACTGCATTGATTTACTTAATTAATAATTAGTAAACAACATGAACGCATCAATATTAATAGGTCTACTTGCTGGTATAATCGTCGGCGGTGGAGCCATCTACTTTTTCTTAAGTAGTAAATCGAATACCAAAGCAGAAGAAATGCTGAAAGAGGCTAAAGAGAAAGCTGATCAGTATAAAAAAACACGAGAACTAGAGGGAAAAGAAAAGTTCCTTAAACTAAAGCAGCAACACCAAAAAGAAATTCAAGAACGAGAAGCTGAAGTTAATCGATCAATAAAGCAGCGTGAATCTGAAATTTCAAGAAAGGAAGATGTTTTAAGAAAGAAAGATCAGAGTTTGACAGATCGCATTCAAAACCAAGAGCATAAGTTCAAGGAGGTTGAAGCAATTAAAAAATCCCTTTCACAGCAACTTGAAATTGTAAATATTAAAAAAGCTGAAATCGAGAAGGCTCACGGCAATCAGGTAAAGCAGTTGGAGAAAATAGCAGGTTTAACTGCTGAAGAAGCAAAGAAAGACTTGGTTGAAGCATTAGTTGATGAAGCAAAAACGGATGCTATTTCTAAAATTAAGTTAATCGTTGAAGAGGCGAAACTTAAGGCAAATAAAGAAGCCAAGAGAATGATTCTTCAAACGATTCAGCGTACAGCGGCAGAACAAGCAATAGAGAATACTGTAACGGTGTTTAACATCGACAATGATGACATTAAGGGGCGAATCATTGGACGTGAAGGACGTAATATTCGAGCTTTAGAAGCAGCGACTGGTATTGAAATTATTGTAGACGACACCCCTGAGGCTATTATTCTTTCTGGTTTTGATCCAGTTAGACGAGAAATTGCTCGTTTGTCATTGCATAGGTTAATTACGGATGGTAGAATCCACCCAGCAAGAATTGAGGAAGTTGTAAGCAAAACTAGAAAGGATGTTGACAATGAAATCATTGAGCACGGAGAGCGTGCTGTCATTGACTTAGGAATTAATGGTTTACACCCTGAGTTGATTCGCATTGTTGGTAGAATGCGTTATAGATCAAGTTATGGCCAAAATCTTCTGCAGCACAGTAGAGAAGTTGCAAATATGTGTGCGATTATGGCTTCTGAATTTGGTTTAGACCCTAAACTTGCGAAAAGAGCTGGACTGCTGCACGATATAGGAAAGGTGCCTGATGAAGACGCAGAAACTCCACACGCATTGTTAGGTATGAAATGGGCTGAAAAATACGGCGAGCACCCTGAAGTGTGTAACGCAATTGGAGCCCACCACGATGAAATCGAAATGACCAATTTGATATCTCCTATTGTACAAGCATGTGATGCGATTTCTGGTTCTAGACCTGGTGCTCGACGAGAAGACGGAGAAGCATATATCAAACGATTACAAGATTTAGAAAAGCTTGCCCTTGGTTTTGATGGTGTAGAAAAAGCATTTGCGATTCAAGCAGGAAGAGAGCTACGTGTAATAGTCGATAGTGATGTATTGCAAGACAAACAAGCAGACTTGTTATCATTCGACATTAGCCAGAAAATCATGAAAGAAATGATTTATCCTGGGCAAATAAAGATTACGGTAATTCGTGAAAGAAGAGCTGTAAACTTCGCTAAATAAGGTTTTTTGACTTCCTTGAAGGCGACTGTTTGTCTCCTATGCGTTGTGACGTATTTGGGGTGCAAGAATTCGAATAGTGTTGGTAATGAAACTAACAAACGATTTATATCTTCGGAGTCCAATGTTGATACCTTAAGAGCAGTTTCTGCACCTCTTAAAATTAAAGATTTTCCGAGACAAGAAAACATTGACACGTTAGAGAAGCGTATGATTGAAGCAAATTTGATCGATGTGTCACTGCTTAACCCAGACATAAAAGTCAACCTTAGATATGCAAGCGATTCCAACTTTTTAAACCAGGCAATATACAAAAGTTTAAAGCGAGCTTATCTTGAGGAGAGTGCAGCGAAAAAACTTGCAATTGCTCAAATTCTATTGACCACAGAGCATCCTGGAACTCATATTCTTGTTTGGGATGCAGCTCGACCAATAAGTTGCCAAAGAATCATGTGGAATGCCTTAGACATGCCATCGATTGAAAAAGGGAGATTTGTCAGTAATCCAAGAAACCATTCGCTACACAATTATGGTTGTGCAGTTGATGTAACCTTGTGTGATAGCTCAGGAGCACCCAAAGAAATGGGTACTGATTTCGACCAATTTGATTCCATAGCACAGCCTCGTTATGAGTGGCGTATGAATTATACAGGCAAACTATCTGACGAAGCTATTCGAAATCGCAAGATTCTTCGAAAAGTTATGATTGCTGCAGGTTTTTCCACTATTAGCTCAGAATGGTGGCATTTCAACAGCTGCTCACGGGAATACGCAAAAGCAAATTACGCGGTAATTGAATAAGCAACATATGTGACAAACATCATTTGAACAATTGCCAACCATCAAAAACTATCACAACTGCGAAATGTTATTTTTGCACACGATTTAAGTAATTCATGATTGAAACTGATATCCTTATAATTGGAGCTGGTCCATGTGGACTTTTTACCGTATTTGAAGCGGGACTAATAAAACTGCGTTGTCATTTAATTGATTCGTTACCTCAACCTGGAGGACAATTAGCAGAGATTTACCCTAAAAAACCCATTTACGATGTGCCTGGGTTTCCGTCAATTTTGGCTGGGGAACTAATAGACAATTTAGTGGAGCAAGGTGCTCCGTTCAAACCAGGCTTCACTTTAGGCGAGAGAGCTGAAAGCATAGAGAAAACCGATGACGAACAGTTTATCGTTACAACAAATCGTGGAACAAAACATAAAGCACCCGTAGTTGCAATTGCAGGTGGGTTGGGATGTTTCGAGCCTCGTAAACCTGAATTAGAAAATTTAATAAAATTTGAAGATCAAGGTGTCGATTATATAATTAAAGACCCGGAGAAGTACAGAGGTAAAAAAGTTGTAATCGCTGGTGGCGGTGATTCGGCGTTAGATTGGTCAATCTTTTTAGCCGATGTTGCAGATGAAGTAACTTTAGTTCACCGAAGAGGTAAATTTAGAGGAGCATTAGACAGCGTCGAAAAAGTTGAGAATCTTGCTAAATCAGGTAAAATTAATCTTTTCACAAATTCAGAAATTACAGAACTGGCTGGGGACGAGTGGTTAAACTCTGTTACCATTCAGAATAAGATTGATAAAAGTATCGAGACGAAAGTTGTTGATCATTTCATTCCGTTGTTCGGATTGTCTCCTAAACTCGGCCCATTGAAAGAATGGGGATTGGATTTAAACAAAGAATCAATTCCAGTAAATACGGTTGATTATAGCACGAACGTTCCAGGAATTTATGCAATTGGTGATATCAATGATTACGTTGGCAAACTACGTTTAATCTTATGTGGTTTCCACGAAGCAACTATTATGGTTCAGTCTGCATATAAGAGGATTCATCCGGACAAAAACCTAGTATTAAAATACACAACTGTGAGTGGTGTTAATTCTTTTGATTAATGGATGATTTAGTTACAATTTTTGTCACAGATCTCAATGGTGATCGCCATGAAATTTTGGCTCCAACGGATATGGGGTTAAATTTAATGGAAGCAATGAAGGCTAATGAAATGCCTGTAAAAGCAACGTGTGGAGGAATGGCAATGTGTGCAACATGCAATGTCATTATTAAAAGCGACCATGAACTTCCTGAGATGGGAGAAAGTGAGGAAGAAATGTTAGATGAAGCATTCGTTCTTGACGTTGAAGGAAGCAGACTAAGCTGTCAAATACCTGTTACACAAGAAATTGATGGTTTAGAAGTACAGCTTGGATCATTAACCGATCCTGAAGAATAAGACCTAATCGTTAAGGAGTTTCCAGAGCATGTCTTTCAGCTCCATGATATTATACCCTGAAACTGACGATATGAAAATCGTTTTAACATCCTTTGGTAAGTCAGACGAAATTTCGGTCATTAACTCTTGATCGAGCATATCACTTTTACTAATTGCTAAAATTCGATCTTTAAAAAGCATTTCTGGGTTATACTTTTCCAACTCATTTAAAAGCACTTTATACTCAGAGTTGATATCATCACTATCTGCAGATATCAAGAACAACAGAACCGCATTTCGCTCAATGTGTCGCAAGAATCGGTGACCAATTCCCTTACCCTCACTTGCACCTTCTATTATACCCGGAATGTCAGCCATCACAAAAGACTGAAAATTCCTGTATTCTACAATTCCTAAATTAGGCACTAATGTAGTAAATGGATAATCAGCTATTTCTGGTTTGGCAGCAGACACAACAGACAACAGTGTTGATTTACCAGCGTTTGGTAAACCAACAAGACCAACATCAGCAAGAACTTTTAATTCTAAAATTCTCCAAACATCTAAACCGTCTTCCCCAGGTTGCGCATATCGTGGTGTTTGGTTCGTCGAACTTTTAAAGTTCCAATTTCCAAGACCGCCACGTCCTCCAGGAGTTAATACTTCCGTTTGTCCGTCTTGAGTAATTTCAAAAAGAGCTTCTCCAGTTTCTGGATCTTTGGCTACAGTTCCAAGTGGGACTTCAATAATTTGATCTTCGCCATTCTTACCCGTTTTCCGTCCCTTTGCTCCGTTAGCTCCATTTCCACAGATAACGTGTTTCTTATACTTTAAATGAAGAAGCGTCCACAGTTGAGCGTTGCCTCTAAGTATTACTGAACCTCCAGCACCACCGTCTCCCCCATCTGGTCCACCTTTACTATTCAGTTTATCCCGAAATAAAGACCAGCTGCCTGATCCTCCTTTTCCCGAACGACAATTAATTTTAACGTAATCTATGAAATTCGGGTTAGCCATATAGCTTGTTTACTTAGATGGATGGTTTAATGAATCGACAGCTTGGCATAGGTTGCCAAATATTTCATCAATGTTTCCAATACCGTTTATTCTTCTTAAGATGTTTTTATCGTTATAAAACGACAACAAGGGCTCAGTTTTTCCGTTATATTCAGCAAATCTATTTCTGATTTTATCCTCGCTTTGGTCGTCAGATCTTCCAGATACTTTACCACGCTCTAATAATCGAGTAACCAATTCATTTTCCTCAACTTCTAGCGCTAGAACAACATCAATTTGTGTCCCCATTTTTGTAAGAATCTTATCTAACGCCTCACCTTGAGATATCGTTCTTGGGAAACCATCAAAAATGAAACCTTTAGCGTCTTTACGAGTTGCTAAAAAATCTTCCACCATTGCTATGGTTACCTCATCTGGTACCAACTCCCCTTTGTCAATGTAGGACTTAGCAAGTAACCCTAGCTCAGTTTCTCCTTTAATATTTGACCGAAAAACATCACCAGTACTTAGATGAACTAATTCGTATCTTTCTAATAGTTTTGAACTTTGAGTCCCTTTCCCTGCACCTGGAGGCCCGAAAATTATAATATTAAACATAGCTATGCATTGTTAAGTCGACAAATTTAGGCCAAACTATGATAGTTGAAGATTTAATAGCTACAAAATCGTCAATAATTGATTAACAATTTGGCTAATGAGTAGGCAATGTTTTCTTTTGAAGAAAATATCATCATTGTGCTTCAAGCTGTCGTAAAGAAAGGAAAAGTATTAGCCGAAAGAGTTCCAACACCAAACGTTTCACCTGGCAATGTTCTAATTAAGGTCGTTAATAGCTGTATTAGTGCTGGTACTGAAATGAGCAACGTTTCTGAAACGGGAAAATCATTAATAAAAAGAGCATTGGAGCAACCTGAAGAGGTTCGAAACGCTTTAAACTTTGCCCGTGAAAATGGCATTTTAAAAACTATTGCACGTATTAGAGGCACAGTTGAAGGTGGAAAACCGACTGGTTATTCCATCTCAGGAATTGTTATCGCAGTAGGAAATGGGGTAAGAGATTTCAGTGTTGGTGACCATGTTACTGCTGCTGGTGCAGGAATAGCAAACCATGCCGAATACGTCGATGTTCCTGTAAACTTGGTAATGCCCATGCCTAATGGAATGGACTTCAAACTCGCATCAACTGTGACTTTAGGAGGTATTGCAATGCAAGGTGTACGTCGGGCAGAACTATCACTTGGTGAAATTTGTGTTGTTCAGGGTGCTGGTATTCTAGGGTTGCTTGCGCAACAAATGCTTCAAGCAGCTGGAGTGCGTACAATTGTTATTGACATAGACGATCATCGATTAGGTATTGCAAAAGAACTTGGTGCAGAATTAATTCTAAACCCAAACAACGAGGACGTCATAAAGAGTGTTGAAGCACTGAGCAATGGACATGGTGCTGATGCTGTTTTGTTTACAGCAGCAACATATAGTAGTGACCCTTTATCTGTTGCATTCAAGATGTGTAAGCGCAAAGGGCGCGTCGTTCTTGTTGGAGTTTCAGGAATGGAAATCAAACGAGCGGATATTTACAACAAGGAATTAGACTTTTTAATATCAACCAGTTATGGTCCTGGTAGGTATGACGATACATATGAAAAAAAGGGATTAGATTATCCATATGCATATGTTCGGTGGACGGAAAATCGAAACATGACAGAGTATTTAAGGCTGGTTCATGTTGGCCAAATTAATCTAGTTCCTTTGATGGACGCTGTTTATCCAATCGAGCAAGTTGAAGAAGCATTTAACATTTTAAAACATGGTGAAGACCCAAAACCAATAATTTCAATTCTTGACTATGGAGTATCAGTTCCGAATTTCAATGAAAAAGTTAAGGAACATAAGATTGAATTCAAACAAACCTCGTCAAGTAATTCAATCATCAATGTAGCAATGGTAGGTGCTGGTAGTTTTGCTACAGGAATGCATTTACCGAATTTACAGCGTTTAAATCAGAAGTATAAAATAAAGGCAATCGTAAATCGAACAGGCCAAAAGGCAAAAGCTGTTGGGGAGCAGTATAACGTTGATTATGTAACTTCGAATATCGATGACGTGCTGAATGATGAATCAGTTGACTTAATAATGATCACCACTCAACATGGGAATCATGGAGAATTGGTGCTCAAAAGTCTTAAAGCAGGAAAGAATGTTTTTGTTGAAAAACCTCTTTGTACTCGAAAGGAGGAATTAGAAGAAATAAAAAACTTTTATGCAAATGCAAGTAAACCACCAATGTTAATGGTTGGGTTTAATAGGCGTTTCAGTCCTTGTATTGTGGAAGCCAAAAAGCATATTAAAGGTCGAGTTAACCCGATGATTATAAATTATCGCATGAATGCTGGTTATATCCCCCTCGATCATTGGACTCACGAGCATGGTGGACGAATTGTTGGTGAGGCATGTCATATTATTGATTTAATGAGTGCGTTAACAAACAGTAAATTGGTAAGCTATAGTTCAGATCATATTAGTCCAACGACAGGAAAAATTAGTAAACATGACAATCGCAGTATTACGTTGAAATACGAAGATGGTTCAGTTTGTACACTTCAGTATTTTGCCGTTGGAAGTAAAAAGTTACCGAAGGAATACTTAGAGGTTCACTTTGATGAAAAGAGTATTGTGATGGAAGATTACAAAACACTTAAGGGCTATGGAGTGAATTTAAAATCCTTTAATAGTGCGATGAGTAACAAAGGTCAGTATGAAGAATTGATAGCTCTTCATGAAGCTCTGGTAAACACGAAAGAATGGCCAATTCCGTTATGGGACATGATTCAAACAACTGCTGTAACTTTTGAAATAGAAGATTCGATTGTCTAAAAACAACTATCCAATAATACTAATAGGCCCATATCCGCCGAATATAGGTGGTGTGTCAACACATATTAGTCGTGCTGTAACTTTATTAAAACAAAAAGGAAAAGACATTTCGGTAATATCAACAAACAAAATTCCAAGTAAAGTTGACAATGTTCAATACATTCAGCCTATGCTATTGTGGATTTTGGTTTTCAAAAAAAAGTCTATTGTACACTTCCATGTTGACAGCCTACCACATCTCATTTTAGCATATATACTCAGTCCATTCCACAAAACGTATTTAACTGTTCATAATAATCGATACCCTTCTGATTTTTCCAAAAGCACATTTAGAATAAAGTTAAAAAGAATACTTCTAAAATCATTTCATAAAATAATATCTGTTAACTCAGAATCTACTGCGTTTCTGCAATTACACTTTCAGAACATTCACCCCGAGACCATTCCTGCATTTTTACCTCCACAGACTATAGACCGTAATAGTCTGCTTGAAATAAAGCAATTTACTAAAGACTTTAAGCATGTTTTAAGCGGCTATGTGTATCGGTTATCATTTTTCAATGGTCAAGACCTTTATGGATTAGACATGATGGTTGACTTAACTGAGCGGCTAGTAAAAAAGGAATTAGACATTTGTTTAGTGTTGTTAATTAATTTAGATGAGTCTGAATATTTAGATGAAATTAGAAAAAGGGTAAAAGAAAAAAATATTTTTGATAGAATTCTATTTGTTGACACTAAAAATGGAGTGGATGCGGTTGCGTTATGGGAGCATTCGGACGTATATTTGAGACCGACAAATACAGACGGAAATAGTATTTCAATTTTAGAAGCATTATACGTGAAAACAAAAGTTGTAGCAAGTGACTGTGTGGAAAGGCCAGAGGGCTGTTATACTTTTCATTCGCGGGATGTTTCTGATTTTGAACGAGCAACAATTCAGTCTTTGGAAGATACATCTACTTCGGAAACAATAACGTTTAAGCTTATAGAATATGAATAATTCCGAACCCATACCTGAGCACCGGCCTTTAACAATCGCATTTGCTACTCCTGAGTATGTAACGGAGGAGCATTATGGGGTTTTCTGAGAACAAATTTAATCTCAGTACAAGAAAAGTACTTCGAAAGAAATACTTCATATAATTCTTGAAAAAGTGGAGTGAAGTTAAAAATCTTCTCAAAAAGGTATTTCCCAAGTAAATTTTTAAGTTTATACCTAGAAGTTCTGAATCCGAGATTTACAGAAATTAATTCAAATTGAAAATCAAAATAAAAACTTGGAATCTTTCTTCTAAACAAATGGTTACTTGAAAAATAACTCATAGTATATAAACCAAATGTTCTTACATGTGTAGGATCGGAATAGAAATATGGACTAGAAAAATGAGGTACTATCATTTCTTGTATGCCACCTGGTTTCAGAGTTCTATATACTTCGCTTTGTAACAATTCAAAGTTTCTAATATGTTCCATCACATGACGTGACTTATAAGAATCAACTGTACTATTTTGAATTAATTCTAAACCTTGTTCAAAATCCAGCACAATATCAACATTTGTTAGAGGATGTAAATCTATTCCTATATAGGCCGAAGATTTATTAGTGCCGCACCCGAGTTCAATATTTACAGGTAGATTCTGCTCTAACTTTTCATTAATGATTTCTAACATATTCTATACTTTCAACGAATTTTTCCAAACAAACATCTACTGTGTAAAGGCTTTGAAAGCACTCTTGTGAGTTTTTTGCTAGCTCAAGATAATTAACTCTGTTACTTAAAATATCTATTAAGTTTAATTCCCAATCGTCAGCATTGTGGCAAACAAATCCTGTTACTCGGTGTCTAACCATGTCTTTATTGATTCCAGTGGATGAAGTTAAAACTGGCTTCGAGTGTGACATATATAAACTTATCTTATATCCTCCTTTACACATGTTCCATTGGTTTTCATGCAAAGGAGCAACACCGTAGTCAATATGACACAAAACCTCAGTTTCCATTTTATACTCCCAAACTTTAGCCTTACACCATTGATACGATTTATACTTTTGGGGATTCTCAACCCCCAATAATAATAATTCGAAGTTGTAAAATTTACTCAACTTTTCAAAAATTGGTAAAACAATGTTCAAATTATCTTCTGTAGACGGAGAGCCAACCCAACCGAACCTAATAGTATTGTCCACTTGTTTTTGAAAATGGTTGACTTGATCATTAACTAACCTTACTGGTGTCGGAATTATTCTATATGACTTAACAAATTTAATCTCACGATATAAGTATTTCGTAGAAACAATAAGCAAGTCGATAGAGCTCAAAAACGACTTAAAGGCTCTGTATTTTTTTTCATTGTACTTTAGAAAAATGGCATCATCTAAATCATAAATAAACAATAATTTTTTTTTCTTTTTAAAATACTTAACCCAAATCTCTGAAATCCATTCTTTCTGAAAAACAATCATCGTTCCTTTTTGTGCAAGGATGAGTTTAAAAATAACAAAGAAAACAAAAAGCCTCTTCCTATTGAAGTTTAATACATTAGATAAAAACTTGCTTGCAAGCACACGTTTCTTATATATAACCTCAGATTGAAAACCATTTGATTTAAGGCCTTTAACGTAGTTAAATGCTCTTGTTCTGCTACTAGCATGATTATAATCCCCGACGGTGAAAAACAATATCTTGTTCATTACTGTAGTATTTGCAAATCTACATCACTTGTAGTTTCTTTGTCTAACCTTTAACCAAACATTTTAATGAAAATATTTCTATTGCTTTTGTCTTTCGTCTTTTGGCAAAACACTTTTGGACAATCATTTTTTCAAAAATTATCTTTACCAAATGATATCGTTGAATTTAGAAGCGTCAAGGTTCAAGGTCAGAAACTCTTCACAGTCGGCTCTAAAGGTGATAGCCTTTTATTTTGTCGATTTGATCTTAATGGTAATATAGAATGGGTCAAAGCATACAATCCTTCTAAAAAGAAAATTGCCGTCTCTGCTGTTTTGGAAACCCTGTCAGAAAATAGATTGATTTTTTGCGGCACCTGGAAAAACTCAAATAATTGGAGCGACACTAATACTTTTTTATGAATCTGTGACACTAGTGGTCAGATTATAAGTGAGGTTCAGTTCAATCCCGGAGTAGTATTTTATAAAAGCACCATAAAACAAATTGACCAAAATAATATTTTTTTGGCTATGAATTTTTGGAGTGATGCAACTAGCTCTAATAATGATTTAATCGTTGCTGTTCTAAACATTCAGGATTTACAATTAAGAAATGTCTCTAAGCAGTTTCACTCAAGTAATGCGGACGATTTTCTATCGATTTGTTTTGACAATGACGCTTTCATATACACAACTCCTAGATGTCAGATTGGAGGGGCTGGAGTTCTTAATAACAAACCAATGATTTCAAAATTTGACACTTCAAGAAATCTAATATGATCGATGTATTACGTAGCATCTAGCACCCAGCAGTCACAACTTTATGTTCAAGATATTTTAATCAAAGATGAATATATTTATTTTGATTGGAATGGAAATCCGACTGAAAAAACACCAAGTAATGTATTTGGATTTATTATGTCGGATTCTGTAGGAACGCCTAAATGGGGCTATCAATACTCAAGTTCATTAACATATCCAATACCCATAAAAAGTCTTTTAATTAAAGACTCAAGTTATACGTTTGGATTTAATCAAATCTCTTTAAACAAACGGTTGTTTTATGCAAAACTTTCAAAAGACGGCGGTCTAGATTCTATAACTTTGTTTGGGTCTAAAGATGTCAATTATTTAGTTTATAATGGTATCGAGTTTAAGAATTCCATGTATTTATGCGGAAAGGCAGATCAGAAGGCCTTTGTAATGAGGGTTTCAAATAAAAAATTACCACCATGCATGCCTCAAGAAGGGATAAGAATTCAGCAAAAAACAAACATTATTACCTCTAATAAAAAGTTTGTTGAATACAACGCAAATATCAATATCAACAACACTAAATCATCATACTCTAGTAGCGCTTTAACTAGTGCGTGTCAAGACGTGAAAATTATCCTCGACACGTTAAATTGCAAAAATGTTTTAGAAATTTCAGGGTGATATGATAAAGTTCTTTGGAGCACGGGAGACACCTCAAATTCGATAAATGTTAAAAAATCAGGAAAATACTGGGTTAGGCTGCATAAGGACTGCTGCTATGCTTATGACACTATTGACGTCACCGTTCATTCAATATCCAAGCCTGTTGCTCGCTGCAAAAAAGTTTCTGCATCTATTGGAGCTGATTCCAAAGTAATTGTCGAACCCGTCATATTCGACAATGGAAGTTTTGACAGCTGCGGTCAATTATCATTCTTGATTTCAAAAGATACTTTTACATGCGACGATTTAGGGACAAACCAAATTACCTTTATTGTGACAAATTCGTCTGGGTTGTCAGATACATACTACACAACAATAGAAATAATAGATACAAACTCGATAAATCTAAAATGCAAGGACATAACTGTCAAGTTGGACGATTTCGGGAAAGCCCACATAAATTATGACGCAATCGATTCTTTGTCAGTTTTGCCATGTCGGTCACTTACATACTCCTTTTCTCAAGACAGTTTTCTTTGTGATGACATTGGACTTAATAAAATCACTCTTACAGTTAAAGACACCACAGGGAATACCGCACAATGTTTATCAAATATTACAGTTGTGGATAGTCTCCCCCAATGCTTTGTGCAAAGATTTAATTGTTTACCTTGACTCAAATGGTGAAGCGTCAATTACAGTTGATGAGATTGACGACGGTAGTTACGATAATTGTACAGTCAGTAAACTAGCTGCATCTAACCTTAAGTTCACATGCGATGATGTTACGAAACCTGTTGACGTAACTTTATACGTTACTGACAATTCTAATAACATAGATAGTTGTGTTTCAAAAATCACCGTTATTGACCCTGCAAAAGAAAACTGTGTATTCAGCAAACTAGTATTCACTTTCCCAAACGCATTTTCTCCTAACAAGGATGACCTTAATGACGTTTTATGGCATAAAAACTCGAACATTGAAGTCGATGAACTAAAAGTATACAACCGATGGGGTGAGCAAATCTACTCTTACCAGCGAAAAGGCAAACCTTGGGATGGAACTTACATGGACGAGTTTGTTCAAAATGGTCTTTATCTTTGGGTTGCAACATTCCACTCTATTAAAAACTCCAGATTAAAAGATAAAAATAGTGGCCATGTTCTAGTTATACGATAACATACATTTAACGTAGCTTTGCGGAAATTCAAGGATTTGTCAACCTACAGCAAATTAACATACCTTTCGAAATTTCCCGTTCAGGTTATCATCAAAAAACTTCTGAACCACCTTCGCAATAAAATCAAACTGTCACGCTACAAGAAACTCGTATATTCTAATGATTTGAGAAGACAACTCTCAAATAAGTCTATCAATCCTGTTCTTCCAATTATTGACACCAAACCATTTGATTCTAACTTAATCACTTCATTCTTAAAAAAGGAGTTTAATATTTTAGGTAGTGGGCCTGTATCTGTAGGTTACACACATACTAAACCTAAAGTAAGTGACACCCACTATTTTGATAGCGCTGGTTTGTGGCTAAATCAATTTATACTACCTCAACATCTTGATTTTTCGTTAAAAATTTGGGAAAAAATACTCGAATTAAACGAGCTTTACACTCCTATAGATTGGCAAAAAGATCACAAATCCTCTTATCATTGGTCTAGCAAAAAATGGTTTAAAGAGCAATCGGTAGCAAATAGTAACTCACAAGGAGTTGATATTAAAGTTCCCTGGGAGCTTTCACGTTTACAGCATCTTCCAGTTTTAGCATTAGCAGCAAATCAGGAGAAAAATGTTTTGTTTGCCAACGAGACTATTTGTCAAATTCTAGATTTTATTATGGCAAACCCCATTGCAATGGGTGTCAATTTCAATTGTCCTATGGACATCGGAATTCGGAATGCAAACATACTACTTGCAATTAACTGGCTAAAGAATGGACACTTTAACACACTGTTTACCAATGAAATTGAAGAAATTGTAGCAAACTATATTGAACAATCTACTCAGCATATTCTCATTGATATTGAATATCGTGAAGGGCTCACATCAAACCATTATCTTGGAAATGTTCTTGGAGTCTTGTATGCTGGAGCATATTTGAAAGATTCTACGTATTCTGAAAAATGGCTTGCATTCGGTATCCAAGAACTCGAACGTTCGATGGAACGACAGTTTTTTAAGGACGGTACTAACTTTGAAGGAAGCACCAGCTACCACCGATTGAGCGCCGAAATGATGGCTTGGGGCGCAATTCTTGTTTTAGCACTACCAAAGGAAAGAATCTCTAATTTAAATAAAATCGACTCCAGTGATTGGCCACATCATGCTCCACTGATTCTCTCAAAAATAAAGCTAGCCGCGAAAAATAAATATGTTTTGTCCGATGCTTTTTGGAAAAAACTTATCAAAGCCGCCATGTTTTCTAAACGTATTTCAAAGTCAAATGGAGAAATCCCTCAGTTTGGTGATAACGACAGCGGACGTTTTGTGAGAATCACAACTTTCGGTAAATGGAAAAGCTCTAATGACGCTGTATCCTTTTATAAAAACCTAGCAAACAACACGATTTTAAAAGACACGAACTATCTGTATTATGACGAATCTCACTTGAATCATGGTGCGTTTATAAGTTCTATCCATGGATTACTAAATAACCAGCTTCCAATATCAAAAGTACATTTTGCTCGCTTTGAATACGATCTTTTCAATCAGGTAAGTTCTCAAGTTGAAGGATTGCAGTCATACCTCTCTCAACTTTATGAAAACTTGGAGTCAAGTTGTTTATTAGTAAACTCAAACCCAAAAATTGACCTAGAATTTAAGTCGTCTAAGACATTTGATTTCTCCAACAAGGATTTAGATTTAAACAAGGATATGGAAATACAATATTATCCAGATTTTCAACTTGCTCTTTTTCAAAATAAAAATCTACATTTAGCTATTGCTGGAATTTCTAACCCTAATTTTCACCACTCACTTGGTCATACCCATAATGATAAACTTTCTGTTGAGTTAACGATCAATGGTAAGAATATCTTATTTAACCCTGGAACATACGTCTACTCAGCAAACCCTGAAATGAGATACGCATTTCGCTCCGTTTGTGCGCACAATACAATTTCTGTCAACAACCAAGAGCAGAACAGGCCACTTGGCGGCAGTTTTGGGCTTTTTAATTTAAGAGCTGAAACAACCTTTGAACTACTTCACTTAACGAACTCAAGGTTTGTAGGTAAAATTTCTTATAGAGACATTGTCCATATTCGTGAAATAATTATTCAAAAAAAGTCAATTACAATAAATGACTTTTGCAACAAGGAGTTCAAAAACCATTGGAATACAGGTGAAATATATTCAAATGGTTATGGGCAGTTAATTTGTTATGAAAAATAAATGAAGAGAGTATTAATCATATCATATTATTGGCCCCCGTCAGGAGGTGGCGGTGTTCATCGTTGGTTGAAAATGACCAAATATATTCCTGACCTTAATTGGCAACCAGTAATCTTCACTCCAGCAAACGGGGAAGCTCCGGTAATTGATGAATCTCTTCTTAATCAAGTGCACCCATCGGTTGAAGTCGTAACGTCTCCTATTTGGGAACCCTATAGTTTTTATAAAAAATTTACTGGAAAGAAATCTGATGAAAAGGTTTATTCTGGGTTTATTAATGATAAAAAAGAAAGTTTCACACAAAAGTTATCTGTTTTTATTCGTGGAAATTTTTTCATTCCAGACGCACGAAAATTTTGGATAAACTCAGGAGCTAAAGTTCTTTCGAAATATCTTAAAAATAATCCAGTGGATGCAATAATTTCTACTGGCCCGCCTCATTCAACTCACTTGATTGCTTCGAAAGTTGTAAAGGATCATAACATTCCTTGGATTGCTGATTTTCGTGACCCATGGACTAACATTGATTTTTATGACCAACTTAAGTTAACTCCTTGGGCTGATAAAAAACATAGAAGACTAGAACAGTTGGTGTTGAAATCCGCTTCAAAAATTGTCACGGTAAGCTCTCATTGGGCAGATGACTTTAAACAGTTGTCTGATAGAGACGTGACTGTTATTAGAAATGGATTTGACCATGCAGACTTCGAAAATTCGGGAATAACGTTGGACGCAACCTTTAGCATTTGTCATGTTGGGTCAATGAATAAAGACAGAAACCCAAACGCACTATGGGAAGTTCTCGCCTCAAAAGTGAAAGACCCAGATTTTGCAAAAAACTTGTCTATTAAACTAATTGGGCAAGTTGACCATTTCATTTTTGAGCAAATCAAAAAATTCGAACTTGAACCGTGGCTGACCCATATACCCTTTTTACCGCACTCTGAGGTGATTTCTCACTTGCAGCAATCACAGGTTTTATTACTCCCCATTAACGACACTCCTAATAGTTTGGGTGTTGTTCCTGGTAAACTATATGAATATATGGGAGCCCAAAGACCAATTCTGGGTATTGGACCACTTAATGGAGATTCTGCTGAAATATTGAGAGATTCTGCAGCAGGAGAAATGATTGGATATGAGGATATTTCTGGAGTGAACGACCTAATATCTAAATACTTTAAAAGTTATAAAGAAAACAACTTGCATGTTTCAGCTAATGATATTCAGAAATATAGCAGAAAGTCAATGGCAGAGTTGTATGTCAAAACAATCGAATCTCTTCTTTAAATAAAATTAGTTATAAAATATCTTTAAGGATAGCTACTATCCGTTCGGTTGCTTTACCATCCCACAACGGTGGAACCTCTCCCTTTTTGTAGCTTCCCTCTGTAATTTGGTCTATATAACCTTCAACCGCTTCTGGTTCAAAAGGCACCAATGTATTTGTTCCAAGCGTAATTGAACTCGGTCGCTCCGTATTAGGTCGGAGCGTTAAACAAGGTACCTGACGGTATGTTGTCTCTTCTTGAATACCACCACTGTCCGTTAAGACAAATTTACAATGTGCCGTGAGTTTCTGAAAGGCAAAATAGTCAAGGGGTGCAGTCAAGATAACGTTAGAATTATTCTCAATCTCATGAAACAAATTATGCTTCTGCAAACTGTTTTTGGTTCTTGGATGAATAGGAAAGACCAACTTGTAATTAGCCGTAGCATGCTTAACAATCTTCAACAACTTGAGTAGATTATCTTCATTGTCAACGTTTGCAGGGCGATGCATCGTCATCAAAACAAAGGCCCCACTTTCTAAAGAATACTTGTCTAACACGTCGCTTTGTTCAATTTGTTCATTAAACGCTACTAACGTATCAATCATCGTATTACCAACAAAATGAACGTGTCCATTTGCATTTTCGTTTGCTAAATGGTCGAGACCACTTTGTTCTGTAACAAAGTATTCATCGGTTATTTCATCGGTAAGCAGTCTATTAATCTCTTCAGGCATTGAACGATCAAAACTTCTTAGTCCACTCTCTAAATGTGCTAATCTCGTTCCAGTCTTATTAGCTGCAATCGCGGCAGCCAGTGTTGAGTTAACATCTCCTGGAGTAATGAGGATATCAGGCTTCCATTCTTCTAAAAATGCTCCAAGTTGCACAATAATTTCACCAACTTGGGCAACAGGCGTCAGTCCTTTTATTTGCAGAAAAACATCTGGTTTCTTTAAGTCAAACTGCTCAAAAAATATGTCAGACATATTTTTATCATAGTGCTGCCCCGTATGAATTAATTTGAAATCAAAATAATCACCATAGGTTTTAAACACCTTTTCAAACTGTGTTACTTTGATGAAGTTTGGCCGTGTACCGACAACAATACCTACTTTTTTAGCCATTTAAGCTTCTTTCAGTTCCTTAGCCTCTTTAACTAACCATCCACCGATTAGTAGCAAAATTAAAATAGAACTAGCAAGCGACACTCGTTCACCTGTCTCAAATGTTTCTGGGTGAAACTCAAATTTTATTTCATATTGTCCAGCAGGAACACGCATTGCTCTTAGTAAATAGTTAGCTCTAATATGATTAAAACCATCAAGGTCTACAACTTTACCATCAATAGTTGCTGTCCACCCTTTATTAGGGCCATACCAAATTTCAGAGAAAACCACAAACTCTTCCTGATCACAATTTACTGAATACACCAATCGATTTGGATCGTATTGCGTCAATGCAATGGAGCGATTCGTGTTACTATCTACTGCGTGATCTTTTAAGTCTGCGGTATAGGCGCCAAAGTCTTTATCGTTTACAACTGCTTTACTAACAGAGCGAAAATTTTCTCGAATAGCATTTAGCTCTTCAGTAGCTGAATTTACATGTATGAAACTATCAATAAACCATGCGTTGCCAAGAGCACCTTGGTTTGGATACAACCTCATATCTTTATCGATCAGATACTTTGTATTAAACATGTCTAATACGTCATAAGAGATTCCTCGCGATGAAGCAAAAACACTGTCGATAACATCTTGAATACGACTCATCTTAACAGCACTATAACCTCCTACCGTGTTATGGAAATAACTTGTATTACTTGAACTAAATGTGTTAATCGACAAGTCAAAGACTCTATAGTATCCTCTTCCATTAGGTTCCATTTGATAAATCTGTTGATCAACAGGTCTCATAGTAAATGGTTTTTCTTGTTTTTTCTTAGAAACAAAGTTGTCTTCATTAAGATACTTTTTGTCAACCGAAACTAGATCAGCAACTATAAATATTCCTATTAAAGCAACTACATATTCTGTCTTCAGTTTCTTAGTTATCGCAAGCCATAAAGCACCAGCTCCTGCCAAAATGAACAACAAACTTCGCAAAGCACTTTCTTTTAGATATTGTTCTCTGCTTTCTTTTAGTGCATCCATAAACTGGTCATACTGCATTTGGTTTCCGTTAAAATACTGGGATAAGAAGTTTCCGTCGCTAATATGATCAAAGGAGAACAATGTACCGCCAAACATCCAAATAATAGCTGCTACTCCTCCAACAATACCAGTAGCTATGTAAACTACTTTAAGTTTTTCTTCTTTGGTCTTTTTTGATGTCAGTAATACAGACAGACCAGCTATTCCCAATATTGGGTAGAAAATAGACGCCACGCCCATGGCCGAATTGTGTGCTCGAAAGATGTTGTATTTTGGAAAATGTTCGAAAAATATTTCATTAAACCACGTTAAATATTTACCCATAGAGAGAAAGGCAATAACTACCGCTGCCGCAACTATGCCCCATTTCCAGCCAGTGTTCGGAAGTAAAATCAGACCAATTACTAGAAGTAATGTTACGATTGCTCCAAAATAAACTGGTCCGCTCGTTGACTCCCCACCGCCCCAATACAATGGAACTCGTACAGGCTTTTTCCCTTGGCCAAAAAACTTTGCAATTTCATAATCAGAGTTAACTTCTTCGCCGCTACTTCCTCCAACTATCCCAGGTATAAAGGTTGCGAGCATATCGTTTCGATTGTTGCTCCATAGCATTGCGTAATCCCAATCTAGCCCCTCACCTGCTTCAGCGGTATCATCACCAGCGTTTGCCTTTCGCTCAGCGGCTTCTCGTTTCAAATCAGAGTTGCCACGCATCGTATCTTTTGAGTACTCTAATGTAGTATAAATCTTAGAAAAAGACGGTCCGACAGCAAGAATTCCACAGATTAGCAATACTGAAGCACCTTTGAGGTATCCAACAATTTCACCATTTTTTGCAGCGAAAAACAAATAGACAATCATAAAAAACAACATCCCAATACCAAAGTAATAGGTCATTTGATAATGATTTGCAGCAATGTTTAAGCTCATTGCCAACAAGAATAGGGCTGCTCCTTTGAGGTAATTGTGTTGCTTTAAGATTAAATATACTCCGGCTAATGCGAGCGGTAAATATGATAATGCTCTAAACTTGGAAGTGTGCCCCTCGGCATAGAGTATCATATTATTTGTAGAAAGTGAGAACGCAAGTCCACCGACTATTGCAATCCAGCGATCGACCCCCATAACTAACATGAGTATATAAAATGAAAAAGCAGCAACAAAGAACCAGCTTATTGGTGCCCCTAAAAAAAGTTGCATTGCAGGTTCGATAAATCGTCTTATTAAGTTTGAATTTTGAGGAGAACTTATTTGGTACGTTGGCATACCTCCAAACATGGCATTTGTCCAAAGCGTATAATCACCTGTTTTTTCGTGATAATCAATAGACTCCTTTGTCATTCCCTTACCCTGTAAAATATCCCGTTGTTCAACGACTTTTCCGTTTAGTTGTGGGTGGAAATACGCAGCAAAAACTGCAAGAAATATCCCCATTGCAATCAGATGAGGTTTAGCGAGTGTCCAAATGTGTTTAAAATTCATGGAATACAATTAACAAATAGTAAAACTCGTGCAAAATACAAGAGTTTCATTCAACATCAATTATCTGCTTATCAAAAATTAATTTTAATGATTTTTTCTCAACACATACATGACACCATCAGTCCCTTTTTTATATTTGAGTCGGTCAAATAATTATGCAGTTTAAAGACATTTTCGGTCAGAAGGAAACGATTCATTTTTTACTTGAACGAGTAAAAAAGGGACAGATTCCTCACGCCCAGTTGTTTTCGGGAAATCCAGGTAGCGGAAAACTTGCGATGACTCTTGCTTTTGTGCAATATCTGCTGTGCGAGAATAAATCAGACAACGATTCTTGTGGAGAATGTAAATCATGCTCAAAAACGAGTAAGTTGATTCACCCTGACGTTCATTTTTCTTTTCCTGTCATTTCAAAAAAATCTGGTCATAAGCCTACCAGCAATGATTTTATGGAAACTTGGCGATCAGAAGTTGTCAATAATCCACATATCAGCTACATCGATTGGATGAATGCTATTGGCGCTGAAAACAAACAGGGAAACATTACCAAAGAAGAGTGTAAATCTATTATTCAAAAGCTATCGTTAAAACCTTTTGAAAGCTCAGAAAAAGTATTGATCATGTGGCTTCCGGAACATTTAGGCAAAGAGGGAAACACCCTGTTAAAGCTTATCGAAGAACCTCCGGCGCATACATTCTTCATTCTGATTACTGAAAATTCAGACGCAATTTTGCCGACTATCTTATCGCGAACTCAACTAGTCAAGATCAATCCTTACAAACCTACAGACGTAGTTGATCATTTGAGGCATCTTGGCATAGAAGGTGATTTAGAATCAATTGCATTTTTGGCAAATGGAAATTTTAGCGAAGCGTTGCATCTTGCGGAGCATACAGACAATGACTTAACAGAAAAATTTATAATTTGGATGCGTCATAGTTTTAGACGTGACGTACCAAAGTTGATGAAATGGAGCGACGAAATGGGTACCAAAGGCCGTGAGAATATAAAAAACTTTTTAACATACTGCCTGAGTGTCTTACGTGAAATTACCGCATACAAAATGATACCAAACTATACAGTGCGACTTGGTAAAGAGGAACAAGAATTTGTTTCTAACTTTTCTGGTGTCGTACAATTTGCTAATATTGAAGTGCTTTACAAAGGGATTAACGAATGTATCGGACAAATAGAACGAAACGCTAACCCTAAGTTGACGTTGTTTCAATTATCTCTTCAAGTTAGAGATAGCTTTTTGGAAACACATAAAGCACAATTATTTTAACGTGATTACAAAGAATATATATGGGGTGTGGAAATTGTGGATCAACTCACGCTGAAGGCGGTGGGTGTTCTTCTCCTGGTTGTGGCAGTAATGGTGACTGTTCTACCGGTGCATGTAATAAATTAAATACATACGATTGGCTTAATCACATGACGTTACCGTCAGACTATAAGCCTTTTAATATTGTTGAAGTTCGTTTTAAAGGTAGCCGTAAGGAGTTTTACCGAAACGAAGAATATCTTGATCTTTACACAGGAGACACTGTGGTAGTTGAGTCTGACTTTGGCCACGATGTGGGTGAAATCAGCCTAAGTGGAGAGTTGGTTCGACTACAATTGAAGAAAAACTATATTAAAGAAGACTCTGAACAAATTAGAAAAATCTATCGCAAAGCATCCGATTCAGATAAAGAAAAATATACATCATTCAAAGCAAAAGAACCGTCAACATTAGAACGTGCAAGGACTATTGCTATGGAGATGAAACTTGCAATGAAGCTGAGCGACATCGAGTTTCAAGGAGATGGAAGAAAGGTAATATTTTATTACACCGCCGAAAAACGTGTTGATTTCCGCGCACTTATTAAACAGTACGCAAGCGAGTTTAAAACACGAATTGAAATGCGCCAAGTTAGCTATCGAGAAGAGGCGTCTAGACTTGGGGGAATCGGTAGTTGTGGTCGAGAACTGTGTTGCAGTACATGGTTAACCGACTACAAAGTTGTGACGATGGGAGCCGCTAAAACACAAAATCTGTCGATTAACATGTTAAAGTTGTCTGGACAATGCGGTCGATTAAAATGTTGCTTGAACTATGAATTAGAAACGTACTTAGAAGCGTTGAATGAATTTCCGAAAGGAGATGATTTATACTTAGAGACTGGTGCAGGAACCGCCAAGCTTCAAAAAACCGACATCCTAAAACGCATGTTGTGGTTTTCGTATCCTAAAAACTCAGACTGGATTCCAATTGATTTACAAAGGGTAAATGAAATTATTCAATTAAATAAAAAAGGAGAAAAGCCAGATACGTTAATGGATAAGCCAATTGGAGCTGAAATTATTAACAAATACGAGCCCGCCCCTGATTTGATATCTGATCAAGACATAAATAGATACGATGAGATTGATGAAGCGCGAAGAAAAAGCGGTAAAAGCAATCGTCGAAACAAGAAGGGGCAGAAAGGACCACGACCAAACAACCCAAATAACAGATCTCGAGGCCCTAGAAAAGAAGGAGCCCCTGGCGACAAGCCGAAAGGTCCTAGGCCTAAAAATAGAAAGCCAAATCCAAATAGGAAACCTGGCGACAAACCGAAAAATCAGGAGAATAAAACTGCAAGAAGTGAAAATAACGGAAGCAAACCAGCTGGGACGACAAAGCCTAAGAGGCCAAATAGAAAACGTCCAAGGCCAAATAAGCCTTCGGGACCAAAACCTCCTAAGACTTCAGAATAACACCAGTGCTTATTGCGTATTGAGTGAGTAAGGAACTCGATTTAAAATTGACCGTCCGAGTGTAATCTCATCGGCATATTCTAATTCTCCACCAACAGCAATTCCTCGAGATATTGCCGACATTTTAACGGAAGAATCTTCTAACTTCCTTGATATATAAAAAGCCGTTGTATCACCTTCCATATTTGCACTTAGCGCAAATACCAACTCTTCAACACCCTGTTCGCGAACACGCAAAAGCAGTTGGTCAATTGTCAAATCATCAGGTCCAATTCCATCCATTGGGGCGATAACTCCACCCAAAACATGATACACACCGCTAAATTGTCCTGTGTTTTCAATGGAAATAATGTCTTGAAAGTCCTTTACAACACAAATTAATTTCTTGTTCCTGTTAACAGATGAACAAATCGAGCAAATATCAGCATCTGAAACATTTCCACATGTTGAGCAATATCGAACCTTGGTCTTCAAATCAATCATGGCTTGAGACATCCGATCGACATTTTCCTTTTGTTCTTTTAACAGGAACAAGGTCATTCTTAGTGCAGTTTTTTTACCAATACCCGGAAACCGACTAAGTTGCTCTACTGCTTTTTCTATAGTATCAGATGGGAAATTCACGCTGCAAATCAACAGATTTTTTAACAATTTTCGACGAAAAAGAGAACTCTGGAGAAAATCTATTGTTTTTATAAAAAAAAAGTTTCAATTTGGACACAAGTTTGAATTACACAGCAATATCATACAACGTAAAGATTTCCGTTAAGGCGGATTACGAACACTCCATGTCGGAACCAGATTATGACATACATGTTTTTAGCTATAACGTTTTAATCGAGAATTTTGGAGAAGAACCTCTTCATTTGCTATCAAGACATTGGTTAATTTTTGATGCATTAGGCAGTAATCATGAAGTAAAAGGAGAAGGTGTTGTAGGTGAAAAACCTGTTATCCTTCCAGGTGAATCATACACTTATTCATCGATGTGTAAGCTTTCTTCTGAAGCTGGAAAAATGGTTGGGAATTACACCATGCGCGGTCTATCAACAGACAAGTTAATTCAGGTTCAAATTCCTGAGTTTTTGTTGATTCCTAAATTTCGCATGAATTAATAGTGGCTTTTCGATACATTTTCTAGAAACGAGAAATAAATAAGTGATGAGGGATTCTCGTTGACTTCAAAAAACGTTAACCACAACCACACCCTTTAAACGTCTTTACCCTACCTTTTTTATTGATGCTTTTAATAACCTCTCCATCACGGTAGAAAAATGTCCATATTCGAACGCCTTTTTTATAGTAATTCTTCTCGATTAGTTCACCGTTGTAATTGAAACGTTCCCAACTTCCTGACTTGAGACCATCTTTAAATCTATGAATCTCCAAAACATATCCCGTACTATCCGTAACCGTGCACAACACCTTATTCTTTGTTGTGTCACAATCAGAGTATTGAGTCTCCTGAGCATGTACATTGGATGAAAAGCAAACTATTAACCCTGTAAAAAGGAGTAAGATACGGCAACTACGCCTACTATAAAACAGTAATATGCGAACCATGATAATCGACTGTTTTCAACAAGTTTTATCATCCATTTAATAGCAAATAAACCGCTTATAAATGCAGCAATAAAACCCATTGACATTTCAAAAATTGGAGACGATGCCTGTGCGCCTTCAGACAGATCCAGAAAATCTTTAAAGGATTTTGCACCTGCTCCTAAAATTAACGGTAGTACCATTATAAACGAAAACCGGGCTGCTTTATTTCTTGGCAAACCTAACAATACACCAGCAACTATGGTTGAACCTGATCTACTTATACCAGGCAAAATAGCAATCGCTTGAACGATACCCATGATGGCGGATTTTTTAGTGTCTAGCTCTTTTGTCTGATTATTTTTGACTCGATCTGAAATAAATAAAAGTGCTCCGGTTAGAAGCAACATGAAACCTACAAGTAGAATGTTTCTATCGAAAAATTCTTCGATCTGATCCTTTAAAAATAATCCAACTAACGCGGCAGGAATCATTGAGATAACAACGTACCATGCGAACTTAGTTTCTTCATTCCACTTAAAGCTTAATATGCCTTTAATTATTTGAACCAAGTCTTTTCGAAAAACTACAATTGTACTAAACGCAGTTGCCAAGTGAAGGAATACAGTAAAAAGTAAGTTTTCTTCAATCTCAGTATTTTGGATTGCTTTGACCAATTCTATATGGCCACTACTACTTACCGGAAGAAACTCTGTAAAACCTTGAACGATGCCAAGGATGATTGCCTCAATTAGGCTCATCGGTAGACTTTGATGAGTTCTTAAATATTGCGTAGATTTCTACGGCGAAGCCTAATAAAACCACAATTGGAGCGATAGTAACCTTTACCGTTGTACTAAAACTCTTTTCACCTGTGCGAAATATCTCTCCATTATTAAAGATGTCGTCAGTTTTCCCAGCCATAAGAATAAACCCGAGAACTATAATTGCAAAACCAATAATCATCCACGTATAATTCTCTTTTTCAAAAGTCATTTCGTGTTTTGTATTCGACACCGTTTCGGTGGTATTGTTTTTCTTATTCTTCGCTGCCATGTCTATATTTATGTTTAATACAATTCGTTTATTCTAAGTCTGAGGTACTTTTTTGTGGCGAAGTACGTACTTGGCAACACAATGCAGAGACCCAAAACCGTTATGATTGCAAATAAAATAGAATAAATTGTAATATCCGATTTAAATATGCTGCTCACTTCAAATCCGTAAGTCTCAACCCAGTTTGTTAAGAGCACATTACATACAATTACCAACCCAAAAGCCAAGCACGTAGAGATTAGTGTTAGAACCAAGGATTTAACCATAAATGGCCTAATAATAAACCATTCTGTGGCTCCAACAAGTTGCATACTTTTTACCACAAATCGACGAGCATACACATCTAATCGAATCGTATTATTTATTAAAACTAATGATATGATTAGTAATAAGAGTGCAACAGCAATCATTACGATTCCGACAACCTTTTTATTTTTGTTGATTTGAAGCACAATATCTTCTTGGTAATCGACCACAGAAACGCCTTCAATCTTTCCAAACACCTCCAAGATATCCTCCAAATTTTCAGGAATTTTCGTTGCATCAAGTTTTACCTCAATAGAAGCAGGAAGTGGATTACTACCTAACACCTCAATAAAGTCCTTGCCAAGAATCTCTTTATAGTCAAATGCCGCCTGCTCTGCAGTTATATATTTCGCAGACTTCACATAGTCAAATTCTATAATCTCAGCGTTTCTTTCTGATAATATCTCATCAGAAATTTGGGTATCGAAGTAAACAATTACCAACACATTTTCCCGTAGATAATTCGTAAGTTTTTCGGAATTAATAATAAGCATTCCAAAAAGCCCTAGAACAAATAGCACCATGCAAACGCTAATCATGACCGACCATCCTGAAAACCGTTTCTTTTGCTTCATCCAACAAATTTAATACAACGACAGGTGTCTGATACGTGATTTTGTGCACACCTTTTCTCTATTTAGAACTGTTCTATTATTATCAAAATGATTTCTGAAAACATACATCGATTACCTTTGTTTCAATTAAAGAAATAATCAAAAAAATATGTCAACGGGTAAAGGAATGACTTCGGTTGGTCGAAAAGTATTAATGGCATTATCAGGATTTTTCCTCTTAATCTTTTTACTTCAACACAGTGCAATTAATTTTCTTTCGGTGATCTCTCCGGATATGTTCAATGAGGTGTCGCATTTTATGGGAACAAATCCAGTTGTGCAATTTGCGCTTCAACCTGTTTTAGCATTTGGAGTGTTTTTTCACCTAATCATGGGTATTGTTTTAGAGATGCAAAACCGAAATGCTCGTCCAATTAAATACGTCGACAATCGTCCAGGTGCAAACGCTTCTTGGATGTCAAGAAACATGATTATTACAGGAATAATGGTTATGTTGTTTTTGGCTATTCACTTTTACGATTTCTGGTTACCTGAGTTAAATGTCAAGTTTATTAAAGGTGATATGACTGGATTAAATACGGAAGGTCAATACCGATACTATGAAGAATTAAGACACAAATTTGTAGACCCGATTAGAGTAGTCCTTTATGTATTGTCATTTGTATTCCTGAGCTTACACTTGTTACATGGGTTTCAATCGGCGTTTCAATCGGTTGGATTCAACCACAACAAGTACACCCCAACGATAAAAAAACTAGGTAATATTTATGCGATATTGATTCCATTTGTGTTCATCTTTATTGCTGTGTATCATTTTATTACTAAAACCGCATAACGTATAAATCTGTAGAGTTCGATTATGAGTAAATTAGATTCAAAAATTCCTGGCGGTCCTATTAAAGACAAATGGACAACCTATAAAGACAAAATTAATTTAGTCAATCCTGCTAACAAACGACACATTGATGTGATCGTGGTAGGTACTGGTCTGGCAGGTGGTTCTGCTTCTGCAACTTTAGCGGAGTTGGGCTATAACGTAAAAGCGTTTTGTTACCAAGATTCCCCAAGGCGTGCACATTCAATTGCAGCTCAAGGTGGTATCAATGCAGCTAAAAACTACCAAGGTGATGGTGACTCAAATTATCGATTGTTTTATGACACAGTAAAAGGTGGGGATTATCGTTCGCGAGAAGCTAATGTTCATAGACTTGCTGAAGTTTCTGGAAATATCATAGATCAATGTGTTGCTCAAGGTGTACCTTTTGCAAGAGAATACGGTGGTCTTCTGGACAATAGATCGTTTGGAGGTGTTTTGGTGTCTCGTACGTTTTATGCAAAAGGACAAACTGGACAGCAGTTATTGTTAGGTGCATATTCAGCAATGAACCGTCAAATTGCTCGTGGTAAAATTGAAATGTTCAATCGTCATGAAATGCTGGATGTGGTAATCGTTGACGGTAAAGCAAGAGGTATTATTGCTCGAAATCTGGTAACAGGAGAAATAGAAAGACATTCTGCACACGCCGTGGTTATCGCTTCTGGAGGATATGGAAACGTTTATTTCCTTTCTACGAACGCAATGGGCTCGAACGTAACTGCAGCATGGAAAGCGCATAAAAGGGGAGCCTTTTTTGCAAACCCATGTTATACTCAGATACACCCAACGTGCATTCCTCGCTCTGGTGACTATCAATCAAAATTGACTCTTATGTCTGAGTCGTTAAGAAATGATGGACGAATTTGGGTGCCCAAGAAAAAAGAAGATGTTGAAGCGATACGATCAGGAAAACTTAAACCTACAGATTTAAAAGAGGAAGATCGTGATTATTATTTGGAAAGACGTTATCCTGCATTTGGAAACTTAGTTCCACGTGATGTTGCTTCTAGAGCTGCTAAAGAAAGATGCGATGCTGGGTTTGGTGTTAATAAAACTGGTGAGGCAGTTTACCTTGACTTCCAATCAGCCATCGAACGATATGGTGCTGAACAAGCAAAAATTCAAAACATTGAAAACGCTAGTCATGCCAAAATAGTTGAACTAGGAGAGAAAGTTGTTGAAGCGAAATATGGTAACTTGTTTCAGATGTATGAGAAAATTGTTGACGAAAATCCATACAAAACTCCAATGATGATTTACCCTGCGACTCACTACACAATGGGTGGAGTTTGGGTTGACTACAACTTAATGACCACAATTCCAGGTTGTTATGCAATTGGCGAAGCTAATTTTTCAGATCATGGTGCGAATAGGCTTGGTGCTTCAGCGTTGATGCAGGGCTTGGCGGATGGTTACTTCGTTTTACCATATACCATTGGACATTATCTTGCAGATGATATTCGAACAGGTAAAATTTCGACAGACTCTCCAGAGTTTGAAGAAGCTGAGAAGAATGTTACGGACAGAATTAATCAATTGGTTAACAATAACGGAACAAAATCAGTCGATTATTTTCATAAGCGTTTAGGTAAAGTAATGTGGGATAAAGTTGGTATGTCACGAAACGAAACAGGCCTAAAAGAAGCTATTGAAGAAATTAGGTCCATACGAGATGAATTTTGGAAAGATGTGAGAGTTCCAGGTGCTGCTGATGGTATGAATACCGAATTAGAAAAAGCTGGTCGAGTTGCTGACTTTTTGGAACTAGGTGAATTATTTGCCAAAGATGCGTTGAACAGAAATGAATCGTGTGGTGGTCATTTCCGTGAAGAGTCTGTTGAACTAGATGGTGAGCAAAAAGGGGAAGCGAAACGAGACGATGTCAATTATGCATACGTTGCCGCTTGGGAATATACGGGTGATCCAAAAGACGCTGTACTTCACAAGGAGCAATTAGAGTTCAATGACATTGAATTAAAACAACGTTCGTACAAATAATAAATTAACAAGTAGAAGATTAAACTGAGTTACTTAAAAGCATAAATTATTTATGTAAACAAAAGGGCCAGTTAAATAAAATAAAGACAATATGAATTTAACACTGAAAATCTGGAGACAAAAGGATTCGAACGACACAGGAAAAATGGTGTCTTATAATGTGACGGACATTTCTGATCACATGTCTTTTCTGGAGATGCTTGATGTTTTAAATGAGCAATTAGTTAATTCAGGGGATGCTCCAGTAGCGTTCGACCATGATTGTCGCGAAGGTATTTGTGGTATGTGTTCTCTTCAAATTAATGGAGAGGCTCACGGCCCAGACCGAGGCGTAACTACATGCCAGTTACATATGCGAATGTTTAAGGATGGTGATACAATTACGATTGAGCCTTTCCGTGCAAAAGCATTCCCAGTTATTAAAGATTTAGTTGTTGATCGATCTGCATTTGATAGAATCCAACAAGCTGGAGGTTATATTTCAGTAAACACTTCTGGAAATACACAAGACGCAAACTCTATCCCTATTCCAAAGGCAGACGCGGACGAAGCGATGGATGCAGCGACGTGTATTGGGTGTGGTGCATGCGTCGCAACCTGTAAAAATGCCTCTGCAATGTTGTTTGTTGGAGCAAAGGTTTCTCAATATGCATTGCTCCCTCAAGGTCGTGTTGAAGCTAAAGAGCGCGTTATGAATATGGTAAATCAAATGGACAAGGAAGGTTTTGGAAATTGTACCAATACTGGAGCCTGCGAAGTTGAGTGCCCTAAAGGTATTTCGTTAACAACGATTGCTCGAATGAATCGCGAGTATTTGTCTGCTTCTGTAACTAAAGACTAATATGTTCACAGGCATCATTGAAGCCATTGGGATTGTACAGTCTATTGCGCAAGATAACGCGAACATGGATATTACGATTGCTTCCCCTATTTCAAATGAGTTAAAAATAGATCAAAGCATTGCGCATAATGGTGTTTGTCTGACTGTAACTCAATGCGACGATAAATCACATACAGTAACTGCAATTCAAGAAACCCTCAACAAAAGCAATCTTGGAGATTGGACAGAAGGCTCTGTAATTAACCTTGAGAGATGCCTTAAAATAGGCGACAGACTTGATGGTCATATGGTACAAGGTCATGTTGACACAACAGCCAAGTGCATCAAAAAAGAAGATCAAAACGGGAGTTGGATATTTACGTTTAAATACGACGTTAAACCAGGTTTTGTCACTGTAGAAAAAGGATCTATTACCATAAACGGGACGAGTTTGACAGTCTTTAACTCGAAAGAAGATGAATTTTCAGTTGCTATAATTCCGTATACCTACGAACACACCAATTTCAAGCAAATCGAAACTGGAACGAAGGTTAATTTAGAATTTGATATTCTCGGTAAGTACATTGCAAAGTTGATTACAAACAACTAAATCGCAAGGATAAAAAAAGCCTCAATCAATAAAGTCGAGGCTTGATAAAAATGTTTTACGTATTCTAAGCTGAGGCCTCACCAGACTGAACTTCATAAAAAAATTGTTCCTTCACAATTTTTCCATTTTTTACTTCATAAACACAAAGTTCATCTAGTTTTTCTCGTCCGTACTCCTTGAATGTCACGTCATTTGTCATTCTGCAGGTAAAATAATTTCCAGCAATAATTGGGTCTGAAACTGATGATCCATGTATTTCTTGGACCATTTCTCCCCACTTTTTCCCTTTCTCTTCAAGTTCCTTCATACCCGTTGCCAACTCCCACATTGCACCAGCAGGTTCTTGACTTACGATTGATTCATGATCATACAACTCCTCATAGCATTGACTAAAGTTACCAGTTCTGCAATACTCAACTAGCTTGTTTGCGATTTCATTAATTTCCATTTTCAATAATTTTATTGGTAAATATATAGTGCAATAACGATGGCAATCGCTTTTAAACCACCATGTGAATAATTTCACATAACGTTAACAATCTTTACACAAAAACCTAACTCTTAAATAGTCGCGATAACTTTCAACTCAATACCAATTGGCGTTGGGAGACAGTTAATCTCTAACGTTGTTCTGCATGGTTGGTTATCTTTAAAGTACTCTGCATATAATCGATTATAGGTTTTAAAATCATCCTTCATGTTTGTTAGAAAAACTGTGACATCTACAATATTATCCCAGCTACTTCCAGAGTCTTCAAGAATATAACGAATGTTTTTAAACACTGAGTGACACTGAGCTTCTATGTCATAGCTCAAGATATTTCCATCCGCATCCAGTTCAACACCTGGAATTTTCTTGGTACCACGCTCACGAGGCCCCACCCCACTTAAAAACAGCAAATTACCAACCTTACGGGCATGAGGATACGCTCCTACTGGTTCAGGAGCTTTCCCTGAATCAAATTTTTGACTACTCATCTTCTATTGTTATTTGAATTTCTTCTGTATCGATAATCACCTCACCTTTTAATTCAGGTTTTGGTGTTTCTGTTATTTCAGGTTTTGCGTTGTTTGGGGTCTTCTCTTTTGTGTCTGATGTGTTTTCCGCAATCGTTTTAGCAATGATTCGCTGCTTGTTTATTCGACTTAGCTGCTTCGCTAACAATGAATTATCATAATCATAAACCAACCCAGTTTGCCATACCGATAAACCATAGGTTGGTACTTTCCCGATGGAATCGACCTGATACGCTGAAAACACATACCGCATATCATGGGAGATTTGTACTTGTCTAACCTTCCCATTTGCTTCATTGTACGTTTTATACTCTTCGCCAGTCTCGATATCCCAGACCTTTGTAGAACCATCGCTACTGCCTGAAATGACGTATTTCCCATCATTACTTATGGTCACAGAATTGATTTTCCAACTATGCCCTTTTAGAATATGCTTTTGTTTTCCACTAATGACATCCCAAATAATTACAGTTTTATCACTACTACCAGTAACCAAATACTGCCCATTACTGGCTACTGCATTAACCGCATCTTGATGGCCTTTATATTGTTTAATAACACGCCCATTGATGTCATACAGCTTTACGACAGGAGATTCATCTGCACAAAAAATATAGGTTCTACCCTTTAGGGAAATACTGTTTACAGGAAGCTTGTTGTCAATTACCCATTTAGAGTTACTTCGTTGGTTATGAATTACAATTCTACCATCATCTCCTGCCGAATAAATCATGTTACCTTCTGGACTTACAGCTATAGAATTAATCCCAGCAGAATGTACTCCAGTGTACTCTTTATCTAATTCAAATCGATCTTTGTCTAACTTATTCCAAACCATTAATTTGAAATCATTCCCACCAGTTATTAGGACTTCTCCATCACCGCTAAAGCACAATGCAGACACAGCAGCACGATGACCTGTTAATAATTGAAAAAATGGAAACGTAGTATCACCTTTGAATACTTGAACGGTGTTATCCCAAGAACCAGTTGCAATGAATTTTCCATTACCAGAAACCGCTACTGATTCAACGTCATCAGAATGATTACCAAGTGTCGAAGACTCTTGCGCTCGACAAACGTCTGTGAATAATAAGATTGATAGAAAAAAAGTAAAAATAAATGCAACGCCTTTCTGCATAACTTCAAATATACCTAAGTGAAAATCAATACTCTAATATCCGCCTAGGTAAACACAACGTATTATAAACACGAATTTGTATACAAGCATTCTATATTGGGCATTTAACACAAACTTCTAGAGAAGTTTCTCTCAACCAAGAGACATTTTTACCCTTTGTAAAACAACCACTTAAACAACTCTTTATACGTTGCCTTTTTGCCATACATTAATATTCCAGTTCGATATATTTTACCTGCCATCCAAATGGTAAAACAGAAACTTCCAATTAATAACCCGACGGACAATAACACTTCCCACCACTGCGTTTCTAAATTTAAAAATGGTGCTCTTACCATCATTACGATTGGGCTTGTGAGAGGAATAATACTTAACCAAAAACTAAGCGTACCATTCGGATCTCGAAGCACTACACTGGTAGACAAGGCTATTGAAAAAACTAATGGTAGAGTAATCGGAAGCATAAACTGCTGTGTATCTGTTTCAGCATCAACAGCTGCACCAACGGCCGCAAATAATGCCGAGTACATTAAATATCCTCCCAAAAAGTACACAATAAAAGACGTCATGATAAATGGAATGTTAAGAGACATAAAGCCCGAAATGATGTTTCCAATCATATCGTTCATTCCAAACTGAGCCATTTGTTCGGCTGATAGTGATCCAACTTGAGCTGCATCAGCAATATCTCCAACTTGACTACCAAAAACTGCAAACGAAATTACAGACATAAGTATCCCTGAAAATATAATCCATATGAGAATTTGTGTTAATCCAACCATAGCCAAACCAAACACCTTTCCCATCATTAACTCAAAGGGTTTAACACTTGAAACGATAACTTCTACAATTCGATTCGTTTTCTCCTCAATTACCCCTTTCATGACTTGAACTCCATACAAAAAGATAAAGAAGTAAATCACAAACGAAGCTCCCATACCAATAACCGTGTTGAGCTCAGTGCTGCTAGACTTTGCTTCTCCTTCTTCCGATAAAGTTAACGCCTTCAACGAAACATGTGTTTTTAAGCTGTCCATTGCAGATTCTGAAACTCCCAACTGAACCATCTTTTGATCTTCTACCGCTTTTTCAATACGGTTATTAATCCGCTCCTTTGTTTCTACCGAAAGTGAGTTTTCTGATTCGTATACAACACCTCGAGTATTGTACAGTCCAAATGTATCGGGAATATATATTCTTCCGGAATACACACTTTCAGACAATGAATCGTTTGAACGGTGTTCCCAGTCTGTGGTGTAGCTAAATTCAAGTCTGTCATCGCTAAACAACTTACCCTCAACTAAATGAGACTCATCGTACACCAAGATTTTATCCGTCTCTTGGCCAATGCTGTCATTCACTGCTAGAAATATGATAATTCCATAAAATAGGGCAATAAGCAACGGTGCTAAAATTGTCATTATTAAAAACGACTTCTTACGAACACGAGTGATGTACTCTCTCCAGGTGATTAATCCAATTTTACCCATTTTTTCCCTCCTCTACTTTTTGAATAAATATTTCTTTAATACTTGGCAGTTCCTCACTGAACGAAACAATTTCTACTTGTTTGTTTAATTCAGATATTAACGCTCGAGATTCCGTCGGATCTATAATAAATACCGACTTGTTTAAGCTTAGACGCTGTTCAAAGTTTGTTGATTTTGGGCTATATGTTAAATCCCCTAAGTCGCCTCGATATAAAACCTCGTATTCATTTTTCTTGAATGAGTTACGAACATCAACGATACTTCCTTCCAACACTTTTTGTGATAGGTTAATCATGCCAACATAATCGCAAATTTCTTCAACCGATTCCATACGGTGCGTTGAAAAAATAACGGTCGCTCCATTTTTACGAAGTAACTGAATTTCCTTTTTAATTAACTCTGTGTTAACCGGATCGAAACCACTAAACGGCTCGTCTAGAATGATTAATTCTGGCTCGTGCAATACTGTCAAGATAAACTGGACTTTTTGAGCCATCCCTTTACTCAGTTCCTCAACTTTTTTATACTTCCAGTCATTTAGCCCAAATTTATCAATCCAAAAAAGTGCTCTTTTTTCAGACTCCTTTTTGCTTAAATCTTTCAGACGACCGAAGTAAATAATTTGCTCAAGAACTTTCATTTTCTTATACAAACCGCGCTCTTCAGGCAAATACCCAATACGCGAAATATGCGATGGATTCAATCTCTCACCATCAAAAATCACCTCACCTGAATCTGCTGCTGTAATTTGATTAATGATTCGAATGAGTGTGGTTTTGCCTGCGCCATTTGGACCAAGTAAACCATAAATACTGCCTTTGGGAATTGCAAAATTCAAATTCTTGATTGCCAAATGTCCTTCATAACCTTTGGTTACGTTGTTTACTTCTAAAAAAGTATGTTCATTCATCGAGGGAAAATTACACTCAATTATACTCCTTTAATTCATCAATCGATAAAACAGTGTTCAAATTTGTTTACTTCCATTAAATCGTTCTGCTTTGTTTAATTTTGGGGGTTATCACAAGGTCATGTCACGAAGTATAGTAATACGATATATCTGTTTATGCATAATGCTTTTTCTACTGTTTTTGGTTGGTTTACCACGAACGGGTCTAATGTCAGATTTGTGGTTTTGGATGGATTGGTCGGCTTATAGTTTTGAAAACGGATTAGGGAATGTATATAATGGTAGCACAGACTATCTACCTCTGTACCATTACGCCCTGTGGTGTTACGGGCATATTCAAGGCAGCAAAGAATCAATCATTGCCAACATACACTACCTTAAACTCGTCACAATTATATTTCACTTTGTCAGTGGGTTCTTTCTTTTGAAATGGATAAAAAAAGAATCAGAATCATGGGATAACACCCTTTACACTGTCCTTTTCTATTTGTTGAACTTCGCCATTTTATACAATGGTTTTATTTGGGGGCAAGTGGATGCAATTTTAACCTGTCTTGCATTTTTAAGTATATATTTAGCGTATTCAAAAAGAGTTACTTGGTCGTTGGTGTTGTTGATTTTAGCAATTAATTTAAAACTGCAGGCAATCATTTTTGTACCATTAGTTGGGTTAATTCTGCTCCCACAAATGGTAGAACAATTTTCGACAAAAAGGCTTTTCCGGTGGCTAGTCGTTTCATTGCTAATTCAAGTATTGATTTTAGTGCCATTTATTGCGGCAGGGACAGTAGATCAAATGTGGAAGGTTGTAATTCGTTCAATGGGGAAATACCCCGTAGTGTCGATGAATGCTTACAATATGTGGGACTTTCTATTACCTGGCGACTTAAGGGACGTTCAAGACAGCACAACTTTTCTTTTCATGAGCTTCAAACATTGGGGTATGTTGTTGTTCTTTAGTTTGAGTTTTGTGGCACTACTCCCATTAGTTAAAAGTGTTTTTCTATCAATTTATAGTAAAGCTAAAATCCATATAAGCAAAGAAGGAGTCTTTTTGCTTGCTGCACTAATTCCGTTACTTTTTTTCTTTTTCAATACCCAAATGCACGAACGTTATTCCCATCCGGCTTATTTGTTTTTGGTTGGATATAGCATCATGACGCGTCGCCCGGGTGTTGCGATACTGGGCTGTTTGGCGTATTTCTTAAACATGGAAGGAGTATTGAAATTTATGCAATTACCGAATTACAAAACCCTGCTTTTTAACCGCGACTTTGTGGCGAGTTTACATCTGGCAACAATAGGTTGGTTATTTTATTTATTGTTTAAAGAAAGAGATCGGTTGTTTGGAGTAATAAAAGAGGAAAAAGATTATCCGATGTAATGAAATAGGTATTGCTATTCGTATTTCTTCGGCCCAGATTCGTTAAGAACGCAGTGTAATCTCTTTGCGAACTTTGCGACTTTGCGGTTTTCTTTTATGTTCGTTCATTTTTCTACCGCGAGGCCCCAATGACGTAGAGCACTCTCTTTGCCAAAGTTTTGATTACAAGTTATTGACTATTCTTTTTACTCCTTCCACCACTCTCACACTATTAAAATTTATTAGCAACCCAAGTTTTAAATGTTTTAGTCTTAAGTAGGTTAAAAGTTGCGCTGTGTGAATATTCGCAAGAACCTCAACTGCCTTAAGTTCTATAATTACTTTATTTTCCACAAGTATATCAATTCTATAACCTGCCTCTAGCTTTACTTCTTTATACACTACAGGAAGAATAACTTGGGTGCGAATATTCAGTCCCAGTTGCCTTAGTTCATATGCCAGACAAATTTCATAGCTACTTTCCAATAACCCTGGACCTAGTTGCTTGTGAACTTCAATAGCAGCTCCAATAATCATTTTTGAAATTTCGTTTTCTGTCATTTTTCCATTTTGCACAGTAGAGACGATTAGGATGCAGAGCACGTTCTTTATGACTTTGAGGCCAATCGCCCATTAGGTTTATTACAAATTACTTCTTTTTTCAGCGCATGGAAGCACTATTTCCTGAACATCCTCCGAACGAGATCTGTGATCAATCGCTCTTCTTACTTTATGAAAACAACACCCTTCTTAACCAAAGACGCTGAGAACACGAAGCACTCTTCGCGAACTTTGCGCCTTTACGGTTTTCTATCCTGCCAGTTCTTTATTCTACCGCGGAGACGCTAAGGACGCTGAGAACTTTCTTCGCGAACTTTGCGCCTTTGCGGTTTCCTTTTCTGACATCTCATTTTTTAACGAAGAGACCCTAAGATCGTGGAGCATAATTCGCAGCCAACTCAAACAGTTGCTCACGAAGCTTTGTAATGTCATCTTTATTCATCGCAGAAATAAACGTAGCTGGAAGGTTTTCTTTTTCGAACCATGTATTTTTAAATTCTTCCAAATCGTGCAATGTTTCATCCTCAAAAATATCCTCCGAAGTTGGGCGAGGATCATACGCGTCAATTTTATTGAAAACAGTTAGAACCGTTTTTTCTCCGATTCCTATTTCTGATAAAGTTTCAAGCACAATTTCCATTTGACTTTCGAATGTTGGACTTGAAATATCAACGACATGTAGTAAAATATCAGCCTCCTTAATTTCATCCAATGTGGATTTAAAACTTTCAATAAGTTGATGAGGCAACTTTCTAATAAACCCAACAGTGTCAGAGATCAACGTGATAATTGGTGGCACATATACCTCTGACTCTTTGGTCAATACGAGCTTACGTACTGTAGAATCCAATGTCGCAAATAATTTATTTTCTGCTAAAATGTTTGCGTTTGTGAGTGCGTTCATAATAGTTGATTTCCCAACATTTGTATACCCTACAAGAGCTAATCGCAACTCTCCTGTCCTGTTTTTACGTTGTGTAACACCTTGCTTATCAATCTGATCTAGTTTCTTTTTTAGCAGTGTAATTTTGTCTCGAATAATCCTTCTATCTGTTTCAATCTCTTTCTCCCCCGGCCCTTTCATTCCAATTCCTCCTCGTTGTTTCTCTAAGTGAGTCCACATACGAGTTAGTCGAGGCAGCAGGTATTCACTTTGAGCTAATTCAACCTGAGTTTTAGCACGATTGGTTTTAGCATTTTTGGCAAAAATGTCTAGAATCAACGTACTTCGATCAATAATCTTACACTTAAGCTCCTTCTCAAGGTTTCGAATTTGAGAAGGAGAGAGTTCGTCGTCAAAAATTGCTGTTTGAATTTCTTTCTTCTCTATGTATTCTGCAATTTCGGCTAGCTTCCCAACACCAACGTACGTTTTAGGATTTGGATATTGCAATCGTTGAACAAACCGTTTAGCAACTTCAGCGCCTGCAGTAGTTGTTAGAAAAGTCAATTCCTCTAAGTAATCGTCCGTTTGAATTCTAGATTGTGTTTGAACTTCAACCGCAATTAATACAGCTAGTTCAACTTTATTTCCATTTTTTACGTCGTATGAGTCTTTCTTCAATGCTAAGAATGTTATTTATTGCGTTCTTTGTTACAGATGACAATGAGTGGTACAAAGTTGGGCAAATTATCGATTCAATGGGTGTCTGTTTTCATTTTCATTTTCAGTGGCTCAGTTGTTGGGCAGGATATGGAATGGTCAAATCCGCGAAAACTGAAAGGCAGTAATGCATATACAAGTGTAATTGGGGAAGATGCTACAGGTTTATATCTACTGCGGTTTCGGAATCAGTTTTTGACAAAAAACGTAATCATAGAGCGATATCGGAATCACTTAGGTTTCGCATTATCAAAAAATATTACACTTAAGAAATCACGATTGCTTTATGCTGAACTTCAAGAAAAAGGATTGTTATTGTTAACAGCTCATTACGATAGGAAGCGAATGCAGAATGAAGTACGATGTCAATGGTACGATCACAACATTAACCCCGTTGGGAAAGAAAAAGTCCTAGTAACCTCCACCTTGTCAGACTTTTACGATAAAGGTGATTTTAGAGTTCGTTTTTCCAATGATCGTCAGTCAATAATGATTGTTCACACAGAGAAAACAGAAGACAATAAACGTATTCTTGACATAAACATTTTTGATGTAAATCTTGATTTGGTGCAAGAACACAGGTATAAATTGGATATTATTTACAACAATTTCTATCTAAATAATTTGATGTTAGATGATAATGCAAATGCGTACTTTTTGATTTCACAACATCGAGTTGAGCATAGAAAAGAACAACTTTCTTCAGCGAAAGCGAACGTCTATTGGTATAATTCAAGGTTAGATAGTCTAACTGATTTTCAAGTGCTTGACTCTGGAAAGTCGTTACGAAAAGCTCAGTTTTCATGGGATCGAACCAACAACTACATTAATTTAACAGCTTTTTATTCGTCCATAAAATCCAGCAACACAGATGGGATTTTTCATTTCCGGATGACACCTGGTCAACGCCCGAAAACAACATACCAAGAATTTACGGATGAGTTTAAATCTCAATTATTTGGAGACCAAGAGGCTTCAGTATTTGAAGATGTAAAAAACTTTGAACTATTACGTGCTATTCCAAATTCCGATGGTGGCTTAACAATTGTCGCCGAACGATCTTCCATATCTAACGAGACGGATGTAACATATATTAATGGCATGCCGACCACCATGGCTCGAAACATCTATAATTTTGACGACGTTTTAGTAATTTCACTAGACTCTCTATATTCAATTAAGTGGAAATACCTGATCAATAAAAGCCAAAGTTCCCTTAATGATAACGGATATTACAGCTCTATTGTCGTCGCAAACACGCGATCTCATTTATATATCATGTACAACGATAGACTGAGAAGCAATGGAGATGTTATGCAATATACGTTTGAGGCAAATGGCCAAGTCACTTACAAGATATTAGTTCGCTCTGACAATCATTTTGTATCAATTATTCCGTCTGAAGCGAAACAAATTAGCTACAATCGGGTAATATTGCCAGTAACAAAAGATCGAAAGTTTTCACTTTTGAAATTGGATTACACAAATTGATAAAAACTATTAAAAAAGGCGGTGTCTTTGCAATCTCACTTTCCGTGGTATTGGTCGCTGTAGTAATCTTTGTTCCCATAACTGCCTACTTTCACGTTGGATTAGAGAAACTCCCAATTCAATCACAATGGGCAAAATATCTCATTCCATTTCTATGTATTATCATCCAGAGTGTTTGGTTCTATCGAGTAATACACAATTCACGATTTTTCGAGCAATCTAGTTTGCTCCCATGGATAATTGTGCTCGCGTTATTGGTTTCAAGTCCAGAGCAGTTGATGAATTGGAACACCATTATGGTTAACTTTATCTGGCTGATATTCTACCAAAAACTCTTTTACCTGCAAGATCAGATGTTGAGTCATGCTCAAATATTTATGGAAACGGGTATTCTAATTTGTGTTGCATTTATATTTTACCCAAAGGCAATTTACCTTCTTCCTCTTTTATTTGTAATGCTTAACCAGTTTGCGGCTAGTGACCTGAATAGGTTCTTTTTGGTAATCGTATCATTTTTAATGGTTGCCATATCCGTTTTATCCATTGGGTATTTCTATTTTTCATCTGATTGGATAGTTGCGATTCCTGAGAATCTAAAGCTATCTGTCGATATAAATTCTCTAACTCAACCAAGATTTTTATATCCTGTTATCGTTTGGCTTAGCACATTGGTCCTCTTAATTCCAGTCGTCTACAATCAGCTCTCGTTTATGCAAACGAAGAATCGAACCATTATAAACATGCTGTATTTGCAGATTCTTTGTGTTTTAGGCATAACCATTTTCTCTGGCAAATCGGTTTCCGCTTCAATGGCAATGGCCGCTTTACCGCTCGCATTTATTATTAGTTGGGGAGTGTATCATATCAAAAATAGATGGCTAGCTAACGTTTTAGTCTTATTGACGGTTTTTGCATTGGTTTTGATTCAGTGGACATACATGCGTGGAATGTCGGTGTAAAACAATCGAATGTACTTCGTTTTATCATGTAGGTAAATCACTTAATTTTGCAGAAATATCAGAACAATGGACGAATCATTAAAACCTGTATTTGAGTTTGCCAAAGATGGCATGGACAAAGCAATTGAGCATCTTAACAAAGAATTACTTAAGCTAAGAGCTGGGAAAGCTTCCCCTGGAATGCTTGATGGTATCATGGTTGAATATTATGGTTCACCTACACCTTTAAATCAAGTTGCGAACGTAAATACTCCTGATGCACGTACCTTGGTAATTCAACCTTGGGAAAAGTCTATTGTGCATGATGTAGAACGCGCAATTATCAACAGTAATTTAGGTTACAACCCACAAAATGATGGAGAGGTAATTATTATTAATATTCCGCCTTTAACTGAAGAGCGTCGAAAGGACCTTGTAAAAGCTGCTAAAAAAGAAGCTGAAAACGGAAAAGTAAGTATTCGTAATGTTCGTCGTGATGCAAACGAACAAATCAAAAAGTTACAGAAAGACGGATTGTCTGAAGACATGGCTAAAGACGCTGAAGCTGAGGTACAAAAATCCACAGACGGATATTCTTCTAAAATTGATGCCATTTTGGTAGATAAAGAAAAGGAAATAATGACTGTCTAACAGTCGACGCTGCTTTCTTTTTCAGAACAAATCGATATTTTCAAAATGACGTGTGTCATTTTTTAAATGTAGTATTGAGCTACCTGCGTTAACTTCAACCTGATACACTCCTAAATTGGTATGTGGATATTGATCCATTTCTTGTAAAGGGGTGTCAAGCACCAAAGACAAAAAACTTCTCATTGCACGACCATGCATGCAAATAAGAATGTTTTTGTGACTCGACTGTTTAATTTGCTGCCATCCTCTTCGTTGTCGTTCAAACATTTCCAAAGGCGTCTCTCCCCCCTCTATCGCTTTTGCCAAATCTCCATTTCTCCATGATGCAACCATTTGATTAAAGACATTTTTAGCTTCAGGTGTTGGAACAACTCCCTCAAAAATTCCCCAATTGATTTCATTGAGTTCATGCATTTGGGTCCAAGAATGTCCTCTCTTTATAAATGGTTCTACACTTTGGTGAGTTCTTTTTAACTGAGAGGTATAAATATGATCAAAGGTTAAATGGTTATAGGCATTATAAAAAGCCTGAGCTTGCTTTCTTCCGGTTTCATTTAAATCACTGTCTATACCACTCCCTTGTACAATCCCTTTTAGATTGTAATCCGTTTGCCCGTGTCTGATAAGATAAATCGTTTTATTTGCAGTCAAGAATAACCTCCAATGTTTGATCACAAAAATATTAAAATTGAACAGCTACAACCGATTTTAACCGGAACTATGTCAGAAGTTTTAGGGATGGAAGTTGTTGAACTTGGCGCTGACTACCTCACAATGAAGATGCCCGTCGATCATAGAACTATTCAGCCACATGGAATTCTAAATGGTGGAGCAAGTATGGCTTTGGCAGAAAGCGTTGCAAGTTTTGCGGGAAATATTTTATTGCAAAAAGAAAATAAGCATTGTGTTGGCTTAGAAATAAACGGGAATCACTTGAAATCTGTAAGAAGTGGGTTTGTTTATGGAAAAGCTAGTCCGATCCATATTGGAAGGCGGACCCATGTCTGGAATATTGACATAACGGATGAAGAACAAACTCTAGTATGCAAGGCTAGAATGACGTTAGCGGTAATAGAAAATAACAAGTGACCAACGTCAGAAAAATTATATCTCTTATTGAAACAGGTAGTAATTACTTTCTGTTAAAAAATCCTGGTTCGTCGAAGGTTCAAATAATGATTTTGAACGACAAGCCATCTTCTTTTTTAATACCTACCAATAACAAAACGTTTGTAGCTGTATGTCCTTTCAAAGCATCGGTCCCACTACTTTATGAAGTTATATCACACCTAGATGTTTCTGCGGAAGATTTTGCATCAACATTTGGTGAGAGTAACGCTCCATTAGAGTCGACATCAGTTATTAAAACCACTACACCCCATGAATATATTGAATCTGTAAAAAAAGGCTTAGACCTGATTAATAATAGTTCTATTGATAAAATAGTACTGGCTCAAACGCAATGGCTGGAAAAGCAAATAGTTAATCCTCTTTCAGTTTATTCGTCTATTTGCACAACACCCGAAACGTATGTTTACAACCTTAATATAGGTGGAGAAAATTGGATGGGTGCAAGTCCAGAACTCTTTTTAAAATCTGATTATCAGCACTGTGAAACTGTTGCGTTAGCTGGAACGAGACTGGATGACTTGTCTAATGTTGATTGGGGAGAAAAGGAAAAACAAGAGCAGTCAATTGTTGGCTCCTTTTTAGTAAATGAGTTCAGTAAGCTTGATTTTTTAAATATTACGGTCGAACCGACATTTACAAAAAAAATTGGCCAGATTGAGCACATTTGCAATCCTGTTAAAGCAGAGGTTCCTGAAGGAATTGATTGGCATAAAGTACTAAATGTATTGCACCCAACACCTGCACTAGCGGGTTATCCAAAACCAAAAGCCATTGAATATATTGACGAGTTAGAGTCGTTTGACCGATCGTTGTATGGAGGTTATATCGGGATTATTACGCAATCAGTCTTTGAGTTTTTTGTTAATATTCGTTGCGCTCGCCTAACGTCAAACGGGGTACAATTTTTTGCAGGTGCGGGAATCAACAAAGACTCCATCCCAGAAAAAGAGTGGGAAGAAACACAAAACAAACTATCTGTAATGAAGCGGTATTTTAACTAAGAATCTTGTTAATCGTTAAAGTTAAACCCGGCATGTAGCAAACCGTACAATCCACCTAACGAAGTTGATGGCCCATCTGCAACCTTCTCTCCTTCCAATCTCCAGCTGGTGTTACTAAAGTCGTAAGCACTTCCAACTTCTGCTCCAATAGTCACGTTACCTATATTAATATCCAACCCTAAACTTAGTCTAGCATTAAACGACGGGTTTGTATAAACACTTGTTTTCTTATTCCCTAAAAATCCAGAAGATATTGGCAACTGACTCCCGGTTGTTGCAGCTGTTTCGGTAACCTTTAGATTGAACTGAGAATATCCAAGTGATGCTCCAATCAGTACATCAAGGAATCGTACACTGTGCAATCCATCATATTGGAAATACGTTTGAACGGTAAATCCATTTAACACCGAGTTACTTGATTGAGTTCCATTCGTATTGAACGATGTTATTGATTGAAAACCTGCAATATAGGTAGTTGATGCAAAGCCATTTTCCTCTACAACCCTCATTAGCCCGCCGTATAACGTCATTGGCCCGGAATAAAGTGAAGCATTTCCCGCATCATGAATTTGTGCCAATTCATCTAAATCAATGTCATGTTGAGAAATCGCAAAGGAGAAAACATATCGCGAATTGTTCTCATAATCAAAATCATAATCTTCCTCGTAATATGGATGCTCTTCGTCCGCCTTGTAAGTATTTAAGAAGAAGTAATCAAAATCTTCATTGAAGAAATTATACAAGGTACTGTCTTTTTTAAGGTCATACAAACGCACTTTATTTTCGTCTAGGCTATCAAACAGCGTAACTATTTCGTCTGAAACTATTTCCCAGTCGTCATCTTCGTAATCATCCTCTTCATTGTATAGTATTCCAAATGTCAATATCTGATCTTCGACACCTAACGTTTTAGACTGCTTTAACCGATTCGCTAGACTTTTAAAGACATACCAATTACACCCATTTTTGTCCGCCTTCTTTTTGCTTGCGTGGCAACGGCCAAACTGTCCGTAGTAGTTCCCCTTTTGATTCGCAAACACATCTGCAAAGCGATTGTACATATATTTTTCACGAAACACGTATGCTTGAACCGCTTTGGAATCATTTAACTCACGCCAGTGCAGTGTTTCATCCAATCCATTCAAGATATCTTTAAACAGTTCAAACCGCTCTCCAAGGTATGACTGGTAAAGATTCTCATGATTTTCGAAATTTTCAATTATCAACCGTATCGTATTAGAAGCTGAATATGTATATCCATACGACTGCTGTTCTTCATCTATAAATATCTCACGATCTTGATACTTTGCCATCCCATAAATACTTTCGATGTGCAGGTCGATACTATCTGGAGCATCAATCGAATCTGGCAATAACAAGCTTAACACTTTTAGAGCACCATAACCACCTCGTTCTAGATCAATCCCTATTACTGTTATTTTTTCACCACTGTCTAATTCTGTATTAAAATCACGTAGTCTTCTATAACGCTCTGCATACTCCTCAAAAACGTATTGCTCGATGACTTGTAATAAAGCCGAATCTCCAGTTTGAAGGTATTCGTTTGCAAGCCAGGCTGTTGACTTTCCACTTTCTAAAAGCACATTTCGCACTCCAGCATTGTGGTAAAGGTATTTAATATTTTGCACCCACAATTTGCTATTACTTTCCAAGTATGTGTGATTCTCTCCTGCAATAAATATTCGTTTCCCATCTAAGTTTGCATCAAGTTGTGCGTAACCTATTGAAGTATCATGATTGTTCAAATGGATGGTATCCTTAGACGTTTGGCCATTAATCGAAAAAGAAATGCCGCAAATGAAGAATGCCAAAAGTAAAGATCGGAAGTGTTTAGGCTGATTATTTATCACACACAATTATAGTGATTTGGCAAGAGCACTTTCTAACATTTTCATATATTTTTTGTCAGAAATCTCAATGGCTCCAAACTGCTTTAGATGGTCGTTTAGATATTGCGTATCCAAAAGCCGATAGTTGTTTTCAAGAAGATAATTCACCAAAAATATTAACGCAAGTTTGCTTGTATTCGTTTCTCTGCTGAACATTGATTCACCAAAAAAAGCGGCATCTATGGAAACACCATACAACCCTCCAACAAGTCGATCTTCATTCCAAACCTCAAAACTAAGAGCATACCCAAGTTCCGACAATTCACAATAGGCGTCAATAATTTCGTCATTAATCCATGTGGTTTCTCGATCTGAACAAGCTTGTACAACTTCTCTGAACGCCGTGTTTATTTTAAAAATTAAGTCAGTATTTCGATAAAGTCGCTTGAGGTTTTTTGAGATATGAAATGCATCCAACGGAATAATTCCTCTTTTTTCTGGTCGATGCCAATAAATGTCTCCACCGGCTTCTTCATGAGCCATCGGAAAATATCCATTCGAATAAGCGTAGATTAATTGTCCGGGTCGTAGCTTTTGATTACTCACTACGCGATACCACTAATTTTTAACAAAAAAACTATGTAAAAAAGTAAGAAAAGAATTCCCTCCCATTTAGAAACCTTTTTGTCCTGACTAATTAAATAGAAAAAAATGGCCGCAACAATTAGAAATACAACAGACGTTCGTGCAATCTCAAAAGGCATGTGAATTGGTGAAATAATTGTGGCAACACCTGTAACCATAAACGAGTTAAAAATGCATGACCCCAAAATGTTACCGATTGCTATTTCAGGATGTCCCGCTCGTGCGGCAGCAATACTCACTGAAAGTTCAGGCAATGTTGTTCCTAGCGAAAGCACTGTCAGACTAATGATGGATTTGTCTACGTCGAGTGCAGTTGCAATATCTGTAATTGACTCTACAGTGAACTTTGCCCCCGCATAAATTCCAAGACCTGTAATCACCAAAATCAGCACATCCATAGGTTTCACCTTGGTTAGTTTATTGACAACTTCAGAGTCGTTTAACGTAGGTATGTCATCTGGCTTTTCTGACTTGAACAAATATACTTGGTACACAATAAAACCTACGAACAGTATGATTCCTTCAACAAAACTGATTGTTCCATCCAACAGAAATAAAATTAAAAAAGTAGCCGAGCCAAGCATAAAGTGTAGGTCTACAAAAATGTATTCCTTTCCTAACTTGATGCTCTTTTTAGAAATTATTGAAGTCATTCCTAAAATCAATAACATATTTGAAATGTTGGCACCTAAGACGTTACCAATAACAATTTCAGAATGACCATTGATAGAGGCAATGATTCCTGAAATTAGCTCCGGCAAAGACGTGCCAACAGCAACAATGACAACACCAACCATAAAAGGCGATAGTTTCAGCGCTAGCCCAATACGCTCGGCAGCCTCAGTAAAGTACTTTGACGCGGCGATTAAGACCAATAAGCTTATTGCAAATATGATAAACGGTATCAGCATCTATTTCGATTGAACCACAAAAGTAGCAATCCGATTGAAACGTCATTCTAAAATTTAGAATAGAGCTTTCAAAATGAAAATATCAATCAAAACATTACTACATAAATTACTTGTAATGTGTTAGTTACAAAATAAATGATTTGGCATCAGGTTTGACGATTATTCAATTCGAATACCTTAACGGTTAAAAATATATTGTTTGATCGACGTATTTGGTCAAATCGCATGTTATCTAAAAAGGCAGGAAATCTGCCTTTTTTTATTCTAAAAGATCTCATGCATCGGACTACTTTTGTATTAAGAGCAATATGACAGATTATCTAAAAGAAATACTGGAATGGACGGTTTTAGGTCTAAACGTTGTATTTCTATTTCTAATTATTAAAGAGATCATTTGGTGTTGGCCATTTGGAATTTTAGCTTCTGCAATATCCGTATTTTTATTTATTGATGCTTCCCTTTTTTCTGAGACTTTATTGTATTCCGTTTATGTGATCCTTGGTGTTTATGCATGGATAAATTGGCATAAAAACAGTAAAAAAACTCCAATGCCAATTTTGGTTAAGCAACGCAAGTATCATCTAGTCACCATAATAATTGGTGGGGCATTGTGGCTCATGCTAGGATACTTCTTTGATACATTTACCAGTTCCAAACTACCTTGGGCTGATGCAGCCACGACTTCCTTTGCCTTTGTGGCAACGTATCTGGAAGCTAAGAAAATACTTCATCATTGGGTTTATTGGATTTTGGTCAATGCTTTTAGTGTCTGGCTCTACCATACCCGTGAACTTAAAATTATGGCAGTCATGATGATTGGGTTTACCATTTTTAGCATTGTCGGTTACATCATTTGGAAACAGCGTTTCAGAAATCAAGAATTAATCAAACCTGATGTTTTACTGTAACCTATTTATGGTTGCGGGTTTAAATAGTGGATTCGGTAATACACTGAATACAAAGCCGTTGCTCCCAAACCAACAATTACAAATGACCAATAAAATGATTCTTGTCGGTTTAATTCAAAAAGTATTGGAACGACGATAGGTAAAAATATGTTTATGCTGATTGCAAATACCCTTTTAAGTTTTGACTTAAAATTTCCCAAAAAAGTAACATAGCTGGTTGCCGCAAGAAAAGACAGCATCAAAAATCGTGACCCAACATTAACATCTAAAACCTCTAAGATTGCATAGATAACGCCATAAACAGTTGGTATTAATGCTACAGTTAACATCGCCCAACCAAACTCGCTTCTTGGAACACTGCATAAAATAATTAGCAAAAAACTAATTCCAAATCCTATAAGTGAGTAATTCTGCCAAAATTCAAAGGAATAAAATCGAAAAATTCCAGAGTGTTCATGGAGGGCCGTTGTCCATTGTATATTCTTTTGAAACTTGCTTTGTTTTCCTAATCGATTATAGGACTCTTTAGAGTTTATCCTTTCAAATTCCGTGTTAAAATCCTTGCGGAAGAGATCATAATCTCCTTCAACATCTAAAAGATTCGCACTTATAATTTTCGACGCATCGGTAGTTTCAAATTGTGCTCCATATCGTTGAGCAACAGCAGTAAAGTTTTCTACTTCATGATTAGCCGAATCAAGAGAAATTGTATCGTTCACATTTATCTCACTATTTGAATAGTACCGATAGAACTGACGGGTAAGTATAAGCTGGTTAGTCTTCTCATTCAGCGAATACCGTGTTAAATAATATGGTTCTATAACTTCATCTGCACCGTTTTCTTCCTGTGCAGCATATTCTTGCCTAACCAAAAACCTAAAATGAACATATCCAGTATTGATAGCCTTAATATCAGATTGATATTGAGTCTTTGACCAAACGAGATTTGGGTAAGTCACAGCACTTAAACGAATGGTAAATGGAAGAGTAGTAATTGCAAATAAGGTTACCCAAAACAACATGAAGGTTGTAAACCGCATTTTAAAAGGCAATTTCTGATGAACTCGAATTGAATTAAACTGTATTTGCCGTCGGATAAAAATGATGACCAAAAGAATCACGGGTAAAATCATACCCAGCCCAACTTGATTATAAACGTTTTCAATTGTAGAAAACTCGTTTACTTCATTTAACACCAACGGAATTCCACACAACACCAGAAATAGTGCGACCAATAGCGACAACGGTATAAAAATATGAAGGCCAATTACCCATAAGATTGGGTACTTGGTTAAAAAATAATCATCATACTTTTTATAAAATTTCTTCAAATTATCAACTTAGGCCTTCTGTGGGTTGATGTATTGTTTCTTATAATATCTTCCGAAAAGATATGTAACTACAACAGCCGTCACAACGGATGATAGTAATAATAAATCCTCAAACTCAGATCTCGTTAAGAGGTAGGTGCAATCGCAATCATACCTATATGCTGGGTTTCTAAAACAACAATCAGCAATTTCTTCATAAAACGTAATAACTGCTACAACAACCAACGGTGCATAAATGTGCAATGCAATAGCAAATGCTCGTTTCAGCGCAGGTTTAAAATTATTTGAAAAAACAATAAACATGGTTAACCCAAGAAAGACCAGAGTTAAGACAAGTCCATACTTTTCAATTGTATTGTTACCTGAATGCTGTAAGGTAAAAACACCTAGCGCCATAAAAATACCATACACCGTCGGCAATAAAGCAACTACCAGCATTCCCCATCCAAACTCGGTAATTTTTACGGAACAAAGAATTAACAGTACGATTGCCAAGCTTAAAGCTAACAGGAAATAAATCTTCCAAAATTTCCACTCAACCACAAAAAAGATTGAGTTATTTTCTGATAAATTATCATGAAACTCTATGTTGTTATCGAACCTAGAATAACTTTCAAGGTAGTCGAAAGCAGGGCCGTTAGATGCCTCATCCTTTAGAAAGTACTTTGTAGAAGCTAAGTTTCTCCGAACAATTTCTTGAGCGTTTGTTGTTGTCGTCTGGCCCTCATACTTTGATGATACCCGTATAAAATCATCAATCTCCTTGTACGCCTGCTCCAATGAAATTGTGTCCAAGTCATTGCGATAATAGTACCTTACGAAACTTCGATACAGAATGAGACTGTCTCGTGTTTCGTTAAGTTTATACCGAACCGTGTGATAGTTTCTATTATAACCATCATAATATTCATCATTATTATCATCTAAGTCTTCGTTAAAATGAATTTTCGGATTAAAATCCTTTCGATAAACATCTATAAATTGTTTTTCAAGGAAGATATGAGCAAAACCTTTCTCAAGTGCTTTTACGTCTTTTTCGAATTCATTGACGTCCAGCGCCATATGAGATCTGACATTTGCCCCAAAATTTGCAACAAATGGTGAAGCTGTAATAAGGAAGAATATTCCAATAAAATATAGAAAAACTAAAAACGAATTTTTATGAGGTAGGGACAGGTGAACCCTTTTTGAATTGTACTTAACCTGTCGAATAACAAACATCACCGTTAACAAAATCGTCGGTAAAATCATTGTTACGGTTAGGTTCTCGAACACATCTTCATAGTTGTTCCAAAACGGTAATGGATTTAATGGGTAAAGCAAGCCTATTGCAAACAATACTAAATACAACAGCGTGAGCAAGGGAAGGTAGATATGAACACCGAGAACCCACAAGTTTGGATACTTATCCAACATCATGTGGTCAATTTTTTTATAAAGTGCTTTCATGATTATTGGTTAAAAAGTCTTTTGGTTGATTTGCTAATGTTTCGATAATACTTCACGGTTATATTTTCATTCAATAACTCTTTTAAAAAGTCATTGCTCGAATCGGTTTTATTTATTGAAACATGAATGTATTCTCCGGTTGACCCATAGTCAATCTCCTTACGTTTTAAAAACTCAATCAGTTTCGGTTTATCCTCAGTTTCAACCTGAAGCTCAAAAACTAATTTAGCATTACTGGATTCTAAATCATTAACCGCACCACTAAAAACGGAAGACCCTTTTCGCAAGAAAATCATTTGGTCGCTAACAGTTTCTATTTCATGTAATTGCTGACTGCTTAATATTACTGCTGTTGAATAGTTCTTGTCTCGTAGAATGTTTTTTAAATCACTTAAAAACTTCTGCTGTGTATTGATATCTAAATTTGCTAAAGGTTCATCTAGCACCAATAAATTTGGCTTGCCAATCAGCATTCGTGCGAGCTCAAAACGCAAACGATACCCTGTAGAAATCTCTGTCCATTTGAGGTGTTTGTAATCCATCAAACCTAAAAACTCTAAAATCTCATCAAGATATTCGTTTATGGTTGAAGCTGGAATTCCGTCCAAAGCTGCTTTTAGCTTAAGGTTTTGAATCAGACTTCCATACCAACGTGGTATTCGTTGAGGAATAAACGCAATTTTCGATTTGATTTCCGTCCAATCTGTATCAGAACTTATGGCATTATCGAAATAGGTAAACTCTCCCTCAGAAGCCAACTCTCCAGCGATAATGTTGAGTAAAGTGGTTTTCCCATTACCATTTTCACCAACTACACCTACAATCGAACCTTCTTTTAGTTCGACAGCGGGGACATTTAACGAGAAATTGGAACGGGGATACTGTTTTAGGATATTGGTTGCGTGATAAATCATAATCAGGTTTTATGAAAAACGTAAGAAAGACAAAAATAGTCCTAAAGGCGATGATCTAGAGACCAACGGCAGAAGAAAATGGACAAAAATGAATTCGAATTTGTCTATCTGCGATTCTGATACCAATCAGAATCTCTGTTGCCATTTGGCAATACAGGTGTATTATTTTTCTTAAGAAGTTCAATAGCCAAAAGAGCCGCAGCAGTTGCATGATCCTTACTACTTTCTAAGACTTGCTCAGGACTAAAAAACTTGCCGACGAACTGAGTATCAAAATCACCAGAAATAAAATTTGGATGATTCATTACAAATGCTCCAAATGGCAGCGTTGTTTCAAAACCTTCAATTTCATAGTTTGCAATAGCAGACTTCATCATCTCAATTGCTTCTGCTCTTGTTGGAGCCCAAACAATCAGTTTAGAAATCATATTATCATAGAAAATTGGAATATCATAGCCAGTTTCTACGAAATCATCGACGCGAATGTTTTCTCCCACAGGAGGAGCATATTTTTCTATTTTACCAATAGTTGGCAAAAAATCATTGGATGGGTCTTCAGCACAAACACGCAATTCAAGCGCATGACCATGTATTGAAAGGTCCTCTTGCTTGAACGATAATCGTTCGTTCTCTGCAACACGTATTTGTTGTTCAACTAGATCCAATCCTGTAATCAATTCTGTAACGGGGTGCTCCACCTGTAACCTAGTATTCATTTCTAAGAAGTAGAAATTACGATCACTGTCTACTAAAAACTCAACGGTTCCAGCTCCTGAATAATCACATGCCTTTGCAACATTGACTGCTGCTTCCCCCATTGCATTTCGCAACTCCTCAGTTAAAATAGCAGAGGGAGCCTCTTCTACTAACTTTTGGTGCCGTCGTTGGATACTGCACTCACGTTCGAACAGGTGAACAGTATTCCCATGGTTATCACCTAAAACCTGTATTTCAATGTGACGGGGATTTTGTACAAAGCGCTCAATAAAAACTGCTCCATCACCGAATGAAGAAATTGCCTCACTGATAGCCATTTTCATTTGACCTTCTAGCTCTTCTTCATTTTTAACAATCCGCATTCCCTTTCCACCACCACCAGCACTTGCTTTAATTAAAACAGGAAAACCTATTTCTTTTGCAATTTCGATTGCTTTTTTAGGGTCCTCAACCGCCTCATTGATCCCAGGAACCATTGGTACATTATATTTTGCAACGGCCGCTTTCGAAGCTAGCTTGCTACCCATAACTTCCATTGCTTCTGGCGAAGGTCCGATTAAAGTAATTCCATTATTGTTTAGCTTTCTCGCAAAGCCAGCATTTTCAGACAAAAAACCATACCCTGGATGGATTGCATCAACCTGATGATCCTTACATATTTGAATGATTTTATCTGCCTGAAGGTAACTTTCAGCACTTGGACCAGCACCTAAACAAAATGCTTCATCCGCTAATCGTATGTGTTTAGAGGACCTATCAGCTTCTGAATAAACAGCGACTGTTTTGATTCCTAACTTTTTACAAGAGCGTATTACCCGTACAGCAATCTCACCTCTATTTGCGATTAATATTTTCTGAAATTTACCCAAAGAATTCCTTTTAGATCTCGTTAATCATTGGAAGGTCAATCAAATCTTTTTCCTCCTCACTTATTGTTCCAATGCCAAAAACACCACCTGAAGCTTTTGCTACTGCAACCGCAAGATCCAACAATGAATCTCGATATTGGATAGCGTAAGTAGGGTTCAGTTTTGGCAAAATGCTGTTTAACTCAGTTAATTGCGCAATTGCTGACGTTGCTTTGTCTTGTGCAGAATTACCCAAGCCATCAAATATGTTCGCAATCGTGCCAGTCAAATCGTTTGAAGCGATGTCATCATATAAATAATGTACATCATTTTTTTCTGAAAAAGTTTTCGTTTTGATCACTTCTTCTATTCGATCCATTTCGTCTTGGCTCATTTCGCCATCAGCACAACCTATTAAAATCCCAACGATAATTGGAGCGTTATTAACAACTTGTTTTTCGGTTTCGTTTAAATCTCTAAGTGGGAAATCCATTTAACTTAATTTTGCGGACAAAAATATGCAAATAGGGCTAATTAGGCAGTCAAAAATCCTTTTTTTAAAGGAGATAAAAACAGAATGGAGGAACCGTTATGCAATCAACGGCATATTGGTGCAACTTGTCTCAGCTGTTTTTATCGCTAGTTTGATTTTTAAGGGCATCAAACCTATGACATGGAATGGCCTTTTTTGGGTGATATTATTGTTTTCGTCGGTCAATGCGATTGCCCGAAGTTTTATTCAAGAGCGTGAGGGCCGACTTCTTTATTACCACAGCATTGTAAATCCATTAGCCGTTCTAATTAGCAAGATGGTTTTTAACACACTTTTAAGTGTTGTTATAGCACTATTAGGTCTAACCATTTTCTCTATTCTTTTAGGTTCTCCGACTTGGGACATGCTGCGTTACGGAACATTGATTGTACTTTTTTCCATTGGTTTAGGATTTCTCTTTACAACCGTTTCAGCTATTGCTTCCAAAACAAAGTCTGGTGGCATTCTGATGCCCTTACTTAGTTTCCCGCTAATAATTCCAATGATTGTTGTTGGAGTTGCAGGAGGTGTTATGATCGTTCTTGGAGACTTTACCACATTTTGGCAAAATGCCGGCATTATGCTCTTGATAGATGCTATGATCGCAATACTTGCAATTGTTATGTTCCGCTTTTTATGGCAAAACTGATTTATTACTGAAGAGTGAAAAACTGATAGTGAAAAAATAATAGTGAATAACTGATAGTGAATAACTTAAGAGTGTATCGTTAATAGTGAGAAAATAATAGTTGCACATCCTTAAATTGCGTTGAACAGTTTATACTAGTTAATTTCAAAAATCGTGAAGAGTTACCAACTCAATTGAAGGATTTAACAGGCAAATAAGAAAAGCTACAAAAACAAAAGGTGCACTACCTTCAGAAAGATCTCTATATAAACTACTATATTGGGTAAGTTCTAAGGTGCAGAAACGATGGTCTAAACCTAGATCTTGGACTAAGGTCATAAGTGTTATGGTTATGCTTTATCCTGAAAGACTTGGACTTGATTAAATCTAAATGACACACTTAACTGTACATATCCGGTCAACTTGCCTTTTTACGTTCGCAAAAAACCACTTGTAACTATTATCACTTCACTCTCAACGTTACACTAATCACTCTTAGTTATTCACTATCAACTATTCACTATTCCCTATCAACTAACCACTATTAACTGTTCACCACCCTACAAGTGTTTCTCCAAATTGGTAACACCCCAATTTTCTAGTTCGTCGGCACTCCATAATTCAGGAAAGAAGATCCGGCGTTGGTAGCGAGGGTGCATATATTTATGCCAATCACTTCCACCCGTTGCCTTAGCTCCTTCTTTACCACTATCTAAGTACTTCGAAGCAGCATTATAATGATGCATCACCCAGCTAATGTTAACCGTATGATCGTAATGTCGCATTTCGTTAATCAGCTCCTTGTTTTCTCGATACTCTTTTGGAAGTTGTTTAAATTTTGTCCAAAGATTAACAAGATTATACTCCTCCATATAGTTAATGAGTTCCACTCGATACTTCGTTTCGAAATTGGTCATTAACTTGCTTTTTTTACCAGTTTTGTAGTCCTTTCCAGCTGCTTGCCAATACATATGTTCGAAAGCATGAGAGTATGGTGTTTCTCTATCAATATTGTCTCGAAATCTAAAATCAATTAGATTGATTAATTCCGTTGACGCAATTTCAATCTTACGATATTGTGCACTTTGAAACCCACTTGCAGGTGTAAGAGTATCTCTAAATTTCATGTATTGAGAAATCTCCATGCCTTCAGACATAATATCAAACGAACCTGAAAGCATATCAAAGTATCTGCTAACTCTCGCCAAATGCATTGAAAATTTTTCAGGTGTAATATCATCATTGTGCGAAATCTGTTGAATTTCCCACAGAATCATTTTAAACAACAACTCATTGATTTGATGATACATGATAAAGACCATCTCATCAGGCAAATTGGTTCGTTTTATTTGCAACGATAACAGTGCGTCCACGTTTGCAAAATCCCAATATGTCATTGTTTCTGCGTGCAACAATCCTGATAAATGCACGTCCATATCTTGACCTTGAGCTGCGTATTTTGCTTCTATTGCATCAAGCAACTCCTGTCTTGTCATTTTTCCCATTATAATGTTCCTCTTCGTTCCTGCTCGGCTTCGATGGATTCAAATAACGCTTTAAAATTTCCTTTTCCGAAAGACTGAGCACCTTTTCGCTGAATTATTTCAAAAAACAAGGTTGGACGGTCAGTTACTGGCTTTGTAAATATTTGCAGCAAATACCCTTCATCATCACGGTCAACCATAATTCCATGTTCTTTCAAAACTGCTAAATCCTCCGCAATCTCACCTACCCTATCAGCAACTGTATCGTAATAAGTTCCAGGAACATACAAAAATTCCACACCCCGTTTTTTCATTTCACTAACCGTAAAAACGATATCGTTCGTAGCCACTGCAATATGCTGACATCCGGGACCTTGGTAAAAGTCAACATACTCTTCAATCTGAGATTTCTTCTTGCCCTCTGCTGGTTCGTTTATTGGAAACTTAATACGACCATTTCCGTTTGTCATGACCTTGCTCATCAAGGCCGTATATTCAGTAGAAATATCGTTATCGTCGAATGTTATAAGATTTGCAAATCCCATGACTTCATTGTAAAACTTTGACCAAATATTCATTTCTCCCCAGCCAACGTTACCAACCATATGATCTATGTATCGAAGCCCTACTTCACTTGGGTTGTAATGAGATTCCCACTTTTCATACTTTGGCAAAAACACCCCATTATAATTTTGTCTTTCAACAAAAACGTGAACAGTATCTCCATACGTATGTATCGCAGAACGCACTACTTCTCCATTATCGTCGGATTCAACACGTGGCTCAAAAAAGGATACAGCACCACGTTTAGTTGTTTCTTCCCAAGCCTTACGAGCATCTTCAACCCATAACGCAATCACCTTAACACCATCACCATGTTTCGTAATATGTTCAAATATTTCGTTGTTTTCAGTACCGGGCATTGGGGTTGTCAGAACAAGTCTAATTTTATCTTGTACAACCACATAACTGGTTCGATCTTTCAAACCTGTTTCTAGGCCAGCATATGCCAACGATTGAAAGCCAAGAGCCGTCTTATAAAAGTGTGCAGATTGCTTTGCGTTTCCAACATATAATTCTACATAGTCTGTACCTAGAAGCGGCAAAAAGTCGTCGGCTTCTGGAAATATTTTTTCAAGACTGTATTTGTAATTTTTTACTTCTGTTAAATTTTCCATTGTTCAATTATTAATGAGTTATCCAAGATTTGTAATAGTCGTCAACTTGCAAATCCATTGCTTGTTTAGTTATAGCCAGAGGTTTGAATGGATCTATCATCACTGCTAATTCCTCTGTATGAGTTTTTCCTACACTACGTTCAATAGCTCCTGGATGCGGACCATGCGGAATACCACCTGGATGGAGTGTAATTTGTCCTTTTTGGATATTATTTCGACTCATAAAATCACCGTCCACGTAATACAAAATCTCTTCTGAATCTACGTTGCTATGATGATACGGAGCTGGAATTGCTTTTGGGTGGTAGTCATACATCCTTGGCACGAAGGAACAAACAACAAAACCTGCCGACTCCCATTGTTGATGAATTGGAGGTGGCATATGGATACGACCTGTAATTGGTTCAAAATCGTGAATCGAAAAAGCATATGGATAATTAAATCCATCCCAGCCTACCACGTCAAATGGGTGGTTTGCATGTGTATATTCCCATAAAACACCTTGCTTTTTTGAAATCACTCGAAACGCTCCTTTTTCATCGTGTGTAGTTAGATTCTTCGGTAATCGAAAGTCACGTTCACAAAACGGAGAATGCTCCAAGAACTGTCCATAATCGTTGCGATACCTTCTTGGAGTTGAAATTTCACTAAACGATTCGATATATAGTAACCGATTGGCTTCAGAGTCAAAACGCAGTTGATATGTCGTTCCTCGAGGAATAATTAAATAATCTCCATAGCTAAAATCTAACTCGCCATACATGGTGTACATAGTTCCTGATCCCTCATGAACAAAAAGCATCTCGTCTGCATCTGAATTTCTGTAAAAATAACCGTCTGAAAAAGCTGTTGGAGCTGCAAGCCCAATATGTAAATCACTATTTACAAAAAGTGTCTTACGTGATTTTAGATAATCATCTTCCTGTGGCACAGAAAAGCCTTGAAAACTTAAGGCTTGCATATTTTTTTCGATGGCGATTTCTGGAGTTACGTCTTCTAAACGCTTTACCTCACTAACAACAGTTGGAGGATACAAATGATAGATGAGTGAGGACATACCCGCAAAACCAGAAGTTCCAAAAAGCTCTTCTTGATACAATCCACCGTTTGGATTATCAAAGGTTATATGTCGTTTTGAAGGGATTTTCCCTAACGTGTGATATCTTGGCATTGATGTATTATTTAAAGTAAAGTCCCTTTATTAGTCAAGGAATTAATAGTCAAAGAAGCCTAATTTGGCGAGATTACTCACTCAGGGTTGCGCTTGATTAGAATAAGCAAATCGGGATAGATGATGCTGTGGTAGTGAGAAATCATTGATGCAAACTTAAGTGTCATCAAGCAAGCAAATCTGATAATTGTTAGCGATAGACATGATACTTATCACCCTCAAAGCCGAACCTTCGGATCTTGCATATAAAGGATATTATCGAAATCATGTGAATTGATATTCGTCCAATAATCGTATTAAACTAATTTTAAATTTGCGCCATGAATCACAACAAGGCTTTATTACTGATTTTAGATGGTTGGGGAATAGGTAAGCACGACAATTCAGATGCAATTTTCCATGCTAATACTCCATTTGTGGATCACTTGATGAATTCTGCTCCAAACACCACACTCAAAACATTTGGTGAGAATGTCGGTTTGCCTCCAGGACAAATGGGCAATTCGGAAGTAGGGCACTTAAACATTGGTGCGGGGCGAATCGTCTATCAAATGTTGATGCTCATTAACAAATCGTTTAAAGATAAGTCAATTCTTGACCGACCAGTTTTCAAACAGTTAGTAGATTCAGCAAAAGCCAGTGGGAAGCGAATTCATTTAATGGGTCTTGTTAGTAATGGCGGCGTTCACAGCAGCGACGAACATTTGAAAGCATTGTGTGGCATTTTAAAAGAAAATAATCTTGATAGTCAAACATACATTCATGCGTTTCTCGATGGTCGCGATTGTGATCCAAAGAGTGGCAAAGGTTTTTTACGAGATGTAATGTCGGATGACAGATTGGGGAAAGCAAAAATTGCGTCAGTCGTTGGCCGGTATTATGCAATGGATCGGGATAAACGCTGGGAGCGAGTTAAAATCGCTTATGACGCAATGGTTCATGGCACTGGAAAACAAACCAACCAGTTGCTTTCATCTATTGAGCAGTCCTATGAAGCGGGGACAACGGACGAATTCATGCAACCGTTGATCCATGTAGATTCGGACAATAATCCAATTGCTAAAATTGAAAGTGGTGACATCGTTTTATGTTTTAATTTTAGAACAGATCGTGGCCGAGAAATCAGCATGGCATTGACTCAGGAAGCATTCCACGAGCAAAACATGGCTCCTCTTGATTTGGAATATTATACCATGACCGAATACGACAAAACATTCAAGAACGTAAATGTTTTGTTTGATAAGAGTGATTTAAAGTTAACGTTGGGTGAACATATCTCCAATCTTGGCTTGAAACAACTTAGGGCTGCAGAAACAGAGAAATATCCTCACGTAACATTTTTCTTCAGCGGTGGACGTGAGACTGAGTTTGAGGGAGAAACACGAATTCTAGTTAATTCACCAAAAGTGGCAACGTACGACTTGCAGCCAGAAATGAGTGCCCCAGAATTAAAATCCAAGGTCAAAGCCGCCATTGAGGAGAACACAATAGATTTCTTTTGTGTAAACTTTGCGAACCCAGATATGGTTGGACATACAGGTGTATTTTCAGCGATTAAAACCGCATGTGAAACAGTTGATGGTTGTGTTAAGGAACTCGTCGAAACGGCACTTGCAAACGAATATAAAATTGTGATCATCGCAGATCATGGGAACGCCGATTTTGCGGTAAATCCCGATGGCTCGCCAAATACCGCGCACAGTGTGAACTTAGTTCCATGTATTGTGTTAGGAGAAGATGGAATTCAACTAAAAGACGGAATATTGGCTGATGTTGCTCCTACAATTTTAAAGTTAATGAAACTTAACCAACCAGAAGAAATGACTGGTGCTCCACTTTTTTAATGAAAAAAATCATTCGTATTCCCATTGAAATTGTCCAGCTTGGAGAAGAAGGGACACACATATTTTGCAAGTCAAAAATCAATGGAAAAAAGGCTCGAGGATTAATTGACACCGGAGCTAGTAAAAGTGTTTTAGCAAAGTCATTCGCCGACAAACTGAAAAATCTAAAAAAAGTATCAATGCTTGATAACACAACATCAGGGATTGGTCCAGACCAAGTAGATGCCAGTTTTGCAAAATTGAAAACCATTCAATTTAAAAAGTTGAAAATCAAAAAACTGATTGTCGGAACGATTGATGTCAGTCATGTAACTGAAATGTACAAATCCCTTAAAGTCAAACCTTTTGATTTTATTTTGGGAGGCGAAATTTTGGAACGCTACAATGCGGTTATTGACTACGGAGATAAAGAATTGAGACTTTACCCAAAAAGCAAGAAGTAGTTAGAATCTCCACAAGTAAAGTGTTTCCCGAAACAATAGGCTTGTGTACCTTTGTATAAATGGCAGATATAATTATTACTGGTGCAGCTGGTTTTATTGGCAGTTGCTTAGCTCAGCATCTTTATCGAACCACGTCTAAGAACCTTGTTTTAGTAGATGATTTTACGAAAACTGAAAAATCTGGTAATCTTATTGGCTTAGAAGAAGTTGAAAAAGTTGACCGAATGACGTTTCTTTCGAAACTAGATTCATTTGACATTCAAGCTATTTTTCACCTCGGTGCACGAACAGACACTACAGAGTTTGATGTTTCTATCTTTGATGAACTCAACCTTGGTTACTCAAAAACACTCTGGAAACACTGTGCTACGAATAACATTCCATTTATTTATGCATCATCTGCGGCGACTTATGGCGACGGAGAGTTAGGCTTTGATGACGACGAATCAACGATGCAACAGTTGAAGCCACTTAACCCTTATGGTCAAAGCAAATTAGATTTTGATATCTGGGCACTGAAACAAGAAACAGCGCCTCCATTTTGGGTAGGATTAAAGTTTTTTAATGTCTTTGGTCCAAATGAATATCACAAAACTCGAATGGCTTCTGTCGTTTATCATGCCTTCAATCAGATTAAACAAAATGGAAGGATGAAGCTCTTTAAATCCCATAACCCCAACTATATTAATGGTGGACAAACACGTGATTTTATCTATGTAAAAGACCTGGTAAGCGTCATGATGTATTGGTACAATACTCAGAAAAAAAGTGGGATTTATAATCTTGGTACTGGCACACCACGCACCTTCAATGATTTGGCAAATGCAACATTTGCGGCTCTTAATTTAGACTCTACCATTGAGTATATTCCTACGCCACTAGATATCAGAGATAAATATCAATACTACACAAAGGCATCAATGGATAAAACCATAAAAGCAGGTTATTCTGGTGGATTTTGGACGTTGGAAGACGCAATCAAGGACTATGTACAAAACTATTTAAACAAAGAGGCTTACTTTTAACACTTGATTCGCAAGGTTTTAATATCCATTTTGGTTGCTGCGTTTGTGGTACTCTCACTTGCAGGTAACCAATCATCAACCGCTACAGATGAAGAAATTTGTGTACAAAAAACTAACTGGACGCAACAAACGAACGAATACTTACTTAAACTTTTAGAAGAGGCTGAAGGCATCACACCTCAGTCAGAGAGTGGTGAACGAACTACACTACAACAATCCGACTGGGAGTATTTCACGAGCAACAACAACATTGTTACATCATGGACAACAAATGAATGGGTCCCCGACTCCTCTGCATTCGACTATTCTCAACCTACAATTATCAAACATTCCAGTGGAGCAGATCTATTAGTTCCAACACAAAATGGTGTTCTTACGCACGTTTTAATTCGAGATGAATCTGGAGAATTTGACGCCATTAATAAAATTGCACCTCTCAACAATGTTGCTTTTGAAATTCAGAAGTCTGATACAACAAAATATTCTCTCCTCAACGGGGAGGCATACATAAATTTTTATGGTCGGTCAACGAATAAATCCAACTCTGGAATCCCTTTTCTAATTGGCTGGATATTTTTGCTATGTGCTGCCTTTTTAAGTTTCAGGTATTGGTTTACAGCATCACTTGTCATTGCCGTAATAGCTGTTATTTCTCGCATTCTAAGTTTTAACAAGACTATAGTTGCTGACTTAGACAAACTTCAAATATTCGATCCTGTAATTTTTGCGAGCTCCGACCTACTACCTTCGCTTGGCGACTTGATGCTGCATGTATTAACTGGTTTAATTGCAGGCTTAGCAATCATACACACATTGAAATATTTGAAATTTTCAAATGCTTGGATTGTTCGTGTTGTGTTTCTACTTACATGTCTTTTTGGCGTCTTTTCTGCAGACTTAATCGACTCATTATTAAGAAGTTTAATCGCCAATTCAAATATTTCGTTTGACGTAACTCATCTATCAACCATTTCACGATATTCGATAATAGCTGCATCTATCATAGCACTTCTTTTTTGGATTTGGTTTGCAGTTGTAACTAGTGTCTACAATCGAATTCAAAAGAATAGCAATCAGCACAAATGGTTTGTTGTAGCTCTTTTGCTGGCAATTTCAACCTTCACAATTTTTCAAACTATTGATGCGAGCAGAACAATTAACGGGTTATTGCCATCAATACTTTTCAGTTCATTCTCACTTGTGTTTCTTTATTTGATTGAATTTATAACCAAAAGAAAAATTGGCCTTTATAAATACATCGGTTACATCTTATTCTTTACTTTCTTCTTCGCCTTTTCATTGCAAAAGTATCAGCATGACAAGGAGTCTGAATATTTGAATTTATACGCTTCTAAATTAATATCGAACAAAGATTTACAAGCTGAGTATTTGTTTAAGGATATAGAAATTGAACTAACTCAGCAATTTTTGGTTCCAGAAGATTTTGAAGCATTTAGCCAGAAAAAAGAACAATTTGAACAACGTCTAAGAAGGCTCTATTTTTCAGGCTATCTTGACAAATACAATATGTTGGTGTTAAGTTTTGATTCTGCCGAAAACAACATCAATTCAAGTACGCTATACAGTTACGATGACCTAAATGACATTTACAATTACAAATCATTTCCTACACTAAGTGCTCATTTTTACCAAGTCAAAAGTGACCGTATTTTTAATGGATATTTAGCCAAGTTTGAAAACTGCGACCTTAATGGTCATTACGGAAACGTCTTTATTTTACTCGAACCAAAATTTATTCAAAGTTCGTATGAGTACCCTCAATTCATCGGGCTTAAGTCGGATAATCGATTGTTTGATATTGATGATTATTCGTATGCACTTTACAGTAATGGCAAACTGTTACATCAAAAAGGGACATATCCATATAATTTGATGTTTGACACTACCGACTTTCACGTTGAAAAAGGCATTTTATCAAACACTCAATTTAATCATTTTATAAGTTACCAAGATCAAGCTATTGTAGTGTTGAGCCATCCGGTAAACAACCTAATTCGATCAACCAGCACCTTCAGCTTTTCATTTATCTTTTTTATGATTTGCTTCTTTGCCTTTGGTTTGGTTTGGATAATTGGCATGTTCGTTCGTCAAAAACTTATTAAGCAATTTGGTTCAGAATCTGATTACAAAGACTTCCGCTTTCAACGCAAAGCAGCACTAAATGCCCTGGGAATAGAACAGGTATATTTAAGTACAAGAATTCGCCTTTCTATGGTCATCCTCGTGTTCTTTGGACTACTTGTTTCTATTTATGTAACCATACAATTTATTGAAGTTAATGACCAAAGTAGATCAGAAAATGAGTTGATGTATAAGATTCGTGAAGTTGCAAACCAACTTCAAAATGAGGTTGACTTTCATAAAAAACTCAGCAATGCCGAATCGCGACAACTCATTGTGAATGAAATTGGCGACATATATAAAATTGATGCTAACCTTTTCAATTCCAACGGACGGCTATTGGCTTCAAGTATAGAAGATATATATAAAAAAGGGCTTATCGCACCATACATGGACCCTGAGGCAATAAAGGTTTTTAAGGAAAAAAACACCTCTCAATTACTTCATTCCGAATCTATACGCAACTTGCGCTTTACTTCGGCATATTTACCTTTAATAAATAATAAACGCGAGGTCGTTGCTTATCTAAACTTACCATACTATTCTAGGCAAAAAGAGTTAGACGCTGAGATTTCTTCATACACTGTGACATTTGTCAACATATACTTATTCTTAATTCTTGTAGCTATAACCTTAGCATATGTCGTTTCCCAACGAATTAGCAAACCATTGCAGCTAATTCGTGAAAAAATGTCCCGTACTGGTCTACAAACCAATGAATTAATTGAATGGAAGCAAAACGATGAAATTGGAAGGTTGGTAAAACAGTACAATAAAATGGTACTTCAACTTGGAGAAAGTGCGAATAAATTAAGTGAAAGTGAACGAGAAGGTGCGTGGAAAGAAATGGCTCGACAAGTCGCTCACGAAATTAAAAACCCACTCACACCAATGAAGTTGAACATTCAGCACTTGCAGCGAGCGTGGTCCGACAAAAATGAACGACTTGAAGAAACGTTTAAGCGCGTAACTACGGTATTAATTGATCAAATAGACAGCCTATCCAAACTTGCAACTGAATTCTCTTCGTTTGCTCAAATGCCGGTAAACAACTTCGAAGATTGTAGCATAACAAATAGTTTGCTTAGCACCATTACTCTTTTTGAAAAAAGTGAAAATGTTGAGTTTCAATACAATGAAAACATCACTGACTATACAGTTCATGCTGATAAGGAACAACTTGGGCGTATCTTCAACAACATTATAAAAAATGCTATTCAAGCCATCCCTGAAGATCGAAAAGGATTAATCAAAGCTTCGGTTACTGTTGTCCAAAACAATATTCGTGTTGTAATTACTGATAACGGAAAAGGTATAAGCCCTGAAGATAAATCCAAAATATTTGTACCTAACTTTAGCACTAAAAACAGTGGTATGGGATTGGGGCTGGCAATTACCAAGAAAATGATTGAAGCTGCCAATGGTAGTATTTGGTTTGAGACAGAAGTTGATAAAGGAACCTCATTCTATATTGAGTGGCCTCTAGTGAACGTTACTGATTGAGAACCCTATTAAGCTCATTTTGGCATTTTACAATCCCTAATTTTATTTATCTTGCTGCCATGAAATTTAAAGGCCTTTTTTTTATTGCTACGCTAAGCGTTTTGATTTTCTCCTGTAAAGATGATGAAGAACCAGCTAAAGTAGACACTACACCTTGGGAAAACGCTGAAAACGATACGTTAGTAGAACTTACTACGGATTTCGGCACTATGATATTGTACATGTATAAAGGAACCCCATTACACCGAGCAAACTTCCATAAATTAGTAGAAGAAGGATTTTACAATGGAACTGAATTTCATCGGATAATTCCGAACTTTATGATTCAAGGTGGAGATCCATTATCTAAAGATGATGATCGTTCTAATGATGGAACAGGTGGACCTGGTTATACTGTCCCTGCAGAAATAAATACTGATTTATACAAACATGATTTAGGCGCAGTTGCAGCAGCAAGAATTGGAGGAGCATCAAACCCAGAAAAGGCTTCCAGTGGCTCTCAATTCTACATCGTTGTTAGTGAAGCTGGAACTGTTAACCTGAACGGTGAGTATACCGTTTTTGGGAAAGTAATTCAGAGCGCTGACGTTGCACAAACGATTGTAACTCAACCACGCATTGACACCCAAACGAATAGACCTAAAGACCGTATTGCAATGCAAATGAAATTCATCATCAAAACACCTGAAGAGATAAAAGCAGACTACGGTTTTGAGGTAGAATAATGTACCTTCTTCAAATTTTAAAAAGAGGTGTTGCAATCTTGGTGAGCAACTAAGGAAATCCCTTTGGAAACCCTTCTATAAGAATCTTTGTACTTATTTTCGCAGCTTAGTTTAAATGCAAAGGAAACAGCATGTCTGAAGCTCATTACAATCATCGATTTATCGAACACAAGTGGCAACAAAATTGGAGAGAAAAGAAACTCTACAATGTTGAAAACAACTCTTCCAAACCACCGTATTACGTCCTGGATATGTTTCCTTATCCTTCTGGTGCGGGACTTCATGTTGGTCATCCTCTTGGTTACATTGCGTCCGACATAGTTAGTCGCTTTAAACGTCAAAACGGTTTCAACGTTCTTCACCCAATGGGTTATGATGCGTTTGGCTTACCTGCTGAGCAATATGCAATACAAACAGGAAAACACCCTGCGGAAACTACTGAAGAAAATATTGGTCGATATCGTGATCAAATGGATCGTATCGGTTTTTCGTTTGATTGGTCGCGAGAAGTAAGAACATGCGATCCATCGTATTATAAGTGGACACAATGGATTTTTAAACAATTGTTTAGCCATTGGTATAACAAACAAACAAACCGTGCGGAGCATATAGATAACCTTGTTGCAATTTTTGAAAATGAGGGAAACGTTAATGTAAACCATGCTGGTGGGGAAGTTGATGCATTCATCGCAGAAGAGTGGTTGAACTACTCTTCGTTAGAAAAAGAGAATATTCTTCAACACTATCGTTTAGCATTTATTCAAGAAACCACCGTAAACTGGTGTGAAGAATTGGGAACTGTACTAGCCAATGAAGAAGTTAAAGATGGTCTTTCAGAAAGAGGTGGTTACCCTGTAATCAAAAAACCGATGCGTCAATGGTTCTTGCGAATAACTGCGTACGCTCAGCGATTACTTGATGGGTTAAACACAATTGACTGGAGTGATTCGATAAAAGAAATTCAGCGAAACTGGATAGGGCGAAGTGAAGGTGCTTCTGTAAATTTTAAAATTGCACAAGATTCAAAACAACGTTCATTAGAAATATTTACAACTCGACCAGATACTATTTTTGGCGCCACCTTTATGGTAATTGCACCAGAGCATGAATGGGTTGAAGAGTTAATAACCTCTGATCAAAAAGACGAGGCTGAAGCCTATGTAACTTGGGCAAAAAATCGTTCCGAACGAGAACGTATGTCTGAGGTAAAAAACGTAACCGGGGTGTTTTCTGGTTCATACTGCACTCACCCATTCACTGGAAAAAAGGTGCCGATTTGGATTGCAGATTATGTTTTAGGTGGATACGGAACTGGGGCAATTATGGCTGTTCCCGCACATGACTCTCGAGATCATGCATTTGCAAAAAAGTTTGGTTTAGAAATCATTCAAGTCATCGAGAATGATGAGATTGACGTTCAAGAGGAGTCCTTTGATGCAAAGACTGGAATCTGCATTAATTCTGATTTTCTGAATGGACTAGAAGTAAAACCAGCCATTAAATCCGCCATTAATTTTATAAAAGACAAACAGCTCGGACAAGGAAAAATCAATTACAAGTTACGAGATGCTGGTTTTGGTCGACAACGATATTGGGGTGAGCCAATCCCAGTTGTTTTCAATAATGGTATTCCATCAACACTTCCTGACGCTGAACTACCATTGACATTGCCAGAAGTACAAAGCTATAAACCAAGTGGGTCTGGAGAATCTCCACTTGCCGCACTAACAGATTGGGTTAACACTCCAAACGGCACACGTGAGACAGACACAATGCCAGGTTGGGCAGGCAGTAGTTGGTATTTCTTGAGATACATGGACCCAAATAACGAGCAAGTGATTGCTTCTAAGGATGCGATTAAATACTGGGGACAAGTAGACTTTTATGTTGGTGGAGCGGAACATGCAACAGGACATTTATTATACAGCCGTTTCTGGACTAAGTTTCTTCACGATATCCATGTATTACCCTTTGATGAACCATTTAAAAAGTTGGTAAATCAAGGTATGATTCAAGGTACGGTTGAGTCTTTATATTTAAGAAAAGAAAAAAAAGATGGTAACTCGCATTTTGTTAGTTCTGATAAAATCGACAATCCTGAGAATTTTACTCAAATTCCAGTACACGTAGACTTTGTTTCTGATTATAAAAAAACAGATAGTGCTTCCTACCTAAACAATGACGGTATTGCCAAATTTAAAGAATGGCGACCCGAGTACTCTTCTGCTGTTTTTGAATGTAGTAATGGTGAAATAGTAGAGGGAATCTTTGAAGGAAACGAAGGTTCAATTGAGCCAATTTTTTATACAAAATCAGAAATTGGTAAGATGTCAAAACGTTGGTTCAACGTGGTAAACCCAGATGACATTTGTGAAGAATATGGTGCGGATACACTGAGACTATATGAAATGTTCCTTGGGCCATTAGAAGACGCAAAACCATGGAACATCAGTGGAATCGATGGAGTCTACCGTTTCCTTAAAAAAACATGGAAGCTATTTGTAGATAGTGATGGAAACCTTGCATTAAACGATACCGAAGCCGATAAAAAGTCTCTTAAAACCTTGCACGCTGCCATCAAAAAAATCACCGAGGACATTGTGCGTATATCACTCAACACGTGTGTCAGCACATTTATGATTGCAGTAAATGAGTTTAATGATCAGAAGTGTCAGAACAAAGAAGTTTTAAAGCAATTCTTAATCATATTGTCTCCGTTCGCTCCACATATTTGTGAAGAACTTTGGGCAATGTCGGGGGAGTCACAGTCGATAACTAAAGCTACCTGGCCAAAATTCAATGAGAAACATTTGGTTGAAGACAGCAAAAATTACCCAATTTCTATTAACGGAAAAACTCGGACTAATCTTGAGCTGTCATTAAGTTTAACCAAACAGGAAGTTGAAGCTGAAGTAATGGCAAACGAAGAAGTGCAAAAATGGTTGGAAGGCAAAACCCCAAAGAAAGTTATCGTAGTGCCTGGTAGAATTGTTAATTTAGTGGTTTAGCCAATTGGTAATATTGAAAGAAAAAAACTATGAGTGTTAAGTCACATTTTGAAGAAGCCTACAGTGTACTTGAGAAATTCTTACAAGACGACTCTAATTTTCAAAAAATTGAAGCAGCTGGACAATTGATGGTGAACTCAATAAACAGCAATGGCAAAATAATTTCTTGTGGTAATGGCGGAAGTCTATGCGATGCTATGCACTTTGCAGAAGAGCTTTCAGGAAGGTACCGTGATAATCGAAAAGCCATGCCCGCAATAAGCATTTCTGACCCTTCACACATGTCTTGTGTTGGGAATGATTACGGTTATGACTTTGTGTTTTCGCGATTTGTGGAAGGACTTGGTTTGAACAATGATGTTCTATTGGCAATCAGCACCAGTGGAAATTCTAAAAATGTGATAAACGCAATTAATGCTGCTAAAGAAAAAGGCATGAAGGTCATTGCACTTACTGGTAAAGATGGAGGCAAGATGGCAGGTATGGCTGATGTTGAAATTCGAGCGCCACACTCGCAATATGCCGATAGAGCACAAGAAATTCATATCAAAGTCATTCATAGTTTGATTGATTATATCGAACGACACACGGAATGACTCTTATTTACATTATAATTGGACTAAACGTTCTCTTCAGTTGGAAGGGTTTTGAAGATTACAGTTTCTTTGAAAAATTTAAATTCCAAACAGATCGTATTTTACATGGCAAAGAATATGTCCGCATGGTCAGTTCAGGTTTTCTGCATGTAAACTACATGCACCTTCTGTTTAATATGTATGCGTTTTACATGTTTGCAGAAGTGTTAACGGTAGTTTTTTCGGATATTGAATTTATCCTCTTATATCTAGCATCGCTTTTAGCCGGTAACTTACTTTCATTATTTGTTCATCGCGACCATAGTAATTATAGCGCGGTTGGTGCGTCGGGAGCCGTGAGTGGAGTAATTTATGCCTCGATCGCACTTATTCCAGATGGCGGAATTGGTCTTATTTTTATTCCCGGTCTATACATCCCTTCGTGGATTTTTGGGATTATTTATATTTTGTACACCATATTTGGCATCAAGTCGCAGCGCGATAATATTGGCCATGAAGCGCACCTTGGTGGAGCTATTGCTGGTATGATTTTGACAGTTGCATATTTCCACAATCAATATGTTTTCAATTATGTGATTATTGCAGCCATGTTAGTACCAACGTTCATATTTTTATACTTCGTTGTGTATCACCCTGAATGGTTGCTAACAGGAAAAATAAATTGGAGTAATAACCCAATTTCTCGTTATAAAAATAGAGACAAGAGTCTTGGTTCTAGAAAGGAACAGAAGAATCGTCAGGCCGAATTGGATGATCTATTGGATCGTGTTAACGATGTAGGTTATGTTAAATTGACTGACGATGAGAAACGTAGATTGGACCAGCTGAGGTAACGTTTTGCAAGAAATAACCAGCATAAAAAACCCGTTGATCAAAAAGGTCATGGCGCTTAACAAAAAGCGTGGTAGAACTATACATCATCAGTTTTTGGTTGAAGGAATTCGCGAAATTGAAATGGCGTTGGAAACTGGATTACAGCCCGATGAAATTTTATTTAACTATCATTGGAATGATTCAATTTTAGACGCGTACCGTTCAAAACTGAGCGAAACCAAAGAGTACATTTTGGACGATGGTGTCTTTGAAAAAATCAGTTATCGTGATTCTGTCGCAAATGCTGTTGCCATATTTCCATTGTTTGACACCAATATCGCTTCTTTAAAGCTGCCACCTACACCATTACTATTGGTTTTGGAATCAATTGAAAAACCAGGCAATCTTGGAGCAATGTTTCGAACGGCTGATGCTGCCGGAGTTGATGGAATTATTATTACCAATGCCAACACAGATTTTTACAACCCAAACGTCATTAGAGCGAGTTTAGGTACTGTATTTACTGTGCCATTCGCAATTACCAACAATGATGAGTGTCTTGAATTTTTACAGAATCAAGGGGCAACTATTTACAGTACCTATTTGGAAGGATCCGTCCCCCACTTTGATGCGAATATGAAGGAAGCAACTGCGTTAGTGATGGGTTCTGAGGCCTTTGGAATTACCGATTTTTGGATTAAAAACAGTGATCAGTGCATTAAAATTCCAATGAATGGAAAAGCAGATTCGATGAATGTCTCGACAGCTGCTGCCGTTGTGGTGTACGAAGCAATTCGACAACGAACAGTTTAACAATTATCGCTTACGCCGGCGTGTTTTAAACCGAATACTGTCTTTTACAAACTCATGGTCTTTCTGGTTAAACCCTTTCAGTTCTGACACGATTTCAGGATTTAGTTTTACTTGATTCGAAACGATTTCATATCCCATATCCCTGAGTTCCTCTTTAATATCGGTACGGGTTTTATATAACTGTTTGACTACTTGAATAAATGATGTGTGATCTTTGGATTCAAAGTCTTCGGTGTACACCTCCTCTAATTCGGTCAATAACGGTTCGTCATCTTCAAATTCAGAAAAATAATAAAGCAGGCACTTGTAGCCATCTCGTGTAGTCTTCCATCCATCAATAAGGATTTCTTGACCTTTCTCAAATTGTCCCATTTTTTCTTTGGTCAACTTTGCTGCTTTAATATGTTGCTTTCGGCTTAAATGCTCATCAACAGCTAATCCATAATAGTTTTGTGCCTGTTTTCTATTATTAATTCGTGTATATAAATCACCTACTTTCTCAAATTCCTTTAGTTCCTCATTAAGAGCAATTGATTTTTGAAACATGTGCGCCATTTCATAACACTCGGCAGCTTTTTGTTTATTCTTTAGATGTTTCTCATAAATCGCAGCCGCTTCTTTATACATTTTACCTTTCTCAAGAGTTTCAGCCGCTTGGTAAAAATCTTTGAGCAGTTTCATATAAACAAAAGCAGCCTTTTGATACTCGCCTTTTTCAATCAAATCAAGGGCCCCTTTTCTATATTTTTCGTTAAGCCTTAAGTATGTATCATCCCCAAGGTTGACAGAGCCACCAGAACCGCTTTGGCCTCCGAGAAGGCTAAAATTTGACCAAAGTTTATCCAAAGTAAAACTTGTTGGACTATCTGCTCCTCGACCTGGTAAATTATCCAGTGGCAACGCATAATGAAGTGCTTCCTCCAAATTTTTATCAAGCAGATCCATCAACTTGTCAACCGCTTTCTTATTCCGCTCTTCCAGTTTTTCTAAATCTTGCATCATTCTTTGAGCAAGCTTCGATTCCATGCCAAAATTAGAAGGAAATAGTTTTCCGAGCCACGGTTCTTTATACTGTTTCCCTGCATTTGTCGTCTCACCTGTTGATTCTTCACTTGGTTTAAACAACAAGCGATAGGCGTCCAGTTTCACCTTTTCACCAAAGTTTAAGGGTTTATCAGTTATTGTTTTTTTAGCGGGACCTGCTTTGCTTAGTTCACTTAAAATGTCATCTGGCTCCATTGGTTCAATTTGAAACACATGAATCGAAGATGGTCGCTCTACCGTGTCCTGTGGACTAATAATCTCAATGTTATTATACGATGGTGCGATTATTTTGTCAGAAATGTCAACGGGTTTTTCAAGCTCAACTAGTCCAAACTCTGGATGAAACAAATGTTTGCAACTCGAAAAAATTCGATCAACTTCCTCATTTACTAAATCTGGAAACAGTTTTGATTTTTCAGGAATTATAAGATTTTCACTGCGCTTAAGGCAACGTTGTTTATTCCCTTGTGACAGGTCGACATGCGGAACTAACAGATGTACATAGCACCCCCATACCGAATTGACTGTCGTATTTGGTATCGGATAAATTGTAACGTCATGGTGTGATAAATTTGATAGTTGTAACTCTACAAACCACTTATGCAAACCATCTCCACGAATTAAAAATCCACTTACTGGATGTGTATTGACTAAACTGGGTTTAAGAATTAGCTTCATGGTTTACAATGTTATCAATAAACTTTTGAACGAAGCGTTCGTAAAAATCCTTAGCTGAGATGGTTTTCTGTTTTACTTCTTCCACACAATTTGCATATCCAATTACACCAATTTCCTCCAAATCATTAATTATATCGAGCGATTCCTCTTCCGACACTAAACCGTCTAATGCACACGTATCATTGGCTAAATCATAATTATCATCCATAACAAATCCATGACCGGATAGTATTTCTCTAAACTCATCAAACTTTTCAGTACCTCTTGTAATATTCGCAACTTTCACTCCTACCGTGTATCGATTACCCTTTTTCAGGTTATCACTATCGCCGGCAAAATAATCGTTCGTCGCAAATCCAATCGGCACATCCAATTGTCCATTAACATAAATTCTATCAATCGCCTGATTGGAACTGGTCAAAATGAAAATTCCATTTCTGTCTATTTCGATGGTACTTCCTTCTTGAAAGCAAAAAAGACCATTATGCATTATATCGGCAATAATCTCAGTGGATAGTCTGTTATCACTCACTTGACGCTCAGGCGCTATTTTAAATTTCACCTCTTCTTCATTATTGACGAAAAGCCTGTGTTTATTGAACGTCAGTTCATTAAACTTATTGACAAAAACTGTCTGAACGTTCTTTAAAAAATCACCAGATTTATACCCATAGTCACTAAGCTTATTGGAACTACTCTGGAACTTATTACGTAAAACATCGTTAAGTGGTTCTTCTGTGACAACACCATCTAAATCGATTGACTTAATAGTTATATTGTCTTGGCAATGAAACTTCGAATCAAAAAACACAAAATCTTGAGTATTTACTTCATCATCTACTAATGCCTCAAACGATTTAGTAATTCTTTCTTTTGTCGCAAGATTTTCAATAACCACAGTATATGTATGTTTTTGATACGATAGTAAAACAAGCTGTTTCTGTTCATTTTCGCCCAAACAAAACTGGTGTTTCCTTCTACCGACGTCTGTATAAACTATTTCATAACCATCTTCATGCCATGACTCAGCACTCTCAACCAAGTCAGTTCTATAGTACCGTTTCAACAAGGCGCCTTCCGCTGTCATTCTATAGTAATGTCCATCCAGAAATCCGACAATTGGGCCATTCGAAACTAATAGAATTGGATACTTTTGAGGTTCCCGTGAAGACTCTTCGGAGGTATTTACAACCTTTGGGTTTTTACTCCAAAGTTGTTTATACGGGACTTCCATTTTCTGTAAATGCTTTTTCCCTTTCCCCCCATTTTGATATAAATCAATTTGCCCCTCATTAGAAACCTGAACAACAAAATGTATTTTATCAGAGTAGTGGTTAAATGTTTTAGCATACGATATGTGTTGCAAAACACTTTGTTCAGCAATAAACACGACTTCTGTTTTAGTCGTATTTACTTCCTTAAAAAAAGAACTAAAACCCTCAGAATTATCCAACGTCGGACTTAATACTGAATTTGCTTCAATAACTCCATCGATGGAATCATGATTCATTTTGGTATACCCCTGACCAATCAGATAGATAAGTGTTTCTCTTTCTTCTTTTGGATGATTGGCTAACGACAGAGCAGCCGCAAATGCAAATGTTTTGGCTCGTCCCCAATTTTTCAACCCTACATCTAACAGTATAATGCGCTGCTTTTTATTGTCGGAAGGAGGCACGTCTTTTTGAATAAAGAGAGCTTCATTGTTAGCCAAACGAGAAACCATGCTTAGGTCGTCAAACGCAAATTCGGAAATTAGAAGTTTATCAAAGTCACCTTTATTGCTTATATCTGCAAAGCCACCCAATGGTAGAGTTTGTGAAACAGAATGATTTTGTGGAATATGCAAGCCACTCCAAATTCGTTTAATTAAAGATCCAATTTGGAATGTTTTAGGGTTTTCTATTAGCTGATCAACAAAGCCTTTTTCATCCTCATTTGAAATTCGAGTTAGAACAATTTCCTCCTCAAATTTCACCTGATCATATGCCAACATCGCATCAAGTATGTCTTGAACCGATTTAAAACGAAGCCCGAGTAAACCAAAAGTCTTATAATCTCTGGTGGAAGATCCTCGTGACGACTTTTGTAGTAACCACTCAACATCGTAATTTCTGTCGTACAAGTTATTCAATACTTGAGATATCCCTTTAGATCGGTATACGTTATGGCAGTTCTGAAATATAGATTGAAAAACTAATAGCCTTTTTTCGCCTGTTAAATAATCTTTTGGCAACCGTGATAAACTCCCGCTAAAATCATGTACATTCTTCTTGTTTTTGCCCACATTGGGTAAACTGCTTACCCTCTTTTGAACCTCATTTTGATCGAATTGATTTGTTGATGCAATAGCTAGCAGCAACGAGGTAAGTGGAGGCACACCTTGTGGTTCAAGTGTTTGAAGAACTTCAATCAAGTAATCACGATAACAAATGGTAGGTCCGTTAACAAACGAAATAACCGTAGCATCTTCATCCCAGTGCCAAAATCCGTCCGTCGGTGCTTGAAAGTATTCAATAAACTCCATTTACTGCTGCACCAATCGTTTAGTTCGTTTAAAAGATGAAACAGAAAGCTGTTTAAACTGTGTCTTTTTAATCAATGAATACGAGTTGTCTTCATGCATCAAGACGATATAATTGTTTGTAGGGTTTATGTTTTTCAACCATTCTACTGCTAAATATTCAAATTCGAAACGCTTACCCAAAGGGAGCAATACGGATTGTCGAAACATCCAGTAAGCTTTGCCAGCAATTCCTAACAATGGAGTTCCTAAAGTCAATGCTTCATTTTTTAAAACCACCCATGTTAGTCTATTAATACGTACTGAAGAAACGCTCATGACCTCTTTTTCTAAGGCGACTAATGGCGATAGAATGGCAACTGTTTCTTTAGGTTCACTGTCGTCAACAAGCACCAAGCGTATTGTAGAATTCAGCTCAAAAAAATTATGGTTGTATTCTGGCTTTTCAATTGTTAATACGCGTTCAATTGGCGACCACAACAAACTTGGCATCACTCGATCGGGTAAGATATTTCCTAGTTTATACAATTTATTGCCGTGCGACTCAAACACCGTTTTATTCGCAAGTGTTTTAATTTCAGTGGAATGAATTTCTTTTGGCGTAAAATTCGTTAACCAAACCTCCTCTTTATCGAAGGAGATTTTCAAATGATTCCAATGGCGGATGTATCTCAACTCCTCCATATCATTGCGTTTTAAAACAACATAAAAAGATTCCACTACGCCGTTTCTAACATCCGTTTCCATAAACCTTCGATTTGATTTAAAAGCTCGATCTTGGCTTCGCTTGCCTGAATCCAATTTGCTCGATTTTGGATAAACCGCAGTTTATCTTTAATCGTATTCTGCTCTTCATAGGAAACTTCTCCTCCCTCCCATTTTTCAATTAACTGGTGAACCTCTTTCGCCAACACTTCAGGGTCTGGTATTTTATTTTCACGTGCCTGAGGATGCTGATTATTTGATGTGTCGTTTTCTAATGCTTTATTAACGATACCCGCTAAGATTTCAATTTGCTCCTCAGTATCCCAGATGTATTTCAACACCCATAAGTCCGAAATCGTTGCAGACGTTCGTCCACAAATGGAAGCGCTTGCCGCAATTAAACTCTGTACTTTGACGGCGCGTCGGTCAGAAACTTTTATGCCTGCATTTCGGACAGTATGAATTAGGGCAACGTACTCAGAAATAATTGGAGACAAATCAACCGAGCGTGTATCCTTTTGCATCGCAATTATTTCGTCAGGTGTTATGGTGGGTCTCGTTTCCAATAAGTTCGACTCTAGTTTCCAACCAGCATGTAAAACCGATTCTAGCAAATCTGTATCAACATAATCACAATTCACACGAATCAAAAAACGGTCGAGTAGTGCCGCTAAAGTCTCATCTTCAGGCAACATGTTACTAGCACCAACAAACATCAGAGCTGGCAACTTTTTAACCTCTTTCCCTCTGCGAAATAATTTCTCGTTCAATGCAAGAAGCAGACTGTTTAGAATTGCAGAGTTTGCATTAAATATTTCATCTAAAAAAATCAACGAAGCTTCAGGCATCATGCCTTCCGTATTTGTAACTAGATCACCGTCTTTTAGTTTCCGAATATCAAAAGGCCCAAAAATTTCATTGGGCTCTGTAAACCGAGTGAGCAGGTATTCAAAGTTTTTTCCGTTTTCAACACACAGCGACAATTGTCTCACAATCGCAGATTTTGCAGTTCCTGGAGGGCCAAACAAAAAGGCATTTTCTCGAGCAAGCATGGCAATACCTAAGAGATCGATAATTTCATCTTTCCCGACAAACACTTGTTTTACAAAATTTAATACCTCAACTAGTTTCTGAGTTTTCATTATCTATAATTAGTTCTTTCCAAAGTAATTCTTTATGCATTCCCAATGCTCCAAGCACCCAAGGCCTAAAAAAAGGATGTCTTGCCAGGAATGTATTTTTTGTAGTTAATATTCGGTCGATATATAACTTCCGAAAACAGTCGTTTTCGAATAACATATCAATGTCGCTCGCTTCAAACATCTTGCATGTAGAGATGCCTGAATAATGCCAGTTTGCTAAAATATTCTCCAATAGTTCGATTAGCTCATCTTCCGGGTTTATAGATTGTAAGTTTTTAATTGCATCAGGCAAAAATCTAAAACATACGTCTGCCGACAACATTGAGCCAGCGCCAATAGGTTGTGAGTAGGTTGTGATGTATTGACTCAGCTCACTTTCCTCTTTTTCCCGATAAATAATCAACTGTAGTGCATTATAAACGATCTGAGCAGAATACTCTGCAGCATCCGGATCAAAGGGTATTCGGGCACATGGGAACTCTAAACACTCTTGAAGATATTGTTCTTCAATGTACCGAACCACTTCTTTTGATTCTAATGTAGAGAAATGCCTTATTCCATCAAACAACACTACCTCTCCATGCTCGTATAGATTCTTGATTACACGTAAAAACTGATTTTCATTTGGCATGGTGTTTCAAAAAAAAGCAAACATTTTGTTTAAACAAGTGACAAGTTTAAAATACCACCTTCATGAATAGAAGAAACTGAGCAAAATCAATTCTTGTGTTGAGAACTAGGGTACTTTCAAAGATTGCTAGCCTTACGGTTATTCAATCACTAAACCACAAAACCCCCAGGCCTTACAATTCAGACGCTTAGCAAACACAACCAGTATACTTTTCATACCTTTGATCAGTTAAATAATTGATGTCGATTCGAATTGTCTTGGTAATGTTTATGCTGATGTATTTTACATCGGAAAGCTTCGGTCAAGACGCATCCTCTTTACGGACAAAATCAATTCTTGTTTCTTCGGACACAACTACTTTAGATAGCTTTAAAATTGTTGACCATTCATTAATCATAAATGGCTTTGATTCTAGCGATTTCAAACTGCTCTCAAACTCTTCTAAAATGGTGTGGTTGTCAAAATCATATCCGGCCGACTCAATCACCATTACATATAGAGTAATCGCATTCGACTTTAAAAAAATATACAAACGAAAAGACATTTCGCTCATCAACAACCAATACCTGCGCAACCCATTCGCTTATGTTCCGGAGAACGATAGGTTTCTAGAACAGGATAATGACGAAATTAAAACCATGGGTAACATTTCAAGAGGAATCGGTTTTGGAAATAGGCAAGATGTTACTGTGAACAGTAATCTAAACTTACGACTAACTGGAAAAATACAGGATGAAATTGAAATTATTGCTGCCATTTCAGACGAAAATAACCCCATTCAGCCAGAAGGGAATACACAACAAATTCAAGACTTTGATCGGGTGTTTATTCAATTAAATAAAGACAGCTCATCGCTGATTGCTGGAGACTTTGCAATGATTACACCTGAAAATTCGTACTTCATGAAGTACAATAAAAAATCACGTGGAATCCATTTCGACCATAGCTTCAGCGACACCAACGGTTTATGGAAGCTAAATGGAGAAGGTGCGGTCAGTCGAGGAAGATTTTCAAGAAATACTATTACAGGAATTGAAGGAAACCAAGGTCCTTACAGATTAGCTGGCGCCAATGGCGAAACCTTTATTATCATAATTAGCGGAACAGAGCAAGTATATCTAGACGGACAATTATTAACTCGTGGCGAGCAAAACGATTATGTCATCAACTACAATACTGGAGAATTAACCTTTACCCCAAAAAAACTCATCACCCAATATAGTCGAATCGTAATTGAGTTTCAATATTCAGATCGAAACTACGGTCGTTCTGTGGTTCGATTTGGTGGAAGTTATACTGTTGGCAAATGGAATATTCGTGGTAACTTTTTCAACGAACAAGACAATAAGAATCAGCCGTTTCAGCAAAACCTCGACGATAGTGTTGGCGATGTTTCGACACGTACATTTCTGAGCGAAGCAGGCGATGCAGAGCAAGTATTAGCTCCTCGATCCATCGTAGTCGATGAGTTTGACCCGAATCAAATTTTATATGTCAAAACGGACACGAATGGTTTCAACGTTTTTAGGCAAGCAACCGCACAAGATACCGGAATTCCTTATCGAGTGACCTACAGTTATGTTGGGCCTAATACAGGAGATTATAGACAAAAATTAAGTACGGCTAACGGCAAGGTGTTCGAATGGATTGAACCACTAAACGGCATTCCACAAGGCGACTATGCTCCCGTTGAAATATTAATTCCGCCAAAGAAATTACAAATGTTCAACCTTGGGTTTGACTATATCGTTTCCCATAACACCAACGCATCTATTGAATTTGTTCGCTCGGAAAACGACCTTAATACATTTAGCGATTTAGATGAAGACAATGATGTTGGTTACGGAATACGATTTGACCTTAGAACGAATAAACAACTAACCAAAGACAGCATTAAACCATGGCGAATGAAGTCGAATGTGTCGTACGAAGTAACGCAGGAAAACTTTCGGTATGTAGAGCGATATCGAAATGTGGAATTTGATCGAAAATGGAACCGAACATTGGAAAATCCCTCAGACCAAACCAAACAATATTTTAACGAGCAAATAGCGAACGCACGATTTCAGTTTTCAAAAGGAAGTACGTTCACGTTTATCATCGATGAATCGTTTTATCAACAAGGAGAAGAATTCAACGGATTGTCACATGAGCTTGTATCAGGATTTGAGAAAAATGGTTATCAACTACAGGCTTCTTTCGAAAACATCAACAGCTCTCTGCCAAGCAACGGTATTGCCCTAAACAATGGATTTACACGATATACAGGCAGTATTGGGAAAAAATCAAAATGGATTAATAGCCGGTTACGTTACCAAAATGAGCAAAGTCTTTTTTCGTTCGATAATGATTCTATTTTTTCGAGCAGTTATGCGTACAACCAAGTTTCCTTTGAAATTGAAAACAACGATTCGAATGATCTGCAATACTCGTTGAACATAAACAGAAGGCTCGACTCCCGAGGTTCGGATGGCGCGTTTGCAGCTACCACTGATGGTCGAGATGCAAATTTAAACATTGGCTGGCGCCAATCGAGAAGTGCACAGTTCAACCTTACTTCCACCTACAGAGAGCTTTATGTCCTGGACTCTAATGCATCATTAGGCACACCTGAGAACACATTACAAGGGCGATTTGAGGCACAGATTAATCTGTTTAAAAAACTCATTTCAACCAATGCATATTACCAACTAGGTACAGGACAAGAACAACGAAGAGAGTACAGTTATCTTGAGGTTGGTGATGGAAATGGTAATTATGTTTGGAATGATTATGATAGTAACGGAATTCAAAGTCTAAATGAATTTGAATTAGCTTCTCAATTTGATGTCGGCCGTGCCAATTTCATCCGTCAATTTTTACCAGTTCAGGGTTTTATTAAATCATATAGCAGCGAGTTCAATCAAAATATCCGTATTCGACCAGCCGCCTTGCTTAAAAAGACCAAAAAGAAACCACTGCTTTTACTCCGTCGGTTTAGCAACGTAAGCTCTTTCAAAATTCAAAAGAAAGTAAACAACAATGGCGAGGAGTTTATTAATCCGTTTGTTCAAAATGTTTCCGATACATCCTTATTAAGTACCAATTCAATTCTAAGAACAGTGCTTTCTTTCAACCAAGCAAGCCCAGTGTTTGGTATCGACTTTCAATGGTTTAATAACCAAAATAAAATCTTATTGATAAACGGCGTAGATGCCAGAAAAGGTTCAGAAGAGAAAGTTAAGCTACGTTACAACCTCAATAGAAACTACGAATTAATCGTTGAAGGGGCTCGAGGAAACAAAACGTACACTTCGCAATTTTTGACAGACCGTGCTTTCAGTTATGACTTCAACTCAATAAAGCCTAAAATTGGGTATCAATACAAAGCAAACTTTCGCCTAGAAGTATATTATCAATACTTCGAAGCAGCCAACAACTTAGAGTTTGGCGATGAAACCACCTACAATCACGAACTTACGACAGAGCTTCGTTGGAACTTTTTGAATAAGGGTACAATCCGGACCAACTTGGGATATGTGAATATTAATTATAATGGAAATGACAACTCTCCTGTTGCGTACGAATTATTAGCGGGTTTGCGAAATGGCCGAAACGTCACGTGGCGTTTACAGATAGAACAACGATTCTCAAACAACATTCAAGTGCTGATAAATTACGACGGTAGACAGAGCATTGACAACCCTGTGATACATATAGGAAGAGTTCAGGCGAGGTATTTATTCTAACCTTCGCTGGTTAATTCTTCTAATGATTTTCCACCAAAATTTCCGGAACTCATCATAAGAAACACGGTATTTTTTTCTATTTCACTTTTTAAGGCGTTCCACAAGGTGTCCAAATTCGTTTCTACGTTTACATTCCCAAAAGCATCTCCGACCACAGTTGTGCTCAGCACTTCCATTTTCTTCATTTCAAAAACATGCGTATTGAAGTGAACGTAAGCGACATCTGCCGAATTCATAGTGTCTTTGTACAATGGTAAAAAGTCCTTATTCAAACTACTGAATGTATGGAGTTCCAAAACTGCAACGACCTTTTTATCTTCAAAAGTGTTTTTAACAGCATCAACTGTGGCCTTTACTTTACTGGGAGAATGAGCGAAATCCCTATATACAAGAACACCATTTGCATCATACATTTTTTCTAAACGTTTTGCAGTTCCTGTAAATGATTGCATAGCCTCGAGGCTATCCTTTCTAGAAATTCCCAAATCCTCACATGCCATTACAGCAGAGTGCATGTTTTCTAAATTATGCTTGCCGAAGACGTTCATAGTGTATGTATGGTGATCACTGGTCACTTGAATTTCACCGTCAATCTGTGTATATTCTAAGGATTTGTATGGTCTCAGTTTTACTCCGGATATGTGATTGGCAATATCTTTGAGAATGGTATCTTGATCATAGTAGATTAAACTTCCATCCTTTTTTATAGTTTCGGCAAACTTCTTAAACTGCTGGCAATACCCTTCAAATGTTGGAAATACGTTTATGTGATCCCAGGCCACACCTGTGATGATTGCAATATCGGGTTTGTACCACATAAACTTCGAACGCCTATCGATTGGTGAACTTAAATACTCATCTCCTTCAAGAATAATTAATGGAGCGTCAGAAAGTTTAACCATTAATTCAAAACCTTCAAGTTGTGATCCAACGAGATAGTCAAAGTCAATTTTTTGGTGTCGTAACACATGCATAATCATGGCGGTTGTGCTGGTTTTACCATGACTTCCAGCCACTACAACTCTCGTTTTGTCGGCACTCTGTTCGTATACAAACTCAGGAAATGATTGGATCTTTAAACCTAACTCTTGCGCTTTGAGTAATTCTGGATTGTCAACCCGAGCATGCATCCCGAGAATCACCCGATCAATGTCCTTGGTAACTCGATCTGCATTCCAGCCTATTTCAGAAGATAACAATCCTGCTTTAGCTAACCGCGATTTTGATGGTTCAAACACCTCATCATCACTTCCTGTGACTTTATGGCCCAAGCGGTTTAGCTCTAATGCTAAATTGTGCATCACCGCTCCTCCTATTGAAATTAGATGAATTTTCATTTTTCTGACATTTGTATGAATCACAAGGTTACAACAATGTTCGATATTCGTGCGTTAAGAAATCAACAGAAATCAGGTTATGAAAAAAAAATTAGTCTTTATTGGTTTTATTCTTTTTTGTTCATTAGCAGTTTTTCAATATCTCGCAATGGAGAATGCTTTTGAAGCTAAACAAATTGAGCAAAACAAAGAAGAGTCTATCTCTGATGTTGTAAAACCTGCAAAATCAGAAATCTATAGCGCTGGCGATTATGTTGTTGTAAAGAAAGATGGGAAATACTTCGTTTATAAGAAAGCCACGAAGTCGACGTAATTAAGGCCCAACCTCAATAATTTTCAATTCATCTCCAATAAACCATTTATCGACTAGCTCCATGGCTAAAAACGTAACATAGGCTCTACGTTTTCCACTTTCACACAAAAGCGTAACTTCTCCAAAACGCACTCCTGGATCAACTTCTTTTATTTTTAACCGCTGTTTCACAACCACCATATTACGCATATTAAAACGCATCACTTTAGCATCTTTAATCATTCGAATGTGTTGCTTCCTCAGATTATGAACCCAATATTGCTGTTTGACCTCGGCTAATCGTTGTAAACGGGTCATATCCATACTATCAAATTGCTCTTTAAGCATATCCGCAGTTGGCATATACGGAATCAGTAAATCAAATTTCTTCGTTTTTAACCGAATAAAAATAGAATCTACTAATTCTGGTAGCGTATCGCACAGATCTTTTCCATACCTCAACTCAATCGAGTCTAAACCAGTTTTATCAAATTCTTCAGACTGTGAAAACACTTGACCTGCTGAAAAAAGCAAGAAAAGAAAAATGTAAAAAAAGTGTTTTATAAAGCGGTTCATAGATAGGTATACAACGCCAAAAATAGAATATTAATTATTAACCTAAGTTAGATCGTTTTTTATGAATTAGGGTGATAGAAAAAGGTAATGGTGTTCCATAAAACCTGTAATAAAGAATCGAGCTTAGGTAATTAGTCAAAGCGTAATAATACACATCTGGAGATTGTAAACTTCAACCATTTTTGGAAGAAACGAATACAAAAACGCCATACCCTCACTCTAAAACATAAAAATGGCACTTTAGTGACACTTATCTGACAAAGCACATAAACTAATCATGATTCAATACCGTTAAACTTGTATCTATTATTTAGTCAATAAGTTTTCTTACGACGAAGATTAATTGGTTTTACGACATCTAAGACAGCCGACGAGAGTCGGCTGTTTTTATTTCATACCATAAAATCAACGGATTATCTTTGCAACAATGAAATTTCCTTATCTCTACCTAAGTATATTTTCGTTCTTGATCATTACCGCATGTAATCCTTCAGGTTCTTCTGATGATTCTTCTGGTAAACCTAAAATAGTAGCTACAACTAGTATTGTAGCAGATATTGCACAAAACCTATGTGGCGAATTTGCTGATGTTTCCTCTTTAATGGGACCAGGAGTCGATCCTCATCTATACAAAGCTTCTCACGGTGATGTTGAAGCGTTATCAAATGCAGATGTTGTTTTGTATAATGGCTTACACTTGGAAGGAAAAATGTCAGAAATCTTAGAAAAGTTAAAAGCGAATAAAACGGTAATTGCTGTTAGTGATGGAATCCCAATGGATCAAATCCGAACAATTAATAAAAGTGCTAACGTACATGATCCACATGTGTGGTTTGATATTGAACTATGGACTGAAGGTGTGAAACACGTTCGCTCTATGTTGATTAAGAAGTATCCTGAACATAAAGATTTAATTAACACCAGTGCATCGAACTACATACACAACATGGATTCAATACATGCAGTATGTTTAGAAAAAGTTGCTGAACTACCTGTGGAAAAACGAATTCTGATTACCTCTCATGACGCTTTTGAGTACTTTGGCAGAAGTTTTAATTTTAAAGTACGTGGCCTACAAGGAATTTCCACTCTATCCGAGTCTGGCCTAAAGGACGTTACGGATATGGTAAATTTTATCATTGACAATGACATCAAAGCAGTTTTTGTCGAGAATTCAGTTCCACAAAAAGCACTTAGATCTGTCATTGATGGTTGTACTTCAAAAGGTCACACGGTAATTGTTGGTGGAGAGCTTTTCTCCGACGCATTAGGCGCCAATCGTACTCCGGAAGGCACTTACCTCGGTATGATACAATATAATGTCGAAACGGTTATTAACGGACTCAAATAAGTATGACACCATCTGTTGAAACACATAACCTAACAGTAATCTACGATAAAAAACCCGCGGTTTGGAATATCGATTTCACATTACCCACTGGTAAAATAATTGGCATTATGGGACCCAATGGTTCAGGAAAATCAACCTTGCTGAAAGCCATTATGGGTATAATTGAACCTAACATTGGTTACAGTAAAATATTTGACCAAGAGTTGGACGATGTTCGGACTCGAGTATCATACGTTCCTCAGCGTCAATCTGTTGACTGGGATTTTCCTGCAAGCGTTAAGGACGTTGTAGCAATGGGTCGTTTCGCAACAAAAGGTATGTTCAAACGATTGAATAGTGAGGATAACAAAATTATTGAGGAAAGCCTGCAAAAGGTGAATATGTTGTCATTCAGTAATCGGCAAATTTCCCAATTAAGTGGTGGACAACAACAACGCGTATTTCTTGCAAGAGCAATTGCTCAAAACGCAGATATTTATTTGATGGACGAACCATTTGTAGGAGTTGATGCAGGTACAGAACAGGCTATTATTAACTTGTTGAAATCTATGCGAGATGCTGGAAAAACGTTACTAGTTGTGCATCACGATTTACACACTGCTCAAGACTATTTCGAACACATGGTCCTTCTTAATACGCGTCTTGTTGCAGAAGGTCCAACAGAAAAAGTGTTTACAAAAGAAATTCTAACGGAAACATATGGTGGGACATTAACAACCTTAAGTAAGGTTGCCAGTTTGCTCAAAGAAAAAGACTTCCCAATGCGTCATAAATAATGGAGTTCTTTACAGAAATAGCCTCATTCTTCACCTTCTCAGAACCGAATGTTAAAGTGGTTTTCTGGGGAAGTTTGATTTTGTGCGCAATTTCAGGTCTGGTTGGAACTTTTACTCTGCTTAGAAAAAGAGCACTTATTGGCGATGTAATTTCACACTCTGTATTACCAGGAATTGCTTTAGCATTTATTATTGGTCAGCAGAAAAACCCATTATACTTAATAATTGGTGCAGCAATCAGCGGTTGGATTAGCACCTACTTGGTTGATTATATTACAAAACATTCGAAGATTAAAAACGATACCGCAATTGCATTGATTCTTAGCGTTTTTTTCGGAGCAGGCGTACTGCTCCTCACCCATATTCAGCACTCTGGAAACGCCGCACAAAGTGGATTGGATCAATTTATATTTGGTCGTGCTTCTGCAATGAACATGAATGACGTATGGCTGTTTACCATCGTTGGCAGTATTATTACCTTATTAATCGTGGTCTTTTTCAGAGGCTTATCGCTGTTATCTTTTGATGAGAGTTATAGTCAGTCAATTGGGTTTCCTAACGAAATTTTGAAACTTATCCTATCCATCACAACAGTTATTACAGTGGCGATGGGTGTTCAAGCCGTCGGAGTTGTGCTCATGTCGGCATTGTTAATTACACCAGCGGCATGTGCTAAGTTTTGGACCAACAACATCATCCACCTTGCAATTCTTGCTGTTATTTTAAGCGGACTTGCGGGTGTTCTAGGGTCTGCCATTTCATATACTTACAATGGGATGCCAACCGGACCTTGGATAGTTGTAGTTATTTCGGTTTTTGCATTTATTAGTGCGTTTATCGGTAGTAAAAATGGTTTGGCGAAAAAAGTGCTTCAGCGAAATCAGAACAACAAAAAAATATTACGAGAAAATACAATCAAATTATTTTACAACCCAGATGAGGGAGAAACTTTGTCGTATCCTTTTGATACTGTTTTTCAAAAAAGTAATATGCATCGAAACACTCTCAAAAAAGGGTTAAACATGCTCAAGTCAGAAGGACTGTTAAAAGTAACGAATGGTGCGTATAAACCTACCGAACTCGGAGTAAAGGAGTCAAAAGCAATTGTGAGAAAACATCGATTATGGGAATTGTATATTTCTCGATTTATGCATTTACAGCCAGACCATGTTCATGATGATGCAGAAGGAATTGAACACGTTATTACTCCAGAAATAGAACGAGAGCTTGAGAAAGAATTAGACTTCCCGACTAGAGATCCACACGATAGCGAAATTCCATATTGATGATAGACTTTTGGATCATATTAACAGCATCATTAGTAGCAACAAGTACAGCGATACTTGGTTGTTTTCTTATTATGCGAAAGATGGCTATGATTGGGGACGCTATTTCACATGCCGTTTTACCCGGTATTGTCATAGCATATTTATTGACAGACAGTCGAGCATCATTTCCTATGCTTGTTGGTGCAGCTGCGAGTGGGATGTTGGTAACGTATATTATTCAATTTTTTAATCAAAAAGTTAAACTTCAACAAGATGCCAGTATCGGGATATCATACACATTTTTATTTGCCGTAGGTATTATTCTAATTTCTGTATTCAGTAATGACGTTGACTTAGACCAAGAATGTGTTTTATATGGAGAAATTGCATACGTCCCGCTTGACAAATCATTTATTGGAGATCTGTATATCGGCCCACGCCAAGTGTGGATTTTAGGAACGACGTTATTACTAATCGCTACAAGTGTTTGGTTAGGTTATCGCAAACTAGTGGTCACAACCTTTGACCCGTCTTTTGCAGCCGCGCTTGGAATTAATGTTGTATTCTGGCAATACTACTTAATGGCGGGAGTCTCTTTAGCAACGGTAGTCAGTTTTGAATCCGTTGGAGCCGTATTAGTTATTGCATTTTTATCGGGTCCAGCAGCTACTGCGTTTTTAATTACACGTGACTTTAAAAGGATGATTTTCTTTGCTATTGCACTTGGAATTTCCGCCTCCATTATTGGTTACTATACTGCCTTTTGGTTGCAAGGGTCTATTGCTGGAGCCATTGCAACAATCATTGGACTACAATTTGCGCTTGTTTTCGCATACACACAACTTCTTCGCAAATCAAGAATAGCCAAAGTTTTAGACAACAAAGCACTGACATAGGTTTAACGTTACGAAGACAAGTTTATAATCAAAGCTAATGTACTTTTGCATCGTGCTAAGGCAACTGAATAGATATATATTGCTACTGACGACAAACATCATGGTTATCAGCATTTCAATGGCACAATTGGACTCTGTCAACTCGATGATATCAACAGGACAAACTCCACAAATCAACCAGTCAGAATCGTTTCAAAACATCCGTGTTATCTCTAAAGAAGAAATTCAACAATTCAATTTTGAGACCGTAAATGAAGTACTCCAATACAGTCTTAACAACTTTTCTATCTATCTTGGCCGTGAGGGATATGCCATGAACTATGTCGGAACCGGAAGAAAAGATGTTCGAGTTATGTTGAACGGACTGCCGCTAATTCAGACATCAATTGACAACTACGACTTAGCAAAAATTACCATTTACAGTATTGAACGCATCGAATTATCTATGGGTTCTACAAGTGTATTTTATGGTTCGAATGCCGTTTTAGGAACCATTAATATCATTACTGAACATCCAGATAAAAAGGTTTCAAGTTTTCGTACGAACATAAACACTACTAGCCGAGGAAATATAAATAGCTTCGTCAGTGGGCATATAAACATTAGCAGGCACTCGTTTGGCGGTAGCATCGGTCATAACTTTTTTTCTGGTGTTGAAGGAACTGATAGTTTACGCGTTTTTCAATGGAAGCCGCAAATACGAACTCAATCTGAACTGCATTATTCATATCGATTATTAAATGACTTAAAGGCCTTTTTCTCACTGAATTACTTAACATCGAGAGTTCAGGATCGTGGCTACCCTGTTTTTAATACGCTTCGTGCTTATGATGTCGACCAGCGTGTTAAACAAACAGTGATTCACGGTGGTGTTGCAGGAAAAATTAGTAAATACCATACCATCGATTTTAGTCATGCCTACTCCTCATATAGCCTGACTAACGATAAAACCATAAAGATTCTCAGCGATTTAACAGTCATTGAAGATAAAGAAACAGACGCTTTTGATAAACTTAAATATGATGAATATTACAATCATCTAAAAATATCAAAACTCTCTAAAAAGCATCGATTGAACTACGACGCAGGTATAGAATTTAGTCATCAACGTGATCGAGAAAGAAGTATTCTAGAAGCCGTAAAAACAAACATTACTCAGCTTTCGTTTCTGGGAAGTATAACGTATAAAGCCGCAGACAATTTAAGGTTAAAAGGGGGATTGCGTTATACAAATAGCAACAAGTTTGAAACGAAGCCATTGTATGAGTTAGGCTTAAAATATAAAATGAGTGAAACTGCAGAACTCATTTCAAACCTAACTAGAGGATATAGGACTCCAACATTTAATGAAATGTTTTATACGTTTGAGAACCCTGAATTGAATATCGTAGGCAACTTAAACTTGCAATCGGAAATGTTTAATCAGTTTAACACAACCTTACGCATTAAATCGAAGCATGTACTGTTTTACACCAACTTATATTGGGTAAATAGCAACAACGGTATTCAACTATCACTTATCGATGACGACAAACAACTTTATCAGTTTATTAATGTAAAATCATCTAAATTGATGGGGCAAAATTTCAATGTAATCCACCAAGGTAAAGCACTGCGCTTAGAATTTTCGGTGAGCAACAATGGTATTAATCAGTATCCAAAGGAAATAGGTAATTATTACTTTGCTCAAGAGCTTTTATTTAAGTCCATTTACACGTTTAAGTCGATAAATACTTCCTTAGGTATCGTGTCGAAATATCAAGGTGGTAGGACTGAAACTCGAGAAAACGCGTTTAGGGAATTAGAAGAATTTGCTCAACAAGGCTTTTGGTTAGTTGATATTTCTGTAAGAAAACAATTGTTCGACAAACCTATCTTTGCTCATGTTGGTTTAAAAAATATGACGAACACGCTAAATGTTGATGGGTCGTATTTGGCATTGGATAGAATAAGTGATGAAAATATTAACAGTCGCGTACCTATTTCCATAGATTTCGGCCGAAGAATATGGTTTTCGTTGATAACAGAGTTTTGAATACAGTAAAATACATATCGCTTTTAATGGTTATCACAAGTCTATTTGGCTGTTTTACCGACGAGGAAACTATTCTCCCATTGCCACCGTATACTGAAACTATTGTGCAGTATCGTCCTGAAAATGGACAGGTTTTTTATAGCTTAAAAAACAGATCTGTAGTAAAACAAAATAGTGCTGAAACTTGGGATTTTGCATTTAGTTGTAAAGCAGATGACTATACCATCTTGTTAAATTCATCTAGAGGTATGGGAAGTTACAATACGTCGTCAAAAGACTTTAACGCTCCCTTTAAAGTTATGGAGTACCCATGGTCGTACGACCATCCTGCAGGAAGCAATACCGGAAGCAGTATTGGCGTTTGGGGCGACTTTACTTTTGACAATCCTCAGAGTTTTGGTAATGTGTACTTAATAAATTTAGGTGTTGACCTTGTTGGCCACAACACAGGATTAGTTAAAATGATTATCAATCGTTTTGAGAACAACACATACAATGTAAAAATTGGTGATTTAGACGGAAAATTTGAAGAGACATACACCATTGAAAAAAATGATAGTTTCAACTTCGTTTATCTTGATATAGTTAAAAATAAAGTTCGAAACCTCGAGCCGCCAAAGAATGATTGGGATATTTTATTTACGTCCTACGTTGCGCACAAAACACCTTATTCATCTTCGTTATTCTATTCCGTATCTAATGAATTAGAACTAGTTGACGGAATTGTCTTAAATCCTTTTAGTAGAGAAATTGCTCAAGACTCTATAAGCTCTATTGATGATTTAGATTTTCTCGCAGTTGAAGCATTAACCTATACAGACTCTTTAAACCTCATTGGCTCAAACTGGCATCGTTGGAATTCCGATAGTAAGAAATTCGAGATAGCAAATCAAAACACGTTTGTAATCCGTGATTTCGACAAAAACTACTACGTTCTTCGTTTGGATAAGTTTAGAAAACCTTGGCCAACAAGAAACGAGACAACATTCACCTTTAAAAGTTTATAATCTTAAATATCCCTATTAATATTGCGGGAAATTTAAGACAATGAAAAACACCTATTTCTTATTAGCTTCTTTGCTTTTTGTTGCATGCAATAGCTCAACTAACCAAAAAAACAATGAAAGTGCCGAAGTATCTGCAGAACCAACCTTAATCGATCATGCAGATTCCTCAGAACCACATTTATTGAATTTGCACCAGCTAACCTATGGTGGAGACAATGCAGAAGCATACTTTAGTTTTAATGGTCGAAAGCTCGTATTTCAGAGCAACAACAAAGAATGGGGAGTTGAGTGTGATCAAATTTTTACATTTGATATAGACGAAGCAGAAAAAGACACGTTACGCGCTAAAATGGTTAGTACAGGATTGGGAAGAACAACTTGTAGTTACTTCATGCCAGATGGAGGACACATTTTATACGGATCCACTCATTTAGCAGACTCAAATTGTCCACCAGAAGTTGTACCAGAGCCAGGAGGAGCATACTTATGGTCAATTTATGAAGGATACGATATTTTTGTTGCTGACTTAGATGGTAATATTACTCAGCAACTAACCGACGAACCAGGATATGATGCGGAAGCGACTGTTTCTCCAAAAGGAGATAAAATTGTTTTTACATCGACACGGTCAGGTGATTTAGAATTGTATACTATGAACATTGATGGAAGTAACGTCGTTCAAATCACAGATCAATTAGGGTACGATGGTGGAGCATTTTTCTCTCCAGACGGTTCAAAATTAGTGTTTAGATCTTCGCGACCAAAAACGCCAGAAGAGATCAAGACATACAAGGACTATTTAGCTCGAGGTTTAGTGGCTCCAACAAACATGGAAATTTACACATGCAACGCAGATGGCTCTGATTTAAAACAAGTTACTAACTTGGGTAAAGCTAATTGGGCACCGTTTTATCACCCTAGTGGCAAAAAGATAATCTTCAGTAGCAATCATTTTTCGGAAAGAGGTTACGAATTCAATTTGTTCATGATTAATGAAGATGGTACTGGATTGGAACAAATTACTACTCAAAGTAATTTTAATGCTTTTCCAATGTTTTCATATGATGGAAAGAAACTTGTATTCTCTTCAAACCGTAACAATGGAGGAACACGTGAAACCAATATGTTTATCGCTGATTGGGTAGAGTAAATCGCTGTACTCCATGATTGATATCATGATATCAAATTAAATAAAGGTGGTTAGCTTCGTGGTATAAATGAAGCAAGACATTAACTCTTCTGAAGACGTCAAAAAACTTGTTGATACGTTTTACGAGAAAGTAAATGCTGACGAAGTATTGTCTCCTGTTTTTAATGATTTTGCAAAGGTAGATTGGCCAAAACATTTACCGAGGATGTATCAATTTTGGGAGTCAATTTTGTTCTCAACCGGAGAGTATCAAGGTAGACCATTTCAGAAACACATCCCATTGCCAATAAATGAAACGCATTTTGAGCGTTGGGTGAGTTTATTTATTAAAAATACAGATGAGCACTTTGTTGGTGAACGTGCTGAAGAAGCAAAGCATCGAGCGAGAACTATTGCGCATATTTTCAACACCAAGCTTGCCCATATAAACTATCATGAATAAACAAATAACAGGATCTTTTTTTTCAAACGTTGAGTTTAATGCAGCACGGCCAGCTATATCAGTGATACTTGAAACCTCAAACTCGAAAGAAATACGTATTTTATTGGCTTCAGGACAAATAATGAAAGCTCACAAAGCCCCCTACCCTATTACCGTTCAGGTGTTGGATGGAGAGATAGAATTTGGAGTGATGGGCGAAACACTTATACTAAAACAAGGAGATATTATTGCGTTAGAATCTAACGTTGTTCATGACTTAAAAGGGGCTGTCGATAGTAACATTCGTCTAACACTGAATAAACTAGATTCGGCAGAAAGAGTTGAGAAAGTGATAGATTGAAAGTACAAGAAGACCCTAGCTAATCAAAGGCACAAGACCTCGTAATTTATTTTCGACACCACCGCATAAAAATTAAACTGGAGTTACCCTAAATTCACTCGATTTTCAATAATCTAATAACCTGAGTTCGATTCTTCTTTATAGGTTTAGAATTTTATAAAAGTCAATAGACAAGGCGGTTTTGTGAAGATTTAGCGGATAAAACCCAACGAAGTTTATTGGGTTTTATGGAACAACATATACTTATTCCACTAGGAAAAAGCACTTCTCTTCCTAAAAATTATTTGAAATAGCGCGCTATTACTGCATAAATTTTAGTTGACAATCACTATTTCCTAGCGTTCTAAAACATAAATAAAAATTGAACTCAGGTTAATAACCAGCATCTCCAAGCAAAGTCGCTTCAACCACATGAATTGTTAAGATTGGTGTTCGTGTTTTATTGACCAACTCTTGAGCGTAATGACCCATAAAATAACCCGTTGGGGATTCTCGTTCACTCATTATGGTAATTAAGTCAGCATCTACCTTATCAGCATATTCAATACAGGCATCTGAAATATTTTTATTATTACTCTGTTCTACTTCGTATTCAACGTTACGATCATCACAGTATTTTTTAATCTGATTCACATAAATCCTAAGTTTATTAATTACCTCGGGTTGCTCTTCTTTGTTCTCATGGACGATATGAATCTTTGCACCATAAATGCTGGCTAAAGAAACCGACAATGGAACTTTCTGTCGTGTTTCACTTGAGTCAGAAACAGGAAGGACTATATTTTTAATTCCAATATTCTCTCGGTATGGTGGTAAAATAAGGACAGGGCACGTTGAACTTGACAATACTTTAAAAGAATTACTCCCAATCCAATTTGGATCAGCTTCTTTGCTACCATGTGTCCCCATAACAATCAAATCAGCATTTAGAGCCTTTTCCAATGCCAAAATCTCCGTATACGGTTTCCCGACCTTTTCTACAAATCCATAATGAGCATTTGAATCTCCAATTATTTCATCTATGTCTTTTTGAACCTGACCTTCGTTCGAATCCTGTGGATTTACATTTAAGATTGTTAATTTAGCATCAAAACGTTGACTCAGGTCAATTGCGTGTTTTAAGGCAATTTTACTGGACTTAGAAGGAACGTAAGCTGCGATGATTTGAGTAAAACGTGTATTCATATGATTAATTTTAAAATTGTTTAAGAAAGTAAAAAGGTAAAGGTTGAATATAAGTATTTTCTGCCAAGATTTTATAGCTTCAACTCTAATTTAAATTTCAACTATTGTAAATTATACGAGGTAGTTACTGCAACCGCAATATTTTAAAATCATTAAATAAACTATTAACGAGCACCCTTTTCGAACGAAACTTCATATTTCACTCTAATAGGCTTTTACCTTTTGACTAGTTAAAGTATTAATTGGGATAATTAGCTTCTATAAACCCATTGATATGAAATTTGACATCCCTAATCCATGTTCTGCAGATTGGAACAAAATGAAAATTGGCATCCAATCGAGATATTGTAATTCCTGTGAAAAAAGTGTTGTAGATTTTACCGAAAAAACCCGAGAAGAAATATTGACGTATTTGCTGATGCATAAACACCAGCGAGTTTGTGGGCATATTCGGAGGTCTCAACTTGACTTTAAACATGAGGAAATCATGGTTGTAATTGACGGAATGACTCGACAAGAAAAAAAAACCAACCTCCCTTTTTATATTCTTTGTGCTGGTGCATTAATATTAAGTTCATGTTCTACCGAACCGACAACCACAGGAAAAATTACCAGCCCAGTTGAAACTGTTGACACCGTGGTTATTGAAGACTCAACTACCCAGCCAAAAATTGGCAAGGTCTGCGTTGATTCAATTCCAGAAAGTCCCTTTAAACCACCAGTCTTACATACAATTGGAGAAATTATTGACGGTGATGTTATTTTGGTAGACTCGATAGAGGAACCGATAGAATTCGACAGCGCTGATGCTGCACGAGAACAAGCACTTTTGGAACAACAAGTTCACCAGTTTGTAGAAGTAATGCCTGAATATCCTGGAGGAGTTGATTCGCTGATGGACTTTTTAAAAACCAATGTTCAATACCCTAAAATGGAAAAAGAGATGGGAATCGAAGGCGTTGTCGTTGTTCAATTCATCGTTGAAAAAACAGGTGAATTGTCAAATTTTAAAATTGTCAAACCCGTAAAAGGCGGCCCAAACTTCGACAAAGAGGTTTTGAGAGTAATGCGATTAATGCAAAATTGGACACCTGGAACCCAACAAGGAAGGCCAGTTAGGGTGCAATACCATTTGCCAGTGAGGTTTAGACTAAAGAATTAATTTCAAATTAAAGGGTTACTTTTTCGTTTTTAATTGATTAATAGTAAAAAAGCTATGAATCGATTTCTTTTAACAGTCACCATCCATTGTTTTGCGACAATCAGTTTTGCTCAGTATGACACACTTCAAATTGAGAATATTTCAATATTTCTTGACACATCAGTTGCTCCAGAGTACTTTCATGTTGAGTTAAACCTAACTGATTATTATAACTGGAAAGGAAAATCAACCCGTAAAAAAGCAAACCAGTTTTATGTAAATATTGACAGTTGTGAGCAACAGTTTAACGAACAACTTAGAAAAATCGGAGTAATACCAAAGAATAAGACAACACATAGCGACCGTTTAATTAATTCTACCTGGAACACCCCCCAACAAAATTTACGACGCATTTCGTTTGATGTTTCTTCTTCATTAGAAGCTAAATTGGTATACGACTCAATTCCAGAGAAAGGTTTTAAAACCGTTTCGATTTCTGGAAAACTATATGATTCAACAAAGACTAAGATAATGGAGGAACTCCAAAGTAAGGCTCTAACAGCCTGTTATCAGAAAGCAATTACTTCGGTAAAAACACAAAACTATGATAGTTTTTGTACGTATTATATCAATCATAATTACAACTATGCATATGACTATAATCAAACATACGCGTTGACAACTGGACCCATTGGACCACGAACAATTGTATATGATGACATTATACTATTTACTAGTTTGCAATTCAGCTATAAAGCACTGAAAAAGACTAGTGCAACTACCCTAAAATCTGAGTAGTATGTTCTTTCGCTTTGACCTTGGCTATTACTTCAGTAATAACTCCATTCTCGTCAATAACGAATGTTGTTCTAAAAATACCCATGTACGTTCGACCATACATTTTCTTTTCACCCCAAACCCCAAATGCCTCTGCTAGTGCATGGTCTTCATCAACCAACAAGTCAAAAGGCAAATCGTATTTTGCAATAAATTTTTGGTGCTTCGTCGCTTTATCTGGACTTATCCCATACACTTTATAGCCCGCTGCCAAAAGTGCATCGTAATTATCCCTTAAGTTACACGCTTGTGTTGTACATGTTGGAGTATCATCCTTTGGGTAAAAATATAAAACCGTCTTGTTCCCTTTGAGACTCTCCGTGGTAACAGTTTTTTCGTTTTGATCGATTGTTGAGAATTGTGGTAAAGTCGCTCCTACTTCTAACATATTTTCTACGTTTTTTTAAAATGTTTTTGTTAATAACGCAGTGTTACCTGCACCATCTACAACACGCAATTCAAGAGAATGGTTTCCACTTTTTATGGATTTTGGTAAATTCCCAAAGAGCTTTTTTGCTTTTGGTTCATATTCTAACAAAACCCATTGTCCGTCTACATAACAAGCATAACTTTTAATTTTACTCGTTAAGTCATCAACTCTAAAACTAATGTAATTCCCAACGGTTAATGGTGTGATAACTGGCGGCATAGTGTCTAGTGCCAAATAAAACATCCCTAAACTTTTTGTCGTTTCTGAAATATAATTCCCATTTACTGAACCACCTTCATAGCTGCTCGTTCGTGATTTTTTATCATACCGCATCATCACCAGTTTTGATTTATTTTTTGATACGTCTGAAGGTATTTTTATTCGAATAGTGGCCGACTTATGCAACGGAACATTATTGTGAAGCACCCGAACCATTGGCGAAACTGCTTTTCCAGTTGGATTGGTTTCAGAAATCGCAAATACTGCATCATTGTATAAAGCACCTTTTGGTATTGTAACCGTTGCATTTGGTGAAGCGAGTCGGATAGGTGTGTTGGTCTTATATGTTTTCCCTTCTGGAACCAGCTCCCCACCACCCGCAGGTAGTTCTGATGTAATATCACTTACTAGCGTAAAACTATATTTATTTTCATGACCAGAAAAATCCCGAACGACAATCGTAACCTCCTTATTTCGAACTTTCCCGCCACCAATCGTTATAATCCCATTTCCTTTATAAAAATGGAGTCCATTACCAGACTCTTTAAACATTTTCACGTATCTAGAACCAGTCTCCGAGTAAAGCCAATAGTCTATGTGTTTGTTAATAAATCGTCCTTGTGAAAAAGCAAAATCTTCGATTGTTTGGGTAAAAATCGACTTACCATCAACTTGAACTTCAGCATAGTTAATTCCAAGTTTATTATACTGATCGGTAAAATAGTCAACCCACTTTACTCCAACCCCATATTTCCCCGGAGGCAACTTAATCGTTCCATTTCGTTTGGTTTGAATACTGCCGTAAATTCCATAGTTGACATACCTATTTTGATCAATATTGTAAAGTCTGCAACCAAGAATTTTAGGCTTTATAACATCGGCCGCTTTGATTCCGTATATCAATGGATTAACAGTATTCCCGCGTTTATCTCGAATTTCAAAATGCAAATGAGGTCCGCCAGACCCACCAGTATTACCGCTTAGCGCAATTATTTGTCCCTTTGTAACTTTTAGTTTCCCAGCTGGAACATACCAATCCATTTCGTACGTTTTAAGAGAATATTGTCGATTAATAACCGCTTCTTGAATATCCCCAACAAACTTTTGCAAATGCCCATAAACAGTGGTTGTTCCATTTGGGTGCTGAATGTATAGCGCCTTCCCGTAACCTGTGGTTGAAATCTTAATCCGTGAAATGTAACCAGACGCCGATGCTAAAACGTTTTTCCCTTCAGAACCTCCAGTTCGTAAATCCAAACCAGCATGAAAGTGGTTCCCTCTCAACTCACCAAATGAGCCAGAAAGAAGTAATTTACCTTCCAGCGGTTCTTGAAAATAACCAGCGGATCGAGGTTTGATTTTCACAGATTCTACTTCATTTGTTTCTTTTGAATCAGGTTTTGCAGCTTCCTCTTCAGACAAAACATCAACCTCCTTAGGTTCTTCAATTTCTTTTGGGACAAGACTATCCGTTTTCTGTTTTGCTATTTCAACCGTTTTCGGTGGTTGGTCAGACGTATCTTTTTTTAATAAATATAAAATACATAACAGAGCGAATACTGCTAAAATTAAAATTCCAACCTGTTTACTTCTTTGCACAAGACAAAATAAACAAGACTATGGTGTCCCGTGTTAGTGAGATATACACATGGTTTTAAAATCGTTGGCAAAAACACTCGTGTCGTGTTATCTTTGAGTAGTTTATAACATCCCTTACAACAAACATCAGAATATTGAAAATCGAAAAAGTTATAGAAAACCTAGGACTGAAGCAAGTGAATGAAAGCATAGCAACCGGACAACAATGGATTACAGCGGTTGGTTCGGACACAAGAGACATCTATTCACCTGTGGATGGTAAAAAGATTGCTTCAGTTGTTTACGCTACGGAATCTGAATACAATCATGTTATACGTTTGGCTGAACAAGCTAAAACGATGTGGAGAGATATTCCTGGACCACAGCGTGGTAATTTTGTTCGAAAACTCGGCAACAAACTACGTATCAAAAAGCGAGAGCTCGGTTTTTTAGTTAGCTACGAAACAGGGAAAAGTCTTCAGGAAGGTTTAGGTGAAGTTCAAGAGATGATTGACATCTGCGACTTTGCGGTTGGATTAAGTCGTCAACTTTATGGTCTAACAATTCAAAGCGAAAGACCTAATCATCGAATGATGGAACAATGGCATCCGTTAGGAATTGTTGGAATAATTTCGGCGTTCAATTTTCCTGTAGCTGTTTGGTGTTGGAATGCTGCCATAGCAGCAGTATGTGGTGATGTAATTATTTGGAAACCTTCAGAAAAAGCTCCTTTATCGGCCATTGCTTGTCAACAAATAATCTCAGAACTTTTAATTGAAAATGAATTACCTGAAGGTATTTTCAATTTAGTTATTGGTGACCATCGCATTGGTGAGGTAATAGCGAAAGATTCTAAAATTCCATTAATTTCTGCAACGGGAAGTACCAAAATGGGTAAAAGAATTGGACAACTTGTAGGTGCTAGACTTGGAAGGTCGTTATTGGAATTAGGAGGAAACAATGCCGTAATAATTAGCAAGCATGCAGACTTACAAAACGCACTTCGGGCTGTTGTATTTGGTAGTGTTGGAACTTGCGGACAGCGATGCACATCTACCAGACGTGTAATATTACATCGAGACATTTACGACAAATTTGTGGGAATGCTCATCAAAGCATACAAACAGTTAAAAATAGGTTCTTCACTGCAAGAGGAAAATCATGTCGGTCCATTGATTGATAAAGATGCAGTTAAAATGTTTACAGACGCAATAGCCGAAATCGAAAATCAAGGTGGTAGAGTCGTATATGGCGGAACGGTGTTAGAAGGAGAAGGATACGAATCTGGTTGTTATGTTGTACCTGCAATTGCGGAAGCGGCGAACCATTTACCAATCGTTCAGGAAGAGACATTCGCTCCAATAGTATACGTGATGCCGTATGATAGAATCGAAGAAGCTGTTGCTATGCAAAATGATGTAAAGCAGGGTCTTAGTTCTGCTATTTTTAGTGACAGTGTGCTTGAAACCGAATACTTTCTGAGCAACGAAGGTTCCGACTGTGGAATTGCAAATATTAACATTGGAACTAGTGGAGCTGAAATTGGCGGTGCTTTTGGCGGTGAAAAAGATACTGGTGGTGGTCGCGAATCTGGATCAGATGCTTGGAAAAACTACATGAGACGGCAAACGAATACAATCAATTACGGAACTTCCTTACCGTTGGCGCAAGGAATTAAGTTTGATATATAAGCGTTTGTAAACCCATTCAGTTCAATCCTAAAGTCTTAGTGTTTTATATAACAATTAGTAACAACTTTGTGCTATGAGATATTTGCTTGGCATAATTGTATGTTTATTTCTAACTAATGCAATTGCCCAAAACAAATGGGAGTATGGCGTTAATCTTCATTTTAACAGTGGGCTCGTAAAACCGATATCCTCAGATACGCTTACTAACAAGCCTGGATTTGGAGCTGGAATGTTTTTAGAAAGATCTTTTTCCAACTTTGGCCTTCAGTCGAACATAAACTATAGTCAAATTAGGTATGAAAACGACTTCTTAAACATTAGCCATGTTTCAAATAATTGTGATTTTATACTTTCTCTGGTAAAACCTTTAGATCAAAAAAAACAAACTCATTTAGTAGTAGGTGGAATTCTTGGGTACAACATCAGTTATAGTGAGTCATTGTTAAATGGTGGCAGCATAAAGCCTGTTTTCAATCAATTCATAAACGACAATATAGTTGACGTTGGGTTACACATTGGTCTAGGTTTGGATTTGAGTAAGGGAAGTAGATTCACAGTGTCATATAATGATTTCTTCTTAGGAGAACAATTAAAAGGATCTATTAAAGGAAGAATTGACTATTTGCAACTTGGCCTGCAGTTACGGATAAATGATTTGTCGAACAATGAGAATAAAGTAGACAAGCAAGCTGCAAAAAATAAAGCTGTAAGAAATGCAGGCATGCACATTCAAGACCTAAACTCTGAAGGTTCTGGCATATTAGTCTTTGTTATTCCTACGAAAGATTCTAAAGCCATTGGAATACTGGAAACACGTGACCCCGCAAAGCGAGACAGTATTCGACGTGCTCGAATTGTGGCCATGAGAGATACAATTTACAGATATTATAACTTTGGTGATTTTGTGATAACAACAGACTCGTTGTTAAATTTTCCTTCAAAAAAGCTCAAAATCCTTACAGAGGATGGTGTCATTGATTACAAAGTTCCTGAGTCAAAAAAAATGTACTATGCTAAGATAGACGAACTTTTTTTGGAGGATAATAGTCAATTGAAATGGGGAATATTTGTCTACGACAATAATCTAAACATGCTTTCCGAGCCATTCCCATATTTCACTCCATATCGTCAATTTGACAAAAATTTTGAAAAATCGGATGAATTAATTATTGAGTTTAATCAGCGATTAAAATCGTATTTCTCTTACAATAAACAAGGTGGATTATAAGTCTTTTGTGAGACCTTGTACGACTTTGTATCCTTGAAAAAACTCTTTAGCTACAATTCGTAAAAATGTATAGGTTGGAACAGCTAAAATCATCCCTAGTACACCAGCAACCATACCTGCAGCCATAATTACGACAAAGATTTCCAACGGGTGAGCTTTAACACTTTTTGAAAAGATAAGCGGTTGAAGTACAAAATTATCAGTCAATTGAGCCGTTGCAAACACAGCTAAAATTTTTAAGATTAACGGAGTAAGCTCTCCAGTCATTTCCAAATGAACATGAGACAATAAACTCAATGAGATTCCGAAAGTTGCTCCGATAATTGGTCCGATGTATGGAATAATATTTATTAGCCCGGCCATAAAACCGATTAGCAAAGCATTTGGAACACCAAAAATTGACAACCCTATTGAAACTATTGCTGTAATGATTGAAACTTGAATTGCAACGCCAATAAAATAGCGAGTCAGCAAGTCTTTGGTATCAGACAGTATATTATGAATCTTTTCTAAGTAACGATCTGGGGTGAGAGAGTTTACAATATTGTTTACAATGTCCTTATCCTTCAGCAGAAAAAAGGTAATAAATAGAACACTCATAAATCCAACCAGCACAGAACCTAGTCCAGACATTATATCTTCAAATAGCCCCGTAAGAAAACTAAAATCAAGGTAACTAACCAATTGGCTTTGTATTGCATCGCGGTTCATTTCCTCAATGTTCATTTCCTTAAACCATGCTTCAATTGAGTAAATAGGACCCTCGAAAGCACTCATCAATGTTTCCACGTCAAGGTTAACGATTATATCAATCTGTTGCGCGAGAACTGGAATAAGAAACTTAAAAAAGAGTGAAAGTCCGAACATATAAACAACAATCACTACCAGTGCACTAAGCCAATCTGGCACCTCCCAAGTTTTGATTTTGAGTTTAGATATTTTACCCATTAATGGTCTCCCCATTAGAGCCAATACCACTGAAACTGCAAAGTAGATAAACACCTGTTTCACCTGCCATGCAAACCAAAACAGCAGAACCAATCCTGCCATACCTAAAACAAATCGTACTATCTGATTGGTTTTCATTCTTCGTCAAAGATAGGAATTGAAGTTTGTTGATTATTTAAATCAGAAATAAATCATCATTTATTTAGTCTCCATCTGAAGATTCCATGTCTTCACACAACTCAACCAAGATTCCATTGGTCGATTTTGGATGTAAGAAAGCAATTTTTTTGCCGTCAGCACCTGCTTTTGGTGTGTCATGAATCAATTGAAAACCTAAGTCTTGAAGTCGTTTTAACTCATCTTCAATTCCCACAACATCCAGAGCTATATGGTGGATTCCTTCTCCTCGTTTTTCTATAAACTTTGAAATTGAGCTATCTGGAGACGACGCTTCAAGAAGTTCAACTTTTGTTTCCCCGAGTTTAAAAAAAGAGGTCAAAACACTTTCAGACTCAACGGCTTCTTCTTTGTAAGGTTCAGAATCTAATAGCTTAGATAGAAGGTCATTAGAATTCTTTATTGACTTAACTGCGATTCCTAAATGTTCAATTTTTCGTATCACGATTTTTTGTTTCAAAGATGCTGAAAAATAGTCAGGAAAAATGCCTGACTGTACTGAACCATTTTATTCCAATAGTGTTTATATTTGCAAAGTAGAATTAATCTAAATAAAAATAAGAATGCTATCGTTTCCGATATACTTAGACAACAACGCCACCACGCCAATGGACCCAAGAGTTCTAGAGGCAATGCTTCCTTATTTCAATAATAAATTTGGGAATGCTGCAAGTCGTAACCACGCCTTTGGCTGGACTGCAGAAGAAGCGGTAGATTATGCTAGAGAACAAGTAGCAAAATTAATAAATGCGTCTCCTAAGGAAATCATATTCACTTCTGGGGCTACAGAATCAGATAATTTAGCGATTAAAGGTGTTTACGAAATGTATGCCCGTAAAGGTAACCACATTATAACTGTAAACACAGAACACAAAGCAATTTTAGATTCGTGCAAACACATTGAAAAACTTGGAGGCGAAGTGACTTATTTGTCACCAAACGAGGATGGGTTAATTAACCTAGCGGATTTAGAAGCGGCAATTACCCCCAAAACAATTTTGATTTCTATTATGTATGGAAACAACGAAATAGGAGTTTTGCAACCAATAGAAGAAATTTCAGCGATTGCCAGAAAACACGATGTACTTTTTCATTCAGATGCAACCCAAGCTGTTGGAAAAGTTCCTGTTGATGTGATGGCACAAAATATTGACCTGATGTCTTTTACCGCACATAAAATGTACGGCCCAAAAGGAGCAGGAGCATTATACGTTAGACGAAAGAATCCAAGAGTGAAGGTTACCTCACAATTGGATGGCGGCGGTCATGAGCGAGGAATGCGGAGTGGGACACTAAATGTTCCAGGTATCGTTGGACTTGGGAAAGCATGCGAAATCTGTATGGAGGAAATGGAAGAAGAGGCAGCTCGACTTTCTAAAATGAGAGATCATTTGGAAACTGAATTGTTGAAGATTGAAGAGTCTTACGTTAACGGAAATAGAGATCATAGACTACCTCACGTTGCAAACATTTCTTTCAAGCATGTTGAAGGAGAAGGCTTAATGATGGGAATTAAAGATTTAGCAGTTTCATCAGGATCAGCTTGTACTTCAGCTTCATTAGAACCAAGTTACGTTCTAAAGAACTTAGGTTTAGATGATGACTTAGCACACTCTTCGCTACGATTTGGTTTAGGCAGATTTACAACAGATGAAGAAGTTGAATTTGCAATTGATCATGTTAAAACAGCAGTACATAAACTACGAGAAATGAGTCCACTTTGGGAGATGTTCAAAGAAGGAATCGATCTTAAATCAGTAGTTTGGCAAGAGCACTAAATTTAGATTAGTACACATATTCAAATTTTAAAATAAATAGTATGGCATATTCAGAAAAAGTAATTGATCACTACAGCAACCCAAGAAACATTGGAACGCTGAATAAAGAAGATAAAAACGTTGGTACTGGACTAGTAGGAGCTCCAGAATGTGGTGATGTAATGAGACTGCAAATTCAAGTAAATGAAGAAAATGGCATTATCGAAGATGCAAAATTCAAAACATTTGGATGCGGATCTGCAATCGCTTCTTCTTCTTTAGCAACTGAATGGTTAAAAGGAAAAACGGTAAATGAAGCTATGGAAATTGACAACATGGCTATCGTTGAAGAGTTAGCCCTTCCACCTGTAAAGATTCACTGTTCGGTATTAGCTGAAGACGCGATTAAGACGGCAATCAACGATTACAGAACTAAACAAGGCTTAGAAGAAATCGCATAAGAATAAAGTTATGATTACAATTACTCCCTCTGCACTCGAAAAAATAAACGTTCTAAAATCTGAGCAAGATCTTAGCGATGACTACTTTATTCGTGTATCTGTTGTTGGAGGTGGTTGTAGTGGTTTAAGTTACAACCTAGATTTCGACAACGAATCTAAAGAAGGAGATCAAGTATTTGACTCTGAAGGTGCAAAGATTATCTGCGACATGAAAAGTTTTTTGTACCTGTGCGGAACTGAACTTGACTTCTCAGACGGCTTAAACGGAAAAGGATTTAACTTTATAAACCCAAATGCTACACGTACTTGTGGTTGTGGTGAGAGCTTTGCTGTTTAATTAATAAAGACTTGAGCTCAGCGCTATAAAACCTTCCACGTTACATGGAAGGTTTTTTTATGCTATCTTTTACCTTTTGAAGAAATTCAAAGGGTATATTTATCTTAATACCTTGGCCTAATGTGTCAAATGAAACGAGGAAAATTCGTTCGTTGTTTTTTCTAATCAAATCAACGTAATGTCCTTTTAGCGGACCCTCGTTCACCAAAACTTTCTCTCCCTCAGTAAAATCTGATGGATCTAAAATCGTTTCAGCAAAATATCCTTCCTTTTCAATGGCTTTTATTATTTCAATTTCACGATCTTTAACAATAGCATGCTTTCCCTCAAACGATAAAAAGCTAACTACCCCGCTGTTGTTCAAAATCTCATGAACTTGTAACGTTGTTGGCCGGACAAACAAGTACCCATTAAACATCGGTAGTTCAACCCATTTTTTGCGGTCACTCCAATTGCTAAGGCGTTTAACGATTGGCAAATAGTTTTCAATTCCAACTTCACTCAATCGTTGCGCAACTCTCTTCTCTTGTCGAGACATCACGTACACCACTTTCCACCTAACCTCTTCCGTCATTCTGATTCATTTATACGATGGCAAACTTACCGATTTTTAAAATCAAAAACCTCTACCACTTTTACCCAACAGACACCATTTATTTTCAAAAAGGAACTAAAAAAACGCTTAAACCACGATTATTCATCGACAAAGTATAAAATTCTCCCACCACAATTATACAGTACAACTTATTGTTTTTCAATGCCTTAAACTACCTGTGGAAATTTTTCTATGAAAAAAGTGGGAGATTGTGGTAGAAAGTGGGAGAATCTGTAATACTTTTACATCGAATTTTTATCTCAACAAAAAAGCATGTCGGGTTATATCGGTGAATATGAATGTAAGGTTGACGACAAGGGTCGCACTATCGTTCCTGCTGGTTTAAAACGGCAGATTCCGAAGGATGCTTTGAGCAGAATGGTGGTAAACCGAGGTTTTGATAAATGCCTCACTCTCTTCACTCGAAAAGATTGGGACATTGAAACCCAAAAACTAAATAAACTGAGTGATTTCAAGAGAAATGATCGGCGATTTAAAAGATTGTTTAACAGCGGTGCGACTGAGATAAAAATCGATACTGCTTCCCGAATATTATTACCCAAGAAATTATGCACGTATGCTGAAATAGAATCAGAGGTGGTTTTTTATGCATACGAAAACAAAATAGAAATATGGTCTAAGAAAGTTTATGAAGAGCAAATGGATATGGATCCAGATGACTACGCTGACTTAGCCGAAGAAGTAATGGGAAATGACAGTGGAAACGATGAGTAAATATCACGTACCGGTTATGCTGTCTGAGTGTTTAGAAGGGTTGAACCTCAGATCAGACGGAACGTATGTTGACGTCACCTTTGGTGGCGGTGGTCACTCATACCCCATTTTGGATAAAATTCCTGATGGCAAGTTGATTGCATTTGACCAAGACAATGATGCACGTGAATTAGCCATTGATTACCCAAACCTCATTTTTGTCAATCATAATTTTCAATTTATCTCAAATTTTCTGAAATATTTTGAAGTTCCAAAAGTTGATGGACTTCTGGCTGATCTTGGTGTTTCGTCGCATCAGATCAATGAAGGTGAACGAGGATTTTCCTTCCGATACGACGCTGACTTGGACATGAGAATGAATCAAGAGCAAGCACTAGATGCCTATGAAATTGTCAATACGTATTCGGCGGAAGAGCTCAGTAAACTCTTTAAAACCTATGGTGAAATCAGATACGCTTGGAAATTAGCCAACAAAATAGTCGCAGTGCGACAAGGCAAACCAATTGCCACTACAGGTGATTTAGCAGCTATTGCTGAGGAGTTCACCATTCCAAAACAACGTAATAAAGAATTGGCTCAACTGTTTCAAGCACTTCGCATTGAAGTAAATGACGAACTAGGTGTATTAAAATCTTTGTTAACAAAAAGCTTAGAATGCCTTGCGCCAGGCGGTCGACTTGTCGTAATGTCATACCACAGTTTAGAAGACAGATTAGTCAAAACCTTCATGCAATCTGGAAATTTCGAGGGAAAGATCGAAACAGATGCATTCGGAAGATCTCTACAACCATTTAAACTAATTACTCGAAAACCTATTACGGCTTCGGAGGAAGAATTAGTGAGTAACCCACGCTCTAGAAGTGCCAAACTAAGAATAGCAGAGAAGTTATGAGTACTCAAGAACCTATATCAAATAAAGAAAACTCCCGCATAGTCTGGGGCTTTGAGGTTTTGAAAGGAACTGAAATGCTCAAGCTAATCGTCTTTATTGGCATTTTGGCAATTCCATACGTGTACTACTCGCATGTTGCTGACAAAAAGCACCGTGAATCAGAAAAAGTCAAAAACGAGCTTAAGGAACTAAGAGCAGAATATATAACACTTAAATCCCAAATAGTCGGGCAAAACAAACAATCAGATGTTGCCAAAAGACTAAAAGACAAAGGATTAACTCCAATACAAGAAGCACCTATTGATTTGAATCAGGAACCAGATTGAACGTTAAAAAAGACATATTGTGGCGTGTGATAGTCAGCATATTAATGCTTGTCTTTCTTAGTGTGGGCATTGTTTACCAAATCGTAAATGTGCAGTACGTTCAAGGAGAGCACTGGAATGCAGTAGACGATAGTTTGCACGTCAAATATCAAACAATACCCGCTGTTCGTGGAAGCATTTATTCGGAAGATGGGAGCCTCCTCGCAACAAGTGTCCCTATTTATAAAATCAGCTTAGACTTCGGTGTCATTCACGAGTTTCACAAAGATTCTTTTGGCAGCTATAAGAATATCCTCGCTACAAGACTTGCCAACACCTTACAAAATCGGACATCAGATGAGTATCTGACTGTTTTAGAAGAAGGTTATCGACTCCGAAAACGATATGTCACGATTATTCGAAATGCAAGCTTTCTGCAGAGCAAAGAGATTATGAGTTGGCCAATTTTCAGTGCTGGCAGATACAAAGGTGGAATCGTATTAGAAGAAAAAAACATTCGTAAAAAACCGTATTACGAATTGATGGCCAGAACAATTGGCTATATCAATGAAAACCATAAAGGCGCTGGTATTGAAGCAAGTTTTGATGAAATACTGACTGGTGCAGATGGCAAAATGGTCGTTCGTAAAGTTCCTGGAGGGTATCGCCCTTTAGAAAACGATATGAAAATAAGTGCGACAAACGGAAAAGACATTTTCACTACGGTTGACATTGGCTTACAAGATTTAGTGAACGAAGAACTGAGTAAAGGAATCTTGGATAATGGCGCAGCCTATGGAACTGCTGTATTGCTCGAAGTCAAAACTGGAAAAATCAAGGCGATTGCCAATATCAACAATACGACTGATGGCTTAAGAGAATATTTCAACCACGCAATTGGCACTGGCTATGAGCCTGGAAGTACGATAAAACTAGTTTCTGCATTAGCTGCGCTTGAAAACAACGATGTTGAACTTGACGATTCAATTGATGTGCATTACGGCTCATACAAATTTTTTAAAAACGACAGCATTGAAGACAGTGGGCATACACGAGTTCGCAAGATGACCTATCAACAAGTGTTTGAAAACTCATCGAATGTCGGGATTTCCATCACCGCATTTAAAGGGTTTAAGAAAGACCCAGTTGAGTTTATTAAATACTTCGAAGAACTGAAACTCACTGAGCCGTTGGAAACGGGTATTAAAGGTGAGGTTATTCCGTCTATACTTCGACCAACAAGACCTGGTTGGTCTGGAATGGCTGTGCCATCTATGTCTATCGGATACTCCGTCTCAATGAGCCCGTTGCACATCGCTATGCTTTACAACGCGGTGGCGAACGATGGAGTTATGATGCGTCCATATTTAATAGCAGGGATTGGGTCTTTAGGACAATTGGACGAGCATTATGAACCGCTTGTTTACAACAGTAAGATTTGCAAACAATCTACTCTTGATGATCTGCGTACAATGCTTGAGGGAGTTGTTCAAAACGGAACAGCCAAAGCATTAAAAGACCTTCCGTTTCGAGTTGCAGGGAAGACAGGAACATCAAGAATTTCAGATAATTCGGAAGGGTATACAAACGAATATCACTCAAGTTTTGCGGGCTACTTTCCCGCCGACAATCCAAAATACACACTAGTTGTGATGATTAGTCGACCGTCTAAAGGACGCATCTATGGTTCACAAGTAGCACTACCTGTTTTCAAAGAAATCGCGTCTAAAATTTATGCAAACGCGGTTCATGCGCGAGTACCATATTCTGACACCACAGCACTTCCCAACGTGCTTGGAGGAAAATACAGCGATGTAAAAAAGGTATGTAAAAAACTAAATCTCGACTATGATGTAGACGCACGAAATCAAGAACTCGTAGTTCTAAAATCTGGTGAAGGCGAACTAGTAGGTAAGCGAATCGATTTTCAAAAAAACGTTATGCCTGATGTTAAAGGATTGGGATTGTCGAAATGCCTATTCCTCTTTGAAAACAAAGGATATAAAGTAAGACAGCGAGGCATTGGCAAAGTGGTTGAACAATCTCCATTGCCTGGAACCGTCCTTACGCCCGGGAGAACAATTTACCTCAGACTTAGTACCGATAAATGAAGCAATTGAATTCCATATTGCCTAACAATTTGTCTTTTTCAATAAAAGGAGATTCTGCTATTGACATAAATCATTTGCAATTGGATTCTCGTTTGGTTAAGCCAGGAGATTGTTTCATTGCGATTAGAGGAAGTATTACGGACGGTCATAAGTATATAGAAACGGCCATTTCAAACGGTGCTTCAGTAATAATCGCGGAAGAGGTTCCGGAAAACCCGCATGACAGCGTAACCTATGTAATTACAAAAAACACCACTTCATTCATTGGACCGCTCGCCTCAAACTATTACGACAACCCATCTAAAAACTTGAAGCTCGTTGGTGTTACCGGAACAAACGGGAAAACCACCGTTGCGACGTTGTTATATAAACTGTACAGAAAACTTGGAATTTCATGTGGTTTGCTCAGCACGGTCGAAAACAAAATTAACGATACCGTTTCACCTTCCACGCATACAACGCCAGACCCTATAACGCTCAACCACTTACTTAAAAAAATGGTGGATGCAGGTTGCACTTACTGCTTTATGGAGGTGAGTTCACATGCCATTCATCAAGAGCGAATTGGAGGTTTGCGTTTTAAGCTCGCGGCCTTCACAAATATTACTCATGATCATCTCGATTATCATGAAACTTTTGCCAACTATCGAGATGTAAAAAAATCACTTTTTGATCATTTAGATTCAGACGCGTTCGCCTTAACCAACAAAGACGATAAAAATGGTTTGGTTATGGTGCAGAACAGCAGTGCTACGCGATACACCTACGCGTTACATTCTTCTGCTGATTTCACGGCTCGAATAGTTGAGCACGATTTCAATGGGATGTTATTATCCATTGATAGAAAAGAAGCTTGGTATCATTTAGTTGGAAAATTTAATGCCTACAACCTACTCACCGTTTATGCCACTGCGTTTATTCTCGGTCAGGAATCAGATACCATCATTACCGCTTTAACAAGTTTAACTGCAGTAAACGGCCGTTTTGAGTATATTCAATCAGAGAGTAAAATAATTGGCGTAATCGATTATGCGCACACTCCCGATGCCCTAGAGAACGTATTGCAAACGATAAATGCAGTTCGCTCTAAAAACGAACAACTGATTACCGTAATCGGATGTGGTGGAAACAGAGATCACGACAAACGTCCAATTATGGCAAAAGTCTCAGCCGAGTTGAGCAACAAAGTCATCCTTACTTCAGACAACCCACGAACGGAAAATCCAGAAGCAATCTTAGCCGATATGCAAACTGGCATTCCACCTCAACACTATAAAAAAGTACTAAAAATTACCGACCGAGAGCAAGCTATTCGAACCGCGATTAGTTTATCTAACCCAGGCGATATAATTCTAATTGCGGGCAAAGGTCATGAGACATATCAGGACATTAAAGGAGTAAAACACCCCTTTGACGATAAAGAAGTATTCATAAAAAACACCTCCCAAAACCTATAAAGTATGCTGTATTATTTATTTAGATATTTAGAACAACATTTTGCAATTCCAGGGGCTGGTGTGTTTGAATTTAGCTCGTTTAGAGCCATCCTGGCCATAATTGTCTCATTAATGATTAGCCTGCTTTTTGGCAAGAAGTTAATAGACATGCTCCGTAAAAAGCAAGTTGGTGAGTCAATTCGCGACCTGGGACTTGAAGGGCAAATCGAGAAAAAAGGAACACCAACAATGGGTGGTTTAATCATTATTGCCGCCATTTTAATCCCCACATTATTATTCGCTAGACTCAGGAATATTTACGTCATCCTGATGATTGTAACCACCGTATGGCTTGGGTTAATTGGATTCTTGGATGATTACATTAAGGTTTTCAAAAAAGATAAAGCTGGCTTAGCTGGTAAATTCAAAGTTGTGGGTCAACTCGGCTTAGGGTTAATCATCGGTCTCACACTTTACTTTAACAAAGAAGTTGTTGTTCGTGAAACTGTTTCACAAAGCGAAGCCACTTCTACTCAAATTGAAGCCTCACATGAAAGCTATCAAAATGAGCTTGGTGAAACGATGTATGTCATAGATAATAAATCAACTATAACCACGATTCCATTTATAAAAAGTCATGAGTTTGACTATGCAGACTTACTTTTCTTTTTAAGTAATGCAAATGCTAAAAAGTACTCGTGGATTATCTACGTGTTTGTTGTCACGTTTATCATCATTGCGGTAAGTAATGGAGCCAACCTTACCGACGGCATCGACGGATTGGCTGCTGGAACGAGTGCTATAATCGGTCTCACGTTAGCTGTGCTAGCGTTCATTTCTGGTAATGCCATATTCGCCAAATACCTGAACATCATGTTTATTCCTTTTCAAGGGGAACTTGTAATTTTTGGTGCGGCTTTCGTCGGGGCATGTATCGGCTTTTTATGGTACAACTCCTACCCTGCTCAAGTTTTTATGGGCGATACTGGAAGTTTAGCACTAGGAGGAATAATCGCAGTTTTTGCCATTATGCTTCGTAAGGAATTATTGATTCCAATTTTATGCGGAATCTTTTTGGCTGAAAATCTATCGGTTGTCATTCAAGTCAGCTATTTCAAATACACAAAAAAACGATATGGCGAAGGTCGACGCATATTCAAAATGTCGCCTTTACATCACCACTATCAAAAGTTAGGATACGCAGAACCCAAAATCGTTACGAGGTTTTGGATTGTCGGAATCATGCTAGCAGCGCTCACCATAATAACCTTTAAGCTACGATAACAATTGCCAAGAAGAACAGTCATATTAGGCGCTGGTGAAAGCGGAACAGGTGCAGCATTACTTGCAAAGCACTTGGGACATGACGTGTTTGTTTCTGACAAAGGAACGATAAAGGATAAGTATGCCTTAGATTTAAAAGACAACAACATTGCTTACGAGCAAGGATTGCATTCTGAAGAGCTTATTCTAAATGCTGATGAAGTAATCTTAAGTCCTGGGATTCCTCTAACAGTACCGTTAGTAAAACAACTGAAGAAAAATGGAGTGCCAGTGATATCCGAAATTGAGTTTGGCGCTCGCCATACAGAGGCAATGTTGATTGGAATTACCGGGACAAATGGTAAAACAACAACTACCCTTTTGACACACCACCTTTTACAATCAGCTGGAATAAAGGTTGGCCTCGCGGGTAATGTAGGTCATAGCTTAGCACGACAAGTAATTGACAATCAGTTCACTCATTACGTAATTGAGCTTAGCAGCTTTCAACTTGACTTGATTTTCGAAACCAAGTTTCACTACGCAATTTTACTAAATATTACCCCTGATCACCTGGATCGATATCCAAGTTACCAGCACTATATCGCCTCAAAATTTAGAATCACACAGAACCAAAATGAAAACGATTATTTCATCTACTGTGAGGATTCTGAACCTGTTGCAAACTATCTAACCGAACACCCTACAAATGCTCACAAGCTTCCTTTCTCGATAAATCATACCGTCGACGAGGGCGCATGGACTGACGAACTTGCTTTTCACATCAACTTATATCAACCAAAAATAAAATTTAAAATGGACTTAAATCAACTCACAATTAGTGGGAAACACAACACGTACAACTCAATGGCAGCATCCATTGTAGCAAACTCTCTACTTATCCGAAACGACGTAATTAGAGAGAGTCTAATGGACTTTAAAAACATTGAACACAGACTAGAATTTGTGACGGCTGTAAAAGGCGTAGATTACATTAACGATTCAAAGGCTACTAATGTTAATTCTGCTTGGTATGCGTTAGAAAGTATGAAAAAACCAGTAGTTTGGATTGCTGGCGGTATTGACAAAGGCAATGATTATTCAAGCTTAGTCCCACTAGTAAAGGAAAAAGTACGCATCCTTATTTGTTTAGGAAAAAACAACATCGCGTTACACCAAGCTTTTTCAAAACATGTCGATATGATTATCAACGTTACTTCGGCTAAAGAAGCGGTGCAAGTTGCTAATGGAATGGCATTTAAAACTGAGGTAGTTCTTCTTTCTCCAGCATGCGCAAGTTTCGATTTGTTCGAAAGCTATGAAGACAGAGGCCGTCAATTTAAGTATGAAGTGCGTAATCTGTAAGTAGTGCTACATTGGATTCGTAATAATATCAAGGGAGACCATATAATATGGTTCGTTGTTGTCCTACTTTCATTGTGGGGTGTGCTTGCAATATATAGTTCTACGAGTCTTTTTGCCTATAAATTTCATGGAGGCGACACAGAGTATTACTTAGTTAAACACGTTGGGATATTAGTCATGGGACTATTTCTCATGTGGTTAACGCATTTGGTTGATTTTCAATATTACTCTAGACCAGCCCAGTACTTGGTGTACTTAGCTATGGTCCTCCTGTTTTACACATTAATCTTTGGTAATGATTTGAACAATGCGAAACGTTCGATCACAATTCCGGGTATTGGACTGTCATTTCAATCCTCCGATTTTGCCAAAGTTGCACTTATCATGTATATCGCACAGTTCTTGTCAAAACGACAAGAATCTGTCGCCGATTTCAAAAAGACATTTTTACCAGTACTAATAGTCATTGTAGTCGTTTGCGCATTGATTGGTATCGCCGATTTATCAACGGCCGCTGTTTTATTTGCAACGTCCATTTTACTATTATTTATTGGGCGGATTCCTGCAAAATATCTTTTTGCCCTTTTTGGTACTGGAACCATAGTTATTGGCGTTTTGGCCTTCGTTATATGGAATTCTGACACAGACATAGGTCGTATCAAAACATGGAAATCGAGAATTGAAAGTTATGTAAGCTTTGTTGGGGGTGATGAAACCGCGGAATCATATCAGAATCAACAAGCTAATATTGCCATCTCTAATGGTGGTTTAACGGGTTTAGGGCCTGGAAAAAGTAAACAACGAAACTTCCTACCATTAGCCTTCTCAGATTTTATTTATGCAATTATTATTGAGGAATATGGATTGATAGGTGGACTATTTGTAATGGGGCTTTACCTCACGTTATTGTACCGTGCGGTGTTGATTGTCGTCCATTCTCCCAAAGCATTTGGAGCACTGCTAGCCATAGGTCTGTCCTTTACACTCGTAATTCAAGCTTTCATGAACATGGGAGTAGCGGTTCATTTATTCCCAAATACTGGATTACCGCTACCATTTATAAGCATGGGAGGAACGAGCTTACTATTTACAAGTATTGCAATGGGAATAATCCTAAGTGTTAGCCGAATAAGCAGAAACGAAACTGAGTTAATAGATGAAGAATAAAAGAACATTTTTAATTTCAGGTGGCGGTACTGGTGGCCATATTTTTCCAGCAATTGCAATTGGTAAAGCTTTACAACTGAAATACCCTGAATCGACGATAGAATTTGTCGGAGCAAAAGACAAAATGGAGATGCAAAAAGTTCCAGAGGCTGGATTCAAGATTCATGGGCTTTGGATAAGTGGAATAGATCGAAAACTCTCTCTAAAGAACTTTAGTTTTCCATTCAAACTCCTTTCTAGTTTATGGAAATCGTATAAAATTATTAAAAAAATAAAGCCTTCGGCGGTTATTGGTGTTGGTGGCTTCGCTAGTGGACCATTGTTGTACGTAGCAAATGTACTTGGCATACCAACTTTGGTTCAAGAACAAAACAGCTACCCAGGTATTACTAATAAACTATTATCAAAAAAAGCTGACAAAATTTGTGTTGCATTCGACAACATGGAGCGTTTCTTTCCAAAAGAAAAAATTGTCATTACTGGAAACCCCATCCGCCAAGAATTACTAAACTCCAACAAAACAGTAGAACAAGCACGAGAACATTTTGGTTTAATAAATGAATCAACAGTCTTGATAATCGGTGGTAGTTTAGGTGCTAGAACTATTAACCAAGCAATAGCAAAAGACCTAAAATTATTTGAACAAAAAGGTATTCAGGTAATTTGGCAAACAGGGAAATCATATTCAGAGAAGCACTCGGTTTATGGTATACAAACTACCTTTATCAAGGAGATGGATTTGGCATATCAAGCCGCAGATCTGATTATTTCTAGAGCTGGAGCATCTAGTCTTTCAGAATTAAGTGCTCTGGGTAAAGCGAGTATTTTGGTTCCAAGTCCTAATGTGACTGAAGATCATCAGACTAAAAATGCAATGGCCATGGTTGAAAAAGACGCTGCTGAAATCATCCGAGATCATGAAGCTTTAGAGAAACTAGTATCTTTTGCATTACAGTTAATCGATGATAAAAATCGGATAGAATTTTTACAGTCAAACGCTAAGCTCTTAGGCAAGACAAACGCAACGGAATTGATTGTTCAAGAAATTGAATGCCTAATAAGTCAATGAACATAAAGCAGCTACATACCGTATTTTTTATTGGCATTGGTGGCATAGGTATGAGCGCTCTAGCCAGATATTTTAAGCATCAGGGGTTTAATGTTTTGGGTTATGACAAAACACCAAATCCTGTAACAAAAGCATTACGTGACGAAGACATAGAAATTCATTTTAGCGATGACGTATCTTGGGCAAAAGAACAACTTACAGGTGTCTCTTTATCAGAAATTGTAGTTGTGTACACACCTGCTGTTCCCTTTAATTTAGGCATCAAAACTTATTTTGAATCTGAGAATGTACGCATCATTAAACGCGCTGAGGCACTAGGAATCGTTACTCAGCAGACAACAAATTTGTCCATTGCAGGAACACATGGAAAAACAACAACAAGCTGTCTTTTAGCACACATTCTATCTGTATCTGAAATACCACAAGTTGCTTTCTTAGGAGGTATTTCATCAAATTTAAATAGCAATTATTACAACACGTTAAAAGAAAATACAACCTCAGTAAGTGTAACTGAAGCCGACGAGTTTGATCGTTCATTTCTTCATTTAACTCCAAAATATGCGGCCATAACCAATATGGATGCCGACCATTTGGATATATATGGTGACAAAGACTCACTCACAAAATCATTTATTGAATTTGGCGACAACGTAAATCCTGATGGAAAACTGTTTGTTCAAGCCGATTGTCAGAACGAATTTAAACGACCAATAATCACCTACGGAATTGAGCAAGGGCATATTAGCGCAAGAAACGTTCACATTCATGAAGGTCAATTTATTTTCGATTTGTACCTAGACAGCGATGTTTTCCGTCTTCTAAAACTGGGGATCCCAGGAAAACATAACATTGAAAATGCCGTAGCAGCATCGTGTATTGCATTGGAAATGGGTGTATCCGAAGACCAACTGCGTAATGCACTCGAAACATTCAAAGGGGTTAAACGTCGGTTTGAATATGTTGTGAATACCAAAGAACATGTTTTTATTGATGATTATGCACATCACCCTACAGAATTAAAGGCAATAATATCCGCGACCAAAGAACTATATCCATCAAAAAAAATAACAGGAATCTTTCAACCTCATTTGTTTACACGCACTCGCGACTTTATGGATGAGTTTGCAGAGAGCTTGTCACTATTGGATGAGATAATCTTATTGGACATTTATCCAGCAAGAGAACTACCGATAGAAGGAGTAGACAGCCAAGTTTTACTTGAAAAAATTCGTACAAAAAAATCGTTAGAAACTAAAGAGCGGGCTATTAACAAAATTGCAAGTGAACTACCAGAAGTTCTCCTTACGTTAGGAGCTGGAGATATTGACTCAATTATTCAACCATTGAAATCACTCTACGTATGAAGAAGTATCTGTTACGTTGGGTGTTTTTGGGAGTTGGTTTGTTGCTGACGATTACCTTGTTTTTTATTTTTAAGGTGAAGAAAACAAATACTGTTTGCACTGATTTTAACATTGAATACCACAGAAAACAAGAACCATTAATTTCAAAAAGCCAAATTGCCGACTATTTACGCAAGGACTCTATCCAATTTATTGGCTTACAAGGCAAGGATATCGACTTGGCTAGTGTTGAAAAAAGTTTAAACAAAAACGATTTTATTCAAGAAGCCCATTGCTATTTAGCGATGAATGGAAATTTACAACTCGTCATTCATCAAAAAACTCCTATTTTACGAGTAATTCCGCTTGGAAAACCAGGATATTATTTAGATAAAAATGGCAAGAAATTCCCGCTATCACTGCTATACACACCCGATGTAAAAGTGGCCACTGGGTTTATCAACACGAGCTTGCACAAAAAACTGTACACATTCACAAGCTATGTTAATCAGTCAGACTTCTGGAAACCCTTTATAGAACAGATATTTGTCAGACCCAATGGAGATATAATCTTCACCACGCAAATGGGAGGGCACGAAGTAGTTGTTGGAGACAATAATCGTTTAGAACAAAAACTTGATAAGCTAATGCGATTTTATCAAAAGGCTTCATCAAATCTCGGATGGGAAACCTATAGAGAAATAAATATTAAGTATAGAGATCAAGTAATTTGCAAGAAGTAGCATGACCGAAAACAAAATCATCGTAGGACTAGACATAGGAACCACAAAAATCTGCACCATTGTGGGTAGGATGGGTGAATATGGAAAAGTTGACATCCTAGGTTTAGGACAAGTCCCAACGAATGGTGGAGTAACACGTGGTGTTGTTTCAAATATTGACAAGACGGTAAATGCGATTATTGCTTCTACAGAAGACGCTGCGAAAAAATCGAATGTAGATATAAATCGAGTTCATGTTGGAATTGCGGGCGCTCACATCAACAGCTTGCAACATAGAGGCATGATTATTCGTAATGATGCCGAACTTGAAATTTCACAAGACGATTTAGATAAGTTAGAGAAAGACATGCATAAATTGTCAGTAAACCCTGGCGATAAAATTATACATGTTCTTCCACAAGACTTTACTGTAGACAACGAACCCGGTATTGTAGACCCAATAGGAATGGCTGGTGTCAAACTTGAAGGAAACTACCATATAATCACTGGGCAGATAACAGCCGCAAAAAATATATACAAGTGCGTTGAAAAATCAGGTCTAAAAGTTTCTGAACTAACGTTAGAGCCTTTAGCATCTGCACACTCGGTATTAAGTGAAGAAGAGTTAGAAGCAGGTGTTGCTTTAGTTGACATCGGAGGCGGAACAACAGACGTTGCCATCTTCCATGAAAACATAATACGACACACCGCAATTATACCTTACGGTGGTAACATCATCACGGAAGACATCAAAGAAGGATGTAACGTAATGAAGCACCAAGCTGAATTGCTAAAAACTCGATTTGGATCAGCATTGGCAGACGAATCAACCGAAAACGAAATAGTTTCAATTCCAGGGTTACGAGGAAGAGAGCCTAAAGAAATATCCGTTAAGAACTTATCCATGATTATAAGTGCACGGGTTTCTGAGATATTAGAACTTGTGTATTACGAAATCAAATCAAGCGGTTTAGAAAAGAAACTGGTTGGAGGAATTGTAATTACCGGTGGAGGAGCTATGTTAAAAAACATAACTCAATTAGCAGAATACATCACTTGTTTGGATGCACGAATCGGTTATCCTAACGAGCATCTAGCCAAAGGAATGGTAGATGAGGTAAAAAGTCCAATTTATGCTACAGCAGTTGGCTTAGTGTTAAAAGGGTTACGTGAAGATTCCGAGGCAAATAACGAATTTAGACGAGAAGAAAAAAAAGAGGTTGAAATTGAAGCAGATGTAGCTGAAATGACCGAAGAAGATAAAGATCGAAGTATAAAAGCAGAAAGGCGTGATCATTTTTTCACAAAATTCAAAGCTTGGTTAAAGGACGAAAGTGACATTAAAGATTTTTAGAAGAGCGGAATGAACTTTAAAGTAGACTTACCTAAGGATAAATCTTCGATTATTAAAGTAATTGGAGTTGGAGGCGGAGGCGGAAACGCCGTGAACTACATGTACGAGCAGGGTATTTCTGGCGTTGATTTCTTTATCTTTAATACTGACAATCAAGCGCTCGAAATGAGTGTTGTTCCAAATAAAATACAAATTGGAAACGAACTTACAGAAGGTCGCGGAGCGGGGTCAAACCCAGAAGTTGGAAAACACGCGGCTGAAGAAAGTTTAGAAGATATCATTGACTCACTTGGTGTAAACACTCAAATGGTGTTTGTCACGGCAGGTATGGGTGGAGGAACCGGAACTGGAGCTGCTCCTGTTATTGCGAAAGCTGCAAAAGACATGGGTATTCTAACCGTTGGTATTGTTACTACTCCATTTACTTTCGAAGGGAGTAAACGAGTAACAGCGGCGGAAACCGGACTTAATGAAATGCGGGAAGTAGTTGATTCATTATTGGTAATATCCAACGACCGAATCAAAGACATGTACGGCAACCTGAAAATTACTGAAGCATTTAGTCACGCAGACAATATTTTAACAACAGCTGCAAAAGGAATTGCAGAAATAATAACCATTGCAGGTAGTATAAATGTCGACTTTGAAGACGTTAAAACTGCTATGACCAACAGTGGTGTTGCAATTCTTGGTAATGGAGTTGCGGAAGGTGAAGATAGAGCGACGCGTGCGGCAGAACTAGCTTTAACCTCGCCTTTGCTAAATGATAACAAGATTGTTGGAGCAAGCGACTTATTGATTAACATTTCCTATGGCGATGAAGAAGCCCGAATGGATGAATATGCAGCAATCAACGAGTTCTTCCAAGATCAAGCTGGGATGGACGCAAACCTTAAATGTGGGTTGTGTTATGACGATACCTTAGGATCGAAAATATCTGTAACCATAATAGCAACAGGTTTTAACAAAGCAGAAAATAGATACTTAGGTGTTTCTGAAATCGAAGAAGAAGAGAATCATATATTGGAATCTATTTCGATTGATCCAGAGGCAATAGAGGAAGAAGAAGTATCCAATAAAAAGCAAACTTCAATCTTCGACTACATTGAAGATAATGAGGAAGAAGAAGAAATCCGCAGTGCAAATGCGCGGGTAGAAGAAATGAAAGAACGAATTCTTCGACTGAAAGAGTTAAGTAAAACAGCAAACTCTCAAGAAGGAATGGAGGAACTTGAGAACGTTCCGGCATACAAAAGACGTGGGGTTAAACTAGCAAACACCACACACTCATCTGAATCAGATATCTCGCGAACTTCGCTTGTTGATGAACCAGATAATAAACCCGAAATAAAGACAAATAACAGTTTCTTACATGACAATGTAGACTGATAAGATTTTGACTACACATGCGACTTGAACAGGGGGGCACAATCATTTGAGAAAATGTTTATGTACCCCCTTTCTTTTTGAGCTTTTTTCGTTGACACAATGTGGTAATGCGATAATGAGATAATACTAATGTGTCTCAAAATCAACCATACAGCTTTTGAACTATATATATAATCGAAAATGTTAGTTTAATAATGTTGACTTCAAATGTCAGACCGACAATTGAAGCATTGATCATACCTGGTTAGTGTTGACCAACTCACAATTCTCAACTTTCAACTTTCTATTTACCATTGTAGCATTAAATCATTGTAGCATTGTAGCATTGTACAGCCTACTACAAATCCTTCGTATTTACCAAATTCATGGCCATTCCAACTCCACGAAACACCATTTCTTCAATTCCTTTTTGCATTTTTTTATAAAGCTTAGGAAGCTCGCTTGCCTCAGTCTCTGTCCATTCACCTAAAACATAGTCAATCTGATGACCTGCAGAAAACTCTGCACCAATTCCAACCCGTAAGCGCGGGTATTTGCTCCCGTTTAACACCTCTTGAATGCTCTTTAATCCATTGTGTCCACCATCACTACCTTTGGTGCGCATTCTCAAGGTTCCAAATGGCAAGTTTAAGTCATCGGTGACTATAAGAATCTGATGCGGTTGCATCGACAATTTTTTCATCCAAAATTGCAATGCATTGCCACTCAAATTCATAAACGTATCAGGTTTCAGGAAATGTAGATTTCTCCCTCGATATTTATGTGTTGCATACGCACCAAAGCGATCATTTTCAAAAGTAAAATCATATGCCTCGGCTAGATAATCCAAAAAATCAAAGCCTACGTTGTGACGGGTTCGAGCATATTTGTCTCCAATATTACCTAAACCGACTATCAAATATTTCATTTCTCTTCTGCTGCTTTTAACGATGGGTAAATTGATGCTAAAAAACCCAATAAACTAATAACCATGACAACACCAATAATATCATACAGTTTTAAGTTGACTGGAAAATACTCAACGAAACTGCCTTCTAATGGAACAATACCATAGGTGTGTTGGACAAAAATAAAACCTATTCCAATGAACAACCCCACGAAGATACCGGTCCATGTAATTAACAAACCTTCGGTTAAGAAAATTTTTCGAATGGTGCTTTGCTCTGCTCCCATGCTTCTCAGAATACTTATATCCTTTTTCTTCTCTAGCACAAGCATCGTAAGCGCCCCTACTGTGTTAAAAGCAGCTATTAGAACAACTAGAGTCAAAATTGCAAACGTTGCCCATTTTTCAGTTTTAAATACCTTGTATGCGGATTCATTTTGTTCTGATCGATTAAGTACTTCATAGCTATCGCCTAGAATTTCAATCAATACACTCTGTACTGTTTTGATCTCATCCGGAACGACCTTTAGCTCTAATCCACTAACTCTACCCTCCACATTAAATAACGCCTGCACTACAGGCAATGAAGCCACAATTAAGTCCTTATCTCCCTCTTCGTTTAACACAACCACTCCCGATGGCACAACATATTGCATGCTCAGCGATGCATCAGGATTCAGTTGATTATACTCCACTCCTTTCTTTGGAACAAAAAGCGTAGCTTGTGTTTGAATGCTTTCGATATTAACATTAAGACTGGACGCGATCGAACTTCCAAAAACAGCATAATTGCGTTTGTCGTCGCTTAGCTTGTAATCGCCATAAACAATAAATGTGTCAATATTTGTAACGTTTTTGAAACGTTGATCAACGCCTTTTATTTTGGAAATTTCCTGTGCATCACCGTATCTCACAACAACATTATCCTCCAACGTTTGAGAAATAAACTCAATGCCCTTTGTTTCTTCTATCAGGTCAATTAAAGAGTCTGCTGGAAACGTCTTGGCAAATTTTGCAGTAATTTTAATGTCTGGGTCAAACGAGTCGTTCATTCCCATTACCAGCCCTTCCAATCCGTTTAAAAAAGAAAGAATGATAATCATAACAGCGGTACCGACAGTAAAAATTAATACTGAAATCGCCGAAATAATATTAATCGCGTTGGTATTTTTTTTCGAAAAAAGATACCGTCGTGCTATGAACCTAACAAGATTCATTTAGTCCTCAGGATCTTTCTTGATTTTTTCTAATAAATCGTTGATTCGTGCTGCTCGATCTATTCTATCGTCTTGATAAAACTGTAAATCAGGAATCTTGCGCATTTGGTCTTTTAACTTTTGTGCGAGGTAGTGACGAATGGTTGCTTTGTTGTCTTGAAGAATTTGTAAATCTTTCTCTTTGTCTTTGGAATTTAGAAAGCTCAAAAACACCTTAGCAAGACCTAGATCAGGTGTTACCTCAACTTCCAACACAGTGACAAGAACCCCATTTAAAAGTTGCTGAGAAGCAGAGTCAATGATCTCACCGAGATCTTTCTGCATTTGTTTACCTAATTTATCCTTTCTACTCAAGTCGTTATATTTAGCAGCAAAGCTACGATATAATGAAGAAAAACGAATTAACTTAGACCGGCACATCCCTCATTGACCGTTTTTTATTTGGTATGTAGCGTTTATATTTGATTAAATCTAAAACAGAATAGCCATGACACGACAAGAATATATCGCCGTATGCTCAACCTGCACCAACAGAAAGTTCAACCCTAAACTCGGTATAATATGCGGACTCACAAGTGAAATAGCATCATTCGAAAATACGTGCGAATCGTATGACGATGATCAAGAGCAAATTGCTGCTTTAGAAAAGAAAGAGACTTCTTATACAAATAAAAATGATAGTACGACAACAAAAGACATTTTTATCGGTGGTGCTATTTTTGTTGGAGGCGTGGTTGCTACCGTTGCAGACCTTGGATACGTTTTTTATGGCGCAATTATTTTCGGTGGATTTAAACTAGTCCAAGGTTTAATGTCTGCGGATGAAGCGTAAAATAATGGCTTACCCCTCAACGTACACAAGCCATGTGGATGACTACAATGTTACCTAAACTAAATAACAAATTACTTTCCGCGCAACTTCATGGAGGTATTGTGCTGTTATTTTTTAGTTATTTAACTTGGAGATGGGTAGAATCCCTCTTATCGTATAATCCAAATCCAGAACTGCAAGGACTAATCGGCACCTTTGGATACCCAATCAAAACCTTAGAATTCTTTGTCGTATCATCGTTAGCAGGTTTTGTTGTCGGTGCATTGGTATATGATCAAAGAATTATCATTCGAACTGGATATTATTGCTCTACTGTAATATTACTTCTGCAAATTTTATTATAGATATAAGTACCTAACATGAAGGACTACTATAAAATCTTGGGATTAACAAGTACGTGCACATTTTCCGATATCAGGAAAGCATATCGAACAAAAGCCTTGGAGCTGCATCCCGATGTTAATAATAGTAAAACGGCTAAAGCTGACTTTATAAATATTAATGAGGCGTACACTGTTTTAAAGAATCCGGTTAGACGAGCACAATACGACAACCTGCAATTTCGTCCGCTTAATAAAACTAGGCCTTCGGACAGGAGAAACCAACGCAGATCTTCGCGGGTTTATCGCAGCGCAGAGCGTGGTAAACAAAATGGGAAAGAACAGGGTGTAAATTCTAAGGATAAAGTCGAAAAGAAAAGCAACAGCATTTTTACTTGGTTTTTTGGAGATGTAATCATTGAATTGGCGTTGGAGGGTATATTTTTTATTATACGGTTATTCTTATAATCGTGGTTTAACTATTCGTCCTACATTTTATATATTTACCACATGAAAACCAAAAACACGCTATTTACTATAGCAACTGCTAGTCTTTTTGTGTTCGCCTCTTGCGGACAAAATGCTGATAAAACATCTGAATCGGATAAAACCGAGACTAACGAAACAACAAAAAGTGAATCGGCTTCCTCTGAGCCTGAATCTAAATCTCAACTTGGAAATTTTGAGACATTAGTTGGTAATTGGACCGTTGATGCTGCGACTGCTGGATTACAAATGGACATTTCATTCACCGACGACGGTCAATTTCATCAAAAAATGGGAGAAAGCCACAATCAGTCAGGTACGTGGGAAATTGTAGATGACCAACATATAAAAATTGTTACGCCAAGTACAGAAGGTCAAACATGGTTAGTAACAGATCTAAACGACGAAAGTGTCAATATCTGCTGGAACCCAGACAGCGAAAAGCCAAAAACGATTCCGTTTCAACGCGCAGAATGATGGAACAAGATCAGTGGTTAAACTGGATGAAGAAATAATAAGCTCTGGTTTAGAATCCTGTGCGAATCTATATGAGCCAATAATATTATACAAATATCCTGACTCATCATTCGACCGGAGCATTGAAGCGTATGAAGATGATGGTTTTATCTACATATACATATTCGGGGGACAGAACGCCAGTACATATTTCGCAAAATTAGTGTTTAATGAAACGGGTTATATCACATCGATTATTGTTGATTACATGCCATTGAGTATGCATGGTAGTTTTGGTGAGAACTTTATTGGATTTTGACCAAAGTGTATCTTCAGTCACTCCATGTCTACTGACAGACAAGCCTAACGTCGCTTCCTCTGAAAGACGTTCCTAGGAAATTTCGCGACACCTCTATTCACTATACGCTTTTCACTATTCACTCTTAGTTATTCACTCTTAAAAACGTAGCCTTTTTTAACTTTTTTACCAATCATTTTCTCTTTTTCTTCCAATGCCTTTTCATTCGTAGCAAACGGTTTTTCAGAGACCTGAGGTTTGTTTCCAATGCGTCCATAACGCACAATCACTGAAGATTCAGCAACTCCGATTTCCCAATATTTGTTACTCGTTCCTTCAACAAACTCATACCGTTCGAATGGAATATCGCCAGTTACCTCGTTCGACGGTTTACTCTCCACTTCATCCAACGATGGTTCCGTTATTACTTCTTCTGTTTCTTCAACTTTTTCATCTTCAACAACGTAGATTTTTGTTTCCGCTTCATGAACTTCTTCATCAACATCTTCGCCTGCCTCAAACAAATCATCGACATTGACAGCTTTCTCAAACACCGTTTTATTTTCGAGGATTTTCTTAAGTTTTTCAAGAACACGTTCCTTTTGTTCAAACCAATCTTTGTAAAGCACACGTGTTATCTTCCAACCAAAAGATTTTAAGATTTCTGGTCGCTGGCAATATTGTTCCAACACGTCATCGTTTGAATAATGATGTGCATGATCAATCAAAATCCCCAACTGGTATCGATCTTCACCATCTACCTTAATCGCTAAATCACACTTAAAATGGGATTGTCCTACTCCTACATCAGCGGCGTAACCCATTTTATCAAGCTCTTTTTTCAACTGCTGAACAATCAACTTGTTGTCTAAACTTTCAAGTTCTTCGGTCTGACTCATTGAGTCAAGAATCACATTTGCTTCTCCAATTCGCCCTTCAGATATTAGTCGAGCGTAACTTAAAAAGCGCTTGAAGTAGTTTGCTCCTTCGTTATAGTCGTTTTTGATATCTTGTGGTTGGATACTCGAAACAACTACCATGTTTCGTTTCGCTCTTGAGAAAATTACATTCAATCGTTTCTCTCCTCCCCTCCTATTTATTGGTCCAAAATTCATGTACATTTTTCCTGAATGATTGTAACCATAACAAACGCTCATGATAATGATATCACGCTCATCACCCTGCACATTTTCTAAATTCTTTACAAAAAGACCATTAAACTGGTCTTCATCCATTCGCTGGTATTCTTGTTCCAATCGTGCTTCAAAATCACGATCATCTGTACACAAACGTTGTAAAGCAGCCTCAATTTCAGACTGTTGTTCCATAGAAAATGCGACCACACCAATGCTTCTTCCATCCTTATGATTCAGCAGCTGCTGAACCATCTTTGCGATGTAATTTGCTTCATCAACGTTTTTACGCTTTTCATAGGTTGCATTTTCCAAGTAATGATAGCTAATGCTTTTTGACAACATCTTATCAATATCAATGTCTTCAGAAATGTCCGTGACTGGAAGGGATTCTTCACTTTGCGATTGATGCATGACATTATCAGGAATCGTTAAAAGTCCTCGTTTGTAAAACGCAGCATTGCTAAAACTAATTAAGCTTTCATGCCTGCTTCTATAATGCCAACCCAGCATCACCGACGATAGTTTTCGTCCACCTTGGTTCAGCAAGCTATCTGCATCAAGGCTTATCCCGATATGTTCTTCGGTTTCACTTTCATCTTCATCGACGGTATTGCTTGAGCTAAAGAAATTCGTCGGCGGCATTTGCATTTCATCTCCAACAATGATGGTTTGTTTGGTTCTAAAAAGCGATGGAACACCTTCTTCCACAGTAATCTGACTCGCTTCATCATAAATTACCACATCAAATAAATCAACGTCAATTGGCATGGTGTCACTCACACTGAGTGGACTCATCAGCCAAACCGGTTTTAAAGCAGTTAGCAATGAATTTGTTTCTTCACCCGCCAATTCACGAATCGACTTATAGCGCATCGATTTACCGAATTCATTTTCTAATATTCGTCGAGCCGCAAGCCATAACTTCTTCTGTACTTTTTCCTCTTGCGTTAATTGAGCGGCGACAGATTCGGTAACGCGAATCATGTCGGAAAACTCATCTCGAATTTTCGCCCGAATGTGTTCAACGTTACTCTCGTAATATTTGTCAAGCAATGCATTTATTCTTCGAATACTTATTTCCAAACTGTCGTCTTCGACCCTTGCAAAATTTGCTTGAGTTTCATAAATATCTTTGAGCGATTTATAAGCAAAATTGAATTCAAAGTCAGCCAAGTCCCAAGGCATTTGATACAAACAATGCTTTAGCTCTGGACTTACATTTTTTGCTTTTTCGATAAATGGCATCATTGCCGATAACGAACTAACAACTGGTTTACTTTTTTGCAATTTCTCGTCTAAATTTTCAACTTTTAAATTTCGCACATCACCATAAAGCTGTTCGACATTTTCATATAGCTCTTGAAACATGGCAGCTTGGCCATTCAACGCATTGATCTCTTCTAATGCATTCTCTCTAACCCAATGACCAAGTGTTTTTGTTGGATGCAATTGCATCTCTTCAATCCATTTCGTCTCATCATCCCAGGCCTCCAATCCGAAACTTGACATCGTTTGAGTTCTAAGTCGCTCAATCTGATCTTTACAAGTGTACTCATCATTCAGGTTTGTGAGCAGTTTTTCAAAATCTGGTTTAATCTTGTGCGCTTCAAGATTGTACGATTCTGCAATTTGTCCTTTTAGTTTATAAAAGGCGGGATTTACAAAACGTAAAATGGAGCTATTCAGTTTCTTCCATTGAATAAGGGCTTGCTCAGCGTCGTCTTTGCCCCACTTCTGTTTCCAGTTACTGTTCGATTTTTCGAGACTGGCTTTTTCTTGCAACAAAGACTGTATTGATTTTTTAGCTTCGTATAAATCAGCCGCCTCATTCGAACCTCTTGAAAACACTTGGAGTTTTCCCTTATTGACTATCGTTCCTAAGCGCTCTGCTAATTGAAACCTTTCCTTCCAAAGACTCAATTTCATCTTTTCAGGATCATCAATATCGAAATCATCTAACTGTTCTAGCCAATTATCTAATATCGTTACAGACTTTTCAATTTTGTCTAAAACGACTTGTTTTGGATTTGACGATTCAATGATTGAAGTTTCGAGCTGAGCAAATGGGTACTGCGAAATTGCTTTTTCTAATCCTGCAGTTTTCAATTGTTCAATCCAGTCAGTTATCCACTCTCGCTCCGATTTCCATTCCGAATATAAAGCAAATTGAACGATAGCCGTTTCAGACGGATAGACACGATGTGCATTGAATCTATGCAATACTTCGAATAGCTCAATTGGCGGCACTTCGCCAGATTTCATTTGTTTATGAAAAAATGCCAATTTCTCTGTTTCCGCTTCGATTGCATCTACTACAAACTTCCTGTTTCTTTCTATTTCATTTAGGTCTAGTGTATTCGAAATGAAGCTTTCATACGTTTCTTTGAGGTTCAGGATGAATGATTTTTTATCCGCCTGAGAATCGTGTATCAAACAGCACAATTCGTCTAGTTTCCGATTTTTCAATCTATGGAATACAACGTCCAATGCAGCACGTTTTTCACAAACAAACAAAATCTTTTTGCCTCGTGAAATGTAGTCTGCAATTAGATTTGTAATTGTCTGTGACTTACCTGTACCAGGAGGTCCCTGAATGATATAACTTTGTCCAGTTCTCGCTAACTCTATTGCTTTTGTTTGGGTTGGATCCGCAGAAATAATTGGAAAATTTGTCGCTAAATCTGAGTTGCTTTCTGTATCGTTTAGAACACGCTGTGGCAACTCACTAAATAGTTGGTCGAATATTTCATCAGACGTTTTAGAATCAATTATCTCATTGTAATCACGCACCAAGCTCATCTTACGATAGTTAAAATTACCAATTGTGATGTTGCATGTATCTACTTCCCAAACCAATGGATTTACGTCGCCTTCATTGTCTGTGGTATAAAACGTTCTAGCCTTTTCTTGAACCGCATTATTTGTTGGACTTAAACTGTCATTGATAATGTATTCTAGCGCACTGTTTTTGTAGCGAATTCGCTCTTTAAAAATTTGTAACCCTAACGGAATGAAATCGTCGTTTGAATAGGAATAATGGAAATTACGTACGTTTAGCGCAGCTGCTTTTTTGGTTAATTTGTGTGTTCGTAGATTAAAGTTCTTTTTAGCTATGGTATGTATTAGTTTAATCTTTGGCTTTTGACGCCATTCTATAGAAATTCCAGAACCATCTGATGCAATTTGTTGCTGAATAGTATTCACCAAATCCTCAACATCACTTGTTTCCAAGTCAATAAAACTTGGCAAATCGATATCATACAAATCCTTGAGATAATTACTTAAAATCGGATTTATCTCAGCTTCCGTGCTATCAAATCCAATAATAAATTGATCTCGAACTCCTTTTTTCTTTGTTACTGTAGCTGGCAGTAATAAAAGCGGTGACGTAATTTTCTCTGTATTATCTTCCTTAAAATTATACCAATGTAGGAACGCAACAACCACCCGCAATTGACTAAAACCATACTCATTCTGACTTCGTCGAGCATCCAACCGAATTTTGTTTAAGGTTGGAGCGATGATTTTATTTTGCCCGATTTCGACGAAGTTATTGACGATGATCTTTTTGGACTTAATCACCTTTTTTCGGATATTATCGTTCCAAAATATCAAGTCTTTTTCACGAATATTTTCGTGATCTAACAATAGCGGAACGGATGATATCGTGAGGTTTAAGAAGTTTTGTTGTTCTCTAAAATATAACAACTTATTCCGTCTACTAATATCAAATAGCCGATTCTTAAGCTTTGCTAGTATCCATTGATTACGCGTTGATGTTTCTTGATTTCGAAATCCTTCTGTTTCTGTTAAATCAACATAATTTTCAGGATTATACTCCCGATAGTTGTTCAGTTTGGTAATTGCCTCTTCCAAATTCGACAAACGATCTTCTCGGTATACCTGCGTCATTTCATAAATGACATTGTGTGCCGTTGGGTGAAGCGATTGATTAAGAAAAAACAGCCGTTTCCGATTTTCAACAAAAGCCTCCAAGTCATCTTTCTCTCGAAAATCTAATTGATACGCCACACTTGCGAGTATCATCCCGAGGTTAAAAATATCCGTGATTGGATCGTAATGACCCAAGGCGTACTCCCATGATTTGTAATTTGGAAGGTATGACGCTTGAGACGGCGAAGTATTCTCATCCATGTGAATGAGATTGGTTGAGTACTCAGAGCTTTGAGTATCGACATCCAGTTTCTCTGTATACCCTTGATCAACCTCTATACTTGACTTTTGATTCGGCTTTACAAATAATGGACGCGTTGCATACTGAATAGTTTTAGCAGGACCTGAAACACTCAACCGATTATCGATGTATTCAATTTGTTGAATGTGGGTAATCATTGCAACCTGATTATTCTCGTGTAGGTATTTAACCTTTTCAAGAAGCGGAAGCGTATAGGCGATAAAATCAGGTGTTTTAAGCTGACCGAAATCCTTAATTCTATCGATAAGGTGAAATATGTTTTGTGAGGTATTTTCCATGGTCGATTAATCTTGGAATATGCTGTCTTCTCGTGATTCGTTTTGCTTTTGCAAGTCTGCCATTGCACTATCCAGAAGCGCTTTAAAGTCGCGAACGGTTAGTTTCATTTCTTTTCTGATAATTTTTTCATAGATATCCTTAATGCCAATCACCTCCGCTAATTCGGAAGTATACGCAAGCGGCATGTTCTCAAGCTCTCTATCAACCTTCGAAAAGTCTAACAGTACGTAACAGAGATAGGACTTGACCGACTCCTTAGAAGACTCAATATTTTTGGCAAAGTCTTCAATTTTGACATCGTCTTTTGTTCGTACAAAATCCTGAAAATACTGATCACACAGATTCAACACCGTAGACGTTGCCATCCATTTTGGCTTGACGATTAATTGGAGGAGGTTTTTCGTTACCTCTTGCATTTCAGTTTGCTTAAAGATGTCAAGCTTGTCAATGTCTAAAGAGCCTTCAATCAATTTTTGAACGTGTTCGAAATAATCCTTATCGTTTTCCGATTGCATGAGAAGTGCAATACTTCTGATATATGACTCAGGGTGCGTGTCGTTGACTGTTCCTTCATCAACATTCGATAGTATTTCCTTTGCTTGGTTTAAATAGCTTTCCGCGTTGACTTCTGACAACCCTGTATCAAGTTTTACCAACATTTGTATTACCGTTTTATGGTCTTTTGAAACGAGTAAAGATCCAGCATCACAAAAGAGTTCCATGTATAGCTGATAAATTCGAGCAGTTTGGATAATGGCATTTTCACTACGATTATCGTTTGCCAATGAAACTACTAATCGATTCGTAATTTCAAACTCTTCGTTGTCTGTTTTGTAAAATAAATAATGACTAAGCTCGTGCGCTAATAGGCATTTCATTTCCTCATCGTTCAATAGGTTTAAAACAGACCCTGAGAACACAATATGTGCTTCCTTATCAAGAATTGAAATTCCGGCGTTTAACTGTGTACTATTATTCTCTTGATAGAGAATTACGTTTGCATCTATCGCCAGCACCTTGCAGCATTCATCAGCCAAGAGGTATAGTTTTTCATGACTTGATCTGTCGAGTCGGTAGGTATTTTTTAAAAGCGTTTTTTTGTATTCATCTATCTGTTGCTCCTTCGTCGCTTTAAGTGCAAACCAATCCCACGTTTTCTTTTGCTGTTTAAAATGATCTCGCAATTTTATGTGATACTGAAACGGAGTGAGGTTTAAACTGGGTGAACTCGACTCTGTGGTTTGATTTTCCATAGACAAAATTAAGGTGCTAAATTATGGAAAAGTGCGAAGACTGTCAGATATTTAGCGAAGAATGTGGATGTGATTTCACGTTCTAAGCTTAAAAATTAATCACCTTTTCTAAACGGGCACAACCATGTTATTTAGAAAGAATAATTAATGTGAGTCAGGCTTTATTTATTACCCTCTTTCATTCATAACAAATCACCTGTTTGTGCCCAGGGAAAGGACAATGCGTCAAGTTGGAGTTTTTTTTCTAGAAAACATAGTTCTTAAATTAGCTTAATGTGAATGTAAAAAATAATATTTGTGGCTTAATAATAACAAATATGAACCAATCAAAAATCTTACTTACTTTCTCCTTTTTAATACTTGTCTCAATTTGGAGTTGTAAAGATGACACAGTTTTACCGACAAAATCTGCCAATGAATTAATAGTCGTAACTGGCATGGATCCTATAATTAACGAAAACCCAAGCAATAAGCAATTGCTGACAACAATCACTGGTACCTCTGCGTTAGGTGATGTTGTTATGAGTTTAGAAATGGAGTCTGTTACAGGAAGTCTGGACTTTAATCCTGAAAATGGTGAAGTGCGAGTAAAAAATAGAAGTCTTTTTGATTTTGAAAAAAATCAGTTTATCACCTTTAAAATCAAGGGAACAGTTGGTGAAGAATGGAATGAAGGAACATTTAAGATTACCTTAAAAGATGTAGAAGAATTGCCTTCTGTGCAAAACTTGCTAGATGAGGGTAAACATCCTTGGGAAATAATGAAAAGTAACTCTAAGTATACTATTGATTCACTGATTAATAAACGCTATGGAGGTGGGTACATTTTTCGTGTGGATGATTTTGATTTTGAAACTTGGATTGTTGCTAAAGAAGATATAGGATCTGCACCATGGGGTTGCAAGGGCACTCTAATTAGTTATACAAGTGATGCAATACATAAGAGTGCAGAAAACACGAAAACCATTCTTGCTGAATGCAATGAACCGAGTATTGCCGCTAGAAAATCTGATGCATATTCTATCGATGGTTATGACGACTGGTATTTGCCTTCTGAAGGTGAGATGAGAACTGTATTTTTTATATTGAAGAAAGAAACATTAGACAAAATGGAAATTGCAATAGGTAGCAAGTATTGGACTTCAACACAAGAAAACAAAGACGATGCAATTTACATTGGTTACATATCAGAGGGACGAGGGACGTCATACACGGGAAGCAAAGACATCCTTTATAAAGTTCGACCTTGTAGAAAAGTTACGCAGTAGAACATCGTTTTATCTATCAACGTAATAAAATTTGTATTCTCTTTAGTCTTTTGAAATGTCGTGATGAGAGCTGTAACTACAGTGGCTAAGTACATATTCATCTTTGTCCTTATATGAAGCTACATTTCTTATTTAGGAACTAGTTGAAAAACTTAATGAGTATAAGCTGCAAGAATGACACTATCGAACTTCAAAAAATTCCGAAGAGTTAATACAGTTAATGCTCAATGGCAATGAGTTTTATCCTGAATACTTTGAATACAAATACTGTCCCAGTGGGGATTATTATGTTTTAACTATTATACTTCATCACGAAAAAGACAACTTAGTTATTGATAGTCGGGATTTGAATAAGGAGGAAAGATGGCGATGACTTTCAAACAAGTCCCAGACATGACAACTATTGAGAACAAAACGAGGTATACGCTTGGATTTGTTCTTGCGTTGTTGTTTGCATCTATTGTCACATTTTACCTCCAAAGCATTTCATTACTAACAATTCTCGGACTCTATTTTTTAGGCCATTACTGGTTTGATTTTAGCAGAAGACTTCAATCTGACTGGATAAGAAATAAACACATCGTCGGAAAAATTGCATTTACGGAGGACCAACTTAACATCGAAAATCTTCAACAACATATAGATTTTACCGATTTAAAAAAGATCAAATTCACGTACAATTACATTCGTGGAAAACGTTTTGCAAAAGGTGATGTAATAAACAATGGACTGGCAAGACTGAATATCACTACGAAATCTGATGAGAAACACACAATTGTATTTATCATTGAATCTTTAGAGCAGTTTGACTTCTTAAAAATCCTATTCAAAAAATGGTATCAACTTGGGGTTGAAATATCCGAACGCTTTACAAACGAACAACTCAGAACGATGTGTCTTGAACGAATTGATATCATGTCCTACAAAGAATTGCAAATATTCAAAAATGAGCTTCAACCAATAACAGGGAGGAATACAAATGAAGTTTCATAAAATTAGTCGGATGGAGGTTATTCAGTCGTAATGAAATCTACACTTCGCAATTAATATTTCGTCCTCATTGTATTGGTAGATTAATCTGTGTTCGCTATCTATTCGTCTTGACCAAAACCCAGCATATTTATGCTTTAAAGGCTCAGGTTTTCCAATTCCATCAAATGGGTTTCGACCAATCTCTTTCAGAAGATCATTTATTTTTTTAAGCTTTTTTTTATCCGTTTTTTGCCAATACAAATAATCTTCCCAGGACTCGTCAACGAATATATACTTCATCTTAACTTTAAATTAAGTCTTTGTCAAAAGACTCACCGCTTTTAAGTTTGTCAATAGCGGAATCTAATCTTAATTCATTTTTTCGAGAAGATAATTCGTGATTTGTAGCCATCAATGAATTGTATTCTTGCAATGACATAACTACAATTCCAGAATCTTTTCCGCGATTTATTATCAACGTTTCAACGTTTTTTACAACTAGGTCTAAGTAAGCTTTAATATCTTTCCTAAAAGCAGAAACAGTAGTTATTTGCATAATTTTGTATTTTATTAAGTACAAATATAAGTACAAAATTTAGATTACTTGATTTCTTCTGTGTAGCTGACAACGACTCAATAGCGTCCTAAACTTTTTTTTAGTAATGCTAGTGACGCCAGTTAATTCAGGTGAGTAGGATTTTTGAAGGACTTTGGGGTTTAATGTTCATAATACATTTGGTTTGGAGGTCGATGGCATTTTTGGAGATGGAGTGTCAGTGAAGTTTTTTTTGGTAAAATCCAAGGGAAGTCGAGAACTTGTTCGAGAATCACTCGCAGGATTCCAATAAAAACAAACGGAAACGAACAACGCCAAAGGAGCCTTGAACTTTTTGTTTACTTTTTGGTTCAAGACAAAAAGTAAAACCTGCTTGCCAACAAGCAGGTCGGTTTGGCCTGCCTGCAGCAGGCAGGCTGATAAGCCTGCCTGGCGGAAGACACGGCCAAGTAGAACTATTTATTAAAATATTTACGACAGGATTGCTACCAAACAATTAGAATCTCACAACTACGTTAAGAACGTATGCCAATAAACAGACTTAAATCCCTTTTAACCATTTTCTGTTTAATACTAGTTTGTCAAATTAGTTATGCATGCAGCATGTACAAAGTCACGCACAACGGCAGTACGATGGTTGGTTGTAACGAAGACAACTGGCGCACTACTTCTCATATTTGGTTTGAAAATCCGTTAACTACAGGTGCGTTTGGTGCAGCATTCACTGGATCTCGTAACGTTGGAGCCAATCGATATGCTCCCCAATCGGGCATGAATACAGAAGGCTTAGTTTTTTCACGGTTAGAGTCATGGTATCCAAAAAAATCTGTTGATTTATCAAACAAAAAACAAATTACTGATGAAGTGATTTTCCTCTCAGAAATTCTTCATGACTACAAAACGGTAGCTGAAGTAAAACGACACATTGAGCAATACGACCATAGTATTTTTATAGATGATGTCTTTATCTATATCGACAAATCTGGTGACTATCTAGTTGTTGAACCTTATGGATTTGTTGAAGGAGATGAGGCGGCCTATGTACTGTCTAACTTTTGTCCATCCATAACAAATAAGGAAACGGCTAGAACATTAATTCGCTATAAGAATGGTGAGGATTACATCAAAAATCACTCAGTAGAAGCCTCGTTAACATTCTGTAAAAACGTCTCAGACACCATGCATGTTTGTAGAAACAGGAATGGGGATGGAACGTTGCTAACGTCTATTTGGGACACGGACAATGGAACCGTTAACCTATACTTCTATCATGATTTTGACTCAACAATTCAATTTAGTCTATCAACAGAACTCGCTAAAGGCGACTATCAATTGTATATCCCTGACCTATTTCCAAAGAATTCTGAGTACCAACGTTTGGCAGATTACAAAACACCTTTCAACACCCCGTGGTTGCGAGTTTCACTAGTTGTGCTGGCGGGAATATTATTTCTCAGCATTGTTGTATTTGGTTTTGACTACCTCAGGAAGCTAAAAACCGAAACGCTTAACGTAAAAAAAATCCTGCTGATTGGTCTTAACCTCCTACTCGTTGCGTATCTCTTCGTTTTAGCAACGAACATAAACATATACTATTTTGATGCCCCTTATACGCACTATAGTTCAAATCTGATTACAGCATCCTCCTACGTACCTTTTATACTCTTATTGGCAATCATTCCGCTTTTTATGTATATGGCTAGAAGGTTGACTCAAAAAAGCACAGCACTATTAGAGAAAGGTTTAATTGGGGCGAATATGGTTGTATATCTTGTTCTGGTAGTAGGCTTTAATTACTGGGGTTTGTTTACTTTTATAAATTAGCAAGGCCAAACATCCGTTGTTCAAATAGCTTAATGTTAAACTCTTAAAACCCCTATATTCGAAAAACAGTTAACAAGAACACTATGAATAAAACTATTCATTTATCGTGCGCAATTGTCGGAGTAATGATAAGCTTTGCTTTCGCAAATCCAAACACCGCCTTAAAGGCTACTTATGGCGTTTCTCTGAACGACCCTTCGCAAATAAAACTTCAATTAAACAACGACTTTTCGTTCACCTATCAAGACTATTCCAATGTCGACAAACCAATTGATGTTGAGGGGACATATAAAATTGATGGCAAACTTATTATGCTCAATTCTACTTCCAATTCATCCTATCACAACAAATGGAAAATTACAAACGACGGGTGTCGGATTCAATCACGAAAAGGAATATTGTTCTATTCACTTGTCAAATTAAGTAACGAACATTGAGGGCTACTCTTATTTCTATAGTCATTCTAGCAACCTTAGCTAATTGTACCACTTCTAGATTTTCCAAAACTCCATTTACTTATATCGCTAAAGCTGAAAAGCTTTATGAAAAAGGAAAGTATGATAAAGCATTAAGCAAGTTAGAACATGCAGACACTATGCACTATTTTATTTGCGGACTTTATCAAGGTTTACGAAATCAGGAAATTGCTCTGTTGCAATATTCAGTTTACATGAAACTCGAAAAATATGATTTAGCGCGACAATCGTTAGACTCACTCTGGAGGTTGGAAACACAAGTTTTCGATTCGTTGAAAGTTCTTGCCTATCAAAAAGAATATGGCGATTTGTTCTTATCACAAAAAATTGATTCAGCAATAAAAAATGCAACTATCGACAGTAGCATGAATAACACGGAATTCATCTCGTATGTGAATTTAACAGTTGATAGTTCCGTTGTACTAAGATTCAAAGCAGAAAAGGATATGTTTCGTTCCAAAGATGAATTTGGTCGTAATCTGTGGAAGACAAGTTTTATGAACTCCTCTGCGTATCAATTACTCAAATACCCTTAATTAAGTATAAATTCATACTGTACTTCATGTTTCACAACTAAAGTCTTAGCATTCTTCTAGTTAAAACTTCACTTAAATATCAAAATAATAATCTATTGGCGAGGGCTTTCAATTAACCATTAAAATTTGAAAGTGAAATAACTTAACAACTTATTAAAATTCTTAATTAATGTAACGGCACTTATTACAACCTGAATTATTCCCAAATAAGTGTTAAGCTCAATGCACCCATGAGGCTACTGTTCGGGCTTTCAAAATCAGCGTTTATAATTTCCAAAACAGATTTACCATCCTTAGTATAGAATCTCGCTGATTCACAATTACTATCACCAGGTCCTTTTTGAGGTCTAATAGTAAATTCATCGCCTTCTGAAGTAAATCCTTTACCCGTTATTACAATCGTTCCAGCGCTTCTTTTATCATGAACGGTGTAGTCTCCATCCTCTGTGTTAGCCACTTCAATTGACAATTCGGTATTGGGATAGTTATCTAACTCCATGCGCAAAACCATTTTCGTATCATATGGCCCCGACACCTGCTTTACGGTATGAGTTGATTCGTAAAACGTGACATCTACATCGCCATCGTTGAATTTAACAAATTGAAAGGTTGGTGTATTTGTATCAACCATATCGTCTTTTGTAGATGGGGCATCATCATTACAACTAATTAATCCGATAGATACTACTGAGACAAAAAAGAGACAAAGGCTAAATGATTTCATAGAATTTATTTTTTGTTGGACTCGAAAATACTTAAAATTTCGTTTAATTTCAGCTTTTACGCATATGTAACAGAAGCTAAGAATAGGGCCCCAACTAAACTTGATGCTCAAAAAAACGCAACGTCAAATGTTATCTCATTAAAAGTTTCCCGTTTAACATTTCACCATTTTCAAGAATCACCGTCCAAATAAAAACACCTTCTTTCGCAGGAATATTAAGTGACGAGTTTCCATTGACTGTTTGCTCAGAGATTATTTTTCCAACCAAATCCGATAGAACAAACCTCCCGGTGCCTCCATTTGATATTCTAACGTTTAAGGATTCTCCAATTTGAATAGGGTTTGGTCCAATGTTAATTATGCTAGATAGATAATCTCGAACCGAAGCATTATAATCTTCATTGCTTAATTCAATAATTTTGTGTGTAAATGGATTGTTATTACTCCAAGCGTTACCACTTGTAGCCAAGTATATTTTTCCGTCAGGAGAAACACAAATATCACGAAGACGGGTCAGTTCATTTTTAAAATATTTAGTTTCCGAAACAACAGAATCTCCTGCTTCATTAAAGCCAAAAGCAATTACACTTTTATCTTTTAAAACCGTCATTAACAGCTTGTTTCGAAACTCTGGGATTGCACGATGACCGTACCAAATAATATCGGAAGGTGCAATCGTTGGAGTCCAAGCCGCCAGTGGCTCGACTACATTGTTCTCGTCACAAAACGCTTCTTCTGGTGGTGAATCACAAAAACCCGCAACGGTAGGCCATCCATAGTTTCTATCTTTTTTTATGATGTTTAATTCATCGTCCGTTGTGGGTCCATGTTCGGAACTATACAGAATTCCATTTGGAGCCAACCATAAACCTTGGGCATTTCTGTGTCCGTAAGACCATACATAACTATTTGAACTCGGATTGTCACTTGGAATTGTACCATCTAAATTCATCCGAAGCACTTTGCCAGATAACGAGTTCATGTCCTGTGGAAGATTTTGCTTTTGTGCATCACCAGTGGTCATAAGCAACGTATTGTCTGGAAGGATTAATAACCTACACCCAATATGGGTTGTATTTCCAACGATGTTTTCAACTAACGTATCTATTGGAATTAACGTTTTACCATCATAGTCAAACTTCACCAATCGCTCCAAAATACTACTCCCTGCTAAATACGTGTAGGCTATAAAAACATGGGGCGTGTTTTCAAAATCTGGATGTAAAACCATACCTAACATACCAGCTTCCGATCTTTCATAAACATCTGCAGACAAATCAAGTAGAACGTCATGTTCTCCAGTTTCTGGATTTAATCGACTAACTCTACCAAACCGTTCGGTCATCCAAATATGGTCGTCTGGCCCCCAAAGAATTTCCCATGGAATATCCAACGAATCTTTGACCACCCTAGATGTAAGCACAGTTGAATCTAACGTGTACTTTTCTTGTCCATACAAAAAACCACTGCTACAGATTAATAGTAAAAGGAGTAATCGTTGTTTCATAAGATTTCTGTTTTTTGTGAATAACACGAAACTATCGAATTGGTGTTAACTTGTTGCCCATAACTTTCACTAACCTCAGACCAATGAAATGTTTTACAATACTATTACTTCTACTTACATCATTTTTCGCAAGAAGTCAAGAAATTCTCATGATGTATACTCAATCTATTGATATAACTGGTGGTGCTAGTCTGACAAAATTTCATGATTTCGCAAATAAACACTGGCGACAAAATGGATATTCAAACTATAAGACTAGACCTGGATATGTCATTCGCATTGGTCTAGACTTACCGTATCACGGAAAAATAAATCCGAGATTTGACTTGACCCTTGAAAACTATGGCGGCTACATCAACGTTGACGAATCTAGTCCGGCAGGAAGTTTTGGAACAAAAGGAGATGTCCGAAAAACGAACCTTACTTTAGGTCTAACCGCGATTCACTACGCCAATTTTTGGAAAAACTTAAAAGTCGTTAGTGGCCCAACTATTTCTGGTTTGGTTTCTGAAAAAGCCAGCGGTTCATTCGATTACTTGAACACATCTCATGACCTAGACAAAGATTACAACCCATTTAACTCAAAAGTACTTTTAGGATATCGTATAGGAATTGTTAAGGCGTTTGGGTTAACGGAGAAATATGGAATCAGCCTTCAGTATATGTGGAGCCTCACTTTAACCAAAGAATTTCGGGAGTATCCCAGCACTACGCGTGCCGGCAGACATGCGGTGACTGTTGGTTTATATAAAAATAGAAAGAAAAAGAATGTTGCATATAAAATATGAATGTAACCTATTTTCACATTAATGATTTAGCATAAAAAAATGAACAACTACTAATGAATAGCTAATTTTGTATAAATTGGTTGCACTCCCTCAATGTGATTGTGCTACCATCATAAGATTCTTCGCTCAATCATATTCAATCGATAGATTCCAAATTTCGTTTCGCTCTGAATGACGTTTCCATAGGATAAACCAGAAAAGGACCTTTCTAAGAAGCCTGCCTGGCGTCCATAGCCGTTAACTTAACAAGTCAAGTGTTTGGTAATGTGCGTCAGACAGGGAGGCACTACTGAAGAATCTACTACATTCGAAAAACGTTGTCAATTACCAACTATTCATTGTTCATTGTCCGTTATTCACTAATAAGTGTTCACCAATTTTCAATTTCCAACTATCAACTCTTCACAATTCGTTATTCATTAACTTTGACCACACCTTCTAACCATGAAACATCGAATAACATTATGAATCCAATCTTATTCAGCATTTTAACTTTTGTTCTACTTGCTCAAAATACATATACATTTGGACAACGTAGTGATTCCTTAGAATTAGATCTACATACAGATCATGACACGTTTTTTATCATAAAAGAAAATGTACCTCAAAGCAAATTGTGGGGTAACTGTTGGCACTTTGCAGCTTCATATAACCGATGTTTAGGCAATGAATTTGACGTAAATATGGGTCGAACCTATGGCTCATATTTTTGTTCTGGAGGAGGCTGTATGTACAAAACCTATAGCTGGGGTTTGGGTTATGCGTTAAACTCTTTTGAATCGGAATATCACCATCTAGCAAAGGTCTATTACGAACATACATTCTTTTACTTCCCACCAATATCCTACGGACTTCGAATGGAGTACTTTTACGACTTTAATCAAAATAGCAGCTATATCAGGCCTGCAATTGGCTTGTCTTTCATTTATCTTGATATCCTATATAACTATTCATTACCACTAAACACGGATGATAACATGTACAATCACGGAGTTACGCTTCGAATAAAACTGTTTCAAAAACTATCAAATTGGCAATACAATCACCCGAACAAATGCTAATTAACCACAGGTTACCAATAATCAGTTCATTAACGCCAATCTCAATATCTTTGTTGAAGTTCTTCACACATGAACAAACCCGAAATAAGAACAATAAATGTCGTTCAGTATCTCAGTCCATTGAGAGAAGGTGGTTCGTTGCCTGCAATTGTAAAGGCTGACGATGACTTCCTGTATGTCTTAAAGTTTCGTGGAGCTGGACAAGGCAAGAAAGCACTAATTGCAGAATTGATCGGTGGGGAAATTGCACGGGTCTTGGGATTAAATGTTCCTGAACTGGTTTTCATGAACTTGGATGACTCATTTAGTAAAACTGAACCCGATGAAGAAATTCAGGATTTATTGCGATTTAGCGTTGGGTTAAATTTAGGATTGCATTTTTTATCACGTGCTATAACCTATGATCCGTTGGTATCTATTGCCGATTCAAAATCGGCTTCTCTTGTTGTCTTGCTGGATAGCATGATTTCAAACATCGATCGAACCGCAAAAAACACAAACCTATTAAACTGGAATCACGAGTTGTGGCTGATTGACCATGGGGCAAGCCTTTATTTTCATCATGATTGGGACAATTGGGAATCACATTTAAACAGAACATTTCCTAAAATAAAAGACCATGTTTTGCTGGCTAAAGCCAGTCATCTGAACGAAGCAGCAGAAGACATTAAACATTTGTTGAGCGATGAAGTAATTGAAAATATCGTTTCAATAATTCCAGAAGATTGGTTAATCGAAGAGTCAAACCCCATTAGTCCAAACGAAATACGTTCTGCGTACAAGGCATTTTTAATTTCAAAAGTCTCCAATATTGACGTATTGGCAAAAGAAGCTGCCGATGCAAAATAAAGTCACCTATGAATTTGCAGTAATACGTGTGGTTCCTAAAGTAGAGCGCGAGGAATTCATGAATGTTGGGGTACTATTATTTTCTAAACCAAAGAAGTACCTTGGAATGAAATACGCTGTTAACGAAAACCGTCTCAAGGCGTTTGCTCCTGATATAGAAATCGATGACATCATCAATTACTTGAACGCGTGGGAATCAGTTTGTGATGGAAGTCCGAACGGTGGAACCATAGGCACTTTCGACATTGCTTCACGCTTTCGTTGGTTGGCTGCTTCAAGAAGTACTATCATCCAAAGTTCAAAAACGCATCCAGGTCTGTGTTCCAACCCAGAGAAAGTATTGGAAGAGTTGTTTGAGTTGTATGTTTTGTGATGGAGGAGTGGTGAAATAGGGCAATGCTACAAGGAGGCAATAGCTGGAACACAATTCATGGGATTCTTCGCTTACGTATTTCAACTCCTTTTTATAATCCTTCATAACGCTTTGAATGACGTCGCTGGCCAGCAATAAAATCAATGACGTTACTACTCGTTGAGGACGAAACTCCAATCAATGTCGTCACTCACAAGCCTGCATGTCGGTCGTATGTACTTGTACATCAACAGACATAATCGCTAGACGGGCAGACGACTAAAGAGGCTCAACATTCCATTTAAGAACAATTCCGTTTTTTTAGTAAGTTGCGATTTTGATGACGAAACCCAAGAAACTTCTTTCCCAACGTCACCCGTTGCTTTACTTTATTTCCATTTGGGAGAAAAGAGTACGGCGACGAATTACGTGGTTGATTGACAAAAAAAAATATACAACTCATAAATCCGCAAAGCCTCTATCCTTCCGAGTAAAAAAACACCAATCTAAGTTATTGAAAAAACTTGGCGAGTCCGACATGGTGCTTCAATACAACAAAATTGAGAACCTAAAGCTTGTTGTGGAACAGATAAACGGAACCATAATGAAACCAGGAGAAACGTTTTCATTTTGTAAAACGGTTGGCTTACCTACCCAGAAAAAAGGGTATAAGTTAGGAATGGAACTATCGTTTGGAAAAGCACAAGAAGGCATTGGCGGTGGAATTTGCCAAAGCTCAAATCTCTTGCACTGGCTTGCATTGCACTCTCCATTAGCCATTAACGAGCGGCATCATCATAGTTTTGATCCTTTTCCAGACGACGGCCGCGTGTTACCTTTTGCAAGTGGAGCAACAGTCTTCTACAACTATCTTGATTTTCAACTTACTAATAACACAGAACATACATTTCAACTTAATTTATGGCTGACCGATAAATTGTTAGAAGGGGAGATTCGAGTTAACGAAGAACTAGATTTCAATTATCACGTTCAGGAAAAGAATCATACGTTTTTAAAAAAAGGCAATGTTTACTATCGAACCAATGAAATCTGGAGAACTAAACACGCAAAATTTAAGGCTGGAAAATTACTTGAAGAAGAAAAGATTTACACGAATATGTGTCGAGTGATGTATGTTCCAGAAAACGTGGATATTTCTGATCTTTAGAGGAATGTTTTTGTATGTTGCAATTATATGAGTCAACTTTTCACTTTTGTAATAATCACTTCATTCTGTTTATGTTTTACTTCTTGTTCAACTAAGGCACACGAAAAAAGTTCAGCCAAGAATTCTGTCGTAAGCCAATTCGAAAAACCCATTTTAACAAGAGTTAAGTCGCACGGAATTACATTTAAAGCATCATTAGAACCCATTGTAAAAAATAGTTTAAGACCTAGAATAGTCAATGGCACCATATACAACAGTACAGCTAAACCCGTTTACTATTTATCATCTTCGTGCAATGGCTTGGACTATTATCTTAAATTTTCACAAGAAACCGCACAAGCAACGCCATTGATTCAATGTAACGCTTCATATCCACTTATTGGAGTCATTCATAGTAAAGACTCTTTGGCATTTGACACATACATTCATAAAGACTCAGGAGAAGTTCAGGTAGGTATTGATTTCAGACAAATAAACATGATGATACCTCGGCAAAAATTAATCGATTCACCTGCATTAGTAAACAAAATTTATAATGCAACGACAAACCCAGACGATATTCTTTGGAGCATTGAACTTATTGATTAATCTGTTGAATCGATGATTGTTGCTTGATGATTCCCAATACTAAAAAAGTCGTTTTGAGTAATTCAAATACGAAAATTTGTATTGATGCATCAGTTTCTGATTACTTACTAATAAATCGTATTAACTGATTAATAGCTACTTTCGACTAACCATAGAACCGCTTAAATATGACTAGAATGAATTCACATAAAAGGATTTGGAGATCGATTTTACTTTGTTCTGTTTTCTTGTTTAGCTGTTCGCAAATTTTGTTTGAACATGCAATGCCTGCTTCTGGGAGGGTAATTCAGAAACTTCCGTCATCATTTTCAGGAGAATACTTGTCTTTTAATTTTGATTCATCCTCAATAACCGGAACGATGACAAAAATTAAAGTAACCGACAAACCGTTTCCAAGCGTCGCTCAATTTGATCTTCTTTTTATGGATAGTGCAACTTGGTATGGAAAACATTCATTTGGAATAGACACGGTGTGGTTTGAAAACAATAAATTACTGGTTAAGTCTGGATCTAAAAAGTTACAACTGTCTCTGAAAGATACCTTAAGCTCAAGTAAAGACACTAGTGATTCATTCTTTCCTCGCTCTGTTAAAAACAATGAGTCCGTTAGCTTTGAAATACGAAAATATCGCGACGCGTGTTACCTCAACACATTGGATACTTTAAACCATTATGTAACCGTTAAACTATGGTTTGACGACGACGATTTATTAATCAATCCTTTTTATCTTTTTGACAATACTGAGAAGTCAAGTTCTGGAGACTCCGTAGCAACCATGATAGAGCGTTACAATCTCAGTAAAATAATAAAAGACTCCAGTAGCTGGTCTCAGGACTATCTTGCAAATATTACAGACGACCAATTTTGGGCATTAGAAAAAGAATTCGAACTACGCAAACCATATGTCCGCCTGTATCGTCTAAACAAGAATTCAGGGCAATGGCTAATTGGTTTACTAGTATTTGGGGTAATCTTTTTGGTGCTGTTAATCGAATTCTCGAAGCATGAACTCGTTTAGTAAAGGTTGAGTCGAGAATGCTACATTTAGTATATGAGGTAATGAGATAATGGAAAAACAGCACTAACAACCTGGAAAACCCAGTGTAAACTCATATTCCTGTTCAACAACCTGACCATTATTAATTGCTGGCGACCAAAGTGGCATGTCTCGCACTAACCGAAGTGCTGTTTCGTCTAAATATGTATCTCCACTTGTTCCAGTTAAACGAACATCTTCAACTTCACCTTGCTTATTCACCGTAAACCACACTCGTGTTTGAGTAGGATCTTCAAAGTTTTCCAACGTCCGAATAAGCGTATCGTATTGTTTCATATAATCTTGTAACCCTGCCATACCTCTCTTAAAGACAGCCTGATGCTCTGGCACAACCGTTAAATTCAACACCATTTCTTGAGAGTCATATTTCTCAGTTATAGAGTTTTTCATCAAATAACTAACGCGCACATTTAGTATTGCATTCAAAGGAGTGTTTACTAACAGTTCTCGTTGACTTGTGTTGAATATGTTGTTTAAACCAGTTGCGACAATCGTATCTTCCTTGGTAATAGCAGACAGCTGCACTGAAACGTATTTATCAATCCAATTTTTTGGGTAATTTTTATAAATATCATTTAGTTCTTTTGCTTCACCCATTTCAAGCTGCGTCACTGATCTAGTTTGCAGCCCTCTTAGATTAAACCACAAACTTGAATAATTCCGTTTGGGTTTTGTTTCCTCCGCTTTAACTATATCTATTTTATACTCCTCAGTAGAATTGCATTCTGCATTTTTATCTACCTCAGGTGATTCACATGTAACGTTGTTCTTAGTCCTATTGACCACCGAGGCAATGGTCACCATTCCCATAACCAAAACTAAACTTCCTAAAATCAATGCTTTTCTACTCATATCTATAATTGTTATACAGCAAATCTAAATTCACTTGTTTCACAGTTCTGAAAACGATTTGTTAAAAGATGTTAATGAAATGTAAATACTCCTTTGCCTATCCATGATTTCGCTAATTTCGTTGGAATGGCCGTCAAAAACATACGTTATATTTTACTCTTAATGCTCATTACGCTTGCTGCATTATTTGTTACACAAGCGTATTGGTTCAAAAAAAGCTTCCAACTTGAAGAGAGACAGTTTGAAGATTCGTTAAATGTTGCTCTAAGGAGCGTTGCGGATCAACTACTAAAATCAAACAATGACACCACACAACGAATTGCACCAATTCAAAAACTGTCTTCCAATGAGTTTTTCGTTCAAACCGATTGCTATTATACGCTTCATGAGTTAGATAGCTTACTAAAATATGAGTTTAAAGCCAGGTCACTGGACTTTGATTATGACTATATGATGTTAGAGGCTGGCACCACTGAGATCGTCCTTGGAAACAGCGTTCCTGGGATACTCGACATTAACAATGTTGCGTGTCGTTCAAGAGACGGAGTTGCCGATTACTATGATTTTAAGATTCGATTAACCAACAAAAAGGCGTTCTTGCTGAATTCACTAGGTATATGGATGTTTTCATCATCGACATTGTTAATTATACTGGCTGTTTTTGTTTTCATTATCGTCTTCATTCTCCGTGGTCGTAAGTTGGCCATTCAAAAAGCAAACTTTGTCAACAATATGACCCACGAACTAAAGACGCCTATTTCAAACATTGCTGTCGCGTCAGATGCAATTCGAAACAAAAACCGAAAATTAGACCAGAACAAACTTGAGACGTATGCCGAAATCATTTATAACGAAAATGACCGTTTAAATAAACTAGTCGATTCGGTATTAGAGCTCTCTTCATTGGAAAAAAACGAACAATCATTTTCATTTGAAGAAGTTGATATTCACAAAATAATCTCAGAAACATCCCGTCGATTTAAACCAATTATAGATCAACGAAACGGAGAAGTAATATTGCATTTGGATGCAGAAACTAGTGTCGCTTCGGCTGACAAATTGCATGTATCCAATGTTGTCTACAACTTGATAGAAAACGCATTAAAGTTTTCTAAAGACGAACCAGAAGTAGTAATCGAAACAAGAAATATTGACGGCAAGTTGGAGATTTCAATTTCAGACAAAGGAGTTGGAATTAACGTAGAAGATCAAGACTACATTTTTGAAAATTTTTATCGTGTTCAATCCGGAAATGTGCACAGCACAAAAGGTTTTGGGCTTGGATTATCGTACGTAAAACTTGTTATTGAAAAACATGGTGGTAGCCTTTCATTTTCTAGCAAAGAAGGTTTTGGCAGCACGTTTAATGTTTATCTTGCCGTTTGACTATGTCAGGAGCGAAAAAAAGAATCTTACTGGTTGAAGATGACAAAAGCATGGGCTATTTGTTGAAGGATACGTTAGAAAACTATGGCTTTGAACTAACTCATTATACAGATGGTCAATCCGCATATTCAGCGTTTAAGTTAAATGCGTTCGATCTTTGTTTATTGGATGTAATGATGCCCGTCATGGATGGCTTTACGTTGGCTAAGAAAATTCGAAAAATCTCAGAAACGGTTCCAATCGTTTTCCTTACCGCCAAAGCCCTCAAGGAAGACAGAATTGAAGGTTTTAAAATCGGAGCTGATGATTATGTAACCAAACCCTTCAGTGTTGAAGAATTGGCATTGCGCATTAAAGCCATTTTAAAACGTGGGGTCATAACCCCACAACTACAACCCACCCTTTCATTCTCTGAGTGTACTCTGGACATTACGAATTTGACCCTTGTTTGCAACAATGAACTGCGTCAGTTAACGCAAAAAGAAGCCGACCTACTAGCTCTTTTTATCAGGAATCAGAATGTATTAATGAAACGTGCGTTTATCCTAAATGAGGTTTGGAAAGACGATAATTACTTTGTCGGGAGAAGTTTAGATGTATTCATTTCGAAGCTTCGAAAGTATTTAAAAGATGACTCTAATATCCAAATCGTGAACATTCACGGTGCGGGTTATCGGTTTGAGGTAAAGGTTTAAGTTTTCACATTAACAAAGCAAAAAATTCTCTCAATTTTCTTTTTGTAGATTTGGTACTAGAAATAAAAGCAGTCAGGGTCCAAAATGCAATATGAAAATTTAATTCTAATCAAAGGTGGAAACTACTTAGACGTAAAAAAAGCGCTGGAAGACTGGCTTTCAAATTATCAAGACTCCTTCCAACACCAATTCATTTTTGAGTTATTTAAATTAGATGACCGCTTATTTGCTATTCAAGTCGACAGGAGACTTGACAATGATCGGTTTTATTATTTAGTAAATTTCCTACAGTATCCTTTTGACATTACGTACACTGTTCAAGTCGAGGGCTTTACAATAGAAAAAGACGTTTCAGAACTTGAGGGAGAAGAGTTGCTTATTTATATTTCGGAAGACGATACCGATTACGATTGTGTATATGTCACAACTAGTCAAAATGAGCATTATAAAATTGACTTTGGAGGAAGGGTAACTGAAACTGAAGAGACTAAGTCGTACTATCACCCCGAGAATCTCAACTTGCAAAACCCCGAAATTTTTAAAACGGAAAAGGTCACATCAGATCATATTAACGGAAAACCAGTAGATGAAATATCTAAATTACCAAAACGACTAATCATTTGCTCTGCTTTATCTGCACTGTTACTCGGTCTCAATCATTTTATTATGAGTAGTGGTAGAGATTTTTTCGCAGTTGTTTTTTTTATCACCGCAGGAATTGCGGGATGGTTATTTTTTGATTACAAACTTTTACAGCGTCCACGTTTATACTTAGGAGGTTTGATCTTGTCTTTTGCTGTATTATTATATGGTGCGTACCTGAGCAACAACTTTACATTCACAGAGTCAAAGATTGCACTTTTAGGTTCTTTCTTTCCAATGGTGCTTCTTTTGACGCAGCTTCCGGCTCGTTGGATATTTAAGCGTATCATGAAACGAGAACCGATTGTCGACAAACCGGCACCTTCCCTTGCCGATTTTATTTATATGGCTACATTAGGAATACCATTATTTTTTTTGCTTATTTTCTTCGCCAGGTAAATACTACTAAGATGATGGATACGGACAACATAATCGACGCGGAATTGAATGAAATAGGTCCATTATCAACCAATTTAACGTTTTTTATTTTTCCTATATTTGACAATAAAGCTTCTCTAACCAAAAATCTAAACACATGAATGGATCTAGTCTTCACATTGACAAACCTTGTCCGTATATACCAAAGAAAAAAGATGCATGTGGCATTGGTTTTCATTGCAAATCATGTAACAAAATTGTAGTTGATTTTACTGACAAAACATTAGCCGAAATTGAACAAAGCATTACTCCAGACACCTGCGGAATTTTCTCCTTCGATCAAATTCCAAACCAGCCTAAAATGTCAATTGCAAGGCAAATACTGTTTTATGGTTTGATGTTCGTTTCCTTGATAGGGTTTAACGTTAAACCAATCGCTGCTCAAACAACCAAACAAGAGATTAAGGCTAAAAAGATAGAAGCTAAGGAAGCTAAGAAATCAGTTAAAAAACAACTCAAATCCGCAAAACAGGAAAAGAAAAGCAAAAAAAGAAAACGTACTTTATTTAGACGTCGCGGGCATATAAAAGGTAAAATGAGAACAATGGGATGTCCCGATTTTTAAAAACCTACTGGAGTTTTAAACAATCATTTTTAATCATTGTGGTATTGGATATTTTTGGCCATGCCCATTATTGAAAAAACGATTGAATTTGTAAAACAACGATTAAGCGGTGATGCTTCTGGTCATGATTGGTGGCACATTCACAGGGTTTGGAGCAACGCAAAAACGATTGCAAGTCATTACCCACAGGCAGACATCTTGGTCATTGAACTTGCTGCTCTGCTCCACGACATCGCTGACTGGAAAGACCATAACGGAAACTTTGACATCGGGCCAAAGGTAGCCACTGAATGGCTTCAACAATTTGAAGGTATTTCCCATGAACAAATCAACGAGATTGCATTTATCATTAAACATGTCAGTTTTAAAGGAGCTAATGCAGAAACAGTTGAATTGTCGCTTGAAGGACAAATTGTTCAAGATGCTGATCGATTAGACGCAATCGGAGCAATAGGTATCGCTCGAACGTTTGCTTTTGGAGGAAGTCGTGGTAGTTTAATGTACGACCCAAACATTCAACCCAAAACCGCTATGAATGAGAAAGCGTATGTTCATAAAAACAAGGGAAATACGACTATCAACCATTTTTATGAGAAACTATTACTCCTAAAAGATCGACTTAATACGGAGACTGGTAAACAAATGGCAAACCATCGTCATCAATACATGGAAGATTTTTTAAAACAGTTTTACGCCGAATGGAATGGTGAAAAATAACTGTCAACATAATTCTGGTCAACTTGTTACTATTAAAAGGTTAAGAAAATGAAAACGCAATTTACCCTCCTGTCATTGATGCTCTTAACCATGTTTAGCTGCAATTTGAAAAGTAAAACTACAATGCAAGACAAAGAAACCAATCCATTGCTTTGCGATCCTGAAACGGGTGTTTGTGAAGTTCCTGAAGACTCGGCTAAAGGCCAATCGAACGCTGACCTTAGCTCTAAGCATCGTATAAAAGTTATTTACTACACTGACCCAATTTGTTCATCTTGTTGGGGAATTGAGCCACAACTTCGAAAACTAAAGCTCGAATATGGTCGACATTTGGATATCGAATATCGTATGGGTGGATTACTTCCTGATTGGAGTTATAACAGCGGAGGGATCAGCAAACCAAGTGATGTTGCCCATCACTGGGATGAAGTAAGCGCCATATACGATATGCCAATTGATGGTGATGTTTGGCTTGAAGATCCATTACCTTCCTCCTACCCTCCTTCAATTGCTTTTAAAGCGGCGCAAATGCAAAACGAAAAAATCGCCATTGACTTTTTACGCCGAATTCGTGAAATGGTGTTTTTAGAAAAAAAGAATATTACCAAATGGGAACATCTTGAAACTGCGGCCAAAGAAACTGGATTGGACATTAAACAGTTGAAGTCTGATTATGAAAATGAAGCTATTCGATTATTCAATGAAGATTTAGCTCTTGGAAAAGAACTTGGAGTGAGAGGTTTTCCATCAGTATTTTTTATCGACTCATCTAATAATCGTGAGTTGGTCTATGGTTCACGACCATATGAAGTCTATGAATTCGTTGTGCAAAAACTTTATCCAGAAGCAAAAAAACAGGAGTATGACCAAACCGCTGCCGGACTATTTCAAACATTTAAAACATTGACGGCTAAGGAGTTCTCTATATTATCCAACACCAATCGAAACGTTTCGGGTGCTTTACTCGAGTCTGACGTAGCTTCTGGATTATTAAAATCGACTGCTACAAAAAATGGAAATTTGTACTATCGATAAACACATAGAGCGAGCAGCCTTTTCTATATTTCTGACATTCTGTTAAATTCTTCTCCGCTAGACTAAACACAGGAAGAAAGTTAGGCTAGAATATTTTGGTCAAATCTAAAGTCTCAGTCGTGTTGCTTAGGGTCAATCACTCCTCATTACTCGGACACGATGTGCCTTTACTGACTGAATTGTTAATGTTTCTGTCTAGCCATCGATCAATCGTCGAAGCCATTAAGTCTAGCAACGATGCGAAGCGCGGGCGGCCAAAAATAATCGGCGATGTGCGCTGGAGGGTTTTGGTGGCCACTGTGTGGAGGAGGGATTGAGCGAACCAAAACGAAGGGCATTATTATTTTTATATTTTTCTTGTTTCGTTCTTTTTTCAAAAAAAGAATGAAAACCAGGTTATAGGGCTGGTAAGCCCTAATGGAAGGTTATAGGCTTCAATTAGATTAGTGCTTGGATCATTTGAGATACTGACTCCGAACTTGGTATGACTTTACTATGAAGCATTTTCTCTTAAATTTAATACTCAATATTTTAAACACGAATATCTATTCGTTTATCGGAATTGACTTGCACTAAAGAAATTTAATACGATATATTTGTGATATCATTTTAATATCACCTATGGAAAAAACATTTAAACCACTATCAGGCTACATCATGTTGTTAGCAGTTGTTGCTTGCATTGTTACAATCGTCTTTGGGATCATGCATCGAAACCCGATTATTATCTTTCCGACGATTGTCGCATTTTTACTCATCATTGTCGGATTTACAATAGTTAGTCCGAATGGTTCAAACGTAATGACATTATTTGGTGCATATAAAGGGACGATAAGAAGCAATGGGTATTATTGGGTTAACCCATTTTATAAAAAACAAAAAATATCGTTGCGTGCAAGAAACTTAGATACTCCTCCAATCAAAGTAAACGATAGCTTGGGGAATCCAATTAAAATCGGTGCGGTTGTAGTATGGAAAGTTAAAGAAACATATAAAGCAGCCTTCGAAGTAGATGATTATCAAAGCTTTGTAAACATCCAAAGTGAGGCAGCCATACGAAAACTAGCTGGAGCATACCCATACGATGATTTAGAAGATGAGCATAAGGGTGAAACAAATCATTTGACCTTAAGAAGCGGCGGTGCTGAAATAGATGAAAAATTAGAAGACGAACTAACACGACGATTGCGAATTGCAGGTATTGAAGTAATTGAAGCCCGAATAAGTTACTTGGCGTACTCTGAAGAAATTGCAAGTGCCATGTTACAACGGCAACAAGCAACAGCAATAATTGCAGCACGTAAGAAAATCGTTGAAGGGGCTGTTGGAATGGTAGATGACGCATTAATTCAGCTTAATGATTTAGGTATTGTAGACTTAGATCAAGATAAAAAGGCAGCTATGGTTAGTAATTTATTAGTTGTACTTTGTTCAGACAAAGCGGCGAGTCCAATCATCAACGCAGGAACTCTTCATAATTAAAAGGTATGGATAAGTATGTAATCATAGAAAAGAAGGTTTTCGAAAAAACGGCTGCTTTTGAAAAAAGAGTAAACGATCAATCACGAAAAGGATATAAAGCATTGAATATTTCAGTAAGTCAAAGTGGTGGTTATGCTGTGTTAATGGAAAAAGTATAAGAGTATAGTGGGGAAGAAAAAAGCATTCGCTTTACGTATAGATGAAAAAATGTTAGCCGCCGTTGAAAAATGGGCGGCTGACGAGTTTAGGAGCACCAATGGACAAATAGAGTTTCTATTGAGTGAAGCACTTAAGAAAGCTGGACGAAATCCAAAGAACAGTAATAACGGAACAAACACTTAATCACTGACTCACGACATTTATAAGAAGAAATCGTTGGATTGTCAGTTTTTCTCTGTCTTTCTGGTTTTGATGCAGCTATTTGATACCTTTGGGTGTTTACCTAAAACCAATGGCACTCAATATTTTTAATACCTTTCGTGCGTCGCTCACACTTATAGTGTTTGTTGCAATTTCAATGTCACCAGCAAAAGGTGACCATATAATTGGTTCTGATTTTTCATATTCATGTACTGCAACGAACGATAGTATTTTCAACGTAGTTTATAACTTCTACCGTGATTGCAATGGATGTTATGTCTTAGGTCAATCACCAAAATGCGGAACTTCTGAGAATTGTGCATCGTCAAGTACAGCTCCCACTTCTCTTAAAGTAACGTGTTTGAAAGGAGGAAATTTTTCTACAACACTTAGCCTGAAACGTACATCAATTGTCGATATTACTAAAACATGTAAGGCCGTTAAAAGTCGATGTGCACAACCATGTAATGGGAAGTTTCCTTATGGAATTGAAAAGCACACATTTGAAGGGCAATTAGATTTAACTCAAGCAATCAAAAACGGATGCTGTAACGTAGAGATTTCAGCACTGTTGTACGTTCGAAGTGCCTTAATAACAACTGGGCAACAACAGCAAACATTCTACACTTCATGTGAAATAAATGTATGTGATGCAAAATGTAATTCTTCCCCGACGTTAACAAATGACCCTGTCGCAATTTTATGCTGTAATCAACCATATGTATTTAATAATGGTGCGGTTGATTTTGCGGATAATGATTCTATCTCATACAGTTTCGCACCTGCTTTTAGAGGTCAAAACCAGCAAACGTCCTATAGCGGAAATCGCAGTCCAGAAAGTCCAATCTCTGTTTATTATCCAACAGGATTAAAATTTCCATATTGTAACCCGAATGCGAACCCTCCAATTGGAATATGTTTAGACCCATTAACTGGTGATATTATATTTACGCCAACCAAATGTGGCGAAATTGCCGTTGTTGTAATTCAGATGACTGAATGGCGAAAGGATTCCACTGGAAAATATAAAAAGATTGGTGTTACTCGACGAGACATGCAGTTTATTGTAATGAGTTGTCCTGACAATAATCCTCCGTCTATAACAAATACCAAATTCACGTTTAGGGTCTGTGAGGCGGAGCAAATATGTTTTAACGTTACAACCGAAGACAAGGTAAAAAAACCACCTCCACCTGCAAAAGCACCAGATCCAGATACCGTACAATTAAATTGGAACAGAGGTATTCCAGGAGCAACATTTACTATTACAAATCCCAAAGCACGATTAAAAACTGGTCGTTTTTGTTGGACACCTCCACTGGGTACATCCAGCACGTTACCATATACTTTTACTGCAACAGTAAATGATGATGCTTGTCCATTGGCAGCTAGTGCAACTCGAGCTTTTCAAATCTATGTAGACCCAAAAGCTGAGGCAGAAAGAAATGTCGACACGTTTGATTGTGGCAAGTATTCTTTTGAGAGCATCCCTTTTCCAAACTTTCTAAATCCTGCTAAATATCTTTGGCAAATTTTAGACACGACTGGAAACATCATTTTTGATCGAAACATTGCCCAGTTTCAAAGCACAAAAACATACCTTAGTACCAAAAAGTCTGACACCATACAGTTTAGACGTGGTGGCACATATGTTATACAACACGTCATCGAAAATAGACCAGAGTGTGCATCGTATTACTATGACACGCTGGTTGTTCCACCTTTGTTAGAAGTTGATTTAGCCTTTGGACCTGATACTTTTGTCTGCGCTGGCACAACACTAAGACTGCAACCTCAGGTAAGAAATTCAGTTCCACCTGTTTCCTTCTCTTGGGACAATGGAGACACTACTGATTATCGAGACATACAACTTCCAGCAACAACTACAGATAGTGCTTTTTATGTCGAAATAACGGATAAATCAGGCTGCACGGCATGGGATAGCTCCATCGTGTTTCTTAAGCAAAACCCGTATGTGTATATTGGTAGTGACCGAAGAATTTGTTCTTATGATACTATAAATATATTTCCGAATGATAGTCTTGCATATTGGGATGATCCCCGTGACACGTTCGGAGGTGTAAGTCAAGGAGATACGTTGTTTTTAGAGTGGACACATAACGACGTTGTAATTAGTCAAGATTCCGCACTGAACGGTTTAAACACAGCTGGAACGTACATTTTAAAAGTTACGGATAGCGTTGGATGTTATGCAACAGATACTGTCGAATTAGCCGTAAACGACACTGTGAGTGCCAATGCAGGTATTGATCGAACCGTTTGTTGGAATGACCTAATCACACTGGTTGGCACAAAGTTAGACACTGCTGGAAAGAGTAAATCTGGATATTTCAATTGGTGGGATATATCAAATCCACCTGCTAAGCCTACAATGGGTAATAAAGACACTCTTTCTTATAACATTCAAAACACAACGAGTTTCCAATTAGAACTATTTATAACTGAAGACACTACTACATGTTATGATGCGGACACAGTTTTAGTTACAGTAAACCCATTACCAGTATACAAAATGGCTAATGACATGGAAGTGTGTTTTGATGCTGGAGACATTAACTTACGTCTTCTTGAAGATTCCAAAGCCCCTAATGGCACATGGACTTGTCCAAAACGGCCTAAGATGATTGACCAAGGCTATATATACCTAACGGATTCATCTGGCGTAACAACTACATCTGTTACTGATGTAGTTTATTACACGTATATCGACCCCTCAACAGGCTGCGTAAAAACTGACTCGTTGGAAATCAAAGTGAACCCACTGCCTAAAGTTAAACTGCGTGATGGTTATTTCTGCCAAGATAAAGAAGTGGTAAATGTAAAGTCTGATAAAATAATAGAATTACCGGGAGGTGGTACATTAGCATTGGGTAGACAAGCCTGGAAATGTGTGGATTGTGGCACTTATAAAGAGTCTGAAATTATTGAGGACATAAACGGTGGTGGTCCAGGAGCACTACAAGACTATGTGTTACATATAAATGAAAATGTAATTCCACTTGGTGGTAAAAACTCTGACACGATTACTGTAGAATTTGAGTTTAGAAATGTCTTTGGGTGTTTTAATCGTGATACAGGAAAAATTACCATTGCAAAAGTTCCTAAAATTACATTTGACGCTTTCCCAGATTTATGTTGGGATGAAGGAATAAAGGACTTAAAGTTGATTACCAACGTTACACCATACGATGGTGTTTGGAAGGCAATTGACTCAACTGGTTTTGCACCAGCGTCTGGCTTAAATAAAGCTTTGAAAGGTGACACGTTAAATGGTGATACGTTAAATACACTTGGCACAACGGATCCTGGTGAAGGAAATAGTCTTACATATATTATGCGCTACTTCCATGGACGCTCTGGTTGTCCGACGTTCCGCGACACGACCTTAACCATCAGAGGTCTTCCAGTGCCAATTATTGATGAAAGTATTTTAGACATTAACGTAGCTACTGAACCTTATACGTTTTGCGAAATACAAGACGATATCGACTTACAAGTAAACTATTCAGGTGGCGATTGGTCATCTACCGAAAGCGCTGCCATATCTTCAACAGGAACGTTTAGTCCATCTGGCACAACGAATTACAACCAACCTTTTTACATCAATTATGATTATACAGACCTTCATGGTTGTAAAGGTCGCGACTCTGTTCAAGTTGAAATCCATCAACAACATACTATTGAAATCCCATCAGATACCGCTTTCTGTAGGTATGACGACCTTATGTCCATGCCGATTGAAGCAAAATACACGAATGCGACTGAAGTTCTCTGGTTAGCTCTTACCGGTGGTACAATTGGTAATTCTTCTGCTGATAAGACAACATTTAACTTTTCATCGTCAACAGACACCATTACTCGGTTACTACTGTACGCAACTACTGTTGTAAATGCTGGAAACGTTTGTCCTGCAGTAGATACTACCACTCAAGTCTATATTCATCCAACACCGAAGCCGGTGATAACTGCTGATACCTTAAATGGATGTAATCCTGTTGACGTTTCATTTACAACCTCGATATTGAATAGTATAGATCCTGCAACAAGCACGTATGAGTGGAGTTATGACGATGGAGGTTCGGACATTGTACAAAACCCAACCCATCAATTTATTATTGATGGAGACAATCAAGTTCAACTCAAGGTATCTTCCGCATTTGGTTGCGATACTACAGTTAGTCTCACTGTTGATGTTCATCCAATACCAGTAGCTAATTTCACTCCAGATCCAAATAATAGTACTACTGCGGCTTTACCTCGATTCCAATTCAACAATCAGTCTACAGTGAATGGAATGTGGGGAAGCAACATAACAGAGACTCTTTGGGACTTTGGGGTTTTATCCCAAACTGATGATACATCTACGGAAACAAGTCCATTATACTTTTACCCCGCTGACACAGGTACATATGATGTGACATTAACTGTTCGCACACAATATGGCTGTGAATCAACCATAACACATCCTGTAATTATTGGACCTGATATTCTAGTTTTTATACCAAATGCTTTTTCACCCGATGGTGGAGGTCCAGGAAGTAACGATGGTTTCAGAGCTGTTGTGAATGACGGTGTAAAGGATTACCATTTGATGATTTTTAACCGATGGGGTGAAGTAATTTGGGAAACCAAAGACAAAACCGCTGAATGGGATGGAAAATATGGTAGAATAAATGGTTGGGATGGTGATAGCAAAACTAAAGGTAGTGATAAGCGTGAAGATGTCGCTCAAGACGTTTATGCCTATTATTTGAAAGTTGTAAGCTGGAATGGTGAAGAGTATAAATACACCGGCACAGTTACCTTAATTCGATAACAGAATGGCGTGTTTGTAGAATGCATAAATTCTTTTGAAGCTTATGGATTTGATTTCACTGAGAAAAGCGACCATAGATGATTTATCCCTATTAGAACATTGGGATAAACAGCAACACGTAATTGATTGTGACCCTGATTCGTCATGGAACTGGGCTCAAGAACTAACTGAAGAACCACATTGGAGAGAACAGCTAATTGCACAGTTAAATGACCGACCGATTGGCATGATTCAGATAATTGACCCGCACTTAGAAGAAACCCATTACTGGGAAAATGTTCCTCCAAATTTAAGGGCAATTGATATCTGGATCGGTGAGGCGGAAGATCTTAACAAAGGATACGGAACAAGGATTATGAAACTTGTTATCGATAGGTGTTTCAACAACTCGTTAGTAAATAAAATATTGATTGACCCCTTGAAGTCTAATACAAAGGCTCACAGATTTTATGAACGCTTGGGGTTTCAATTTGTCGAACAACGAAAATTTGAGACTTCAGAATGTTTCGTTTATGAATTGGAGCGCAAAACCTGGGGAACCCTTCAATAACACAAACTCTCATATAACATACAGTGATTATTCTATGTGGATTGTCTTATCGCACAATGCTAGGATATTCGCACAAAAATCACTTCATTTGACTAGTTACTGATGGTTTCAAAAGCTATTTCATTTTGTTTAATGCTTTTTATTTGGCAATTAAGCTTCGGTCAAAACGTAGGTGTTGGCTCGTCACTGTTTGCAGATTTTGATGGTGACTACAGCCGTGAATATGCCTTTGTAGTCCAAACGAAACAGCCAACTATAGATTCCCTTGGCAAGGTCAGTGGTGGTGAGTATAAAGTCATTTTTTCTGTTGGAAGTTTAGGTGAGATTGAAATTGGTTGTTGTGAATTAAAACTTGTATTAGAAGGGGACTTAACGAACGATGGCTCCACTGAATTAAGTGTTTACAAAACCACAGGGTCAACTCAAACACTTACTACCTACTCATATGTAAATTCACATTGGCAAATAATAATTCCAGTATTTACATTGGCCGAATCAAGTACACCGCTAACGGAATCTGAAATTCAAAACAGCGTATACTCGGAAAATGGAGAGATTTACTATTAACCTGAGTTCGATTATAATTTATGGTTTAGAACGCTAGAAAATAGTGATTGTCGACTAAAATTTATGCAGTAATAGCGGGCTATTTCAAATAATTTTTAGGAAGAGAAGCGCTTTTTCCTAGTGGAATAAGTATATGTTGTTCCATAAAACCCAATATCCTGCGTTGGATTTGATTGATTTAGCCCGCTAAATCTTCACAAAACCGCCTTGTCTATTGACATTTATGAAACTCTAAACCTATAAAGAAGAATCGAACTCAGGTTATTACAACAAAAACGACAAACTGAGTCCTAGAAAATTATCTAGAACCGCAGTAGTATCTACAGAATAATCATTGAGAAAGAAAGTAAAAACTCGTTAGCTAACCAACGTACCAACTTCCTCACCTTTTAGTAGATCAACCAAGTTGCCCGGTTTGTTCATATCAAAAACAACGATAGGTAACTCGTTTTCTTGGCATAACGTAAATGCCGTCATATCCATAACCTTTAGTTGACGTTGGATTGCTTCTGTGAAAGATAAATTATCAAACCTCACCGCTGAAGAATCTTTTTCTGGATCAGCAGTGTAGATACCATCAACCCGCGTACCTTTCAACAGTACATCCGCTTCTATCTCAACTGATCGCAAAGAAGCTGCAGTATCAGTTGTAAAATATGGATTACCTGTACCGCCTCCAAAAATTACAACCCTACCTTTTTCCAGGTGTCGTATTGCGCGACGACGAATAAAAGGTTCTGCTATTTGTTCCATTTTAATAGCGCTTAGAAGTCGAGTAAAGATACCTTGTTTTTCCAAAGCCCCTTGTAACGCCATTGCATTAATTACGGTTGCAAGCATGCCCATATAATCCGCTTGAGCTCTATCTTCCATCCCACCTTCAACTCCTTGAACACCTCTAAAGATGTTACCTCCACCAATTACGATTGCTATTTCGACACCTAAATCTCGAACATTTTTAATCTCTTTAGCATAGCTTTCTAAAACTTCTGGGTCAATTCCATACTCTTTAGTTCCGAGTAAAGCTTCTCCGCTCAGTTTTAACAAAATACGTTTATACTTCATGTTGATTTGTGACTTCTAATAATTCTTCAAAAAAAAGCAAAAAAAAAGGAGAAACTATGTTTCTCCTAATCTCTTTATTTACAATCTTGATTAACCAAGAGCGATTCGAGAAAAAGAATTTACTTTTAATCCAGAATCAATGCCTTTCAACATTGCTTCTACGCTCATTGAACCATCCTTTACGAATGCTTGCTTCGTTAATGTGTTCTCTTTATAAAATTTGTTCAGCTTACCATTAGCAATCTGATCAATCATTTTTTCTGGCTTTCCTTCTGCACGCGCTTGTTCACGTCCAATTTCTAACTCACGCTCAATTACGTCAGCCGGAATATCAGCTTCACTTACAGACACAGGATTCATTGCTGCAATTTGCATAGCAACATCTCTTCCTGCTTCTTGGATATCATCAGTAGATGGAAGGCTAAGTTCAACTAATACACCTATTCTGTTTCCAGCGTGAATGTAATTAATTACGCATGCACCACGTACCAATTCATACTTTGTGATATCGATTTTCTCACCGATTTTTCCCATTTCGGCAGTTAATCTTTCGCTGATCACTTGACCATCGATTGATAACGCCTTTAACGCGTCTAAATCAGCTGCCTCATTCTCTAAGGCTATGTTTGCAATTTGTTCAGCCAATGCAACGAAGTCTGCATTCTTAGCTACGAAGTCTGTTTCACAGCTTAATCGAACTACAACACCAACAGTGTTGTCGGCAGAAGATAATGCGATAACTGCTCCTTCTGTAGCATCTCTATCCGCTCTATTAGCAGATATTTTTTGGCCTTTTTTTCTAAGTAAGTCGATTGCTGCTTCAAAATCGCCACCTACTTCAGTTAATGCCTTTTTGCAGTCCATCATGCCTGCACCGGTCATTTTTCTTAATTCGTTTACTGCTGCTGCGGTAATACCCATTTTATTGGAATTTTTAACGTTTTACTATAAAATTAGTTGCTAGCAACTTCTTCGCTTGCTGGCGCCTTATCTGAATCTTTCTTTGCTGCTTCTTTAGCTTGCTTACGCTCGCTTAAACCCTCAGCAATCGCATTGGCAAATTCCCGCGTTAACAATTCAACAGATGCAGACGCATCATCGTTACCTGGAATTGGGTGATCTGCTAAGTTAGGATTAGAGTTAGTATCAACGATAGCAAAGATTGGAATATTCAACTTTTGAGCTTCTGCAACTGCAATATGCTCTCTTTTTACATCGATAATAAACAACGCTGCTGGAAGTCTGTTCAATTGTTCGATACCACCAAGTAATCTGTGCAACTTAACTTTTTCACGATCTTTCATCAATCGCTCTTTTTTGTTCAAGTGGCTGTAAGTTCCATCTTGAGACATCTTTTCGATAGTCTGCATTTTCTTGATAGACTTTCGAACTGTTGCAAAGTTGGTTAACATTCCTCCTAACCAACGCTCAGTAACGTAAGGCATGTTCACACGAGTCGCCTCGTTTTGAACGATTTCCTTCGCTTGCTTTTTTGTTGCAACAAACATTACTTTTCTTCCTGACTTAGTAATACTTTTTACCGCTGCCTTCGCATCGTTAAGTTTTGAAAGTGTTTTGTTTAAGTCAATGATGTGAATCCCATTTTGCTCCATAAAAATGAAAGGAGCCATTTTTGGATTCCACTTACTGGTAAGGTGACCATAGTGAACACCTGCGTCCAATAGTGTCTTTGTCGTAATTTCTGACATATACGAATTATCGTTTACTGAATTGGAATTTCTTTCTTGCTTTCTTCTGACCTGGTTTCTTTCTTTCAACCATTCTGTTGTCTCGAGTCATAAAACCTTCTGATCGTAATGCTGGCTTTTGTTCAGCATCTAGTTCTACTATAGCTTTAGATATTGCTAATCGCAACGCCTCAGCTTGCCCTGTAGTTCCACCGCCGGATAAAACCGCTTTAACATCATATTGACCAGTTAAACCACAAAGTTCGAAAGGCTGTTGCACTTTGTACTGTTGTGATGCTGATGGAAAATATTCTTTAAAATCTTTTTTGTTAACGGTAACTGTACCGTTTCCTGGAGTTAGGTAAACTCGCGCAATGGCAGTTTTTCTTCGTCCTGATGTATTAGTAACGTCCATAAATTCTATAGATCTAAGGTTTCTGGTTTTTGAGCTCCATGTGGATGCTCAGTTCCTGTATAAACAAAAAGGTTGTGAAACAATTTGTTACCTAGCTTATTCTTTGGTAACATCCCTTTCACAGCTTTCTCCACTAAGGCCTCTGGTTTCTTAGCCAAAAGCTCTTTCGCTAATGTTTCTCGCTGACCTCCTGGAAACGACGTGTGTCTGATGTAGACCTTTGTTTCCATTTTGTTAGCAGACAATGCAATTTTCTCTGCATTGATCACAATAACATTGTCGCCACAATCAACATGTGGTGTGAAATCAGGCTTATTCTTACCTCTAATAATTTTTGCAATTTCTGAAGAGAATCGACCTAGGGTCTTTCCGTCTGCATCAACTACGTACCATTTCTTCTGAACGGTTGCCTTATTGGCCGACTTTGTCTTGTACGAAAGCGTATCCACTGTGTGTTTCTTTTATATTATATCCTCAAAAAGGGCTGCAAAAGTAGTCTTAACTTTTTAATTTTTCAACGAATTTGGTTAAAAAAACAGCATTTAGGACAATTGGTTCTTTTTTTAGCAAAAAACATGACCTAGCGAGTGATGTACAACACACCTTTTTGAATTTTCTTAACTGTTCGTTTCCCTTTATACTTAATGTAAAACGGGTAATACCCTGAAGGCAATTTTCGGTTCATATAACTGCCATCCCATTCAAAGTCTTTATTTCTCGTTCCAAACACTTTTTCACCCCAACGATTATAAATCGCCATCTCAAAATCTACAACTCCAGCAGTGATGACATGGTAAAGGTCGTTCACTCCATCATTTCCCGGCGAGAATGCCGTAGGCGAAAATAAATACACAGAATCATCCACACACACTTCAACACTAAATGAATCCTTGCATCCTCCTTCATTTTCGACAAATAGCCATATAGTGTAACGATTGGTATCTACCTCATAATAGTGACTCGGATTGGTGATTGGGTCATATACTGACTCGCTACTATCGCCATAATACCACGTTCCTGTAATACCACCAACGGTATAATTAATAATCCTCAACTCGGGATTAAACGGGTTTAAACATATACCTTCTGCAGGGCTTGTTATAAAATACGCGTTAATCAATGAATAAGAAGGCACGTAAACAAATGAGTCTAAAACACACTTTGTATGTTGATTTTGGACGGTAAAGTAATAATCATTGCCGACAGATACATTTATTCTATTTTGAGACTTCGGAGGACTTGTATTCCATGTTAAAGAATAAGGGTCTGTTAATCGCGGATTGACCTCGGCCCAACCAACAGTACCCAAGCATTGTGTATCTGACGCTAACACATCAACCTCAATCTTTGGGAACACATGTACATAAACACTATCAAAATATTCATCGGAACAACCGTCAGAGACTCTTCCATAAATCCATCCCGAATTATTAGGTCTATTATAAATAGATCTATTGGTAGACGAAGAGTTTGACCAAGAATACGAAAATGGATTACCCGATCCACGTAAACCTGTTAGCAAGAAAGACCCACTTTCTCCAAAACAAAGAGAGTCATCGTCAACGACAAAACTGCCTTTTAATGTATCCAAAACAATAACATTTACACTATCTGATGTGTTGCATGTTGCCGTACCGAATGTGTACTTAATTTTATGATTCCCACTGCCCAACAATTTTGGGTTAAAAATACTATCACCCATTGCAGTACCATAAAACACCCCTCCTAAAGGAGATGCTTCGATAATAAAATTAGAATCCTTTAAACAATATGTGGGATCATATTTGGTAATGCGAGCAATTGGCCTTGCCCCTACTTCAATTGTTGTCGAATCAATACAACCAAACTTACTGAAATAGTAAATTTTATTGAAACCTATTGATGATTGTATTGGATCGAAAACTCCAAGGCTTGTATCGGTAATACCATTACCAAACCAAGTGCCTCCAGTTTCCTGGGCAAAAAGTGTATATGGCAAGTCAGTTTCACAAAAAATAGTATCCTTTTGAATATTTGAAGCCGGATGAACTACCATAATAATACTATCGACACAACCATATGCGTCATAATATAATGTATGTACTCCATGTCCAGCATCTAAGGGTGTAAAATAATTCCCGGAAACACCAGGCCCACTCCATGTCCCGCCACCAGGAGATCTTCGGGTAGAATTCCAATCCAAAAAGATGCGACTATCTTCAATGCAAAAATTTAACGTGTCGTTGTAGATGATGGTTTGACGAACATAAACCACCTTTTTATCACTGCAACCATTAACATGATACTCAAGTGTATCATTGATCCAATTCCGGTTTAATGCATATATAAAGCTTGGATCATACTCACCAGTTAATGAGTCAACGATGCCCTGACCCGTCCAGTAACCATTGGATGGAATACCTGCAATAACTGTAATGTTGCCGGCATCAGGACAAGCAACTTGATTCCATCGGGCATTTATTTGCTTTACAAATACGTTGGTCGTATCTCGACATCCGTTTGCATCATACACTAACTGTTTATCCCCATGTCCAGATAAATTTGGATGAAAATATCCTGTCTTTGGATTTCCTATTCCACTTCCTGACCATACTCCTCCTATTGGACTAAAATTCAGTAAAAACGAATCAGCAGATTGACAAACTGTATCAAACTCTTGAGCAAAAACAGGGTAAACATTTATAGTCTTTGTGTCAACACAACCGTTCCAAGAATATGTCACTACATAAGAGCCCGTATCTTGTGGGTCGTATAAACCACCGCTTGTAATATTTGGCCCAGACCATGTCCCACCAGATGGATTGAAACCAGTAACGTTAAACGGACTCCCTCCTGGGCATGATGCGTCTGGGGGACCTGCATCAAACGCAATAACATCAATTACTACAGTATCTGAACATCCTGCAAACCAATATTCTACAGCAATTGCTCCCGCTTGTGCAACTGTGGGATTAAATATTCCTTGAGTTGAATCGGTGATGCCTTGACCCCGCCATAAACCTCCTGAGGGATTTGCGTTTAATACAAATGCATTTACAGACTCGCACACAGTTGTATCCTGTTGCGCAACTGGTGGACTGACTACTTCGATCCAAATGGAATCTGTTCCAGGCACTGAAATCCCGTCGCTCACTGTCAGTTTTACCCAACCCGAAGATGTTGGACAGTACGTATTGGGGCCAAAAGTTCCATTGATTAATGGAGTCCAATCAAACACATATTTTGAAGAATCTCCTCCTGTGACCTCGGCGGTAATGTCTGTGCAAGTCCCATTGCAAACTGTATCTGGATCAGCAATCAAATTGACATAAATTGGACAATCTGTTATGCTAAACGTTGTATCAGAATGAAGTTGCCATGCCGAATCGCATCTATCATATTTCACTGCGTCAAAATCTAGCTGATACAACCCACTTCTATCAAGCTTTGGACTTACTGTAAGTTCAAAGGAATCAGTTTCATTGTTACCATTACAGTTAATCGGTTTCACATTGGTAATACTGGCATTCATAACTCCTGAAAGTGTAAAGTTCGCAGATGAAATTGAGTCACAATTCCACAGTTGATCAAATTTGTAGCGTAGCACCGTTGCTTCGCAAGAAGGGTTTGGAGGTATAACAAATTTTGGAGGAAGTATGGGCTTAACTTTGGTCGTCCAAGATGCTTCCCATCCAGTACAAGGTACACTTACATCACTATGAAAATAAATTGTCAAGCAGGAATCAGAACTTCTAAAGGTACCTGGAGATGTTGACCCGCTAATCTTACCGCTTAATTTTGTTGCGGTTGTATCTCCACCATCGTAGATTATTAAATAGTCTTCAACTTGCTCGGTACAAAACTGTGAAAAACTTAGTTCAATGCTTGCCGCTCCAGGAACACATATCGTAAAAATATAATCTTCATTGTGGTCATAATTACCTGTAATAAGACCATTTTCGCTATCGAAAAAGTTCCCTTTACAATCGGAAACTTTAGCATTACTCATGTAATAATCCGTCTGCGAATAAATATTAACGTAGAAAGTAACAAAAAGCGATATGGCCAGCCATCGTTTCAATCTCTAACAATTGTAATTTCATCTGTTTGAACCGCATTACTTGCATTCCCAGCGCGATCCATTAATATCAATTCGTAACTTGTAACTTCTTCATTACTAGTCCCTAACAAAAATGTATTTTTAAGTTTAATGGTTAATTGTCCTGAAATATCTAAGCTTTTATCCTTAGGCGCAAGGAGGGAAACATGCTGAAAATCGGCTTGTATAAGTCTTGAATCGTGTATGGACAGCGGACGCTCATCAGGGTTTTCGTACCCTAGATCTCCATCTGGATCGGAGTATTTAAATGTAATTAGTATTGAATCCTGAAATTCTTTTACCACTCGTGGTTGAATATCTACAAACTCAATAACTGGAGGGCCAGCGGGTTTCTCAATTACGGAAACCTCGGTACAGCTAAATCCTAAAAACAAACTTATATATATGAGATTTCGCATTAGTTTAATTTTAGCGTAGCGTATTCTTTAAGTCTAAATATTGAGTTATCGTTTGGCGTCTCAGACAGATTTACACCATCTGACGCATACACTCTTAACCAAATAACATCGCCAGAATTCCAATCACTCAGATTAAGTGTGGCTTTGTGATAATGCGACTCATCCTCTCCGAGGTATCCTTTTGTAACCGTGGCGGCAGTGCTGTATGTCAAGCCAAGCTCCTTTGTTTTATCAAAATCATTTGCGGTCATCGAAAAATCAACCGACAAATTCGACAACTTATCTGGGTTGAGTTGGTCATCGTCAAGTGCAAACCACAGTTCAATCGAACTAGCGCCCGAAGGAACATTGATCGACTTATAGGTTCCACTTCTTGAAAGTAAACTTCCATTAACCTTAGCTGCTATGCTTTTCAATTGTACAGGATAATTACTAAGGGATGGTGCGTCTCCATTTTGATCTAGTGCTCCATTGTTTATCCAAGCTTCCACATTTGATATGTATTCTGCTTTTTTTGTGGGCCAATCACTTTCCGGATCCGTAAGCAAAGGCATTATCCCAGAATTTCCATTCAAATCTTCTTTCAATCGTTTTACTAACATACTTGTTGAGGCATTGCCAGGTACGACTCTCGCTTGTAGCGGATTATTGTCATCATTTTTTATAATTGGTTGCCCGACTAACGTATTATATGAACTTTCGATAGTTCTAAAATCTGGCTCAAAATTGCCATCATGACAACCAGAGTTAGCACATGTAGGATAGAAAATATTTTTGTGCAGGCCTTGAATCGTCAAAGGATCAATAGACTTATCTTCAATATCTACTTTGTCGTGTCCGTCTCCAACATTCTGATTATCGTAAGCGTTATCAATTTCTGGGTCTGCGGAGTTACAACCAAAGATAAACGCAAATACAACACCGAATAAAAGTAGCTTTTTCATATTTGGTCAAATAGTGATTTAGCCGTTGGATCCATAAAACCAGCACCAAGAACTGCGTCTTTAATGCCAAAAATCTCTGCGATAGTTAGCACATTATCTGTGGTTCTTCCAACACGATTAGACTCGGAACCAACAACCATATTTTGAGGCACATTAGGCCCTGCCATAAGGCTCCAAACACGCGATGTATTGTAATCTCCACTGTGATCGTACGCATACCAATCATTCTCATCTTGAATGGGATTTGGATTTAGATTGCGACCACACTCAGGAGTTGCCATCATCACTGTCTTACCTGACATTTCTGGTATTTCCTGCTGTATGTAGTTCCACAACCATCCAACTCCATGATCCGCTCTATGAAGAGATCTTAAGTACCCAGAAAAGTTTGAATGACATCCATCAACATTTGTTAAATTTACCACGAGCATTTTTGGCTTAAAGTACTTTAACACCTCCGCAGCATAGGATAATGTTTGTAAATCCCCAGCACCAGAAACAGGTGATCTAGCCAACGCACCCATGGACTTTTTGGCAAACACCTCTTCCACAAATTTCTTAATATTAGCTTTTTCGTCTTCTCCATTTCGAATGCCATCTACCTCTCCGTTTTTGATACGAAACGAATTATTCAAAAAAGCTCTCATTTTATAAATAGGCTCTAACTCTTCTTGAGGGTGATAAGATTTTGCATTACTAAGAATATCAACGCCTTCGTTACCAAAGGTTATCCCTGGTGCGACGAAATTCGCCCCATAATTTGTCCCATAGCTTTGATGATTACTTGAATTTAACAGTGGAAATGAGTTTCCAATGCCTGACCCAACAAACCAAACATCAGATGCTTTAAAGCCTCGATGTCGCCTTAAGTATTCAAAAATTGTTGGAGTGTTAGGCCGAACTTTTAATCCTTGCGCTGTTGAGCGATTACCTGTAAGTAGTGACGTCAAACCTCCATAATGACCTCCGTTTACTGACTCAACCTCTGGAAACAATAAGCCTTGAGATTGTAATGATGTACTGAGTACTTTTGGGATAGGCAGGCTTCCGATGGGTTCTCCAGCAGGAGTGGTTCCATAAACAATTTTACGATCTGGTGGTGTACCATTTAACATGTTGTACATGATATTACCTCCAATATCTACTCCTTGGCTACCAGATAAATATTGCTGCAGCACTGACTCTTGCTGTCGCACACCTCCAGCAAACAAGACATAAACTACATGGTCTGCAAGCTCTGCATTTGTCTTCGCAAACAATCTTCCTGACGGTAGTATATAAGGAAAAGCAACACCTCCTGCCGCCGTTAAACCTGCTTTTTTAATAAATTCTCTTCTTTTCATATGTAGAAATCAATAAAATTGGAATTCATCACATGAAGCAAAAGCAGTATATACTAGTTCAGGGGTGATATTCGGGTTCGACTCAATATAGTTAACAAAAAATGCCTTTTCAATTTCGGTTGGTATTCGGACAAAAAACTTTTTATAGGTAACTGTAACAAATGAATCAAGATTACCGCGCATCTCGTCGTTTGACGGCAGGACGACCTCACCATTGTTCATGTAATTACTTACAATAACTTCATTTATTAATGCTTTATCGCCAAACGATTCAATTACGCGCTCCGTTCGAACAAGCTCTTTACTCGATATCGCCTTTTGATGCAGCGTGGTGTAAAGTATGGAAATAAACTGTTTGTTTGATTTAGAGCGATCTTTAATTAGGCTCTTATCCTCAATGTCAACATCGTTGACATCGTAAGTTGCAATTACATCCTTTTTGCACGACACCAAAGCGACGCATAAAATCAACAATAGTATAGGTATCTTATATAAAGTCCGCATATTCATCTGTAATTAATATTGCTTTTTGAAATGCTTGAAAGTCTTTGGTTGAGCGCAATGTTGCAAAGTGATTTACAACCTCCTGAGTTGACGGCTCTCGACCCAATAATGTTAGATAGGTCCATCGAATCAAACCTTCATAAAACTCATCTGATTCGGTTAGCAACGTGCAGTACTCCCCTTTCGTTGAAGCAAACCCACCAAACAAACCCCCAATTTCGTTTTTCTCGATTATTTTGAAACCGACATCAAACTCTGCTTGCGTTGGAAATCTATAAAACAAATCGTCAAACGTTGCATTAACGAAATTGAATGTATTCATATTTATCTGATCATAAATTGAATTGTTTAACAAACGGGCAAAAACGTCATTGAGAGATATTTGACCTTTTCTTAGTTGAAACTTAGCATCTACAACGTCTTGATGCCGTTTAACTTGATCCAAAGCTCTCATAACACGAATAGAATCTCCTAAAAGCCGCGCTTGGACAATATCATTTGTACTCATATTTACAAGGGAAGTAAACTCTGAATCATCTACACCTTCCACTAATTTAGATTTAATGATAATATATAAGCGCTCATAGTAGGCAATCTTATAACTCGAATCACCTTCTACAGGTGTTGAATCTGACTGTAACTTGGTTACCAAGTTTTCTCGCGATGCCTTGCTCAAATTTGCAGCCTTAAGAACATCTGTTTCTGTTGCAAGTTCAGCGTCCAATGGTGACCGTCCGACCAAATCAATAAAAAGTCGGTTTACATATCCTTCAATTTTGATTGTTGAGATTCTATGCGGACTTACAGGAGTATTGTTCTCAAAGTTTTTGGTCTCAGTTTTTTTACAAGAAATAAAAAAAACAAGCACCAACAAACATATAGAGCGACATTTCAGCATTACCATAGACATACTTGAGACAAATAAGTAGTTTTCGTATTATCCCAAATATACAAAAACCTATTCACTTATTAGTCTGGTATAACTAGCAATGGTTGCACGAGTTTCAGGAATAGTATAATACACTCACCCAATCTGCTCTGTTAGTTCAGTTTCCTCTTTAATCGTTTTGGGTTGGTTTCGAATTAATCCAAAAGTCATAATCAAACTAGTAAAGATTACAACATAGAGAATAATGCTATCTGGAAAGTTAGGAGAAACTAAATCACTGGGAATTGAATAAAACAATAAAACTGTGATTAACCCTCGCGGTGCAATAGACAACAATGGCTTCCCTAATCCTTTCCCAAAAATATTTAGTAATATCCAGCGAACTAAAAACATCAATGCGGTTATTGCAATGCTGATTCCAAGAGCTTTCAAGTCCAACAAACTTGATAGTACCATAGACATCCCAAATACTATAAAAAAGAAGGTTCTAAGAACAAAGGCCGTTTCTCTGGTGATAATATGAAAGTTGTTTTCCATCAGCTTCAACTCCATTCTACTTATTTTGTTGGCGAGAGCACCACGGAAAATCATTTGGTTGTTTTTTAACATTAATCCGAAGATTAAAATCAAAATAAGAGGACTCAAGTGTAAACTTTTTTCAATTGCATATAAACCCATTAAAATGGCAAGAAAGAGAAAAATTTTCACCTTCGTTTTGATAAACTTGAAAAGGAAAATCAAGCCAAAACTAGTGACTATTGAAATCACAATCGTTAGTACTAAATTCAAACTAAACTTAGAAATCTCTTGAACATAGTTTGTGTTGTGCATCAATCCTATTACAAAATAGAAAAGCATAATTCCCAGAATGTCGGATATACAACTTTCGTAAATTAAAAACTCCTTTTTATCATGGCCTAAATGTTCAACAGTAGGAATCACAATGGCACTACTTATTACCGAGAGAGGAGTTGCATACAGAAAGGCATTGCCAATTTTCATATCAAATACCCAATGAAGGATAAAACCTATGACTAAGACTGAGCCGATTAACCCGATGAGTGCCATACCCGAAGACTTTTTTATTAATGGTAACTTCTTGCGTGTAATTTCTAGGTCTAATGCACCTTCCAAAACAATCATTACCAAACCAACTATACCAAGAACCTCTAACGGTTGAGCCAACGCCGTTTGATCCAATGGGTAAAATTGTCCAAGTATTGCACCACATCCTATCAGCATTAAAACCGACGGAATACTAGTCCGTTTACTTAATTCTGAGAACAAGTACGATGCGATAATCGCTAAAGAACCAGCTATTATTAATTGATACGAAGTCATGTCCCAAAAATCGAATAATTTTTAAAATTAAATGTAATATCTTTTGTTTTCATATTTCTAGAATCTTCTTTCTCGTTTCATCAATTTTTAAAAATAGCTTTTTGAAGAACTGATACCTATGCTTTTCACTTACGCCGTTTATCGGAGTTGATTTTCTAATTAAATTTTGCATCCACAATTCGGTTTCTCTGCAGAAACTTTTATTGGTTGTACTAATTGAATTAAAGGTGTTATGACTAATAAAAACTCTTGATTCTTCTTCCGATTGAATTAGGATAGAGTTATTCCCAATCCGAACTTCACTATTGTACAACACAAAATTTTCCTCTGTACTCAACAATTTGGAACTTCTCTCAGCTTGTTTCAAAAGATCTTCTGCCATATGGCGCACATCCTCCAGTACATCTAAGGCATACGAAACATCTCTAAATTGTCCTGACTCTGCAAAGTATTGAATTTGGCTTAAGGTGCTGTGTACTGAATCTTCCGTCCATATTTCCTGGCTGTTGAGAGACTTGTATAAATCAATCACTGATTTTGCTGTATTGATTAAATCCGGATGAATTAGATCCAAATGATATTGTTGACCAATGAGACTATCATCATTTAAGATAGCTTTTTGCCAATAAAATATTTTGAATCCCGCCAAGCGTGGATATTCAAAATGATGAAAAACTGGAATGTCCTCTGCCGCAAACGTAACTTTAGCTTGTTTCGAAACTCCATAGGTCATTATACTATGTATTCCATCGAAGTAGGTAAACAAATCCTTATTACCACTATAAAGTTTGTTAAACTTGAATGGAATAGTTTGATATTTCATTTCAAAAAAAGCGCTCAAATCAATGTTGAAGCGATCACATATAATCATTGCTTCATCAATAGTTAACGGCGTTTCATTCCGCAATCGCCGATAAGCGCTATCTTTTGAAACACTAAGTAGTTCTGCTAATTCATTAGCGAGCAATGAACTGTTTCCAACACTACTTTTCAAATAGTCTACGAACTTGTTTTGGTATGAAATCGACCCTCTGCTTTGCATATATCATTAGATAAATTTATTGCAGTTGCAAATTATGCAATTTTTTGTTCAAAAAGGTCAGAATTGTCGCACATGCAGCACTTAGTCGTAAAACTTTTTTGCAGCATACTCAAAATTGCAGCACATTACCTTCATTCAGCCCTCACCTTTGAATCAAAAAAAAAACATGAAACATTTATTATTAATTATCGCAATCACTCTAACATTTACTGTTCGAGCACAAAACCAACGTTTATTGGTTTCTTCCATTGAAACGAATCTAGCCACATATTCCAATGACCAACTCACATCGTTCACATACAATTTCATAAAATACTACGGCACAGAATACACTACCGTAAACAATAAGAGGGCAGCACTTATAGTTGATTCAATCAAAAACAATAATGACATCTGCGACGAACCCTGCCTTAGGTCTGTTTGTAAGCGCAACGATATTACATGGGCACTTTCTGGTGAAATGCAGAGTATGGCCGGAAGCATATTCGTAACCATAAGTATGATTAACAGAGACCCAATGATTAAAAACAAGACTGCTCGAATGGAGTTTCTTGACCTTCCTAAAGAAGCAGAGTTTATGTTAAAGTTAACACTTCAAAAACTACTAGAACTCCCACAAGACCACGCCTATTTGAGCACACTAGCGGTCAATTCGGCAACGAAATCAAATCAAGTACCCGTGTACTCGGAAATGCTAAACCTATCTGGGCCAAGAGTTGGGTATACAGTATTTACTGGACCAAGTGCAACAGTTATGCAGGCATCTAAATCTGACGGGGGGTTTGATATGCGTCCTGGAATGGTTAACATTGGTTACCAATTTGAACAACAATATTTAAAAGGTGGAGCATATCAAGGCTTATTAGAGTTTATCCCACAAGTTAGTGGATTAGATCAGGGATTGTTTCTTCCATCGTTTACGATTATCAATGGCTTAAGAAACTCTAAAAATGGGCTAGAATTTGGATTTGGTCCAACGTTTACGATTTCAAAACAAGAGCGTAAATACTTTGCAGAAAACGCATGGCATAGACCTGAAGATCGGGCAAATCTTACCAACGAACCATTGGAAAACAAACTTGATAGTAGAGGAACCGCGACTTTAAAGGCTAATTTAATTTTTGCTGTAGGTAAGTCATTCCAAGCTGGAAGCATGAACGTGCCAGTCAACTTATTTTTTGTTCCCTATAAAGACGACTATAGATTCGGTATATCTATCGGATATAATTTCCGACGCGCATCAACTATGTAAGTAAAACATTATAAACCAACCATGTTTTTGGCCATTCGCAGATATTCATAAATATCTGTTGGATGGCCTTTTAAACGTTCTGAAGATCTTTTTTGCCCCAAGCGCACCACAATCAAATCACTTTCAGGAAGTATTAAAATGTATTGCCCATCAATTCCATGTGCATAAAAGAACTCCTCCCCTTCATATTCAGAGCACCACCATTGAAATCCATACCGATCGTTTGGCTCACCAGATTTCAATTGTAATGGAGCTGGCTCAGTGGCTTCATTAAAATACCACATCGGTATTAACGTATCGTCATCTACAATTCCTTCATTTAAGTACAACCTTCCAAACTTTGCATAATCTCTAGCATTCGTATTTACGCAGCAATATGCCAGCTCATCACCATTCTTGTGGTCTAAACTCCACAAGGCGTCATACTTCGCTCCAATCGGCTTCCACAGCTTCTCGGAAGCATATTCACTAAGGGTTTTTCCAGTTGCCTCTGAAATGATAAAACCTAATAATTGAGTATTTGCGCTTTTGTAATTGAATATAGTTCCGTTTTCATCCGTTAAAGAATACCGTTTCATTAACTTTCTGCTATTGTTACCATAAAGTGAACGCGCCGTAAAACCAAACGGGTTTTGATAACTTTCGTAGAAGTCGTAGCCTGAACTCATTGTCAATAAATGACGAATAGTCACTGGGTCATTTTGGTATTCAGGTAAATAGTCTCCGATTTTTTGATCGATACTTTTGATTGACCCATCTTTTAGAGCACATCCGATTAAATGGCTACACATACTCTTTGCCATCGACCACGAGTTTGACTTTGAACTATCTGAATATCCATCCCAGTATTGTTCAAATTTTAACTGATCATTATGAATCACTAACAAAGCCTTTGTTTCCATTTTTTCTGCAAAAGCCGCGTCAGCCTTTGATAATTCATTGGTGGAATACGACTCATGAATAGGCCATTCAAATGGTGCATCTGAAGCTTCAATTACTCGGCTATCGTAATGAACATAATCATCTATGTTTGGCCCCATTCTACCCTCAAAGATGGTATGTCGCAACATAAAAAAGAAGTATGTATTACCACTAATAAGGATGTACAACAATGCGATTAACAATATTGACCCAATGGCAATAACCGTCTTTTTTAGGATTGAAAGCATTTTATTCATAAGATTCGAAGATGATTTAATATACGCAAAAAAAAGCTATTACCAGCGCAATTTATTCTCAAAATATATCAATGCGCCATTTAATGCGTTCACAACAAACGCTATCGCCAATTGATAATCTTCTAAATCAAATGATTCTCTTGCTTGATGTGTATTCCATTCTTGGATGGCAAAAATCATAAATGCGACGATAAAAATAAAAGGAAGCGTTAAGCCAAGTTTTAAAAAAAACTGAAGCACAAAGTACAACGCAAAACTTAAAAGTATATACAAACTGGCGCCTTCTGGCACATCGAACAATGTGCTGTAGGAATAAACAAGAAATATCGAAACTAACAGAAGTAATATTTCTACAACATATCTCCAGCGTTCTTTTAGAAATTGCATTGCGCAAATTTATCTATGCTTATGACATAAAAAAAGGGGTCGTTGCCGACCCCTTTATTAGAACAAGATTTAGTTATTATGCGATTTGACTTTTATGTCGAATCATTTGGTAATAACCACGCGTTTGGTTGTTTGAATGGTATCATTCTTTACAACCACAAAGTATACTCCCTCTGATATTCCTTCAACATTGACAAAATAATTTGTCGATGTATTTGACGTATCAATGGTTTTAATTAATCTGCCATTAGCATCCAACATTTCGATAGAAACATTTGTATTGTTTGAATTTAAATAGATGTTGAATGAGCCCGTGTTTGGATTCGGATAAATCGCTACTGCATTATTCTTATCTACCGACTCAACTCCAACCAAATCAACCGAAACATCTTTGCATGTTTCCGATTTACAGCCAGTTTTTGCTGTTAGCTCAAGACAAACATTGAACGTTTGAGTTATTGCATCCGAATATCGGTGAACTGGGCTAACAGTGTTCGAAGTAGAACCGTCATCAAAATTCCAATTATACTCTGATGCTCCTAAAAGAACCGGTGAGAAGGTAACTTCTCTTCCAGAAGTAGTAAAGGTATAGTCACTACTTGGAATTTCATTGATAGAAATATTTCTCTCTAATGAATCAACACAGTTTACATTGCTTGCTATTAACAATAATCGGTACTCTCCAACTGCAGAATATACATGTGTTGGGTTTGTACCAGTACTCGTGTTCCCATCACCAAAGCTCCATGCATAAGATTGTGCGTTCACTGTTGTATTTGAGAAACTTGTACTAGATCCCAAACAGTTTCCTTCAGCTGTAAACCCGGCTAACGGACTTGCGTAAATTGTCATGCTCTTAGACAATTTATCACTACAACCTGCATTATTGGAAACTGTTAATGAAACAGTTCTTGACCCAACACCAACATAAATGTGACTTGGATTTTCGCTTGTACTAGTCGAATTATCTCCAAAATTCCATGTTGACATATCTGCACCTGTCGACATATTAGTAAAGCTACTAACTTGGTTGTCGCAACCCGTCGACATTGTAAAGTCTGCAGTAGGTTTTGCATTCACCGTTACCGACTTATTAACTACCTCTTTACAGCCTCCAGCGTTTTCGATTGTTAATTCAACCGAATAAGTTGATGCCGAAATATAAAGATGACTAGGACTTGAGACACTACTTTGACTTCCATCTCCAAACTTCCAACTAGAAGAAGTATAATCACCAGTTGAGGTATTTGCAAAATTTGCTCTTTCTCCTAAACAAATATTGTTTGTGGTAAAGTCTGCAGTTAATTTATTAAATACGCTAACAATAGATTTGGTAGATGATTTACATCCTTTATCACTAACTAGTGCTAAGGTTACTTGATAGTTGCCTGATGTAGCATACGTGTGAGAGTTCGCTGCACCCGTATTTCCGTCACCATAGTTCCATGTCGAACTTGTAATAGAACCTGCGCTAATTGAACTATTGTTTGTCAAATTAACAGTTGGACCAGCACATCCTGATGTTCCAGTAAAGGCAGCCTTAGGCATTGCATTTACAACGACCATTTGTGATCCACTATTCACACAACCTTGGCCCGTTTTTACAGTTAAACTTACGTTATACGAACCGGCATTGCTATATGCATGCGAAGGGTTCAGCAGGTTGCTCGACTTAGAATCACCAAAAGACCATGTGTTAGCTCCATTTGTCGAGTTATTCACAAATTGAGTGCTCGCACCTTCACAAACTGCACTTGCAGTAAAGTTTACTGTAGGTAACGCTGATATAGTCACTACTCTTGATTTCTGAGATGAACAATTATTACTGTTTGTAGTAGTAAGCACTACAGTGTAATTACCAGCCGATGAATAGGTGTGATTTGGATTTGTTGCTGAACTAGTTCCTGCATCACCAAATGACCAAGCATATGATGTACCTCCCACGGAGTTATTTGCAAACTGAACTCCAGTTTTTTCACAACCATTCATGTTAGAGAAGTCGGCCGTTGGCACATCGTAAATTGTTATACTTTTAGATGCCGTTGCCGAGCAATTGTTGCTATTAGTCATTTCTAAATTGACCGTGTACGTTCCTGCCTTGGTATATGCATGTGTCGGACTTGTTACGCTGCTTACTGCACCTTCACCAAACGACCACTGATATGACCCTGAACCGCTGGTGTTCGTAAACTTCGCATCTGCTCCTTGACATGTATTAGTATGAGTGAACGACGGTGTAGGATTCGCATTCACTACCACCACACGAGACGCTGTATTTTTACATCCATCACTGCTAGTTCCTGTTAATGAGACATTGAAACTTCCTGATGATTTATATGTGTATGTAGGATTAGCTGTAGTAGATGTTCCGCCATCACCAAACGACCAAGCATTTGCAGATACTCCAATCGAGTTATTCTTGAACGTACTAGCGTTGCCTAAACAAACGTCCGAACTAGAGAATTTAACCTCTGGTAAAGCATTCACTTTTATCGTTTTATTAAGTGTTTCGGAACAGCCATTACTCGTTGCTTTAAGATTTACGGTGTATGATCCAGAAGCTCCGTACGTATAGCTTGGGTTTGTATTGGTAGAGGTAGATCCATCACCAAATGTCCATGCGTATGATAAACTTCCTCCACTTACGGTCGTTGAGTTATTGAATACGGTCGCATTACCTTGACATGCAGTAGAAGCACTAAAGCTAACTTTAGGAATATCATAAATTGTTGTTGTTGATGTTTCTTTTGCTGAACAACCATTGATCGTTGAAACCTCAAGTGTTACAGAGTAACTACCAACCTTTGCATATTTATGTGTTGGTGACTGAGTAATAGAGTTTGATCCATCTCCAAAGTCCCATGCATATTTCGAAGCTCCAGATGTAGTTGCTACAAAAGAAGATGTACTTCCGAAGCATACATTAGGAGTACTAATAGAAACAGTTGGTAAACCATAAACTTCTATAGTTTTGGTAACAGCATTACTACATCCACCTGTTCCTGTTGTTGTTAACTTAACGGAATACTTTCCAGCCTTAGAGTATGTGTGCTTAGGACTAGTAGAACTAGATGTGTTTCCATCTCCAAAATCCCACAAAGAAGTCACAGTACCTGAACCTCCAGTAGACTTATTAGTAAACGACGTAGCTAAACCAACACAAACTTCTGTTCCATCAAAATCCGAAACTGGATTGTCGTAAACTGTAATTGAGTTATCCGTTGTGTCTTTACAGCCATTTATAGTACCAGTTACCAATTCTATTTTATACGTTCCTGCCTTGTTATATCGGTGAGTTGGCGATGTAGAAGTGAACGTAGTTCCATCTCCCATAGTCCATGCACTTGAATGCTTGTCAGTCGACGTATTGTTCAATGTAACTTTTGTACCTGCACATACATCAGATACCGTAAATGATGCAGTTGGGTTAGGATAAACCGTCAATTTTTCAGTAAATGAATCTCTACAACCATTGTTATTATACGCTACCAACTTAACATCGTAAGCTTTTGCAGTAGAATATGCATGGTTTAAGGTAGATGCACTTGATGTTCCTGTACTGCCGTCTCCAAACGTCCATTCATATCGATGTGAATACAAGCTACCATTAGTAAATGGAACATTTGTGTTTACACATCTGTTATCAGTAGTAAAGTATACTGAAGGCTTAACTTTTACAGTTACTTTTTTAGTAATCGTATCGTTACAATTATTGCCGTCTGTACTTACAAGTGTCGCATCATAAGAATCTGCAACCCTATAGAAGTGAACTGGGTTCTCCATGGAAGAACTTGTCTTGTCATCGAAATCCCACGAGTATGATGTCGCGTTTGTTGTCTTGTTTACAAAACGCACGCTATCACCAAAGCACTCATCATTAACCGTAAAACCAGCAACTCCTTTTTTAGAAATAGTAATCGTACGGTTGGTAGAATCAGAGAATCCACCTGGTAAGAAGATTTTAAACTTAACAGTATATGTTCCGCTTGATGTGTATTTATGACTTGGGTTTTGCTGAGTCGATGTAGACCCATCACCGAAATCCCAGCCGTATGCAGATATTTTACCACAATTAACTGAAGTAGTATTTCTGAAAGTCATTTCCTCTTTGTCACAGTCATAAATGTTGCTAAATGATGCTGTAGGAGAAGTACTTACATTAACAGTTTCCGTTGTTGAATCTTTACAACCAATGTTTGTTGTTACAACCAGCTTAACTGTTTTTACGCCACTTTTTGGGTAAGTATATGAAGGGACTCTTGATGTACTTGAGTTCCCGTTTCCAAAGTCCCATAAAAATCCTGTTAATGACCCTGAAGTAACTTTAGAGTTGTTTGTTACTGGCATAACATCATTGAAACAATGGTTTGCTAAAATTACTGTAGCCGTTGGCAATGGTGCAATTTTAACGGTAACTGTGTTTGATGCCTCAGTACCACAACCGCTACCAGATGTTGCATTTCTTCTGTAGAATCTTGTTGAAGTAAGGCTCGCTGTTGGAGACAACGATGAATTAGTTTCACCACTCATATCATTCCATGTTGTACCGTTTGACGAATTTTGCCATTGGTACGTATATGTCATGTCACCTCCAGAAGCTGCTGTTGTTGTAGACATAGTCTTAGCAACTCCGTTCGGACAAACACTGTGGTTATTTCCAACCAAACCTCCGTTTAACTTGTCATAAACCGTTACCAGCACAGAGCTACTAGCAATTGTACCACATCCAGACCCGGCAGTTGCCATTAATCTATAATGTGTTGAATTACTCAACGCAGTTGTTGGACTGTAGCTTGTACTTGTTGCCGAAGAAACTGAAGTCCAATTAGTTCCATTCAATGATTTTTCCCAGTGATACGTAAATGACCCAACTCCTCCAGTTGGAGCAGTAGTTTGAGACATAGCCCCTGGAACAGTATTGAAACAAATAGACTGATCTGAACTTACAACACCAGCTACTAATTTATCGTATGTTTCAACTTTAACTGAACTAGTATATTCAGGACCGCAACCAACGCTGGTTGTAGCACCTCTTCTGAAATAGGTTGTTTGTGTCAGATTTGATGCATTATAGGTCGCACTTGTTGCTCCCGAAATATCGCTAAAGTTGACATTGTCAGTTGACGATTGCCATTGGTAAGAATACGTACCAGCACTTCCTGAAGCTGCTGCTGAAGAAGATAAAGAAGCAGTTCCTAATTCGTAACACACTTTCGTTGCACCTGAAATAGAACCTGGATTTAAGTCAGTCAATACATTAACAACTTGTGTTGCGGTATCACGACAACCTTGATTTGACTCAGTCATAATCGTTACTGTGTATGAACCCGAAGAAGCATATGTATTCGACGTACTTGACGTTGTTCCTGTGTTACCATCTCCAAACATCCAATCTGTAGAAACTATGCTGCCAGTTACTGAACTACTTGTTGAAGTGAACGTCATCGCAGCATCCAAACATGAATCAGCGTTTGTAAATGACGAGGTAGGCATTGCCCAATAAGGCACAGTTGTATTTGCTGAATTATCAGTTGCGTCAACATCACCTCCCATATTACTTACCGTAACAACATTATCTGATGTTCCGCTTAGGTCTACAGTTGTAGATAATGAAACTGTATATTCAGTACCTTTAGCAAAAGGCCCATTAATCGTTTCCATAGTTGGTGTACCACCATCTACACTTACTCCTAACATTGCTTTTTGTTGGATAATATCTCCTTCATTTTTAAAGGTTACTGTTACTTTAGCAGCAGGGTTGGCAGTTCCACATATTGTATCTAATACGGAAACTGACATGATTTTAAGATCTGGATTTATCTCCAATGCACCAATAGTTGGCATTGTAGCCGAACGAACATTTCCCATCTGGTCAGTGGTTACTCCTACAGAGTCTCCCATTTCATAGAACAACTCTTGGTTAACCATTCCTAAGATACCAGAAGTTGTGTGAGGATTAAGATTTGTAGAATTATTATCTCCTAATGTAGAATACGTGTTCAGAGCAGAAGCACTTCTTGCACTTCCAGAATATATTAGGCTATTTCCATTCGGATTGTAATAATTATTCTTATCAAGAGTAATTATGCTTCCGGGGGAAGTTGTGCTATAGTATGCATAACTGCTTGCCGAGGCACTGCCTGACACACTGAAAATATTATTTCTTATGTCCAAGTAATTTCCAGAAGATCTATAGAATGCCATTCCCGTTGTACTAACGGATGGGTTAACATCAATGGTATTGTGGTAAATATCCCAATAATCACTACCAGTGTTGTAGAATCCGTAGTTAGTTCCTGTGTAAACTCTAAATCCGGAGATTATGTTATTTGCAAACAGTCCTCTGATGGTAGATTGGTTATCACAATTATTCATATACACACCATAGAGTGCAATGTTCGAGATCACGTTATTCGTTATGATAGTTTGACGATCTGTAGCTCCTGACCCAACATAATACATATACAAAGGATAGTAAGAGTAAGTCGAAGTAGGCTCCATGGTTATTGTATTATTGTCAATGTTGGCTCCTCTAAGATAATAGATTTGCATTCCGTAATAGCCTTGATCTACCATAGTATTGTTGGTAAAATCAAATCCAGTACTTCTACTTGAAGTGTTCTGACCAAAAAATACAAATCCATAACCTCCATTCACAAATTTGCAACTATCTACTTTCAAATTGTTAGAGTTTCCAAGACTACCAGTTGTTGCACTAGATGTACTAGTATTTACAACCATTGGAGTTCGATATGAAGAAGTTGTAAGCCCGGAAGAAGTCATCATTACGCATCGATCTAGTGAAACATTGTTCGATTGCATAATGTGCATTGGCCAGCCATATGAAGCATTTGTAGACTCAATGGTTAATCCTCGAAGACTTACATAATCCGTGTTGTTGATTCGGAATGTATGGAAGTTTCCAACAGAAGCGTTAGCGAAGGTAAGCTTAACATCCGCTGGGTCTCCAGTCGCAGAACTGAACGATATAGTATTTGTCGAAGATGTTCCTTGAATATTTTCTAATGACCATTGACCAGTGTATGTTCCTTTCGCGATAGTAAATGATACTGCTCCGCTAATTCCAGCACATTCCATCTCATCTATCGCATCTTGAATAGTTTCAAAATCACTTGATGTAGTTCCTACAGTAAAGCTTCCTCCACTCATTGGTACGCCAATAGTTATTGGTAATGCTTCATCATTCGAGATCACATCATCCGTTGAACTGTTTGGGTTTTTCGTCCACGCTCGGAGCGTAGCACAACCAATCGTATGACTTGGCGTCGTTGTAAACGTCAATGTATCAGCAGTGCATGATGGTATTGAGACCGAGAACGTTTGTGAAACTGGAGTCGCATTTCCTAGTTGGAAATAGACATCTAACGAGGACACTGTTGAACTTCCAAAGTTTTTCACTGCTACGGTAACTGTTTGATTACCTGCGCTTACTACACCAGTTGGAGAAAGAATCTCTAACACTCCTACATCTAGCGCGCCGGTTTCAACTTCGTCGGCACCTGGGTGTGTGGTTGACGTGTTTCTAGTCTCTCCATCCATGTCCATAGTAACAGAAGTTAGCGATGGAACTTTTAAGAAACATCCATCTGCTATATGTAAATCATTTGAACTTTTAAATGGTACCTCAACAGATTCAGAGTTCACATCTGCAACTGTCGAGTAAGTATTTAAATTAGCAGGCGTTCTATAACTACCGTTGTACAAGGCATTGGCTCCTACCTTATTGTAGTAAACATTATAATCTAAGACATTCGTTGAACTCGCTGCCACAGTCGTATAGAATGGCACTTGACTCGTAGTTGAACTAGTCCCGTTAACAACAAATATGTTGTTACGAACATTGTAATTGTAAGCACCACTAAAATAACAAGCTCTAGCAGTACTAGTATTTGCCACATCAACCACAACCGTATTGTGATATACATTCCAGTAATCACTGCTAGAATTATATATACCATAAAAGGTCGGATTTCCTCTAAATGAACCGATTGTATTATTAGCTAAAATACTTCTGTTTGAGCTCGAATTATCACAACTCCCAAGATATATTCCTTGGTAACCAGAATTTGAAATTCTGTTTTGAGTAATTTTTACCCCATTTTTCACATAATAACAGTAGATAGCAGTATATGCTTCTACACCAGTTGATAATGTTACGGAGTTATTCGAAATTTCTGCACCTTCCAGGTAGTATAGGTAGATTCCATAGTAACCAATTTGAGATAGGGTATTATTGGTAACCTTAAGCCCGCTTGACAAGGTACTTGAACCACCACCGTAAGCTACTATTCCCCATGCACTTTTCTGAATCGTACAACTATCAATTACAATATCCGTCCACTGATATCCTCCATTGTAATAGTAGCTTCCATTATTAATTACAACTGCAATTATATTTGATGAAGTACTTTCTGTGGTTGTTTGAATGACACAATTACTTACTGTAATATGATCTGAAGTTTGTATATGTAATGGGAAAGCATAGGAAGTGTTTGTACCCTCAATTGTCAGATTTCTTAAGGTTATATATTCTGTTTGCTCTATCCGAATTGTGTATCGGTCTGTTACTGTAGTTGTACCATTTGTAAACTTCACATCGCTAGCATTTCCTGATGCAGCTTGAAAAGTTATTGTGTTTGTCGATGATGCACCTGCAACAGAAACAATTTTATATTGGCCTGAATATGTTCCAGAAGCAATATTAAAAATTACAGGTCCAGAAACACCTCCACAATCCAATGCATCTAGTGCATCATCAACCGTGGCAAAGTCAGAACTTGAATTACCAACTGAGAAGGTTCCGGATAGCGGAACACCGAATGCCGATGATGCGCTGTCATTCGACATATTACCATCTGTATTTGTGTTCGGAGAAGAAGTCCATGATGTAATATTCGTACATCCGCGTGTGTGGCTAAATGTTGTTGTAAATGTCACGGTATCACTACTACAACTAGATAAAGCGCTAGTAACAGTTTGTGAAACGGTGGACCCACTAGCTACTTTGTAATGAACATTGTAACTAGTCACAGAGTTGTTACCGTAATTTCTAACCGCCACTTCAACCGTCTGAGTGCCAGAGGTTACTGTACCCACAGGGCCTAAAACTGAAACAATTCCAACGTCATCAGCACCTTGCACAACCTCATCAGCACCTGGGTGGGTTGATGACGTGTTTCTAGTAGCTCCATCCATGTCCAACGTAACTGCACTAATAGATGGGAACTTACTAAAGCATGCATCAGCTAGATGTAAATCGCTTGAGCTTACGAAAGGAACTTCCATATGAATAGAATTTCCATCCGCTACAGTTGAATATGTATTCAAAGCAGCCGGAGTTCTGTAACCGCCGTTGTACAGGGCATTGGCTCCTGCTTTATTGTAGTAAACATTATAATCTAAGACATTCGTTGTACTCGCGGCCACAGTCGTATAGAATGGCACTTGACTCGTTGTTGAACTAGTCCCGTTAACGACAAATATGTTGTTACGAATATTATAATTGTAAGCACTACTAAAATAACAAGCTCTAGCAGTACTAGTATTTGCTACATCAACCACAACCGTATTGTGATATACATTCCAATAATCACTGCTTGAGTTATATATACCATAAAAGGTCGGGTTTCCTCTAAAAGAACCGATTGTATTATTAGCTAAAATACTTCTGTTTGAGCTCGAATTATCACAACTCCCAAGATATATTCCTTGATAGCCAGAATTACGAATTTGATTCTGAGTGATCGTAACCCCGTTTTTTACGTAATATGCGTAAATACCGGTGTACGCTTCGACAGTTGTTGAAAGAGTAATGTCGTTATTAGATATTTCTGCACCTTGCAGGTAGTACAGGTACATACCATAGTAACCAATTTTTGACAAGGTATTGTTGGTAACCTTAAGCCCGCTTGACAAGGTACTTGAACCACCTCCATACGCCACTATTCCCCATGCACTTTTCTGAATCGTACAACTATCAATTTCAATATCAGTCCACTGGTAACCTCCATTGTAATAGTAGCTTCCATTATTAATTACAACTGCAATTATGTTTGATGAAGTATTTTCAGAAGTTGTTTGTATTACACAATTACTAACCTTTATATGATCTGAAGCCAATATATGCAAAGGAAAAGCGTAAGAGGTGTTAGTTCCTTCAATTGTTAAATTTCGTAAAATCACGTATTCTGCCCCTTGAAGTTTTAACGTATGCCGATCTGTTACGGTTGTACTTGAAGTGGTAAACTTTACATCACTTGCATTTCCAGATGCAGCTTGAAGGGTTAAGGTATTCGTCGATGATGCTCCCTTGTAATTGCCAATTTCCAACTTTTTATATGTTCCCGAAGCTAGGTTAAGCACCACGGCTCCGCCTAACCCTCCACAATCCAGTGCATCTAATGCATCGTTAATTGTTGAAAAGTCAGAACTTGAAGTCCCCACAGTATAGGTCCCAGACATGCCTATTCCAAAACTTGCTGACGCCGTATCGTTTGCTGAATTCCCATCAGTTGTACTATTCGGTGATGAAGTCCAGCTATTAAGTGAACTACATCCTATTGATTGGCTGAACGTTGTTGTAAATGTTATAGTGTCTGTTGTACAACTTGAAAGAGAACTAGAAATGGATTGAGAAACTACGGAACCACCTGCAACTTGATAATTCACATCATAAGCCGTTACAGCGTTTCTACCATAATTTCTGACAATTACTTCAACCGTTTGAGTTCCAGATGATATTGTACCGGAAGGAGATAATATTTTTACGATTCCTACATCATTTGATGCTTGTGCTATTTCATCAGCACCAGGATGAGGGAATAATGGATTTCTTTGTTCGCCATCGATGTCTTCTGTTACCTGACTAAGACCAGATACTTTATCGAAGCAAGCATCACTCAGTCGCAAGTCAGAAGTACCAATAAATGGTGGTTTTTTATTTATAGAATTAACATCACCTGATGTACTGTATGTGTTTAAAACTGAAGCGGTGCGATTGCCTCCAGAGTATATTAAATATGTACCATTTGGGTTGTAGTAAACATTATAATCGCAAACACGTGTAGTACCAGGTGCAACTGTGTTGTAATAGGCGTAATGACTTGATGACGAAGAGGACCCTTGAACACTAACTATGTTATTTCTGAAATCTGTATAGTTAGCTGAAGTAATATAAACTCCGCGAATAGTTGTAGTCGCAGATGATTGAATATCTATTGAGTTGTGGAACATATTCCAATAGTCGCTACTTGAATTGTACAGTCCATAGTATGTTGGAGATCCAACAAACTTGCTAATCATATTGTTGTAAAACTCCCCTCTTTGGCTGGCTGTGTTATCACAACTACTCATGTACACTCCATAATAAATCGAGTTAATCATTGAGTTGTTGTTTATTCGAACAGGAACAGTCGAAGTAGATTTTACATAGTACATGTAAATACCAGCATATCCTCCAGCCGATTTAAGATTTATTTCATTATTGATAACCTGCGGAGCTCCAAGATAATACATTCTCAAACCATAATAACCCGATTCGTTAATTGTGTTATTTGTAAATACGAATCCATTTGAAAAACTACTTGTACTAGGACCATAATTCGAGCAGGAAGCATATCCACCTTTAGTAAAAGTACAACTATCTACTGTTATGTTATGGTTTACACCACCTGTAGAATAACTAGTTGCACTTCCATTAATAACGAGATTATTATTATATGACGATGTTCCAGTGTATGCACATTTGAAATGGCAGTTTCTGAATTCAATATTGTTGGCCGTCATAACTTGAGCTGGCCATCCGTATGAAGTACCTCTTGATTCAAGAGTAACATCTCTAATAATGATATAGGAGGTTTTTGTAACTAAAAAAGTCGTCAAATTTGCCGTTGTTGTGGACGAGTATGCAAATACAACGTTAGCAGGATTGCCTGTCGCTGATTTGAATGTAATCGTATTTGTTGCAGATGCTCCTGGAATATCTCCTTCTAGCTCAACTTGCCCAGTATAAGTACCACTTGCAATATTCATTACTACTGGACCGCAAACTCCTGAGGCCTTTAAATCGGCCATTGCCGCAGACATGGAAGCATAGTCGCTAGACGATGTTCCTACGGTATAACTACCAGTAAGTCCTTTATTTAGTGTTGTTGTTAATGTATCATTGGCGGCATTATTATCTGTATTTCCATTAGGGTCGTCCGAGCGAAAAACAAAATCGAAACTCGAACCTGTCCCATACGTATATTGTCCTAAATTTACGGTTACAGAAGCGCCTGAAGCTACTGTTCCAGTATGTGAATACGTCGTCTGGCTAGTTCCATTTACCGACCATTCAACATCAAACCCAGTTACTGAATTTGTTCCTTCGTTTGTCACTTTAACTTTAATCGAATCGCTTGATGTACAAATAGCTCCCGACGGATTTGCAATTGATGTTACTGAGATGTCGTCTGTAACCAACAATTTTGGTTCAAACGTGTAATACTCATTATCAGTAGCCGAACTGCCACCACTTCCAAAAACAAGATTTGGCGAACCTGCAGTCGAATTGATACCACTGCTTACTTGTACTGCTGACGATGAAGACAACTGAACACCTGCAGTAAGTGAATGTGAACCACTGTAATAACTTTCATCAACTATATAAATATTATTGGAGCTCTCTTCGAAGACAACAGCAAAATAAGAGAAAGACATGGATCCATGACGATACGAAAAATTTTGAACCCAAAACTGTCGGTTTGGAGATGAGCCGAAAGTAAATGTCCAAACATTGTCGTTACTCCCTTTCGCACTTGTGCTCATGTTCTCCCAGAAATAAGCAATTGTTGAATCAGGTAAATTTGAATATGGCAAGGATTGATTTGTGTTCAAATTGCTATTCACTGCGGTACCTGCAACAGATGTTGAAAAAGTAAGTAAACCATTTTTTGAAACACAAAATGAATCAACCGAAGCTCCATAGAAATCAAATGAAAATGGAATAGCTACAGCCTCAGACCAATAATTTGAATTAGTGTAACCAGAACCAGTTGTACCACTTGGCCCTGCATTGTACGGGTGAATGTTTGTTCCTCCTGTAGTCGATGCATCTGAAAGAGTTCTCGTACCTCCTGGGTTACCAGCATTCTGGCTGGAATTCGTAAGGTCGTACGTGTACGTTTGTCCAAATGATTTAATTGGACAAATCAATGCAATGATGCTCAACATCAATGCTAATGAGTAAAGTTTTTTCATAAAATAAATCTAAATTCTAAATAATCCTATGCAGAAAGCAGGAGGTAAAAACACCCGAAAAGGCATTTTTAACCATCAAAAAAAGGAGTATTCTCTAGGAATACTTAATTACACACTACTTCTACAACCGTAAAACTGTCATTTAATAATCATAAATCCAAATAATTACAAACAATTTTCAACTTTCCGTCAAAAAAATGGACACATCTAACTAGTAGAGTCGTTTCTTAAAAAAAATATCCTGGTTTATATTTTTCATTTTTTTACTATTAAAAATAAATAGCGTATCATTGTGCAAGCGACGTAACAATCTTGTTGCTTCGACCATCTACAACTTTTCTCGATATCATTCGCGATAACTTTTAGAACTACAAAAAATAATATAAAATAACACTCAGCATTTTACTATATGTTTGACATAATAACGCTAAATGACATGCTCGTTTCAGAGCTTAAGGAAGTAGCATCAAAATTAGAAATCAACGTTAAAGGGTTAAAAAAGCAAGACCTCGTTTATAAAATATTGGAAGAACAAGCGATAAAAACGCCTGCCTCTAAAGATGAACCTGAAAAACCTGCAAAACCAGAACCCAAAAAGCGATCTCCTAGACAAAATCCAACCTCAAAAAATGACTCCAAAACGGAGGCAAAGTCTGAGGCTCCAAAACGAGAACGCAAACCTCGGCCAACAAAGCCAAGAAACAACGAGACCAAGCAGCAGAACGATTCAACTCCAAAGGATTCAAAACCAGCAGAAGTTTCAAGCAACACTTCAGAAGATGTAAAAAAAGATGATTCTAAAAAGAGTCAAAACTCTTCGAACAATCAAAACCGAAATACACGAAATAAAAATTCTAACAAACCTTCTAAACCAAACAACTCGGAAGAAAATTCGGATGACGATGCAAAAATTATCCAAGCAATGGATAATCCTTCTGCACCACCACCTAAGAATCAAAGAAATAATGAATCATCCAAAGGAAATTCGAATAATAACAACAACAATAAAAACCAACCTCGTCCACGAGATCCTGAAAAAGAAAAGAAAAAAGAAATCAGAGACAACCTACTTAACTATCTAGAGCTTGAAGGTGTAGTTAGTACTCAAGGTGTTTTAGAAACCATTCAAGACGGATATGGATTTCTTCGTTCAGCAGACTATAATTATCAGCCTTCTCCAGATGATGTATACGTGGCTCCCCATCAAGTAAAATCATTTGGTTTAAAAACGGGTGACGTAGTTCAAGGTACAATTCGTCCACCTAAAGAAGGAGAAAAATACTTTGCTCTTATAAAAATTGAATTGATCAATGGCAAGTCTCCAGCATTAGTTCGTGATCGCGTATCGTTTGAGCACTTAACACCACTTTTTCCTGAAGAAAAATTTAACTTAGAATATAAGGCAAGTAATTATTCAACAAGAATTATTGACCTAATTACCCCTATTGGTAAAGGCCAACGTGGACTAATTGTAGCGCAACCAAAAACAGGTAAAACCAACTTATTAAAGGATGTTGCAAATGCAATTTCAGCTAACCATCCTGAAACGTATATGATCATCTTATTAATTGATGAGCGTCCTGAGGAGGTTACCGACATGGCACGAAGTGTTAAAGCTGAAGTAGTTGCATCTACCTTTGATGAACCTGCAGAAAAGCACGTAAAACTTGCAAACATTGTTTTACAAAAAGCAAAAAGATTAACAGAATGCGGCCACGATGTTGTAATCCTGTTGGATTCAATCACTCGTTTAGCACGCGCATATAACACCGTTCAACCAGCATCTGGTAAAATATTGTCTGGTGGTGTCGACGCAAACGCATTACACAAACCAAAAAGGTTCTTTGGTGCAGCACGTAACATCGAAAACGGTGGTTCATTGACAATAATTGCTACGGCATTAATTGACACTGGTTCAAAAATGGACGAAGTAATCTTTGAAGAATTTAAAGGAACTGGAAACATGGAGCTACAACTTGACCGTAAGTTGTCTAACCGACGAATATTCCCTGCAATTGATATCGTATCAAGTAGCACACGTCGTGAAGACCTACTACTTGACAAAACTGTGAATCAACGCATGTGGGTATTGAGAAACTACCTTGCAGATATGAATAGTGAAGAGGCTATGAACATGATGTTGAAACAAATGCAAGGAACCAAGGATAATGACGAATTCTTAATCTCCATGAATTCCTAAGTTAACCGTGTTTTGTTAGTTTTTTGAGAATACTATGTACTTTTGATAGTACTATGTCAGTATCAAAAACTATTTTCTTACTTATCTGCTTTTTGGGTTTCTGGACAAATGTCTCGGCGCAAAAGTATAGTTATGATTTCACCATTACATCAATCGTTTATAATGGCGAACCTCAACAACTAGATAATGCTATTAGCAAAAAAGGTTTTCTAAAAAAAAGCACTGATAGACTTCTTATTGCACCTTTAAACGATGGAAGTAACCTATATGCTGAGATTGTAATAACTACTGAAGGTGTTATGTTAGACAAATACACCGTTGTTCAAATAAAGTATTATACACGCAAGAAAAAAAAGTGGACGTTGTTCTGTGTTTCTCAGCGGCGAAAGTTTAAGAACAACCATGTTGACAAAGGTACGTTCGGATACAATGACCCTAATTCAAATGAATCACTTTCATTAGAATACAGTCTTATCATTAAAAATTAATATAAAAAAAAGGCACTGACTGAGTCAATGCCTTTATAGTTATTAAAGTCTTCGTTTATTTCTTAGACCACTCGTCGATTGATTTTTTATTCATTCGAACATAATCCATATTCCCAGCAGTTTGTGCTAAATCCATAGATTTCGTTGCAGTCTTGATTGCATCTTTATACTTACCCATTTTTGCTTCAATTAATGCTTTCTGACGAACCATCCAAAATTTCTCATTATCTACAAGAGCTAATTTAATCCACTCATATGCTTTATTGATGTCTTTGTCATTATCATAATAGTATCGAGCAGCCTGATAATACGTTGCAGAGCTCACACCCTTCATTTTCATATCTATCTCTTTCATGACCTGCTCATCTACATTAGCTTTTACAGCAAGTTTGATTTGAGTGTTTTCCCACAAAAACTCTATTGTGCATCCATCAGATGTAATGTCAGCAAATTGAAAAGTCATCGTTTCTGTTGCAACTGGGTATGACTTGTTCGGTTTTACAGTAAATCGAACTAAGTCTTCATCAGTAGAATACTTATCTCCTCCAGTACCCCAATATGAAGTGTTTTTGTGAATGACTATAGTCCATTCGCTTTCACCAGGAATAGCATATAGAGCATATTCGCCAGCTGGTACATCTTTACCCTCAATTGTAATGTCGTCTGAAGTTTTAAGCTTTGTACTTGCGTTGGCACCCCATCTCCACATCTCTCCAAATGGAACTAAATCACCGAAAATTGTTCTTCCTTTTGCCGATGGTCGCGAATAGGTTACGGACATATCCGTTAAGCCTACCTTTTGTTCAATTGTCGATAAAGGGCTAGGCGCAGGTACGCTAATTTGTGCCCAAGCGGTTGAGCATGTAAGAATTAATAATGCAATTAATGTTTGTCTCATTGTCTTAATTTATAAGTTTCGAATATACTACATACGAAGCCCACCGAAAGTTTGTAAGCGTCGAAAGAAAGTCAGTAATTCTAAGTAGTTTCTAAAATTTGTACTGAAACCCAAGGCCAAACAATTCTTTAAATTGCGTTCTAGGTGCTTTTACGCCAGGAAGATTTACTGGATCATATTCAATTTTTGTATCATGGTCATATTTAAGATGCGTAAACAAATTGGCTCCAAAATATTTACCAAGCTTAATGTCAAATCGAACTTGCCAGTCTACGTCAATATTTCCTCTATTTTCTTCTACTATATCCGTGTAGTTATTAAAGAGTTCAAGGCTTGTTCGCAACCCAACATTTTTGGTAAAGTCTTTATCTTGATACACAAACGACGTTAATGCTCCAAACTCACCCCTTCTATTTGGATTTGCATGTTCTTTAGGAATATAAATTCCAAGAGCAGCGATACTGTCATCTGTTATAAAAGTCCACTTACCAGCAGCTGGAGAAAAGTACATCGACAACTTGCTGTTTGGTTTATAGTCAATACCGACCGATAGTTTTAAATATGCTGGTGACATAAATTTTGAAATGACCGGACGATCTTCGTTTTCGTCATTAAAGTCATAACCTAGATCAAACTGACTTTCAAAACGTGCAATACTTGCCCAACTAAGCTTTTCAGAAACTCTCCTACCAACCTTTGCAGCATAGTCAATTTTATCCTCATTTTTACGAACACTTTCACCTTGATTTTTCAAAACACCGTATGCCAAATCTAAGTTATTATCCCAGGTCCAATTATTAAACTTATAGTTAGCATACCCATTGGCTAACGCGGTAGCTGAAATAGCATTTACCCCCCCTTGAGACCAATTGCTAAACGCACCTTGGTTAAAGTTGACCGATATTACTCTTCCTGACTTCCACTTTTGAATAGGCTTTAATGCTGCAATTTGAGCGTTTAATGCATCAACATTGGCCTGAGCCTTTGCTAATTGAACCTTAGCATCTGCCAACTCTTTCGTTTTTTGATCAATCTTTGAGACTGAATCCTGTTGAGCTTGCGAGGCAATAGAAAAGCACATCATCCCCGCGATTAATAATTTCTTTAAATACATTTCAATTGTTTCGGCAAAAATACATTTAGACCTGAAAAATGATGTAGATACAGCCTAAATGTTCAAGTATTCTGAGCAAAATCAGTAAAAATAGCCACTATTAACTAGAACCGTCCTTGTAATAATTTTAAGCCTGCCGCAAAAATAACAACTGGAAAACCTGCTATCCACCCGCGACGCCACAGAACGATAAACAACAAAATACCTAAGCCCACAAAAACAAAACCCAATATGGTATTTACTGTAGTCCACTTCTGTGAATATATTTCATAAGGAGTCTCTAGATGTCCGTTTCTTTCAAGTGCATTGAGAGCTTGAATAACTTCACTTTTCAAAGCATCATCTTCGGTCTTATGGTTTAAATAACCTCTAACTGCCCGCCATGAATCTCCGCGCTCAAGCACCTTGTGCGCATATGTAATAAGTTCTATTTTTAGATCCTTATCACTCACGGGCATTAGTCGAACTTAATCAAAATCTGATTTTTGTCCACTTTTTCCTGTTTCTTAACTAACACTTCTGAAACTGTGGCAGAACTTGGTGCGGCAATAACATTTTCCATCTTCATTGCTTCAAGTACCATGAGTGTTTGTCCTTCCTCAACTGTATCTCCGGATTTAACCAAGATATCTAACACCAATCCAGGCATTGGCGATTTAATCTCCTTAACTACTTGGGCAGCAGATTTGTCCATCCCCATTTTTGAAAGAAGTAGGTCAAAATCATCTTCTACAACAACGCTAAAACTCTGTTGATCAATACTCAACTCAACGGTTTTTGAGTTTCTGTTTATCGAAACAACCTCAGCGGTCATTGATTGATTATTCAATAACAGGTGATACTTACCATCTGGCAGGAGTTGCATATCAATATCAACGTCACTTCCGTTTACCTTCTTTCCATCAATTTCAAATTGGTGGTCATTGTTTACAATTGCTTTGTACATTTACTCTTCGTTTGTTTCCCCAAAATATTCCACATAATTATTATGTGTCTCCCACAATTTCACTCTATGAAGTTCGCAACCCGAAAGGTGTGGCTCTATTTGCTCCCAAATCCCAATTGCTAGGTTCTCTATAGACGCCATTTTACCAGCCATAAACGCAACATCAAGATTGATGTTTTGATGATCTAACAAATCAACTACATAGGTATTTATTATGTCTCTTAATTTCTTAAGATCCATAATAAAACCAGTATCATCGTCAGGACTACCTTTTACCGTTACGAATAGATCGAAGTTGTGACCGTGCCAATTTTCATTCGCGCATTTACCAAATACAGCGTCATTTTCTTCTCTAGTCCACGACGGATTATATAATTTGTGCGCAGCATTAAAATGCTCTTTTCGCGTTATATAAACTAATTTTTTAGTCATGTTAATATGGTGCAAATATACAACGACTACATTTGCAACATGACAATAAGTGACGCTCAAAAAGTAATTGACGAATGGATTAACACGGTGGGTGTTCGATATTTTGACGAACTTACCAACACTGCGTTACTAATGGAAGAGGTTGGTGAAGTTGCTCGCGTAATGGCTCGTGTCTACGGGGAGCAGAGCAATAAGGAAGAAGACCTAAAACATAGTCTCCCTGATGAATTAGCTGATGTTTTGTTTGTTCTAATTTGCATTGCAAACCAAACCAACACTGACCTTACGGCTGCGTTAAAAAAGAATTTAGAAAAGAAAACAATTAGAGACTCAGACCGTCATAAGAATAATCCGAAGCTGTAGTGTTCTATCGTTTTTCCATTGGAATAAAATCTCGAGAAACTGGACCTGTATAAATTTGTCGAGGTCTACCGATAGGTTGTTTCTGATCTCTCATTTCCTTCCATTGTGCAATCCAACCTGGAAGTCTACCCATCGCAAATAGCACTGTAAACATTTCTACTGGAAAGCCCATAGCTCGGTAAATGATACCTGAGTAGAAGTCGACGTTTGGAAACAACTTACGTTCAGCAAAATAAGGATCTGCGAGTGCTGTTTCTTCTAGTTGCTTTGCAATGTCAAGAACAGGATCACTAATTCCTAATTTGTTTAAGATATCATCACAAGACTTCTTGATAATAAGTGCTCTTGGATCGTAATTTTTATAAACTCTATGACCAAAACCCATTAATCTAAATGGATCGTTTTTATCTTTCGCTTTTTCAATATACCGTTTAGCATCTCCACCATCATTTTTGATAGCTTCAAGCATCTCTATTACCTTTTGATTTGCTCCACCATGTAGTGGTCCCCAAAGCGCAGCAATACCAGCAGAAATACACGCATATAAGTTTGAATGACTAGACCCTACAATTCTTACAGTAGACGCAGAGCAGTTTTGCTCATGGTCGGCATGTAGAATTAACAACTTGTTCATAGCCTCTACATATATCGGATCAATCTCATAGTCTTCGGTAATATTCTTAAACGTCATGTTCAAGAAATTACTTGTATAATCCAATTTGTTCTGTGGATAGATAATTGGATGACCAGCTGCCTTCTTGTGCAACATGGCAACAATCGTTGGCATTTTGGCGATTAATCTTCGAATAGTTCTGTGTTGTTCTTCATCGTCACGATCTGGATTTAATGAATCTGGATAAAACGAAGAAAGCGACGAAATCATAGCCGTTAATTGACCCATTGGGTGTGAACCCGTTGGCCATGCTTTGAAGATATTTTCCATATCCTCATTAACAAGTGTATGATGTCGAATTTGATAATCCCAGTCAGCATATTCGGTGGCATTTGGCAACTCACCATTTATCAAAAGGTAAGCAACTTCAAGAAACGTTGCATTTTCAGCCAAATGCTCAATAGAGTAACCTCTATGGCGTAAAATTCCTTTTTCACCGTCTAAGTAAGTTATACTACTTGTAGTACTCCCAGTATTTTTAAATCCAACGTCAACCGTAACGGCACCTGTTGCTCCTCTAAGATTTGATATATCTATACCAATCTCATTTTCTGATCCTTCAATTAATGGTAACTCTACTTCTTTTCCTTCAAACGATAAATGGGCTGTTTTCGACATTGATTTCTTGCTGATTTTAGGTGTCACGAAAATACTTTATTTTATGCAGTATTTGAGCGATTTGGATAGATTTATTTTTAGTCCAAATTTACAACTCAAAAACTGACCTTACTCACTGATAATCAATACAAAAACACATCTGTCATACTTATGTAACTCACACAACGCAAACGCCGATTTTAGTTCTGTATATCTCATCTTATATCAATACAATTTTTGAATAACTTTGTTTGCTTTGCTATTCTTTTTAGAAACAATAATTATTAAAAGATATATTGCATTTTCATATGTCAGAAAAAATTGAACAGATATTAAACGGGTTAAACCAAAAAGCGTGTCTAAAACAAAGAGTTTACAAAAACTCTCTTTCCGTTTTCGAGCGCTTCAAGCAGTGTGCTGATAATATTGTACATCAATTAGCTCCAGAAGTTTTAAGTAAGTCGCCTAGCGTAGAAATTTCTGAGAATAGTTTTGGTGACTTTGAATTTCATCTTATGTTCTCTGGAGATACAATAGTTTTTTTGTTACACACGAATGTTTTTTCATTCCCTCCTAAACATGCTGTTAACAAATCTTCTTACGTTCAAGGAAATCCGCACAACGCCTATTTCAGTATGATTCAAGTCTATAATTTCTTAAGTGATTCAATTAAGTACAATAGACTCGGGGATGAAGGATACCTTCTTGCGCGAATATTCGTGAACCACGAAAATGCATTCTATGTTGAAGGAAAAAGGCAACTAGGCTTTTTGTACAAAGATCTTGGAAAGCAATTTTTAGAAGACAAGGAAATTCATAACATCATTGAACAATGCATGCTTTATTGTTTAGATTTTGATTTATTTGTACCACCAACAGATGCATTAAGCCAAATAACAGTGCAACAGAAAAATTACTTTAATAATCCCACAGGAATTGCGACTGGCAAACGACTAGGTTTTGACGTAATCAATAAAATTCGAAATGGATCATAGGCGAACGCTTATATCTGGAGCAGTTTCGATAGCTATTTTGCTCCTTCTCCTTTTGTCGTCTTGTGCTCGCCAATACACGAAGATACCAAGGAAATTTTCGATGTCTCAAACTAAAACCAAACACACATTCCCTACTGGACATTTTGTAGAATACCCTAAGACTAAAGTACAATATACTATTCCTGTTATTGCAAAACGTAACCAAGATAGCCTTTGTCACCACATTAACAAACCGCACATCACCTCTAACCACGTCAAAGCAACTGCAATTTATACTCAACTTCAAGACAGTCGTATTGAAGTTGGCGATATGAATCGAATTGAGACGGAACCAGTGGATTCCATTACAAAATACCATCCTCCAAAAAACCTACAGGTTGGTGCGATAACCTTATTTACCTTGTTTGCAGGGTCAAATGTTGTTTACCTAATTGCTCCAAGTGTTGGATTTTTGTTCATTGGATTTCTTATTGGTGTGGGTTTATTAACGATTGGGTTTATTCTGTCGAAATTCATTTCTAACGCAAAAATGAATAGAATAATTCCAGAAAAAATTAGGCTTAAAGGCTATCGCTCTAATAGTTCGTTAAGAAAAGCTTTTAAGATACTTATGCTGTTATCAGGGGTTTTCTTCGCGATTGCTCTTATTTCCCTAGGTTTGTTTATGTATGAATTGTCTTTTGTAATGGCCGTGTTGGGATTAACATGTCTTTACGCTGGTCTGCTTGTAGGTTTGATCTATTTGGCTACGAGCTTCTAAAGCTACTGTTTAGTACATCTATTCCTTTTGCTGTAATTTGATAATAGTATGAATTCATATCGTCTGAATCATAGCCAATACTTCTTTGATAATTCCCCTCACTATCCTTGAAATATGGTGAAACTAATTCGTCGTGCAACAGTTTCTTCAGAACGTCGCCAATTACGGGTCTGCTCGCTGCTATTCGGGTTTCAGAAACTATATGTTCAAAGCTCTCAGGAAAAAGCATTAACTCTAAAACTGCAAATTCTAATTCATCCATTTCGGTGACTCCTTAATTTCCATTTATAAGGTGCAAACAAACTCAATATTCCTGCAATGACAATATAAAACGGGTGAAGTATTTCTACCCACCACAGGTGTTTCATTAAGTCATGACGTTTATAAAATGTAGTTAGTAAATTAAAATATCTATAGTCAGCCAGCAACTTAACACCCCATGAAAAAAACACAAGTCCAAAAACCAAAACGGATGTAGAATAAAAAAGTAGTATAGGCGAAAGTGCAAACCCTAAATATCCAGCTACTAAAAAAAAGACTGTTGGACTTATGGTCTTTGTTGGAAGGTGTTTCGTTTTTTTTGCCCACCGTATTCGCTGATTGAACAATTCACTAAGGGTTGTGGGCATTTCGGTTTCTACAATTGCATCTCTGGACTTATTGAAGATGATGGTTTTGTTCATCTTGGACATCGCCGTAAGTAGAAACACATCATCCCCACTCGAATATTCCTTGTTGTCTTTATACCCCCCAACGTCTTCAAACGCTTGTTTACGAAACGCCATATTTGCACCATTAGCCAAAAGTGGTCGATTCTTTTGAATCAATACCCCACCTAAGCCTATCAAACTCATAAAGTCGAGTTCTACAAATGAACTAAACCAAAAGCTCGACCGACGAAACACGACTGGAGAGCTTATAAAATCAGCACCTGAGCACCTATTTACACTTTTTAGCCAATTTTCGTTAACAACACAATCTGCATCTGTAGTGGCGATGGTAGGAAAAGTTGATTTTGAAACTCCTAATTCAATTGCATTTTTTTTACCTGTTACATCACGATCAAGAGAATGACAAGTAATAGCAATAGACATGCTTTTTCTTAGTTCATTGATTAATACTTCAGACTCATCTATTGAATGATCATTGACTAAAATAACTTCAAAAAGCTCAAGTGGATAATTTAGTTTGCCTAAAGACTCTATTAGCCTTTTTAGGTTACTTTGTTCATTTCTATAGGCGATTACGATGGAAATTGGATTGGGTTCCCTTTCGGTTTCACACTCTGTAATTATAGACCATGATTTCCTCATGCCATTTAGCACATAGCCATATCCTAAAGACAGAAGGGTTAACAACACCGCTGCCATCATGATTTAACAAATTTTGTTTGAACTAGAAACAGCAATCCTACAAGACCTGGTATGATTAAGTTCACTATCCATATGATAAAAGAAGCTAAAATGAGCTCGGTATTAACCAAAAAACCAGCGAACAAAAAAGATAAAATAAGGCCTCTCACCCCTATCTCACTTAAAGCGACGGTAGGAACAACCGTTTGAATATAATAATATACAGGTATTAACGCTGTGAGAGTATAAACTACTTCTAATGGAACATCAGCTAGACCAAATATTAAGAACCCAAGTTGAGTGCAAAAAACGATATAACGTGCGAACGAAATAAGGTAAGCTACACTGAGTTGATGCGTGGAATATGATTTCATGGTTTTTTTAAAACTCGCAAACCTTTTGAAAAATGAAATCTTCGACAATACGACGCTGGCTATTTTGGGTAAATAGTAATATGATACCAATCCAATTAAGATTGTAACCACTGCTGCGATTTGAGCGGTTAGTAGCCAGTTTGGAGCAATATAATTACTAGCATAAAAAACGATACAAGCTCCACCTACTGTAATTGTAATAGCCAATTGCGCTAAACTCCCAACAATACTAGCGGAAACAGCTTGCTCTCTCTTGCTCTTTTCGATGACCCAGATTCTCCCGAAAAATTCTCCTACACCATTTGGGGTGAACAAGCCTAATGCAACGCCCATCCAAACACCCTTTAGTGCCTTTAACAAACTGATATTACCATTAGATAGAAGATACTTCCACTTAAGCGATTCAAGGATCCAATTAACCGGCATAAGAAGTAGAACCCATAAAATAATTCTCCAATGGTCGGTTATTGACTCTGCATATTCGTTAAAAATATCAATTGCATGGTGACGATAGAATATTTCATAAATCAAAAATCCGATTGCTAAAACGGTTATTACACCTTTAGCAATTTTCATCTTTGATTGACGTTCAGTGCGGATATTCAATTATTGAAACTACTTTTGAGCTATGACAGCCCGATTAATTGATAAAGAATTTGACCGGATAATATTAGGCATTGACCCAGGTACAAATATAATGGGATATGGTGTGTTGGGTTGTAATAAAAAAACGTTTCAGTTAATCAGTATGGGAGTAATTACACTTGGCAAAGTAGATTCCCATGCATTGAAGCTCAAAAAGATATTTGAACGAACGCTTGCTTTAATAGATGGGTACCATCCTGATGAAATGGCGTTAGAAGCACCATTTTACGGAAAAAATGTTCAAAGTATGTTAAAATTAGGTCGTGCTCAAGGGGTGGCAATGGCAGCTGGCTTATATCGAGATGTTCCAATTTTCGAATATGCCCCGAAGAAAATAAAGCAAAGTATAACTGGAAGCGGTAACTCAAGTAAAGAGCAAGTTGCAGGCATACTAAAGTCCCTACTAAAATTTGACGAGATACCAAAGAACCTTGACGCAACAGACGGAATGGCTGCAGCTGTTTGTCATTATTTTCAAGGCGGAAAACCTACCTCAAACTCAAAGTCCTACGGGAGCTGGAATGCGTTTCTTACAGACAATCCCGATCGAGTAAAGTGATCTATTTAAGCTCAGCTCGAATAGCAGCGGCAATTGATGCCATTTCCTCCGATTCAACGGTAATTTTAGGTTGAGAGAAGTCGATATCTCCAACAACGTCAATAGGCACAAGATGAATATGCGCATGTGGAACTTCTAGGCCAATTACAGCCACACCAATCCTTTTACATGGTATTGCCTTTTCAACAGCCTTTGCCACTAGTTTGGAAAAAATATGTAAACCTGCAAATGTTTCATCATCCAAATCAAAGATGTTATCGACCTCCTTTTTAGGAATAACCAAGGTGTGTCCTTTTTTCAGTGGAAAAACATCAAGAAACGCTAAAAAATCATTTGTCTCTGCAACCTTATAACATGGTATTTCCCCTGAAACGATCTTTGAAAAGATACTGCTCATTATACCGTAATTTCAAGAATTTCAAAAGGAACAATACCTGCTGGCACAACCACTTCAGCTAAATCTCCAACTTTTTTACCCATTAAACCTTTACCGATAGGAGATTTAATAGATATTTTCCCAAGCTTAAGATTAGCCTCTTTTTCCGCCACAATTGTGTATGTAACCTCTTTATTCACTTTTTTATTCAGCACTCGTACTTTACTTAAGATGCCTACCTTAGACATATCCAATTTTGATGGATCTAAAACTCGAGTATTTCCAAGTACCTCTTCAAGTTTTGAAATTTTCATTTCTAACAAGCCTTGAGCCTCTTTTGCAGCGTCGTACTCTGCATTTTCAGAAAGGTCTCCCTTGTCTCTGGCCTCTCCAATCTGTTTTGAAATGTTGGGCCGGTCAACAGTTTTAAGACGCTCTAATTCCAACTTCAAATTGTCGTATCCCTCTTGAGACATATAATTCATTTCTGCCATAGTTCTATACTTGTATTGAGTAAAAAAAGAAACATTGCACTAGATAACCCAGTGCAATGTTTCGCAAAGATAGATATTTCTTTAAAATGACTAGTTTATATTACTAGATCAATTAGTCGATAAGAATTCGAACACCAATTCCGTGTGACCCTCCGAAAGGATTACTTGCTCTATATGAATAGTCAACAGCAAATTTGTTTTCGTTGTTTTTATTCATAGGTAGCTCAAGGGAGAAACCCGCTGTTAAGCCAGTCAAAGCAGAGGTTCTCTCATCTGCATTAAAGATTCCTTTTTCATAGGCAAAACCAGAACGAATCATTAGGATTTCTTTGTACCCAAACTCCAGTCCTGCAGTCAATTGATTTCGAGTATATGAGTTTGAGGTAAAGTTTAATGCAGTGGTAAGTCTCTTATCGTAAGTCTCTTTCGTTGCATCAAGTCTAAAGTCGTAAGACGCCCCGATGTTAATTAACGTTGGCAATCCAAAATCAGCCGTTCTGAATAAAAATGACTGTTGAACGTTGTTATCTGGATTAGTTGCCTTAAATGTCACACCATCTCCACTGTAACTAGCATCTGGTCCAACGTTTTTCATGCTAATTCCGAACTTTATATCGTTTTGCTTTAGTTTATCGTCTTTATTACTTGATTCTGCATACTGAATACCCGCATCAATTGCGATACCTTGAACACTTGCATTGGGTATTGCTTCAGAATGCACTCGCACTAACACACCACCCGAAATCGTTTTTGTGAACTTTTTCGCATATCCGATACCAATATTAGTATTCTGTGGGCTAATTGTACCTAATCCACCATCTGGTTGTTCAACAGTGGTAACTTCAATCTCGCCCATATCCATGGTCATTACTGTCAATGACAACACTCCTTCTCCTCCAAGTGATTGAGCAAAACCGAATGAGTTTATCTGAACTCCTGAGCCTACCAACCAATTTGTATTGGAGAAACCAAGTTCCGTTCGTTTAGCATGTGCTAACCCACCCATATTAAAAAAGGTAGCTTCAAGTCCACGAACTTGACTTTGTGCAGCCCATCCAAGACCACTTGACATTGCCCAAGGATTAATCATTAATTGCGTTGCTCCAGCTTGTCCAATTCTATCTGGGTTACCCGCAAATGTGATTAGTGAAAACGAAGCTAATATTATCGTGATATATATTCTTTTAATCATTTGTCTCTTCTTAAATATTATTTCCAAATTAATCATTAGAAAGAGTCTAGGTCAAGCTCTCTCATAATTCCCATCCACTTAATTACTTTTTCGCCAAGCGCACCAGCATCTACGTGGATTAAATATGTGCCACTAGCAATAGGTACCTTAGCGTTGTTTTTCATATCCCAAACGTACTCTGTAGACTCATCGTCTTTTACGATTTGTCTTACAAGGCTACCGTCAACGGTGTAAATAGATATTTTACATGTTTCAGGTAGGTTTCTGATTTTAACTCTGTTTTCAACAGGGTTATTTTCATACGCTGAATAAGCAAAATATGGATTCGGAACCATGTTAATTAAATCAAGTGCCGATTCCCCAAACTCCGCGCCATACTCTGTAGACACGGCATCAGTATTAAATGAGTAACGAGGGTTGTTTCTGTTTTGGTTTTCACTCGTAACGAAATACTGATAAGGCTTTTTAACACGCAATCTAAACTTAACCTCTGTAGGAGGGACAGGCATACCATTGGCATTTTCCTCCATTTTATATCCATTAGCTAAGTATGTTGGAATAACCCACATTGCATGATACAACACTTGCTGGTTCAATTCTCTAAAGTAATTGTCTCCCGTTAAGAATTTGCCAGTAGGATCTTTCAAGCGATTCAAGTATTCAGTACAACCGTCATAAGCTGGGCCTTCTGGATACAATGCTTGTAAATAACTACTATCCGTATCCATGATATAAATGTAATGGCGTCCACCAAATCCGGCATAACCAGAACTATAGTTTCCTCCTTGATCCGTAGGGTTCCATTTCAGGTCACGACCATTGTTGGTACCTTGATACGAATCTTCACCTAAAATAATATTTAAACGTTCTCCTGTTTCAATGTTAATTGCATAACCTGGGAACCACGTTCTACCTTGTTCAGCTGCATTCTCACTTCCATCTTTGTTGATAGAATTGTGTTGTCTTACTTCAAACTTCTTAGCTCCACCTTGATTTAAGTTTGCTTCTTCACCTAATTCAAGTACTAGACATTGGCTCCATTTAGATTCATCTGGTGTCAATACAATATCAACACTACTTAAGTTATCTAAATTAAACCAGTGTGAAGGAGGCTGTGTACCTTGGTAAGCAACACCTTGAACTAACGTATAATTACGCTCTGGTTGTGGAGTCACATTTGAAGGAATGTTTTTAGACGCTAATCTGTATGGTGCTATTCTACCATCCCAAATTTTCTCATAAATCTCAAAACGATCAAGTGCTTGTCCATCTTCTTTTCTATAATCATGAATAGATAAATCAGCAGCAGCTACGGTAGCACCTTCTCTTCCTGATCGAATCCAGTTATACCACGCACCATTGTCAATATCCGGAATAGCTGTTAACCATTGCTTGCTATTGTCTTCCCATGTAACGTCCCAACTAATTAATCCACCAGATTCATCGAGATCTTCATTACCTGGGCCCACGACTTGTTTCAATGTAACCGATAAGCCCCAGTCATTCAATTCGTTTTCTGTACTCTGAGCTGTTATTAATTGTTCATTTTCATAATCAATTGTATAGTCAGAAAAGATTGTGTCATTAGTTAATTTATTGATTAATATCCAATTAGTTGCTTCTGAAACTAAGCCACTCAGTCTTCCTATAGCCGTAGTTTCTGTAGGATCTTCTAATAAGATTAGTTCAAAGTTACCTTTTGGCACTTTTAACGGATCAATAACCTTAATGTTAACAGGTCCAGCTCCAATTTTATATTCAGGGAATTCAGCTTTACCGTTTGCCAATATTTCATCTATTGTAGAGTCTGTTAATTCCAAATCTATTCCACCGTTTCCTCGACCTTCTAGTCGAACCAACTTAGGCCCATCTCCATAACCACTATTGAGTTTCAGTCCACCAAATTTTGGTTCCGATAAATGAGGGGTTACACTAAATTGTTGAATCTTTCTTCCTGCTAAATACTCAACTTCTCTGTGCCCTGGTAGTGCTGCATACGACACAACCATATAATAGTATGTCTTGCTATTTACCAATGACTTATTACTACCAGTTGCGAATGCATCTTCAGTAAATGACACGGAGTGAACTAACCCAGAGTTTGTACCCTCTATCATTAACTTCGGTAACGGTTGTCCTAATTCTTCGTCGAACGGCTGATTTACCAGTCGCGTGATACTATCGTCCAAATCACACTTAAAGACCTCACGAGCCTTATCAATATCTCCTAAATCTCCTGTACCAACCGAAGCATCAGACAATTGATAAATTCTGTAGCCTTGGAAAACATATGTTACAGGCTCTCCATCACTAATCGTCACTTCTTCATACGCTTCAATACGTTTTGTATCATTGAACATCATAACAACTTCGTTACTCAATTCTCGTACTTCAACAATTGGTGCGTCGGGACCATCTAGGATATCGAAACAGTTATCAAATAATTCTTGTGCTTTTCTACTACTTGCTTTCAATAAGTCAAGAGACCCAGTTGCTCCACCAGAACTTGCTTTTGCCCAAACAACACCAACTGTAATTTTATTTACAGCACCTTGCTTTAACGTAAAAGGCCCAGAAGTTTGTAAGAATCTTCTATCAGCAGCAGTATTACCAGCAGATTGCTCATTCCAGTCTGTAGGATTATTTGGATCAGAAGTACCTGGGAAAATATAGTCTGTACAGTTACTTCCTGTTCTACCATTCGACTCATCACGTGTTAAACAGTCTCCATTTTTCCATAAACCTCTTAGGTAATTATAGTAATGAATAGGTGTTTGAGGGTTTCCGAAATTTGTAAAATCATTATCGTAATAAACAAACTTCGACATACCTAATTCGAAGGTGGTATCAACACCGTCTATTGTAGTATCTTTCTTTGGTCCTTCAAAAAAGTCAACTCCAATTGATGGAGGGTTTAGGCCATAACCTAAGATACCTTCATCATTGTCGTCACCGTTGTAGCAGAATCCTAAACTTAAACTTACATCACAACCAACGTAATCATCAGAATAGTTCCCTAAATCAGGATCAACCCACTGTCCGAAATACGTATTCTCCAAATTGGAGCCTCGGTTTATTATTCTTGTTGTATAGAAGGTCATGTTGTTAATCTCATCATTCGTTGCATAAGCAAACGCGCTGGTTTGAAGTTCTAAACCTTGAGCTTGACCTTGTGTTTCAGAGTGGATATTCCCTCTATCGTTATAAACAAACCATAACATTTGATCTGGTTGATCAGATGGTCCGTTTTTTTCTGCAGCGATTGGCACTCCTCTACATTCAGTTTGAAGAACAGGATAATCACCATTAAATGGTTCGTATATTCCGTTTGAGTCTTGATCAAAAAACGGAGCCAACATATCAGGTTCGTTTCCGCCACGACCATTACCCGGCCAGTTTTTAATCCCTTCGTTTAGCGACGTAAGTGTTCCGTTCTCCCAAGCTTCTCTATGCTCTTCTATATCTTCACGAGTTACTTTATAAATTTCATCATATGCTTCACATCGTGCACTGTTCGTTGTTCCTGTAACTTTGTCAAGTGGTCCAGGCCAAAAATCAGAACCACCTTGACGATACGTCATTGCAGCTAATTTCAAAACACCTTCATCTTCTCCTCCAATCCAAATTGCTCCGGCAAACATTGAGTTTTTCCGTACTGCATTCAAATCATTCAACTTAGGAATTTCGTAACGCGCGTTACTTAAATCCCACCACATATCACCACCGTTCAAAATTCTAGTTCGAACGTTGTTAATATCCAAATCGGCTTGAGCTGATGCAGGTTCGCAATCTGAAGCAAACTTCATAAGCTTGTTCTTTATCTCACGATCTCCATCTTTATTTACATCCGCACTTGGATTTAGCACCTTAACATTTTCTTTCGCAAAAGATACTGCACTCATGGCTAAAGCCAGTGCAACAAATCCTATCTTACTTATATTTCTCATATCTATTGTTCTCTTTTACTTTTACCTTAGAAATTCATTCTAAATCCTAACCTTGCCAATCTTGGAATTGAATATCGGGCTGGATTGTCCATTTTCACATTATATAAATCTATGAACGACTGTTGGTTAATTTGTTCTTGAATGTACTGTTGTCCTTGAGGCGAGTTTAAGTATCCGTCATCATTTGGAAGTCCAGTGTAACCATAAACACTTTCAATAATTCGATTGTTCAAAGCATTTTGCACCCATAAGAAAACTGTATACTGTTTTGTATCTGGTCTGAATTTCTTTTGGTTTTTCTTCTTCACAATAAACGTTTTGGACGCGTTGATATCAACGTTAAACTGCCATGGCAATCTACTACCAAATGGGTTTCCATCTAAGAACGACCGTTGAACACGACCAAGGTCAGACTGCGCTGAAGATATTGCAATTCCTTGTTTAGAGTATGGAGCTCCAGACTTAGCTGAAACTACAAAGTTTGCGTTTGAATTCATGAATACTTTTTTACCGAACCAAACTGGACCAGTGTAATCATTTTGGCCTCTAAAACCGTAATTCAAGATACCAACAATTTTATGCCTTACATCAACATCCAATGGATAAAGTGATCTTAAATTCGGCTGGTTAGCCGCAATCAAGGCACTTTGAGAGTTAATGTTACTACCTGTACCATCAGCAAACAATAACGCGTAGTTTGCAGACAAAGAAACTCTTCCTTCTCCTCTTAATTCATATTCAGCTCTAAATGACTTAGTTGTACTAAAGTCGATGTTTGAATATGTATTGTAAGTTACTGGGTATGCTTGATACAAACGAACCAATCCAAAGTCATTTCTAGTCTCTGCGTACTGTGCAATTAAACTCAATGCTGAGTTGTCAGACAATTTTTGTTTAAACCCTAATTCGTAGTTCGTACGAATTCTTGGCTTCATGTTTGAATTTGCAATTGTTCTAGACTGAGAAGCCTCTAAGTAATAATATTGGTTGATTGGAGTAAATGTTGCTCCGTTTGAAGGACGTTGTGCCATTACATCATAATTTGCAAAGAATTGAGCTTCAGAGTTAATTGGGAAAGAGAACCATACTCTAGGTAACACATTAATTTGTGGTTCATAATCCTTAAATGACTCTTTTACGATGTTTTGATTCTGACCATCAACTAAGAAAGGCTGAACTTGTCCACCAGTTTCGTTTGCAATTACATCAGGAGTAGATATCTCAACTCCATTAGCATCATACCATGTATTATCTTTTCTATAACCCAATATTTCAGTTGGGCTTTCTGAGTTGTTTACATAAACTGCGTAATCGTCGCCAATACTTGATGGGTGAGAAACATCTCTACCTTGAATAGACGAAACCTCACCTGCCGTTTGAACTGGATACAAAGAATATGGATCGTCTAGTACAAATTGGTTTGCATCATAGCGCTCGATTCTAACACCTAGTCGGAAAATCAAATCTTTAAACGCAAACTTGTCTTGCAACCATGCAGCACTATAAATTGGTGCAAACGACCCAATGCTTCTGTTTTCTTCATCATATAAGAACTGAGCCAAACTTGGTCTATTTCGGTCTCTGTTTCCTAAATGATCATAACCATAGTAAGATACGTAGCTATTTCCATTATTCCATAAATCATCAGCACTAAACATTTCTATGCTAAAATCTGACGGATCCAATGAATTAACATCTATGTAGGTATCTTCTCCAATTGGGTTTCCATGAACGTCAGTTCTACCTTCAGCAATTAATTTTTTTCGTAACTCACGATCAAATTGTTTCTGAGCATCGGCGTCAACGAATGTATTATAAGTAACAGTGTCAAGGAACACTCCATTTTCATCATACGAATGAATACCTCCAACCGTGTAATCGCCTGTTTCGAAGTTATCCAACTCTTGAATGTGCGAGTTTGCAAGCTGTGGCATTAACGTCCAAAGCCCATTAGCGTTCAATGAATATCCACTAAATAAGTTCTGTTCGTAAGTCATACCAAACTGGAAATCATGTTTGTTCTTCAAATTCAAACTTGCCTCCCCCATTGCGTAAGCACTGAAACGTTCCGTTTGACTTTTTGAATATCCAGCGGCATTTGTTCCTGGGTTTAGATATAATGAGTACGTATTTTGTAACGAGAATCCGTTAATAACCCCTAGTCCTTCGAACACCTGACCATCAGCGAAGATACGCTGATCTAAACGCTCCGCGTTGTCAAAGAAGTTTGTTGTATATCTCGCTCTTTCTGGATTTTTATCGGATGCTTTAAACGTTAATAAAGTATCTTGGTAACCTGCCAATTCGAAAAACCCTCTTCTAGAAACTGTATCGCCATTTTGGTCAATAAATTTCTTTTCAGATCCGTTATATCTATACACTGGGCTTCTATAGTGATTAAACTCTCCGACATGTCCATAGTCGAATATATTATCACCATGAGTCGTGCTTTTTGTGCTTCCTAGCGACGTTTGATAATCAATACGTACCGTGTAAAATGCATCTGTAATTAGCGATTTTGGAGCATCTTTATCTTTATCATCTTCACTTGCGTTTCTCAATCGTTGAGTAAACTTCAAATATGTTCTATAAGTCTGATTAATGCTTTCAGCGTTATTTTTATAATTCAATAAATATTGTGCTGTACTGAATGAGTTCGAGTTCGAATAGTTCCCACTACCAAAGAAAGTAATTGTCGAATTTTTATTAGGCTGATATTCTAATTTAGCCTGAACTGAACCGCTTAAATAGTCAACATTTCTTCGTGCCTTTTCTAAAACCAAATCATCTTTCGTTAAGAACGATGAAGCTGGAACGAATCCACTACCTTGAGGGTTAGGGGCCAATGGGTTTTGCTCAATCTCAGCTAAAACGTCTTCATCTACAACATACACTCCACCATATAACGGCGAAGGATCTTTTGAATAGTTAATATCTCCAGACAATTGAAAACCTAAAGCAACATACTCCTTGTCTCCACCACCTTTATTTTTAACGATAAGCGGACCAGAAACAAACCCTTGAGCATAGTTATAGTGATACGGGTCAAATAATGAAGAACTAATTACCTCAAAGGATTTTCTAACATATCGAGATGGTCCCTTTGTAGTAATGTTAATCGCACCACCAGTAAAATCTCCATATTGAGCAGGAACTCCAGATTGGATAATATCTACTTGGCTTTGTGCTCCCTGTGGTAATGCAGAGCTACCAATTACAGGAACACCATCAATAAATACTTGAGTAGCATCAGTCCGTTGCCCTAAGAAACTTACACCACCTCCAGCAGTTGTATTTGCTGCAGAAGATGTTGCGGCCAACGCACCAGGACTACGAATTGCCATTTTAACCAAATCTTTGTCGCTAAATGACTTTTGGTTTTTATCTGGCTCTATTAAGTTCGTTTTGTAACGCGTTACAACAACTGTTTTAAGTTTTTCACCACCTGCAGCAGGAGCCAACTCAACGTTTACATATGAAATGTTGTTACCCGTAACAACTACCCCTGAATACTGACGAGTGTTGTAACCAACATAGGTTACCTCAACAGTATATTCTCCTGGTTCTAGCGGCTTAATTGTATAATTACCGACATCATCTGACAAACCGCCACCTTTCGCAATTCCGTCCTTTCGAACAACGATTTCAGCGTAATCCAGTGCTTTTTTTGTCTTACTGTCAATGATTTTTCCCCTTATTTCACCAAAGTTTGCTTGACCAAAGCCAAGTAAGCTAGTAAACATAAGTACAACCGTTAGGTAGAGATATTTACTCATATTGTATCTGTTTAATCTTTTTATACTATTACTATAATCGGCGAAAGCTACTTAACTTTCTATTAAAGTGCAAAAAAAACAATTTATCCGACAAATTGCCTACTATTCGTAGTCCTGTTTTTCGGTTTATTGTCTGATTTACACCATGTCTCAATTTTATTTCCTAATACTTCTGAAATTCGTTTGTACGATTCTTCTGTCCAACCTCCTACATGAGGGGTTAATACAACATTGTTCATTTTCAACATCGTGTCCAACTCCTTTTGCTGAGAGTCGGTTAAAGAACTCAAATTTTCATTTTCCAACACATCTGAACCAAATGCGGTAATCTTACCTGACTCGATACCACGAATGACCGCAGAAGCATTCATGATGGCTCCTCTTGAAAGATTTAATAATACAAAAGGTTTCACCACAGAATTTATAAATTCGTCATTAATCCATTGTCTTGTAAGGTCGGTTAATGGAACGTGAAAGCTAATTATGTCTGCTTGGTTCAACAACTCTTTCAAGGTAACCTCTTTGACGTTTGAATTCTCAAAACCAGATTTATATCTATCGTATGCAATAATGGAGCAACCAAAGCCACATATTTTTCGTGCAACTGCGCTTCCAGTATGTCCATAGCCTATTATCCCAATGGTCTTATTCTTAATTTCAAATCCTCGATTTCCTTCACGATCCCATAGTCCAGATTTTATCTCATTATGCCCTTTGACCAACTTGGTTGCTAGAGTCAGTAATGTTGCAATTGTTTGCTCGCCAACTGCGTCACAATTACCTTCAGGAGCATTTATACACGATATTCCCAACCCATCTGCTGTCTCAGTATCGATATTATCCAAACCAGAACCAGCGCGTGCTATTAATTGTATGTGTTTATTTTTTTGTAAAAACTCTTTTGTAAACTTCATTTTACTCCGCACAACAATTCCATCAAAATCTTCGACTATGTTTTCGACTTCCGAAGGACTGATATTTGGCATATATTCAACGTGTATTCCAAGGGAATTAAGCTTTTCGATTAGTGACAAATGCACATCGTCAATGATTAATATGCGTGATAGAGTTTTCACAACTTCAAATGTATTAATTAATTAGAGCGAACATCATACGTTTTTACCATCGTCCATATCAGATTGAGCAGCGGATTTTTCTAAAAATTGAATTTTGCTCCAACATTTACCATTCTAGGTGCGCCATAATTTCCTGGATTATCCATACGTAATCGATAAAGCATTTCAAAAGTTTGGGCATCAATTTGACCTTGTGCTTGCTGCTGACCATGAGGAGAATTTAAGTATCCGTCATCGTTTGCTAAACCAGTATAATCATAGACGTTTTGAATTAACGCTGTGTTCAGTAAATTACTAACCAATACATAGACCCCAATACTTGATTTGTTTAACATGATGCGTTTTTCAATGGTTAAGTCAACATTATTCGTCCATGGCATTCTACTACCAAATGGATTCCCTTTGGTCTGCGCTCGTTGAACCACACCATTTGCTGCTTGAGCCTCAGAAATAGCACGTTGTATACTGGTATATGGTCTTCCAGAAATAGCCTGCATATTCCCGCTGATTGTTACATTCTTTAAAATCCTTTTTCCTTTCACAGTAGGTCCACGATATGCCAAATCTCTACGAATGCTCGAATCACCACCTAACTTTAACACAAAACCTCCTTTAATTGTGTGTCGATTGTCGTAGGACATAGGGAATAAACTGCGCAAATTTGGTTGGCCACTTTGAATGAGAGTTGCTGCAGAATTAGAATTTGACCCTGTTCCCTCTGCAAATTGAAGCGCATAACTACCAGTTAAATTAATATATCGCCCAACATGGCTGTATTCGGCAACGTATCTCTTTATTGTTGAGAAATCAATATTAGAATATGTGGTATATGAGTACGGATATGCTTGTTCAACCCTAAATTGGTTAAAGTCGTTCCTAACATTGGCATAAGACGCCCAAAGTTTAATGCTCGAATACCAACCAATACTTTGACTAAAACCAATGTTATATTCTGTTTTCACCCTTGCCTTAAGCTCAGGATTAGGCAAAACACCACTTATGTTACTTTGCATATAATAGTAGGTGGTATAAGGAAGGTACGTCTGTCCTACTGTTGGATTTTGAGCAAGTTTATCATAACTCATAAAAAACAAACTTGAGGTATTTAAGGGAAACGATATCGATATACGCGGTAAAACTAAATTCTGAGCGTCAAATTTCTTAAATGAGTTTGCAGATAATTCCTGATTTTCAGGATCAACTAAATATGGCTGAATGCGACCAGACGAAGATTTATTTGCCAAAACATTTGGGTCAGATAACTGATTGCCATCAGCATCGTACCAAGTAGACCCATCGCGGTAACCAAGAATTTCATTTGGATTATTTATATCATCAACATACACCACATAATCCTCTCCAATTCCATTAGGATGATTCACATCCTGTCCATTTATAGAGCTCACTTCTCCAGCCTGACGCGTTGGATAAATCGAATAAGGGTCTTTCAAAACATATTGATTACCATCATAACGTTCAAAGCGCAATCCAGCTCGAATAACCATCGATTTCAAATCGATTCTATCTTGAATCCATGCAGATGCGGTTATTGGCGCAAATGCATCCACCGGCCTATTTTGCTTATCTGTAAGAAATTTTTGTATTCCCGATTTACCTCTTGTTCTATTGCCTAAATAGTCATAACCAGAATACGAAACATATGGGTTGCCATTATTAAGTAACTCGTCGGCATTGAACATGGAAAGTTCAAATACTTCTGGCGACAGACTTTGAATATCAATTCGAGATTCTTGATCAATTAGGTTTCCGTTAGCATCTCTATATCCCATCTCCATTAACTTGTCTCGTAATTTTTTGTCAAAATTCTTTTGATTGTTTATGTCAACATATACTGGGTATGAAACAGTATCCGTGAAACGTCCTTTATCATCTGCGCTGATGATCGGTGAATTTTTATCAAGATTTTGAATGTGGCTATTAGCAAGTAACGGCATCAACTGCCACAGATTTGCAGCATTCAAACCATAACTTCCCGAAACGTCTTGCTGGAAAGCCATTCCTACTTCCATATCATGTCTAAAATTTCGATTGTTTTTAAATGGTCGTAACGAAAACTCACTATTTACAGAAGCACTAAAACGTTGCTGGAACGATTTATTATAGTTTCCATAAACGGTTCCAGGGTTTGCATATAGAGAATAAAGTAACGGCATATTTTGACCGTTTAATAAACCTCCAGAAGAAACAAATTCCTGAATTGATCTCTCAGTATTTAGTTTATCAAAAAAGAACTTTGAATAACTTGCTAATTGCTCGTTTTTGTCACCAGGTGTATACCCAACTAAAGAGTCTCGATATCCTGAAAATTCTACATAGTTGGTTAATATTCGTTCTTCACCGTTCGCATCTGTATATGTAGTAACACCATCTTCTACATAAGTATAGGTAGGTACTTGGATAGTTTCAAATGAACCTACATACCCATAATCGAAAAAATTATCCCCGTGTCTTGAGTTGCTTATTGTTGAATTTGTTTGTTGAAAGTTTAAATCAACAGTGTACTTCATTCGACTAATAAGATCGTTTTCGGTGTGAAGGTTTTTCCCATTTGCATCATAGCTCGACTTTACGTTATGTGTGAGCTGAATTTGAGAATTTAGATAGGAATATTTCTGTTCGGGATTTTCATCACTGTTTAACAATACAAAGTTTGATTGAGCAATTCGTCGTTGCATTATATCAAGGTTGTTAATAAAATCTATAGAAATCTTATCCGTCGGATTATAGGTAAACTTTAACCTTCCAGTAACGTCATGTCTTCCAGCATTGGGTCTTGAACCAACTTGGGATACATCTGAAGGTGACAGAAAAGTAGTTGCTGGAACATACCCACCAATAACTTCACTTGACACAACGGGGTTTTGATTGTACGCACCAACATAATCTTCTGTGACGGCAAAAGGTTTGATTTTACTTGGAGATTCATCGGCTTGAAACTTATAGTTTAGTAAAAATGAATAACCCAAAACTGTAGTTTTAAACACATGGGATGTATTCTCATTCATGTGACTTTTCGTTTTTAAGGCTCTGGCTATATACATCACTCCTAAATTGTGATGATACTTATCCGTGAGGGAGGTTGATTGTATTTGAAAGGAATTAACTGGTTTCACCCCGATAGGAGCAGTTTTGAATTGAACTCCGCCACCGGTAAAGTTGCCATAGCGGGCAGGCACTCCTCTATCAATAATCTCAATTCCTGCCAACCCAATAAAAGTTTTGGGGCCTTGCCCAAGCATGGTTGTATTGTTTCCAAAAAAGTTTTTTGTACCGCCGAACCTACCAGTTCCAACTTGGATAATTCCATTTTCTTTAGATACATTTATCTGAATATTAGGAATTTGGTCAACTTCAGGTCCAAAATTGATAATATGATCAATTTGGACTACATCAACGTTTTCAGTTTTTTGGGCTCTTATAATCACTTCTTTCATGGTATCCGTTGACGAGTTTTTTATCTTATACCTTGTAAGAATTTCGCCAGAGGATAAGTTGACTTCTTCATTATGAATAACCGCACCTACATATGCAATGGAAAGAGAATACGTCCCGGGATAAATACCACTGATTTCAAAATACCCTTCAGAATTACACGTTGTGCTCTTCACGATTTCTGAATTTTTCTTCAATAAAACGTCTGCTTGTTCGGCTGGAGAATTATCCTCATCAAAGACAGAACCACGTATCTCAGCGGTTTGAGCTTTTACTGAAAATGAAAGGATTAGGAGTAATGTACAAGTGGTAAGAAGTGCTTTCATATGAATTTTTATTAATGATTCATATCAAAACTACAGTACACTAATCCTGATTAAAATGGGAACTGTACCACCTCCGTTTTTGGATTTACCAACGGGAGGATTTAGGCACCATTGATTATTCGTTATAGTTCAAAAAGGTCGCTTTTCCTTAAATGAATTGAGTGACCAAAAAACAATTGAGCCGTTTTTTCAAATGAGTTTGTTAAGTCCGAGACGTAGAAACAATCCTCAGAATCTCGCACTGTATTCCTTTCTGAAACACAATTCACGACGTGTTGTGCCACCAGTTTCGGTGCATCAAATAGCTGAACTTTTCCATCAAAAAAACGATTAATCTCAGTTTTGATTAAGGGATAATGTGTACATCCTAAAATCAATGCATCGACTTTAGGAAGTTTTTGTAAGTATTCGTGAATAACCTGTTCCGTTATAGCATTATGAACAAACCCTTCTTCAATCATTGGTGCTAGCAATGGAGTTGCAAGTTCATAAATATTTAAATCAGATCGTTTTTCCTGCAACAAGTTGCTATACACTTTACTGTGTATTGTTCGTTTCGTACCAATTATTCCTACAGACTTAATGCCCATGTTCATCGCAACTTTGTCAACAACTGGATTGATCACGTTGGTAATTGATGAGAACTCAGGCATTGAATTAACCGAAGATAAAACCGAGGAAGCGCTGTTGCATGCAACAACCAAATGCCGACATCTCATTTCATACAAAAAGGCCGAAATGGCCTTTATGTACTTTTGAATATTTTTAGAAGACTTGTCTCCATATGGTAAATGAAGTGTGTCTCCAAAGTATATAATTCTGTGATTAGGTAAAGCTTGTTGAATTGCCGAAGCAACTGTAAGTCCACCGATTCCAGAGTCAAAAACTCCTATGGCTTCCGCCATAATTATAACTTAGCTGTTTTAAGTTTTTCTTTTACCGCTGCCATCAAATCATATGCTGGATCACCGTAAATCATTCCACCACCTTCACTGCTGTCAATAACATAGTTATATCCTTGAGCAACCGCTACTTCTTGAATAAGTTTTTTTAAGTTCTCGTACAATGGCTCGTAAAGTTCCGCTTGTTTCTGAGCGATAATTTGCTGTGCTTCTTGCTGCACACTTTGATATCTAGTTGCTAATTGTTCATAGTCTTTCTGGCGTATTTCTAGAATTGATGGATCTGTAGTTGGGTTTACTTTCCAGAACTCTTGCTTTGATGCCAATTCTTTGTTAATCGCTTCTAACATTGACTTGTACTCATTCTGCACTGCTTCAAGTTTGATATTGATGGTGTCGACTTGTGGCAATCCTTCCAGTAACTCATTCGAGTTAATGTGAGCAATTTTAACAGATTTAGTTTGAGCGTTTGCGCTCGTCCCTACTACCAGAATAGTTACAAGTGCAACTAATAATTTTGTGATTTTCATTATAAATATTTAACTGTTACGTTTTTGTTAATGCAATTAGTCTTGTGGAGGTAAATCGTCACCAGGTGGGTTCCCGTCGTCATTTTGATCCTTTTCGTCGAGTGGTGTTATTCCTAACTCTTCCAACACCTCCCCGCTTTTATCAAAACGAGCATTTGAAAACAACATTATCATATCTCCACCTTTGTCAAAAATAAAGTCAAGATCCTCTCTTTTTGCTATGGTTTGAATCGCATCGAAAACACGATCTTGAATTGGCTTGATTAATTGTTCCCGCTTCTTAAACAGCTCACCTTCGTAACCAAATTTTTCCTGTTGAAACTTTTTGGCTTCTTTTTCTTTTGCAATTATCTCTTCTTGACGTTGTTTCTTTTGCTCGCTGTTTAACAAAACTTCTTCTGCTTTGTAATTCTTATACATCTTATCGATTTCAGCATATTTAGCATCTACTTCTTTTTGCCAAATCTCAGAAACTTCGTCTAATTTCTTTTGGGCCGATTTATAGTCCGGCAATTGTGATAAAATATACTCCGTATCTACGTAGGCAAATTTTTGAGCGAAAGTCGTCCCAACTGTTGTGAACAATAATGCACAAACTAGGGTAAGTCGAGTAATCACTGCTGCGTTAATTTTTGTCTTCATGTTTTTCCTTTTTCCAACTAATTCAATTGTTGTTCCAATTTGTAATATGCTCAACGAAATACTTAAAGGAGCCGCAAACATAACACAAATTTAAATGTAGGTTCAGTGCTTTTTGACCAACGGTCCTGTATACTTTACTACCCACTATTCTTGTATTAATGATACGTCTGTAGCCTCAATAATGTTACTTTCATTAAAATTTCGATCAATTATTTTTAGGTCAAACTCAACGGTATCGGCGTGTATTTCGTTGGGGTCTACTCCGAATGATACTGTCATAGACCCACTAATTTCTTTATTCTTTCCAGTTGGAGTTAGGTTCGGTATTCTTTGGTTAAAGTTCACAGGAATATTCGTATTCTTTAACGTTAACGGTACATAAGCCCCATTGCGTTTCTCTCGAAAATTAATAATAAGATTATTGAAACCTTTAAACTCATTGGTTGTATCTCCATCGCGCAATCCTAAATCTCCATCTTTGTCTTCATACCAAAATCGAATTAATAGAAGCGAATCTGTCCCACTCATTTTTTTCACTACTTCGACTTCTTCTAGTCCAATTGACGGTGAGTAATTTGTGGCTATATCATCACTGCAAGCGATAAAAAATATCACGAAGACAACACCAACTATTAATTTAGTTGAATGCCTAATTTTGTCCGCTATGCAATTACCGTTTTCGTATGATGACATATTAAATGTTAACGAGCACAATTTTAACGAAATTGCGTTAGAAATATTTCGCTTTCAAGCAAATAACAACCAGTGCTACGCTGATTATTTGAAATATATAAATGTAAGCCCTATTTCTGTAACCAACTGCGAAGACATTCCTTACTTACCAATATCTTTCTTTAAAACGCACACAGTACTTTCGAAAGCTTCTTCGAAAGACAAACTTCACTATTTTGAAAGCAGCTCGACCACTGGAATGGGAACTAGCAAGCACTTTTACGAGGATATTCGTTGGTATGTTAAAGCGTTTAATAAAGCGTTTCAGCAGTTTTACGGAGATATTTCGTCCTCACATGTGATTGCTTTACTGCCTAATTATATGACCAACAAGCATTCATCTTTATTATATATGGTTGATGATCTTATAAAGCAGAGTGCAACAAAATCCACTGGATATTATTTAGACAATCACGATGATCTTATCGACCAATTAAAACGCAATGAGGAAAATGGCATTCCTACTATTTTGTTTGGTGTAAGTTATGCGCTATTGGATGCTCACACAGACATTACCTTTAACCACCTAACCATCATAGAAACTGGAGGAATGAAAGGTAGACGAAAGGAAATAACACGAAACGAGCTTCACGATGTAATTAAGCGAAACTTTAAGGGAGCCAAAATCCATTCAGAATATGGTATGACGGAGCTATTTTCTCAAGCTTACCTGCAAGCTGACACCCTTTTTAAAACCCCGAACTGGATGAAAGTCTCGATCCGACAGCTAGATGACCCATTTTCAGGAGAGATTTATAATAAAAACGGACTAATCCATGTTGCCGACTTAGCCAATATCGAATCATGTTCATTTATTGCAACATCGGATATTGGTAAAATGTATAAAGATGGTAGATTTGAGGTGTTAGGTAGATTTGACCACAGTGAACAGCGTGGTTGTAACTTATTAATCACTTAATATCGAACACATGAGACTTATTATTTCCATACTGGCTTCATCTTTATTCAGTTTATCTGTATTTAGTCAAGTTCCCTCAAATTTAAAAAATCCTGTAGACGCGAGACTGCTGTTAATGCAAAAAGGTTATTCTGCTCCTGAAGTAACAGTCAGCAAGCAGCAACTCCGTTTTTTAGGAGAAAACTCTCATTCAATTGGAGTTGGCGCTGGGGTTGATTTTTGGTTAAGTCCGTATAGCTCAAAAAATATTCATTGGGTCATACAATCCACATTGTACTTACAATCTGTTCCAATTCGATATAATGGAATACTTCCGGCCGAAGCTAATGGTTTTGATGCAGATGTTAACTTTAGGGTTCTGCGGTATTCATCAGGAATGGAAGCGAACTTAGGATTAGTGCGAAAAGCAGAAATAAATGACAAACTTACACTTCGGTTAGGTATTAGCATGGGGGTTCAGCAGTTTTTCATTAATCCTGAAATGTTTAATGTTTCATTAAATGTTCAACGAGACGGACAACGAGAAAATATTAATATAGTTGGAAATCAGTTTTTTTTTGGTGGATTTAGCGGACTCGAGCGAAGCAAACAAGAGTTAGTTCTTACCCCAATTTTCAACGTTGGAATTGAGTCTAAGCTGAAATCAAACCGACATATCATCATCGACTTTAGAGCATGCATGACGGAAGTAAATCATATTGAAACCTATGATTTTCAGTTGGGTTCGCCGGGTAATTATATTTCTAAGAAGGCATTTATAGGAATTGACATTGGATACCTTTTATGGTTAAACAAAGGCTTATCTAGACCGAGTATCGAGTGAAACCTTCTCATCTCCTTCTTTATAATCTAAATACGTAATAATAAACTGAAACATTTCGTCAGTGGTGCGCATGCCTGCTCCTTCTCGATCATAGCGTTCTGAAACCACCTGAGGTGGATTATATGGATTGTGTTTGTTGTTAGAAGTGTTATCAAAAGTAGCTTCAACCACAATCGTTGTTCCCTGATCTAATTTCAACATTGTTGGGTACGTGTAGAAGTATTGCCAACGAAAATCCCATCTATTTATACGGATAATGGGGATGGTATCATTCTTTTCAGTTACCGCATAAGCCTTAACGCTTTTACCCAACAAGTGCATATGTGGATTTACGGTTAATACAGAAATGGCTTGCGGCAATCGAAACTTTGTTGTGAAAGTCATGATTGTATCTGGCGGAATAACTAATTGAGGAATAATCGAACTAATTCCGTTTGTCCCTAACATCAATTCTTGAGTAAGTCGTTTAGGCGGATTTTTACTATAAAAAACATTGTAATGTGAATGGTCCCATTGATTCTCAGGAATTGGTGCATAGTGAAGATCCCGAGCAAGAAACGTCGCTTTTTGACTCACCTTAAACCCACCAACGCCTTCCGGGTACATCGTTCCAATAACACCTGGCAAATAATTTACCGCACTGTGGTATCGCGATGGTTCGCTCCCGTCGTCGTGCATTATTTTTAACGAGTCGTATTCTTGATTAAATTTATCCTTTGCAATTTCAACATCAACGATTCTAGAACCATCAAAAACGTTCAATTTCTTATCATAATCATAGTTTAGTAGGTCGGCATTTAAATGGTGTACGAGTTGATTTTTACCTGGAACAAATTCTATAGCTCTAATGAATGTATCACGTGGTATTTCAAAAGGCGTCTTAATCACTCTAAACTTGTCGCGATTATCGCCCTTTACAAGAAATGAGTCTAGGTAAATGGTTAAGTCAGGTGTCCCTAAATTCGACACATCACTATATTTTTTTGCTTTAGGTAAATCGCTACTATCCCCAAACTTTGCTCCCTGATCTATCCATGCGAAAATTGTTTTTTTCTGGACATCTGACAGCACGTTTTCATCAAGGAAGTGGCTATATGAAGGATCTGCTGGCCAAGGTGGCATAATCCCTTTTTCAATCACCTTACGTATGGTTGTCTTTTTCCTGTAAACAGTTTTATAATCAGTTAAAGGAAACGGTGCTGCCCCATTTTCTCTATGACATTTAACACAATGGTTTTCAAAAATTACTGCTATGTGTTCGGCATAAAAAACCTTTTCAGGCACCTCAGTCAATTCCAACACCTCAGAATCATTTTTCAATATGAGCCTTTTAACAGGTCTATAAACAAGTAGTGTCAGTAAAAATGAAATAAACAGAAATAGATAAATCCGTTTTTGACTGGTTTTTTTATTTGACATGATGCAAACTTAAAACTTAGTTAAAAATAAAAATCTATTAACCTGAGTTCGATTCTACTTTATCAGGTTTAGAATTTCCTAAAAATAAATGGCACGGCGGTTTGGTGAAGATTTAGCAGGCTAAACCACAAAAAATAATCAAGCTCAAGTTATTAACGTTCAATAGCACAGCCAACGGGAGCAACAAACGGTTCTACCACCTTCTCATTACTCAGAAATTGCTTTATAGCCGATTCCAAATAAAAAGTTGTCGGAGCAACCTTTTTTTGTCCAAGATCAATCGCCCAATCATCCATTTTCCCTTGATAAATGGTTTGTAGGGTTGAGTCTAACACAATAAACTCTGGAGTAGTGGTAGCTCCCAAATGGTCGGTTAAGTCAAAGTGTTTGTCCACTATAATAGGAAAGCTACAATTGAACGAATCGACAAAATGTTCTACTTCCTTTTTTGAATATAATGACCCAGGAAGCACACCATAGAACATAACGTCATCAGCGTATTTTTCTGAGAGTTTTGCAAATTCTGAAGTATATAGATGACACAACGGACAATCTGGAGTTAGAAACATTAAAACACTGTTATGACCACCAATGTCAACAGTTTTACCCGCAGTAGTTTCAAACTGAGTATTGAAAGCTGACTTGGAGCAAGAAGCCCCAAAAATCAAAACGACAAACAGTGCATTGACAAGCTTCATTGATTAAAATCCTGCACGTTAGCAATCAGTTTTTCAAAAAGCTTATTTAGTTTTTTTGTATTCGTTTTAGAATTTAATGGAATCTGAAACGAAGTGAAATACAAATTGTAGGTAATTAAGCCTTCATTTGAATGCTCCTTAACCAGTATTCCTTTTTCTCCTTTACAAGCAAGTTCTAGAAATTCTTCCCCAGTAGCGGCTTTACTGAAAATAACTGACGACCCCAATTCAAGAACAGGTATTTGAAAATGGAGTGTACTATTATTTGTTGTAGTAAGGATGTAATGAAATGTGTTGGAAGGTTGGTTAAAAAAACATGCCGATTGCGTTAATGTATACGAGTTTGTATTTTGAAGCGTATAGCGCAACGAGTCGTTTTCAAACAACAAGGTCGATTCAATTTTAGCTAAGAGTTTTGCTGAGTTTTTGAATTCGTAAAAACTCGGATTTGGGCTTGTCGCGCGACTAAAAACTGCAGAAACAAGTAATAATGTAATTAATAGTGTTCGAATCATAATTTACCTCAATTCAAAGTTTTTACCTAAATAAACAGAACGTACCCGTTCATCATCCGCTAGTTCTTGAGCTGTACCAGCCATTAATATTTCGCCTTCAAACAGTAAATATGCTCGATCGGTGATGTTTAATGTCTCATGCACATTGTGATCGGTAATTAAAACTCCGATATTTCGATCAATCAACTTTTTAATAATTTCTTGTATGTCTTCTACGGCGATTGGATCAACACCGGCGAATGGTTCATCCAGCAGAATAAAATGAGGGTTTACCGCCAACGCTCTAGCAATTTCTGTTCGTCTTCGCTCACCACCGGAAAGGACATTACCCATATTTTTTCGAACCTTATGAAGGCTAAACTCATCAATTAAGGATTCCAGTTTGTCGCGTTGCTCAGCCTTAGGCATTTTTGTTAATTCCAGAACTGCTTTTATATTGTCCTCGACAGTTAGGTTTCTAAAAACCGATGCTTCTTGTGGTAAATATCCAACTCCTTGCCGTGCTCTTTGATACATTGGCTGTTTTGTAATCTCTTTACCATCCAAATAAACAGATCCTTCGTCGGGCTTTATCAAACCAACAACCATATAAAATGTTGTTGTTTTCCCTGCGCCATTTGGCCCTAATAGCCCAACAATTTCCCCTTGATTTACTTCAAGACTTACCTTGTTTACTACCTTTCTTCTCTTGTATTGTTTAACAAGACTATCTGCTCTTAAAATCATTGGCTTGTGTTAAAGTAACATAGACTTCATATCTACCTAGATGACAAAAATAATTCTCTGGTTGCTTACATGATGCATAGTTTGACCAATTACATCTTTATTCATACCAAATTTTCATATCAACCGTTTGATAGTATATATTTGCAAACGTTCGATAGATATATAGAATTATGAACAGATTAAATAAATTTTTAGTTTTCGTATGCGTTGCTGTTTTTAGCGCAGGTTCCGCAAGTGCTCAGTTTTATCTAGGTCCACGAGTTGGTTTAAACATGTCAAACATGTCTTACAACACTGCTGGAGCTGAGAACTTATCGATTATGGGGTTTCATGGAGGTGCAACGTTGAGATACCAGTTTCTACAGCGTCTTTCTGTTCAGATGGACGGAATGGTAAGCACCATGGGTAACAGACAAAAAGTTACTATGGCGCCAGATGAATTCACAACAATTGTAACGGAAACTAAAACAAACACTATGTTTTTACATGTTCCGATTTATGTAAACTTTGAGAAAGCAATTATGCCAGATAACTTGGTGCCATATCGAGTTAAAAGGTCTTCTTCCTCTTTTCATTTATATGGTGGCGGATTTTTCGGGATGGCTTTAAGCGCAAATCAGGAAATTCAAATTAAAACAACAACTCCAGATGGAACAACTGCAACTCCAGCAGTGAGTGGCGAAATAGATCCAAAAACGTACAACCCAATTGATTTTGGGATAATGGCAGGTTTAGGCATGTCATTTAAAATGAACGAAGACGATAGCAAACGCCTTGGTTTAGACGCACGATACTTGATGGGATTTTCAAATTTCACAAAGGTTAAAGGAGCAACTGCCACTAACAGCGCAATTCAAATTTCTGTGATGTTTACTCAAAAACTTACAAAGAGACGTTACACTACTCGTCACAGAAGATAGGTTTTAATTAAAAGATTTTTGCAAAGGGAAGTACAAACTTCCCTTTTTTTATGCTCTAGTTTTTAAAATCTCCCATATTAAATCCGATTCAAAACCCCTCGAATAACAGTACCTAGCAATCTTTTGATTTCGTTCGAAATCATTTTTTACACTTCTATAGTCCCTTTCCTTTCTTTCAATAACCTTGTTAAGTGTTTCTATATAGGCCTCGTCTTCAATTAATGAAAATGCCTTGTTGATACAATAGTCACTAATTTTTCGCCTTTTCAGTTCTGATAGTATTTTCTGCTTTCCCCACTTTTTGACTCGAAATTTCCCTCCAACATAAGCCTTGGCGAAGCGTTCTTCGTTAATGAAGTTTTCTTGTATTAATTGATAAATAATCTCTTCAACATCTTCGGTATGTAATCCATAATCATATAAGCGAGATCTCACTTCTTGATGACAACGTTCTTGATAGGCACAATACTTTTGAATGGCTATCCAGGCCTGATGTGCATCCTTCTTTTGTGGTTTATTATTTTCCATTATGAATCCAATGAAAAGTCACTTGTTTATTTCAGTTAGGTATTTTTCTTACAGTAGAAAAGTAAGCAAAACCAATCATTACATTTGTGTCGTGCAATATAGCCTTTCGAAAATATCTCAAATAGTAAAAGGAGTAATTCATGGAAATGGAAATACTATTGTTGAAGATGTTTTTATCGATAGTAGAAAGAAAACACAGCCAATCGGTCAATTGTTTATTGCAATTTCTGGCAAACAGCACGATGGCCACAATTACATCAATGGCCTCATTAACAATGGATTTAAGAATTTTATTGTTGAAAATTTCCCAACTGCATATTCGCCGAACGTAAACTACATTGTTGTAAAAAACTCGCTAAAAGCAATTCAAGAACTAGCAGCATATCACAGATCCCAATTTCAATACCCAATAATTGGTATAACTGGATCAAACGGCAAAACGATTGTTAAAGAATGGAGTTATCAATTGCTTCAAAAGCACTATAACATTTGTAGAAACCCCAGAAGTTATAACAGTCAGGTTGGTGTTCCGTTGTCCGTGTTCCAGTTAAAGGCATCAAACAACCTTGGGATTTTCGAAGCTGGTATTTCAGAAAAGAATGAAATGTCCAGTCTCACTCGGATAATAAATCCAACTATAGGGATATTCACGAATATAGGTGACGCGCACAGTGCAGGATTTTCCAATGAAACTGAGAAAATTTATGAAAAGCTTGAGCTATTTAAAAAATCTAAAACACTAATTTACAGACGCGAAGACAGTCTATTAACCGACATTTTAGATCGATTTGCAGGTGATTACAACCTTACTGCAGTAACATGGTCGGAATCTAATGAGGCAACAGTTAAAATTAATAGAAGAGAAATAAACGGCTCGAAAACTGATGTACGCCTTTCAGTAAAATCTAAAAAATATCAATTCAGCATTCCTTTCAACGACGATGCCTCCTTTGAAAATGCAATGCATGCATGGGTACTTTCTTTACATTTAGGAGTAAGCCAAAACGAAACATCCAAAGCAGTCGAATCTTTACAACCGATTGAAATGCGGTTAAACCAAAAAGCAGGTATTAATCAATGCATTATCGTTTCGGATTATTATAATTCTGATCTAACTTCAATCGAGATTGCGCTAAATTGGCTTAATCAAAGGCACTCACAACTAAATAAGACTATTGTACTTAGTGATGTAGAACAATCTAGTATTTCAGATAGAGATTTATATACTTCAATTCATACTATATTACAAAAACATAATTACCAACGACTCATTGCTATTGGTCCGCGTTTAAAAGGCTGCGACTATGTTTTTGATTTACCAAAACAAGTGTTTTATGAAACAACTGAGGATTTTCTTCGTGAAGTAAATTCAAGCGATTTTTACAACGAGGCAATTCTATTGAAAGGAGGACGATCCTTTGAATTTGAAAAAATAGAAAAATTCTTACAACATCAAGTGCATAACACGGTGCTTGAAATAAATTTAAATGCTCTTCAGAATAACCTAAACTATTTCAAGTCTCAAATTTCGAAAGAAACCAAAATAATGGTGATGGTAAAAGCTTTCTCTTACGGAAGTGGTGGTGATGAAATTGCTCATTTTTTGCAATACAATAACATTGATTATTTGGGCGTAGCGTATGCTGATGAAGGTGTTGCCTTAAGGCGAAAAGGGATTCATCTGCCTATAATGGTGATGAATTCAGACGAGGATTCTTACGACGTGATGTTGGAAAATGACTTAGAACCTGAATTATATAATTTCAGAAGTTTACACCTGTTTGCGGAAGCGGTTAAATCTAAAGCCATACATGCTGCAAAAGCGCATATAGAAGTCAATACGGGAATGAATAGATTAGGATTTGACCCTAATGAATTGGAAGAACTGGTAAACATATTAACCCACGAAAAAGACATTAAAATACAGTCTGTTTTTAGCCATTTTGCCAATGCCGAAGACCCTAAAATGGACAGCTTTACAATTAGTCAGATTGCTGAACTTAATGCTTTTCACGTTGGTTTGAGCAGTAGTTTAGGCTATCCCGTTTCAAAACATATTTGTAATTCGGCTGGAACCATTCGTTTTAAAGAAGCTCATTTTGATATGATTCGTTTAGGCGTGGGACTTTACGGATTTCATCCGGTTGAAAAATCAGGTAAACACATAGAGCCTGTAAGTACTTTAAAATCCTTTATATCTCAAATACGAAAGGTGGATCGTGACACAGGAATTGGGTATGGCAGTCATGACGCGAGCAATAATCAACGAACCATTGCAGTGGTTGCCATAGGTTATGCTGATGGTTTGTCACGATTGCTAAGTCAAGGGAACGGTTTTTTTGTTATTAATGGTAAAGAAGCTCCAATTGTTGGAAATGTCTGCATGGACATGACAATGTGTGATGTAAGTGGTATTGATTGTCGGGAAGGAGATGAAGTGATAATATTCGGGAAACATCCTAGCATTGTTGATTTAGCCAAAAGAACTGGCACCATACCGTATGAAATCATGACCTCGGTTTCCCAGCGTGTAAAACGAATTTACTCTGAAGAATAATCCATGAAGATTATTGGAGAAACAGAACGATTGCTAATTTCCACTGTGTCTCTTCACGATGATGCGTTTATTTTAGAATTACTGAATACAAAGACCTGGTTAGATTACATTGGAGATCGCAAGGTTAACGATATTGATGCCGCATTAAGGTACATTGAGTCTAAATTTATTGCTATTTATAAAACCCACGGTTTTGGCATATATAAGGTTTCTCTAAAAAGTACTAAGGAAGATATTGGAATAGCAGGGTTTGTTCAACGTGACTATCTGAATCATCCAGATTTAGGGTTTGCTCTTTTACCTCGGTTTGAAAAGCAAGGCTACTGCTTTGAAGCATGCGTTAAGTTATGTCAAATAGCTAAAAAAAGGTTTGGATGGACCTCTTTACTGGCTTTAACGAACGAAAATAATCTGGCCTGCATTCGACTCTTACACAAGCTTAAATTTAAAAAAATCAACAAAACATTTGCTGAGCAAACGTCCGAGCAATTGTTGATACTCGAATTAATTCTATCAAAAAATGATTAAACTTATAAGACTGGACAGTCCCACTGCAGACTTATTAACTCTAGTAAAAGAACTCGATCAAGGATTAGCGATTACCGATGGTAGTGAACATCAGTTTTACAATCAATATAATGGTTTAGAAGGAATAACTCATTTCATTATCGCCTATCAAGAAACTAGACCAATAGGCTGTGGGGCTTTCAAAGAATTTGCCAGTAAGACTATTGAAGTGAAACGTATGTATACTAACCCAGAGTATAGAGGAAAAGGTGTTGCCACTTCAATTTTGGCTGCATTAGAAGAGTGGGCAAACGAAGAAGGTTTTTGTTTTTCGGTTTTGGAAACTGGCAAAAGACAGCACGAAGCCATAAAACTGTACCAAAAAAATGGCTACACGTTGATTAAAAACTACGGTCAATATGCAAATGCAACAAATAGTCTATGTTTCAAAAAAGACATCTAGTCACTTTATTGAGCCTGTTATAATGAAAAAACGTGAAGTTGTCGGTTTAGACTATTGTACCTAACGTTAGCCCATATTCAGTCACCACCGTTTTGATTATTAACCTAATTTCGCATTGCTCTAGAAAATTGTAGTTAATGTCTGAAACACCTAAAGAAAAAAAGTCCCTGACCGAAAAGCAGATTGCTGAGTGTATTCAAATATTAACGGCATTAAACGAAGACACCAACCAGATCTTTGACATACCGAAGGAAACCCGAATAGCTCTGATAAAAGCTGCTGGACAATTATCACGACCAACACGAGAAGAACTTCATCGTCGTAAAAAAGAAGCAAAAAAAGCAGAAAAGCGAAAACGTTTTAATCAGGACAAACAAGCACGAAATACCACAGGCATTCGAAGTGCACGAGATGCCTCAGTATTTGTTGCTCCAACAATGATTGACTTAACGGCGAGTACTTCGAACGAGGAAACGAAAAAAGTAGCTCCTCGTAATTGTTATGTATGCAAAACCGTTTTTACCGAATTGCATCATTTTTATGATACAATGTGCAAGGAGTGTGGCGACTTTAATTATGCAAAACGTTTTCAAAATGCAGACATGCGTGGGCAAGTTGCCTTAGTAACAGGATCACGTCTGAAAATAGGATACCACATTACTCTAATGATGTTAAGAGCTGGTGCCAAAGTAATTGCAACCACACGGTTTCCAGTCGATTCAGCTATTCGTTTTTCTAAAGAAAGTGATTTTGAGAAATGGGGTCATAGGCTAATGATTCATGGTTTAGACCTTAGACACATCCCAAGCGTCGAGATCTTCTGTAATTTTATTGAGAGGCAGTATGACCGACTCGATGTATTAATCAATAATGCGGCACAAACTGTGAGACGACCTTCTGCTTTCTATCACCATTTGATGGAAAACGAAACTAAGCCAGTTGATAAATTACCAGAAAATGTACAAGAGTTATTGTCTGACCACAATCGCTGTGTAAAAGCACTGCAAACCTTAAGTAATGAGTACCAAGACGGAGCCAATAAAAACCTTCCAGTTTCGTGGCATGGACAACAATTGGGCGTTGGAATTAGCTCGTCTGCTCAACTTTCTCAGATACCGTATAGCATTGACGAAAACCTGCCTTCAGAAGAGGTGTTTCCAGAAGGTAGTTTGGATGCGGATTTACAACAGGTAGATCTCCGTAAAACCAATAGTTGGCGACTCAAACTTGGGGAAATTCACACCAACGAAATGTTAGAAGTACAGTTAGTGAACTCAGTTGCTCCTTTTGTGTTGAACAATCGACTTGTCAATTTGATGAAAAAAGACAATACCGGAATGAAGCATATTATAAATGTTTCTGCAATGGAAGGAAAGTTTCATCGATTTCACAAAGAGCCAAGACATCCACACACAAATATGGCTAAAGCTGCGCTGAATATGATGACGTTAACATCGGCATCCGATTTAGCAAAATATGGAATTTACACCAATGCTGTAGACACAGGTTGGGTTACGGATGAAGACCCTGTTGAATTGGCAAAGCGTAAAGAGGAAGTTCATGACTTCCAGCCACCATTAGACATTGTTGACGGGGCAGCGAGGGTGCTGGACCCATTGTTTGATGGGATAAATACGGGAAAGCACTGGTGTGGTAAGTTCCTAAAAGACTATCGTCCAATTGACTGGTAAACCGCTGAACCATCGGCCAACATGTCTCAGGAACTCATTTGATTATCTGCCCTAAAGTTGCTCCTCAGCCGAACTGCCAGAATTCTGAGGATGAAAAATAGTATCGCCGGATTAGTCAGGTTGTTATCCTACTCGTTGAAACCATAGCCTTTGTACATGTGAATAATGGATGGCAGTTCTAAGCCGCAAGAGTTGTTAAGTTAAAGCACTATTTCTTTAGTTCCTATTTTAAGCTTTACTGAACAATCGATTTCTACCTTATTCTCAGGATTATTTTGCTCAGCAAAAATTTTTATAAGATTTTCTCTTTCTTTTTTTAGAGCAACCATTCGCTTTTCTAAATGAATGGTGTCTGTTCCAAATCGTTCACTCAAACTAAAAACTTGCATACCGAGGAACTTAATTTTATCATCAATTAACGATAATAAAACATCTTTTGCATCCTCAACTTTGTACGTCGTGTCGATTAATTTAAAATCGTGTTGCATAATTCTGTTTTGTTTAATGCAAATTTCAACGCAATTAATCATATAATTTCATTTATATTTATTACTATTGACATAAACAATTATTATGGATTTTACCTTTCATCAGCTAAAAGTTTTTTTAAAAGTCGTAGAAAAGACAAGTGTTACACGAGCTGCGGAAGAGCTGCATTTAACGCAACCAGCGATATCAATTCAATTAAAAAAATTTCAAGATCAGTTTGAAATTCCATTGTTTGAGGTCATCGGTCGGAAAATTTTCATCACAGATTTTGGGCATGAAACAGCGAAAGCTTGCCAACGAATTATTTGGGAAGTAAATGAAATTAAAAATCACACTCTTGCGTATAAAGGTTTCTTAGTGGGACAATTAAAACTCTCTGTTGTGTCTACCGGCAAGTATGTTATGCCATATTTTTTGTCTGACTTTTGTTCACTTCACCCGCAAGTTGACTTAAAAATGGACGTAACTAATAAGTCACAAGTTGTTCAGGCGTTAGAAAAAAACACCGTTGATTTTGCGTTGGTTTCCGTACTACCTCAAAACATGAAAGTAGATAGAATAGAACTAATGCAGAATAAACTGTTTCTAACCCGAAAATTTACAGGTGACGAAATTGGAGTATTAAAGCCTCAAAAATCGCTCAAAGATGTTCCGTTAATATACAGGGAGGAAGGATCTGCAACACGTCAAGCCATGGAGCGTTTTATAGCAGATCAGAACGTTTCTAAGCACAAATCCATAGAGTTGACTAGTAATGAGGCAGTTAAGCAATCCGTAGTTGCTGGCCTGGGTTATTCCGTATTGCCATTAATTGGACTTAAAAATGAGTTAACAGATAAGGATATAGAAATAGTGCCTTCGACTGGTTTACCAATAATAACCCAATGGAATCTCATTTGGTTGCAAGACAAAAAACTATCGCCAATATCCAAGGCATTTTTAGGCTATATTCAAGAAAATAAAGGAGAAATCATCAGCAAGAACTTCTCATGGTATGAAAAGTATTAATCCTCAAAGTATTTCAGAATGAGAGAGCTAATGAGTTTTACGACTCAATCAGAAATGATTGTTATTCGGAGTCGGTTAGAATCAGAAGGAATCGAATGCCAAGTAAAAGATGAATTAACGGTTCAAATCGCGTATCACTATGCCGATGCTTTAGGAGGAATTAAACTATTTGTAAAAGAGATTGATTATGAGCGAGCACGTGAAGTGTTGAAAGAAAACGGGTACAACTTTAAGTCTATTAAAGAATCATCGAGCCTTATGACTCGATTTGATAACTATACCAATTGCATACCTTTCTTCAAAAAACTTCCAAGTCCTATTAAACTAGTTTCGCTTATTTCGGTTTCAATAGGATTGATTTTAGGGATGCTTTTTTATTTTATGAGGCCCGAGTTTAGGCGAGAACTTCCAGGCTCTCAGTGGTGCATTGACTATGTTTTTCACGATGACTACCCATATGAAATTGAACCTCCTTCATCTACCCTGAACGCGCTATTCCGCAGTTGTGAACAAACGTTGAGTTTTGGTGAGCGAAATACAGTCTATTTACCCTCAGACAACATAGTTAATTCTGGGGAATATCGTATCGAATCAGATAGTATTGTCATTTCAAATGTCGTTGGCTTAAAAGACACCTTCGAGCATTCGTTTCATATTCGGTTAGTTGGGGATCGACTGTTTCTCAGATCAGACAAAGTGCAGCTTCGATGTTTCAGATTAAATTCTTTGTTTTAATGAAAATTTCACATTGCCCATACTGTAAGTCCCAGGATATCACAAAGGACACTTTTTCTCGCCAAGCATTTGCCGTAAGCTTTTTGTTTTTAGGATTCCCTTTGCCTTTCTCTTCTTCAAAATTTAGATGCTTTGAATGCTCAAAAACATTTACCAAAAAACATGGATTACGAAAACAAGTAGACGATATTGCGCAAGATTAACGTTCGTTTACGAACAGTATCCGTTAAACTATTTAAGTCATAATCTGTTTCATAGCTAATGCTTCATTACGTTATCCATAATCACTCTGATTCTGCTCCATGGATTACCTTTATTCATGGTGCTGGAGGTAGTAGTTCGATTTGGTATAAACAGCTACGTGACTTCCGAAAAAAATTTAATGTATTGCTTATCGATTTGCGTGGCCATGGGAAGTCTAAGATGGCACTTCCCAAAAACTTAAAACGTTATGCTTTTGATAAAATTGGCGATGATGTAATGGAGGTTTTAGATCATTTAGCAATAACATCAACCCACTTTGTGGGAATATCCCTAGGCACCATTATTATTCGTGAACTTGCCGATCGTTTTCCAGAAAGAGTTGATAGCTTGATTATGGGTGGAGCGGTAATGAAACTAAATTTGAAGGGACAGGTTCTTATGAGGGTTGGAGCATTCTTTAAGTCAGTTATCCCGTATTTACTTTTGTATAAATTTTTCGCAATTATTATAATGCCAAAAAAGAGTCATAGGGAGTCTAGAAACCTTTTTGTGAGAGAAGCACGCAAACTATATCAGAAGGAATTTAAGCGTTGGTTTGCTTTGGTTGCAGACATTAACCCGTTGCTTGTACTTTTCAGAATGCAACCCGCAAAAATGCCTACGTTGTATATTATGGGCGATCAAGACCACATGTTCTTACCCTCTATTACAAAACTCATTAAAAACCATGCAAATTCTCAACTTATCGTGGTTCCGAATTGTGGTCATGTTGTAAATGTTGAACAACCAGTATTTTTCAATAATAAGGCGATTCAATTTATTGAATCCTTATAATCAATCTCTTACAAGTATATCCTTAACCATAAGCTCAAGAGTCGAATTTCCTTTATAATTATTCTCTTCAATAGTATAAAGTACGTCAAACCGTTTTCCTTTTTTTAGGGATTGGTAGAGATGTCCAAATCCAAATGCTGTTGCGCCAATTGCCTTGTCTGAATTAGATGACACAATATTTAGCTTAAGATGTTTGCTTCCTGCACCCATTGTTCTCAAACCTCCTGTGTCGAACACATTATTAGATCGAAAAACAGGCCTCATATTATTCGGACCAAATGGCCCAAACTTCTGTAAATTCTCGTATAATTTTTCTTTAACAGCCGAAAGCTTCAATTCCGTTTCATATAATAACTTGCGGGTTAAATCGTCTTCTGTCAAGGAACTCGCTTGTGTTTCAAACGCCAATCTAAAAGCATCCAAGTTTTCGGGCTTTAGCGACATACCCGCTGCAAACTTATGTCCGCCAAATTGTTCTAAATACTCCGAACAATGTGTAAGTGCATCGTGTATGTCAAAAGTCTCAATGGAACGAGCTGAACCGACAATTTTATCCCCTGATTTGGTGAGAACGATGGTCGGTTTATAATGGTGCTCCATTAAGCGACTTGCCACAATGCCAACAACTCCTTTATGCCAATGTGGTTGATATACTAGTGTTGTTTTCTTGTTGTCATATTCTTGGTCCTCACGAATTAGTTGAAGTGCTTCGTCCGTTATTGTTGAATCCAGTGCCCTTCGCTCAACGTTGTATTTATTTAAATCATTTGCAAACTTTCCTGCATCAAAATCTGAATCAGCCAACAGCAGTTTCACGGCTGATTTTGCACTTGCTAATCTTCCAGCAGCATTAATACGTGGCCCAATCATAAAAACCACGTTAGTTATGTCAATAACCCGATCCTTCATAAAAAGGTCCATGATTTTTTTTAATCCTTGCGTAGGATTTGTTGCAAGCTTTTGCAATCCGAAATGTGCCAAGGTTCTATTTTCCCCAGTAATTGGGACTAAATCTGATGCAATACTAACAGCGACCATATCCAAACAGTCGTATGCCATTTCTTCTGGATGGCCCCAGAACGAACAAAGTGCTTGCACTAACTTAAACCCTACTCCACAAGCTGAAAGTTCGTTAAAAGGGTAATTGCAGTCATCCTGCTTTGCATCTAAAACGGCTATTGCATTAGGAGTTGTACTTCCAACCTCGTGGTGATCACAAATTATAAAATCAACACCGTTTTGCTGACCTTTCTTAACCAAATCAACGGATCGAATACCACAATCAAGCGTAATAATTAAATCGACCTTCTGTTTAATGGCTAATTCAACGGCCTTATTTGAAAGTCCGTACCCTTCTGTTTCTCTGTCTGGGATGTAGTATTCAAGTTCAGTAAAAAACTGTCGTAAGAAACTAAACATCAACGCAACACTTGTTGTACCGTCGACATCATAATCACCATAAATCCATATCTTATGATTTGAGTTGAGGGCTTGATCAATGCGATTGACCGCTAAGTCCATATCCTTCATTAAAAAAGGATCATGAAGGTCTGTAAGGGAAGGTAAAAAGAAGTTTTTTACTTTCTCTTTTGAATCGATACCTCTGTTGAGAAGTAAAATTGCATAAAAAGGGGTTACACCTAACTCTTCGGATTTTTGTACAAGATATTCTCGTTCGTATTTCTTAGTTTCTTTCCAAAGATTGGGCATAGGTTATTTTATATCGAAAGGCTTATATCTACCGATGATAAACTTATAAATGCTTGAACGCGATTTTCGATTTCTTTGTTAGTTAAACCAATTAAACGTTCTGTACCGAACTTTTCGACACAAAAAGACGCCATAGCAGAACCATATATTACAGCGCGTTTCATGTTTTCAAAGCTGATATCATCAGTTTTGGCAAGGTACGAAATAAATCCGCCAGCAAACGAGTCTCCGGCTCCTGTCGGGTCAAATACTTCTTCCAACGGCAATGCGGGAGCAGAAAAGATATTATTTTCATGAAATAGTAAGGCACCATGTTCCCCTTTTTTGATAACCAAATACGAAGGGCCCATTTCCATTATTTTTCTACTGGCTTTCACAAGGCTATATTCTCCACTCAACTGACGCGCTTCTTCGTCATTGATGATTAAGACATCAATTTTCTTTAATGTTTCTGTCAGTTCAGGCAAAGCAATATCCATCCAAAAATTCATGGTATCCATGGCTACAAGTTTTGGACGGTTTTCTAGTCTATCAATTACCGTATGTTGTACTTGAGGAGATAAGTTTCCTAACATCAGGTATTTACAATCCTGATAGCTACTTGGTATTACAGGATCAAAGTTTTCTAAAACATTCAATTCGGTAACAAGTGTATCACGGCTATTCATATCGTTGTGATACCTGCCACTCCAAAAGAACGACTTTTCGCCTTCTTTAATCTGCAGTCCTTCAGTATCTACACCCATTTTTTGTAGTAAGTTGATGTGTTCTTCCGGGAAGTCCTCTCCTACTACAGCCACTAGATTAATGTTATTTGTATGATACGAAGACACCATAGAAATATATGTTGCCGCACCTCCAATGATTTTGTCTGTTTTTCCGAAAGGAGTTTCAATTGCGTCAAACGCAACACTGCCAATAATTAATAAGCTCATCGAATTTTTTTTTGGTGCAAAAATGCGATAAAATATTTCTTAAAATATTTTTCAAAAAAGTATTTTTCATATCAGCTATTCAATTATTTTTGCACCTCTTTTAGAAAGAAGCCTCATTAGCTCAGTTGGTTAGAGCGACGGACTGTTAATCCGCAGGTCCCAGGTTCGAGTCCTGGATGGGGCGCGGATAATCAAAGCCTTGCACGACAGTGCAGGGCTTTTTTATTGAGTAAAGGCCAAGTTGACTTGAGACTTTGTGAAATGAGAAAGCCCTGAGCAGTCTGCACAGCAGAGTGCTGGCTTTGATTCCTTTCTTAGCCTGACTGGGACACGACTGCAACGAAGTGAAAGGAGAAATCAAGGATGGGATAAAGTACTTTCTTAGCCCTTGTAATCGTACTTTAATCTAGCTAATACAGCATTTCAGAATTGATCAAAACTGATTATTGTTCTAACCAGTTTTTAAATTTTGAAACTTTTAAGCGACTAACTACCGGTTTTACTTCAGTATTTGCGGAAAGACTGAGTATAATTTTCCTATTAAAATAGGGCTGATAAGACTTAATGGAATCTCTACAAACCAACATTTGTCTATTTATCCTAAAGAATTGTTTTGGGTCACAAACCGATTCAATGTATTCTATTTTTTTAAAAACAGGTGATTTTTTACCGCTAAAAGAATGAAGATAAGTCACTTCATTCTGAATACTAAAATAGGCTATTTCTTCTACCTTAAACACAATTGTTTGATCTTGAAATTGACTTAAAAAATGCTGCTGGTAGTTCGTCTTCTCTTGACTAAATGTAATAGGTGTTTTGGGGTTTAATTTAGAAACTAATGTTTGGTACTTTGTCAATGAATTATGGATTTCATTGTTTCTGAAAGGTTTGAGAATGTAGTCTATACCATTGTTTCTTATCGCTTTGAGAGCATAGTCATCGTAGGCTGTGCAGAATATAATTGGCGTATATATGTCCACGTGATTAAAAATCTCAAAACTTAATCCATCTGCCAATTGAATATCAAAAAACAATAAATCTAAACTATTTTGATATTTCACTAAATAAGCTACGGCTTCTGCAATACTTTCTACCATATCCACCACAAGAAAATTATCGTCTTCTTCGATTGTTTCTTTTAATAGCTTGGCGGTATGTAGCTCATCTTCAACTATTAATACGTTCATTTTCAGGGCTAATTAGTTTCAATCTTACTTTGAAAATACCATTTTGATTGGATGCAATCACGCCTTTGTCAATACCAAGTAACTTATACCTTCTTTCTATTAGTTTTAATCCCATACCTGTAGTCGGTTCTTGAGTCATCTTTTCTCGCACAGTATTAATCACTTCAAAATAACCATCTGTTGTGCTAATAATTTGAATATGTAAAGGTTTTTTAGAAGACATACTGTTATGCTTAAAACAGTTTTCGACTACATTCTGTAGTGCGAAGGAGGGCAAAACATAATTGGAATATGGTTTCTCGATAGTTGAAATTTCAAAATTAACCGCATCTTCATTTCTACTTTTCATCAGCTCTAGATATGAATTTAAAAGAGTTAGTTCTTCTGATATCGCCAAAATAGTTTCTTCAGAATACTTCAATGTACTTCTATAAAAATCTGATAAGCTTAAAATGAATTCTTCTGATTTACTATGGTTTTGTCTCACCATAGAACGCAAGGTGTTTAGGCTATTGAATAGAAAATGAGGGTCAATTTGCTTGCGAAGACTTTGTAATTGGGCTTTGTAGTTTTCTTTCGATAGCTGCTCCCTTTCAATTTTTAACTGATCTATTTTTCGCTGAGACTCTCTGTTATATTGTATGATTAAAAGTATTAAAAACACAAATATTATTCTAATAAATTCCTTGGCTTCAAAACTATAATTTCCTTTAAACCCCAAGGAAAAAGATATGAATGATACAATTATTAAAAATAGAGGTGTAGAGATAGATAGGTAAACGATTTGCTTAACGGAATCTTTAAATCTCCAAGAAACAGCCAGTAACTTCCACAACGAAAAAAGTACAGCAGAAGTGTACACCCATTTATAAACTAACGGTATCGCTGGTGCAGAATTATTATCAGCTAGAAAAAATCCAATGCCCGGTAAGGACGCCGAAAGTAATATGGGTAATATATTATATGTTTTTAACTTCATACTATTCTACCATCTGCTAATTCAATAATCCTATCGCAATTAGCGGCAAAATCATCATCGTGGGTAACGGCTATAATAGTTTGGCCTCGCTCTTTGGAAAATCTTCTAAAAAGGTCAAAAATATTTTCAGCATTTTTACTATCTAAATTCCCTGTGGGTTCATCACCCATAATTATGGCAGGAGAATTTATTAATGCCCTAGCAATAGCAACACGTTGTTGCTGACCACCAGAAATTCTAGAAGCTTTTTTGTGCTCTTGCCCTTTGATGTCAAGCAAATCAATGAGCTCCAGTGCTTCAGCTTCTATTTCTTCTTTACTTTTTTTATTTAATTTAAGTGCTGGTAGCATTATGTTATCCAGCACTGTGAAGTCGGTTAAAAGATAGTGGAACTGAAAAACAAAGCCTATATGCTCGTTTCGAAAACGGGCCAAGTTCTTTTTGCTTTGACCTGTAATTTGTGTTCCGTCTATAACTATGTTTCCGTTGTAGCTGGTATCCATAGTAGAAAGCAGATACAATAAAGTCGATTTACCAGAACCTGATTTTCCCATAATGGCAACAAACTCACCCTTATCGACTTCAAAAGAAATATCCTTTAGAACGTGAAATTCTGTTGGGGTATAAAAATATTTGTTTGTGTTTTGAACCTGTAATGCTTTCATAATTTTGTATTTAACCTCTTAATGTATCAACGGGGTCTAATTTTGATGCTCTTAAAGCAGGCAGGTATCCTGCAATAAAAGTTATGACAAGTCCGAATAAAAACGCTAAAGCATAGTCTTGAGGATTATAATTCATTGGTAGTGAGTCCAAAAGCCCTAGTTGGAAGGGAGTATTGTCAATAATTCTTGAAATAATATTTCCAAAAACTAAACCAGCTATACCTCCCAAGAAACCAATAAAAATCGACTGTAAAAGAAAAATCTCTATTATATCTTTACTGTTAAACCCCATTGCATTTAGGATGGCAATTTCCTTGATTTTTTCGTTTACGGTCATCGTCATAATATTATAAATACCAAATCCTGCAACAATGAGAATTGTTAAGGAAGTGGCTATGGCAATAATATTCCGAAGCAGTTCTCCCGAGTCCATTTGGGCATTGCCCTCCTGCCAGGGTTCTACTTTGTATTGAGTGAGAGGCTGTATACTTTTGGCTATGTCAGTTGCATTTTTATATTCATCTACATCAATCATAAGATCGGTTGCGTAACTTTTATTTTTGTTTAAAAGCTGACGAGCAACATCTATATTAACTAATGCACGTGACCTGTCTAAACTAGCAGCTCCTGTTTCTATTGTTCCTACTACTTTAAAAACTTTTGAAACTCCATCTGAAGTTTGTATCGTTATATTGTCATTCAGACTTACACCAATAATTTCAGCTAATCCAGTACCAAGGATAATACCGTTATTGCGTTTATCCAGATCGTATAAGTTTCCCTGAACTATATTTTCTGCAGTCCCAAAAACGTTGTTTTCTTCCTGAGTTTCTATACCAGATAGATTGGCATTTATTTTTGACACTCCATTTCTAATAAACACATTTTGATTGAGTTGAGCCGCAATGCCAGTAATCTCATTTATATCTTTAAGGCCTTTTTTAATTTCGTCAATGTTCTTAATTCCTTCTGTGTATCTTATATTTTTTGCATTGCTTACTAATACTAATTCATCAGCCTTATTTCGAGTAATAATTGCTCTTGGATCACCTTTGAGTTCATTGTAGATTTTAATATGTGACATAGCAGAAAATGTTATGTCAGATTGAAAGGTGTTAACGCCATCCATAAAACTATTCATAAACACATACATAGAGATACCAAACATTACACTAAGTACAGCAGCAACAAGTTGTTTAATTCGTGCTGTTAAAAAAACTTGAACTATTTTTTGATTTGTAGTCATTGCTTAAGAATTACATCATTTTCAGAAATGCCAGACTTTATTTCTATCCATTTACTATCACTAAATCCAACCTCAACATCTATCACATCACCATTTTCTAGTTGCACTTTATTGTTTTTTATGTAAGCGGTGGGTATCAATAAAACATCATTCTTTTTACTGGTTTGAATATTGGCTTGTAATTGAGTACCTGAAAATAACTTCTCTGGTAGTTCATCAAATTTGGCTTCGATTATATAAGATTGATTAGCTTCATTAAAGCTTGGGTAAATTTTTGACACTTTTGCTTTAAACGTCTTATCGAGGTAGGTATTTATACTCACAATGACGGTTTGGTTCAATTGGATTTTAGTAATATCTTCTTCAGATACAAAGAGCTTTATAATAAAATCACCTTGACCAATTTTCGCAACAGCTTCTCCTTTTCGCACAAGTTCACCGGACTTTTTATAGACATTCAATACCTGCCCAGGGGTGTTTGATTTCAATATGTAATCATTTAAAAGAGCTTTTTGTGTATTGAGTTGTACATGATTTCTATTTACCGCAAGGTTTAAAGACTTTTGTAAGTCGTTATAATTTTCTTGATGCCCTGACAAGTTGTTTTGAGAAGCCTCATATTGTAATTTCATTTTTTCGAAATCCAACTTAGAGACGGATTTTTTGTCCCACAATTCTTTGTAAACGAGATAGTTGTTTTTGTCAAATGCCAATTGCTCTTTTGCTTGATTAATTTGTGATTGCAAATTTTGAAGTTGTGCTGACTGTGGCGAAGCATTTACACGAGAATCATTGAGGACGATTTGTGCATCCATAGCTTTATTACTTTGAACTTCGTTACCTAAAGTAGCAATTACTTGGTTTTCTTTTATGATATCACCTTCATTAATTTCTAATGACGTTATAAGGCCATCTGCAAGAGCGGAAACTATATACTCGTCTTCCATTTCCATTGTTCCGCTCGCAAAAACTACTTCTTGAACATTTTTCTTAATAGGAGAAGTCGATTCTTGTTCCTCACAACTGGTGAGCAAAAGAAAAGCCAGTATGTATGTATAATGTATCTTCATTTTACTTTGAATTAAAATCAATCTGACGTATGTATTTTTTATATTTTGAAAGCGTCAAAGAAGCTAGGCTACTTAAATAATTATTTTGTGCATGCAGTAGTTCTTTGTAATTATCTAGGCGATTATCTAAACTTAATAATCCGCTTTGATATAAATTTTCGGAATGTTGGTCATTCTTTTTCTGTAGCACTAAAATTTGCTCATTATCACTAAGCTGAGTTAGTCCTTGTGATAATTGCAATTGTAATAACTCATCTTCTTTTTGAAGCTCTATCTTGAAACTTTCTAATTCAAGTTTTTGAAGTTGTATGTTGATTTTAGATTGCTCTATTTTTCTTTCAGCCGAAAAGTCAAAAAGATTCATACTTAAAGTCGCACCGAAAATTTGTTGCGGTAGTACGTTAGCATTAGAAAAGCCAATGAAATCATCAGTAGCCCAAGTTCTGCTGTTTTGATATATTAAACTTAAGGTTGGATACCTAAGAGCTTTTGTTTGTTTCAATTGTGCTTCTGAACTAAATAAATTGGCTTTTTGCAAGAGCAATTGTGGATGAGCTTGTAAACTTGTGGAGTTTAGTAAATCAAATTGTTCAAAGTCATCTTCTATTTTAATTGTGTCTTGCGTATGCAACTGACTTTGAAGCTGGACATAATATTGCTGCAAGCTATTTTGGCTCAGTTTTAATTGACTTGTTGTTTGTCTACTATTAATTAGAGCCTGATTGTATGCTGATTCGCTAATTGTGCCTTTTTGGAATTGATTCAACGCATTATTCAGAATAGTATCTGAAACGGCTACATTTTCTTCATAGACCTTTATGCTTTCTTGAGTCAGCAGTATAGAATAATAAGTAGAAGCCAATTGATTATATAGGTTAAAGCGATTTATCTCTGTGGTGGCCTCGGCTTTAGAAAGCTCTATTTTAGAAACTTCAACGGCAAATATTCTCTGAAAATTCAGTACATCCCATTTAGCTTGTAAGCTTCCATTATATTGATATTTAGTACCAAATACGACTTCTGAAAACTCACCTTCCGGGGCTGATGGGTTAAAAATTTGAGCTGGTATTAAATTTGGCTGAAGTGTAATATTATCATTGTATCCCAATGAAGCACTTAAATCAGGCAGCAAATCTGATTTTTTCTCTTTCACTTTTGACAAAAACAATTGTTCGTTTTCGCTAGCAGTTTTTAAAATGATTGCATTGTCATCAGCATAAGCAAAAAGTTCGTCTATTGAATGGAATACTACTTGAGCATTAGAATCTGGTGGCGATATTTGAGCAAATAATTTGCTTCCAAAGATTCCAAGAGTAAATAGTAGAATTACAAATTTCATCCTCATTTAAATATTTTTACGGTTTATAAATTAACTGGGCCTTGCCAAGAATCTTGATTGTTTTCGGCACGTATGTTTAGTGTCGGGTTGGGTAATTCTAAAGTCAGTTCTTCAGTAATGAGTCTTTCTTCAATTTGCCAATCATCAGGTATGATAGGAATATCTGTAGTTCTATTTGCATCACGAGAAATAAGAATGTATTCCTCCCCATCAGGAGAAATTAAGACAGATAGAGTTCTGCCCGCATCAAACGTAACTTCGTGGAATTTGGCTATATATCTACCAGCAAGTAAACCTTGATCATTCCTAGGTAAAGATACATCCATTTCAACAATTTGGGCATTAAAAAGCCATTTGTAACCAAAGTGTTCTGCCGTAGTAAAATCACCATCTTGGCTCGCATCTGGGGAGCGAAGAAATCGAGCAAAATTTGGCATTCCCTCACGAGGTTCATTTTTTCTCCACATTTTGGGTAGTTGTATCGAGTCAAATTGTTCTTGGGTGAGAATATCTTCGTTAGTCCAAACTAAAATGGAATCGGGAGAAATTATGTTTACCAACTCGAAACCAATACGAACTTCTTCAGTTACCAGTTCTTCTTCAGGTGATACATCATCATCTTTACTGCAACCAATTAAATAAATAAGGGAAAATAGCAGTAGAAGCTTTGTAGAAATTTTAATTGTCTTTGTCAAAATTATTGTTTTTGATTTTATGTTTGTTTTCGATTTGTGTTACTATGAAATAGAGCAAGGCAGTAAAAAGACAGGTAGCTAGATATACTTTCATCATATGCTGACCTCTAAATTCAGACTCCAAGATTACATTTGAATACTGCATACCTAACCCCCCTATCATATAGCTGATAGGAATTATTGTTAGTACATAAGGTGTGATTTTCTTAGCCTTAAAAACAATGAGGAAGTAGAGAAAACCAGTTAGAAAGTTTGAAATACCAAAAGCACTCATCAAAACTAAACTATCAGAAGTAGGCTCAATTTTAGCCAAATATTCTGCTGCATCCCTAACCCTAAAAGTATGAGTGAAGCCTCTTATTATATCTAATACACCCAAGAGCAAAAGAACAAATGAGCATAGTTTTAATGCAGCTTTTTTATTTAAGTATTTCATAATCTAAGTTTGTATTAAATCCGGTTCCAAATTATGGTTTTGCCAAACCAGCCTTTGCTAAGTGTTAGTTTAATTTTGTTTTTATTGACAAGGGTTAACGATGCAGAGAGCTTTGTTTTGTTCTCTGGTGCAATAAAGACCCCACAGCAATATTCTTTGACTGATTCTTTCTCAAGGTTTCTCAATAGGATAATTTCGTCATTACTCTTAATTCGTTTATCTTCTTCTGGGTTAGTTGAACCAATCAACTGCCCGTAGTATTTTCCATCTTTTTCGAAGATCTTAAATATTGCCTGCTTCCCTTCGGGTTGCCAAGTACCTAGAATACCAGCTTGAGAAAAGGAGACTGAACTAGTTAAAACGCAGATTATCGATGCAAAGAATAATTTCATAACTATCAATTTATGATCAAAGATTAGAACCAAACAGCAGTACAATCGACCTTAATCAAGTGAAGTGAACAAATGGAAAGGTGAATTGAATGGATTATCTGTGAACTATATATGGCTTGATATTAAGATAGAGGAATTAATAAATTTATAATCTGAATTGTACTTCTTCAATTCAAGTAACCACTAAGTCACTACTGGCTTTAGTTAATCTATTCAAACAATTATTTTCTAACGAAATCGCCTGAATTAAACCCCTCGAAAAGTGAGTTTTGATTGCAACTCTGTATAAGAAGGGGCGCTACAAAAAGCGCTAAACCCTTGTAAGATAAATACTTGCAAGGGTTTTTTGTTGAAGGGTACAACATAGGTAAAACATTTGAAAATTATATTCATGATGTTATCAAATGATTCAGCTTCCTAGAGATAAATCAGAACATAAAAAAACCGCTTAAACGAGAAGTTTAGCGGCATTACAACGATTCAGAGATCAAGGTTGTGATTAGTTGGGACTAATCATCCTCCATTAATAGTAACATGATGCTAGCATTGTGTATGGCCAGTGTTGGAGCCCGTTAGTTTTCTCGTTTATGGATAAATAATAAATTCAAGGTGATAGATATTGTTAATGCAAGGAACAAAAGACTTTTTGTTTTAATCTCCTTTTCTTTAAAATTACCACCAATGCTTTTCTTTACCGTTAAGTCAGTAGTCGGTTCTCCAAGTATTTTCAAGTCTTCGGATGCAGTTTGCATAAGCTTTGTCGGGTGCTCTCAAGCTCGTGGTTATCCCTTTGTGTATTACGTTTTCTGCGTAGATTAGATATGTAGAACCTACTTCAAACTGATAACTACACGCAGATCCTACGTAAAGTTTAATTAGACTAGTGTTTTCATGCATTTTTTGCCAACATCTTTTTGGCTCAATAAGCAGATATTCGGGTGCACCGTTAACATTCTGGTCAATGTTAGTAGTGTCATACTCGAGGGATAAAATATTGCCCTCGAAGATTATTACATCTTTATTAAGTCCATACTCATTAATCCTATCTTCAATAGACTTGTTCGTCAATGTGTAACTACAAGATTTTGAAATACTTGATGTCACGAGAAGTACAAATAACAATGATAGTTTCATTTTAATGCCACCTAATGGTTTCGGGCACTAGGCATAGCTTGGAATGTGCTGAGTATGCACATATATGACTTACACCAAATTTTGGTTAAAGAGTTTAACACCCTTCTGGAAGTTCAATTATTGGTACTGAAACAGCATCTACTTTGTTGTTTATGGTAATATAGAATTTTTAACAAAGGATAATGTTAATACTAACACTATCACGATAGAAAACAATCGATCTAGAGAACCTTTAGTTTTTTGGGTATTTATTAAGAAAATTCCTATGATAAATGTAATTATGACCCCAAATAACATGATATCCAAATAGTGGCTTCGGCTTGGTTTATGTCCCTCGCAATCAATTGCGAGAGCGATTGGTTGTACAAGAATGTCAGATATAAATAATGCAAGTCTAATTGATGAAAATAATACAGTCACTAAAACGCTATGTCCAACTTTTTCAATCTATTCTTGTTAAAAAGTTGAATCAAGAAAATCGCAAATAAAAAAGATGTAGTACAAGAGTTGGTGCCGTTTTCAACTCACCACCATAGTCGGTAAACCCCCAAATTACAATCAAGCATACAAATAATGAGGAAGGCTCACTATTTATAGTCGTTTTAGCGTGCAACAATTCAATTTTGAGAAGCCCAGTGCGCCCGTTTTCAGACAAGAATGGCTCTTTAATTTATAGTTTATAAAATAATAATTAACGAAAAGGAGCTCTATATTCTAGTGTTAAAACACGTGAATTTTGTTTAGTAGATGTTAGCTGTTGTATAGTAATAACCTCAATCAATTTCCCATTGTACCATTGCTGCCTGGCAATACATTGCCGTTTATCATATAAATAACGGTATTCTGTTTGGTCATTTGCTCTTTCTTGGGAAAGCACTCTAAATGAAACCATTCGTCCAATTGTGTCATACGTCTTTTCTTCTTTGTATACATTGTGGAGTTTCCTTCGATGGATACTTCCATAATAAAACTCTCTAATCCGGACATTAGACTTTGGATATAAATACACCTGAATTCTAATAGATGGTTGAGTGCTCCATTTACACTCATTGCTGTCTATGTATTGTTGCCAGTACTCCATCAAGGAATCATTTCGATATATCCAACGATATAGAAATTGACAGGATGTGTCGCCATGCTTTCCAATTCTCCATTTGATTTGATCAACAACGGAATCTGTTTCAGTAATATTTATTGTTGTAGAATAAAAACTATTTGTTGGCTGTTTACTAACTCCTTTTTTGTTGCACTCGAGCACAAATCCATGATCTTCGCCTTTTGCACTTTCCTGCCATTTCCAATAACTTTTATCACCGAAGATTTTATGTTCACTATATTGAGAGGTTCGAATCACCCCATTCCGCAATACTGAGAAAGCGCAACCTCCAACGAATTCCAATGTGTCATTTAGACCAGAAGCATGATATTGAGATATTTGAAAAGGTTGAGTCAGGCTATCAAAAAGTCTATTATAATTTGAACAGTCATCGAGTAAGTCAAATAGTTCATATCCAGTATAATAGTTTTGAGCGGAAACGCTATTTATGCTTCCAACTAGCAATGCGATAATAAGTAATCTCATTTTATGTCGTATAAATATATCAAATTAAGGGTCAACTACTTGCTCCAGAAATAGTCAGCTTACTTGACATTTAACCTTCATTTATCATTCGCATGTATAGCCAGTTATTTTTCTACTATTTTCTTGAAAATATGGTCGAATTCACCACGAACAATTAAATGATTAACAATTTCTTCGATTTCTTGTCGATTTATTTTTTCTACAATCACCATGTCGGAAGCCCAAAAGAATGTACCGTTTAAAAACTCACCAGTTTTCTTATTCTTCTGTCTTATGAATTCAATGTTTTGATACGTGAAGAATGTTGCAATTGCTCTACTGCTATCGACAAAAGTTACGATCACATCTGAATTGTCATTTACCTCTAATTCTCCTTCGACAATAGAACCTTTGTGCTCACTTTCAATCCATATACTTTTAATTTGCTTGTTCATGTTTAATCATCTTACCTTGGCTTAACGGCATTTATATTCAATTTGCACGATGTTTTTATTCAGTTATCATTTTGTTCCAAATACCCCAGAAGCACATCCCCAAAAGTAGTTTTTATAAGATGACTTAACTCCAAGGTCTAAGAGACAGGTGTGAAAATGCATACAGTTACCAAATTCTGAACAATAGGTTCCTAACATTCTGTAGTCGTCTCTGTTACCCATAAATATTCTACCAATTATCGGAATCAATATTTTTAGGTAAAACATATAGAACCATCTCAATAAATAATGTTTTGGTTTAGATATCTCGATTAATGCAAAACTACCTTTAGGTTTCAATATTCGTCTTATCTCGTATGCGAGTTTTCGCTGTTGGTCTTTATTAAACGTCTTTATTCCAAATGTTGAAATAACGAAATCAGCGGAATTGTCTGGAATGTCATTATCTAAAATGTTAGTCTTTTTTAAAACTATATTTTTTGTTCTTAATCTTTTCAAATGCTCGGATGCCTTTCTATTCATCTCATCAGAGATATCAACAGCTATGATTTGCCCCGGTTCAGTAAGTTTAGTTTGGATGTTGCCCCAAGATTCGCCCATCCCAGACATCAAATCATACCCAATAGAATTATGTTTTACCTCAGGTAAGTCATTTAAGCACTGCCTTCTCCATCTCGATGTAAACCCGAATGAAATTATCAGATTAGCGAGTCCATAAGTTTTAGACATTCTATCGAATATCCCACTAACAAATTCTGGGTCGTATATGTCGGAGTTTTTTTTCAAGGGTATAAACAGAAATTATTAAGCCCGTGCGCATGTTGCCCTTTGGTCAAAATGCATGGCATATAAAACGGATTAGATATAGGATTGCTATTTGATCATTTGTGCAGCCAAGATACGAATTCGTTGGAATAGAAACCTGCAAGCATGGCTTGCCGACATAATTTCTTAAACGATTTTGTCATGTTTACTTATATTTTTTTGTCATTTAGACTTAGTTATTACTTAACATGACAAGAGCCTGAAATCCCCCATAAACCATTCTTTCTGCATCAAAAATCACTCTCTTAGGGTCGACTAAAGGTGTAACTAATTCTGTCATTCTTGAATCAGTCGGAACTATTTTATTAGCCCTATCACGAACATCTTTAGACGGAAAAACTACCCATCCAAAAATAACTACCTCATCTTTTTTCATATCCACTAATTCAATAAAAGAGCGGGTGCCTGCTAATTTCAAATCGTCTCCAACAAATTCAAAGTATTGAAGCGCTCCATATTCTTTCCAAATCTTTGCCACTTTTTCTGCAACCGCCTTGTACTCTTTCAGGTGAATTCGAGGAATAGGAAGTACAAATCCATCTATGTAGGTTTCCATAACGTTATTTGTTTTATATTAATAGTGAATAGATGTTTCATGGTTTATAAAGGTGTCTGGGGTGAGGCGCTGTTTGGAATGCGTGCAGACGTTGAGCGGTTATGACTTATACTTAATGTTAGTAACAGTTTATTTGTGCTGATTATACCACCTTTTTGCATCTTCTTTCCATCTGATACAATTCAAGCTCTCCACTTCATTAATGTTAAATTCAGGCCAAAGTGATGGATAGAAGTTTTTTCGATATCCATCAATCATTCTTGTGGCTTCTATTCCAACAGTGGAATGGGGGTGGTCAAAAGTTGTCATGTCTCCATAAACTGAGAATATAGGTATTGTAGGCTCACTATTGTCCATTAGTAAAACCAAATCATCTATATGCTGTTTCTTTATCCAATTCGGAGGGACTTGGATGTCATACATTAAACTACCTTGTAAGGCATTCTGTGCTGAAGGACTTGGAACTAATTTGACACATCTATGTTTTCCGTTCTCCACTTTTAACATTTCTAAAAATTTAATCGGGCTAACTGTATCCAAATCCACGAATAAAGATGTATAGGTTATAACTGAATCAACTTTAGAAATTTCAATTTGTTCAGCTTCAGGCGGTGTCTTGCGACCTTTCGATTGGTCGCAGCCATATGATACTGATTGAACAAAAACAAGAATTAATAATCGGTTTACCATCCTTTTTATACAGGAGCTATCTAGTTTCTGTCCGAAAAAAGCGTGAACTCTATGATCAAATTCACAGGCCATTTATTTCAATATTGTGTTTCGAAATAAAAGTTGCACTTCTTGTTCTCAAACTAAACTCAGTTGGTTTTGGCAAAGCTTCGCCCCCTAAGTCACATAGTATTAGGCTTGGAAAGCACAAATTCCAAAAAAAATCTAAGATATCCAACTAGATTTCAGAAAACCATTTCTATTTAGACTAACACATAAATGCAAGCAAACATAATGTTCTAGTGTTTGCAATTACACTTGTTGCTTGTGCTTGCCATAGAACCAATTGAGGATAAGACCTGATGACAAACCTTACTTCAGCTACTATTATCAATAGTCTACCTTACACTTAAATCATTATTCGTTCAACTCAAAGAACACTTTAACGACGCCAACCGAGCAACTGGGGGTGGACTTATTAAATAAACGCAGCGAGACGTCACCAACTAGCATTAAAAAGAATACAATCAGAAGCAATAAAGAGTTACTTTATGAACAATCTACATACATTCTCCAAGAAAGTTACCAGTTAACCATGTTAGTCAATCACTCGACTTCGCTTCTTTTCATCAAGAATAATCCACAACACTATAACACTGGTCAACGCTGCAAAAAAACACCAAATAGATAAAATCCGGTCACTTATAAAAAGCTTGGTCCCAACATAGGCCAATATATTCATCACCCCTAACAACCACGTTTTAGGTACTTTTGACAACAAGGTCGGTACCACAGTAACAAGGAGGTATAAAACACCAAATGTTGAATGGATATTTTCCGAAACATCGAAATTATAAATTATACTGCAATCCAAAATTCCTGCTTCAACATTTCGAAACACCAAGGTATAAGCTAGTGCTAAACTGACAAATACTCCAACAAAAAAGAAACTCTTAATCAGTTTCTTACGTTTGACATCGGCTTCAATTTGCCACATAGACATTGGCACCCAAATTGGCCAGACAATCCATGCGAACACAATAAAAGCCGAGGCACTTACATCTTTGATAAACGCAAAACGTTCATACAAGAGTGATAACCACACGAAGCCTTCCGCTAATTGTTGAATCCCAAAAAACAGGGGGATGCACCCTAATAGCTTATACGGTAAACTAGACGCTTTACTCAATGAAACGACGCCCACCGTGGTTATAATAGCAGCAGCAGAAAAACTAGCTTCTGGAGAAAAACACATTAATAAATTACTAATTACTTGTTGTTGGGTAAAGATAAGGAAATCAAATAATCTTGAATGGTTTAGAGCTTGATAAAATCGTATTTGCGAGAAACTAACCAATCAAAACGTGCTTTTACAATTCCGAATCAGTAAGCATTGTGAAGGTTTAAATCGTATATGTCCTGTTCGATTAAACCGAATGTTCTGAAAATTATGCACTTGATCTAAAAAAATCAAAAAATGAAGCAACAAGTTAGCATATTGACTTACAGCAAATTACAATGCATTTGCACAAGTAAAATTAATTATGACAAATTAATTATTGCATTGGCACAATATTTTCAACTATCTTTGTAAACAACGGTTATGAAACGAATTTTACTTCTTTTAGTTATTGGTGTGAGTTTGATGTCTTTTGGGACATTGACTTCGTCTAACGATGAGATGACAGCTGGTACGATTAAATTGGGTCAGAATTACCCAAATCCTGCTATCGGCAAAACTTACATCGAAGCATCGTTTAACGGTGAAGCTACGTTAACCGTTTATAACGTGGTAGGAAAAGTTATTGAAGAGCGGGTTGTTACATCTTCAATGATAGTTCTTGACGTTTCCAATTACACAGAAGGTATATACCTTTACACGTTAGAAAGTAACGGAGAAAAATTAACAAAACGTATGACGGTTAAGAAACCGTAATACATAACATAAGAAAATCTTAAAATAAAAAGCCTGATTAGAAATTCTAATCAGGCTTTTTTTATGGCTATTAATCCGTAACTAATACTGGCTTTTTATCGACTTGATGATCTCAAGTGCAGCTTTACTTAAAACTGTACCAGGCCCAAAGACAAAGGAAACTCCACTGTCGTATAATTTCTGATAGTCTTGTTCTGGAATTACTCCTCCAGCAACCACAACCACATCTTCTTTACCCATGGCTTTTAGTTGTTCAACCACCTCAGGAATCAACGTTTTGTGACCTCCAGCTAAACTGGAAATCCCTAAAACATGCACATCATTTTCGAGTGCTTGTTTGGCAACTTCCTCTGGTGTTTGAAATAACGGTCCAATATCCACATCAAACCCAATATCCGCAAATCCAGTCGCAATAACTTTAGCTCCCCTATCATGACCATCTTGCCCCATTTTTGCGACTAAAATTCTAGGCCGTCGCCCATGTGATTTCGCAAATTCGTCAGAAGCTTTCAATGCCTTTTCAAACTCTTCATTCATTTTTACTTCTTTAGAGTAAACACCAGAAATAGTATTATTAACAGCCTGGTAGCGGCCAAAAACACTTTCAAGAGCTAAACTAATCTCCCCTAGCGTTGCGCGGCTTTCAGCAGCTGTAACTGCAAGATCTAACAAATTGCCCTTACCACTTAGGGCTGCTTCTGTCAGTGCTTTTAACACGGCATCTACTTGCTCTTGATTTCTATTTGACTTCAGTGCTTTAAGTCTTTCAACCTGAGATATTCTTACCGTATCATTGTTTATTTCTAAAATTTCGATTTCCGACTTATCAGACGTTTGAAATTTGTTGACACCAACAATAACGTCTTCACCGCTGTCTATCCTAGCTTGCTTTTTCGCCGCTGATTCTTCGATACGCATTTTTGGGACACCAGCTTCTATCGCTTTAGACATTCCTCCAAGTTCTTCAACCTCCTCGATCAACTCCCACGCACGTTGTGCAAGATCATTTGTCAAAGACTCGATAAAGTAACTTCCACCCCATGGATCCACCACATCTGTTAATCCAGTTTCTTTCTGTAAATATATTTGTGTATCGCGTGCAATTTTAGCCGAAAAGTCAGTTGGTAGTGCAATTGCTTCGTCAAGTGCATTCGTGTGTAATGACTGAGTCCCACCCATCACCGCCGCTTTGGCCTCGATGCAAGTTCTCGCTACGTTATTAAATGGATCCTGCTCAGTCAAACTCCAACCACTGGTTTGACAATGTGTTCGCAAAGCCAGTGATTTAGGGTTTTGTGGATTGAACTTCTTAATAAGTTTCGCCCAAATCAACCGACCAGCCCGCAGTTTAGCGATTTCAGTATAGTAATTCATACCAATTCCCCAAAAGAAACTTAATCGAGGAGCAAAATCATCGATGCTCATTCCAGCATCCAATCCTGTTCTAACATACTCCAACCCATCGGCAAGTGTATATGCTAATTCAATAGCTGCGTTTGCCCCGGCCTCTTGCATATGGTATCCACTGATACTTATGGAGTTGAATTTAGGCATGTTTGCCGAAGTATATTTAAAAATATCTCCAACAATGCGCATTGAATGTTTTGGTGGATATATGTACGTATTACGCACCATAAATTCCTTCAAAATATCATTTTGAATCGTTCCTGTAAGAAGTGATTTCTCTACTCCTTGTTCTTTTGCCGCAACAATATAAAAGGCCATAATTGGAAGCACAGCTCCATTCATAGTCATTGAAACGGACATTTTATCAAGAGGTATTCCATCAAACAACAACTTCATATCCTCCACAGAGTCGATAGCAACTCCTGCCATTCCAACGTCTCCAGTAACGCGTGGATGATCACTATCATATCCTCTATGTGTTGCTAAATCGAAAGCAACCGACAATCCTTTTTGGCCTGCCTCCAAGTTTCTTCTATAAAATGCATTTGATTCCTCTGCTGTGCTAAAGCCAGCATACTGACGGATTGTCCACGGTCGTACAGAATACATTGACCCATAAGGCCCTCTTAAGTTTGGTGCAATACCAGATACGAATTGCGCAATTTCAGGCAAATCTTGGTGGCTATATTTCTCCTTGATAGATATCCCTTCCTGGTTAATTCTAGAATGGCTTTTCTGGCCCGTATTAACCGATTGATTCTCTGTAGGAACATTCTTTAGTAGTTCATTGCATAAATAGTCAACCAAATAAGACCCAGACGTAGCATCTGTCACCCAATCAAAATTAGACTCGTATTTCAATAGATGAGAAATATTTCTTGCCCATCGAATTGCTTGATTTGATGAAGGTTCTGATATTGATTTAATAAAAACTAAATCTGCACCACCAACCACAGCTGCCATACTTTTCGTCGTTAAACGCAATAGGTCGTTATTGTTTCGCTCTGCACTTATTGGAGCCGAAACAATGGCAGTGATTGATGGACATTTGCCGTCAAATAGCTCCTCCAGTGTTAATCGAATACTCTTCAGTCTAGCGACCTCATAAAAGAAGTTTGTCGATAAACTAATCTCGATATTAACCTTTCGAGCAATATCCTTAATTCCGGCTTCTGATAGAACCCTTTTTATTTCTTCTGCTTTTTCTCTGAAGTATCGTATTTCACCCTCACCGACGATATTAAGTGACGGGTTAATAATTGAAAAATAATTATGATTACTAGGATTCTCTTTAGCCCACTCAACGTTGATTTTAGATGGTTTTAAATTTAGATAACACCTGTCTAAATTAATTATATCCTCTGGAAGTTGTTTTCCTGAATTATACCAACCAACACCAGTTGTTGGAGCATCAGATGCACAAAAGTCGACTTCTTGATAGAGCTCTTGACTGTTTCCATTTGTCTGTTCAATAACCAATTTCCAATCGGAAGAAAAGCTTCTTGAAGCAGGAATAGGATTAAAAACGTTTGACTTATCGAGAAACGGAACAATATTGATCCCAAACCATTGTCTATTTAAATCTTCAATTGGTTTACCTTTAAGTTCTTTCTCAACCTGTTTTAGCCAATCTTCTTTTGAAGGAATATCAAAATCTTTAAAATCAATTTTCTTGTTTCCCATTACGGCAAATGTAAAAAAACAAAAGCTACGTTGAACACCAAAGAAAACACTTGCAGTTGAATGACCTAAGTTAGAAATTAGTTCGATAAAAACTTAGTCTTATTTTTGCGAAAATTACAGTCATGAGCTTTCAATATATACGAACTGAATTAGTAGAAAACCTTTTCACGATTACGATTAATCGTGAGGACAAAATGAATGCATTAAATGCTACACTGCTTCAAGAGATCAAGCAAGCTGTTAATCAAGCAGAAAAAGATGCGGAGGTATATGGAATTATTATAACAGGTTCTGGAAGTAAAGCTTTCGCTGCAGGAGCAGACATCGCAGAATTTAAAGACTTTAATACCGTTGAAGGCCAAAAGTTAAGTAGTGACGGACATGAAGTTATGAATACTGTGGAGCGATGCTTGAAACCAGTAGTTGCTGCAGTAAATGGCTTTGCTTTAGGTGGAGGTTGTGAGTTGGCTATGGCTTGTCACATTCGAATCGCATCACCAAATGCTAAATTTGGTCAACCTGAAGTAAATCTTGGATTAATTCCTGGGTACGGAGGAACTCAACGATTAATTCAGTTAGTCGGAAAAGGAAAAGCGATTGAATTATTAACCACAGCTGATATGATAAACGCAGACGAAGCGCACAGATTAGGTCTGGTAAATCACATAGTGGATCAGGAGAAACTTATGGAGACTTGTAGAGCGATGTTAAATAAGATTGCGGGTAAATCTCCGCAAGGTATTTCTAAAACCTTAGAATGTATTCAAGCATTTTATGATGATACAAAGAATGGCATGGATACGGAAATAGGGTTCTTTGGTTCTTGCTTTGGCACATCAGAATTCAAGGAGGGAACTTCTGCTTTCTTAGAAAAAAGAAAAGCAAATTATAGGAATTGAATGAACTTTCTATTTTGGCACAGCGTTTGTTTAATTAGCATCGAACAAGTAAATTTGACATTAAATATTTAAACACGACATTAAACATTATGAAACGAACATTTGTCACACTGTTAATAGCTATAGGATTTGTAGCTTTCACTCAGGCACAAGAAACTAAAACTGTATCAGCTGACGGAAATACTGGTGCAAAAATTAAATTCGAAAAATTAGAGCACAACTTCGGTACAATCAAAGAAGGAACCCAAGCAACAGTAACATTTACGTTTACAAATGTTGGTAACGAGCCTTTAGTATTGAACTCTGTTAGAGCATCATGCGGTTGTACAACTCCAAAGTGGACACGTGAGCCAATCGCTCCGGGAGCAACTGGTGAAGTAACTGCCATTTACAATTCTCAAGGTAGACCAGGTAAATTCACGAAAGTTATTACTGTAAAGTATAATGGTGAAGAAGGTTCTGAATCATTAACTATCAGAGGAACTGTAGAAAGCGCTCCAGCTGAAGCAGCTCCACCAGTTCAAGCAAACCCGCAATAAGAAAAATATTACAACTTTAAAACCCAGGCTAAATTGTCTGGGTTTTTTTTTGGCATTATTATCGTTTGGTTAGAATAAAAAAACATTATGAAATTTAGAATTTACCTATCCACTTTCAGCTTACTGCTTCTTGCTTCTACTTCAGCTTTTGCTCAAGACGAAGCACCTGTTGAGGAAAAGAAAGTTATTACACTAACACCTGTTGGACAATCAAAAATAGTTTTTGAGGAAACCGAATTTGATTTTGGAGCTATTAATCAAGGAGAAACTGTAACGCATGTGTTCAAATTTGTGAACGAAGGTTCTGCTCCATTGGTCATTTCTAGAATAAAAACACCATGTGGTTGTACAGCTCCGTCTTGGTCTAAAGAACCAATTGCTCCAGGAGATTCTGGAGAGATTACTGTTTCATTTAATTCTACTGGTAAAGTGGGAAATCAAATTAAGGCACTTCCGGTTATTTTTAACAGTGAAATGAGTCCAGCAATGATCACGATAAAAGCAACCGTAAAACCACCAACTGAATAAGATTCACTTGATGAAAATTAAGAAGTCACTCTTTTTATTTTTGGTGTTTGGAATCAATGGAGTTGGATTTGCACAAAACATTAACTCCATTGACTCTGCTTCTTCTGAAGTTACAGATACCATAATTCAACCGATAATCAATTTTACACTCGAATCTTTTGACTTAAGTGATATTCCAGAAGACACAACGATAACAAGAGTATTTACGTTCACCAATGAAGGTACCGATTCCCTAACCATTTTAGGTGTTTCTGCGGATTGCAGTTGTACCGTACCTGAATATACTGAAGGGACTTTTGCTGTTGGAGAGAAAGGATATATCAAAGTGACGTATAATAGTAAAGGCAATGCCGGAAGATTTATTCAATATGTCACCGTTTTGCATAATGCAGGAGAGGGATACACATTCCTTACTTTAAAAGGGTTTGTCGTCAAACAGTTATAGAAAATGTTTCATAAGCACATACACAGGATTATAGCAATTCTGTTTCTTTCGATTAGTGTGGGCTTTGTAGTTGTGGATTCGCAATCGTCAGATGCTGCAATAGTTTTAATATCAACGAATCAATTTAATGCAGAATCCAGAACTGTGCAGTTCGACACAGTTACTGAAGGTCGAACGGTTTTGTTTGAAATACCTTTCGTAAATACAGGAACCAATCCTCTCGTGCTCTCGAGTGTCAAATCTTCATGCGGCTGCTTGACTGTATCCTGGTCCAAAGAGCCACTTCTTTCCGGTGACACAAGTAAGCTTCGCGGTCGTTTAAGTACTTTGGGAAGAGTTGGGAAATGCACCAAAGCAATTACGATTAAAAGTAATACTCAAACTCCTGTTAAAATGGTTTATATCAAAGGATACATTAACCCTAAAAACTAAATTCTCTTTACGTCCAGCCACTTACTGGACATTACCCCAGTCAAACCACCAGTATGAATAAAAAGCACGCGCTCTGAAGGCTTAATAACTCCTTCGGAAACTAAATCATACAACGCTTTCATTGATTTGCCTGTGTAAATCGGATCTAACAGAATTCCCGTTTCTGTGGCGAATTTGGAATTAAATTTTACTTCTGCCTCGCTATACTTCCCAAACCCATTGCCGCAAAACTGTGAGTGTAATGTCCAATTGTCGAAAAACGTGTCGTGTGCAATACCTTTCTTCAAGTAGTCCGCTCCCTTTAATGCGGCAACCCCATGAATGTGACCAATTCCTTTCGATCCATTTATTACTCCTTTAAACGTTGTTGAAGTCCCTACAGAAACAAAAACATGATTATAACCATCCAAACCAGTCATAATCTCCTCACAACCTTTTACTCCTTCTATATTGTCTCCTCCCTCTGGAATAAGGTAATTATTTCCTTCAGGATACAATTTAAGTTTGTAATCGGCTCGAGATATAAACTTTAACTCCATTCCAAATTCCGCACAAAGGCGTAACACAATGTTTGACCGTTCAGACAATTCATCTCCGCGAACAACACCAATACATGGGATTTTGAATTTCGCACAAGCTGCTGCAGTGGCTATTAAGTGATTAGAGAATGCTCCACCATACGTGAGGATTCCAGATCTTCCAGAAGATTGATATGCTAAGAGATTATACTTTAGTTTTCGCCATTTATTCCCTGAAATAAACGGATGAATCATGTCATCTCGTTTGATATCCAGTTGAACATTAAAACGATTTAAGAAACTAGTTGAAACCTTCTCTAGAGGTGAATAAACGTCGAACTTCATTCAAAAAAAACAGCTATCTCTTCAATGCTTTTACGGTTAAGAATAGGCACCTTAGCATCATCTGCTGGAAAACCAACAGGAAGAAGTAGGTATGGCTTTTCATTTTCTGGCCTCTCTAGAATTTTTGCCAAAAAATTCATTGGACTTGGTGTATGCGTGAGTGTTACGAGTCCAGCTTGATGAATTGCGGAGATCAGCATCCCACAAGCGATTCCTACAGACTCCTGAACGTAGTAATTCTTTTTCTTCTCTCCTTCGTCAACGTCGTATGTTTTTCTAAATAAGACTATAATCCAAGGCGCAACTTCTAAGAAAGGTTTATGCCAATCGGTACCAAATTTTTTCAGATCATCTAACCATGCATCGGACATTCGTCCATGATAGTTTTCGTATTCTTCCTTTTCCGCAGCTTCTCTAATTTTTGATTTTAGGGATGCACTGCTGATAGCGCAAAACGTCCAAGGTTGTTTGTGCGCACCTGACGGTGCGGTACCAGCAGTGCGAATTATATTTTCTATAACAGATTTAGGAACTGCTTTATCTGAAAACTCTCGTACCGATCGTCTTTGATTCAAATTTTCATAAAACGACTTCGACTCTGAGACTACCTTGTCTAAATCATAGTGTTTTGCAACGTACGGCACGAATCCTGAATCTTTATTTACCTTACTCATTTACCCAAATTCTATCTTTCCCTTTAAACTCTGGAGCCTGTACAGAGATGACCAATAATGGTTTTCTACTCAACGTCTTAACTGAATGTACTGACCCCTTAGGTATTATTATAACATCACCCTTTTTTATTTTACTTGTCTGTCCATTGAGCACCATACTAGCTTTACCATCTAAGATTGTCACTACTTCTGTATGCAACACGTGTTTATGAGGCTTCACCTCATCCTTTATCCATATTGCAAAACTGCTACTTAGCGAATCGGAATAGAGTTTTTTTACGTAAACATTAGCATAGTTCGTTGAGTCCGGTTTTAGTTCATCTAGAGCTAAAACCTGACCTTTCACAAATGTTCCACAAAAAAGCAACGAAGCCAATATGATTAGCTTCCAAAAATATGTTTTCATCTAAAAATTAAACTTGTACCAGAAATTTGGCAATCTACCTAATTGATATTCTTCTGCAAATATTTTTGACCCTGGATTATCTGGATCATCAAAATAACTCTCTTTCAAAACGTTCTTTGTATCGAGAACGTTAGCGATATCTATTGAAATCTCGTGTGTGGTTTTCTTTGTGTTAATACGAAGACCTATTTTTAAATCTAATCGACTATAGTCTCTAAACTGATAAATGTTTCTTCTCGCACCATCAATTATTACACTTGCACCATCTGCTATTGTCGCTGCTGTATCTATTGGAGAATATCGCTTTCCTCCACCGTGCGTATATTTTGCTCCGTAGATTATGGCGTTCTTTTTGTTTGAGCCAAACCTATGCTCGTAACCTCCAAGCGTATTAAAGATGTAGTTTCCATTAAAGTCAGTATTTCTCTCAATTCCATCACTACCTTTATACTTTGAGTCATAAACTGAAGCCGTAGCCATGAAGTAATAGTTTTTAGTAAAAAACTTCTCTACTGTTATTTCCAAACCTTGATTAACACCTGTACCCGTATTTTCAAGAACATCAGGGAAGAACCGCTCAAATCCAGAGCCCTGATTTACCAAACTGAATGATGATGCAATAACCTCAACTGGCACATTATAAAGCGTTTGGTAATAGATTTCAGATCGAACTCTTAAGTTTCTCTTTATCACTTTTTCATAGGATAAAACTAGATGATGGCTTCTTGTTGGTGCAAGATTTTTATTGTGATTATCGTATGTATTACTTACAGAATCAACGAACAATGTGTTGTAAATGTATAGAGGTTGAACTTGGCTATGCATTCCATATCCAAAGCCTATAGTCTCGTTTGACCTTCTTCGATATTTCACCCCAACGCGCGGCTCCAATGCATTCGACCCACTTTGCGTAAAATGCATCGCATGTAGTCCTACATTGGTTGTAATCTTTGACGTTAAACGATACTTCCAGCTTGTATAAGCTCGAGCCATAAGAGGATTGGTTTGAGCATTTAACAAAACATTCATAGGCTGTGTTAAGTCACGTTCATTTTGTACACTGTCTAAATAGTTTAGACCATATGCATCTATTATCAATCCATATTTTAGATTACTCCTCGCGCTATATTTTTTATTTAACGAAGCATGTAAAGTTGTTTTTCCGTGAAGCATTCTAGATCTAGAAACTGGCACTAAAGTCAGGTCAGTATACTCGTTTGGATTTCTAAAAATCTTGTCGTGATTGGAAAGCACTTGTTGAACATTATGTGCCAAAACAACATTTAACGAGCGTTTTTTTGACAACTGTCTTTGCAGTGTCGCTCCAACAACTCCCATATTTGTTCTAAAATACTGGTCTCGGTCTTTTTGTCCATAGAGTTCTTGAGTTGGTTCCTGATCGTCGCTAAAAACGATATCAATTGAACTTAGACCACCTAATCCAAATATAGCAAACTCTCCTTTCTTCATTGGAAAGTTAAGCTTGATATTTAAATCTTGATATTTTGGTACAGCATCAGTTCCTAGATTAATATTTAAAGCACTAAAGATATCAAAGGTTGCATACCGGTATGAAAAAATGAAGCTTGACTTTTTCTCCTTGTTTATAGGTCCCTCCGCTTGAATTTCAGTACCAAACAAACCAAACTGTCCACTGTATTCTGCTTTGTTGTAGTTTCCATTTCTGAACTTCAAATCGAACACTCCTGAAATCCCATTACCATATTCTGAAGGAAATGCACTTGTCATAAAGTCAGAATTCCCAACTAACTTATTGTTAATCATACTAATCGGGCCACCTGTCGTACCAGCAACTGCAAAATGACTTGGATTAAAAATATCGACACCTTCAAATCTCCATAACAATCCAAGCGGAGAGTTGCCTCTTACCACAATGTCATTACGTTGATCATCCGTACCAGCTACTCCAGCAAAGTTTTGAGCCATACGTGCAGGGTCTTGCCTACTACCTGGATAGCGTTCAGCTTCTTCAGCATCAAAACTTCTACTACTTACTGTAACCATTTCGTTATTACTTCGAGCTTTCGATTTCTTCATTTCAATAACTGCAGTTCCCATCATGTTAGCAGATTCAACCATTTCAATAATTAAGTCCACCGCTTTTCCGCTGGTAACCATCACATTGTCTCTGGTCACTGGTTCATACCCTACATACTCTATTGATATTCTATGGCGTCCAATTGGAACCTCTAAAAGTTCAAAATAGCCTTGCTCATCGGTCATTGCCCCAAAGCCTTCTAATGTCTCAATCAACACGGTTGCAGCCGGCAAACCAACTTTCGTGTCAGTATCAACAACTCGTCCTGTAATGGTCTGTGTCATTTGACCATATGCTGTCGACACAAGCAATAGAGACAAGGTAAAAATGGGTATAAATCGTTTCATATTTATTTTTTAGGTATCGTAAAAGTACTAAATAATATGTCTTGTGTGACAATACACTGATATTTGACTCGGCGAGAGTCAAGGTCAAATCGAATCATTTGTCAGCAAAATGCAAAAACATTGTTTGGAGACAGTGTAGTCGAAACTGTTTTGCCCGTGTATTTGTAAATAAAGTATCTTGCCATTTTATGCCGTTGAAGTATTATATCTTAGGGTTTTGTCTTTTCACTTTCAGTGCTCTTGGGTTCGCTCAATTTGAAGAAAGTGTCTTAAAAGCAGATGGAAAGCTGCACCCAGCATTCAATCGGTCATTAGGAAAGTCTGATGTTGGATTAGACTACGATGTTAAATACCATCGGCTCAGCTTAGAAATAGACCCAAGAGTAAAAGAAATGAGCGGTCAAGTAACAACGTATTTAGCGCCTATCCTTTCCGACTTAAGTGTAATCTCCTTTGATTTAACGGATTCATTGGTGGTAGATTCCGTCCTTTTGGACAATCAAAAACAACGCTTTTCGCATTCAAAGAATGTAATACGTATTAACTTATCAAGGAGCTTTTCTAAAGATATTCTTGACTCCCTCACGGTGTATTATCATGGTGACCCAACAAACAATCCTCAACGATCTTATGAGCGAGAATCTGGTCGTGCAAACAGCACTTCACCAATAATTTGGACGTTGAGTGAACCATACGGCGCGCGCGATTGGTGGCCATGTAAACAAGGGTTATATGATAAAATAGACTCTATAGACATGCTGATTACTGTTCCGATCGGTAACAAAGCAGCAGGAATTGGTGTACTACAATCTGTTGCACAAATAAATGACAGTCAACACGTTTATCACTGGAAACATCAGTACCCAATTGTAACGTATTTAATTGCTACAGCTGTAACTGATTACGTCGAATTTACAGACATCGTTAGATTTTCGAATGGAGACACTTTGCCGATTCTAAACTACGTATTTCCAGAAAGCAAACCTTTTATGGAAGAGCCCGTAAAGCAAACTATTCCCATAATGCTTCTCTTTGATTCGTTAGTTGGGGAGTACCCTTTTATGGATGAAAAATATGGTCATGCTGAGTTTTTGAGGGGTGGAGGTATGGAGCACCAAACTATGAGTTTTATGGGAAGCTGGAATTTTGGTTTAATTGCTCATGAGTTAGCGCATCAATGGTTTGGAAACCAAGTGACCTGTGGTTCGTGGTCGGATCTGTGGCTCAATGAAGGATTTGCAACCTACTTCACTCTACTGGCACGAGAGCACCTTAACACTCCCGACATATGGAGGAGCCAGCAACTCGCAAGTCAAGAAAGAGCAATGCGAGAAGACCAAGAATCAGTTTATGTCGATGATACATTGAATGTTCAGCGGTTATTTAGTTCTCATCTTACATATCAAAAAGGAGCCCAGTTACTTCGTATGATTCATTGGCAACTTGGTGATTCGTTATTTTATAAGTCGCTTCGAAATTATTTGGCAGACCCTGAATTGAAGCACGGATTTGCTCGATCAGACGACTTACTTTTTCATTTAGAATCAACGTCTAGAACTAGCTTAAGTGAGTTTTTTGATGATTGGTTGTATGGAACGGGCAACCCACATTACCAGATATTTTGGAACCAAGTAGGTCGAACGGTTAAGATTCGAGTATTACAAACAACAAACGGAACTACTGACTTCTTTGAAATGCCAATTGAACTGCGATTGAGAAATGAGGTAACAGAACAGAGAGTAATTCTTAACCCAAGCTCCAGTGAATATAGTGAGGAGTTTACAATTGACTTTGGTGTTGACTCCATCGATTTTGATCCTGATTTATGGGTACTGGCTACACATGAAGTAATCGATCAAAATGATAGTTTAAGAAGTGTAATCCTTTTCCCAAATCCCACGGCTGATATTCTCACTATTTCATATGGGACAGATGCGTATACAGGCTATCAAATACAAAACAGCTTAGGACAATTGGTTCAAGAATCCGATTTAGACTCAAGCGACCATGGTTTCAGTAGAATCGATGTAAAACCGCTGAGCAATGGCTTGTATTTTCTTACAATGAAAAATGGAGACGAATCAGTTAGCTTCAAGTTTGTTGTTTATTAGAGCGTAAAAGGTACACACCAAAATTGCAGAAGATTCGTTGAGTAGTCAATGAAGTTTTACCACGTTATCATTGCCTTGCTAATATGTATTCAAGTTGCATGTTCCGCCAAATCGAATAGAAATTCCGATACGTCAGAATTACATGAGACACCAAACATTTCCTACGATAGTTTCTTGCATTCCCTTGAGAACACTAAAAACGACATTGATTCTGGTGACTATTCGAAAACTGCACAATTACTATACACAGTTATCAATAACGACATTCCACTCTATTGGACAGGAACCAAATGGGATTTTAATGGAACAACTAAAAAACCAAAAGTTGGAACAATAGCATGTGGTTATTTTTTAACAACCGTAATGGACCAAACGGGATATGAGATTAAACGTGTATGGATGGCACAACAAGCCTCCTCAGTTTTAATAAAATCGTACTGTTCCGATGTTAAAATAACAGGAAGTTTAAAAGGTTTAAAAGCGTATTTGAAAGAACAACCTGATAGCTCTTGTTTTATTCTTGGGTTGGATTTCCATACTGGATTCGTCACGAAAAACGGTGATACTTTTTCCTTTATACACTCAAATTACATTGACGGCGAAGGCGTGATTAAGGAATCTATTGACATCTCAGAGGCTTTAGCCACTAACGAGTTTTTTATGATTGGGAGTTTGACCAAAAATAAAGAACGAATTTCGGAATGGATGGGTTGGTAATATGATTTATGTTTGTCTTATGAATCGGATGCTTCTTCTAATTTGTACAATCTTCATTAGTTCCGCTTTGCTGGGTCAAACAAAAAAAGACACAACATTACCTGATGGGCGGAAAGCACGATTTCAAATTGAAGTTGTTCCCTGTGATTGCGATAGTTTGAAACATGATTCACTTTCAATTTCTCTGAGCAATTGCTTTGATACAAATAGTTATTTAGTCATACAACCGAGTATTCTAGATGTTGCTGATTCTATTTGTTATGAGATGGGCGTACCGCCTGAACTTGTTTATGAAATTGGCATGAATGAAAGTCGTTGGCAAAACATCAATGACATGGATTATGTCATTAAAGATGGAGACTTACAAGTAATTGATAGAACGTTTAATCATTTTTACAAAAAGCTTGGACTAGTTGGCGGCAAAACCAGACGCAATTATTTAATTATTGGTATTTATTATCTGAAACAGAACTATGATCAGTTTGGTAGTTGGGAAAAAGCCCGGTATGCTTATGGTCGAGGTCGCTGGAAGCCCAGTAGTGAATGGACAGCTTTAGAGCGAAAGTTTATGACTAAAATCGATTGGACCAAATACGACAAGTAGAGTACATTCACATTGCTAAATAAAACGGTTTTGTTAAAGCAATATATTCATCCGTGTAAACATGTCGAGAACGTTCAATTGTTAAAACGTCTTCTTCCAGTGGTAATTCTTTTTTACTAAAAGTCAGCAGCGCTCGTTTAAAAGGCTTTGATGGAGTGCCTCGTACAGATGTCATTTTAGACAATGACAGTCCGACTTTCTTTGCAATGCTACGATAGTTTCTGCAATGATCAAACGGTATTATTACTGATAAAAATCCGTTATCTATTAAGAGTTCATTACTAATTTCAAGAAGTTCATTAGGTGTTAAATCAACACCTTGTCTTGCTTGATTTCTATCCGAATCTTCAGCATTTAACGCATTCTGAAAAAAGGGAGGATTTGAGAGTATTAGGTCAAATCTCTTTTCCGTAGTATAGTTTTGAATTTTACCATGCACAATGTCAATTCGATCCTTAAATGCTGAATCATTGACATTCTTGAATGCGTCTACTATTGCATTATCATTTGGTTCAACACCTACCACAATTGCTTGGTTAAATCGTTGAGCCATCATCAAGCTAATAAGTCCTGTACCTGTACCAATGTCCAAAATATTCATTGGATTATTTGCCTGTATCCAAGATCCTAACAATACTCCATCTGTTCCGACTTTCATCGCAGAATTTTCATGATGCACGGAAAACTCTTTAAACCTAAATGGAGCATACTTTTTCATCGTGGTAAAAATAGACCGTATCTTTATGTTTTATTTGAAATATGAAGAGTTCTTTTCATCTTTTCTTAACGGGATTACTCATGGTGATTGTTTCTACCAGTTCCTTCGCCACAATTCAAAGCAATCCTGACTCTTTGATGAAGCAAGCAAGGAAAGCTTATTTCGAGCGATTAGAATACGATAGTGCTCGAAGATTGTACATGCGCGCTTTCAACGAATACGAAAAATTAAAGGATGTAAATAATCAGGTAAAGGCATTATATCATATTAGCCAAACATATTACATCCAAAGCAATTACACTGAAGCGTTAAAAAAGTCGCTTGAGGCTAAAGCTAAAATGAATGCAGAAACACCGTGTAAGCTTAAACTTAACAATGATTTAGCAATCGGTAGGATTAAATACGCATCAAATGACAAACCACAAGCGTTACAGTATATCTATGAATTACTGCCAGAAATAGAGGCATGTAACGTACCGAGTTTAACCAGTTTGGCTCTAAACTATATTGCCGTTGTCAATTTTGAACTTGGAAATATCGATACGGCCGAAATTTACTTTACCAAACATTTGGAATTATGTAAATCATTAGGTGATACTGCCGCTATAAGCCAAACACATGCGATTTTTGGTGAGCTTTATTTATGGCATAAAAAAGAATATACGAAAGCCAAGTTACACATTGATACAGCAATTGAATATGCCAACCACTTTAACGACATTAACGCAAAAGCGTTTGCACATATTAAAATGGCTATGTATTTCATTGAAATTAATGAACCCGCCAATAGTTTTATTCATTTGGATACTGCCGAAATGCAGTTTCGAAAAATGCAGTCGTTGATTGATGTCATCTACGCTAGAAATAATCGAGCTGATGCACATCGTAAGTTAGGCAATATTGATTCTGTGCATACCATTTGGCAAGGTATTTTTCAGCTGTATGACTCCATTTACGATAGAGATAAACGTAAAGACATGGTTCGTTATGAAAAACAGTTTAAAACTCAGGAGAAAGAAAAAGAGAACCTTTTGCTCGCCATTGAAAACGAGAAGCAAGCCAAAGAAAATAGGAATCTGGTTTTAATTTCAATTTTAACCGTATTTGTTTTGCTGATTTTTGGGATCTGGCGTTACGGCAAATTGCGCGCAAACCAGTTGCAAGAAAAATCAGAACTGCAGCAACGAAATTTTAAAGCAATTGTAGAAGCCGAAGAGAAAGAGCGTGTGAGAATTGCTAAAGACTTGCACGATGGATTAGGTCAGATTTTATCTACAGCCAAATTGAACATTGCTTCAATTGAAGACTCGATCGTTCCTGAAGACCAAACGCTATTCAACAACTCAATTTCACTTGTTGATCAAGCGGTTCAAGAAGTGCGAAATGTTAGTCATGATTTAATGCCGGGAGTATTAATTGAACTTGGGCTTGTTTCAGCACTTGAGCAATTGATAACGAAGATGAATGATAGCCAACTGTTGTCTGTCTCCTTTGACTGCAATTTGGGCCAAAATAGATTGTCTTCCTCAACTGAAATAGCGTTGTATCGGGTTGTTCAAGAGGTATTAAATAATATGATAAAACACGCTGAAGCAAAACACATTTATGTATCAATGCAGCAAACAAACAACCGTTTGGCGCTTCATATTACAGATGATGGTAAAGGCTTCGACACGTCAATTATAAAAACAACTCAAGGCATTGGGTGGAGAAACATTTTTTCAAGAATTCAAATGTTAAATGGAACCGTTGAGTTAAATTCGGAAAAAGGAAAAGGAACTCAAATAGTGGTTTCCCTGCCAAGCGTTTAAATGAGTGATTCAACAATTGATATAATTATTGCAGATGATCATCAAATGTTTATTGATGGCATTACCTCTTTATTAAGGAAAGAAAAACACATTCAATTTGTTGCCGAAGTAAACAGTGGACAAGACGCGCTCGATTATATTTCCACCAACAAAGTAGACTTGCTAATTACCGACATAAGCATGGGCGCAATGAGTGGTGTTGAATTAACTAAACTCGTTAAACTACATTACCCTGAAGTTAAAGTCTTGGTTTTATCAATGCATAATGACAAAGAGATTATAAGCGAAATTTTGCTTGCCGAAGCCGAAGGCTATGTTTTAAAAAATACAGGCAAGCAAGAGTTAGTTGAAGCCATTACCAATATCATTAATGGTGACACATTTTATAGTAAAGATGTGTTGAAAATCATGCTACAAAAGGTCAAAAAGAGCAGACAAATTGAAGAAGAGACTAAAGATGTCACTCAACGTGAATTAGAAATTATTCAATTAATTGTGCAAGAATATACTACTTCCGAAATTGCTGGTAAGCTGTTTATAAGCCCGAGAACAGTGGACACACACCGCAAAAACATTATGCTTAAGACGAATTCCAAAACGGTAGTTGGCATTATGAAGTTTGCATTTCGCAATGGTTTAATTCAATAGTTTATCCGTAAATATACCTAGTGTTAAAATACCGAATCCTACGTATTGTGGTCGGTATTGTGTGTTTCTAAGTTTGACCTATGAAAACACTTAAGAACACAATCATCGCTTTATTAATACTATGCTCCACCCAGGTTTGGAGTCAAAGTATATTAATCACTCCAGAGTACGATACTCCAGAAAAGAATACATGGAGTGGTGCACTCTATACGGGAATAGACATGCAAAACACCTCTGGAGGAATTTTCCTTGGTTTAAATGGACGATACACGTTAGGAAAAATAGCAACGTTTAGCACAAACCTTAGTTATGATTTAACAAGACTTGTAAGCTCAGGAAGCGTTCTGTCATTTGATGAAGAACTACTCAACCAACTACCTGCTTACAAAGATTTTCAGTTTCGTGGTACGTTTCATTTCAAAGACGAAATGGGCACATTAAAAAGCAAGGTAAAACTTGGTCGAAGAAACGAAGCAAATGCTACTGGAACAGGTGGTAGAACTGTAAAATACAGTACTCAATGCGAAACCAAAGTTCGCAACGTATATGGAATTACCGCATCGTTAAATGTCCAAAGTAGATTGGCAGGGAATCAGGACTCATTCCAAGTCATCCGTGTAAAAAACGCATTAGGTGAAGATCCAGGAAATATTAACGTAGCTGTTGGACAAAATAATCTTGTGTTAGGTGCTGGTTTACAAATAGGACAATACACATGGTTTAAAGGTCAATTTTCTGCGGTAGCTGCAAATATCAATAAGACTCGACGCGTAAGAAAAAGTCTTGTAGCGAATTTCGAACTGTTGTATGCACTTGCCATTTCAACAGGAGATGAAGCCTATTTTAAGAAGGATGCAAACACAGCACTCGAAACGTATAAAATTGACGAAGTTGAGAAACGTCGATTGGGCTTCAGAATTACAACGGACTATGGTATGAACAAGCCAGGTGGATTCCAACGACTTGAGCTTGGATGGAGACCAGGAGTTTGGGCACCAAATGCTAATTCAAAATTTTTAAACCAAGCTTATTTTGTTTATGCACTCGGTATTGGTTTTTAAAATGTCACAAAACAAGTCAAAAGAAGGTCGTTTATCAAAAAGGGAGAAGGAGATTTTGCGATTAGTTTTAGAAGACAAATCGTCGAATGAAATATCTGAGTTATTAGGAATATCCCCTCGAACAACCGATACCCATCGAAAAAATATTGGACAGAAGCTAGGCAGTTCCAGTGTTCTACATTGGATGCGGTGGGCCTTCAAAAACGGACTGATTGAATAGTGTTAAGGAGCGGAAACTCTCCTTTTTTAATTTAATGAGGAGTTAAAAAAAGACGTAAACGCGCATATTGAGCAAAGTCAATTTAATGTAATACTTAATACAATTCTGCAACCGTCTCAAAATATTGGGGTCTTTAAGTTATCTTACATCCATATGATTATGAAAAATTCACTACATGCTGTTGTCGCTTTTTTCGTTCTATTATCTTTTAACAATGCCACTGCAAAGGAACCTGTTATTACTTTAAATGGTAATAGTGATACTACAATTAATGTATATCATGGTTATCAGGACGAAGGTGTTACAGCCTTTGATGTGGAAGACGGAGACCTAACCAGTTCTGTAGTCGTTAACACTTACCTAGACACTTCGTTTATCGGCGATTATTACATCAAATATTATGTAACCGATACTGATGGGAACCAAACTGTAGTAACACGATCTGTTAAAGTTCGAGACTTAGAAAAACCCAAAATTACGTATTTAGGAGAAGACAGTTCCTGTGTTGGTCTGAACATCCCGCATAAAAGTTCAGATGTTACTGCTAAAGATAATTATGACACACGTATTGGCAGCGCCATTCGATACAGCACCAATATTGATGTCACAAAGATGGGAACATATTGGGAAAAATTTTGGGCAACCGACTTTTCCGGTAATACAAGCGACACGTTATACACAACTGTTATTGTTAGTGCTGATTGTACACCTCCAGCATTAACACTTATTGGAGCTGCAGATACCACGATTCTTCAATATTCTATTTGGTCTGATCCTGGTGCCGTAGCTTTCGATATGAATGGCAATGACTTATCCAGTAAAATTACCGTTACAGGTTATGTAGACACTCGTAAAGCACGCGACCAATTTAAGTTACAATATAGTGTGTCCGACACTCATGGCAACACATCAATGATTGAACGGAGGGTTACAATACTTGCTCCATGTTACCCTATAATCAGAGTTCAAAGTGACACAATACAAATTGACGTTAACTACCCGTACAATGCTTACAGTGGCGTTTATGATATTTCTTGCAATTCAGAGATTCATGTTACCAACAATGTGAATCCATTTAGACTCGGTTCTTACAATGCTACTTATACTACAACAAGCTATAGCGGACATTCTGACACGGCAGATATAGTAGTACAAGTGGTAGATTTAGAAAGCCCAACTATTCGTAGTAAAAGTGGTCCAATAGTCAAAATTGCAAAAAACGATGTGTATGATCCAAGAGACCATATAATCCTTTCCGATAATTATGACGCACCATTTGATTTGATAAAAAATTTAGTTGTGTCGTATAATGATGTAGACGTAAATACAGAAGGAGTTTATTCTACTGTTTTTCGGGTAACTGATTTAAGTGGTAACATGTCGAAAAAGTTTACTTTATTTACATCGGTTGAAGCCTCCATTTTATCTTTACAAACGATAAACGATAAACAATCGGTTAAAATTTATCCCAACCCCAGCTCAGAAAGTTTTACTGTTGAATCTGAGACAGACAAACAAATTTCTGGTATTCGAATGTATAGCTGTTTAGGTCAGTTAGTATATGCAGAAAATTTTAGTAATTATAAGGTTACGATTAAACAAGATTCTATTCCAAAAGGTTTATATACACTGGAAATACTGATGAATGAAGAATCTAGTTTTAGGAAATTGATAATCGAGTAGAGTTACTTATTAACCAGACCAATTCTCTCGATCCAAACTTCGATATTGAATGGCTTCGGCTATGTGTTCAATTTTTATTTCGTCAGAAGAAACAAGGTCTGCAATTGTAAGAACAACTTTAAGGATTCGGTTATAAAATCGAACTCAGGTTGAAAAGTATAGCTACAATCATGATCAGGTAAACGATTTTTTTATCAATTATAAAGGAACACAGATAAAGTCGCTTGGCGACTAAACAAAATGGCGATACCTTTGTTCAAGATACGAATATAGAAAAAAAATAATTAATGGATAGCTTCAAACAAGCTTGGATTATCGATGACGACAAAGTTTACATCTACGGTCTTAAACGGTTGATAAAACTTGTAAAATTCTCAGAAAATGTACAGATTTACTATGATGGATACCAGGCTGTAAATCAAATATTGTTATTAAAAAAATACAAACGTATCGAGGAGATCCCCGATGTCATTTTACTCGATATCAATATGCCCGTCTGGGATGGATGGGAGTTTATTAAGCACGCTGATCTTAAAAAGATTAACAAGAAAATTATACTTTATGTCGTATCCTCGTCGATAAAATCGGATGATTTGAAAAAAGCTCAGGAGCTTGAAGAGGTTACCAATTTTGTTGTAAAACCTATTACAACGGATAAGTTAAAATCTATGATGCGAAATGCTTCTTAACTATTTTCTTGCGTTTATACGGTATTTTCAGTTTTAGAAATAAGTTGATATCATTTTTCAACTGTACAAATTTGAGATTAAACCTGAATTTGTACTCGATTCTATTTAAATCGACAAAGTCTGTTAGAGTAATCCTTTTAAAAGTTATTTGTTAAAAGCAAGTTTAATATAAAGCTTTTTTTAGCCTTTTATGCCAGTCAGGCTTATTGTCAATTACACATATAGAAACACTTCAACATTGGGTAAAAAGTGGACTGCAAGCAGCAATAACTTACGTTTACAGATTAGAAATCTTCAACTTCATAGAAATACAAAGGTATGAACCGTTCAAGTTTATAAATAAGGAATTCAGCTACAAAATGTACTTATGTGATGCATTGAGATGACGTAATTCAAATATTTAAGTAGTTTAAACCTCAAGAAGAATAGTTATTATTAATCAACCATTTTAGAAGCCTGTATTTTTGACTTTAGTATATAAATACTTAATGTGATTTGACAATTGCTAAACTGCTGCAAGTTGGGGTCCGAAATTGTTTAAAGTAGGTTGTCAACTGTTCTACAAAGCACTTACTTTTTCAATATCTAACGGTTTAACTAAGAAAGTCTCTACTAAACTAGATGCAGTTGCTTTATTTTCATCATCTTTTTTAACAGAAGCTGTCAGAATAACAAGTTTAAAGCTTTTTCTTATGTTAAGCTCTCGCAAATATTCTATAAACTCCCAGCCATCCCAAACTGGCATATTCAGATCTAAAATGATTAAATCAGGAAGAACATTAACTGGCCCATTCTGCAGCAACATCAATTTGTTCATCGCTTCAAAACCATTTGTAAATTCTTTTATGTTTGAACAAACATTGGCTTTTTTTAGAAGCTTCTTAATGCTAAAACGATTTACTCTATCGTCGTCTACTAACCAACAACTTTTATACTTCATTTACTCTTAACTTAACAGCGAAGGTTGAGCCAACATCAACTTGGCTTTCGAAACTAATTTCTCCACCCATGGAAATCACGTGACTTTTGGTTAAAAACAGACCAATTCCACGCGCATCATCATTTCCATGAAATGTTTTATACATACCAAACATTTTATCCCTTACTAAATCGGCATTTATTCCCAGTCCGTTGTCTTTCACCGTTATAACGATACAGTTATTTTGTTTAATTGTTTTCAAATGGATGAATGGTTTCCGTTCTTTAGATCTATATTTAATAGCGTTGCTAATGAGGTTAATCAGTATGCTATCCAAATACGCTGGAGTTCCCATTATTTCGTGAGATGAATCAACCTCATTGATTATTTCGACTTCTGATGTTTTGATTTGTATCGCTAAATTCGTCAGTGCTTCGTTAACAAAGTCACTTATTCTCAGTCCTTTTACAATTTCACTATTGATATCGTCGACTTTAACGACTTCATTCAAATTGGTTATCGTTTTTTCCAAACCTCCAACTCCAGCTTGTAACATTTCAAATATTTCATCGTCCAAACCATTTTCTTTTTCTTGTAAAATAATGTCTAGAAGCATCTTTAAATTGGAAGAGTGCGATCTTAAATTATGAGAAACAATATTTGCAAATCCATATAATCTATGATTTTGGGCTTTTGTCTTCGACAATAACCGGTCAACTTTCGTTTTTACGCTTTTTGCTTCTGTTATATCCTCAAATTGACAAATAAAATGCTCTTCTGTTATATTGTCATCGGGAATTACCGATATTGATACATTTAACCATTTTATCGCATTAGATTCAGTTAGAATACGGACTTCTTTTACATAATTGGTATTAGCATCTACCGATTTTAGACTGAAGCTGTTTTTATCCTCTGGGTGAATTAGAGACAGTATGTTTTTGTTTAGAAGTTGCTCTTCATACAAATCAAATATCTCAAGTGATTTTTTATTAGCACGTGTCCAATTTCCTTTTTCGTTCAACAAAGCCATACCATGAGGGGCATTATCAAATGTAAGTCGCAACAGTCTTTCTTGATGCGTCAATTGTTGGTGTTTTTGTTTAATTTGGTTTATATCTTGAAAAACGCCATAAACGCTCGTGCACTTGTTATTTTTAATAACAGGTATTCCTATGGCTCTTACCCAAACGAGGTTATTTTTTGCAGTAAGTATTTGAAGCTCAAGATCGTATCCTTGCCCTTTCTCAATTGCATTGTTAAACGCAGTTATTATAGAGTCTCGGTTAACACCTTCAGGGAAAAAGTTTATTCCAGCTTCTAGCTCTGGTACAAAATCTATTGGCACCTCATGTATTTCAGAAGTTACTTTACTCCATGTTACAGAATCTCGCTCTAAGTTTACTTCCCAAGTACCAATTCGTGCAACCTTATTGGTTTTATCCAGCAAGTTTTTGTACTTACTTAGTAGGAGTTCATTTTCTTTTCGTTCAGTTATGTCGATAATAGACCCTCTAAGCCACATAGCCTTACCACTGCTATCTCGCTCCATAACTTGACCACTAATCAGTAGCCATTTCCACATGCCATCTTTATGTCTAATTCTACCTTCAGTTTTGTATTGTTCTGTTTCTCCTTTTAGGTGCTGAATTAATGCATTCTTTAGTGGTTCATAATCCTCGGGATGTAGTTTTTCACTCCATTGAAGAGAATCCCATTGTTCAGTTTGTTTTTGTTCTTCACCATAGAGTTGATACCATTGATCATTGCATTCGAAATAGTTCGTAGATATATTCCACTCCCAAGTTCCTATTTGTGAACCCTCAATTATTTGACGGTGTCTGTCAACTTTGTCGGATAGGTCTTTTTCCAACTCCTTTTGTCTAGTTACATCAATATGAGACCCAAGCATACGAATTGGCTTTCCTTTCTGGTCTCTTATTACTACACCTTTACAACGTATCCAGACGGTATGCCCTTTTTTGTGCTTATATCGAACTATTTGATCATATGGATGGTTTGGGTCGTCGCAATGTTTTGCAAAATTTTCGTATGTCGGACCTAAATCATCTGGGTGTATCAAGTCTTGCCAGGCGCTAGCTTTGTGAGGCATTTTGTTAGGGTCGTAACCTAACGTTATCCAAAAACTATCATTCATCCACTCTTCGTCGGCATTTTCCAAATCCCAATACCACATACCATCTAATGCCGTAGCTTGAATAAAGTCAAAGATTTTTTGATCCGTTTGAATCGAATTATATAGTTCTTGCTGTAAATAGTTCATAGTGCTGTCCAGTGTACGAAGATCATCTGGTATTCCTTAAATAAATAAAACAAGGCGACATTAGATTAAACAAAGCCCAACATACTGTCTCTTTTATAAGAACAATTCAATTGGGGTACTAACTACTGAGAAGTGCCTTCACATTTAAACTTGCGGTTATATCTTTCATCAAACGTGACATCAACCTGCCCAATTCTCACGATCCAAGCTACGATATTGAATCGCTTCCGCTAAATGTTCGATTTTAATTTCGTTAGAAGATGCAAGGTCTGCAATCGTTCGAGCTACTTTAAGGATTCGGTCGTAAGCACGAGCTGAAAGGTTCAATTTATTCATGGCATTCTTTAACAGGAGAACACCCGCTTTATTGATTTGGCAATAGGTCTGAATGCTTTTCGTGCTCATTTGTGCATTGCAATAAACTTCGGCATTGTTCTCAAACCTTAGAGCTTGGATTTCACGGGCAGCAACTACTCTCTTGCGAACATCAACACTTGATTCTGATTTACGCTCATCCGTAAGCTCATCAAACAATACAGGTGTTACCTCCACATGAATATCAATCCTATCTAACAATGGTCCTGAAATTTTACTCAGATACTTCTGAACAACACCAGGAGCACAAACACACTCTTTCTCAGGGTGGTTGAAGTAGCCACAAGGACATGGATTCATAGAACTAACTAACATAAAAGTCGCAGGATAATCTACTGAGAATCTTGCCCGAGCAATCGTCACACGACGTTCTTCAAGTGGCTGGCGCATTACCTCTAATACCGTACGTTTAAATTCTGGCAATTCATCTAAAAAAAGCACACCATTATGTGCCAACGATATTTCTCCTGGTTGAGGATTATTACCACCACCAACTAATGCAACATCACTAATTGTATGATGAGGATTTCTAAATGGTCGGTTACAAATTAGTCCTTGTGTTGAAGGCAATCGTCCAGCTACTGAATGAATTTTAGTTGTTTCCAGCGCCTCACGCAGTGTTAATGGTGGTAAAATAGAAGGCAATCTTTTAGCTAACATAGTTTTGCCAGCTCCAGGTGGACCAATAAGTATAACATTATGACCTCCAGCCGCTGCAATTTCCATAGAGCGCTTTATGTTATCTTGACCTTTCACATCAGCAAAGTCAACTTCAAAATGGGTACTACTTTCTTCAAATTGTTCTCTAGGGTTTACAACAGTTCTTGGCAACTCAACAGTATTATTCAGAAACTCAACTACTTCAACAATTGTGTTTACACCAAACACCTCAAGATCTTTAACTATCGCAGACTCTAATGCATTTTGGCGTGGGACAATCATCCTAGTGAATCCATCTTTTTTTGCTTGAATGGCAATTGGAAGACACCCATTAATTGGTAAAATACTGCCATCTAGGCTTAACTCACCCATAATAATAAAATCATCAAGCTCTTCATTAGTTACTTGACCTGAAGCAGCTAAAATTCCAACAGCTATTGTTAGATCATAGGCAGAACCTTCCTTTTTAATATCTGCTGGAGCCATATTTACGATAATTCCGTTGCGTGGCATTTGCAAACTATTATTCTTAAATGCCGTAGCTATCCTAAGCTGACTTTCCTTTACAGCGTTATCAGGTAAGCCCACAATGTGCATTTTGGTACCTGAACCGACATTAACCTCTACAGTAATGTTGTACGCATCAACACCTTGAACCGCGCTCCCAAAAGTTTTAGTTAGCATTTAACAAAAATAAGAATTGAAATTCACGTAAAATCACAACTTCAACGACCCATATCGTTAATCGTAAAACCAATCTGAATTTTGAAATACTAATTTAGACCATCGCTTACGATAACTTTCGCTACCACTAAATCAAATATTATCCTCGTCCAGCCTTACCGTTACTAACATCCATCGAAATAAATGTATCACATAGGTAATAAATCATCCAATATGTAAACTATGAAATATTAGCATGCACTGCTAAAAACGTTATAACAATAAAGAACCTAACTATACGAATTAACCTCCTGACTTAGGAGTAGGAATAATTAAAAATTAGTAAAGTCTAAGAACAAGTTATATTGTTAATGACACATCGAACTCTAATGCGCATAGTAAACCATAAATTGATATACATGAATTTAACATCCAACTGTTACACTTCAATAATTATTATTGAAAAGCATAAGGGCCTAGTTTCCCTAAAAATGGAACTTATTTCAACAATCCAACAATCTCGGAACTTTGTGGTTTAACGTTCGACTCGAAATACCCAAGTAGTTCTCCTTCAGGTGACAAAAGAAACTTGTTGAAGTTCCAGGAAACTTTATAATCTCCAACTTTATTAAACTTTTTACTGGTCAACCACTCATAAATTGGGTGTTGATTATCTCCTTTTACATCTAATTTCTCTGATAAAGGAAAAGTCACACCATAGTTCGCCTTGCAGAAACTAGCAATTTCGTTACTATCTCCAGGTTCTTGAAATCCAAATTGATTACATGGCATTCCAATCACTACTAATTTATCAATATTAGCCTTATACAAAGCTTCTAAGCCCTCGTATTGAGGAGTATAACCACATTTACTAGCGACATTAACAAAAAGGATGTATCTGCCCTTAAACTCGCCCAAATCAATATTACTTGTATTATTCAATGATTTTAATCCAATTGAATAAATATCAGTAACAGAATTCAAGTGTTCATCTTGTGATAATTGTCTGCTAGACGATCCACAAGAAATTGTCATAAAGGTGCATAAGAATAATACTATATACGTTTTAGAAATTTCCATAGTCATATAACAAAGATCAAAAAAAAAGGGAGCTAAAAAGCTCCCTTTTGAATATAAAATTACAAATCTTATTCCGCGATGATTTTAAACTCAACTCTTCTGTTTTCTTGTAGAGTTGGGAATGAATTATCTTCACCATAACCTTTAACTTCAAGTTGAGACGCGTTTACACCTTTATTGATTAGGTAATCTCGAACTGCAACAGCACGTTTGTTAGATAACCAATCATTGTAAGACTCAGAACCTCTTTGATCAGCATGTCCAGCAACTTCAATCTTAACGTTAGGGTTTTTCTTAAGAACGTCTACAAGGTTGTCTAATTCACCTCTTGCGTCCGTTCTAATATTCCATTTGTTCGTTGCGAAGTATACATTATTAAATGTGTAAACCTTACCAAGTTGACCACCTGATCCTAGTTTACCATCTTTATAATCCTGCATGAACTGCTCGAACGTTTTAATTTTGTCTCTGATTTCATCAAGCTCATCATCGTTGTCTTCGATATCATCAGTATTCTTTTCGATATCATCTTTGTTTTTCTTAGTTTCATCAGCAAGAGAATCTATTTGCTTTTGATCACCGTCTAACTTCTCGTCGATTTGCTTGAATTTTTTCTTCAATTCAGGATCATCCATTGGACTTCCGCCCCATTGGTAACCAATCATTACTTCGTGAGCACCTTGTGTATATTTACGTACATTATGTACAGAAATATCGTAAGCATAACCAGCAACAAACTGTTGAGCCAATCTTAAACCAGCGGCAACTGTGGCAGCATATTCACTACGATACATTACACCACCCCAATATTTGTCTTTATAGTTCAACATACCAACTAAGTCAAACTGAGGTTTAGAATTAGGATTAACACGAACCATAAAACTTGGCTCATAAAACCATGATTGATCTCCTTTAATATCCCATCGATAACCAGCGTTAACAATAAACTGACGAGCTAATCCATAACGAACTACTGAATCAGTGACAGGGTTTCTAATGGCATCGTATGCTAAAGAGTTTCCTATAATTTGTGGAACAGATAATCCAACGTTGAAATCAGCTATCTCATAATTTACACCAAAGTTTGCATCAAAACCTGTTGCTCCTTGATACGCGTTTACAATAGCTGGATCCAATGGGTTTCGAACTCTTAAATCATTAAGGTCGATTCTATTGTTCAAAACACCGAGAGCCAGACCAAAAGATAACTTTTGGCCTGATGTTCCCAAATTCAATGTATATCGGTAAGCTGCGCTACCACCAGTAATATTAAACTGACCAGCAACGTCGCGGTAAACACCTAAACCTATACCTGCATTCTGGCTCCTTAAAGGACCATCAACAGTTAAAGCTTGTGTTTTAGGTGCACCAGGGATATTCCCCCATTGGTTTCTGTTGATCAAGTAAACTTGACCGAAGCTTTCAGAACCTGCCAACGCTGGGTTGTATAAGAACTGGTTGTAATAATAGTGGCTATACAGAGGTACTTGCTGAGCAAATCCCTGAGTTAAACCTAGAACAACAAACGCGATGAATATTAATACTTTTTTCATTTTTCTAAATCTAATGATTCTAATCTATAATTATTTGGTTTCTCTTATTACGTTGATTACACCTTTGTAAACAATATCAGGGAACCTATCATTTAATACTACATAGTAATAAGGACCATCAGGTAGATCATTACCCTTATAAGTAGCATCCCACTCATCTTGGTAACCATCTGTTCTATAAAGTTCCATACCGTATCTATTAAAGATAACTACAGTAGCTTCAGGATATGCTCTTATATTCTCAATAATCCAAGTATCGTTCATACCGTCACCGTTAGGTGTCACAGCATTGTATACTGTTAAGTCGAAGTTATCAAGAACCACAATACTTAATTGTACATCTTTAGAACATCCGTTGATATCAGTTACAGTTACTGTATAATCAATATCCATGTCTACTCTGCGAGCGATAACATCAGCAACTCCATTATTATCAAGGTACGTGCTTGGACTCCAGAAGTAACTAACTCCACCGCTTGCATGCAAGTCAATTGATTGACCTCTACTAACAGTATCGATAGACTGGGTTACTTTATTTCTAGGCCATGCTTTCGCGTCAGGTAGTTCGTTTACAGTAATAAATACTGAATCTGTATTTGAACAATCAAGTGGAGCTGAGGTAATTGTAACTACATACCAACCAGTTTTCTTAGCAAAAATTGATCTTGTAGTAGCAGTTCCGCCATCCCAAGTCCAACTGTAACTTCTTGCATTAGCGTTAGCAGTTAATTCAACACTATCACCATCACAGAATTCCACAGGACCATTCACTGTCAAGTCAACATTTGGTAGAGCAATAACGCTTGCAACCTTAGTTACACTAGACTCACAACCTCTATTAGACTTAGTTCTTAAAGTAACATTGTAATCTCCAGGCACATCATAAACATGTGTTGGATTCTCTAAGCCACTGAATGTAACATCACCAAAGTTCCAGTAGTATTCAACAACGTTGTCTGTTCCAGGAACAGCTGATGTATTATTAAATACACTTGGAGATCCGAAACAAACATCAGCAACTGTGAAATCAGTTACAGGATTTGGATGAACAACTACATTTCTGTTGATAGTATCTCTACATCCTTTGTCACTAATTGCAACTAAGCGAACGTTAAAGTTACCGAATCCAGTAAACGTGTGGGTAGGATCCTTAAGTGTAGATGTCGCACCATTGAAGTCCCAATCGTATGTCATAGTTCCATAACCAATAGCTGAAGCATTTACAAAACTCATTGAGTTGTTTTCACAAACTGGGCTTGCAACGAAATTCGCTTCTGGTAAGATGTAAACTGTCACATCTTTAGTCACTGTATTTGAGCAACCATTTGACGTAACAACCGTTAATGACACTTCGTAGTTACCTGAAGCAGTATATGTATGACTAGCATTTCTATTAGTTGAAGTACTTCCGTCTCCATAGTTCCAGAACCAGTCAACAATTGTTCCACCAGACCCTACAGTAGATAAGTCAGTTGCAGTAAACTCTGCATTCTTACAAACATTGTTAAAGCTAAAGTCAGCAACTGGGTTAGGATAAATTCTTACCACGTTCGTTACTTCACCTTTACATCCATTGTTACTCTGTACAACTAATCTTGCATTATAAGCTCCAGGATTAGAATATACATGGGTAGGACTTCCGTTGAAACTAGAGTCACCGTCTCCAAAGTACCAAGTGTATTTAATCATTGACCCTTCAGCAATCGTAGAAGTGTTATTGAAAGTTACAACACTATCAGCACAATCAGATGGTGCAGTGAAGCTAGCTAATGGGTTAGGTGTCACTTTCGCTTGTGCAGAACTGTTTAAGTTATTATTAGTACAACCGTGAGGTATGTTTCTTATCGATTCTAACTCAACAGTAATAAATGTTGGGTTACCTGTGTATGCAGATCCGTCAACACTGAAATTGAATACACCTGATCCTGTACCACTAACTTGGTAAGCCGAACCAGAAGCCCCATTCAATTTGTAGTATAAGATCCAGTCGTCAGAAGTAGGTACATCACTCACAGTCAATGTGAATGTAGCATCCTCACCTGGACAAACTTCATCGATAGAAGTAACAATTGCCTTAGGAGTAGGTATAACATTTACGGTTGCTTCAGTAGAATAAGCAGGAGTACAAGTACCACTCTGAACTAATACTCTATAAATAGTAGTTTGAGTAATATTTGTTATTGTAACTGATCTTGTTTTGTTAGACATTACTGTCCATGTCAAACCAGCATCAGTACTAGCTTCCCATCTAGTGATAGCACCAGTTTCATCTATTAAGTTTAATGTAACTGAACCACCAGTACATATTGTATTAGTTGATCGACTTAAAGTACCACCTACCGTAGTTGGGCTAACTTTAATATCTCTATCATCAGTTAACGCCGTATTACAACCAAGTGAATTATCTAATGCTATATTAAGCAGTCGAACATTAACTGAAGTTGGAGATACAGTTCTACCAGTATTAACAGTAAAGGTTCCAGAACCAGTTCCAGACTTAGTAGGTCCGTTTGTACCATTAACTCTGTAATCTAATTCCCAATCAACACCTGTTTCAACATTGTCAATAGTTACTGTATAAACTAATACATCTCCTTGACACATTGAGTCAGGCACACTCGCGATAGTTGCAGTTGGATTTTCAACAACAGTTACCACAGCTTTCTCACTAATAGTATTTGAACATCCTAATCCATTAGTCAATGTGATTCCAGTAAACTCGATAGTAGTTGTCTTGGTATATGCACCAAACACAATTGATTCAGTTGTACCAGTACCACCAGTATATGTACCAGCTGTTCCATTCTCTGTATAGTTCAAGGTCCAAGTTGCGCTTGAAGACACATTACCGATACTAACATTAACAGTAGCAGATGACCCAGAGCAAATGTCAATGCTAGGGTTAGAAACTGTTACCGTTGGTAATTCTTGTACGTCTACAGCTTTGATTGCTGAAGTAGTAGATGAACATACACCATTCTGTACCACAACTCTATACCAAGTCTTAACTTTCAACCCAGTGAAGTTTAATGAATCAGAAGTATTAGCGATATCATAATAGTTAATACCGTCTGTAGAATATTGCCATTTAACAACAGAACCTCTTTGTCCACTTAACGAAAGACTACCATTGTCACCTAAACAAACTGTGCTAGGTCCAGAAATGGTACCACCTACAGATGTTGAGTCAACGTTAATAGTAATTGAGTCAGTTAATGCACTTGTACAATTAGGGTTAGACGAAGTGTTTGTAATAGACACAAGTCTTACACCGTTTGCTCCTTCAGTATTAAACTGAGGCATATTTGAAAGATTAAATGTTCCAGACCCTACACCAGTTGATGTAATGTTTGAACCATTATTTACTTTATAGATTAATGTCCAAGCTTCAGAACTTAACACATCATCAACTAGAACAGATACAGTTGGAGTTTCTCCTTTACAAATATCAGTAGGAGACTTACTAATAGTAGCTGTTGGGTTATCAATAACCTTAATAGTTGTTGAATAGTTATTCGTAAATGAGCTATTAGAACACTGTGGAGATCCACTAGTAATTTCTAATGATTGGAAAGAAATATCAGTGTTTGTTGACAATGTACCTGTCCAGATAGTATCTGCACCAGGACCATTACCCATCAACGTTTTCACTGAAGAACCTTGTAAGTATTTCAATTCCCAATCCATTCCTGCACTTACGTTAGAAACATTGATAGCTACGTAAGTACTAGAACCTTCACATATATTATTTGCTCCAACTGAAACGATAGCTGCAACTGGTAATTCATTAACTGTTATTGTTACAACAGAAGAATACTCCATGTTACATACACCGCTTTGTACTTTAACTCTGTATTGAGTTGTAGATGTCAAGTTAGAATATGTATAAGTAGAAGCAGTATTATTGATAGCAGTCCAAGTTGAACCATTATCTGTACTATACTCCCAACCCATTACCATTCCAACTGCATCAGCACCTAAAGTCAACGTACCTGAGTTTGTTCCTTTACAAACAGTGTCATTAGCCGATAATGTACCACCAACAGTTGTTGGAGAAACAGTTACGACATCTTGATCTGTTGGAGAACCTTCACAACCAGTAGTCATATTAACCATTCTTGTCAATCGAACTGTTGAAGTATTCACTGTCAAGTTTGCAGTAGTGAAGTTAAAGCTACCTGCACCTTTACCTGTAACAGAATCCGCAGTACCACCGTTTATTGACCAGTATAATTTCCAGTTTTCACTAGTTCTTACATCAGACACGGTCACTTTACCATATGCTGGGCTACCAGTACATACAGAATCAGTTAATGAAATTAATGTAGCATTAGGCTCATCATCAACTTCAACTGTTGCTGTTGCATTATTATTTAAATTATTGTTTTCACATTGTGGAGTTCCTGAAGTCATCCATACTTTCTTCAATGTAACATCAGTGTTCGTTTTGATTGAACCAGTGTTAATCGTTCCTGTAGTTGATGGTCCACTAACAGAGATGGTATCTAATACAGTACCAACTAAGTAGGAAACTCTCCAATCTTCTCCTTGTGTATTTGTCACACTTACTGTAAGTGTACCAGATGTACCAGCACACACTGTATCTGATCCTGAGATAGTAGCGTTAGGTAATTCATTAACTGTTATTGTTACAGGAGAAGTATTCGCTTCTAAACAAACACCGTTTTTCTTAACAACTCTGAATAAACTTGATTTAGTCAAGTTAGTATAAACATAGCTGCTATTTGTGTTAGTGATAGTTGCCCAACTTGTTCCATTGTCTTGTGATGTTTCCCATCTTACGATACTACCATTACCACCTGTGTGGTTAATTGTACCAATATGCGAAGCGTAACAAACAGTAGAATCAGATGCAACAGAACCAGGAGTAGTTGTTGCGTCAACAACAATATCCATAGTTGAACTTAAACTTGAATCACAACCAGTAGTAGTGTTTAAGATATTTCTTAGTTCAACAGTATAAGTTTTGTCATCTGTTAAAGAAGGAGTTGAAACTGTAAATGTTCCAGGACCTTTACCTGTTGTAGTGACAGTAGTTGCGTGAGCATCGTCTACTAAGTATGTCAATGTCCAGTTGTCTCCGCTTTTCACATTTGAAACTGTAAATGAGAATGAAGAAGTGCTGTTTTGACAAACTGGAGTCACTACACTATTTAAGCTAGCGTAAGGTCTCTGATTAACATTCACTCTTGCTTGAGCATTGTTTGTTAATTTATCATTAACACACATTGGATTTCCACTAACAGTATTTAATTCCTGTAGTACTACATCTGAATTCGTATTAAAATTACCAACTCTTAATGTGTGTGTTCCAGAACCAGTACCAGTCAATTGACCGTAAAGTGTACCTGTCAAGTAATCAAGTTCCCAATCTTGAGAAGTTCCTACGTTAGAGATAGTAACTGTTAAGTTAACTGAATCACCAGCACAAATTGTTGTTGAACCAGCTAAAGTGGCCAATGGCAATTCTTCAACTTGGATTCTTACAACGTTTGAATGTGCAGTATCACAAACACCTGACTTATAAATAGCTCGGTAATCAGTAGTTTCCTGTAAATTCAAGATACTCAATACCGCGTTATTGTTGCTTAATGCAGTCCAGTTAGAAGCCGTAATTGGCTTGTATTCCCAACTTACAGTAACACCTTGTTTTGGAGTTCCAGTTACTTCACCGATCGTTGTGTTTCCACCTTTACATATAGTATCCGTAGAAGCTACAATTGCACCTGGCTCAGTAGGTTTGTAGATATAAATATCCCAATCGTCTGTGTTAGTAGATTTACATGTACCAACATTAGATAAGTTCAAGATTTCAATTAACTGAATCTTAGCAGATTCTGCAGTGTTAGAATCAGTGTCAATCCAAGTAACACTTCCTGGACCAGTACCAGTGATAGTATCTTCATCACTTTCTAATTCATAACGTAATGACCAGTTATCAGTAGCAGCAACATTTGTTACTGTCACTGTGAATACAATCTTATCTAATTGACATAATGTATCAGGTCCAGCAGTAATAGACGCGAATGGCAATTCTAACACAGTAACTGTTCCATTGCTGCTTAATGTATTCTCACAAGCAGGAACGCTTGCAGAACCCGTTGAAGTAACTTCAATGTTCGTTAATTGTACTAATGTAGTCGTAGTTAAACCAGAAGTAGTCAACGTGTGAACTCCAGTAGCATTTTGAGTATATGTTCCTGAAGTCTTAGACACAGAACCTTCTTTATAATCAATAATGAATGTTGAACCAACATCTACAAAATCCACTGTGAATTCAACATCAGATGTTTCACCAGCACAAATACTGTCATCCAATATTGTTGTGATTTCCGCATAAGGAAGAGCTTTTGGAGTTGCTGTAACCTCATTAGAGAAGTCAGCTGCACATAATCCAGATTTGTAAACCGCTCTGTATTCAGTAGTGTCTGTTAAGTTAAAGAAGAATTGAGTAGAATTTGTTGAGTTAATATCAACCCACGTAGATGTACCATTTCTTCTTGACTGCCATTTAGTAATGTTTCCAGTACCAGCAGTAAATTCTTTAACATAACCACCATCACCATAACATACAATTGTATCAGCTGAAATAGCAGCAGTTCCAATCACACCAGCAACCGTAACGGGATCCACTGAAATTGTTACTGATGCACCTGGGTTAGATGAACATGCATCCTGTGTAGAGTTATTCGTGATGTTAGTCAACGCTAACACATCTGCATTACTTGTTACAGTATTGCTTGTAGTGAAACTAAACGTTCCAGTTCCAGTTCCACTGAAAGTCTCAGCATTAGCATCAAGTGTTCCGTTGATTGTCCATTTATCAGTTGAACCAACATTACCTACAGTAATTGTTAAGTCAACTTTCTCACCATTACATAAAGTCGCATCATAGCTAGCAATAGTTGCAGTAGGTTGTTCTTGAACTGTAACCGTAACTGTAGAGTTCAACGAGCTATTTGTACATGTTGTTCCAGAAGTTGTAGAAATACTAGTTAACGTAATGTCCGTTGTACTAGTAATCGTTCCAGTAGTTATAGTATGTGTTCCAGAAGCGTTTTGAGTAAGAGTTGAAGTTGTCTTTGTAACAGACCCTTCTGTATAACTTACAGTAAATGTCTGTCCCACATCAACATTACCAACCGTTAAATCAATTGTTGAAGTTGATCCTTCACATATTGTATCATTACTACCAGACAATGCGATAGACGCAGTTGGTAAATCTTTTACTGTTATAGTAACAGTGTTGGACGCTGCTGTATCACAAGGACTATTTGTATAGATTGCTCTAAACATAGTCGTTGTTTGAATATTGATATAATTCTGAGTCTTAGATGTATTACCAGTTGAAGTCCAAGTAGTACCGTTATCAGTACTAGATAACCAATCAGTAATTGTTGCTCCATTCGAACTAGCACTAGTTTCAGTAATTGAACCTGAAGCACCTTTACAAACTGATGCTGTAGTTCCAATTGTTCCAGGGCTAGTTGTTCCACTAACAACATAAGAAGCAGATTCTGTTAAAGACTTAGTACAAGTAGCACCAGCACTTGTCTTAGCAGTAGTGTTTTCGATAGAAACTAATGCAACACTTTGAGTTGCATTACCACCAGATACAGTATAAGGGATAACCCAAGAGAATGTTCCTGAACCAGTTCCAGTTGTATCTTTAGATACACCATTAATCGTGTAAGCTAATTCCCAACTTTCTGACGCTTTAATATCACTTACTGTAACACTCATTGATACTCTATCTCCGTCACATACTTCAGATGTTACACTATTAAGAGTAACTGTAGGCATGTCGATAATAGAAACATTCGTGATTCCAGTGTTATCTAAATTCTTAGTACAACTAAATGTTCCACTTGAAATAACAATTTTCACAAGTGTAACATTAAATGTCTCAGTCATCATACCCGGAGTAGTTGTAAATACTTTATTATTTACATTACCTGTTCCAGTAATTGTATGAGTAGAGTCACCTTCTAACAATGTTAATGTCCAATCGTAACCATTAGTACCAGTAACATCGTATGTCAAATCAGTAGTTGCCGTTCCAGACGCACAATACTTAATTTTAGCTGGTAAATCCCAAGCTGCTAAAGGATTGTTTGTTAATACTGTTATAGTAACTGGAGCAGAGAACGCTTGACCGGTACATGGTGCGTTTTCAATAACGGCTCTGTATTGAGTTGTTGTAGATAAACTTACGAATTCAAGTGTGTCACCTGCAGATCCTGTAATATTATTCCAAGATCCAGAACCAACTTTTTTCTGCCATCCAACTACATAACCGTCAGCAGCAGTTCCATCCCATTTAACCAATCCATCAGAATTTGCACATAATGTATCTGTTGGTGTTGAAGCAGTATTTCCAACCGGAGTTGATTTAACTTTAACCCAAGCAGTGTCAGTTAATACCGTGTCACAACCAGTGTTTGTGTTTCTAATGCTTTCTAATGTTACGAACCAAGTTCCCGCTGAGAATCCAGATCCGCTATTTGTTAATGTCTTATTAATGGTTGCAGAAGAACCTGTTCCCGTCCACGTACCAGTTAATGTTGTAGTACCGTTAGATACCGTATAAGGTACAGAATAGTCGTGAGTATTTGGTACCCCAGATACTTCAAATACTACATCAATGTTTGAACCATCACAAATACTGTCGCTTGCGCTAACAATAGCTGCTGCAGGTTGTGGGTGAACAAATAAGATCACTTCGTTTGAAGTATCTGCTGGACAAGCTCCACTCTTAACCACTACTTGGTAACGGGTTGTTAAGTGTGGGTATTCAACTGTATGAGTAGCAGTTGTATTTCCAATGTTATAGTAAGTAAATCCGTCGTTATCACTAGAATCCCAGTTTTGTACGTCACCTGTATAACCTGTCAATGTAAATGTATAAGGTCCTTTATCACCATCACAAATTGTGTAGCTCGGGCTCAACGTACCAGGTACAGTTGGAGGATCTACAGTGATATCGTGTGACCATGGAGAAGAAGAATATGAAGAATCACAACCAGTACTATTGTTTGTAATCATCGGAACGTTAACATTTGAAGTTCCAACCGGAGTTAATGGGTTAGTTGTAAACGCCCCTGTACTTGTGTCACTACCTGTAATGTTGTTTGGTCCATCTGTTGGTCCAGTTGTGTACCAATCAAAATCCCATAAATCAGATGATCTAACACCACCTACAAAGTAATCGATGTCTGCTGTGTAGTTCACACAAACGTTAGATGGAGCCGTCAACGTGATGTACGGTCTTGGCATTACATTTAATGTTGCATTAGGGTCAGTAACTGATGTTCTAATACATAATGGATTAGAAGTTGGTGCAACCCATTTGATACTGTCGATAGTAATTGGTCTAGAATCAAATGCTCCATTAGCATCTTGGTGATACTGAGTTGGTATTGATCTTGTAAATGCTCCATCACCAACACCAGTCCAACTTAATGCAGAACCGCCGTCAATGTTATAATAAACAGCCCAAGATTTCCCTGCACTATTTGCGATTGTTAAATCATAATCGTTTGTTAAACCAGAACAAATATTTGTATTTGAAGACGCTGCAAAAGCTGTAACGTCAGGTAATGTTAATACTGAGATATTATTATTTGCTGGTGTATTACCAATACAACCAGTAGTTGTGTTAGTTATTGCAGAATAAGAAACAGTCTTAACACCTGGAGGAGTTAAAGCAACTGTAAATGTATCTGCACTAGTTACCGAACCAGTTCCAGTAACAGTTTTAGTCGTACCACCTGCTGTAAAAGTAAATGACCAATTATCTGTTGGTTCAACATCACTAACTGAGTAAGTAATTGTTGAAACGCTTCCATCACAAACTGGAGACTCAACGCTATTGATTGTTAACGTAGGTAAGTCATTTACATTAACTGTTAATTCAGCACCACTAAACGAATCAGTATTTGTACATGAATGAGTAATATTTTCAATTTGAGAGATATCAAATGTATAAGGAGAACCACCGTTGGTTAATGCTAGTGCACTGTTAACTGTGTATGATGTTGCTCCCATATTACCTGTACCGCTCCATACAGAAGCAGGAATTGTACTTTGAGTTCCATCAGTATGAGTAATCTCCCAGTTAACATCGATTGGTGCTCCACCGATTGACGCACAATACTGCGCATTAGTTACGGTGATATCAACAGTCTCGGTAGTATTTTCACAAACCGTAAGATTGTCTGTACTCAAATCAACATCAGGCATAGGATAAACAGTAATTGTCACTGTTGGTATTGCTCCTATAGAACCTGTACAAGTATTTGATGTATTTAAGATACCATTTAAAGTATATGTGTAAACACCAGGAGCTAACGTTGCAGGAATATTAACGGTAATTGTTGAATCACCTGTTCCATTTACATTGTTAGTTCCAGCCAAGTTATATAAACCTGCGCCAGATCCACCTGAAACACAATTATTTGCTACATCTGTACTATCTCCAATTAAGTCGATAGTCCAATCAGCTTCAACCGTAGAAGCACCCGCAGTATACTGAGCGTTTGTTACTGCAACATTGAAACTTCCAGTTGAACCTTCACATAAGTTAACATTCGTTGTAGAGAAAGTAACTACTGGCTCAGGATTTACGGTTAATGTAAACGTATCAGCTACCGGGAATGTACATGATTTACTTGTTGGAGTTGTAATTCCACTAGTTATTGAAACGGTTCTAAATTCATATACTCCAGCAGTAAGAGCCATTGGATTGTTTGCAGTAAATGTATAGTCTGAATTACCTGATCCAGTTAGTGGGTCTGGGAAAATATCACTATCAGTTGCATCTACATAGTTTAATGTCCATGGAGCGTTATTACTTGCAGTGTTTAATGCACTACAGTATCTCGCATTTCGAACATCGATATCAAAATCAGAAGTTTCTCCTTCACAAACAGCGTCATCAGTTTCAACGATGTTAACTGTAATTCTAGGATAAACATAAATCGTAATGGTACTTGTCGCACTTGTACCAGTACAATTTTCATCAGTATTTAAAACGTTACTGATTGTATATGTATAAATACCAGTAGTTAAGTTACTTGGTATATTGTATGTAATTGTTGCGTTGTTTCCAGAACCACTCGTATCTCTAACTAAATTCTGATTAACCGTTGCACTTACAATACAAGAAGTTGTCATGTTTCCAGACGTCTCAGAAACGTCAAAGCTCCAATTAACTGGATTACCATTTAACATTGCATTTGACACTGCAACATCTACGCTACCTGTTTGACCTTCACAAATGCTATAAGTCGAACTAGCGAATGATGCATCTGGAGCAGGGTTCACAGTTAAAACATGAGTATTATTACTTGATATTGTATTTGTACAAGTCACAGGCAAACCTGTAAGCTCAATAGATGTTGCTTCATAAGTATAAGAACCAGCAGTTAAAGTACCAGCTGTATTTGAATTATACGTTGAAGTTGCACCGTTACCAGTACCCGTAATAGGATCTGGAGCATTACTTGCCACACCGTCGGTGATTCCTGATATTTCCCAACCTGCATTTGCAATAGTTGTAGGACTAGAGCAGTATCTTGCATTTGAAACTACCAAACTAAAATCATTAAAGGCGATATTACCCTCACAAATTTCAGTAGAATCTGGTTGTACAGTAAATACAGGAGTAGGATATACATTAATTGTGATCGTTTGCGGACCAAATGTTACACCATCTACAGTACCAGTACATGGCCCATCTGTATTTACAATGTTTGTTAATGTATATGTATACTGACCAACAGGTAAAGTAGAAGGAATCGTAATTGTTGAAGTTCCATTACCTGTACCTGTATATGAACCGCTAGCACCTGGGATATCAGCTGTAGTAGCACCATTACAATTTGCAGATACAGCACCAGAAGATTCCGTGTATGTGATTTCCCAGTTAACGCCTACTGAATTATGTTCAGCATTAGAAACTTCAAAAGTAAAGCTACTTGCTGTTCCCTGACATACGTTAACAGTTTGAGCACCAGCAGCACCATTAATCTGTACTTCCGGTCTTGGATCAACACTAATTACAAATGTATCTCTTACACTTGACCCAGTACATGTACCACCAGTTGCAGCAACACTTGCATCAAATATGTGATCATTTGGTGTCAAAGCACCAGTAGTATTGGCAGCAATAGTATAAGAAGCGTTTCCACTTCCAGTTCCACCTGGAACAACAGTAGTAAAATCACTTAAAACATTATCAGTGTGAACATTTATTGCCCAACTTGAAGTACTCGTTGTTGCAATATTTGAACACCCAACGGTGTTAGTTACACTTAAGTTGAAGCTTTCAACGTCATTTTCACATGCGTCTTTAGTTTCTGGGTTCATGGTAATAATAGGTCTTGGCTCAACAATTATTGTAATTGTTGTGTTAGCACCTAAGGTTCCAGTACAACCTGCCGAAGTATTACTTATACCTGTTAAAGTATACGTGTAATATCCTGGAGTCAAACTTGTTGGAACATAGTATTTTATAGGGTTGTTTCCAGTTCCAGTAACAGAACCAGTAATGATACCAGCAGTAGAGCCAGCTGCACAAGGAGTTCCACTTAATGCGCTAGCTCCTGTTTGAGTATAGAAAACTTCCCAATTTTGACCAACCCCACTTAGCATGGCGTTGCTCACTTGAATTTCAAAAGAATCAGTAGTTCCTTCACATAGCGTGATTGACGTCTTATCAAAAGTAACAACTGGCTCAGGATTTACTGTTAAAGTAAATTTCTTAGATGAAACATCTCTATTACAACCTGGAGCTGCAGGAGTTGTTACCGTGATTGTACCTGGAGCAAAGACATGATTACCAACTGCTAAACCAGCACTAGTTGTGTAAGGCCCTTGCGTTCCATTTCCTGTTCCAGTTAACGGGCTACCACCAGCTAAAGCACTACCAGTTCCGTCTGTATATGTTAAACTCCAATCTACATCACTTAATGTACCAGCACCTGCAGTCGTACCACAATATTGTGCGTTGGTAACATTAATATTAAAGTTAGTAGAATTTCCTTCACAAACTGAAGCTGAAGTTGGAATGACTGTAATATTTGGTGTTGGATCAACTCTCCAGCTTATAACCGAAGTTGCACCCAACGTACCTGTACATGAATTTGACGTATTTGTAATACTATTAATAGTATACTGATAAATACCAACACCTAATGTATTTGGAACTGTATAAGTTGTTGTCCCATTACCTACACCAGTAATTGTTGTAGACAAAATTCCTGCAGAACCACCAGCACAACCTGCGGCAGTTGCAAATGAAGATTCGGAGATTGAAGCACTCCAGTTTACAGCAACAGTACTTCCACTAACTGAGTATTCCGCATTTGAAACAGTAATCGAGAAAGTAGTTCCTGCTCCTGTTCCGTTACAGATATTAGAAGGAGTCGCAGTAAAAGTAATTACTGGCTCCGGATAGATGTTTACATTTATTGTGTTTGTAGAAATAGTTTTTGAACAACCATCAGTTGTATTTTCAATTGAAGTAAAAGATGCCGAATACGATCCTGGTGCAAGACCTGAACCAACATTTAAATTAACGGCAGTATTTCCAGAACCTGAAAGTGTTAATAGAGATATTAAAGCAGCATCTCCAGTTGCAGTAATTGTCCATCCAACATTAGTACCACCACTACTTGGATCTTTTTGAGCATTACTTACATTATATTGTATGTTAACATTTGAGCCTTCACATGCACTCAAAAGAGTCATTGAACTCGCAACCGTAACATCTGGCTTTGGGTTTACATTTACAACAACCGTTGAAGCGTTTCCAGTTCCACATGCATTTGAAACTGCTAAATCGATATCATCTTGGTCGTCAGTTAATATTGTAGAATATGTAAAAGTGTCGACAGTAGCTAGCACATCAGTTGTTGTTTGAACAACACTTGGTGCGGAACCATCTGGAGTCTTTGACCAAACATACGTCAACACACCTGCTGGACTTGGTGCAGAAACTGATGCAGCAAATTGAGCATCATCTCCTTCACAAATGTTTCGCGGGCTTCCACCAGTAATACTTACTGTCGGTGCCGATGTAACCTTTACATAGTTAAACGGCCCTAACGTGTCAGCGTCATTACAAGCTCCACCATTTTCGGTCAACACCACAAAGTAGACAGTGCTCGTACCTAAGGCACTTGCATTGTTCACATTAAGTGTTGAGGTATTCCAACCAGAATAGTTTGGAGTACCTGACGCTGTAATAGCAGTCGAAGTTGCAAATGTGCTCCCGACGTACCATTGATAATTAATACCAGAACCAGAACAACTAGTTGTTGCAACTACTGGTAAAATTAACGATGGTGCACCTACCCCACAAAAATCGTTGTTTGTTTGAGGAGTGGATGATACGGTAATTTGAGCATTAACTTGAGTAAAAAGAGCTCCCACGACAAACACCAGTAACGATAGGTATTTGACAAAAGCTGCTTCAATTTTGAATGATGTCCTCGGTATCGAGGCGAATCTACTATTAGTCATTTTCACAATATTTGTACAGGGGGCAAAAATATGAAGATTATTCCAAAAAAAAATTATTTGAAAAAAATAAAGTTAGATGACATTTCTCACAGTGTACTCGAAAAGGGACACGCATTTTTGCAAAACAAATACTCTGTATATCAGGCATTTATGTAGAATCCCAGTTATAGCTGATTGTTTTGAGAGAATAAGCGGGGGCTTTCGGTGATTATTCTCTCGTATTGCTGATCAAAAATGCCCTATATCTTCTTTTATGTAAGGTCATTTAATATATTTAGGTAGTTTTCGTATCGAAATTCTGCAATTCTACCCTCGGCAAATTCTGTGATTATCTGGCAATCGGGTTCATTTAAATGAATACACGTGTTGTATTTACACTGGAGGATGTGCTTTTTGAACTCCTTAAAGCAGTGCCCCAATCTCCATGGTTCGAGCTCTTCTATTCCGAATTCTTTTACTCCAGGGGTGTCTATAATGACGTTTCCTTTTACATCCTTAAACATTTGAGCAAAGGTTGTTGTATGCTTCCCTTTCTTATGTTGATCACTGATGTTACCCACGCTTTGTGCGGCATTAGGAATCAATAAGTTTAATAAGGTCGACTTACCTACTCCTGAGTGACCAAAGAGTAATGTTATTTTATTATTAAAAATGTCCCTTATTTCTTGTGATACTATATTTCCCACTAGAGAAGACTCCAAAACCGTGTAACCAGCTTCACGATAAACAGAAGTAATTTCCCTAAACCCATCCCAATCACCTATTAAATCCGTTTTATTAAAGAGTATGATTGGCTCAATTTCGTACAAGGCACAAGTGACTAAAAAACGATCAATAAAACCTGTGGAAGTTCTTGGCTCGCTGTGAGTAGCAATAATAACAGCCTGATCAATATTCGACGCTACGATTTGAAACTGGCTGCTAGACTTAGTTGCTTTGCGCAGCAAATAATTTCTTCTTGGTAATATTTCAACGATTAACGCTTCTTCAACGATTTCAGCTTGAACTCGAACAACGTCTCCTACAGCAACTGGATTTGTAAGCGTAGATTTTTGTAGCCTAAATTTACCTGGCAAACGACATTGAATGGATGTACCGTTTTCAAGCCACACCTCATACCAGCTGCCAGTTGATTTTGCTACTATTCCTTCCATTAAAAAATTTGAGACGCTATATCTCGTGTCGAATTTGATAAGCTCATCGTGTAAAAATGTAAAACTGGAACACCATTCTTTTTCAATTCTTTACATTGTTCAACACACCATTCAATACCAATTTCGTACGCCGCTTCTTCAGTTTTCGCCTCCTGCATTGCATGACTGAAATCAACAGGTATGTCTATATTGAATATTTTAGGCAGATTATACATTTGTTTTTTCTTCGTGATTGGCTTAATACCTGGAATAATCGGCACAGTTATCCCAGCCTTTCTGCATCTGTCTACAAACGAAAAGAACTTTTCGTTGTCAAAAAACATTTGAGTTGTAATGAAACCAGCTCCGGCATCAATTTTTTGTTTCAAAAAGTTCAAATCCGTATCAAGATTCATTGCATCAATATGTTTCTCTGGATAACCAGCTGCTCCAACACAAAAATTTGTTGCTATCGGGTTTTTCAGCTCTTCGTCTAAATAAATCCCGTTATTCATATCTTTAATCTGTCGAATTAAATCCAACGCATTTTTGTTCCCTCCTTTTTCAGGTGTAAAATTCCTTTCTCCTCGTTGATTATCTCCACGGATGGCTAAAACATTATCAATTCCAAGAAAATTTAAATCAATTAGCGCATTTTCAGTTTCATCTCGGGTAAAACCTCCACAAATAATATGAGGAACTGCTTCAACCTTAAAACGCTGCATAATTGCAGCACAAATAGCAACAGTACCAGGTCGTTTTCGAATAGATACTTTGTCATATGTACCATCTGGGCGACCTCTCATAACATATTCCTCTCGATGGTATGTAACATCAACAAATGATGGTTTAAACTCCATCAACGGCTCTATACTATTAAACAACCTATCTATGCTCCCCCCTTTTAGTGGCGGCAATATTTCGAAGGAAAACAACGTTTCTTTCGCTGATGCAATATGTTCTGTAAGTTTCATTTTAAAATTTTACTTTTAGTGTAATGTTCTCCCCATTTCTTCTCACGACTAAATCAGCCGAGTCACCTTTTTTTAAGCTACCAAGTGCTTTCATATAATCAGTCATATTTGCAATATTGTATCCTGCAAAACTGATTATAACGTCCTTCGCCATTAACCCGGCTTCTTTGCCAGGCTTGCCATCTCTCACAGCATCGATTTGCATCCCTTCTCCTGAGAATGAATAATTCGGTATTACTCCAAGCGTTACTTCAAACTTAGAACGAGACTTACCAGAACTTTTATTAGTCTCATCTTTAGTCTTCGAATAAACTATTTTACCATCATCGTTAAGTGTTCTGATAAATCGTGTCATATAGTCTAGAACATATATTTCACCAAGGTAATTAACACGCTCAATATCGTCGGTAGGTTTGTGGTAGTGTTCATGAGCACCCGTAAAAAAATGCAGTGAAGGGATTCCTTTCAAATAAAACGATGTGTGGTCTGATGGTCCAATTCCACTAAATGTTGTAACGACTGTATCTATCATTAGATCTTCCTTAAGTAGCTCATCTAACGCAGGTACAAAACTTGGACTAGTACCTACTCCGTTTATAATCAAACCTTTCTCTTTATCGTACATTCCTATCATATCCATATTGATCATGTAATTCACTGTTGAAAGGTCGATTGTTGGATTTTCTACAAAATATTTGGACCCCAGCAGACCCATTTCTTCTCCTGAAAATGCTATAAATAGATAGTTATTTTCCTTATTCCATTTCTTCGATTTCTTTAAAACTTTTGAAAGGGTAATTAAGGCTGCACTACCGCTTGCATTATCATCGGCTCCATTGTGTATTTCGTTTGGATTTTGAGCTAAGGAATTACCATGTTCACCTTGTCCTAGATGGTCATGATGCGCTCCAATAACAATTGTATTTTGTGCACCATTGTCTTTAAACCCGATTACGTTGTATGCATAATCTTGATCAACCATGATTTTAAGTTTAATAGTAGCGAATAAAAACTCGCCCTTGTCATATACTCGATCTAAAAATAGAACTGGTATTGAAGAAGGCTTCATCGTTAAACTAAGCTCTCCTTTAGGTTTCTCCACAGTTTCCTTGTCACGATAAAATATAACCCCTTTTGCCCCACGTTTAACCGCTTCATCAACACGTATTGAGATGCCATGCCATGCTAAAAACTTGCTATGTGGGTGGATACCATCAGGACTTCCAATATTTATTGCTACGATTCGGTCGTTGACTTCTACATTTTTATAATCATCTCTTTCCTCGGATGAAATACCATAACCAACTGCAACTATTGCTGCATTAAGGTCTGAGGCGTTTGCTGAATATGACAACGGATAATAATCACTGAACAATTTCATTTCAACTCCATTTAAGTTGAACTCTGATTTTGCGTTTGCAATGCGAAGTGTGGTTATTGCGAACTTCTGAAAATACCCTTCGGTACCGAGTGGCTCAAGTTTGTTTTGTTCGAATCCACGCGCAATGTATTCGGCGCTTAATCGCTCTCCCTGAGACCCAGTAGCCCTACCTTTTAAATCGTCTGAAGCCAAGTAACCTATGTCATCTTTTAGTTGCTTTAAGGCCTTCTTCTGTTTGCCATTTAGTTTCTGTGCAAATACTCCACTTGATACAAGTGCAAGTAAAATGAACATTAATACCTGTCTTATACTATTTTTATGCGTCATGTTTTAGTGCGTTAAAGCTCCAACCAATTGGTAAATGTATTTTATAGAAATAACAACCAATAAAATCGCAAATATACTTTTCAGTTGAGTGCTTTTTATTCTTTTTGCGATAGTTACACCGATTGGTGACCCTATAATGATACCAATAATGACAGGCAATACAACCCAAAATTGCAAATAACCAATTGCACCACTGTTTTGGACTTCTGGATTCTGGAATGCATAAACAACCAACATCGGAAGAATCATAATTGGTATTACGCCGATACTAATCCCCGAAGCTTTCTTCATATCCATTTGCATAAACATGGTCAAAAGTGGAATCATGGCTACTCCCCCTCCCAAACCAGAAAACGCAGAAATCAAGCCCGTACTTGCCCCAATGATTATGTAATTTATCAATGAATATGGTTTCTCTGGCTTTGTGTCCTTCTTTTTGTTAGAATTTAAACGCCATAGTGTAATAAGCAAGATTACCACAAAGATGATTTTGAAATATATGTCCTTATACCATTCTGCAGAAGTAATGAAGTAGGACATAGTTGAACCTATAATCATTGCAGGAACAGCAATGGTTAATATTTCTTTGAGGTAAAATGTTCCTTGTTTGTGATGTTTGTAGCTACTTGAAATACCAGAAAACAGTATTGCTAAAAAAGAGTTTGCCAACATTAAGCGAATCAATTCCTCACCTTCTATTCCTTTCTGTCTAAACAACCAATCAAAAACGGGAATAAAAATAATTCCACCTCCAACGCCCAATAATCCTGATAGCAATCCTCCCACGATTCCAAAGAGAAATGCTAATACTATATCTATGATTTCCAAAGCTATTTAATCCCTTTAAGTATGGCTTGATAGCGGCTTGGGTCGTTAAATATTTTTAACGCCTCTTGCACATCTGGATCCTCATCGAAAGTTGTCTCTACATATGCTCGATCATAGTAATATCTCGCAGCAATCTCAGATTCTAACAGTTCAATAATTTCTTTTCGATGTCGATCTAAATCTTCATTTTTATTAGCGTCAAATTCCTTTTTTAGCGCGTCAATACTACCACCTATGGCCTGAATGTATTTTTCATCTTTCGCCCTATTTTCAAGATCTTTTAGGGCTTTTTCTGTATCCGTTGTATAACCATATTCTTTGTCCTTCAAAAAGGATTTAAAGTCTTGATAATCTTCCTCAGTAAGATGAAACTCTAACGGTTCTGCTATTGAATCATGCTCATTTCTATACTTCGTAGCGTAATCAAAAATTAAATCATTGCGCACTAAACTAGAGGCTATTTTAGTTAGGCTTGGAAATCCTAATTCAATATCGGGACTTACTCCCTCCCCATCGGTCACCTTTCTTTTGTTTAGAGTGTAAAAAACTTGTTTCAATGAGTCAGCAATAGAAATAGCACTACCGTTCTTTTTGTGTGCATAATCTAGTCGCTGAATGCATCTTCCTGACGGGATATAGTACTTGGCAGTGGTAATCTTCATTTGCGTGTTATAGCTCAACATACGCGTCGATTGCACCAAACCTTTTCCGAAGCTTTGTGTACCAATTACAACACCTCGATCTAAATCTTGAATAGTTCCGCTAACAATCTCAGAAGCTGACGCGGAGCCTCCATCAACTAAAACTACAAGCGGTATTTCAGTATCTAATGGTGCGTTTAGTGTCTTGTAAACCCTGTCATTTTCTTTATCCTTTCCTCTTGTACTTACAACGAGTTGACCCTTCTTTACAAAAACATTAACAATATTTACAGATTCGTGTAACAAACCACCACCGTTCCCACGTAAATCAAAAATGATATTTTCTGCTCCTTCTTCTTTTAATTTCTTGACTGCAGTGTACACCTCTAATCCTGCATCTGGAGTAAAACCAGTTAGTTTCACATAACCAACTTTTGGTGTAACTAAGCCGGCATACGGAACATTTTTCACCTTAACTTGAGCTCTTTTTAACGTAAAGTCCATCTCCCCATTGTCAGGTCGCTCAACCGTAATTACGACAGTAGTTCCAGCTGTTCCTTTAAGCAACTCAGACAATTGAGCACTTGTTTTTCCAACGACTGACTTTCCATCTACTTTAATTAGAATATCACCTGTGCGCATACCTGCTTGTTGCGCTGGATACCCTTCATAAGGCTTATCTACAACTAAGTTCGACCCGTGTTTCTTAACAATAGCACCAATTCCGCCATATGACCCAGTCACTTGAAACCGATAGTCTTCGGCTTGTGCTTCACTGTAGAAATTTGTGTAAGGATCCAACGAACCTAGCATAGCATCTATGGATTCGCGAATTAACTGGCCTGGCTTAACCTCATCCACATAACTTAGGTTTACTTCTTTATAAACTGTTGTGAAAATATCTAAGTTTTTCGACACTTCGAAGTAATCGTCTACTTGCTTAAACCCGGTTACAACAATTGCCGAAACAACTGCCGCAACTAACCACTTTTTCTTATTCATCTTTTTTCAACTTCTTGTTGTTTCACAATATTAACGAAGGAAAACAGAGATTCTTTTCAATAACTGAGGAAAACAACATTATTTAGGATGTAACATTAAAAAATGTTAAAATTTCGATTTTTCAAATAAATATTAACGACTGATTGACAGTCTTTTACGGAATTAAAAAGAAAATAAAAACGTCAAATATTTCTTTCTAACCCTCTGGGCATTATGTGATATTTATTTTAAATTAAACTATTGACAAAAACTATAATTACGCATTTGCCATACATTCAAACTATAATAGCAAGTTACATACTGAAACGAGAAACTATATAAATATCCTCTATGGCACAGGATCATGGCCATGACCACCCCACGGATGACATCTTACAATTCTTTTGATTGAAAGCCACAAACCTTTAATTGGTCCATGTTTAGAAATGGCCTCTAAACTATATTGTGAACAAGTGGGTGTAAATCGACATGAGTTTGGTAGAAACGGCGAAATCACCAATTGATAAAATCGTATCAACAGAATAAAGAATAGACTAATTAGACTCTGCAATCCTTTCAATAAGTACATCATGGATTTTCTTTATTGCTTTGTTTATATCAATGTAAGACTCAGAGCCTTTTCCTGTATAGATAAACGCTAAATGAATTTGCTTATCGGATGCCAACCTTAAATCTGATCGTCGCTCACATGTTCTGTAAGCTTCTCGCATTAAACGTTTTAACCTATTTCGATCAACCGCTTTACCAAACTTTCGCTTGGAAACTGAGAACATTACTTTGTGCGAGTCAAAAACAGTTTGATCCGTAATTTTATACAACACAAGAAGTGGGAACTTGCCCACTTTTTGATTTTCTCCAGAAAATAAGTCTTGTATGTCTTCCCTAAAGGTTAGACGCTCTGATTTAGCAAGACCAGCCGCAGCGGCCAAACGTATTATCGTTTGTGACCAGGTTCGTCAGAAACTGTCAGCTTCTTTCTTCCTTTTGCGCGTCTAGCAGCTAAGACTTTTCGTCCATTTTTTGTGCTCATTCGCTCTCTGAACCCGTGCTTATTCTTTCGTTTTCTATTCGAAGGTTGAAATGTTCTTTTCATCGCTTTTTCTTCTGTAAAATCCCTATCTAAAAAAGGACTGCAAAAATAACTTTTTCTCTGACCATAATCTTCATTCGTATTGGTTTTTTCCTGAAATTAATTCGTACAGCATTCAAATCATCTCAAATCGTAAAATTTATTGATACATTTTGGCTCCAAAAAATACCAATTCCATTAGAAAGCGGTTATTTTGCTGCAAAATCTAACGAAATAATGGCAAGTAGTAGATGGAGTGAGGCCTTGGATAAAATTGGAAGTTTGCTAAAATCTCCGGTTGTATCTTTTGGAGATAAAACAATCTATGTTTACGATTTTTTTATAGTCTTCTTCATTATCGTCAGTGCGTACCTTATTCTACGTTGGTTAAAGAAACTATTAACAGCCGGACAAAAAGCAAATAAGATTACTATAGGTCAGGAATACGCCTACTTTCAACTTGGAAAATATGTTGTATTTCTTATTGCTACAATTCTAGTCCTCAACACTTTTAAGGTAAATCTAAGCATACTTATTATTGGTTCATCTGCGGCTTTGGTTGCGCTTGCTTTAGGTTTACAGCATCTATTTAACGATCTGGTATCCGGATTCTTCTTGTTGTTTGAAGGAACGGTAAGAGTGGGCGACATTATCGAGGTTGAAGGCATGGTTTGTCGAGTTCAAGAAATCGGAATTCGCACCTCGAAAGTCAAAAAAAGGGATGGAATATCCTTGGTTATCCCAAACGGAAAAATCATAAGTAATTCCGTTATAAACTGGACTACAGATAGCTCCATTACTCGATTTACTGTAAAAGTAGGTGTTGCATACGGCTCTGATGTTCAGAAAGTTCGTGACATTTTATTAGCATGTGCTGAGCGACACAACGAAGTAGTAAGAAGCCCTAAGCCATTATGTCGATTCAAAGATTTTGGCAACTCTTCTCTCGATTTTGAACTACTTTTCTGGTCTAAAAATCGATTTAGAATCGAAGATGTTCAAAGTGACTTGAGATTTTTAATCAACTCTGAGTTCAACAAAAACAATATTCGAATACCATTCCCTCAACACGACGTTCACATCATTCCTCAACCTGATATTCGCGAAAGTTTAGCTGATAAACCAAGGAATACAAATTAAACGCTCTGTCGCTAGCTCTTCAAAAATTACTTGATGCCTAGCTTCTTTTTAGTAGCTTTCGATAGCGCATCTTTGTGCACCATTATATCCATTGTCTTGTACTGAATATAAGGAACCGATGCATACATGTAACCATCGCAATCGTTCTTCGTACCCCAAGAGTTTTTAACAATATAATACTTGGTTCCATTTTGATCTTTCACTATGCCAGTAAGATGCATACCATGGTCATCTGTTGTACTGTAATTATCAAAAGCAATTTGTCTCATTTCTTGAGTAATAACTTTTTCTTCTCCTGGAGTGTCAAATTGGTTACCCGTTCGTTTTGCTCCACCATCATTAAAATGCTTATTGTCTTTTCCTTTCATTTTAAGTGTTGACTCGTCTTCTGGCACTATTGCAAGACCATTTGAAAAAGAAAAACCTTTTTCACTGACGTCACTAGCCCAAGCGATGCTATAACCCGTCATGATTGAATTTTCAATTTCGGAAACGAATACATCTAACGGTACATTATATACAGAACCACCAACCCAATTATCAGCAACTTCTAATACAAAAGATTCGTAAAACGGATGATGTGTGTAAGAAGTAAGAGATACATAATCGTCCATATTTAAACCTAAGTGGTTAGAAAATGACTTTGCAGTATACGAAGCTCCTTGATATTCGAAAGTTTCAGGCAACTTACCTAAATATGCATCAAGTACACCGTTAATTGCATCTTTCCAAGCGGTAGTAAGAACACCTTGACGATTCTTCACAACCACATCACACATTGCCTTTAACATCCCTTCCATTTCTGTATGATTATGAATATCCGATCCGTAGTTTAACCCTTTATACGTTTCGGCAGGAACAATTCCATATTTCTTTATCACATAAGGAATATCGTGAAAAGCGCCCCCTTGCGAAAAGTTAACTTTCCCTTGCATTCTTACGTACTTTTCCGCTTTGTCTAAATATGCCATTCGCACGATATACATCTCCGACAATTTGTGTTTACCTTTTCCGGTTCGAATCAGTTCGCTTTCAATAAACGATAAAGCACTAAAACTCCAACACGTTCCAGTTCTATTCTGATTTTGAACTTCATTTGCTTCAAGGTCTTTTACTACCTCAAAAAAGTAATGCCCATCCTTTTTATTTTTTAAAGTATCTTGAGCAAAAAGCTGAAGACTAAACAAGCTACAAATTAGGGTAAGAGCAACAACTATTTGTTTCATATTATTATTTTTTGACAAAGTATTAAAAATCTATTGGTAGATAAAAATTATTCTATAAACACAGTTTAAAATTGGAAATATATGAAGGGTTGAACATCTGCTGTTTTGGCTTGATAGCAGATAAATATAATCACAGAACATAGAGCAACCTTTGCTACATCCGGAATTTTGACAAAGACATCTTTGCCCCACGTCTTCCAGTTATTGGGCAGAAAATGAATGACAAAACCGAGTATAATCAACAAAAATGGGGAGCTATATTTTGAAAATCGTTCGCCAATACCTGCCCAATTAAAATCAGTAAAAATTTGTGTAAGCATTAAACCTACCTTCTCAACATTTGAAGCTCGAAAGTAAATCCAGCAAAACGCCACAAAATGAAAGGTAACCACACCTGTAATTAGTTTAGGCAAAACACCTTTCATGTCACTTAATCCGGGAACATAACGTTGCCAAAGCTTATGAACTGCTAATGCTGCACCATGAAGTCCGCCCCAAATAATAAATTTAGTTGCAGCTCCGTGCCATAAACCGCCTAATAACATTGTAATCATGAGGTTAATATAGGTGCGAACTTTCCCTTTTCTATTCCCCCCTAACGAGATGTATAAGTAATCTCGAAGCCATGAAGAAAGGGAAATATGCCATCGTCTCCAAAAGTCTGTGATTGATTCGGACTTGTACGGTGAGTTGAAGTTTAAAGGCAGCTGAAAACCTAACAAAGCGGCCAACCCTATCGCCATATCCGAGTAGCCAGAAAAATCGCAGTATATCTGTATGCTGTAACCATAAACAGCCATTAGGTTACTAAACCCAGAGTAAAGATTTGGATCATCAAAAACTCGATCAACAAAGTTGACTGATATATAGTCTGAGATAACCGTTTTCTTGAATAAGCCCGTCATTATTAAATAAAGTGCAACCCCTAGCTGTTTTCTGTTGAGACTAAACTTTTTATAAATCTGAGGAATAAAATCTGAAGCTCGAACAATCGGACCAGCCACTAACTGAGGAAAAAAGGTTACGAAAAAGCCAAAATCAATAATGTTTTTTGTCGGCTTAAGCTGATTGCGATATATGTCGATAGTGTAACTAAGTGTCTGAAATGTATAAAAGGAAATCCCAACAGGGAGAATGATCTCTGTGATGTCAAAACCCGATCCGAATAAATTATTCGAAACAACCGCCATGAAATTTACAACGTGAAAATCTGTTCCAGCGTAAAAATTAATGAGACCAACGATATACGCAGAATACTTGAAGAATGCTAATAACCCAAGATTTACAAAGAGACTCAATATCAAAAACACCTTGCGTGTTAGCGGATCCTTTGATTTATATATCTCGTTACCACACCAATAATCTACAATTGTGGAAATTAACAGTAATCCAAAATACAAGCCTCCAGACTTATAATAAAAGAACAAACTAAAAAGAAGAAGATATGTATTTCGAAGTACTAGTTTCTTGTGAAAGAGCCAGTAAAGTACGAATCCTGCACTAAACAAAAACAAGAATAAATACTGACTAAAGATTAAAGGAGAACCTTCAGTATATTGAAATATGTTTCGAAGTGTTAACATATCCCCTTAATCGAATCGCTTTTCATAACCCTCCATTATGCTTCCGTATAACATTTTTCCTTGCAACACGTAACCTTCCTCCGAAAAATGGATCAAATCAGCTCGTGCTAACCCAGCATCTCTCCATTTTTTGATAGAATAACTACCTCCCATTACTTTGTTGAAATCCCAAATAGCCGCATCATAGGACTCAGCTAATTCATAAATAGCTTCTATCGCTTCTTTGATGTTGTTATTGTGATATCTCCGGCGAATATAAAAATCACCTGGGGTAACTAGTAAGATAGACGCTGTTGGGCTACTTCTACGTATTCTACCCAAAAGTTCGCTGTAAGAATCTTTAAAACATGCTTTACAAAATAACTTTTCGCTCATGTACGTATCGTTAGTTCCAAGTGATACGATAACCAAATCAGACTCTAACGCCTCCATTTGTTCTTCAAAAAAGTTATTTCTTAAATAGCTTTTCGCGTACGCTCCGTTTAATCCAATAGCATTATATACTAAACCTGGATTGGAGTTTTCTAGACTCATACCAAACAGTTGAAAATACCCTTGCTCTTCGCATTTCTCAAAAGTCATCCATAAGCTATCTTGCATTTCTGTAAAATATATCTCTGAAATAGATGTGCTTATCGGCTGATAATCAAAATCTAAAACGGAACTATCAGCATGCAATAAATTGACATCAAAACTTAGCGGTGTGTGGTAACTAAATAACTTCAAGCGGTCAAACTCATAATTCATATCGCCATCTGTATTTGGGTTTATTCGCAAATATGCAGCACTATCAAACGTAGTTGCCGTTGCCCCACAAATCCCAAAATTGCAATTGTCTCTATAAGAAATACTCCGACAGCTTTCCCAACTACCCGTGTAATTCAATCCTAAATTTAACGGTGAATTACTTCGAATCAACCTAAAAGGAAATACAAACCCACGGCCTCCATTGCCAAAAGTTTTTTGAAATAATTTTCGAGCTGTATGGGTTAGAAAGTCGGCTTGAATATGACTGTCACCTATGTGAGTCACTACTACTTTCTCCTGTTTTTGATTGACATAACGATCTAAAGACTCATAAAACAGGTTGAGTCGTTCAGAGTTTACAACCACATTTTCAGTATAATTAACCGCTTCGTAATCAGGGAAGTAAATAGGTAGAACCCCACTACTTGTTTTTGTAAATGAGGTGTTTACTCCTGCTATTAGGATTAGGACAAACCACTTGGTAAATCTTGTTATCAAATGAATTTTCCGTTCTGATCGGCCTTAATTTCAGTAACTATTCGTTTAACCTCTTGCTCATTGTTTTTATTGCAAATCAACAAGGCATCTTCAGTATCGAGAACGAATAAATCTTCTACACCTTCTAAAACAACAAGTTTGTCTTTTGGGGCAACTACTAAATTGTTGTTAGACTCTTTTGATTTAACCATTTCCCCGATAATAACATTTCCCTCATCATTTTTTTCAGCAACATCGTATAGTGATTTCCAGGTTCCTAAATCGGACCAGCCAAAATCAGAAGGCAAAACAAAAACATTTTCAGACTTTTCAATAATTCCATAATCTATAGAAATACTTTGACAGATTGGGTAGACTTTTTCTATAAACGCAGGTTCATCATCTGTATAATACGCATCAGCACCACCTTGAAACAACTCAGCGGTTTCAGGTAAATATTGGTCAAATGCTTTTACTATAGACTTCACAGACCAAATAAAAATGCCTGCATTCCACAGAAAATCACCACTATCTACAAATTGATTTGCCAGTTCTAAGTTTGGTTTTTCTAAGAACGTTTTAACTTTATAAATACCTTTTTCTTCCTCGACTTCCTGAAACTGAATGTAGCCATATCCTGTATCTGGTCGTGACGGCTTAATACCAAGAGTAACTAAAGCTTCATTCTTGTGCGCAAAGTTCATAGCACTAGTAACTTGTTTCTGAAACATTTGTCCATCCATTATTAGATGATCAGACGGGGCAACAACAACTACCGATTCTGGGTCCTTTGAGGCAATTTTATAACAAGCATATGCAATACATGGCGCCGTATTTTTCGCAATTGGCTCTCCAAGTATTTGATCATCGTCAATAGTAGGAAGTTGTTCTTTGATAAGCTCTCGATACGCTTCGTTTGTCACTATATATATGTTTTCTTCGGGCAACATATCTGAGAATCGCTTGTATGTCATCTGAAGAAGCGACTCTCCCAAGCCTAAAATATCCAAAAACTGCTTTGGTTTATGAACCCTGCTCACTGGCCAGAATCTCGTTCCGACACCTCCCGCCATTATAACTGCATACTTATTCATTATATAATCCCTTCTCTGTTTAAATCATGTAAATGTACCATACCTTGGTACGAACCATTCATGGTTACTATAAGTTGTGTAATTTTTCGTTTAGTCATCTCAATTGCACCTTGAGAGGCCAACAAAGTGCCTTCCATCATTACAGGGTTGTTACCCATTATATCTCTCGCTACCAATCCTTCTATTGATTTTACTTTCTCAAGCATTCTGCGAATATCGCCATCAGTAATTATTCCTACTACGGTTTGATTATCAATTACCGCCACTGCTCCTAATCGTTTTTGGGTAAGTTCAACTATAACCTCGTGCACAGAATCCTCAGGTCCCACATTAGGCTTTCCATTCAAGTTTGCCAAATCTCCCAGCGTAGTATACAATCGTTTGCCAAGCGCACCTCCTGGATGGTATTTTGCAAAATCTTTGCTTGTAAACCCTTTTGATTTTAATAGCGCAACTGCCAGTGCATCGCCCATTACCAATTGTGCGGTTGTACTTGTAGTTGGTGCTAAGTTATTGGGACATGCTTCTTTTTCTACATAAACGTTTAGACAGTAATGTGCGTGTTTTGCAAGGAACGAATCCATACTTCCAACCATTGCCACTAATTTGTTCCCGCCATTAAGTAGAAGTGGCACTAACGCTTTTATTTCTGGAGTATTCCCGCTTTTCGAAATGCATATGACAGTATCGCCTTTTTGGATCATTCCCAAATCACCGTGTACCGCATCTGCAGCGTGCATAAATAAAGAAGGTGTTCCAGTACTATTTAAGGTAGCCACAATTTTATTAGCGATTGCCGCACTCTTCCCAATTCCAGACACAACTACCCTTCCTTCCGAATTTAGTATTTGTGAAACGACTTCAAAAAAATCATCATTTAATTGCTCCTTTAACCGCTGAATTGCCCTTGATTCAATGTCGATTAATTCTCGAGCCCACCCTAGTACTTCCTCTCTGTTTTGCACAAATGTGTGTATTTGATGCAAATTAAATTTTTTTTGGGGTGAAACTGAAAGTTTTAGTAATTTAGTGCTAGAAAGTAATAGACATATAATTATTCAGACACATCAAGTAAATGACGCAACAAACAGTAGATTTAAAGAAAAGCTTAAAACACTTTTTTGGGTTCGATTCCTTCAAAGGAAATCAAGAACCAGTGATTCAAGCTATAATTGAGGGGAAGGATTGTTTTGTTATAATGCCAACTGGAGCAGGAAAATCACTATGCTATCAATTACCTGCTTTGATGCAGGAGGGAACCGCGATAATAATTTCTCCATTAATTGCATTGATGAAAAATCAGGTTGATTCAATTCGGGGGTTTGGCGAAAGTGATGCAGTTGCACATTTTTTAAATTCGTCATTAACCAAAACACAAGCTAAAATTGTTAAGGAAGATGTTACTTCGGGCAAGACAAAAATGCTTTATGTCGCACCTGAAACATTAAAAAAGGACGAAACAGTAGAATTTCTGCGATCAGTAAAAGTCTCTTTTGTCGCTGTTGACGAAGCTCATTGTATTAGTGAGTGGGGACACGACTTCAGACCAGAGTATCGACGGATCAAACAAATAATAAAAGCTATTGATGATGTACCGATGGTAGCTTTAACAGCTACGGCCACACCAAAGGTACAGTTCGATATACAAAAGAATTTAAATATGACCGAAGCGGAAGTGTTTAAGTCTTCTTTTAACCGTGACAATTTATATTACGAAGTAAAGGCCAAGGGAAAAAAAGGCCAGACGCTAAAGGATATACTTTCATTTATTAATAAACGAAATGGAAAATCTGGAATCATTTACTGCTTGAGCCGAAAAAAGGTTGAAGAGATAAGTGAAATCTTGGTTGCAAATGGAGTAAGAGCCCTTCCTTATCATGCTGGCTTAGATGCCAAGACACGTTCTAGTCATCAAGACAAATTCCTTATGGAGGAGGCAGATGTGATTGTAGCGACAATTGCATTTGGAATGGGAATTGACAAGCCTGATGTTCGGTTTGTTATACATTATGATGTTCCAAAAAGTTTAGAAGGATATTATCAGGAGACTGGAAGATCTGGTAGAGATGGGAAAGACGGTGATTGTATTTTATTTTACAATCCAAGTGATAATGAAAAACTCGAAAAGTTTCTAAAAGACAAACCAGTTGCGGAACGCGAAATTGGCACTCAACTTATTTTAGAAATGGCCTCTTTTGCCGAAAGTGCTCAATGCCGGAGAAAGTTCCTTTTACATTATTTCGGAGAAAACTTTGACGCCGAAAACTGTAATAAGATGTGCGACAACTGCAGGCATCCTAAAAAAATGATTGATGCGAGCGAGCAGTTTGTAAGTATGTTACAAGTTGTAAAAGCTACAGATGGTAAAGTTGACCTAAAACATATTGTAAACATTTTAAGAGGTAAAGCCTCAAACGATGTAAAAGCATACAAACACAACGAGCTACCTCAATTTGGCATTGGAAAGGACAAAGATGAAATGTTCTGGAAAAGCACTGTGCGTTTGGGATTGTTAAACAATCTTGTAGAAAAGAATATCGAAAAATATGGCCTTATTTCTATTTTGGATAAGGGATTAAATTTCCTAAAATCTCCCGTTAAAGTGGAAATGCCGGTTGATACAGAGTTTGAAAGTGTCAACGATGTTGATTTTGAAAATGTTCAGCTTGAAACTCTCCATGACGAAGAACTTTACCGTCAATTAAAAGAACTACAGCGAGAAGTTGCTCGTCAAAAAAACCTACCTCCTTATGTTATTTTTCAGGAGTCTTCTCTGGAAGATATGGCGACTAAGTTTCCAATTACCATTGAAGAAATGGAAAACATTTCTGGGGTTGGAAAGAATAAAGCAGCAAAATTTGGCAAACCTTTCATCCAACTTATTGAGCAGTATGTTGAGGAAAATGACATCGATCGTCCAGATGACATGGTCTTAAAAACAGTTGCTAATAAGTCTGGAAAGAAGATAGCGATCATACAAAATATTGATAAAAAATTAAGCATTGAGGACATAGCGCGATCGCTTGCTTTCTCTGTTCAAGAGCTTTTAGATGAAATGGAAAGTATTGTGTATTCAGGCACAAAACTGGACTTTTCATACTATATCGAGGAGTTAATTGACGAAGATGTTAAAGAAGAAATTTTTGATTATTTTAGAGGAACTGAGGACAATGACCTTGACGCTGCAGTGAATGAATTTGAAGGCGATTTTACCCATGACGAAATGCAACTATTCCGTATTCAGTTCATCAGTGAAGTGGCAAATTAAATTTTCTTAAAAAAGTTTATTAATTAAAAAATAGAATATTAGATTTGCAGCCTTAATTGCCCGATCGTCTAATGGCAGGACCGCTGTTTTTGGTACAGCTTGTGGAGGTTCGAATCCTTCTCGGGCAACAAAAAAGTCAGATTAACTGACACGTTTATGATAACCAGTTGTACATTTGACTGGTGAAAGTGAAACGACATTATGCCTTCTTTAATAAACAAAGTTAAAATCTTCAGCGGCTCTGGTAGTCGCGCAGTTGCCGAGAAAATCGCATACTCATATGGTTTGCCTCTTGGTGACTCTACCGTTCCTAGTTATAGCGACGGAGAATTCCAACCAAGTATCGATGAATCAGTGAGAGGATGTGATGTCTTCTTTATTCAATCAACAACTCCTCCAGCTGATAATCTTTTAGAATTACTCCTACTTATTGACGCTGCAAAACGTGCAAGTGCTCACATGGTTACGGCTGTAATCCCATACTTTGGCCTCGCTCGACAAGATCGTAAAGACAAACCTCGGGTTCCAATAGGAGCAAAAATGGTTGCGAATATCTTAACTGCAGCTGGAGCTGATAGAGTTATGACGATGGATTTGCATGCACCTCAAATCCAAGGATTTTTCGACATTCCAGTTGACCATTTAGATTCATTGGTAATTTTTATACCATACATCAAAAGCCTTAAACTAGACAATATCGTTTTAGCAGCACCAGATATCGGAGCTTCGAAACGAGTAAGGGAGTTTGCAAAGGTGTTGAATTGCGATATGGTAATTTGCGATAAAGAGCGAAAGCGTGCAAATGAAGTTGCTTCGATGGTTGTAATTGGCGATGTTAAAGGAAAAAATGTCGTATTAATTGATGACATCTGTGATACGGCGAATACATTAGCAAAAGCTGCGCAATTGCTAATAGATCAAGGCGCCGATTCCGTTCGAGCGGTTTGCACACATCCTGTTTTATCTGGGAATGCATACAATACTATTCAAAACTCCGCTTTAGAAGAACTTGTAGTTACAGACACCATCCCTCTTAAAGAAACAACGCCAAAAATTAAAACACTATCTGTAGATAGATTATTCGCAAATGCGATACGAAATGTGTGCGAATACGGTTCAATAAGTTCATTGTTCAATATTGACAATGCATACCAGTCAAAATTAGGATTTAAATAAGATTAGAAAATAATTAATGAAAACAATTGCTATTAAAGGCGACCTGCGAAATGGCTTAGGAAAGTCAGCAAACAAAGCGTTGCGTAAAGGAGGTCAAGTACCATGTGTACTTTATGGACAAGGAGAAAATGTTCATTTTTCTGTGTATGAATCAGATTTCAAATTACTGGTTTACACACCAAATACATACTTAGTGCGTCTTGATGTTGACGGAAACCAAGTAATGGCTAAGCTTCAAGACATTCAATACCACCCAGTATCTGAAGCAATCATACATGCTGATTTTTATGCATTGAATCTTTCTGAACCAGTTGATTTAAGTATTCCTATCCGTGTTGAAGGGAATTCTCCAGGTGTAAGAGCCGGTGGTAAACTTCAAATTAAAATCAGAAAACTAGCTGTTTCTGGTTTAATCGCTGATATGCCAGATGATATTCCTGTCAATATAGACAAACTAGAAATCGGTAAATCGGTGCGTGTTAGAGACTTAAGTGTTGATAATATCGAATTGAAAGATACTCCAGAAAACAGTGTTGTTTCTGTAGTTGTAACAAGAGCTGCTAGATCTGCTGCTGCTGGCGAAGAAGGATCTGAAGAAGGAGAAGAAGGATCTGAAGAAGCAACAGAAGAATAGGATTCTTTTATTAAAATATATTTCTGCAAAAAGCAGATCAAATCCCCGTCAAAAGCGGGGATTTTTTTTTATTTTAGTAATTCTATGTCACACCAACCCGATAGGATAACCATAAAGAGTAAGCGAGACTGGCGGCTAAGCGCATTTTTCTATGCGGTATGTCTTTTTATTATATCAGTACCTGCTTGGCAACCTCAAACGAATTCCACATTTTTTATTTGGATGATTCTTGGGCTAGTGGTTGCAATGTTACTTTGGTTTCTACATGGCACGTCGTATGCGATACAAAGAGACCACTTCCATTATAAGTCCGGATTTATTCGAGGTAAAATAGCTATCAAAGACATAAAAAGCATAACACTTAATGAAACAATGTGGGCTGGTTTAAAACCAGCAACTGCGCTAAACGGAGTCATTATTCGATATGGATTCGCCAGTGAGATTTACGTTAGTCCTGTTAATAATGAAACATTCGCAAACCAACTTCTGAAAATTAATCCTAGAATAGAAGTACACAACCATGCTAAGTAATCGATATTGATTGATATCCTTCGCAGCTATGTGAAATTGTATCATCTATACTCCTGAAAGTAAATTCTAACTCATCTATTAGTTTCTGTGACGAATAACTCATAGTCTTGGATCCTGAACGTGCACTTTCTTTAGAAATAATTCCACTACCAGTAAAGAATCGGACAAATACTGCAATTCTCCAAGCCACTTCGGCTAATCGCGGAGAAACCCTAAATTTTGGTGGATTACTCCCAAATTCATTAGCAATTTTTGTAAAAACATCTTGAAAGGATAAGTTCCAGGCTGCACAAAGGTATTTCCCTTCAAAGCATTTCCGTTCGGTAATTAAAATCGCTGCTTTTGAAACATCTCTCGCATCAACAAACGCATTGCTCCCTACGGTGTAAAACGGGAAACCTGATTTTCCATTTTTAAAAAACTTTGAAGACCCTTTGTTCCAGTTTGCAAAACCCAGAATTATAGAAGGATTTAAAATTGACACATTTAGCCCTTCTTCTCGGCCACGTATTACTTCTAATTCAGCTAAATACTTTGTGTAACTGTAAAAACTTCCCGAATTTTCGGCGGAATACGGCACATCCTCTGTCACCATCTTTTTCTCCACTCCTCCAATTGAGGCTGTCGAACTAATGAAACACAAATCTGGCTTTATCTCCAAACCTAAACATGCATTTACCACATTTGCTGTGCCTTGCACATTTACATTTTGTAGAAATTCTCGATCACTTTTAGAAAATGACACAACCGCAGCGCAATGATAAACCTGATGACACCCTTGTATCCCATCAATTAAGGAAATGATGTCCAAGACATCTCCTTGCACCCATTCTACGTTAGTAATTAACTCTTCATACGATGATTTGAGCAGGTACTTTGCAGTACGGTAGAACCATTCAAGGCTTGATTTTTCACGGTATAATGCTCTTACCGAATGTTTATTTTCGAGTAGTTCACATATAATATGGCTACCAACTAAGCCCGTACCTCCAGTTACAAACACCATGATCTTATAGAATGCTCAAAGAAACTTTATTTTTGTCAATTACCTGTATTAAAGAGTAAAATTGGAAGATTTTTTAAGCCCTATTCATTCAAATTTCGACGAAATGAATTTACCAGACACGCTTGGTAAATTTGTAAAGAAACACATAGACAGTATTCCAGCATGGGAGGATGCTGATATCGCTATTATTGGTGTTATTGAGGGCCGTAATACCAAAAACAAAGAAACTACACTTGCTCCAAATCAGTTGAGAAAAGAGCTATACGAACTAATCGTTTCAACTACCAAACTAAACATTGTGGATTTAGGAAATGTAGAGAGCGGTAAGACGTTTAACGACACACAATTTGCGTTACAGGAAGTTTGTTCTCAGTTGTTGTCAAACAGCGTTGTACCAATAATTTTAGGAGGTAGCAAAGAGTTAGGCTATGGGCAATTTGCTGCATTTCAAAAAATTGTAAAGAACCTAGAGTTGAGTATAATTTCTCCTGTTGTAGATCTTCAAAAACAATCCTATTTAAGTCGAATTTGCCTTCATGAGCCCAACTATCTATTTAATATTAACGCGTTAGGATATCAAAGTCATTATGTCCCTGAAAAATATATAAGCACCTTGCGAAAGCTATACTTCAATCCAGTTCGTTTAGGAGTTTTACGAAGTAATATTCCAGACATGGAGCCAGTGCTGCGTAATACCGACATGACCATTTTTGATATTGGAGCTGTAAAACAAGCAGACGCTCCCGGCAATCATAACAATAACCCGAGTGGATTAACAAGTGAAGAAGCTTGTCAATTATGCTGGTACGCAGGTATTTCAGAAAAAATGAGAAGTTTCAGTATTTTCGAAATTAATCCAGAATTTGACTATAGGAATACTACATCAAAGCTAGCCGCACAAATGATTTGGTATTTTATTGATGGGTACTACAATCGAAAAGGTGACCATCCAGAATTGCATAGAGAATTCTTAAAGTATCGGTGTACAATGGTCGAAAACGAACCCGATGTTGTATTTTACAAAAGTAAAAGAACCGAACGGTGGTGGATGGAAATTCCAGGTATCACATCATCAAAAAACATCATTATACCGTGTTCATATTCAGACTATGTTATGGCCACCAAAGGTGAGATGCCAGATCTATTTTTTAAAGCCTTACAAAAAAATTTAAAATAAAACCTTCCTTTTATTCGTACTAATAGGACACCAATTAAAGAGCGCATATGAAATCACGTACATTCAAATCCATCCTTGCCATGTTATTTCTGTCTCTTTTCCTTTTTTCTTGCGCTGGCCCAAAAAGCTGTAGTAAGCGTGGTAAAACAAAGGTACCAATGGGTCATATGTAACACGCTCATTGCAAATTAATCACATCCAATCATGTGACCATTTTTTTTCAATATTCACACGACAGACCCTTATTTTTGCGCCCTTACAAAACGCAATAAATTATGCTTAGGTCTCACACCTGCGGAGAACTCCGACTTTCAAACATCAATGACAACGTAACTCTATGCGGATGGGTTCAAAAACGCCGCGATTTTGGCAGTATGTCATTTGTTGATTTAAGAGACCGTTACGGAATCACTCAATTATCATTTAACGAAGATTACGACAAAACACTTGTAGAGTCTGCACGAAGTTTAGCTCGCGAGTTTGTAATTCAAATTACTGGTAAAGTAACTGAACGAAGTAATAAAAACCTTAAAATACCGACAGGTGAGGTTGAAATTGTAGTCGATTCGTTAAAGATTCTCAACGCTTCCTTAACACCTCCGTTTACCATAGAAGACGATACAGATGGTGGTGAAGAAATTAGACTTAAATATCGATACTTAGATTTAAGAAGGAATCCTGTACAAAGTAAACTGTTGGTGCGGCACGCAGCTAACAAAGCAATTCGTAACTTCTTAAATGGCGAAGACTTTGTAGAAGTAGAAACACCTTACTTGATTAAATCTACTCCAGAAGGAGCTCGGGATTTCGTGGTGCCTTCTCGAATGAATCAAAATCAGTTTTACGCATTGCCTCAATCACCTCAAACTTTTAAGCAATTATTAATGGTATCTGGATTAGATAGATACTATCAGGTGGTAAAATGTTTTAGAGACGAAGATTTTAGAGCCGATAGACAACCGGAGTTCACACAAATTGATTGTGAGATGACCTTCGTTGAACGAGATGATGTTCTCAAGATATTTGAACAAATGATTCGTCAATTATTTCATGAGTCAGTAAACTATGATTTAGGTGAAATACCGGTAATTACATACGCAGATGCTATAGAAACATATGGTTCTGACAAACCAGATATGAGATTTGGCATGACGTTTAATAACATCACCTCTATTGCAAAAGGGTATAATTTTGGAATTTTTGACAATGCTGAGAGTATTTTATCTATTTGTGCTAAAGGAGCAGCAAGTCTTACCAGAAAAGAAATTGACGCGATTACAGACTACGTTAAACGGCCGCAAATCGGTGCAAAAGGTTTAATTTATTGTCGTGTAAACGAAGACGGTAGCTTTAAATCTTCAGTGGATAAATTCTTCGACCAAGAAGCATTGGCGTTATGGGCAGAAGCCAACAAAGCAGAACCAGGCGATATTATTTTTGTTTTGAGTGGTGATCTTTCAAGCACACAAAAACAACTAAACGAATTACGGTTACACCTCGGTGATAAGCTTAATCTGCGCAAAACAAATGAATTTAAAGCGTGCTGGGTTGTTGATTTCCCTTTACTTGAATGGGATGAAGAAACTGAACGTTATCATGCGATGCATCATCCGTTTACTAGCCCAATTGTCGAAGATTTATCGCTTATCGAAACTGATCCTGGGGCAATTCGCGCCAATGCATACGACATGGCGATTAATGGAATGGAAGTAGGTGGTGGATCTATTCGAATCCATGATAAAGCACTTCAGCAGAGAATGTTTGACCTATTAGGTTTTACAACGGAAGAAGCGAAAGCTCAGTTTGGATTCTTAATGAATGCGTTCGAATACGGAGCACCTCCACATGGTGGAATCGCCTTCGGATTTGACAGATTGTGTGCAATTTTAACAGGTACAGATTCTATCCGTGATGTCATAGCATTTCCAAAAAACAACATGGGTAGAGATGTAATGATTGATGCGCCATCGCCTATTAGCGACGAACAAAAGAAAGAATTAGGCCTATAAAAATTTAGGGATTATATAACATTTCTTCAATTGAATAAACATTACATTTGTAAGGGTTGTACCACTAATCGCCAGTTCGAAAACTAAAAAACATTGTCGATTTGGTTGGTGGGCAGTCAACCAGTAATTTTTTATTTTAATGAACATTTTTGTAGCAAAACTTAATCCCGGCACAGATGCTGACGGATTGAAAGAACACTTTAGCCCATTCGGTGAAGTAGTATCAACCAAAGTAATTATGGACAGAGACACAGGCAAATCAAAATGCTTTGGCTTTGTTGAAATGCAGAATGATGATGAAGGCAGCCAAGCTATTACTGCTTTAGATCAATCTGAGCTAGATGGCAACACTATTGTAGTGAAAAAGTCTGACCCAAAACCAGAATCTAGTGGTAACAACTATCGCAACAACGACCGTCGTCCAAATAATCGATATGGCAATAACGACCGTGGTAGAAATGATAGAGGCCGAAACGACAACAATCGGTACGACAATCGACGTGGCGATAACCGAAGAAGTAACAACAATAACGACGACCAGTTTGATACATCAAGGTGGTAATTGATTTATAATTTTATCTAAGAGCCGCTAGTTTCTAGCGGCTTTTTTTTTGACTTCCGATTCTTTAGACATCTAATTCTTACTTTTGCACGTCTTGAAGCATATTAGTTTCTAACTATCTAGTACATGAATAAAACGCATTTTATATCTGGAGGCTGTGGTTTTGTTGGAAAAAACATGACCAACCGACTTTTCAATAGTACCAACGACAATATTGTTATTGTTGATGACTTATCAATCGGAACTGACCCTGAAACATGGTTCTCTGAACCACTGGTTGATGAGATAAATGGTGCTAAGATTTATGGAAAAGACCGCAGAGTCTTGTTCTTTAATTGTGATGTAAGGGATGTCATAAGAAATTTTCAAAAAGATCAAAACTACTTCAAGCAGTTTGGTTTCGATTTTACCCGTTTTAATGACGTTTTCCATTTTGCCGCAATTGTTGGTGGTCGCTTAAAAATTGACGGTGACCCAATGATGGTTGCTCAAGATTTGAGTATAGACGCAGAGTTTTTTCAGTGGGTTTGCACCAACAAACCAGACCGTGTTTTGTACCCAAGCTCAAGTGCCGCTTACCCAGTTAGTAAACAAACAGAATCGGATGCTATCGCTTTAAGTGAATCTGACATAGACTTTAACAATATGGGGCAACCTGACATGACCTATGGTTGGTGTAAACTGACCGGTGAATACCTCGCCCATATTGCAGCAAAACACTACGATGTTAAAGTTACGTGCATTCGACCTTTCTCTGGTTATGGTGAGGATCAGGACTTGAGTTATCCAGTACCAGCCATTGCATTACGTGCGGCTTATAAAGAAGATCCGTTTGAAGTGTGGGGCACCGGATTTCAAGGCCGAGATTTTGTTCATATCGATGATGTCATTGACTGCATTTTACTTGCTATGGACAAAATACATGATGGCACAGCTATTAATATTGGAATGGGAAAGCTAACTTCTTTTAGAGAGATAATTGACCTTTTTGCAAAATTTGCAGGCTATAAACCAGAAATTAAGCAATTACTTGACAAGCCAGTGGGGGTTCATAGCAGATATTGCAACATGGATTTTGTTAAGGAAAAACTCGGCTGGGAAGCAAAAATCAGCACTGAGGAAGGAATGAGAAGGATGTACGAAAAAGCATTAGAAAGAGCAAAAGCTGGAGTAAAAAATGCCTAAAACAATTGTCTGTTTTGGACCAGGTCCTATGTTCAAAGGAGGTATTTCAAACTACAACACCTCTTTGGCGAAAGCATTAGACAAAATGCCCGACACAGACGTTCACATAGTTTCGTGGACACAACAATACCCGGCCATCGTTCCTCGAGAGTTTGTCGACAAATCTAGCAAGGCAAACTTGTTGGATGGAACAGATATCAAGGTGACGTATATTACCAACTATAACAATCCTGCAAGTTGGTATAAAACGGCAAAATACATAAAAGACCTAGGTGCCGAAAAAATCATTATTCAATGGTCAATAGCTATTCAAGGCTTGCCAGTTGGAAGAATCATTAACTGGTTACGGAAAAATTCCGACATCGAAATAATAGTTGATCTTCATTTTGTATTACAAAAGGAGAAGTCAAAAATTGATCGATTCTTCTTGACCATTGGAATAGGAAATGCCCATACTTATTTGGTTCATAGCTTAAAAACATTTGAAGAATTAAAGGCATTTTACCCGAATAAATCATTTGAATTGGTCTATGACGGTAGTCGTACAAAGCTAGTTGACACACAAACGGTCGTAAAGCTTTACCACCCTATCTATGACTTATTTAAGCCAGATCCTCACTTTGATATAGAAGCATTTAAAAAGGAAAATGGTTTGAGAAAGCATGTGTTTCTCTTCTTTGGTTTTATCCGAAAATACAAAGGTCTTCACCAAACTATTGAATCTTTTGCTCAATTTGCTAAAGACAGAGATGATGTTAGTCTTCTTATTTGTGGAGAATCGTTTTGGAATACACTAGACTCTACCAAATGGTCGACAAAATTAAAAACAGCAATTTTTGGTACTGCAAAAAAGATTTTTTTATCGAAACAGGATGACGAGCAAAATTATCGCCCATTAGAATTAATAAAAACATTGGGGATAGAAGAAAAATGTGTCGTTTTTAACACATTCATTGCCAATGAAGAGGTTCACAAATTCTTTCAGGTAAGTGACTGTGCTGTATTATATTATCTAACTGCAACTCCTTCAGGTATAGAGTCTCTCAGCTATAATTTCAACCTGCCCATTTTAGCCTCCAAGGTTGGACATTTCCCTGAAACTATAAAAGATGGTTACAACGGATATTTAGCAGAAGATAGAGATATAGATTCAATGGCAAACGTTATGAAAAAGTACATTGAACATCCGCTTCCTAAAGAAAACGTCGCAGAAATATCTGAACATTTAAGCTGGGAAAATTACGCTAAGGCCATTTTGACTGACTAGTCCCAAAAAAGAATTTATATTTGATTCTATGGCTCGTGTTTTACTATTTGATAGTTACGACTCTTTTACATATAACCTAAAAGATTATCTGGAGCAAACAGGTGCCGAGGTGACCGTAATTAAAAATGACACGCATACAGTAGATGAAATTATTGCCATGCAATTTGATGGGATTGTATTATCTCCAGGTCCTGAGACTCCAGAAAAAGCTGGCGTATTGTTGGAATTGCTGAAGACTCTGGAAACAAAAAAGCCAATTCTTGGGGTGTGTCTTGGACATCAAGCCATCGGGTTACTTTATGGCATACCTTTAATAAAAATGAAATTCCCTGTTCACGGAAAAGTATCCCGAATTCAGTGTACCTCTCACCCCTTATTCACCGGAATTCCAGAAAGTTTTGAAGTGTGCAGATACCATAGCCTTACGTTGCAAAATGTACCTTCAAGTACTATTGATATAATTGCAACCTCCGACGATTATCAAGTTATGGCTATCAGCCACAAAAGCTTACCCATTTGGGGTGTACAGTTCCACCCAGAAGCTATTTTAACAGAAAATGGATTGAAAATGATTGAGAATTGGCACAACATGGTAAAACTTTATTCGTAGCTGAAACTTAATTAAGATATTTTCGTTTAGATTGTAATTATGATTGTACGCAACTCCTTAACATTCGACATACCGTCACTTAAACTGACGGATTCGGTGGAGTATGCATTAATTATGATGGAAGATTTCAGTGTTAGTAATCTTCCGATTGTCAACAACAAATCTCTCATTGGTTACGCCATTAGCGAGGTTCTTAATGGTCTTGACTCCAATCTTTTACTATCCGATTTAACTTTTGAAGGAACCCCAATTACCATTAATCCAAACCATTCAGTCATTAATGCATTGAAGTTATTATCTGACAATAATTTTGACGTAATTGCCTCTGTTGAGCGTAATGAATACGTTGGACTTGTTTGGAGTAAAGATTTAATAAAAGGGTTAGGGCAAAGTGCCACTGCCCAAAATGACGGATCTGTTTTATTGTTGCGTTGTAACATCTTTAACTACTCAATCTCTGAAATTGGCCGATTGGTTGAAGTAGAGGACGGTAAAATACTTGGCTTATGGACTTGGCAAAACGACCAAACCCAAGACATTGATATTTTGATAAAATTGAACATTAGACATATAGATACAATTACTCATGTTCTGCGTACACACAACTATGAAATCCTTTATCAAATAAATCAAAAAGCCGACGACCTATTCGAAGATCGTTACAGGTCATTGATTAATTATCTCGATATTTGAAGCATAAATTGCTTTTGTATTGACACTTCGTTTTTTAGCATTCTTACTTTCTATTCTCATCGGCGAAAGTGTATTAAATGCTCAAAATACGACCACTATTCTTCCAGTTACATCAATCCAAATCGAAGGTAACTCCAAGACAAAAGAGTCTATCATTCTTCGTGAACTTAGTTTTAAAGTAGGTCAACAATTAACCGAAGCTGAGCTTAAAGACGATTATCTTCCAAGGTCCATTGCCATGCTTAAAAATCTTAATTTGTTTAATGATATTGATATTGTTTACAAAACAACACCGGAAGGCTTTTTAACAACTATAAGAGTTGTAGAAAAATGGTACTGGTGGCCAATTCCTTTTGTTGAATTTGCTGATCGAAATTTTAATCAATGGTACACATTTGATTTTGACCCGTACAGAACGAATATTGGCTTCTACCTTTTTAAATACAACCTATTTGGCTTGAACCATACGGCAAAACTTACGCTTGGCAAAGGGTATACAAATACTATTGGTTTTGAGTATATCGCTCCTTACGTTGACAACAGAAAACGGTTTGGTTTTGAAATTGACATCCGAAATAAAATCAACCAAGAAATTCAATATGGTTTGCTGAATAATGAACCACAGTTTTTTAGAACCGATAAACAAAAAATTATTGAACAATTTCAATCTAGAGTAAAACTCATCTATCGTCCTCAGCTATTTCTAACCCACGGATTAAATCTTGAGATATCAAATACTTCTGTTAGTGACACAGTTCTTTCAGAGGGAATCAATGAAAATTATTTGTACAAATCTCTTCCCAATCAAAATGAAACCATTTTAGGATATGAGGTTGCCTTTGACAAACGAAACAATAGATTACTTCCAATAAAAGGGACATTTATAAATGGGTCGATTAACTATCACAGCCTGAACAAGTCTGATTTAAAGTATGTATCTGTTGGACTTGAAGCAGCACGGTATATTAGTTTTGACAGTACAAAATTCTCTATTGCTTTAGCGGGGCGTGTTAAGTCCGCTACAGAACGCGGATTACCTTTTCATTTAAACAAGATATTAGGCTTCGATGATTATATCCGAGGATATGAGAACAACGTATTTTTAGGGCAATCAATGGCTCTAGCAAAAATCGAAATTCGATATCACATAATTAAAGAACGAAAAATTAAGTGGCAGTACATGCCTCTCAGGTCTTACAAACAAATGCCTATCGAATCCTACTTAAGTGCTTTCACCGACATCGGCTCGGCGTTAAATGGTGATACACGTCAGGAGCTTTTTGGATATGGATTCGGTGTCAATGCACTCTTTTATTTCGACAAAGTGGTTAGATTTGAATATTCTTGGAACCATTGGAATCAAGGCGGAATAAAAATACACTTTAAAAAAGCATTTTAATGAGAATTGGAGTATATGGGCGGACGTTTGTAAAACCTGACCAAATGGAATACGTCGGGCGCTTCTTCGATTTTTTGAAATCACAAAATGTTGAAATTTCCGTACACAGAATTCTAAAAGAACAACTCACAAATCACCAGTACACTAACGAATTTAAAACTTTTCAAACTGTTTTAAAACCCAACGAAATTGACGTTTTGTTCAGTTTAGGAGGTGACGGTACCGTACTCGACACTTTGCGTATAGTTAAAGACACTGAAATTCCAGTCATCGGGGTTAATATGGGTCGTTTTGGTTTTCTTGCAAGTAGCAGACAAGAAGATTTAAAAGAAACCTTTAACAAAATCGTTCACGGTAAGTATACGATCGAAAGTCGGTCAGTATTAAAACTAACATCCGATGTTCGGTTATTTAACGGCTTCCCTTATGGCCTGAATGACTTCATAATTCATAAAAAAGACACATCAAATATGATTACCGTTCATACCAAATTGAACGACGAATCATTGAACTCTTATTGGGCAGACGGACTAATACTAGCTACTCCAACTGGCTCAACTGGATACTCATTAAGTTGTGGCGGTCCTATAATATATCCGGGGTCTGCTAGTTTGGTGCTAACTCCAATTGCTCCACATAATTTATCCATTCGACCTTTAGTTATAAGCGACCAAGGACAATTATCGTTTGAAGTTGAGGGCAGAACGGATGACTTTTTAGTTACGATCGACAGCCAAAGCGAAACCATTCAAAAAGGGTCTAAACTCACTGTTAGTAAAGCAAGTTTTAACTTTAACATGATTCGACTGGATGGGCACAGTTACACAAAAACCATTCGCAACAAATTACTCTACGGATTTGATAAAAGAAATTAACGCATAATTCAATGTCATATGTACTTTACGGTATCCCAAATTGCGATACCATCAAAAAAGCCAAAGCTTGGTTAAACGATCATGATATAACATATCGATTTCATAACTACAAAAAAGATGGTATAGACGCAACTAAACTTCAATCTTGGTTTGCTCAAGAACCTATCCTCAGAATAGTCAACAAAGCTGGCACAACATATCGGAAGCTTACAGACGAAGACAAGAAGAAACTTGAGGACGAAACCTTCGTTATAAAGGTTTTGCAAGAACAACCTTCAATGATTAAACGTCCAATTTTAGAGTTAGATAATGTGATAGTGTCAATTGGTTTTAAACCTGATTTATACGAAGATATTTTTCGATAATCAAAAACACTGAGACATATTTTAGGGCAAAAGCGTCTAAACATATACGAATAAAGGATTTGAGACGTTTAGCTTTAGTAATGATATTTGTAATTCTTCATCAATTATCGTTTCTTTGTTAGTTCTCCAAAAAATATGAATAAGCAACATAAAAAAAGTGGGTTATTTGTGATGTTGACTATGGCATTTGTCGTGGTTTCGTCATTTGCAAATGCACAACAATGGTCTCGTAAGAGCTCTCTAGAATTCGGTTTCATGGCGGGAGGTAGTAATTATGCTGGCGACCTCACGGACAAATATTTCGAAACAGAAGGAATCAATCCGAACGCAGGAATTCTTGTACGCTACAATCCCGTTCAACGTTTTTCTTTTCACGTTGGAGTAAACTATGGCAAGCTTACAGGCTATGACTCATGGTACGCAACAGATGAATTACGAACAAATAGAAACTTAAGTTTTGAAACGGATTTTTGGGATTTTCATGCGGCGTTTGATCTGAATTTAAACACGTTCGACTTCAAACAAAAGCGTGGAGCAGTTCCTTACCTTATGGGTGGTATTGCTGTATTTAAATATAACCCCAAAGCTCAATTCTTTTATCAACCAAACTCATGGCAAAATCTTGCCAACGATAACAGTTATGAAACCTTAGAATCGCGAGATGGCGATTGGGTTGAACTTCAGCCGTTAGGCACCGAAGGTCAAGAAACAACAGAATACAACGATATAAGAAGATATTCATTAACACAACTAGCTATCCCTGTGGGAATTGGTGTTAAGTTCAAATTAAACCAAAACTGGACCTTTGGAATTGAATATTCAACACGATTCACATTCACAGATTACATTGATGACGTAAGTGGAGAGTACGCAGAATCAATTTTCTTAGAAGCACAATATGGCCCAATGAGTAAAGCAATGGCCGATAGAAGTCCAACTCAAAACTTAGCAACAACTGCTAGAGGAGATGAGTCTAAAACAGACCTTTACAATATATTCGGAATTACGTTAACGTATAAAATCATAAAGTCGGGTGAAGTTTGCCCTGCATTTCGCTAAAATCAACACTAAGTCATATTGCTAGTTATGACGTAGTGAAAAAAAATTCAATGAATAATTTCGCGTTTTGTAACAAAACCTAGAACAACACGTTTAACAGCTAAATGAGCAAATTGGTAAAACATTTTTTCTTCTTGTTATTTGCACTTATGCAGGTTAGCCTTGCGAGTGCTCAAAACTGGGAATATGGTGTTTCAATAGGCGCAAGTAATTACCATGGCGACCTAGCATATAACATTGTTCCCAAAGAATCGCACTTAGCTGCTGGAATCCACATGCGATACAATATGACTCCATATTGGTCTTACAAACCGTCTATTATGCGTGCAAAAATCAGCGGTAGTGATCAAAACTTTGATGAATACAAATTTCGCAATCTCCACTTTGAATCAGATATTTGGGAATTCAACAACGTATTAGAATTCAATTTCTTACCATTTGGTTCAAGAATTTTGAGTAAAGACTTCTCGTCATATGCAACTCTCGGAATTACTTTATTTCGTCATAACCCGAAAGCAGAGTTTAATGACGAAATGTATAGCCTCCGTAATTTGAGAACTGAAGGTCAAAATGGTAAAAACCAATATGGTCTTTTACAACTCGCAATTCCCTTCGGTGGAGGCGTAAAATACAATATCAACAAGAATTTAGTAATAGGTTTGGAAGTCGCATGGCGCAAAACGTTTACTGACTATCTAGATGATGTGAGTACCGTTTATCCCGACCTAGATGAGCAACGTCAGCGTAATGGCAATCTAAGTGCCGACATGTCGGATAGAAGTTGGGAAGTTGAGGGAGGAACTGGGCAACCATTGTCTGTTGCAGGTGACGAACGAGGCGATTCTGCTATAAAAGACTTTTATTTCATTACGGCTTTCTCTTTTACATATCGTTTGACGCCTATCGCTTGCTGGCCTAAATATAAACGAGAATTTTTGTTTAAATAACTATGTCAATCGAGCACAATCTTGATCCGAATCGGATTCCTAAACACATTGCTGTTATAATGGATGGCAATGGCCGATGGGCAAAAAAGCAAGGAAAATTTCGCGTATTTGGGCATCAACATGGAGTTAAAGCTGTTAATGAAATCACTGAAGGTGCTGCAGAACTTGGTGTAGAATACTTAACGTTATACGCTTTTTCTACTGAGAATTGGAATCGTCCTAAAATTGAAATCAACGCATTAATGTCTCTTTTGGTTAAAACAATCAAAAAAGAAACTCCAACGTTGATGAAAAATCAAATAAAACTAACTACTATTGGTCAAATTGATAGTCTTCCAGGAGAATGCAAAGCTGAGCTGCAACAAGCAATTGATGCAACCAAAGACAATACACGTATGACACTTATTCTCGCGCTAAGCTACAGTGCAAAATGGGATATTGTTAACTCCGTGAAAAAGATTGCTGTTCAATATAAAAATGGGGAAATAGACCTAAGTGACATAAATGAGAATTTGATCAGTGGTTCACTTTCTACAAATAGAATTCCAGACCCTGACCTAATGATTCGAACAAGTGGCGAGCACCGAATAAGCAACTACTTGTTATGGGAAATGGCATATAGTGAGTTTTATTTTACGGATGTACTTTGGCCAGACTTCCGAAAGGAACATTTACATGAAGCCATTTCCAACTACCAGAATCGAGAACGACGGTTTGGTAAAACTGGAGAACAAATAGCAGAAAAAAAGAATTAGAATGAAGCAGATGATTTTACGTGGGTTGATACTAGCTGTTGGGTTAATGTCATTTGGTCTTGCATCCGCTCAAGACGAAGAATTAATTGAATTAGATTACGCCAAACCAAAGGAATATGTCATTGGAGGTATTATGGTGCGGGGTGCTGTTTCGTTAGATGGAAACATTGTAGCACACATCTCGGGGCTTTCTCGAGACATGAAGGTAAAAATCCCAGGAGATAAAATCAGCAAGGCAATAGAAACCCTTTGGAACCAACAAATTTACTCGAATGTCGAATTACTGGTTAATGGTTTAAAAGGAAAAGACACGGTATTTTTGTTAATTCGTGTCACCGAGCGAGCAAAATTATCGAAATACTCAATCCGTGGTTTGAATAAAACAGAAACGAAAAACATTCGGGAAGAAATAAGCCTTAAGCGTGGTCAAATCATTACTGAAAATCTCATCGACGTGACTCGCAAAGAGATTGAAGACTACTACTTTGAAAAAGGATTCTATAATGCAAACGTATTAATAAATGCGGAAGAAGATACGAGTATTTACAATAGTAAAATGCTTCGAATTCATGTAAAAAAAGGAAGAAGAGTTAAAGTCGAAAACATATTCATCCAAGGCAACGACAGCCTTAAAGCGAAGAAGATAAAGCAGGTGATTAAACCAAAACAGAAAAAAGGTAAAATAAACCCTTTCGCATCTTCCAAACTTGTTAAGAGTGAATACGACATTGAAAAAAAGAAAATAGTTGATGTATATCAATCCTTAGGATATCGCGATGCAGAGTTGCTTGGAGACAGTATTGTAAGAATTAGTTCGAACCGCGTGAACCTCTACATTAACGTTAAAGAAGGCCGTAAATATTACTTCCGTGATATAAAATGGACTGGAAATACAAAACATAGTTCAGGGCGATTAGACACGATTTTAAACATTAAAAAAGGGGATGTTTTTAATCAAGCCAAACTTGATACAAGGCTGTTTATGAACCCATCTGGATTGGATATCTCGAGTATATATATGGATGACGGTTATTTGTTTTTTAATATTAGCCCTGTAGAAACGAATGTAGAAAACGACAGTATCGATTTAGAAATTCGTATTTATGAAGGAAAGCAAGCGACAATTAATAAAGTCACGGTAACAGGAAATGATAAGACAAGTGATTTTGTGATACTTCGCGCAATTCGAACCAAACCTGGTCAAAAGTTTAGTAGAACAGACATACAACGATCTTTGCGAGAATTATCGACGTTGGGATATTTTGACCCAGAACAACTAGATGTAAACCCAATACCTAACCCTGCTAGTGGGACGGTAGATATTGAATACAAAGTTGTAGAGAAACCATCTGATCAAATTGAAGCTAGTGGTGGCTTTGGTGGCGGTTTTGGTTTCGTAGGTACCGTTGGTTTAAGCTTGAATAACTTTTCAACTCGAAAGATGTTAAAAGGTCAATGGGATCCAATACCTACTGGTGATGGTCAACGTTTAACTGTAAGAGCTCAGTCAAATGGTTTGCCGTTCCAATCATATAATTTCTCATTTACAGAGCCATGGTTTGGTGGCAAAAAACCTAATTCTTTAACGGCAAGTGTTTTTTATTCGCGCCAAACTTCTCAAAACTTTACAATTAAGGATGATCCAAATCGTCAGAGACTGCATACAACTGGAGCTTCATTGGTTTATGGCAAGTTGTTAAAATGGCCTGATGATTTCTTTACATGGAGTCATAGCTTAAATTATCAACAATACAAACTTGAAAATTGGAGGGCTTTTGGTTCTGCGGAAATAGGTTATACTGACGGTATTTCAAATAGTTTTTCATACAATACTATTTTATCTAGAAACTCTACTTCTGCTCCGATATATCCTCAAAATGGATCTCAATTTTCACTTTCAATTCAAGCGACTTTACCCCATTCTTTGCTAAGTGGAAAAGACAATATTTCAGAACTTACGTCTCAAGAAAAATACAAATGGGTTGAATATCACAAGTGGAAATTCAATGCAAGCTGGTTTATGCAAGCGGTTGATAAACTCATTTTTGTTCCTCATTTTGAAACTGGAATTATTGGTCTTTACAACAAGGATATAGGTTACTCTCCATTCGAACAGTTTCGTGTGGGTGGGTCAGGTTTTGGGTCATGGGCAGTTTATGGAACTGAAATTATTCCTCAAAAAGGGTATGATGAAGGCAGAATTTCTGAGGATGCTCCTGGAGATCAAGATGCTGATCCATTGTATGCAAAGTATTCTATTGAAATGAGATATCCATTATCCTTAAACCCATCAGCTACCGTTTATGGATACACATACTTTGAGGCGGGAAATACATGGAACAGTGTTCGTGAATACGACCCATTTGATTTACGAAGAGCAGTAGGCGTTGGTGTTAGAATGTACCTTCCAATGTTTGGATTACTTGGTTTTGACTATGGATGGGGATTGGACAAAGCAACGCTCAATAACAAGTTTGGAGAGAAGGGACAATTTCTTTTCTCAATTGGACAATCGTTTTAGTCTTTAGGCAAGTACGTTAGAAAGCTCATGTTTTTTTCTGTAAACAAATCATTGGCAATTGCTTGAATTTGCTCAGAAGTAATCATCTCAATTTTTTCGAGAATTTCAGCTAGTGATTCTACATAACCAAGGTCTAGTAAGCTCCGCCCTATCACAAACATTAGAGAACTATTGCTTTCTTCTGCCATAATCATTTGCCCTCTAAACTGAGTTTTATATTTTTTTAGAAGAGCATCTTTAATGGGGTTTTGCTTCAGCAACTCTAACTCACGAATCATTGCTTTTTTACTCCGGTTTACATTCTTTTTGTCCGTACCGTAGTAGATTGTCAAAAAGCCAGAATCGGTCAAGGTTTGTAAGCTACAGTCGACATCGTATGTGTACGCATGCTTTTCACGTAATTTCAGGTTTAATATAGAGTTTAAACCCGGCCCGCCAATTATGTTAGATAATAACATTAAGGCCGGTCTACGAGAATCATTTAGCGGGTATGCCTCACAACCAAGAAGTACATGAGCTTGGGAAAAGCCATTTTTAGTAACAATGTCAAAACCCGTTTTAGCAGATGGCTTTTTTCGAGTAATTGCCCCTTTCTTCAACACTAAATGATCGAGGTACTTTTGACACACTTTTACCGCCTTTTCAAATTTCACCGGTGCGACGACTACTAAGACAATTTCGTTCGCAAAATACCTTTCATTAACAAAGTCAAAAATATCCGCACTTGTAAAACTCGCTACAGATTCTTTTGAACCAAGAATGTTGTTGGCAAGAGGGTGGTCACTATAAAATATCTCTTGGAACTCATCATAAATTTTTTCATCCGGAGAATCCAAGTACATATCTATTTCCTCAAAAATTACTTTTTTCTCTTTCTCTAAAGGTTTTTCAGGAAAACTAGAATGGAACGTAACATCAGTAAGCAGTTCGATGGCACGCTCAAAGTGATCCTTTACAACACTGGCATGAACAACTGTTTTATCTTTGGTAGTAAAAGCATTGAGATCTCCTCCTACCACTTCCAATCTATTTAAAACCTGATTAGTATTACGTTTTTGAGTTCCTTTGAAAAGCATATGCTCAAGCAAATGGGCAAGCCCAACTTGATTCGGTTTTTCATCCCGAGATCCCGCATTTACAAAAAAACCACAATGCGCAATTTGTGTGTTTTCTGTTTGTTTAAAAGCTAGCCTTAATCCGTTTGAAAAAGTGTGGAGTGTATATTCCAAGTCAATAAATTGAAGTGCGAAGAAACAACAATTATTTTAGAGTAAATGTTTCGCTAGATTTTGAGATATATCGTTGTAGTCTGTCACAATTTCTTTAACAATATCCGATGCAGTCTCTGGCTCTGAGATCATACTACTAATCTGACCAATTTCCAACTCACCCTCCTCTAAATCACCCAAGAACATCCCTTTTTTTGCTCTTGCTCTACCCAGGATTTGTAGTTTTTCTTCACGAGTTGCACATGCATCATATGCTTCTTCAAGTTCTCCAAAAAACTTATTTCGCAGTAGCCGAACGGGCACAATATCTTTTAACATAAGTTTGGTGTCGCCTTCTTTAGCAGATCGAATTGCATTCTTAAAGTTGTCGTGTGCACTAGATTCGGCACATGCTGCAAATCGACTACCAATTTGCACTCCTTCTGCCCCCAATGCAAAAGCTGCCAACATTGAGCTTCCACTGCCAATTCCTCCAGCGGCAATCACAGGAATATTGACCGAATCTGTTATTTCAGGTATCAAGCACATGGTTGTAGTTTCCTCTTTTCCGTTATGTCCTCCAGCTTCAAAACCTTCTGCCACAATCGCGTCTACTCCAGCAGATTCCGCTTTTAATGCAAATTTTTTATTGGCAATTACATGGACTACTCGAATACCTTCCTTCTTTAGAGTCTCTGTCCAGATTGAAGGGTTTCCAGCAGATGTTATTACTACTTTTACCCTTTTTCGAATAATAATTTCCATCAACTTTTCAATATCTGGATATAACAATGGAACATTAACACCAAAGGGTAAGTCTGTTGCTTTCTGCATTTTTGTGATATGTTCTTCCAAAACATCTGGATACATACTTCCTGCTCCGATTATCCCAAGACAACCTGCGTTGCTTGCAGCATTTGCTAACTTCCATCCACTACACCAAATCATCCCTGCTTGGAAAATTGGATATTTAATTTGAAATAAGTCTGTAACTCTATTATTCATTTACCTCAGTTAAAATGTATTCAAGCGCAAGTCTATACCCCGACAAACCAAAACCAAACAAACATGCAAAGCAATACTTTGCCATAAGGTCAACATGGCGCTCTTGTTCTCGTTGATATATATTACTGATATGTACGCCTATCACCTTAGCAGGGACAGCTGCAATAGCGTCAGGGATCGCAATTGATGTATGCGTGTAAGCTGCTGCATTCACGATCAAATAGTCTGAAGAAAAACCTTGTTCTTGAATCAAAGTAACTATCTCACCTTCGATATTACTCTGATGATACGACAACGACAATTCAGGAAAGATTTCAACCAGTTCATTAAAAAACAACTTAAATGATTTGTTGCCATAAATTTCGGGTTCTCGTTTGCCAAGCAAATTAAGATTAGGCCCATTGATTATTGCAACTTTGATCATAACCGCAAGTTATAGTAAATGTTGAAATTCTATTTGATTGAGTCAACGAAATGTGACTGTATTTTCAAATGAAATTCCATCGACTATAGTTTTAACTGTAAGACAATGGTCTATTGTTAACAAATCATAAACAAAGCACAAATGAGTGTAGGATAACCGACTTTTTATATGCTATTTTTGTTTGCTCAAATTCCAATAATGAGCGACCCAATAAAGCACGAGTGCGGAGTAGCATTTATCCGCCTTTTAAAGCCTCTAGAATTTTATAAAGAGAAATATGGCACACATCTTTATGGGCTAAAAAAACTCCAACTTTTAATGGCGAAACAGCTAAACCGTGGACAAGACGGCGCAGGGATAGCAACCATTAAATTAAATCCAGAGTTTGGAAAACGCTACGTAGCACGAAAAAGAAGTAACACAAAAAGTGCCCTGCTTGACATATTTGAGGAGGTGATGAAATCATACGATCAATTGGATCCTGAAAAGGCAAATGACACCCAATGGTTTAAGAAAAACTTTCCATACTCAGGAGAATTGCTCCTTGGCCACCTTCGTTACGGCACCCATGGTAAAAATAGCATAGAAGACATTCATCCATTTTTCCGCCAAAACAACTGGATGAGCAGATCATTGGTTTTAGCTGGAAATTACAACCTAACTAATGTTGATGAATTATTTGACCTCTTAATAAGTCTGGGACAACATCCGAAAGAGATTTCTGACAACGTAACTGTTTTGGAAAAAATAGGCCACTTTTTAGATGAAGAAAACGAACGGTTGTTTCATACGTACCGTGAAAACGACGAAGACGGTGTTGGAATTGCTGAAAAAATAAAAAGCAACCTTGACCTAGGGAATGTTTTACGAAGTGCTTTCCGAAACTTAGATGGTGGTTTCAACATGGTTGGGATGATTGGCGATGGAAACACGTTTGTTTTGAGAGACAATCTAGGTATTCGACCTTCATTTTACTACCAAGACGATGAGGTTTTTGTTGTTGCATCGGAACGACCTGCAATAATGACGGCGTTTAATGCGAATATTGATGACATTCAGGAATTAACACCAGGATGTGCCCTGATATTAGACCGCCAAGGAATTGTGCGCGAGGAGCGCATAATTGCCGAAGCACCTGAGCTCAAAAAATGCTCGTTTGAACGTATTTATTTTTCACGTGGTAGTGATAAAGATATTTACAATGAACGTCAAGAATTAGGACGAAGACTTTCACGAGTTATTTTAGACAAACTTGATTACGATGTACGTCCAGTTGTGTTTAGTTATATTCCAAACACTGCTGCAACAAGTTTTTACGGAGTAATTGATGGTGTATATAAGTACATCGATAGATATAAAAGAGAAGCTATTTTAAAACTTGGATCGAATCCAACACCTGAAGAACTAGACAAAATACTTAGTATAAAAATTCGGAGAGAGAAAATTCTTGTAAAAGATGCCAAAATGCGAACCTTTATTACACAAGATAAAGATCGTGACTCTATGGTTGGAGACGGCTACGATGTTACATATGGTGTAGTTGATGAAAAACGAGACACCCTTGTTGTTGTCGATGATTCCATTGTACGCGGCACAACTTTGAAAAAATCAATTTTACGTATTCTAGACCGCCTTGGCCCAAGAAAAGTTGTTGTTGCAAGTAGTGCCCCAATCATTAAGTATCCAGATTGCTACGGTATAGACATGAGTCGTATGAATGAGTTTATAGCGTTTAAAGCTGTTTTAAAACTACTTGAACGCACGAATCAAATGCATAAACTCGATGAAGTGTATCAAGAATGCAAACGTCAATTAACATTACCAAAAGAGGAAATGCGCAACGCTGTAAAAGACTTGTATGACCTTTTTACAGACGATGAAATCACGGAAGAAATTGCTCGATTAGTAACCCCAACGGATATGAAAGCTCAAGTGCACATCGTGTATCAAAAAGTGGAGGATTTACATAAAGCGTGTCCAAACCATTTAGGTGACTGGTACTTTACTGGAAATTATCCGACACCAGGCGGCACAAAAGTGGTGAACAAATCTTTCGTGTACTACATGGAGGGTAATGAAGAAAGAGCTTACTAAGCCTACATATTATTACGGTTACTGTTTTTTGCAACATTGGCTAAAAAAAAGTCTTTTGAAACTCTCTTGGCCTTATAACGGGAACAGATGGATAGTACTCGATGTTCTCTTGACTTATAACACCTTCAGGGTTAATTTTTAAGACGATACTCTGGTACGGTTTGAATTCTAGGCTTTTAGTATATGTGGCCCCTCCAACAGTAATCGCTATATCTCTGAAATAAGACTCACTCATAAACGACATTCCTGAATAAACAGGATACACCAGATTCTTAGCATGTCTTTGGGCAAGGAAAATGTAATGTGTACCGTCTTTTTCCACACGACACCAATAAGGCGGCAGGGAATCCCCACTAAGTAGTGGTTTGTGTTTTACAACAGAACTAAAATCATTTGAAACATTCTTCATAGAAAGCAATTGATTAATTATAGTTTGATAGTCCTGATATACAATTCTGCTTGGGTTATTGGGAACTTGCTTGAGACAAATTGGCAATCCTTGTTTTGCAAATTTCATTACTCGCTTTAAGGCTCTAATATCCATATTACTTACATCAACATACAACGTAGAGAACTCTGCATCTCCAGATACAAGTTTGCCATTTTTGAATTCTGCAGTTTCTAAAAATGTCCGATTAATCCACAAAGGATGATACCCTTCAAGCTCAGGAGCTGGTTCGACATATCTCATTTCATATTCACCCCACACCCATACACGTTGTTTATCCAATGGCAACGGACCTTTTATGACCGCATCTTCATAAGGAATGTATACTGCAACATCGCTATATGTTTTACCTTTCTGCATAATTCCTGACACTTTTTCTATATAGGAATTAAATTCTGGCAACTCAGGTGATAAACTGCCTCCTGGTCCAAAATAACACGTTGCAAAAAACTCGATTGTATCAGACCCTATAGGGTTATATGGTAGTCCATGATAAAAATGATGATTCACACCTTGAGCGAACATCGCATCTGCTACCATTTTTAAATCAGCCATTTGTTCTTGTCGATGGTAACTATCTGGAAACCCATACATATCGGTAAATGTTTCGCTTGAAATAATTCGTTTGGATGCTAAACACGCTGCTGAACTGACAATTCTTGAGAATGTCGGATTATTCAACATCGATTCCGTTTCTGGAATATCTACCAACCCATACAGGTTCATAATATCCGCAGGAGCCGCCAAACATTGAACACGAGACCACGCACCAAGCTCTTCACATTTGCGCACGTACGGTTTGTAGAAACCTTCAGTCACATACTGTTCTAAGTGGAGCATATAATCATAGCGAACCTTTGGAAATGAATCTAAATCGGCTTCCATGAACGGAATAATATCGTACCCAAACTTCTCTTTAAATGTGTTTTCAAAACCTTTAGTCCATATTTTATGTCGAGCTCCCATTCGAATTTCCCATGAGTCAGTAAACAATGCCGACTTAGAGCCCTTCAGAGCTTCAGACAATGCTTTACTAACTGGATCTGCAAACAAGTGAAAAGCGTTGCTATCTAAATGATTAATCACTCGTTGATTTTCTGGCCATGTCCACGCAAATGTCAGCAGTTGCTCAAAAGAAGTATCTCCATATATTTGGTTCCCATGTGCTTTATCAATATTGGATCCGGCAACTGGCCAAGCACTACCGAAAGTAAAATCGCAAGACAAACCAATTGAGTCTGCATATTTTTTAGTGTATATGACCACGTCTGACCATTCCGGACTCAGCCATTTCTGAGCAGATGAGTCGGCAGGATAGTAACGTTTATGAAAACTTTCGTAGAAGGCTTTATACCTGTGCAACGGATACACCCAAGCAACTTCCACCCCACCAAAATTATTCGCCTTCGCCCAATCTAACTGGTATTTAATATCCGGCTTTTTTATCTCCGTAGCAAACCACCACCAGCGGGTACACGGTTTTGATGAAGGATAAAACGTCGGATGTTCCTCTTTTACCGATTTATCGTGTTTTGAGCGTGGTTCACAACTTAAAAAACTAAAAAATAGTGCACAAATGGCGACCCATGAAAATTTAAATTTCATTGGCTAAAAGTAGTAAAATTGCTTTTTAGAAAAAAAGTTCGAAGCACAAATTAATCTCTTACCTTCAAATATTTACGTCTTAAGTAGCAAGATTTGTATCTTTACGCGGTGAAACGCAATACACTACGTTTAGTTGTAATTACCATGTCAGTGGTGGTAGGATGGACGTTAGGATACTTACGCCTTCCATATATTGAAAAAAACTATTCCTTCTGGGCCGGATTTCTTGCGTGCGTTGGATTTGTTTTATTTGTCTTAGTTACAAATTTACTTTGGGGTAAGTCTGGTTTATTTAATTCAAGAACACAAACTTCATCAGTTACAGAAGTAGATGATGAATACAAATCGCCTAAAAAACTGGGTTACTCTTGGTTAATGATTTTAACGGCTGCAATTGTCGTTGGACTTGCAGTTGGGTTTATCATAAACCGTCAGGATATGTTACAAGAAAGGCAAGTGTCGTTACAGAACCAGAAGTATCAAGAGATCCTAAGCATTGCGGTTTCGAATCAAAAAAGCAATCAGTATTTCTTAACAAATAATATAATCGAGAAAATTAAACTTGAGCAAAAAGTCAACAATAGCAAAGCAATAAGTGATGCGCTAATATCAGAAATTTCAGGACTTTGTCAATCATTTCAACCGTTTCAATATTTTGATGGAGATAGCCTATCTTCTTATAAAAGGAGTCCAGCACGAGGCCAACTATTGCTGTCTTTAATTGTGCTAGACTTAGACTCAATTTCATTCAATAAAATTAAAAAGCGTGTTTCCTTCTCACACTCAGATTTACGAGGTGTAAGACTGGACCATTTGGATTTAAGTGGTATAGACTTAAGTCATAGTGATTTACAAGGGTCAAATCTAAAAGGCTCTGACTTAAGCTTCTCAAACCTACGAAAAGCAAATATGTGGGATTGCTCTTTTGACAGTGCGAACCTTAGTTATGCAGATATAAGGCAAGGTATTTTGAGTTGGTCAGAAATGAACAATGTTACAGTAACCAACTCTAATTTAGATGGATGCTTAATGGAAAATGTTAAGGCTCGAAACTCTAAGTTTACTGGTAGTACCATGCAATTGTCAACTTTAAATGGGTCAATATTTAAACACTCACAATTAGACAGTGTTGATTTGGTTTTTAGTGTTTTAAATAAGGCAAATTTTAACGGTGCATCATTCAAATGGGCTGTTTTACGAAAAGCAGATTTAACAGATGCAAGTTTGAAAAATACTACTTTGAACCATACCGAAGTTGAAGAGCTGTGGTTTAACAACTTCTCAGGTTGGCAACTAGAAGGCTCTCAAGATATTTTAAGCAACTACCTTATTTATCATGATAGCACCAATGTAGGCCCTTTTGAAAAGTATCGATTATTTACCAAGTAGATTATTCTAATATATACGGAACACCAAGTTTAACCGATTTAATTTTGTTACAAAAAGTGACAATAATTTCATCCTCCGAGTTAAAAGGTTTAAGACCCATCTCAAAAGCCCAACTATAATATTCCTGCATATCATTTAGATAACTTGCAAGTAACACGGGTGTCCAAATAGTTTCATTGTCAATTTGGTACTTATCTTTTAAATAAAGACCCAACTCTTGACCTATTTCATTGTTGATTAAATCCACATAATTATCTACAGGGTTACTGTTTAAATCTGTCAATTGAGTTTCCGTGAATTTCCCAGTGATTAATTCAGGCATGGAGTACCTCTCATGCACATCTGCAACGAAATCTGCAATCTCCTCAGAGTACATAGTTGTTATTAATGCCTGTGCTGTTACGTGATTAAACGTATTAATAAAACCTTTATCCGAACTATCCCGGTGGTAAAGGTACGCTAGATCATCTGTTGAGATATGTTCAACACATGCTTGAGCTAAATCGTAAAATGCCACATCACCGACTCCAAACAATGTTGGTCTTCGACGAGCAAGTTTGTAAATCTTGTTTAGTTCAACTCTGTTTGCAACCACAAATGGTGATTCGTAAACCAATCCGGCCCTATCCCACATATCCCCATCTCGTACTTCTATAATATTTCCCTGTGTTATCCCTGACTCTAAGACACTTACTACTTTGTTCCCTCGATCTTCATACGTAATAAACACTGAATAATGAGCTAAAGAATCAACTCCTCCATTTGTATCAACAACATAATCCAATTTAATCCTTTTCTTAAAATCATCAAACGAGCTAAATCTGCTAGCCATCAAAGCGCGGGCTTTTGGCATCTCGTTTTTTTCGATTTGCTGCACCTCACCTTGGTGAATCTTGTCTTCAGATTTGCTGCAACCAGCAAAAATGAGTGCAATAAACACGAAATATATTTCCCTAAATTTAAATCCTTTAAGCACCTTTTTGCTTTCTTAGAAAACAAAGATAACATCATGGCTTGTATGTTTTTAGCAACTACCATCTTGATTTTAGATTATTGAAATTTCTTACCTTGCACCAAAAAACAAACTATTGCAATTCGTAGTTACATCTTTAATTGTTACGTTCTCATTGATAACAGTTACTTGTTATGGTCAAGTTGACGTCAATATATCAGATTTTGGTGCTAAAGGAGACGGAACGACCATCAATACCGCATATATACAAGAAGCGATAGACCATGCTCATGAGAACAATGGTGGTCGAGTAGTTGTCCCAAAAGGCAACTTCCTCACCGGCAGTATTATTCTTAAAGATGGTGTTGAACTCTTCATATCTAAGAATGCGACAATCTTAGGCAGCACAAGACTTGAAGACTACAAGTTCGTTTCAAATACGCTGGCAACCTATCATTGGAAAGCATTAATACTAGCCGACAGCGCTGCAAACATTCGTATTACTGGCAAAGGAGTTATTAATGGACAAGGCAAATCGCTTGCATTAAAACTGGATAGTCTTTTTTATGCAGGTCAGCTTGATAGTTCATTGTATCAGCTGAAAGAGAGACGACCGGTTGGACATATCCGACCTATGATTATACAATTTGTAAATTGTAGACAGATTAGTATTCAAGATGTCACCATCAAAAACGCTGCAAGTTGGGTACAGAGTTATGATCTGTGTCAAAATTTATCTATTGACAATATACGTGTTGAAAGTGTTGATTACTGGAATAACGACGGAATAGACATAATCGACTGTAAGAATGTACGTATAACAAATAGCTTTATTAACTCATCAGACGATGGGATTTGCTTAAAATCGTATCGCAGACGCGATGGTATTCCTGTTTTTTGTGAAAACATTTATATTGCTAATTGTACTGTTCGCTCAAGTGCAAGTGCAGTTAAACTCGGGACGTCATCATATGGAGGTTTTAAGAATATCACCATAGAAAAAATTAAAGTGTTTGACACTTATCGATCAGCTATCGCCATAGAGTCATGGGAGTCAGGCGTTATCGAAGATATCTTGATTCAAGACATTGTGGCAAAAAATACTGGAAACGCATTATTTATTAAACTGAGCCAACGTGATATATACAAAAACCGCCCTGCTGGAGTCATTCGGAACGTATTAATCCGCAACATTAAAGCATCGATTCCATTTACCCAACCAGACTATTTTTACACTTTACGAGGCCCCACACTTCCATTTTTTCATAACACTTTTCCAGCGTCTATAACTGGTATGCCAAGTCAAAAAATTGAGAATGTCGTGCTTGAAAATATTAAAATTAGCTATCCTGGACGTGGCAATAAATCGTATGCAAATATGCCAACGGACAGGATAGATGAAATTCCCGAAATGCTTAATGAATACCCAGAGTTTTCTATGTTTGGAGAGCTTCCAGCATGGGGTCTGTACGTCCGACACGTTGATGGACTTGTAATGAACAATATTCATCTGAAGATTCGAAAACCTGATTACAGGCCTTGTTTAGTTTTTGATGATACCAAAGGGCTTAAACTAAATGACATAAAAATTCGTGGAGTACAGAAAGTCAAGGGTATTTTCTTACATGATTCTGAACAAATACCATAAATAGATTTAGCGCTTTAGCTTAACTTTTATTGGTTGATAATGCAGAGTACTTTCTCCTAAATCCTTTGATGTAGCAACCGCCAAACCACGTTGTTCAAGTTCATTCACTGCACAGTAAAAATGATATACAACTCCGTTCCATTTAACCACGTACGGTTTATGTGCGTATTTCTCATCATATGGTTCAGTACATTGAACTAAATCTTGCCCCTTCCAGTCTGTCCAATGAACTAGATCATAAGAACATGCAAATCGGTTAAATGCGTCCTTTCTTCCTTCTGGCCAGAACGCCCCAAAATAAAACATCACATATAAACTATCTATCTTCTGGATATATGCATCACCACTAATACCCGTATGATGGTTAATGATTGGGTTATTTTCATAGCGTTTCCAATTCACCATATCATCAGACGTCGCCATCCCAATTCGTTCTATCCATTTACGTGGGTTCGAAGTGTCTCCACAGGCATTGTAATACATCACAAATTCACTACCCGTAAGCTTGCTGGTATCGCGTATGATACTGCTTTTGAATAGCTTACGATTCTCCCAACTTCCAGCGTCATCATCCGTAGATTTTAGAACTGGTTGTTTAAGTCGGTGCCAAGCGTGCGGGACAGTCGGATCTTTATCCGTAAAAGACATCCCAATTGAAAGTAATCCTCCTTCATATCCCTCAGTATTACTACCAAAATAAGACATCCAGTATTTGTTATCGAAAGTGTCGAGCTCATAACTACCACCCCATGTGTGATCCACAAGAGACATATAACCAGCAGCTTGGTTCCAATCCCATCTATCCTCATTAGCAAATGGCAGAACTTTGCCTAATTTCTCCCAAGTCAGTAGGTCTTCACTTTTACTCAACCATGTCTCATATCCTCTACCGTTGTATACCAAATATGTCATATACCACATGCTGTCTTTTCGAAAAACCGTTGGACAATCGATCATATTTGAAGTATCTTCATGGATCATTACAAGGCCGTACTTATAAGGCGTTACGATTTCTTCGTAGACATCTTGCATAATAGCATCTGAAACAGGATTAATATCAGATTGCGCAAAACTGTTGGCGCTCGTTAAGAAGACGAATAAAAAAAATGGAATTAGGTGTTTCATATTGAGGTTCTACGAAGTTAATAGTTGTTATTATAAAAATATGCGAACTTGAACTCTGATATCCTCATAACATTTCACAAATAACTCCTAATTTTGAGTTCATGGCATATGATCAATATTTCGGTGAACGAATTACGAATATTCTTAATGAGCGAAAAGTCGAATTTTTCTCCAAAAAAATGATGGGTGGTCTCTTGTTCATGGTCGATAACAAAATGCTATGTGGAATACATATCGATAAAAAGTATGGAGACTCACTTTTGATGGCGCGAATAGGAGAAACTGCATATACTTCAGAGCTCGAAAAAGATGTTTGCTTGCCTATGGACTTTACTGGACGCCCGATGAGAGGGTACATTTTCGTTACACCTGAAGGTTGTGACAAGGACGAAGATTTAGAATATTGGATTGACCTGTGTCTGGAATTTAATCCTTTTGCAAAAGCATCTAAACCCAAAAAGAACAAACCACTGAAATGATCAATTTTTCTCGAATCGAAACGTATCCAGAGACATCGGTTATCGGAATGTCGTGTAAAATGTCTCTAATAAACAATCTGACCTCAACAGTTTGGCAATCGTTTATGAAAGAGAGAAGCCTTGTTAAAAACAGGGTTTCAGACGAATTTCTTTCTATTCAAATTTACCCTCTAGGTTATTTTGAGAAATTTAACCCTGAGACCGTATTTACAAAATGGGCTGGAGTTGCAGTTTCAGAAGAAACTGATGTTCCACATGACATGCAAGCCTATAGAATTCCTAAAGGTTTGTACGCCGTATTCAACTATAAAGGTTTGTCTAGTGACGCTCATCACGCGTTTCGGTTTATTTTCGAAGAATGGGTACCACAGTCTGGTTACATCGTAGACGCTCGTCCACACTTTGAAGTTATTGGTAAAAACCTGAGTTCGATTATTATTTATGGTTTAGAACGCTAGGAAATAGTGATTGTCAACTAAAATTTATGCAGTAATAGCGGGCTATTTCAAATAATTTTTAGGAAGAGAAGCGCTTTTTCCTAGTGAAATAAGTATGTGTTGTTCCATAAAACCCAATATACTTCGTTGGATTTGATTGATTTAGCCCGCTAGATCTTCGCAAAACCGCCTTGTCTATTGACTTTTATGAAATTCTAAACCTATAAAGAAGAATCGAACTCAGGTTAAAAAGTACAAACAAAACGAGATTGACTCTGAAGAAGAAATATGGATTCCAATAGTAACCCAAATTGGATAAAAATGTTACTCCTGTATATTTAACTATCCGCTTGTTTTAAACATAGAATTGTCTTTGCCTAAATTTTACGTTTCAACTCGTTGTAAAAAAGGATTCAATTAACTTTGACCTAGTGAAACCAAATCTCACATTAGATCCTGCACAAATAATTGCAACAATTGAACGATTAGAAAATCGAATATCCGACCGTTTCCCTGATTCTGGTCTTCGCAAAATTTGCAGTCAATTCCTCGATGTTGCAGTTCACACTAAGGAAAATATTGAATGGATTTCTAAGCCCAATTTACCACTGAGGTTTATTTCCTATTTTGTAATTTTACTTGGGATAGCTGGCTTATTTTTCAGTATTAAATATGTTGAGGTTGAACTTACAAACACATCTTTTACGAACTTAGTTGTTTTAGCAGAGGCTATTTTTAATGATTTAGTTTTGTTAGGTGCAGCGATTTTTTTCTTAGTTACTTTAGAGTCTAGAATAAAACGTAAACGGGCTCTGAAGGCACTCAACGATTTGCGCGTGATTGCCCATGTAATTGACATGCATCAATTAACAAAAGACCCCAACATAATAACTTCTGAAACTTCTACAGAACATAGTCCGAAACGAACCCTGACAACGTTTGAATTACAACGTTATTTAGACTACAGTTCAGAAGCGGCAGCATTGATTGCCAAAGTTTCTGCACTTTACTCTCAAAGTTTACCAGATGAGGTAGTTGTCAGCGCAGCAAATGATATTGAAACGCTGTGCACAGGTTTAAGTCAAAAAATTTGGCAAAAACTTATGATCTTAAATGATTAAGATGATATATCCAGCCCTTTTCTTCAGGTTTAGCAAGGTACTCACTCCAGTCTCAAAATTGAGGGTAACGGCAAAGCCATAACAGTCGATAGTGTTTATGTACTTAATTCCATCGCATATATTTTTTGTAGATTCACCAAAGAACGTTTTGCCAAACGTACTTGAGTAATATTCTTTATAGCTTGTTCTACTTTGATATACTTGTGCAATAGCATTATATTGTTGACAAGCATAGACTTTCAAATAATACCTTTGAATTATGACGAATAACGATGTACTACGCAGGCTCCGATATTGTTTTGACTTTTCGGATGATGAAATGATGGAGTTATTTGAATTAGGCGAAATGCCTGTTACCAGAGCTAAGATTAGTGATTGGTTAAAAAAGGAAGACGATGATTTTTTTGTTGAATTAGTAGATGTTGAACTCGCTATTTTTCTGAATGGTCTTATCATAAAAAACAGAGGTAAACGTGATGGAAGCCCATTTATGCCCGAAACTCGACTTGACAATAACATAATTCTTAAAAAGCTAAAAATTGCTCTTAGTCTTACTTCAGACGACATTATTGATATTTTCAAAAAGGAAGATAGGACATTGACAAAAACTGAACTAAGTGCATTTTTACGAAATCCTAAGCAAAATCAATTTCGCGATTTTAAGGATCAGTATTTACGTAACTTCTTGACTGGAATTCAAAAAAAATATCGATAAACCCGTGCCGATTAGAGGATTCTGCATCATTCTGCTCATGACCTTTTACTTTGTGGCGTTAGGTCAGTCTCAGTTAAAGAGTTCAAATACCATTGTCATCCAGTGGGTTGACTCGTTGAAAGGTGACTTTTCGTTCACAAATGAATGGAGTTATCCAGAAGGCGTTGTAATGAAAGAAAATGGCCGAGCAGAATGTGGTGACGGTGGTTTATGTCCAGAAGAATGTTACAATATGCTCGATAGCAATGGAAACATCTATAAAGATTCTTTACATCGTTATTATGATCTTCTTGACACAACTCATCAGTACTACTCAATATCATGCACGGCTCATGCATATGAGTACGCAGGTACAAACTTTATAAAAGCAAATCGAAAGAGTAAGGATACAGTTTACGCATATACATTAAATAATATTGCGACTCATAGTTCTTTAGAATTGAATATTACTAAAAACACGTGTACTGCAGAAATAAAACTGAATAGTATCCGTATGCACAACCATTCAAATTATAGTCCAAACACAGTAGAAGATACAGTCAGTTTCGATGATTCACATCTTCACATTCAACAGGCTAACTATGAAACATTTAAGTGCTCAAGCGGATTCATTTACATTGATCGGACTAGTTTCAATCAACAAGTGTTAAAAGCTCGTTTTAAATTCACCTTTCAGAATAATACGGATCCGGACAAACCGTTATGGTGGGAAGGATTGATTAAAACACCTATAACAAATGATTTGTAAGACTCTACGGAAATATTGCTATTTGCTGTTAATTACGTGTGTTTCGACATTTAATGTATTCTGTCAAAAAACCATAACCTTACAAACTGATACACTTCAACTTTGGGCTACGTATTATTACATCCCTATTGTTCATCATGACTCGATGGGTATTGACTTGTTGTCTCCTAATCAGGCGCCAACGGGTTACAAATTAAATACGTGCGACTGGTGTACATCTGCAAGAGAAGGCACAGTTTGCGTTGTCAACGGTAATGATACGTGTTTGTTAAATTTTGCTGGAAGGTCTGACAGTCTACAAACAAGCTGCTCGTCTTGCAGCAAATTCGCTAACTATAAAAACACCCATAAAACTGGCCGTGTACTTTGGGAGAAAACCAATGGTTTTGGTAAAGGTGTGAACGATTTGGACTTAATACCTTACTGTTCAATTGCAGTCGACACTTCTGTCATACCCATTGGTTCAAAAATCTTTGTTGCAGATTTAGTTGGCATTCGTTACCAAAATCACAAAGGCGACTCGATAACTCATGATGGATATTTTAAAGCAATGGATGTAGGTAGTTTGATAAAAAGAAACCACATTGACGTGTTTATTGGTCTGTCCCAAACCAATCCCTTTAAGTTGATTGGTAGTTCTCCAGACAGCGTGTTTCAGGCGATTATACACAAGCCCACAGGTGATGAATAAGTTGCTGTATCTTTGACCCATGTTTCAGCTAAATTATGAACGTACAGGGATAATTGCTTTACTCTTGTGGCTCACCTTATCGTCATCGATAACGGCTCAAAAGAATTTTGAAACTCAGAAAGAAACCTATAAACCAAGCGATACAATTCGTCTTACTATCAGAGGGGATTTTATCACCTCTGGTTCATGTGGCGATGAAATTATTTACGGGATAGTCAAACAAACTGAACTTCGTTGGGATACTCTAGTTAATGTGCGAAACAGAGCCATAATGATGTGTGGTTTTGGACATAAGAAGTTTAAGAAAGAATCATTTGACTTAGTCGTTCAGGGTAACAATACTGCTTACTATGCTAATCGGTTTTATCGATTTGAGCCGGGTACATACAAAATTATTTTTTTACGATCAAAATCGAAGAAAGTGGTCAGCTCGAATAAATTCCTAATTACCAACTAACACCTAGTAACAGAAGAATATAATGTTTAAAGAACGAAATACTAAACCTAAAGGGAAGGCTGAAACTACAAAGTCTAGATTACATACGAGGAGCAAACATCGCAAACGCTACAATTTTAATGAGCTTATCAATTCCCATCCGAATTTAAAACAGTTCGTAGCTGAAAATATCCATGGAGATGAATCAATTGATTTTTTCAATCCTGATGCGGTAAAAGCTTTAAATACGGCTCTACTAAAGCATTACTATGATGTTCAGGAGTGGATCATCCCAACTGACTATTTGGTTCCTCCAATACCAGGCAGAGCAGATTACATTCACCATGCGGCAGATTTACTTGCCAAAAAAGTAGAAAATTCTTCAGATTCCATACCAGTTGGGCAACATGTAAAATGTCTAGACATTGGTGTTGGTGCAAATATTATATACCCTCTAATTGGAAATAAAGAATACGGGTGGTCGTTTGTGGGAACTGAAGCAGACAAAAATGCTTATGAAGCAGCTTTATCGAATATTGAATCAAATCCGCACTTAAAAGAGTTCATTCGATTGCGATTTCAAAAACATGCAAAAGACATATTTTTTGGAGCAATAAAAAAGGGAGAACGCTTTGACATTACTATTTGCAATCCACCCTTCCATGCGTCTTTAAAAGATGCTCAGAGTGGGACTATAAGAAAACTACGAAACTTAAAAAAAGAGCATATAACCAAACCACAATTAAACTTTGGAGGACAAACTACCGAACTCTGGACAGAAGGAGGAGAAGAGCGTTTTATCCGAGATATGATCATTCAGAGTAAAACCTATAGGGACTCTGTCTTATGGTTTACCACGTTAGTAGCGAAGCAAACTCATTTAAAAGGCATCTACAACTCCCTAAAGAGAATCCATGCAACGCAGGTCAAAACCATTCCCATGGGGCAAGGCAACAAATCCAGCAGAATTGTTGCGTGGTCTTTTTTATCCAAAGCCGATCATCAAAAGTGGGCTGAGGATTATTGGAAAGAATACAGAAAAGTTGAATCTAGCTTAGACTAGGAACGGCATCTTAACTACTTTAGCTTTCAGAGATTTACCTCGTATCTCTACAAAGATTTCAGTCTCTCTTTTTGCATGCTCAGTCGCTACATAGCCCATTCCAATTGCCTTACCTAGCGACGGACTTTGAGTACCACTTGTTACTTCGCCAATATTTTGACCTTCAGCATCTACTATGGCATAATGCTGTCTTGGTATACCTCTATCAATCATTTCAAAACCTACTAAACGCTTAGTTGGTTTATCTTCTTTTATTTTTTTGTGATATTCCCAATTAACGAATGGTTTATCAAATTTTGTAATCCACCCTAGACCTGCTTCGATTGGCGATGTTGTATCATTAATATCATTACCATACAAACAAAAACCCTTTTCTAAACGCAGAGTATCTCGACAACCTAATCCACAAGGCAAAATATCAAATTCTTTACCTGCTTCCATTATGGCATTCCAAAGTGCTTCAGCATCTTGGTTCCAAACGTATAATTCAAAACCGCCAGAACCCGTATAACCCGTATTAGAAATAACGATATCTTCTATTCCAGCAACTGAACCTCCATTAAAATGATAAAATTCAATGGCATCTAAATTTACATCTGTTAGTTTTTGAAGAAGCTTTTGTGCATTAGGTCCTTGAACTGCTAAAAGAGAAAGATCATCTGACATATTCTCTAACTCAGCACCAAATCCTTTCGACTCGTTTTGACCGACGATCCAATCCCAGTCTTTTTGAATATTACTTGCATTGACTACTAAACTATATTCAGTGTCATTCCATTTATATATAATTAAATCATCAACAATTCCACCATCATTGTTTGGTAAACAACTATATTGAGCTTGCATATCCACGAGTTTCCCTACGTCATTCGATGTAACCCATTCAATCAAAGCTGTTGCACCTTCTCCTTTAACGGCGAATTCCCCCATATGAGAAACATCAAACATTCCAACCGAATTCCGAACAGCCATATGCTCTTCTTTTAAATTAGAATATTGCACAGGCATGTTATAGCCAGCAAATGGAACCATTTTAGCTCCCAACGCTTCATGTACATGAGTAAGGGAGGTGTTTTTTAATTGTTCTGTATTGGACATTTTGTTGTATTGATCGATTTAACTCTATTAAGCCTCAAAAGTATCGCAAAAAAAGGAAATGGGAAAACCAGAAAATAAACTACTACTTGTACTTACTTAAGTGTTTGTAACGTTCTCGAACAGGTGACGGTATCGCAGTTGGATCTCCTCCTTCATCTATTCGTACAAAAGTAACTTGAGTCGACAACACTAAATCTTGCTCTCCACTATAAACACTTTCCTTACGTGCTTCGATTGTCATGGTAATTGAAGACTTGCCTATTTGACAAACCTCTCCAAATATTTTAATCAGAAAACCTTCTTTTACTTTCTTTTGAAAAATTAGTTCTTCAATTTTCACCGTTACCATGTTTGGGCTATGACATACTTGGCAAGCTAAAACTGAAGCGGCCTCGTCTATCCAGGCCATCATGATTCCTCCAAATAAGTTGCCATGAACTCCCATGTCTTTGGTCATGGCAATGTGTGTAGTTATTAATTCCATCTCTTCTTTTTAAAGTGTATTTTGTTTTATCACATCCATAGAAATTCCCCCATGAGAGGTGTTAAATGTTGCCTTCCCATCTCTAATAACAAGTATCTGTGGACTTTCGTGTTCTACCCCAAACTTTGAAGCTACTTCGTTCGAAATATCCCGATTTGCGATTAAATCTAAATAATAAATTGTTGGATTAGTTCCATCAGAAGCACCTTCTAAACGTGACTTAGCCATTGAACTAATACTGCACCGTGTGCTGTGTTTAAAAATGACAATTGGTGCGTCATGTGATTTTTCTATAATCGACTCAAGAGTACCTAAAGAGTCCAATGTTTCCCAAGATTGAGGATGATTAGGGGCTTTATCAAATATTCCAAACATAGGCGGTTGTGTTACTACAAAGGTAACATGCCATGGTTCAAACTGTTTGTTAAAGTTGGAATTGATTGTGGCTACCAGAAACTTACGATCTCCACCTCTACATCAAATACATTTCGAGCTCTAAAATCTGTTGCGAAAATAAAACTATCGTAAGGTCGCAAGTTAACTGGGAATGTTTGAAAAACAGAGGTAATGTATTGTCCAAATTCATCGAACAGCATAATCTCAATTTCAACTTCGCTAATTCGGGTGTTACCATCATTAAAAATTTCACCATCAACTTCAACACTTCTGGAACCCGCCCAGAAATCGTATACCAGACTTGCTCGAGGATTGTCCGCATTTATTATAACGTCGTCGGTACAACCGTTTAGTCCAAAAACAGAAATCACTGCTAATAAAAAAGGTAAAAATAATTGTCTCATAATCTATACATTTAGTTTTAAAAATAATGACTCAAATAGGCTCAATCAGTAGTAAAATAAAGGTAAAGCTCTATTCGGTGTATATATTTCAAAAATCAAACCAGAACCATATTTCATGTAAAATCTAGTATTTTTGATTTATGAAAAATCTATTGATTTTATTGATTGTTACGCTTCTGTCCTCGTGTGGCTTGTTTAAGAAAAAAGAATCCAACGAACCAACTGTTATCAAAGAAGAGCCACAAGCAGAAAAAGAAATTGTTGCACCAACAATCATTTTGGATCCAACAGAAAATCCACCTGAAGGAGTGCAAATGGCATACGGTGAAGTCTGTGAAGCATTTAAGGCAACATTGCAGTCTGGCTCCTTAGACCAATTCATTCAATATCTACCTACGGTTGCAATTGCACGTGCAATGTCTCCAACTGAAACAACTGGAAAATCAGACAAAGACGTTCAAATTATGATTGATGGACTTTCGAAAACTTTTCTAAGAAATATTAAAAAAATTCAAGAGTCTGCCGAAGAGAACAACGTTGACTTGACAAAACTAATGACTCGAAATTGTATTTATTACAAATCTGATGCGCCTCCAATGGAGCCCCGTGTTTTATCGGTTCAGTTGAGCAGCGGAACAGTAGATTTTAATGTTCCAATTACCATTCTCAACTATTCTGGAAAGTCTTATGTTTTTGAAATTCTAAACACTACAAACTTGTTCAAAAAATAATAGGCTTAGCGCATAAGCGCCATCAACTTATTATAAATCTCATTGTTTTCATAAACTCCTTGAAAGCTTTGAGCACCTGGACCATAGGCAAAAACAGGTATCAAAGCTGCTGTGTGTCCGCCCGTATTAAAACCAGCTTCAACCTTGTCGTAATCTGACCTGCTATTCCCGTTGTTGTCAATGTAACTCTGCGATCTAAGTGAAAGCCCCCCAGTTTCATGATCAGCGGTTACAACAACCAAGGTATTTCCATCTTTTTCAGCATAATCTAAAATGGCTCCTAATGTTTGATCAAAATCTTGCATCTCACTGTACACGTACTCGTAATCGGTTGCATGTCCACCCCAATCTATTTGAGACCCTTCAACCATTAAAAAGTAAGGTTTGTTATCAAAATAATCAATTGCTGCTAGCGAAGCGCTTTTCAGATAATCCCCTCGTCCTGTCAACATGTTTGGCAGCCCATCAGGAGCCGAAAGAAAACCATAACGCTTATTTGGATCGAAACTCAAGTTTGTCCAAGACGGACTGTTGCTAGAATCAATCTCCCAAGAATACAAACCAATATCAGCGCCTAGTTTATGGAAGTATTCACTGCCACCACCAGCAAAAAAATCGATGTCTGATTTTAAAAGCTGCTGTGCAATATCGTATTGAAGTTTTCGGTGTTTTGCGTGTGCGTAAAACGATGCTGGAGTCGCATGAGTTATGGACGAAGTTGAAACAACTCCGGTTAAATATTTCCTGCCAGAGAAGACCTCTACGATATTTGTGATCGATGCAGAGTCCATATTCATACCTACTGCATTATTGTAGGTTTTTTCACCACACGAAAATGCCGTAGCTCCAGCTGCTGAATCTGTTATTTTGTGTGAGCCCGATCGCGTATTGATAAAACCTATTGATTTAAATCTTTTGAAATTATTTGTATTGTCCTTTCCCAAAAAAAGCGTTGAAATTTGCGTCAACCCCATTCCATCTCCAATTAGAAAAATGATTTTCTTAGGTTTTTTGCCGCTATACGATGTTATGTTCTTGTTTACCGAACATGAAGAAATTCCGAGAATCGTTAAAACTAAAAGTAACGTAAGTGTTCTCATATGAGTCATCGAATTAAAGTTTTGAGCAAAACTCTACCTTTTTATCGACATACAAAGCAACACTGAAATATTTATGCCTTCTTAAAAATTAGATAACCAATAGGCAACAGCAGTAAAAACATCAAATAACCAGAAAATTGTTGCTTTTCGTCTGTGCTAACAACATCCGAATGATTTAACTCTTTTTTAAGTTGAGGAGCTACTGTTTTGGACGAGTTTGTCGTTTTCTCTCCTTTAGCTTCTTTTTTAAATTTCCTTTTTGACTTCTTTTCCTTCCGATTTCGCTTGGTGTTAATAGTCTTTTTCTCGGTACACTCTTTAACCTCTTCGTCAACTCTTTGATCAATCAAAAAAATGGTATCTCCAGATCGACTTTTTACGCCTAAAATTGAGTCAAGTTTTTCTTGTTCCAGTGTGTCAACTTGAAATTTAGTACTGTCATAGGCTCGTTGAATCTTTTCATAGTCTACCGACAAACCTAAATTATCTGAAGTATTCCAATTAAACGTAACGCCTTTTGAATCATGACTAGCATTAGAAATCTTCTTAGTTTGCGCGAAAGTCGCGATTGAAGAAAAATAGCTTAAAACAATAGCAAGAATGACATGAATGTACCTCATAGTATTTGTTGTACGTCTATACGTTGAAAATGTTACATCAGTTTTGAAAAAAATTAAGAAATTAACTTCTTAGTTTTGAATGTGCAGTTTTACGAATACAATACCTTTTATAAAACACATTCACGAATTTGGATCGGTATGGTATTCTTCTGTATTATGTTCATGACCTTTTTTCAGGTGAGTCCACAAATACTCCCAAATGTACAAGCTACTTTGTCGCCTTTAATTGAACCCGTTATTGGCTACATAGGATCGATCCTATTTGGTTCAGAACTAGAGAATACAAAATTACTAAGCGACACAAAAGCGCTCTATACCTTTTTGTCTGTACTGCTGCTAGTGTCGATTGTAACAGCCCTTTCAATTAATAAAAAGTGGTTATTAAAAATTAGCACAAAGTCGAACTATTGGCTAATTGTTATCTTTAGGTATTACTTAGCCTACCAACTATTTCATTATGGTTTTAACAAACTATTTAAATGGCAGTTTTTTCTTCCAGAACCGAATACTGTTTACTCGGAACTAGGTCAAATTACACCAGACTTACTCTACTGGAGCGCAGTCGGAAGTTCATATGGGTACACCGTTTTTGCAGGGAGTATTGAAATTGCTACAGCCTTATTATTACTATTTAAGCGTACGTATAAAATCGGTGCACTTGCAGCCATCGTTATATTCTCAAATGTTGTTTTAGTAAACTTCACATTCAACATTTCAGTGAAAGTTTTTAGCTCGTTTTTACTTGTATTAAGCATCCTACTCTTCTCACCGAGCTTCAAACCGCTGGTAAATTTGTTAACCTTTAAAGCTATTGAGCAACCTACTTTCAACAAAACAACAACCAATGTTAACCCTTGGGTTTATCGTGCTACCAAAGGTATTGTTGTACTGCTATTTTTCGCAGACTCCTTATGGATTTATGGTAAATCAAAAAACTGGAATGATGACCAATTTCCACGTATTTCAATTCATGGTGCATACGAAGTCATAACATCATCCAATACAGACATCCAACGCGTTTTTATAAACCGTAAAGGATATTTAGTAATGGAAGATTTGGAAACAAATCGAACTGATTTTCAGATTAGCGTTGATACAGTATCTCGTGTTTTTGAGATGCATCGACTAGATTCTACTTCTATTTGGATGTATGAATGGAGTGAAGACAAGACGCTTTTACTAAAATCATATAAGCCGTTGCAGTACTATAAATTACGAAAACTCCCCTATCGTAATCTCCCAATTTTTAAGGATACATTTAATTGGTGGATTGATTAACCTTAATCCTTTTCAAAAAGCTCAGTTGGCTTTCCATCTAAACTAATGACGTTTTTTTCTTTTTGGTAAGCTTTGATACCATCTGGACCTTTTTTCTCAGCCCAATTAGTTAATTCCGTTCTTTCCTCTTTGTATTCCATAATCGGCACGCCAAATCCGCAAGAAGACATTACAGATTCAATTTTAACTTTAATAATATTTCGTGCACCATTACTTGGAGGAAACAGGTTTATATACGAACTCCATTCTTGATCATGTTGATGAATGGACTCCGCTGTTCCATATATTCTTAATATCATTGGGTTTCCTTCAAAAGCATTCATCATTATAGTAATTCGATTGTCTTCTAGCAAATGCGCAGCAGTTTCATTCCCGCTGCCAGTTAAATTTAACCAGACTAAAGTTTTGTCATCAACAACTTCAATCGAATTGATTCCCTTTGGCGATATATTTATCTTTCCTTTTTTCGGAGCAGTTGCGACGAAAAACATTTTCTGCTCAGCGATGAAATCTTTATGAAACTGCGTTAGATGGTCTGATAACTTACCCATGATATTTTTATTTGAAGCCTACTTTAATGCTTGAAACAAAAATACTGTTAGTCCTTATTATTCCTACAAGAAACAACTAATGATCTTACTGGAATTGTCATTTCTTCAGTAACGAAATCAGGCTCCTCAATTTCAATACATTCAATATTTTTCAATCCATTAGCGAGAAATAACTGCTCAACAGATTGAGAAGAATACGTTTTAAACCCATACTTTACAAATGGATAATTTTTCATCAAATATTCTGGTCTTAATCCTACGACTAGTTGCCCGTTATTCTTTAAGACACGTTTGAATTCGGCTAAGACCACAGTTGGATTGTCCCAAAAATAAATTGTGTTTACCGTAAAAATAGCATCGATGCTGCTATCTAAAAAAGGAAGTAAATCTGCAGAACAATGAACAAAGGAAACAGCTTTCTTTTTAAGTATTCGTGCATTTAACTCTGTTGCCTGAGTCACCATTTCAAGGGAGTAGTCGCATCCAACATATTTGGCAATGTTCGAGTCTTGAAGTAATTCCTCAACGAACTTTCCGTTTCCCATTCCAATCTCAACAACGGTAGAGTTAGATTTCAGTTTGAGTTGGGTAATTGTGTTTCGATTAAGCAGTTCATTTCCCTTATTCATGATATGCGCAACTTCGGCACTATCTGTTCCTGATGGCTTTCTCAACTGTTTGGCAATTTCCCGATACTTCTCCTCTTCCATAAAATGTGTGTCGAATCGTCACAAATTTACAATGAATAAAGACGTTATTGTATTAGGTCTCCTTCAAATATTTTGATTGGAAGCCGCGATGTTATTTCTGCTTGTTTGCCTTGAGGTAGCTGCTCAAATTCTTTACCGTACTGTTTCAGTGCCTCATAATTATAAACCCTTTTGTAAGCACTTTTTATTTGATCATAAACACCAACATATGCAGGATAACTAGCATTTTTATGTGATTTCAGAGTCACCTGAATAGTGTTGTTTGACTCAAGCAAATGATTCGAAAGTACCGAAGCTATATCGTTCATTGGCTGTAAGGTATTGTCAATCATGACTTGGTCTTGAGCATTTAACCAAATCTCAACCTCTTTTAGATTTTTTTCAGAATTTATAACTGGAAGCATCGGAGGTAAGGTCGTTTTTATTCCTTCTTGTTTAGGAAACTGTGTTGTTACTAAAAAAAATATAAGCAGCAACATTGCGATATCGGCGAGCGAACTATGTCCTTGGTCGTGTGATCTTTTCATATAATGAAAGACGTATTAGCACGACAATTAGCATATTTACCAGGGTCATATTTGACTAAAGGAATGTTTCATTGTATAAAAGGTAAAAAATAGAAGAATTAAGTTCAACGTTATCAAACACTTACAGTCATTCGACAAACACTAGAAATATGACTTGCAAAATTTTGTTTTCCAGCTACCAAAAAGTATACCTTCGCATCAAAATAGTTAAAAAAATAATTAAGTAAAATGAAAAGACTTTTCCTATTTGCTTTCAGCGCAATTGCGCTAAGCATGTCGGCACTAGCTCAATGTTCTGATTTGTACATTTCAGAGTATGTTGAGGGATCCGGAAACAACAAAGCGGTTGAATTCTACAACCCTACAAACGCTACAATTGACTTATCGAACTACGTTTGTGTGCGGTTAAATGGTGGAAGTACATCACCAGACACTTTTGGTTTTAATGGAATGTTGGCACCATACGATGTGTACATCGTTGGAAACTCAAGTGCTGATGCTTCAATCTTAGCAGAAACAGACACGACCAATGCACTTACGTTTTATAATGGAGATGATGCGTTAATCCTTATTAATATCAAGGACAAGAAAATTCTTGACATTTTCGGTACACCAGGTGTAGATCCAGGTTCACAATGGACAGTAGGTACTGGTGCGTCTAGAGAATACACATTGGTGAGAAAATCAACAATAAAAGAAGGCCAAATGGATTGGACTAAAGGAGCAAATGAGTGGGACGTATACCCACAAAACACAGCAACCTATTTGGGTTCTCATACTTCAGATTGTTACGTTCCTGCAAATCCTGAAATTGGCTTCGCTAGTTCATCAGCTAAAGTGATGGAAACTGCTGGTTCAGTGAAAGTTTCTATTTCTATTGCTAACCCTTCTGCAACAAATGCAGCTTCAGCTATGGTTTACGTTACAGGCGGTACTGCGGTAAGCGGGACAGATTACACTGCAACATCGCCATCTACTTTGAATTTTGCTGCTGGTGCTACTGCAGACCAAGAATATTCAATAACAATTACTGATAACATGATGTCAGCTCTTGATAAAACTATTGAATTAACATTAAGAAGCGTAACTGGTGCAGATCTTACAAAAGATTCAACCATGACTATCACTATCGAAAATGATGACTATTGGGTAGCTAAAATTAATGAAGTTCGTGAAAACGACGATATGTTTAGACCAAAATACGATAAGCAAAAAGTTGAAGTTCAAGGTATCGTTTACGGAATTGATTATGATGGAAACGAAGGATTATCATTCACAATTATCGATTCTACTGCAGGGATAAACATATTTAACTTTAATGACGTTTCTGACTATACAGTAACTGAAGGAGATGATATTACGGTACGTGGTTCAATAACCTCTTACAATGGTTTAACAGAAGTACTTGTTGATAGCATTAAGGTTAATAGCCAAAATAATACATTAAAGGCACCAATGGTTGTTGCTGCACCTTCGGAAGACACTGAATCAGACTTTATTGAAGTTAGAAAAGTATGGATTACAGACGGAACAACTACATGGCCAGACAACGGTAATGTTGAATTAACCAATGGTACTGATACTTTCTTAATTAGAATTGACAGAGATTTAGTTGATATCGTTGGACAATCTGTAGTTGCAGACACTATGGATATTATGGGAATTGGTGGACAATTTGATAACTCTAGCGATAAAAGAGATGGTGGTTACCAAATCTTCCCTAGAAATATCGATGATATTAAAACTTGGAACAAAGCGAGTGTAAAAGATTTCACACTTGTATCTAATGTTTACCCTAACCCATCAAATGGTTTAGTTACTATTTCTGCTGCCCAAGTAATTTCTAACATCACAGTTGTTGATGCTTTAGGAAATACAGTTGCTAATCAATCTGTAAACAACACAACAACAGATCTTGATTTAACTAATGTTGCATCAGGAGTTTACTTTATTACCATCAATGCTGAAAACGCATCGAGCGTTAAGCGAGTGGTTATTAAATAAATAATACTCTAAGAACTAAAAGCCACCTGTTATTGAACAGGTGGCTTTTTTAATGCATCAAATTTCGTAACTCCTTTAAGAAAGTATTGTTTCACAATGCTATCATCGAAATACCCAACGTGCTGAGCCAAAGGTTTCTGGATTGGGACTAATTTGCGTTTATTCCAGTAGTACCTAAATCGTGCAAAAAATGTCCAATGCGCTTTTACTATTGCAAGCATGGATCCAAGTTTTCCGCTTAAGACAAACTTTGTGCCTGCTATTCCGTCTAAAAACAAACGTGCAAATAACATTTTAACAGCCTCAGAGGTTTTCGCATTTTTTGTAATTAAGATCAAGTTATTTCGAAAGTTAAGAAACGTCTTCCTTGAACTTTGTGCGTCCAAGGTTCCACCTCCCAAGTGGTATACATGGGATGCACCCGACACCCAGACCTCGTAACCAGCGTTTTTGATTCTCCAACACAAATCAATTTCTTCCATATGAGCGAAAAAATCTTCATCTAAGCCCCCTAACTCGTGGTAAATATCTGATTTCACGAGTAATGCAGCTCCAGTAGCCCAAAAGACCTGTTTGTCAGTATCGTATTGTCCTGAATCAATTTCTAGATTATCGAACATTCTACCACGACAAAAAGGATATGCATACTTATCAAGAAAACCACCAGCGGCTCCTGCATATTCAAAGCTATCTCTATTATTAAGATCTTTTATTTTAGGTTGTATTGCAGCTATATCTGGTTGCGACAGCATCAGGTTCATCATGTTTGAAAGCCAGTTGCTTGGCACTTCTACATCACTGTTTAGAAGTACATAGTAGGGCGAATTTACTTGTTTGAGAGCTGCATTATAACCACCTGCAAACCCTAAGTTCTCTTTCATCTCGATTACCTTAATGGACGGGTAGTTTTCCAGAACAAATTGAGCGCTTCCATCGTTCGAAGCATTGTCTGCAACTACAATTTCTAAATTCGGATAATCTGTTTTAATGAGGAAAGGTAAAAAGTCCGATAATAACTTTTTGGTGTTGTAATTTAGAACTACTACTGAAACTTTAGGAAAATTCATAAATGATAAAAGTAATTCGTTTTTAGGGTTCTCTTTATCCCCTGAAATCGTTTAATTTGCTCAAAAATAGCCCATTAAAGATGAATCTAGTTGTTAAAAATCTCCCAGAATCGGTAAACGCTTATTATTTAGAAATTTTATTTACCAAGCACGGAGAAGTGGATTACACCAAAGTAGTGTATGACCGTGTAACTGGAGAACACAAAGGAATTGGTTTTGTTGAAATGCCGAAAGACACTGAAGCTGAAAAAGCGATAGAAGAATTAAACGGCAAGGAAATCAACGGTCAAATAATTGAAGTTGAAAAAGCAAAGCCAAGAAAAGTAAATATTTGGAGCTAGTCCTTTAACCCAAGTAACACAACGTTCTCAACGTGATGTGTATGTGGAAACATATCTACAGGTTGAATTCGTTTTATTTCATAAACATCTCGAAGTGCGTCTAAATCCCTTGCTTGAGTAGCTGGATTACAACTAACATATACAACTTTTGGAGCTTTCAATTTAAGGATTTGATTAACCACGTCGGGATGCATCCCAGCTCGTGGAGGATCTGTAACAATCACATCTGGAAGCCCATGCTTGGTAACAAAGTCATCATTGAGCTCGTCTTTCATGTCACCCACAAGGAATTCACAATTATCAATAGAATTTGCAGCGGCATTTTCCCATGCATCTTCGATCGCTTGCGGTACACTTTCAATTCCGACTACTTGCTTCGCAGATTTTGCTAAAAAGAGGGAGATTGTTCCAGTTCCACAATACAAATCATATACGTTTTCGGTTCCGTTTAATTCTGCAAAATCTAAGGTTGTTCGATAAAGCAGTTCTGCTTGCGTTGGGTTTGTTTGAAAAAAGGATTTAGGTCTGATTTTAAACGTAAGGTCTTCAATACTTTCCTCTAACATTGGCTCTCCATGGAAAAGAACCATGTCTAAATCGTAGATGCTGTCATTCACTTTTGCATTGACTGAATAGAGTAATGATTTGATTTGACTGAATTCCTCCTTCAGAGCGGTCATCATAGCCTCTATAACTTCTGGCTCATCATATTTAAACGTTTGCAACACCAGCCATTCCCCTTTACGGTTGTTACGAAGCATTAAATTTCGGAGCATTCCCTCTTGTTTTCGGGCATCATAAAAAGTGATTTCATTTTTTAGCGCATACTCATAACACCAATTTCTGATGTCGTTTGCAACGTTGTCTTGAAGATGACACTTTTCAATATGAACAATTTTATCGTACCGTTTGGGAACGTGAAATCCGAGTCCAGGATTTTCGATAAACTCTTCTGAATCAAGTTGTTCACGTGTTAGCCATCTACTGTGACTATACGTGTACTCCATTTTATTTCGATACTCTTTTGTTCGTGAGCTTCCGAGTGCAAGTGGTACATTGTCATAAGTCAACTTACCGATTCGATCAAATGCATCACGCACCTGTTGAGTCTTAAATTCCAATTGTCCTTGGTAATCCATTTGTTGCCATTTGCAACCACCACAGTTTCCAAAGTGCTCACAAAATGGTTCGACACGTTGTGGGCCACTCTCACCAATCTGCTCAATTTCACCAAGCAGAAATTTTTTCTTTTTACCAATGATTTTAAGATCGCAGATATCACCAGGAACTGCGTTCTTGACAAAAATCACTTTTCCTTCCCACCTGGCAATACAATTACCTTCGGCACCGGCAGACTCGATTTTCACGTTTTCTAGCCGCTTACCGTAAAACTTTCTTATGTTCAACTAATGATTATTTAATTCGCAGACTCCTGCGCCTCTCCAGTATGGACCATTACTAATTTATCTAGTAAGTCTCCAAATTGTTTAGCATCCATGTATCCAGGGTACTGAAACATTTTGTTTTGATTTGGAAGAAAGAAAAATGTGGTAGGATAACCACTTTTTTTTCCTTGACTTAATGCTGCTAACAAGGTTCTTCCATCAAATGTCGTATCACCAACGGTGTAATTCCCCTCTAGTTCAGGGTTAAATTTTATAGGGATAAAATTTTTATTAATTTTCTTGATAATGTCTTGGTTTGCATAAGTGTCTTTATCCATCTTTTTGCACCAACCACACCATTCAGTGTAAGTATCAATTAAGGCAATTTTGTTCTCTGCTTTTGCTCGACTAAAACCGTCATTCCAATGCTGCCATGCAAACTTTTCCTCGTCTGTTGTGAAAGACGATAAAGTAAACACCGCCAAAAAAGTGAAAGCTAAAAATCCGTTTTTCATATTTCTTGTATTACTAGGTTAAGTGATAACTCACCCATTCAACTTCGGTCTTCACGAAAGTAACAATTATATTACCATATTTTGCAATTAAATCCTCATAATTGTAGCCACGAAAGACGATCAAAATTGAACCAAAAATCTTCAGATAAATCTTCAAAATTTTTGATTGATGGTGATATCCAATCACGTAAAGAGTCGTCATACCTTCAAGAAGTTGACAAGTCAAAAACCAAACGTTTTAAGCTGTTATCTATTTCCTTTGGTATTGGGTTGATTCTACTTACTGCAATAGCTGGCTGGCAATTCGTAACTATTAAAAAACTGAGCAATTCTTCCACGGCTCTCATTGATGAAGAGACATCCAAAATCAATGAGTTCAAAATAGACTCTCTACTATTCGTAGTCGATAGCATAAACCACTTAAACGCTAAGTTAAAACTATCGAATGATTTGTTACTAGAGCGATTTGATGGTGACCAAGGAATCTATTTTGAAATTCACATGGAGTTCTCTGGCGATTTTGATTTGGATCAATACAATAAAGAACTTTCAAATTTAGTATCTCAAGAATTTGACGAACGCGAAAAGTTAGTATTAGCTCGGTTTCGCTCTTTCAAAAAAGCACTATTGTTTGAAAATGACCTTAAAAAAATGGGCATTAAAGGATTGTTCCTTCTTGGTCGTGTAGATGGCAAAATTATGACGTTTAAAGAGGCTTTAGCAATCGCCCAGAACCAAAATAAATAATTACTTTTACCGTTTAGCTAGTAAGCGTATAGACTACTGTGAACAACGATTCAAATATATTATTTAGCAAACTCGAAGCTTTCATTAGAAAGTATTACAAAAATCAATTATTAAAAGGATCACTTTGGGTTATCGGAGGAATTATATCTGCGATATTAATTGGGTCTTTACTGGAGTATATTGGCCATTTTAGCACTTCTATTAGAACAGCGTTATTCTTAACTGTTTCTGCTTTTAGCGTTGCCATACTAGTTCGGTTTGTCGTTTTGCCATTATTAAAACTGAATAAACTTGGTGATCGTTTAGATTACCCTACTGCCGCAACAATTATTGGCACTCATTTCCCAGAAATAAAAGACAAGTTACTTAACACATTACAACTAGGGAGCAATCAGTCGGATGACCCTCTGCTTAAAGCAGCTATTGACCAAAAGACCACAGAACTTAAACCAATTCCATTTCAAAATGCCGTGGATTTTAAGTCAAATCGCAAATATGTGAAGTATGCTATCTTGCCTTTGCTCATTTTTGGAATATTAGTCGCTGTAAACAAAGGATTTACAGACAGTACAAAAAGGCTGGTTAGATATAATACGCAATTCGTTGAGCAGGCCCCGTTTGATTTTGTCTTAGACATGAAAGGACTGGACGTAATCCAAAATGAAGAAGTTGAAATAAAATTAAAAACGTCAGGGGACGTTGTTCCAGACGAAGCATACATCAATTTGGATGGAAACGAATTTAAGATGCGTAAAAATAGTCAAGGCCGTTTTTCATACATCTTAAAGCGGGCGACAAAGACTGTTGATTTTAATTTTAAAGCCGGTGGTTTTAATAGCCAATCTTTTCGTTTGAAAACTCTTCCAAAGCCTAGTCTATTATTTTTTGAAACGTTTATGGATTATCCTTCATACACTGGTTTGAAGGATGAGTGGATTAAGAATACCTCTGAAACAACTGTTCCAGTAGGAACCAAGATATCATGGAAGTTGCACACAAAAAGTGCCTTGAATGCACTATTTAAGATTGGTAACAAATCTGAGCAAGCAGCGAAAAAGGGTGATGTTTTTGAATATCAGAAACAACTTTTGACTTCACAATCTCTGATAATTCGGACATCAAACAATGACGTAAAAGACGGGGATTCTTTAGAATACAATGTGCAAGTGATTTCAGATAATTATCCTGAAATTAAAATGGAAGAAACGCCAGATTCAACTAACAAAAAGACTATTTACATGGTTGGTCAGATTAATGACGATTATGGCTTCAAAAAGCTTCAATTCCACTACCGTTTTACTGCTTCCAAAGACAAATCTAAAGTTGGGAAAGGTGAATCAATACCTGTGGCTATTGACTTAAAAACCAAGAAACAAGGGTTTTATCACTTCTGGGATCTCAACAAACTTGACATTCAACCGGAAGACAAGGTGGAGTACTATTTTGAAATTTGGGATAACGACGGTGTATTTGGAAGTAAATCGACCAAAACCAGCCCACAAGTGTTTGCTGCTCCAAGCCTTGATGCAATCAATAAGCAAGTAGATAAGAATACTGAGAAAATCAAAGAAGATTTATCAGATAGCAAAAAAGAGATAAATGATTTGCAAAAAGACATTTCCGATTTAGAAAAAAAACTTACTGAAAAAAAGGAGTTGACTTGGGAGGACAAAAAGAAAATCAAAGAGTTGATGAAGAACCATGAAGATCTTCAAAAACAAATTGAAAACGTGGTTAAGCAAAATACAGAGAATAACTCTACTGAACAGGAGTTCAAAAAAATAGATCAAGACATACTCAACAAGCAAGAGCAAATTGAAGAATTATTCAATGAAGTTATGAGCGATGAGATGAAAGAGCTGATGGACAAAATTGAAGAACTGATGCAAAAAAATCAGAAGGACGAATTAATGGAGCAGCTTGATGAGTTAAAAATGAATGACAAGGAAGTTAACAAACAGCTTGACCGAATGCTTGAGCAACTAAAACAACTTCAACTTGAGAAAAAGACGGAAGAAACGATAGACAAGCTTAATGAGTTAAGTAAAGAACAGGAAGAGTTGTCAAAGGAATCCGAGAAAGGCGATAAATCATCAGAAGAGTTAAAAAAGGAGCAAGAAAAACTCACCAAAAAATTTGAAGATGCAAAAAAAGACCTTGAGGAAATCGACAAGAAAAATAAGGATCTAGAAACGCCATTAAACTTAGATCCAAAAAAACTTGATGAAGAAAAAAAAGAGGTCGAAAAAAATCAGGAAGAAAGTGAGCAAAATCTAGGGAAAAATCAAAAATCCAAAGCTGGACAAAATCAAAAAAAGGCTTCTGAAGAAATGAAAAAAATGGCTCAGTCTCTTGATATGCAAATGAAAGAGGCCATGAAGCAACAGCAAATGGAGGATTATAATACGTTGCGAGGCATCCTAGACAACTTAGTTCAAGTTAGCAAAGATCAAGAAGCTCTGATGGAAGATTTCAAAGAAACGCGTGTTTACAACCCACGATATGTTGAACTTGGACAAAAACAAAAGAAAATAAAAGACGACGCTAAGATAATTGAAGACTCGTTATTTGCTTTAAGCAAACGTGTGCAGCAGGTCGAGCACTTTGTGAATAAAGAAATAGGATTGGTAAATAGTAACTTAAAAAAGGCGATTTATCAATTGGGAGAGCGCAATACGTATATGGTGATGAACCACCAACAGTATGTGATGACCAGCATGAACAATCTGGCTTTAATGCTAGAAAACAGCCTAGACCAAATGCAACAACAAATGCAGAGCAAACCTGGAGCTGGGTCGTGTTCGAAACCTGGACAAAATAAAAAACCTGGTGGAGCCAAATCTATGCGTGAAATGCAAGAATCATTGAAGCAGCAGTTGGAGCAAATGGGAAAACAACAAAAAGAAGGAGGTAAACCTTCCAGCAAATCTTTTGCTAAGTCTGCTGCCCAGCAAGCTGCAATACGAAAACGTCTTCAAGATTTAAAACGTCAACTGGAGAAAGAAGGCAATGGAAACAAGCTCGGAGATTTAGGTAAAACTGAAAAGATGATGGATGATTTGGAGAAGGACTTATACAACAAGCGTCTAGATCCAAATGTATTAAAACGCCAACAAGAGATTCTAACACGATTGTTGGAGCACGAGAAAGCCGAACGGAAACAAGAGCAAGACAACAAACGAAAGTCTAACGAAGGAAATGACATTGAACGTCCTATTCCACCTAGTATTGAAGAATACTTGAAACAAAAAGATAAAGAGCAAGAATTACTCAAGACATTACCACCAGATTTATCCCCTTATTACAAAAACAAAGTACGCGAATACTTCGACAGTATTGGACAGTAGATGCTTTTTAGTTAATCATGTAAGCTAAGCCAAAGTACAATTTGGCCAAATGATATTTGCGCATTTCACGTAACATCAGACTTGCAAAACGATCAGTTGATTGCCCGACGAAATCCTTTTCAAACTGAGCACTAGCTTTTGTAGCTGCTCCAATAGAAAATCCCATATCATAAATAATTTGGTTTGTAACTGCTCCAGTTCTTCCAAACGCGACATTGAACTCAGCAATTGAATAAGTATGTTGCCCAAAATCAAGTTGATGATACTTTGATTCATCGTAGCGATATTGAGGTGGAATACGATAACTGCCAACCAAATTTGTGAGATGCACCGCGTAACTATGGAGATTAGCATTTAGTCCAAAGTAAGTACCAATTGGAGCAATAGCCCCTCGATTACGCATAAAAAACTTCACCCCTATTCCGGTGTACACATCAACAATTCTTGGGTGCCCTTTGATGAAATCATATCCATCATTTATTTTAATTTTCCCATCGCGTTCAAAGATATCCTCTTCTCCAATTTTTACTGACGTATTGTTATGACCAAGCCGAACCTCAAAATGAAATTGATCTGAAAGAATTCTTCCAACTGATACTTCAAGTTCGGACTTAACACTCGTTCGTCGGTAGAATCCATTTCCTTGATCTAAACCATGAGACCATTTTTCAGGTTGATTGTTTCTTAGTCCAGTATTTAGCCGCAAGCCAACCATGTTTCTCTTTCCGAAATGCCCTGAAATAACATCAGATTGAGCCAGTATAAGAGGGAAACTGCCGATAAATGCCAACATTATACAGAAAACTCTTTTCATTTATTTCTATCTCGATTTAATTGATTAAAAGAATTATAGAGATGTGAGTTAATCACCCCACTTCGATACTTTGTAGGAAAAGACTTAAGATCATAGAACCCAGCATCTCCTTGCTTCAAGTCAAAAACCACGAATATATATTCCAAGTTCTGATATGGTGTGGCTTGCCATAAAATGTATAACGGTAAAGGGTAAAACGTGACTGCCGCTAAAAGAAGGTGCCCACCTTTAAATTGCTTCCGCTTTGTATAATGTGAGACCAGATTGATTCCAAGATAATCTGTACCGTAGGCAGATCTTAATTCTGGTAGGTATTCTGAAGAATAGCTATAAAAGTGCGTTCCGTTGTACAACGACTCCTCTCTCAACCAATCTCTCATCAAAGCAAAATCATTGAACCGTTGTGTGCTATATGTCTCAACTTCCAGACTATCTATAAAAATTAAATCAATACCAGCCATTTTAGATGTTTTTTCAACTCGGCTCTCCAAATCTGCTTGTTGTTTATCCGACATCAATAACCGCTCATCAATGCTCTTTCTCAAATCCATTCTGAAAAATTTTGGGCTGATGAATAGTAGTTTATTGACATTAGATAAACTATGGTAGGACTTCACTCCAGTTATCGCATCATCGATTTTAGTCTCATCATCTGTGTCTTCATAATCACTATATTCAGAATAATCCTCTTGTTTTTTATCTTGATATGCTAAATTGTATGCGTTCAGAAACTCACTATTCTTAAACAGCTCTACAAACGCAGATTTTAGCGAGTTCAAACTTCTCTTGGAATAGATTCTTCGCTTATTTGTAATTGAATCCAACAAATGAGTATACTCTTTTAAAAGAAAGCTTTTTTTAACATTTTCTGCAAGATGTGTTAAGCTTTGTCTTCTGAGAATTGTTGTAAAACTATCAACCTGCATCCCTTCTGTTTGTTCCCAAATAAACTTGGTCGCTAGAATTGTTACTCCCTTATAAGGCATTTTACTTGCGAAGTAATACAAGGCCTGCTCCTCACCTTCCACATCTCTATATCCTGTACTATAAATCTTTTTTTGTTGATTTGTAGATAGTTTCATCATTCCATACCAACACATCACCTCCATCTTTTTCAGAAAAATATGATCAGGATATTTTTCTTCCATTATTTGAATATGGTATAATGCAGAAATATAATTCCCCAAACGCAAAAACACATTTACCATTTCAAAACGTGCAAGATCTCGAATAGTCAAAAACTCTTGTTTTGTTTTAACCTGATACAGAGGCAAGCTGCTCTCAACCGTGTCTTTTTCTAATTCTTTGCGAATAGCGAATTTTCTTTTGTTTATGTTCGGGTGCGTCAAATGAGTATCATCGACGTCTTCAACTGGTTTTAGTGCGGCACAGCTATCCAGCTTATAATTATCAGACATTATGAAGCTATCTGTCTCCAACTTCCCCCAATCATATTTCTTTTGTTTAATTGGCAAATACCCATGTAGCAATGCATCAAATCCAGTAAAAATCTCGTTCGTATTATATCCAGCTTCTTTATAAAACCTCAATCCTTCACTGTCTGCCTCAAATTCTGCTTCATGACTATATTTATAAGAAGCTAGCGTTCTTTCATCTACACCAAGGTGTCTGTAGTCGCCATTTCTTGACCAGATTTCTTTCTGATTTTCGAAGGATAGTAACACATGCTTTTTTGAATAGTGACTTACCTCGTGTGCTAATACATAAGCCAACTGTGCCTCAGACTCTAGTTTTGCATAAAGCCCAATCGTTAAATAAATGATTCCTTGATTTGTTGAATATGCATTAACTGTAGCTGACTTCACAGTATAAACTCTTAATTCACTACGTAAAGTTTGATGGTTGTGAAGTAATTTATCCAATATACTTTCTGCGTACTTCGTCAAATCATCGCCATAAAGCACGGCACCGCTGGTAATTAGAGAGTGGTTGAAGTAATTTGTGAGTACAGCAAATTCTTGTGCTTCTCGCTTACTGAGCCCCTCTTCAATTTGATTTAAACTAAAATCGGCCTCGAACTTTTCGCTGAACGCTGTTTTAAAATCACTAGGCATTTCACCAACGCATTTCAACCGTTCGAAACCCAGATCGATTTGGGCCGTTGCGTTAAAATAAAAAATGACCAAGAGAAAAATTTGGCTTAACCTCATCAACAAATAAATGCATTTTTTGACGTAAATCTATTTCACATAGCAAATTCTTAATCTGTAAGTTTGCATTCTCAATGTAGCACGACCTTGGATTTACACTTTATCATACTTTGTAGCATATTAGCAGGAATTGTAATTCTTATTCTGTCGATAGTTTTTCGCAAAAACAAACGACTGCGGCGGATTTTTGTCAATGTAGGCTTGTTAATTGGCGTACTACCATTACTCTTTTATATCGCGTTTTCCTTAGTGACGTTTATCAAAGAGCGACAATTTGTAGGCAACTATGAAGGGGATACTGGTGTACAAGGAGTAGCAAGTTTAGACATCTACGATGACAACACGTTTATATTACGATCTGACTCTTGTAGCACCGGTTTTGTTCAAGGTGAATGGGAGTACAATTGGAGCAAAAGTGCATTGGATTTTTCCTCCACTAGTCAGCGAATGGGAGACGTGACCATTGACCAAAATGATAGTATCGTTTTTACTAATATTCCTGTTTGTATTAAGTTGGTGCGGAGTATGAAGCTCGGTCGAAGTGGCAAGCCATTGGTACCGCCTCTTGAAGAGAATAGTCTTTAAATCTATAAAGAAGAAGCGAACTCAGATATTAACCGACAAATTGCTGAAGAAAATCTTGTTTTCTTCTCACTGCAATTTCCAACTCGTTACCATTGCTTATCTGCACGTATCCACCTTTTCCACGTTTATACCCAACAACATGCTCCATGTTAATCAAATGGCTTTTATGAATTCTAAAAAAACCAGAGTCGCTCAAAATCTCGTCAAAATGCTTTAGCGTCTTACAAATTGTCTTTTTTCGACCATCCGAAAAATAAAAATCCGTTAGATTATCATTCGCTTGACAATAAAGGATGTCTTTTAACTGTGCAACCTCAAACCCTTCTAATTCGGGCAACACAATACGTTTTAACCGTTGCTCTTCGGTGTGTAAGTTTGACTTCAAAATTTGTCCAGACTGCAGCAAGCTTTTGTTTTGAATACTTTCTGATACTTTCTCAACTGAAACGATTAATTCGTCAATATCTATTGGCTTAAGCAAGTAATATGAAGCACTCATATTTAAAGCTTTCAAGGCATATGTGCTGAACGCTGTGACAAAAATCAATTCAAAGTCTATAGATGGAAGTTGTTCGAGTAAATCAAATCCATTGCCAAAAGGCATTTCAACATCCAAAAAAACTAAATCTGGCTCATGTTCTGTAATTAGCTTTTTTCCTTCTGCTATATTTTCCGCCATCCCACATAAGGTAATGGATGGGCAGTATTTTCGAAGATAGTTGGCCAGCGTCAATCGGCTTGCCTCTTCATCTTCAACAATAAGTGCTTTTATTTCAGTCAATGTCGATTACTTTTTTACTGTCAATATCAATTTTTGGAATCCATAATTCAACCAAAGTACCCGTACCATCCTCATGTAAGTCTGAAGTTGTTGATGTAATTCGAATCCCATGTACTTCGTTCAACAACTGCAATCGAGCACTTGTATTTCGAATACCTGTAGATTTACCTTGCTTTTGATTTTTCGTCTTCAAAGCTTCACTTTGCTTCCGGCCAATACCATCATCTTCAATTTGAATGTGCACCCCTTCTTCTTTCTTTCGAAATAATACCTGCAACTTTCCTTTTGTTTCCTTATACCTCAAGCCATGCCAAATAGCATTTTCAATGTACGGTTGAATTAACATTGGAGGTATCATCATGCGTTCGGTTTCTAAATCTTCGTCAATAGTGAATGTATAATCAAAATGATCATGAAAGCGAATATGTTCAAGTTTTAAGTATCGCTCCAATACTTCAATCTCTGCAGATAACATTACAAAATCGAGTTTGCTATGTTCCAGTACTGTGCGCATCAACCTGGCAAACTCCGATAAATATTTATTTGCACTGCGCTCGTCACTTTGAGAGATAAAGCTATTTACAGAATTCAAAGAGTTGAAGATAAAATGTGGGTTCATTTGGCTTCTTAATGATCGAATTGAAAGTAGCTTGTTTGCCATTTGCTTTTGTCTAGAACTTCGATAAAAAAAACCTAGACCTACAAACAAAAGAACTGTCAAAGCCACCAAAACGTAGTTTATTTTTCGCTGATTTGCCACTTTCTCAGCCTCAAGTTTCTGTTTAGATTCAAGCAGTTGAATCTTCTCCTCATCCAATTCCTTATCCTTAATCAGTAACTGTATTTGTTGCTCTTTATCTCCAAAAGAAGAATTGACTTTTAATGAGTTTTCTAAGTCGTCGTACTTCGCTTTTATCACTTGTTCTTGAACCTTTACATATTGATCGAAACTTTGCTTTGCTTCTTCCAATTTCCCAAGTTGTGCATACGCTTCGCTCAGAGCTCTATAGGTTTCTCCGTTACTTTTCAACTCTTTTGAGCTATTAGACAAGTCGATGTTTTCTAACAGAAATGGTATTGCCTCATCTGCGCGATTCATAAAAATATAATCGTTCGCAATGTTTTGATTATTACTATACATCCCCTTATAATCCTTTCGATTCTTATTAAGGACCTTAGCTTTTTTCTCATATTCTACACTTTTATCATATTCTCCAATAGAGTTATAGGATCTACTAACATTTTGCCAAGAATTTGCTTGAGCGAGATCTGTTTTTTGTGAATCGCCTAGTGTTCCTGCCAAGCCAAAATACTTAAGTGCGTTAATCGTATCCTTCATACCAGCGTAACACTTTCCGATAAAATCATACGTTTCACTTACTTTTTCCAAATTTTCATTTGACCGGTAAGACACTAAAAGTTGTTGGTAATATTTATTTGATTCAGCGTATTGTTTATTATTAAATAACACTCTACCTAATGCATTTTTTGCATAAAGCTCATCGCTTCTGTTTTGACGTGTTAAGGCCAGACTTAGAAACTCCTTGTTACGTGTAATTGCTTCTCTATAATTTCCCTGACCTTCATTTGCCAAAGCAAGAAATTTAACTCCATCGTAATATTCTTGAGCGTCTCCATTCTTCTTAAAAATTGCGACTGCTTTTGTGTAATATGAAATAGCCTCTTCAAAGTTCTTTCGTTGCAGCTGAATCGCCCCTAACGTTTGATAACAAAATGCCTCCCCTCTTGAATTGTTAATCTCAAAACTTAGCGAGAGAGCTTCTTGAACCTTTGATATTGCATCATCCACACTTGAATCAGTAACTAATTTGTTTGCTTCATTAACCAATTCAAACATTCTAGTTTCTTGCTGATGTATTTCCTCTATCGCCTGAATAGTTTGCGATTGACCATACACCTTCCCTACTACAGCAAGTAGATAGACAGCCAGTACAACTCGAAAACTAGACGGAATCATTAGAACAAAGGTACAGAATAGAAAACGTGATTGTTTCCCGTTAACTAAGCCAACCATAACGTTGGCTCATTCGATATTTCAAAGCAAATTTTTAGACAATAGTTTTGAACAAAAACACTATGAAACATCTATTAATCTTGAGCCTTGGCATTTTACTTTTAACCTGAGTTCGATTCTTCTTTATAGGTTTAGAATTTCATAAAAGTCAATAGACAAGGCGGTTTTGTGAAGATTTAGCGGGCTAAATCAATCAAATCCAACGAAGTATATTGGGTTTTATGGAACAACATTTACTTTTTCCTAGCGCTCTAAACCATAAATAATAATCGAACTCAGGTTTTTAAGCATCTCTATGTGCAGTAGTAGTTCAAATAGTATGAAATACACGCCTGGAGGAAACTTGATTGATCGACTTTTTATCGAATACCAGGAAAATCACGAGAAGACCAAATCACTTGTAGAATCAATCTCAGAAAAGCCTAACGAAGTAAGAAATCAATTACAAGAATGGAGAAAATCAGTGGCACTAACCGAATCATTCTGGCGTACGGCTGCAATAAATACTAGCAGTTTAGACAGTTCTAACACCGTTAAAATGAATGAGTATTTAAAGAAAAAGCAAGCTGACTTTAAAAAGCAGTACGCACACATGCATCAACAAGACTCTATAATTGAGCAAGAGTTAAAAGAGTTGCAGCAAGAGTTGGAAATGTTTACAATAAAAGCGGCTCATAGTCAACTATTGGAAAATATCAAGGGTTCAGCTCTTCGAGAGTCGGAAATGCAAAAAATGATTGAGGAAATAGAAGCACTGACAAAAAAACTTGAAAGCTTTAGCCAACAAGAATTATAATCTAAAAAAGATTTGCTTTAAGCCCTAAAAAGAGCTGTCGAGGAAGAGTAGGTCGTATAGCGTTTGTTGTAAATGGTAGGCTATTCGTACCAGAGTTAAATACGTTCGAAACACCAGTTGTTACAGAGATACTTTGTAACTTACTATTTCCTTTACTCTTATACCTATACTGTTTATTAAAAACCCAAATCGCATAAAGATCTAAATACAATCCTTCCTTTGAGGTCGCTTGAACATTCACGTCGCTGAAAGGTAGTTTGTACTCCGAAAGATATCCAAAATCAGATCTAAAATCTACATTAAAGGTTTTGTACTTTTTCTTAATGCGAATTGAGCGTTCGTTTGATTCGTACTTGTACGTTCCATGCACCCAATGAGCTGGCAAAATGTCAGCTGAATTGGTTTCTCCCAACGTGAATTGATACGTCAAATTAAGATTATGACGTTGAGTAAATCGTCGTGTATATTTAATAAACAGTTGACTATACCTCAATTCCGTTTGATGCAACTTGTTTAATTCATCTGAAAATAACCATTTATTTGGCGACTGATTGTATTGAAACTTTAGTTCCATCGTTGGTCCATAATTAGTTCCTCGTTTTACACTAATAAAGGCCTTACGGTAAACTTCCTGACTAAGAGTTCCAAGTATACTCAAGGGTGTTTGCAATTGAAAAGACTGAAATTCCGAATAAAGTGATGGCGTTCTGCTGGTTTGTCTAAATCCGACGTCGTACAAAACAGTATTAAACCTCTGAAAAAACCGGAATGCGGGATTGTAAACCATTCCTTCGTTACTTTGATTTCCGAGTTGATGATGATACGAGAACCCATAGTTTTTTGAAGGATTTTTTCTTAAATAGCTTGCTACCCAAAGTAAAACGTCGTGATTCATGTTTTGATTCATTTCAAAATGTTTTATCTCCGTTTTATTTTGAGCAAAATGAATTTCATTAATGATTCGAGCTTTTTTAAAACGCATTTCATCCTTGATTTTGAGTAATAATCTATTAAAGGTTTTTTGATTACTGGATGACTGAAACGTGTCTGTCCCTTCAAAAATTTCTGATTGACCTGAAAGTGTCAAGAAGTGGTTTGCGCTTAATTTACGTGTATAGCTCAAGCTTGATATAGAAACATACCCAGACTGACCGTCTAATTGAGTGACAGTGTTATTAAGTCCTCCCCAACGATTACTTGTCTGGTCGGTAATTAGTGAAGATCTAAAAACGAAAGAGTTGCGTTTTGAAAAAGCGTTGTTTTGTAAAACGATGTTCGCGTTTACACCTTTACTTCGCGTTACAAGTGAATTACTCTTTTCTTCGAACCTATAATCTTGATCTTTGGCCGCAACCGTTGCTGTCATTCTAACATCCTTGAAAAATCCAACATTTTTTTGGCTATGACTCCACGCAACAAATCCTTGTTTTTTATTGGGCGTCATAAGATTTGTTCCAAATGACAATCCTGTTTGCAATGACGGATAAGTAAACGACAATTTCTCTCCAGCTGATTCCCCAACATTGGCAGTTGCCATGCTTAAACTTGGATTGATTGCCGTTGGAGTCGAAAAATTGTAAGACGAAAGATGTTTCAATAGAAATGGCTTGCTTAATGAATGGGTAACTAGCATTCCAAATAATTCTACATCCTTAACCAAATCGTTTTCGGTAAAACCATATTTAAGATAAAATGAATTACCGTAGTCTTGGGCAGTGACATTGCCACTAGAAACACATATCAGAAGAGATACAACAACAACTCGAAATATAGAATTCAATCGTTTCATGGTTTTACATCTTTCAAAATAGTGATTGGTTTAGCAATAATGCTACTCCTAATTTCTGGGCTATAGTACTGGTACACATAACTTTCAGCTGGAGTATATGTTCCTGCAACATAAGGTCTTAAAGCAAGTTGTATATTCTTTTGTTCATTTGGTTCAAGATTTAAGAAATACAAAACAAGTTGGTCATCCAACGACTCAAAATGATTAAAAACCCCTTCCTTTTTCAAATAATTCAAATCATTGATATCGTATGTTAAACCCGCTGGAATTCTAATCACAGCAACAGTCTGTGGTTTAAGTTTATTTGTTTTGTTTTGGATTAAAATAGAAGCCATCACTTCTTCCGACAAACGTGTTTCTGTTTTATCAAATGTAAAATCCATGACCAACTCTTTATGCTCGACTTTGTCTAACTCTTCTAACCATGTTAGTTCGCACAGAAACATCGATTTATTTCCATCTTGACAGATAACTTTTAATTCGCCAGCTCCTTGTCTTAACTCATTTGCCTCTAAAACGAGTCGATACTCACGTTCGCTTGACTGCTCAAAACTGTGTGTTATTAGTTTTTTATCATTCAGCCACACATCAAAACTTCTATTCTTGGTTGTTTCATTAAAGTATGACTGATACATCCCAAGAGCTTCAAGTGCCAAAGCTGTTGATTGCGTGTTGCCAAACCCATAACTTGATTGCAAACTTAGAATCTTTGTAATTAACAGAGAGCTATGATCATTGTACGTCGGGTCTACACCATTTTCCGCCATCAAGGTTAATGCAAGAATTTCTGCAATTAATGAATTACCTGAAGAATACATGATTGAACCATTGGACTTGATTTTTCTAAACTCGCTTTTTTGATAATGCTTTATTAATTGATCAAGCAACTCTCTTGCTTCAGCCTTACGGTTACGGTTTGTGTATACGTTTGCGAGTAATGCCATTTTGTAAGCATCAAATTGTTTTTCGACATCGTTTTCCAGTGCCTCAATTTGTTTAGTTAATGGGTCACTTGTAATTCGTGATAGAATCCATGTAACATAGGCGTTATTCGTTGCCTGATCAGAATGACTAAATCCATATTTAGCTCGAGTAAAAACGTAACCGCCATCATTTTTTCGTCGATTCAAGAGCCAACGTAAATTTCGTTGATACATGTTCTCATCAACATCAAGGCCTAAGTCCTTCATTAATTTGAACTGAAGCAAACCATAAGCTGTTAGAGTTGTATGTGGAGGGTTTGCCCCGTACCATTCAAATCCATTTTGTGATGTCTCATAAGCAACCAACTTTCGATACCCGTTGTAAATCATGTTCGTAACCGATGCGGTGTTAAAGTCTTTTTTCTGACGTAAAACCTTTAACGCTAATAGATTAGGATAATTTGCTGAAGACACTTGCTCAAAACAGCCATTGGGCTGTCGTATCATACGTGCTGAGGTTGACTCAATAATATCTAAAAAGTCGTTCATGACTGTCAACCGTATTTCTGCACTACCATTTATAACCTGGTTTGCAGTAAACCCTTTTGAAATGTTCTCATCATCGCTAACAAGTACCGATCGCTTATGACCTTTATCGAGCAGCGTTATAGCATAATTTGGTGTGGCTCTTTGTTTGCCATCAAACGAATACACGCACTTGAGATACGTTCGCTGTAGCTTGTTCCCTGTAACTAGATTCGCAGTGACACTCTTACGTTCAAATGGTAGCAATTCCAACAAAACATCTGTTCCTTGGCTATTCTGGAGAATACGATATGTAACTTTCTGAATTCTATCCGAGTGATTGATAAATTGTAAGTCAATTGCTGCGACGTCTCCTTTTGTAAGGTATTTTGGAACATTTGTAAACACCTCGATTAAGTCCTGCACTTTGATTGTTTTCGTTTCCGTAAAACACTTACCCGAGCGTGTTATTCCCTCGCAAATTATTGTATAACCAGAGCTAACATTAGGAGAAGGTATGCTCAGCTTATGTTCACCTTTTTCATTTGACTCAACTTCAGAGCACCAAAAAGGAGTGGTTGTACTAACGAATAATGGCCCTTTAATAGAAATGGGTTGAGACCTGTTATAGTTGTAATCCAAGCGAATTTGAAATGGTGGATTATAACTTACGTAAGACTCATTGGTTAAGTAATAACCATCATATGGTAATGAATATATTCCAAAGCCCCACCTATAACTAGGAATTGCAGTAACCGACAGCGATTTGTAGGATAAAGATTCTATTGAAGACGTGGTATAATTCGCACGTGCTCCAACCATCATAATTCTACTATCGGCAAGACTCAATCCTTGAACTTTTTTTAACGCTTCAAAAGCACCTAGCTCTTTGGTCTTAACATCTACATATTGCGATTTATTTGGAAAACTGCGCTCTTCAAAACCCATTTGTCCTGGTTTTAATGAGAAATCAAATGAATTATTGAAATAGTTGTAGGTTGTTGGAACTTGGATCTCAACCTTTTCAATACCTTGTTGAGCCACAAGTATGAGCGGTTGGGACACTAATTCTCCTGGAATTCCTTCAAAAACGAAACGTCCTGATTTGTCAAGATCGGTTTTAAACGTTGTTCCTTTAATTTTAACAGAAACTTTTTCTAGATCGTTAATAGGATCATAGTACTGAGAAACATAACCCGATAATTGTGCAGCTACCCTTGGATACGCTACGTCTTGTTGTGCTTTGATTCTTCCATTTGAAAAGTCGCGTTTCCACGAATACTGGGACACCACTTCCAATAAACGTAATGCATTTTTAGACTTTTCTTCGGATTCATCGAAATAAAAAGTTGGATCTTTGATTGTCGTATACAACTCAGAACCTAGATAAAACCACGATGAGATACTGTGCGACTCATCTTTTACTTGCTTCATGGTTTGTTCATCTATCATTCGAATTGAAAAGCTTGCTGGTTCTTTGTTTGTGTTTACAGTAGTCATAAAAGATTCGCTAATGCCAAACACCTTTCGATCAAATGAAATATTCACATCAACTTTTTCTGGTTTTTTAATCCAAAGACGCTTTCCAATTACGTTTCCACTTTTATCGTATACACTTATACCATAAACCCCAGACTGAAGTTTTGAAACGCTGAACGAAGTTTTGTTTGTTGAAAATGATGTATCTATCCAGGTGGTTCCTTTGCCCACTAGTTTAATTTTCTTAGTGCCAACGGCTTTCCCGAAAAAAGTAAAATGCAGTGTATTCTTGTGATACTGCATATCCCAAAGAACTCCCTCTTTTTTGACCTCAGGCAAAGAAACTGACTTCATTGCTAATGGAGATGAAACAAAATATGTTCTGCCATGAACTGGCTTAAAGGTTACCTCTGACATCCCGTTGTGCGAACTTTTGAAGGACGTAATGGTATTCCCTAAATCATCCATAATTTCACCTCTAGAATCTTTATCATTGCCAAAGGCATCATATGATTTTACAACTAGCGTATTGAAAATACCTGCCACCAATTGTTTTACTCCTGTTGGATAAAACACTGCGAGTTCTAAATTCTTTTTAACCATTGGAACCCGTTTTATTAAAAACTCCGTATTTCCCTGATAAGAAGCCTCAACCTTTAAAAACAAATCATCTTTTGTCGTGGATGGAAAACTGAAACCTACGTTGTCTTCACCGTTTTCATCCAATGTTCCACGATATTGGTTTAAGACCTCCCCATTTGACATTAATGTAGCCACATAACTCAATCCATCAATAGGTTCATCACCACGCTTCGTAACTTTAATGGATGACCGTATCGTATCTTCATGAGAAAAAGAAACTTGACTAAACGTTGAATTTATATAAAAATGACGTTTTGTTATTTCTTGTACGAATATCTCCTTAGAGAATACTTTATTATCCAGTTGATTTAATTGCCATCTCGTTGTTGCTTTGATATAGTATACTCCTCCTTTTCTTGGTAGATTAAAAAAGTAGGAAAACCTTCCTTTTGCTGTACGAGTAATCAGGGAATCCATGGTGCTTCCTTTTCCATCGACAAGCAACACTTTAACCATACTCGGTAATTGTTGAACGTGGGTTTGGTCGTCAGCCACAAAACATGAAAAGTACATCCTCTCACCTAGATCATAAACATATCGATCCGTTAACACGTATATTGATTCACCATCGATATAATCTTTACCTTGAGTCTTTCCAATTTGAAAAGAGGTGATTATAGTTAATGCAATTAGAACTTTAGTTAGTTTTTTGAAGTACCTCATAACCTATAGTGTAAAACTAACTACTGAAACGTTGTATGAAAATTTAATTTTACCACTGCCTAATACTGCTTGATAAGAGGCATTTGTTTAAAAGAAAGTCTTTCTATATTTTTGCCTAACGAATGTTAGTTATGACGAATCGTAAATTAGAAATTCTCACCTTAGCCCAACATCTTTTTAAAGAGCGCGGATACAGTGCAACATCCGTCAGAGATATTGCAAAAGCAGCAGGAGTAGAAGCTGCAAGTTTGTATAGTCACATTAATGGCAAGGAGGAATTATTAGACCGAACGTGTTTTACGATGGCTGAAAGATTCATTCTTGGAATAAAAGAAGTGAATGACATTTACTTTGATGCCGCTTTAAAACTCAAAATGGCTGTTGATACGCATGTCAATATTCTTTCAAACAACATTGACGCTTCTGTAGTTTTTCAACGTGATTGGAGACATCTTAACGAAGAACGCAGAGCAGAATTTATTGAGCTTCGAAATGCTTACGAGGAGGAGTTTCGAGTGATTGTTCAAAATGGAATAGACGAAGGATTGTTTAACGAAGTCGATGTAAAATTTGCAGCATTGACAATATTATCGAGCTTAAATTGGATTGTAGAATGGTACAATACCGAAGGAAGTTTGTCAGCATCTGAAATAGCTGAAAACTTATATAATTTTATATTAACAGGATTAAAAAAATAACAGAAAATGTACGGAAACGCTTATATCGACCCTAACGAAAGACCTGATTTTTTACAAGATGAAGATCCAATCAAATTAGCTGAATTTGAAGCCCGAATTAACGCTGGCGAAAAAATCGAGCCTCAGGATTGGATGCCAAAAATGTATCGCAAGCAGCTTATTCGAATGATTGAGCAACATGCACATTCTGAAATAATTGGTTCATTACCAGAAGGTACGTGGATTACTCGAGCGCCAGGATTTAGGAGAAAATTAGCCTTGATGGCTAAAGTTCAGGACGAAGTTGGCCATGCACAATTGTTGTATTCTGCAGCCGAAACATTAGGCAAAAAACGTGAGGATATGATTAATGATTTAATCACAGGTAAGTCGAAATATTCGAACGTTTTTAATTATCCAGCGCTTACTTGGGCAGATTCTGCTGTAATCGCATGGTTAATTGATGCCGGTGCAATTGTAAATCAGTTAGCAAATTCGAAAGGTAGTTATGGCCCATACTGTAGAGCTCTCGAGCGTATCTGTTACGAAGAGTCTTTTCATTTAAAATATGGTCATGACAATGTGGTTCACTTGGCGACAGGTACACCAAAACAGCGTCAAATGGTTCAAGAAGCATTGACACGTTGGTGGCCACCAATCATGCATTTCTTTGGACCGAGTGATAAAATCTCAGTCCATTCAGAAATCTTAATGGGTTGGAAAGTGAAAATGGCATCCAACGACCAAATGCGTCAGACATTCTTAGATATGTATGTGCCGAAAATTTGGGATCTTGGATTGGTATTGCCTGATCCAAGTCTTAAAAAGAATCAAGAAACCAATGAATGGGAATATACCGAGCCGGATTGGGAAGAGTTCAAGCGTGTAATTAATGGCGATGGCCCTTGTAATGCAGAGCGTTTGGCTGTTCGAAGAATGGCTGAAGAAAAAGGTCGATGGGTACGTCGAGCTATACTTGGTGAAAATGCTGAGTATGTAAGGCCATTTGCTTAAAACATATCGTCCGAATAACGTATATTTGGTGTACACGATAATTCAATCTATGAAAAAAATCATCAACTTGCTGTTGGCTATGCTTGTTGTTGTGATTACTCAAGCTCAACAAAATATTCCAAATGGAGATTTTGAAGACTGGGGTGTACACGTAACTGAAACGTTAGACAACTGGGAAGTAACAGGAAATGTTGCGGCAAGTTCAGAGTCTGTTTCTGGCAAAAAATCGTTACGCTTAGAAAATAAAATTTCTGATAAATCTCGTGGGTACATATCTACGGGACCATTTATCGGCAATCGCCTTCAAGGTATACCGTATGACGAGCAGCCTCTGAGTATCCGTTTTAAAGCAAAGTACAACTTAGCCTTAGGAGATCAAGCGCAGTTTGCTGCTATTTTTTCTCTAAAAGGAAATACTTTAGCATTTGCCAATCTCACTATTGAAGGAACAAGCAAAGACACGTTTGGGTATTTTTCAATTCCTATAACGTGGTCATTGAGCACAAACCCTGATTCAGTGGCAATCATCGTTAGCTCATTAAATTTAGAATCGCAAGAGTTTAATGGTGATGGATATATCATTTTTGATGATATCCATTTTGCCACGATATCAACCAGAAACAAAGAAATTCCGAATGGGGATTTCGAGAACTGGTCGGAGGAGACGAGACCAGACTTGTTAAACTGGTATACAACCGACGATTACTTGTTGGATTTAGTAGGATTCAAGAATCCTTTCCCGCTGGTTAAACAATCAAATAAAGGACGTTCTGGCTCAAAAGGTTTAGAACTTACCACTAAAAAACTAGGTGATGATTTGTTGCCCGGAATGATTATCTCAGGAGAATCTTTTGTTGATGTAGACAGACCGACAATCCCCATGAATCATCGTTGGACTTACCTAGAAGGTTATTACCAATACAAGCCTGTAGCTGGAGACTCCGCTTTTATCGCAGCAGTATTTTTCAAAACTGGAATTCCAGTAGGTTCCGTGGAAGTTACAATCGACAAAGAGGCTACATCATACACCTATTTCGCTGAAGAAATTTCCTTTTACAGTAGCATAGAACCAGACAGTGTCGTAGTTTTTATAACATCTTCTAATGCGGACAACCCTCAAGGAGATGGCTCTTGGTTAATGATTGATGACATTCGATTTACTGACCAAATTTCCAACGTATTCGATTTAAACTTAAACCGACTATACGTTTACCCAAATCCGTTTACGTCTACCATTCACTTGGACGGCATCGATCAAATAATTGGTTCTGATTATAGCATTACAGACGTAGCTGGAAAACCCATTAAAGCAGGGAAGCTTTCTAGAAGTTTAACTATAGATTTAAATGACGAAGCTGCAGGTGTATATGTTCTGCATATCACAGGTAAGCACGTCAACACCTCTAAAATATTAATTAAAGAATGATAAAGTCCTTAGACCCAAGAATTGACCGCGCTCAATTAGATCATGACCCCATTAAACCATTGGAGCAACTTGATCAGTTTCAAACATTTGAAGTGTTTCATCAGACAAAACGCGGACAGCAACATGTTCATGTTGGAATTGTGCATGCACCGAATGCGGACATGGCTCTCCTTTACGCTAAAGAACAATATGCTCGGCGCGGGGAAACTGCCAATATTTGGGTTGTAGATTCTCAGCACATCAGTGCGACTGAATATTTTGATCAAGACATATTCGAAACAACTCCAGAAAAGTTTCACAGAGATCCAGCTTCATACAAGGTGATGGATAGAATTAAAGCATACAAAGAACGAGTAAAAGGATAACAATGGATTTTTTTAACGATAAACACGTCGAAGCGGCGAAGGATTTACTTTATAAAATGGCCGATGATCAATTAATCATTGGTCACAGAAATAGCGAGTGGACAGGCCTTGGCCCAATTCTCGAAGAGGATATTGCTTTCAGTAGTATGGCGCAAGATAAATTAGGTCAAAGCGAACACCTGTATAATTTGTTGCATGAACTAGGAGAAGCTGACGCCGATACCGTGGCTTTCACTCGAAACGAAAACCAATTTCATTGCTGCCATTTGGTGGAGCTTCCCATTGGAGAATACGATTTTAGTTTGATGCGACACTTCTTGTTTGATATGGCAGAAGCTATTCGATTTGAAATGCTTATTGATTCGAGCTACGAAAATCTTGCTCGACTTGCTCGCAAGTTTAAAGGTGAAATAAAATACCATACAATGCATGCAAATACTTGGGTAAAACAACTAGCTCAGGGAAATGAAGAAAGCAAAGCTCGTATGCAATCATCGCTGAACGAAACCTGGCCATTGGCACTTGGAATTTTTGAAGAAGGTAAATACGAGTCAGTGTTGAAAGACGCTGGAATTTTTGCTGGAGAAAAAGAACTTCAAGAAAAATGGTTGACTGAAGTAACAGCGCTATTAGCCGCTGCAGGACTTCAAATCCCTGAAAACGCAACACCTACGAATGGTGGTCGATATGGACAGCACACTGAACATTTGCAGCCATTGTTGGATGAAATGACTGAAGTGTATTCAATTGACCCAACTGCAGACTGGTAAGTTGTATGGATAAAACCACCAAACAAAAAATATCAAAGGACGATGTTTACTCCTTCCTGAAAGAAGTAAAGGATCCAGAAATTCCACCAATCTCTATAGTCGATTTAGGCATTGTTACCAACGTTGATGTGGACACACAGCAAAATGTTCATGTTGTACTTACTCCTACTTTTGCTGGTTGCCCTGCTTTAAAAATCATGGAAGACCTGGTAAAAGAAAGACTTGAAAAAGAGCCGAACATAGGCAATGTAACTGTTGAAACGAGCTTTGAGGTAACATGGACCACCGATTTGATTAGTGAAGAAGGTCGAGAAGCTTTGTTAAAACATGGTTTGGCTCCTCCTAAACAAAACGTAGGATATATGGAACTAGATGTTCTTTCGGACACAGCATGTCCGTTTTGCGGAAGTCGTAACACGGATTTAAAAAGTCCATTTGGTCCTACACTTTGTCGAAGTTTACATTACTGCAAAAACTGTTTACAAGCTTTTGAAGGTTTCAAACCTGTATAGGTTTCTATCACTTTTCAATTTAAATTTGATTTGTGGAATACGCTGTCGTTGATATTGAAACTACAGGAGCCTCTAACAAGGTTACCGAAGTAGCAATTTATGTTTACGATGACGAGAAAAAGCAAATCATAGACGAGTATTCGAGCCTCGTCAACCCGGAACGCACAATACCTCCTTTTATAACGAAACTTACAGGTATTGATGATGACATGGTATCGACTGCCCCCCGCTTTTTTGAAATAGCAAAAGAAGTTCATCGAATAACTGAAAATCGCATTTTTGTAGCACATAATGTCAGTTTTGACTACAATGTAATACGAGGGGAATTCAAAGAATTAGGTGCTGATTTTCGTCGAAAAAAGGCGTGCACAGTTCGCTTAACTAGGAAACTTATTCCTGGATTAAAATCCTATAGTCTTGGTAAACTCTGTAAAGAACTAAACATCCCAATTTTTGATAGGCACAGGGCAACGGGGGATGCAAAAGCAACAACTATTTTACTCCAGATGTTGCTTGAGAAAAACCAAGACGCCGTAAAAACTGTTGCTCAAGGAAAAACGAAAGAAGGAAGTCTGCCTCCACACTTACCCAAAGAGACCTATGATAGATTGCCAGACCAAACTGGTGTTTATTATATGCATAACGAAGAGGGTAAGGTTATCTATGTTGGAAAATCAAAAGAGATTAAAACCAGAATAAGCAGTCACTTCTCAGATAATTCCAACAAAAAGTTAGCCTTTAAAAATCAGATACACGACATTTCGTATCAAATTACTGGCTCTGAGTTTCTTGCCTTACTGATTGAAGCTGTGGAGATTAAAAATCATTTCCCTGAATTTAATCGCGCTCAGAAATATACCGGAACTGGTTATGCATTGTACAAATATGAAGACCAAAAAGGTGTTCTTCGAATGGATGTTGTTAAAAACAAGAAGTACTTAGACAAGCCAATTGCGTCATTTTCGAACACAACACGCGCTAAGACATTTTTAAGAGAGTTAGTGGAGCAGTTCAACCTTTGTTCTAAGATGACTGGACTGCAAACAACTAATGGAGCATGTTTTGATCACCAAGTTGGTCGGTGTAAAGGAATTTGCATAGGTAAAGAGGCACCCGCAGATTATAACATTCGAGTTAAAGCTGCAATAGAACAATTCACGCTACAATTAGGGACTTATCTAGTTTGGCTCAAAGGTCGAAATCGTGAAGAAAAAGCATATATTTATATTGAAAATGGTCTTTATAAGGGCTATGGCTTTATTGATGAATTAACTCAAACTAACGACATATCAGAATTACTTGAAACGTTGATAGCACAAAAACATAATGTAGATATTCAGCATATCTTAAATGCTCAACTTCAAAAAATTCACCCTAAAAACATCATACATTTTTCCAATTCACAGCAATGATGGAATAAACTGTACATACTCTTTGTCTAACAATCGACATATGGTATAAAACTAGTGAGTGACCAACAACATATTGACAAGCAACACATTGATCAAGTGTTAGCAGGCAACACCGATGTGTTTGCAGAGATTGTTAATGCCTATAAAAACCAGGTTGCTGGAGTTTGTTTTAATATGTTAAAAGACGCTCATTTAGCGGAAGAAGTTGGACAAGAAACGTTCATTCGATTATTCAAATCCTTGGCTCAATACAATTACAAAAGCACCTTAGGAACATATATAACTCGAATTGCAATCAACCTATCCTTAAACAAACTTGACTCCATAAAAAGGCGCCAAAATCGGTTTCAAGAGCAAACAAAAACTCACCACTCCTTTGTTGCCAATGAAGATCGTGCTGACGTCAAAATGGAGAACGCTGAATTGGTTCAATTGGCCCTTAATAGTTTGAAACCGGAAGCCCGAAGTGTTGTAGTACTCAGAATGATTGAAGGTTACTCTGTTACGGAAACTTCTGAAATATTGGGAATAGCTGAAGGAACTGTAATGTCTAAGTTGAACAGAGCAATGAAAAAAATGAAAGAAACATTAAACAGAAACGAAAAGAACAATGGATAATTTAGAATACTTACTGTCAGAACAAAGCAAAATAAAACATTCGTTTAGCGAATCGTTTACTAGCGATGTTATGTCATCTGTGAAGAAACTAGTGCGCAAGGAGATTGTTGTATTAAAAATGTGGCAAAAACGGATGTTCCAAATAGCTGCTGCATGTTTGGTTGCATGTTTGGTGTCAGTCTATGTATTAGATGGCACTATCTCTATCGATTCATTACTAGGACTTTCTGAATATAATGACATAGAGCTATCACAAACCTATAAGACCTACGAAACATGGGAAATAGAATAATAAAACAAATGATATGAAAACATCTATACGACTTATATCAATTGGTGCAATATGCCTACTCATAGGTTTAGTTGTTGGATTTTTCGTTTCAGGTAGAATCACAAAAAAACGGATTCATCAGAAAATGGAAATGCAACGCCCACCGGCTTTCAAGCAAAAACTTTTAGACAAACTAGAACTAACAGATGTTCAAGAAGTGGCTTTTGAAAAAGCATTTGACAACCATATGGATCGGATGCGAAGTCTAGATGATGCCATGAAAAAAGAACGTGAAGCAGAATTTAAAAGCTTCTTTTCTGAGCTAAGAGAAGGAATGACGGAATCACAAAAAAAGGAAATAAACCAATTGGAACAGCGTTTATTAAAAAGAGGAGCCAGACCAAGAGGAAGACATCGACCAACTGATGGACATCCTCCACCAATGCCGGAATAAAGACATAAACGGATATGTCAAACTATTAAATTTTATAACAAATGAAAAAACTACAAACACTTGCACTACTATTCGTCCTAGGGACGAGTTTAGTATTGGCTCAAGGGCCAAGAGGTCACAAAAGAGGTGGCGGAGATATGATGAAAAAACATATTGAGCGCTTAGACTCGATCGTTGATTTGACCGACGACCAGAAAGCGAAAATAGAAGCCTTAAACGCTTCTATGAAGACAAAAATGCAAGAAACGCGCGAATCCAAGGATCGTGAAGCGATGAAGGCAATCCGCGATCAACACAAAAAAGACATCGAAGCAATTTTGACCGATGATCAAGTAGCCCTTTTAAAAGCCTCGAAAGATGACCGCAAAGAAAACATGAAGTCAATGCGTTCAGAGTTAAAGACGTACAAGAAAGAAAACATTAAACCAGCTATGAAGCTCAAACGCGCGGAGTTTGATAACGAGCTAACTGATGATGAGAAGGCGACAATTGCATCCCTGCGTGCGGAAATGAAGGAACTGAAAAAATCTGCTAAAGCTGAAGGTGTAAAACATAAAAAAATGGATCCTGAGAAGCGCAAAGAGCATAAAGCAAAACTTGATGAAAAGTTGGGACCAATAGTTGCAGCTCATAAAACAGAATTAGAAAAAGTTGAGTCTGATTTGGCTCCTTTGCGAGCGACGTGGCAAGCAGACACTAAAGCTATTAAAGAAAAATACGCTAAAAGTTGCGGTGGTGATTGTAAAGGTAAAAAAGGCAAACACAAAAAAGGCAGAAAAGGTAAAAAAGGCGACACAGCTGAATCGATGAAATACTACCGATTCCTTTTAATGAAATCTGAATAAGTTGGCTTTCATACTTGTTCTAAACTCCTGGTCGAAAGACTGGGAGTTTTTTTTGTGATTACCCCAACCAAGTCTCAACATCCTGAGGACTAAGGGCCTTAATTTCAAGTTTCTTCTTTTTGCGGTAACCGTTTAATGTTTGTGATAATTTCCCAGCATTATCCTCCTTGCGAAGGATATTAACAGTAATGAATCCCATTTCTTTCAGGTGATCCACCCATTCTTCTGGCACCCCAATAGCGGTAAACTTATCATTCGAATCTGGCTGAGTAACCTTCTCTGGTCTCATTTGAGGGAAAAACAAGACTTCCTGAATGCTTTCATTGTTCGTTAGTAACATTACCAAACGGTCAATACCAATTCCAATTCCTGAAGTTGGCGGCATCCCGTATTCTAAGGCGCGCAAGAAGTCTTGATCCAAGAACATCCCTTCATCATCACCCCGTTCTAATAACTTTACTTGATCTTCAAATCGCTCACGTTGATCAATTGGATCATTTAACTCACTATAGCAATTCGCCATTTCTTTCTTGTTTATAATAAGCTCAAATCGCTCAGTCAACGCAGGATTATCTCTGTGTTTCTTTGTTAGTGGGCTCATTTCAACTGGGTAATCCATTAAGAATGTAGGCTGAATTAAATGATGTTCACACTTCTCCCCAAATATTTCGTCAATCAACTTACCAAGACCCATGGTCTCGTCAACAGGCACATGCAATTCCTTTGCAATTGCACGAACTTCGTCCTCCGATTTTCCCGTTAAATCATGACCCGTATATCTTTTAATTCCTTCAAAAATTGGAAGTCTTTCAAATGGTTTTGAAAAATCTATTTCTACGTCGCCGAATCTTAAAACCTCACTACCTGTCACTTCCAAACAAATCGAACGAAGCATTTCCTCGGTCGTATTCATCATCCATTTGTAGTCCTTGTATGCAACATACAACTCCATCTGAGTAAACTCTGGGTTGTGCGTTTTGTCCATTCCTTCGTTTCTAAAGTCTTTGGCAAATTCAAAGACGCCTTCAAAACCACCAACAATTAATCTTTTTAGGTATAACTCATTGGCAATACGCAAATACAATGGAATGTCCAAAGCATTATGATGCGTAATGAACGGTCGCGCGGCCGCGCCTCCTGGTATCGATTGCAAAATGGGCGTTTCAACTTCTAAATAACCTTTATTCTCCAGAAAATTTCGCATCGAACGAATCGTCTTTGTACGCGCGATAAACGTTTGCTTCACTTTTGGGTTTACCAAAAGATCAACATACCTCATTCTATATCTTGCTTCTGGATCTGTAAAGGCGTCGAATGTTTTTCCATCCACTTCTTTTGGCATTGGTAGTGGGTTTAAAGACTTACATAAAATTGTATAACTCTTTACATGTATGGATGTTTCCCCTGTTTGGGTTTTAAACATATGACCTTTAACGCCAATGATATCTCCAATGTCTAACAACTTTTTAAAAACGTCGTTATAGTAAGTTTTGTCTTCAGTTGGACAAATTTCATCGCGATTAAGATAAATCTGAATTCGACCTACTTCATCTTGCAAAACCGCAAAACTTGCTTTCCCTTGTATTCGTCGAACCATGATACGTCCAGCAAATGACACCTCCAGGTGTTCTTCTGGGGATTCGTCAAATTGAGCTTTTAGCTGTTTTGACGTTCCAGTAATTGGAAATTCTTCAGGTGGATAAGGATCAATTCCTAACGCTCTTAATTTTGTGAGTGATTCACGACGTTGAAGCTGTTGTTCGTTTAGGGCCATTACGCAAAAATTTCCGCGAATATACTTGAAACCTAAGTTCGATTAATATTTGTGAACACGGTTTATTCTTGGGTCCATTTCATATCCTTGATCGTGACACAAAAAACACCCAAATAGATCGTTTCCAAACCGAGAAATTCTTTATCTCAGAATAGTTTAAATTGCTTCTGCACTTTCATACAAGTACTAATAAAATTTGGCTTTGGTCAAACCTAATGTCCCGTTCTTTTTGCATAGGGTTTATCACTTCTCCAATAGTCGTGCGCATCACGCCCGTAATGACAGAAGCGCAAGTATTCCTGTCTGGTCATTGATTAACGGCTGAAGCAAGAATATCCATCAACAATGCGAAGTGCGGGCGGCCAAAAATAATCGGCGATGTGTGATGGCGGGTTTTGGTGGCCAAGGTGAGGCGGAGGGATTGTGTGCATCAAAACGAAGGGCATTATTATTTTTATGTTTTTCTTGTTTCGTTCTTTTTTCAAAAAAAGAATGAAAACCAGAGTTATATAATAGAAAATTAAAGGTTTCAGATTGATGTTTAGTGCCTTCGTGCATAAACTATTTGAGATATTAAATCCGAACTTGGTGTAACTTTACGGTGAAGCATTTAATTTATAATAAAGTCCTACTACATATTCTGGGTTGAATAAAAAAGGTTTTACATCAAAGCAACGTATTGTAAATCAATAGTATCTTAACTTTGTTATTCATGCAGATGAAGCACTTCATTCGATGGTTGATATTAGCTTGGACATTTACGGCGTTCGTTGTGAGTAGCTTTGCGGTATCGACGCATAATGATGACCCTGATAATGCTTATTTGTTTGAGGAAAACAAGGGTCAATTTCACCCAAACGTTCTTTACCGTTGTCGATTGCCAAATGGATATTTATTTCTTGAACGAGGAGGTTTTACCTACTTATTTGAAAATCAAAAAGATAAAGCGGAGTTAATGCATTTAATGCATGAACATAGTTTCATGGGTCCAAATCCGATTATTACTCAAAGAGCGCATAGCATTAAAGTACAATTTGTTGACGCTGACACCAACGGTCCAGCTTTAGGTTTTGATACTGTATCATATTACCACAACTATTTTGTAGGATCTGACCGTTCCAAATGGAGCTCGAACGTTAGACTGTATAAACACATTCTTTACACAGAACTGTATGACAACGTGATGTTGGACTTTTACACAGATTCAAATGGTGTGTTGAAGTACGATTGGCGAGTCCTTGCAAATGGAGACCCTTCAAGTATAAAATTGAAAATTACAGGAGCTGACAAACTGGAGATTCAAAATGATAGCTTGTTAGTTCATACGACCTGTGGCTTATTAAAAGAGTCTCCTCCAATTATTGACCAACCACGCCCTGGTTCAGAAGAATTACTTGCATCTGCAAACAGCCCAAAGTGTCGATTTAGTCTAGAAGAAAATATTCTTACATATGACGTTTATGGCTATCCTGAATGGACAGATAATCCAGACATGAAAGGTGGTTTCACCATAGATCCTGCGTTGATTTTTTCAACCTATTCTGGATCAAGAGGTGACAATTTTGGGTTTACTGCGACTTATGATTCGAAAAGTAATCTTTATGCTGGAGGAATCACGGATGGAAACCAAGGAAATTACCCAGTCACAGCTGGTGCCATTCAAACGGATTATGGTGGTGGTGGAACAGGATTGCCAGAAGCAGGACTTCCATGTGATATAACAATTAGCAAGTATGATTCTGCAGGTACAACCTTGTTATGGGCGACTTATGTGGGTGGTTTTAACGATGAGTATCCTCATAGCTTGGTCGTTAATCAAGATGATGATTTATATATACTGGGAACTACCTACTCGGAGGATTATCCAACATCCTTGAACGGTTTTGATACTTCTTTTAACGGCTCCGTCGATATCGTAATTACAAAAATTTCGGAAGACGGAACAGTACTAATGGGGTCTACGTACATCGGTGGTTCTGACGTTGATGGATTAAATTCAAACTCTACATTACGCTACAATTACGCGGATGACTTTCGTGGAGATATAATTCCAGATGAAACGAAAGACATCTTTGTAGCCAGTTGCACAAGGTCGCCAGACTTCCCAATGGTGGAACCTGTGGACAGCGTTCAAAAATTTCAAGAAGGGTGCTTGTTGCAATTAAATTCAGATTTAACCGACTTAAAGTGGTCTACCTTTTTAGGTGGAGGGGCCCAAGACGCTTTATACAGTATTAAAGTCGATGTTGATAGTATGGTTTATGTTGGAGGGGGAACTTCAAGTACAGACATCGAGACAACCGATGATGCCATCGTTTCGGATTACCTTGGTAAGGTAGATGGTTACGTTGCGGCACTAAATCGTAAAACAAAAAAAATAGTCGATCTCTCTTATTGGGGGACCGCACAATACGATCAAATATATTTTATCGATTTAAATGAAAAAGGTGAATTATTTGTTGCAGGACAAACAACAGGAAACATTAACCCTTCGAACGCAACCATTTATGGAGAAGCAAACAAAGGACAGTTTATTGCCAAATTAGATGTTGAACTAGAAACCATAAAATGGCAAACGTCGTTTGGTGTAAGGGATAATGCAATCGATATATCACCCAGTGCTTTTTTAGTAGATAATTGTGAGCATATATATATGAGTGGTTGGGGCAGCAGTGTTCGACCAGATTTAAATCCAGGATCTACTGTGGGTTTAGAAACATCGGCAAATGCCGTTCAAAAAACTACAGACGGTAATGATTTCTATCTCATCGTCTTAGACAAAGAAGCACAGAGCCTATTGTATGCGACGTATTTTGGCGGAGATACGAGTGGCGATCATGTAGATGGTGGAACAAGTCGCTTTGACAAAAAGGGAGTGGTTTATCAATCAGTATGTTCAAGTTGCCCGGATGGGTTTGATCCAGGTCATCAAGATTTTCCTGTAACAGCAGATGCCGCTTTTACAAAAAACTTAAGCCCTAGATGCAGCAATGCCAGTTTTAAAATTGATCTACAAATTAAAAGCGATGTAGACGCCTATTTTATTCCAGATCCAATAATTGGTTGTCAACCCGTACTAGTAAATTTTGATAACAGAAGTGATATTGCAGAAAAATTCTATTGGGATTTCGGCGATGGTGCGTTAGACTCAACAACGTTGAATCCAGCACACACCTATTCAGAGCCAGGAACATATGAAGTAACTCTAACGGTTATTGATTCCAACTCGTGCAACATCTCCGATGTTTTTAGAAGAACTATTGAGGTGGTTGAAAAATCAACCCCAGCCTTTGACTTCACATTAGATCCATGTACGTTTGATGCAGAAATTAAACTTACATCGTCCGCTATGTCCGTTTTGTGGAAAATTAGCGATGGCACCACAGAAACTAAAGATAAATTTAAGCGAACCTTTGCTCCTTCTTCTGTTAATATGGTGACGCTATATGTAGACTTAGGAACTCCTTGTGCCGATTCAATTACCAAAGAAATAAACACATCTGATTTAACGGAACGTGATGTGACTCAATACAACGTCTTTACGCCAAATGACGATGGTTTGAACGATACCTATTGCGTCGACGGGTTGCTTGACGGTTGTGACGAATTTCGATTATGGATTTATAACCGCTGGGGAGAGTTAGTCTTTGAAACGGATAAAATCGACGATTGCTGGAATGGTAACATTGATGCTTCTGGTAATCCGTATCCAGCAGGAACCTATTTTTATATCTTGGAGGTGACCGAAGGGAAATTCGGTTTAAACTCAGCCAATGAATTAAAAAATTATCGATCAGAAGGTACCGTTACTTTAATTCGAGAGTAATTTTAATATTTAGAGCTTAACTTGTTTAATGACTCTAACGACTTCATCATTTCGTCGAATAATTATAAAAAGAATACCAGCCTGAATCTCAGACACATCCATGTTTGTTGAACGACTTGTTAATGTTGTCTTTTTCATAACAGTTTTACCAGACAAGTCAACTAACTCAACACTTACAGATGAATATTCCCATTCATCACATGAAATCCTTAACTTGTCAGAAATAGGGTTTGGACCAACCTTGACCACTCCTCTCTTCTGAGCATTGTCAAGACATCGTATATTGGAAAAATCAAAATTCCCATCAAAATCGATTTGTTTAATTCGATAACACACTGTCATAGCCAAAAGACTTTTTTGACTGTTGTCAATAAACGAATAAGTATTCACTTCATAGGAATTCCCTTGTCCCATGATTGAACCTATTACCTCAAAATCATCTCCATCAATCGAGCGTTGAATATCAAACCGTTCGTTATTGATCTCGGAACCTGTAACCCAACGAAGCATATTCTCAGTAGAAGTACCTTTTTTCACCTCAAACGACAACCAAGAAACAGGAAGAGGGCCAGCACCGCCATTGCCACCACCACCTGCTCCTACTCCAGAAAATCCATTGGTAAAAGTACCGATAACACATATATCGTCTCCATTAAACGTTGAGTCCCTTTCACTTGAAGTTGGTGCGGTTCCTTGAGCAACCGTGCTTGTAGAAATTGAATTAGTGGTTTTGAACAACTGAACATCTTTCGCATATTCTCCTGTGGTTGACTTCCAGCCGGACAACTCCTCAGCAGTATAGTAAAGAGCTATTTTTACGGATGCTGTTCCATTATTTGTTGTCGGAGTAATTTTAATAGTTTTATCTAAGATTTTTTGCCCGTTTGCAGTGTTTGTACTAAAGTTTTTAGCGCCTGATCCCACTGCATCAATTTCGACAGTTGTGGCACCAAAATTATGACTGCCTAAATTCCAAATAGACGCAATAAGTTTTCCTGAATTAGAATAATAATGTGCTGAATCGTTTCCAGGAAGGTCTAAAGTCTTTGTATACATACCGGTTTCAATTCCCCCTCCGGTAATCTTTTTGTTTGTTGGGCCACTGATAGTAAAATCATCTACTAAAAAACCAGCATTACTAAAACCATTGCTAAAATTATCCGAAACTTCAAACAAAATTCTAAAACGCACATCAGCATTTCCTGCCAATGAGGATACATCGTGGGACGAAGCACTTTTAGAGTAGTTTCCGGCCCATCCCATTTCATCAGAAAAAATACTTGTGCTTATTTGACATCCACTTGAAGGTCCACGGTTGTACCAATTGGTACCAGTAGCATCTGTACCAAGTCGTGTCCAGGTAATTCCTTTATCAGTTGAGTATTGAACCTGTGATGCAAGAGGACCATTACAATATGTAATCTCCATACTTTTCACAAAACTTAGTGTGTATGTTCCACTTTCTGAGAAATTAAAACTAGGTGTAAGTAGCGCACATTCAATATCTGCATCTACCATATCTGCATCTAAATCTGTAACCCAGGCGTTTGAACCATTATAATCACTAGTGTTGAAACCATTACTCGGAGCTCCCCTTTCCCACAATTGAGTTCCACCTGAAACAATTTTACCCGCAAAATGCCATGGATTTGATTCCATGTCTCCTCCATCGGAAGTGGTATAAGGTACCGCTAAGTTGGGTAAAATTTGAATAGACTTCGTGGTTGTTAATGATCCGTTGATTGTCAGCTTAACCGTGTACAAACCTCCTTCTCCAAATGCATAACTTGTATTCTGATCCGTCGACTCACTGATTCCATCATTATCGAAATCCCAAGACCAGCTTGTAGCTCCAAAAGAATCATCGTAAAAATCTATTTCCTCTCCAACGTAGGCCACAGATCCGCTTGATGCAATTTGTGCAACAATCCTGTTGGAAAAAAACTTAGTTGTAAAAACCCCTCTACCATGTGTTGCTGCTAAAACTAAAGAATCTGATTCACGGTATTGCAGCATATCTACACGACAATTTGCTAAGCCTGTATTTGAAACGTCCCAGCTTGTACTTCCTCCGTTTAAATTCGTCGTGCTCCAAACTCCTAATTCAGTGGCTAATAAGACACTATCTCCACCCCAAGGACTAAATAGTGCCCATCGGACTGGCATATCGGGCAAGTCTCCTTCAACACTAGACCATGATGTCCCACCGTTTGTAGATTCATATACACTAGTCGCTCCGTAATTTGAATAGGTTACTAGAAGATGCGATGCGTCGAATGGATCCTCCGCAATACAACTTACAGTAACACTTGTTGGTAAACCTGTTGAGATATTAGTTGCACTTGGACTTCCATTTGCGTTCGTAACTTTCACCACACGTCCTGCCTCAGTTCCTAAATAAATTGTAGTCGGGTTACTAGGAGAAACTAAAACCGCAGATGCTTGGCTTCCATTCATAGCAGATATTGATATGTTTGTCTGACTTGGAGTGCCTCCTATGTTTGACCAACGATAGAAATAGCCAGCATCACTGCCAGCATAAAGAATTTTGTTATCACTATCGTAATCAGAGGCGTTAATAAAGTTCCCTTTCCCACTTGAATAACTTGTATACGTGCTAAAACCGTCGGTTGATATTCGAATATTATTATTAGTATAAGCCGTAATCTGGGTGTCTGGGTGCTCGGTATCAATATGACAAAATCCTCCATCACCACCAGTAACTTCATCTGTAGAATTTACACCACCCGACTGAAACCGTTGAGAACCATTATCCTGCGATCCTGTCAAAAAATAGTTAACTAAAGGACTTGGATGAATTGCTCCAGCATAAAACTGGGTTACATTATATCCATTATTTATCATAGTCCAAGTTGGAGGAGAGGATTGGACATTTTCCGTAAGGTAAATCCCTCCATCGTTGCCATTTAACATTGTATCGTCACTCCCTGGTGCAAATATTAACACATGATGATCCGAGTGTACTTCGGAATATCCACCACAACCAACCCATGAAGATAATTGAGTCCAACTCGTTCCTGCATTTGTTGTTTTGAAAAGATTTATCCCACCAACGTATAAAGTTTCTTTGTCTGATGGATCGACCACAGATGCCAGGTTATACCACGCTTGATTTCTAGTAAAATCCGTTGATTTGGTTGAACCACATTGATCATACCATTCAATAGTTGTACAGGAGGTCCAGTTACTTCCCCCATCTGTTGATTTCATTATTTTCTCAATAGGATTTCCAGAGCTTTGCACTAGTGCATAAACATAGTCAACATCAGACGGAGCACATACTATGTCAATTCGTCGTTCACTATTCGTGTTTGCATTGTAGACACTTGAAAAACTCTTTGCTGAATCTGTTGATTTGAATATCCCATCTGAGGTTCCAATTCCAAAAGATGCAAAAAAGGTTTTGCCATCTGCCGCCAATTCAATATCAGCACATCTGTCATATTCGGCACTACTAGTCGTAGTGTATCGTTCGAGCACTTCTGTAAACGAATTACCACCATTGGTTGATCTATACACACCACCATTATTTATGTAATACCCTCGAGTTCCAACAATTACATTCCCAGAACCGTCAACAATGATTTTGCTGATGTAGGAGAAATTATCATTGGTTGTTGCTGCTAATTGTGTCCATGTTGAGCCTGTATCCGTGCTTTTCCAAATTCCGTCTCCTTGTACCGCGTCAATATTGAAGTATCCCTCACCAGTACCAAAGTACATAATGGCTGGGTTTGTTGGATCCTGAGCAATAGACGTAATTGCCATATTAGAAAAGAAATCATTCACTGGCGTCCATTCAATCGGAGTTCCGTAAACATTGGTAGTTTTCCATAAACCTCCCGATACTGAACCCGCAAAAACAGTTTTGTGTGTTGGATCCGATTCGTCAAAGACAATAGTTCTAGTTCTGCCTCCAACATTATTCGGCCCTCGTTCTGACCAAGTTATTCCGCTAATCGCTGCCTTGTCATGTCGGCTTTGTTTGGCACGAATAACATTGTAGGCATCCATCAAGCGTTCTCTTGGAACCCTTCCAGTTTCTGGATCCTTTGTTCGCTCAAATTCTTGAAGCATTGCAAGATCCATTCGATCTCTCAATGACATTTTTGATTTATTCCCAGTAACATTCTCTTCAATAGTGGCTAAATCATTTCCAGAGAAATGCAAAACAACCATAAGAATGGCTGCAAAACTTATTAGTACAGCGTAAGCAAGTCTAGTTATTTTCATTACATAACGTTTCAAGGGAAAGTTACAAATACGATACGAAAAGTCATAAAAAAAGTCGCAAGAAACTTGCGACTTTGTATAATATCTTGTTGACTAAATTTAATTCAGTACCTCTGCCATTTTCTTTCCAATTTCTGCAGGTGAGTCAACTACATGAATACCGCATTCTCTCATTATTGCTTTTTTAGCTGCAGCAGTATCATCTTTACCTCCAACAATAGCCCCTGCGTGACCCATTCTACGACCTTTTGGTGCCGTTTCACCAGCAATAAAACCAACAACTGGTTTCGTTCCATTAGCTTTAATCCAACGTGCGGCATCTGCCTCCATGCTTCCACCTATTTCACCTATCATAATGATTCCATCTGTTTCAGGATCATTCATTAATAGTTCAACTGCTTCTTTTGTTGAAGTCCCAATAATTGGGTCTCCCCCAATACCGATTGCTGTTGACTGCCCTAAACCAGCTTTCGTTATTTGATCAACTGCTTCATAAGTCAATGTTCCTGATTTAGATACAATACCTATTCTTCCAGGATTAAAGATAAAACCTGGCATGATACCAACTTTTGCCTCACCAGCAGTCATTACACCTGGGCAATTTGGACCAACCATTCTACAATCTTTTCCAGAGAGGTATTCTTTCACAACAATCATATCTTTTGTTGGGATACCTTCTGTTATACAAACGATGACTTTAATTCCAGCGTCAGCAGCCTCCATAATTGCGTCCGCTGCAAAAGCTGGTGGAACAAAAATGATACTTACGTCCGCGCCTGTAGTTTTTACTGCTTCTTCAACAGTATTAAATACCGGCTTATCTAAATGTATTTGTCCACCTTTTCCAGGAGTTACACCACCAACAACTTGAGTTCCATACTCTATCATTTGGCCAGCATGAAAAGTACCTTCTCCACCAGTGAAACCTTGAACAATGATTTTCGAATTTTTATTGACTAAAACGCTCATAATTATCTAATCCTTTACAGCGCGCAAAGGTATGGATTTACATGAAAGAAACTAGTTACCAAATGATAACCTATCGAATAATATGTAGTACTCCATTTATGGTTTCCCATCGCTCTGTTTCGATGTTTCTGTAGCGAACAATATAAACATAACTACCTAAGTGAGGCTCCTTACCATTGTAAGTTCCGTCCCACTTTTCTAATGGATTCTCCGAGTGGAAAACTTCTTCTCCCCAACTATTATAAATCTTCATTTCATAACCTTGTACATCTCCAACCATACCATCAATACCAAATAAGTCATTTACTAAATCACCGTTTGGAGAAAAAGCTGATGGAGCGTGAAGGAAAAAGTCAAGTTTAACGTAGATATCTCGCATAGTAGTATCACTACATCCATTTGCTGCTGTTGCAACGAGTGTTGCAGTGTAATTTCCAGGTTCTAAGCTATGGTCAACTACATCTCCTGTATGTGTTGTCCCGTCTGATACGAACCAATTAAACGTTATTGCATCTGGAGATGATTCGTTCACAAATTGAATAGCAGGCTCTAACAAGCTTGGTTCTTCAGGATTAAAGCTGAACGCAGCAACAGGCTTAGTTAAAACATCAATTGGATTTGCTAAAGTCAAAGATGACATACACCCTGCATTACTTATCGCATCAATGGTAACCGAGTATGACCCTGGGTTCACATAAATATGGGAAGGAGAAATACCTGTCGTGCTATTTCCATCTCCAAAGTCGAAATCAAATTGACTAATTGTACCGCTAGCAATTGAAGAATTATTTTGAAAATTCACCAAAAGCGGCTGACAACCTGATATCGGATCCGCCACTACATCAATAACAGGTAATGGTGAAATTGTAAAACTTCGTGAAAGTGAGTCAACACAACCGAAACCAGATGTAATAATCATATTTACACTGTACTCTTGAGCAGCAGGAAAAACTCTAGAAATGGTTCCACCTGATGCATTTGAACCGTCGTCGTAAACCCAATTTGTACTTGCAATTGACCCTGAAGCAATTGTCGAACCTGAGGTAAAACTAGTTGTTTGGTTTAAGCACGTATCCATATAAGTAAACGATGGGATTGGTAAAGGATATACCTCTACCGATTCCGTAACTGCATGATTACAGCCTTTGGAACTTGTAACAATTAGTCGAATATTATTCGACCCTATTACGCTACTTGTAATCGTTGGGTTTGTATTCGTAGTCTCAAGAGAGTTATTTACGTACCAATTGGTGCTACTAATCGTCTCGCCAGCTTCAATTGAACTATTATTTGTAATTACAAAATCCTCACCTATACAAACAGGGCTTACCGTAAAGCTTGCAACAGGAGTTGCCCAAACATTAAAGGAGTCTTTGTAGCTAAGTGCACAATTATTCTTTGTCACGGCATCTAGCGTAATCTCAAACTTTCCTGTTGTCGCTGAGTTAAATTTCAGTGTATCTGTGGAAGAAGTTGTTCCATTTGCATCCCAACTATAAGAGGATATAGTATCTCCGTCTAAATCAATGTTAGCAGTTATTGAACCGTCAGTATTTTGACAAATATTAGGTATCGTAAAGTTGGTAATTTTAGGTTCATAAATCCGCATAGAAAGAGTCGATGTGTCTGCACAACCCTTATCTGAAATAGCAATCAATTGTATGTCCTTGGTCCCTTTTGAGGAATACTTAACCTTAGCAGTATCATTTGTTGACGTGATTCCATCATCAAAATCCCAATTTGTTGCTGCCACTGTTCCTCCAGAAATTGTAGACGTGTTTGTAAACACAATTGAATCTACTAAACAACTTGAGCTAACCGTAAAGTTTGCATTAATATTAGGGTCCACTTCCACTTGCTTCGTCACAGAGTCTCGACATAAGGTATCCAACGAACCAACCAAGGTAATATCATAAGTACCTGTAGTTGAGAACGAGTGATTCACATCTTTTAAAGTGTACTCCGTACCTCCTGGAAACTTCCATAGCCAGTCTTTTAAAGTACCAGCATCAGCAGTCGACACGTTCTTGAAATCTACACCAAAACCAGCACACGTATCTTTCGAATCAAAATCAATGATAAATCGTGGATGCTTCATCAACGTATCTCTATAAGAACCCGTACAACCACTATCAGTAGTCACAATCAAATCTGCATAGTATGTTCCTGAGTCTGCATAAAAATGTTTAGGAGAAGATAAATCGCTTGAATCACCATCGCCAAAATACCACTTGTTCATTTCAATGGAACCAGTTCTTACCGTTGACGTATTCATGAATTCACTAGAATCATTGAAACACACATCTTCGACATTAAAACTCGCGTCGGGTAGCGGATTAATCGTAATTGTTCGCTTCATGGTATCATAACATTGATTGGCCGTTCGGACAATATACCTTATGTCGTAGTCACCCGCTGTATCATAATAAAACGATGCGTTGGCAGCATATTTTGTAGAATTATTATGGAAAATATATTGTCTAACCTGAATTGTTTCTGATCCAAGTGCTTTACTCGAATCCGTAAAGTTCACAGTTCCTTTTTCACATCGAGTAGTCATGCCAAAATCTGAGATTGGTTTGCTGTTAACACGTATTTCCATTAAGGTAGAATCATATGTTGAGCATCCATCAAAAAGCACTTTGTATGTAAATAATGTTACTTCATAATTTCCTGTGTCTTTATATACATGAGTCACATTCTGAGCGGTATCTCTTGTACCGTCTCCGTAATCCCAAATCCACTGACTTACCTTATATTCAGCAGTGCCATCAAACTTCGCAGCATCCCCCAAACAAATCGAATTAATGTCAGCTTGAGCAGAGTTTGCAAGTTCAATCTGTGCAGTTAAATCTCTTACGTTGGCTCCTGCAGAATACCCGTACGATTCATAGTTGGCAAATCCATAAGCGATTGCCAAGAAACCAACATCAGATGACATTTGATGATTTCCCTTGGTTACTGTAATTTGGGCATAAGAGAAGTTCGAGTATTTAGGAACTTTTGTAAAACTTGCTGTTTTACCATCAATCCTAAAAGAGTTAACCCCGGCATTCGGAATAATAACGTTGATATAATGATCGTCAATATCCTCGTATTCAGAGGAATACACAGTAATATTTTTTAACGTCTGCTCAATTGGATTGAGAATGGTCATTGATGGATCCCCATCTCCACCACACTTTCTAGACGTCTGATATTGTGCAACGCAAATAGGTTTCCCGGCCAAAATATATTTCGTTTCATCTACGTCATACAAATCGTAATACTCTCCAGCACTTAACCCTTTTACGGTAGGAGGTCCAGATTCATGCGTGATAACAATTTGTGTATTATCTTCTGCAGCAATAACTCTAAGATTGTCGACTTTTCGACCTTTGAACGGAATAGTAACAAATCGGGTACCCCAAGAACGAGTTGGATATAATTGCTGATACAAATTATCACGTGAGTTTTGCCCACCTCCAGGGCTACCGCAAAGTAGATATGTATCACTACTCCCAGAAAACACTGCGACCGTTCTACAATTTGAGTTTGCCCCTGTATCAATTACTTCAATGTGAGTACCTGTGACATCTTGCGTCGACCCACTACTTTTAGCACGTCCTTGATAACACTCTCCTTCATCCAAAGTTATTTCATAGCTTTTATTGGCTGTTAAATCTCCAGTACTTCCGCTTAATGTCACTGTAGGTGTTATGCGTACCTTTGTATCATCCTTACTAGCAATAATCATAAATTGAGATCGCCCACTACTTTGCCTTTGTTCGTATGACATTGCATAATATTCCTTACCAGTTGTTGGTGTTGGCAACACTAGCGTTGCATCCGAGCAATACTGATGGTAAATGTGAGAATACACTACGATTCGTTCCACTGACGTCACGTGAATTCCTCTACCTTGGATGCAGTCAGAGCAAGACACGTACGCAACACTGGTTGGAATTTGAACCAGCGTCATTTCATTTGCCTTAACAGAGAAAGTTGTAGACCAAGACTGCCCTGGCACTTCAACTTTTCCAGTGGTATTTGAATCCGATGTTATGTAAAGGTACATCGAAGCAGAAGTACCATTTCGATGGTTCATAAATCCCACCCAAAAATCTGTTCCTTTATTTGAACTATTTTGAGCAGATACTGATTGATTGACTGCAATCAACGACAATAAAAAAGTGCTTATTAATAAATATCGAGTGATTGTTTTCGACATAAAGTGCACGGTAGGAAACGCCTTATCCATAATGCTATTTGCTTTCAACTTATACTTAACTTAAATACCCTTGTTCCTAATAGGTTCAGGGCTACCAAAAATAAGATTTTATCAGAATATTTTTTTTAGTGGACAATTTCGTGACAGTCGCACTACAAACACAATAAAACCTACTGATTACAAAGACGTTACCTTTAAACTTTTTTGACAAATGCGTCTAATTTAAATGTCACTGAGTAGTTATCGGTGATTTTCACTTATTTAAAAAGTCAATTCTGTGAGTATTAAAAATGAAAAAAGACCTCGTCAGAGGTCTTACAATTATAAATAATTTTATATCTATCCCTTCAAAACTGCCAAAGGTGATAATCTTGTAACAACTTCAATTAAATCAAGTTGATTTCCCATCACCTCTTCGATGTTTTTGTACGCTCCGGGCGCTTCATCTAAATCAGATTTATTTCGAATAGAATGAACAACACCAAGTTCATTTAATCGGTTTATTTCACCTGTTAAATCAAGAGTTCTTGAAGCTTGTTTTCTCCCAAGCTTACGACCTGCACCATGCGAACAGGACTCAAAACTCTCAGGATTTCCAAGTCCTCTTACTATATACGAACTTGTTCCTTGAGAACCTGGAACCATTCCTAACTCTCCTGCTCTTGCACGTGTTGCTCCTTTTCGATGAACAAGAACATTTTTGTCAAAGTGGTTTTCCCAAGATGCAAAATTGTGTGATTTGTTAAGTATATCCCCTGGCTCAAAGTCACCAATAACATCCCCTAGTGACGTTATCATGCGATCCATCATCAATTTACGATTTGCCAATGCAAAATCAATACAGTAGTTCATCTCCGAAATATAGTCTTGAGCAAGTTTGTCATCTAATGGCAAAAAAGCTAAGTCAACCTTTTTCGTTACCTCCGAAAAATATTTATCATTCAACTTCTGAGCTTCTTTGTTATAAAAGTTAGCAACGGTATACCCCAAATTTCTACTTCCAGAATGAATCATTATCCAGATGAATCCATCATCATCTTTTTGAATTTCAACAAAGTGGTTTCCTCCTCCAAGAGTTCCTACTTGCTTCAATGCTTTCTGATATCCATTGGAAACTATTTTCAACTCTTCGTAACCTGCTGGCATAACTTCTTCATCTTGTGCTTCATTATGTGAATTCATTCCCAAAGGAATAACTTTCCGTGCATTCGAAAGAGTTTTCTTTAATTGCTTTTCGGAAACATCAGTGATGCTTGTTTTTACTGCACACATACCGCACCCAATATCAACACCGACTGCATTTGGAACCACAACATTTTCTGTGGCCAATATCGACCCAATTGGCATTCCATAACCTTGGTGGCAATCAGGCATTAAAGGGATGTGCTTAAAAGCAAATGGCAAGTTTGCTAAATTTTTTGCTTGGCTTAATGCCCCGCCTTCAATGTCGTTTAACCATAACTTAATTGGCCTTTTTTCTGTTCCGATTACTGATTTCATCTCTTTATCTATTTTGTTACTTCAAACCAACTATTGCTCTACGCATCCTTTTTGCGCACTTAAAAAAATCACAAAAAAAATCCGAGAAATAATTTCTCGGATTCATTTAGAAGAGTGACTTTAATTGTTTCAAGACATCTGTACCTCCCGATACGGTAATCTCTCCCACTTTCTCAGCGATTTTTTCAAGGTATTCCATTTCTTTAAGTTTATAAAGCATGGAATTTTCCTCTAACAATTTCGCCGTATTAAGCAGGGATCGTGTGCTCGCAACCTCTTCACGTCGTGTTATAACATTGGCTTGCGCTTTTTTTTGAGCAATCAACACTTGATTAATAATTACCTTCATATCTCCTGGGAGAATGATGTCTTTAATGCCTGCGTTGTAAATGGTCAATCCCAAAACGTTAGACGTTTTTTGAAGTTCATTCAATACATAATCTGTAACTTTTTGCTTCGACTCTAACACTTCGTCTAACGTCATCCCACCAACAACTTCTCGAAGCAATAATTGCGCACCTAAATAAAGTTGTTTTTCATGTTCTTTGTTTTTTAAGACTGCTCTCATTGTATCCACAACAGAGTATTGAACGTTAAACGTCAAGCGCAAATTTGCTTTATCGCTAGTCAAAATTTCTTGTCCAGACACCTCTAAAGACTGCATACGTAAATCTACCGTGCGTATTTCGATGGTCGATGAATTCTTGTAGAAGTAATACTTTCCAGCTTTCAAAATTCTTTCAAACCTTCCATCTACTAAAAGCACTGACTCTTCATAGGCTTTAACCTCAACAAATCGTACATATGATGCCAACTTGTTATCCGCGTATTTCAATACTTCCTTGTTGGTTACCTCATCTGTTTTAGTGATGTCTATCAATTCAAACCGATAGGTATTTAAATCAGACAAAAACAAATATCGATTTGAGGTTAAAATAGTCTCATACAATCCATTTTTATAAACTATACAAATTTGTCCGTCACTCACTTCTACGAGTTTAGTCGTTTCTTTTATTTTAGAGTGTTTTAACAAAACGTTTACTTCGTTTCCTGTTGCTAAAACACCATCAGAGGATTTTATTACAACTGTGTCCAAAAAGAAATTTATGATATGATTTCCTTTGGTTAATACGTCATAAAGCTCCTGCTTTCTGTAAACTAAACCGATTTCTCCGATTCTAATTCTTACATTTTTCATTTCATTATTATTATAAATTTTAATACTTGTTAAGTAAAATAGTGCGGAGGGTCTCTTGAAGAAACGGGATTGTTATTAAGTGATCATTGACAAATCAGTGATGACAAAAACTTCATTTACCAACTCGCAATTAAAACGGTATCCTAAAAATCCAAGGCTTCAGCGAGAGGTTAGATAGTTGATTCAACCGTTTAAAAATTAACAGCCTTCATGTCAAATCGCGCCCCAGCGCACTATTTTTAAAAGTTCGCTCTGCGAACCGCGACTTTTTTAGAAGAGTCAACTTCATTTAACCAGGTAATTGCTGGAGTGTCATATACTATACGACTAAAGTCCCGATGTTATCGGGGATGATATGGCATTTGCCAGAGATACATTACTCTACCCAATTGAGTTACATCGTTAAACGATGATGGGACTCGAACCCATAACACATGTGCCAGTATCAAGATTGCAAACAATGCAGAACATGCAGTTAAGCATGCTAAGGAGCTATACAGAAACTCGCTACAAGGCGATTGAATGGTCTTGACTTCTTTTAAAAAGATTGCCGCTCTTGCAGGCATCATTTTTATATCTTTTAATAAATCTTTTAAACTCATACTCATTCTCTTTTCACTTCAGTGACCCCGCTAACTTTATAGCGGGGGACTCATATTCCTAAATTAAAAAATTAACTTCCTTCGTTATTCATAGGTTCCTCCCCCAGCCAATTGCTAGGGGGCCTATATGTTTCTTGTTTTGTGTAGACAAAGATTTCTTCAGAACAACGCAGTCTTTTTGCGTAGAAAAAATTATTTTTGACAATAGTCATAACTGATTGAATATCAACAAGAAAAGATGCCAGTAAATCGCAACGCCCTCATTCGATATAAAACAATTGATAAATGTTTACAGAATTATTATCGCAAATGGACCTTAGAAGATTTAATTGAAGCATGTTCAGAAGCCTTGTATGAATATGAGGGAATTGATAAAGGAGTGAGCAAACGAACTATCCAGGCAGATATCCAAATAATGCGTAGCGACAAGCTTGGCTACAACGCCCCAATAATTGTTCTTGACAAGAAGTACTACCAGTATGAGTCTAAAGAATATTCAATTACGAACATCCCATTAACAGACCAAGACTTGTCTCAGTTAAACGAGGCTGTCTCCTTTCTCAAGCAGTTTTCAGGGTTCTCGCACTTTCGGCAACTTGATGGAATGGTTCAAAAATTAGAAGACCATATATACTCTCACCAAAAACAAACCCACCCCGTTATTGATTTTGAAAAAAATGAAAATCTAAAAGGTCTGAACTTTCTAGACTCTCTTTATAAATACATTATCAATAAAAAGGCTGTTGAATTGACATACCAATCCTTTACTGCTCGAAATCAAAGTACCTTCATATTTAACCCCTATTTACTAAAAGAATATCGCAATCGCTGGTTTGTGCTTGGAACAAAAATGGGCGAGAGTTCGATTATTAACCTTGCCCTAGATCGACTAATAAGTGTAAATTTATCTTCCGAAACATATGAATCATCCTTAACATTTCAACCTGAAACATATTTCAGCTCATCAATTGGAGTATCTGTAAGCAGTAATGCAGAGATACATAAAGTGATATTAGAATTTGACCGTAAGCATGCTCCATACGTAGAAACAAAACCTCTTCATCCTTCTCAAAAAGTAATTGACCGAACACCGCATACTGTAATATTTTCGATTGATGTTCAACATAGTTTTGAGTTAGAAAAAGAGATACTTTCCTATGGAAGTTCGGTTACCGTTTTAAAACCAGTGTTTCTGCGTAGGAGAATCCTTGAGAATTTAAAGGAAAGTGTATCGACATACGAAACGCAACTAAATCCAAAGAGTCTCCGTAACTCCCAAAACTTGTTATCGACACGTGGATATGCAGTGTTAAACTCTGTGTACTCCCTACGCGAATTGAAAAAGATAAATCACTCACTTAAAAAATATTTCAAGCAAAACCCGAAAAACACATCGTTTTACATTCGGTCGTTATTCAAGGTGCATTCAGAAATCACACCATTGATATTGACCGACTCGATTCTTCGTATTGTTCAAACCATTAATCCAAATGCTTTTTTGACAAAAGCGATGTTTCTAAAAAAGGAGAATACGAGCAACTGGCATGTAACGTGGCATCAAGATTTGACCATTAATGTCACCGAAAAAATAGAAATTGAGGGATTTACAGGCTGGTCTAAAAAAGAAGACTTTTATAGTGTATTGCCTTCTGACGAAATAAGCAAAGATCGTTTCACAATTCGGATACATTTAGATGAAACTACCCATAAGAATGGTGCCTTGGAGACCATTCCTGGATCCCACAAAAGCGTTCATTCTACTGAAACGTTAGAAAACATAACCAAAAACTCGGTTGGGACAGTATGTGACGTTAAAGAACGAGGTGTAATGCTTATGCATCCACTAATTATTCATAGGAGTAAACTCGCTTCAAATAATAAAAAGCGAAGAGTGATACACCTTGAATTTAGCACATCTGAATTACCTCATGGTTTAGAATACTCGGAAAAAATGAAATTAGCTGAATTATAGGTTTGGAGCTGAATTATAGATTTGGACGAAGCCACTTTTTCACTTCGTCGAATCTTTTTCCTTTTCGTTGAGCCAAATCATCTATTTGGTCTTCTTTTATCCTTCCTACTGCAAAATATTTACTGCGAGGATGCGCGAAGTAATAGCCAGAAACAGAGGCTGCTGGGTTCATAGCAAAGTTTTCAGTCAAACTACAACCTATAGCATCTTCGACACCCAAAAGCGACCATATTTTTCCTTTCTCGGTGTGGTCAGGACACGCAGGATAACCAGGTGCAGGTCTTATGCCTTGATACTTTTCGCGAATCAGTAAATTGTTATCCAATTGTTCATTCGGTTTATACCCCCATTCGTTGGTTCTAATTTCTTTATGAAGGTATTCTGCGAAAGCCTCTACCAATCTATCTGCAAGTATCTTGACCATTATTGCGTGGTAATCATCGTGATCTTTTTCATATTCTTTAGCAAGCGCTTCAGCTCCGTGAATGGTTACAGCAAAAAAACCCATATGATCCTCGTACCCGACAGGAGCTACAAAATCAGCTAAGCTCAAGTTTGGAATCTTTGCCGCAAGCTTTCGTTGTTGTCTCACAAATTCAAATTTCTCGAGTTTCACACCTGACGTATCATACACCGTAATGGAATTTATTTCGCTATTTGCACGAAACAACCCAGAAATTCCCTTAGCCTGATATGCGTTGTTTTCTACCATGGCTCCAAGCATGCTTTGTGCATCCTGAAACAATTTAGTTGCCTCTACCCCAACGACATCATCTTTAAGAATTGCAGGATACTTTCCTGCCAACTCCCATGCTCTAAAAAATGGAGTCCAATCAATATAGTCAATCAGCGTAGTTATAGATGGTTCCCAAATTTTAACACCTAAAGAATTCGGCGCTGGTGTCGACTCAGTTTCCCAATCGATTTTTAATCGGTTTTCTGTTGCATCCTCAAACGAAAGGATCTCCTTAATATCTTGTCTTTGAGCATGTTCATTTGCAAGTTTTAGGTATTCTTGTCTAACCGTATCTTGAACATTCTGCGCTGAATCTGACAGAAGACTACCAACAACAGGGACACTTCTTGAAGCGTCAAGAACATGAATGACAGTATTTGAATAATTAGGTGCTATTTTAACCGCTGTATGAATTCTTGATGTAGTTGCACCACCGATTAGTAGGGGTAGATTCATACCTAGTCGTTCCATTTCTGTCGCAACATCTACCATTTCATCTAAACTTGGGGTAATCAGACCACTTAACCCAATAACATCTACATTTTCTTCTTTAGCTGTTTTGAGGATTTTATCCATTGGAACCATAACACCTAGGTCAATAATTTCATAACTGTTACAAGCTAAAACTACTCCAACAATATTTTTCCCAATATCGTGAACATCTCCTTTTACAGTTGCTAGTAAAATTTTACCTCTAGTACTGCCAGCTTTTTTCTCTTTCTCTAAGAACGGTAATAAGTATGCCACGGATTTTTTCATCACACGGGCACTTTTAACAACCTGTGGTAAAAACATTTTCCCTGAACCAAACAGATCTCCGACCACATTCATTCCGTCCATTAAAGGCCCTTCAATCACTTCAATTGGTGCGCTAGCTTGTTGGCGAGCTTCTTCTGTGTCTTCGTCAATATAGTCCGTGATTCCTTTGATTAACGCATGCTTCAACCTTTCGTTTACTGACTCTTTTCTCCAAGAATCGTCTTTTACGATTACCTTACCCTTTTGCTTAACTGTTTCCGCGAAATCGACAAGTCGTTCTGTCGCGTCAGGCCTTCTATTGAAGAGAACATCCTCTACACGAACTAAAAGTTCATCAGGTATTTCGTCATAGACTTCGATCATACCTGCATTCACAATTCCCATGTCCATGCCTGCTTTAATTGCATGAAAAAGAAATGCAGAATGCATTGCTTCACGAACTGCATTGTTTCCCCTAAAGGAAAATGAAATATTACTTACTCCTCCGCTTACTAGAGCATATGGCAAATTTTCTTTAATCCAACGAGTAGCATTTATAAAATCAACCGCGTAATTATTATGTTCTTCAATACCAGTCGCTATTGCTAAAATGTTTGGATCAAAAATGATATCTTGGGCAGGGAATTTTACATTGTTTACCAGAATATCATAACTTCTTTTACAGATTTCAATTCGACGTTCATACGTATCCGCCTGACCTGTTTCATCAAAAGCCATTACCACAGTTGCAGCACCGTAGCGTTTAATTTTTGTAGCTCTTTCAATAAAAACTTCTTCTCCATCCTTGAGACTTATGGAGTTTACGATTCCTTTTCCTTGGAGGCATTTAAGACCAGCTTCAATAATTTCCCATTTAGACGAATCAAGCATAACTGGAACCTTTGAAATATCCGGTTCTGCAGCGATAAGATTAAGGAAATTAACCATGGCTTCTTTGCCGTCAAGCATACCATCGTCCATGTTAATATCAATAACTTGAGCGCCATTCTCTACTTGTTGTCGGGCAACTGAAAGTGCTTCATCAAATTCATTATTTAATATTAGTCTAGCGAATTTTTTGGACCCCGTAACGTTGGTTCTTTCCCCAACATTCAGGAAATTTATGTTGCTGGTAACGTTAAGTGGTTCTAGCCCACTTAATCTTAGAAGTAAATCTTGTTTCTTGTTCATAGCGTCTACTCTATCAAGAAACTCAGAGAAGCTATCTATTCAGCCTTAAGGCTAATAGGAAGTGGCACCTTGGTTAAAATTACCGGTTGCCAAGACATCATAGGACCCATTCCCTCCGTCTTTCTTGATAGTTCTGCGAAGATACTCAATTACATAGTATTAAAACAAAAAGCCCCGACATTACTGCCGGGGCTTGAATAAAAATATTTGAAAAATGTATTATCGAATCAAGGTAACCGTACCACTTACTGGCTCACCGTTCATTGCTGAACCATTTTCTGGTCTGTTTCTCAACTTGTAATTGATAACATAGAAGTATGTACCTGATGGACACTTGCTTCCTTTATTCATGATTGTACCATCCCAGCTAATTTCTGGATCATTTGTCTTAAAGACTAACTCACCCCATCTGTTGTAGATGTTAATCTCATATTCATCGTATCCTTCAATATCGATTATAAACGTTTGGTTTAGTCCATCTTCTGAATCTGGAGTAAATACGTTATAAGGAATAAACTTGATAAAGAAATCATTTTGAATTGGCTTACAAACGGTGTCTTTACATTGTATATCATTTGTTACCTCAAGACATACTTCGAAAGAACCCACTGTTTCACCCCAATTCAAACACAATGGATCGTCAACCTCATTTGTTTCAATATCGCGCAGTTCTGTTTCATAGAACCACTGATAGGTTGTATAATTCTGAGACGTGTTTGTAAAGCAGAACTCTGGTTTGTCTAAACTATCTATATCAAAATCTGCTGTTGGTTCAATGACCGTAACCGTACCACTATCGACTGATGGACATCTTGGTCCAAAGTCTCCAGGAGGTAAGTCATAGTCAGGAACTAAATGCACTTTGTACGTTCCAACACTCTTATAACCATGGTCTACTGAATTAACGGGGTCTCTTCTGACGGCGGTATCACCATCTCCAAAACTCCAACTGAACTCTTCATAAATTGTATCTGAATTACTGGTAAATGTTACAATTTGCTCTGGACAAACGATGGTATCGCTAATTTCAAGTTTTGATGGAGCTACTGGTTTAACAATAACTTTTATCTTTCTTGGAATCTTGCCATCTTTCGTACTTGTATCCGGGAAAATTCGGTAACATCGTTGTGCCGATCCTTCAATCGTATCTTCCATGTACATTAACAAGTAAAATGTACCAGTATCCTTGTATTCGTGAGTTAAGATTTCATTTAAGTCAGTTGAAGACGATGAAGACGTATCACCCCAGTAAACAATCCATTGAGGATTAAACATTGGATCTGCACTTGTGTTAGCTAATGAGACATCGTCACCAATACATATAATTATAGAATCCTCTCCCCAGACGCTTCCTCCATCAAACTCAAATCCAGGCTGTGGCCCTTCAATATAAATTTGCTTCTCAATAGAATCTGAACAACCGAGTAGAGTACCTACAATAAGTTTAACTGTAAACCAACCACTAGAAGTATAATCGTGTGATGGATTTTTCAAAATACTTTTTCTTGATCCGTCACCGAAATCCCACTCGTACGATACCACGCTATCACAAGGCTCATATACACCGTTTGGACAAGTATCTCTACCTCTACATGGATCAAATACAATAGACAAATCGTAGAAGGAAATAATTCCATCACATGGATCACCACTTGTAGCTTGATTCGTTTCAAAGTCCGCTTTAGCTCCAGTTACGAAAGCTGTTACAAATGCTGTATCTCTACATCCGATACTATCCTTTGAAGCAATTGCTACAACGTATTCACCAGGGCTATCATATTGGTGGAAGAATGTTACTGAACGGTTGAAATCATCAACACCGTCACCATAATCCCAATCAACAGATTTTATCTCTTGTTTGCCGCTTGCATATCTTCCTGGATCTTCCCAGAATTTCCGTGGGTCGATTGGATAATCGTTAGGGAATGCATCATCACCATATTGCCAGTACCGTATGCTGTCGTACAACTGGTGGATATCGTCCTTACAAACTGCTTCGTTTAGAAGTTCGAATTGATTCAAATACCCAACATTCAGCAATTTCGCACCACTCTTCTCACAACCAACTCTGTTGTTTAAGAATATACCTGGCACCATAGGCCCATTCGAGTTTACTAAGAATGTATCTCTTTTCGTTGGGTCACAGAAGTTCAATCGAACTTCTCGGTGTTGATATGTAAACTTATATACATCTGGAATAACTGAACCTTTCTTATAAACAGTATCCGTAGCAGTTAAATCGTAAGGAGCAATTAAGGTATCATATCCTTGAATTGACGAATCTCTGAAGTGGAACACTTCCTCAATAATTACTGATTCGGTTTTTGCTTCGTTCGTATACTTGTATTTGTACTGATCCTTGAAATAAACATTCTCATCAATACCTTTTTTACCAATAATAAAGAACTCACTAATACCAGTCGTATCAATACAACCTACAGTTCCATCACCTAACATCAATGCGAACTCATCAGAAGGAATGTCTCTTATATCCAGATTAAGTTGCTTTAAAACATTGATTAATATTCTATCAGCGTTGTATGTATTTACTTCATAGTCCCACTCTCGATAGATTCTTGTAACAATAGTGTCTATTATATCATCATTAACAGAACTTCCTATTTCTTCCAATTTATGACGAACAACATAGTTGTACAACCACTTATCTCCTTTTTTCCAATCTGTACCTTCGTCATTTCTTCCTTTTACAGGACCTTTATATTCTTGGAAGTATTGGAACTGCTCATAATATCCCATCGTAAGGTCTGGGTAACCCCAGTTCCATCTCAAGGCAGCAATACTATCTTGAATTGGATTTAACATTCTGAAATAAGCAGTTTCGCCAGCACAAAGTGCTAATGGCGTATTTTGTGGTAACAAGATGTCAAACTGAGCATCTAAATATTGGTATCGGAACATGTCACTATACCAAGCAGTATCTGTACATTCCGGAGCGATTGGGTTTCCATCTTTATCAGCAGCTGGAGGTCCATTACCTATCACTAAACCAATGGTAAACGAACCATTTGGACGCTTACTTGGGTCACTACCTATTTCTCCTGAACTATACCCTTTTACAAATTGAGTTCCCCAAGTACCAATGATGTCATATGGCAATACGAATGGTATAGGTAATCCTGGAGGTGGAGGAGCTAAAATTCCACCACTTTTGTAGTTAATCCAATTATCTGGACCTGTAAGCGAATCGTAATTCACTTCAAACCATTGTTGCGAACAACCAGGTTTTGTTTCATCCATATTGAAGGTCAAGTAATAATTTAACTTGTTACCATCTAATGGACAAGGAACCCCAGACTCCCATCGCAATCCTCGTGCGTTTGGCGGAATAAGTGCCAACGACAAGTTAGAAGAACTTTCACACTCTAATGGATGGATCGTATCCTTGTGATATAATGTTATGGAATTACAGTTTGCAGTATTTGAATAAAAGTTGTTTCTATGATATGCAGAATCGACAATAACTACTGAACGCTGAACCGTGGTAGCAACTCCATTTATTACTGTATCAATTAAAATATTACTTGCAGCTGCAGCAACTTTTCGAGGTTGATTTATCACCATCATTGGAAGCGCCAGTATGGAATCTCCTTCTTCTACTTCAAATTGATAATCTTTTTCTATGGTGATTTTTCGTGGACCAGTAACCGTAGTCTCTGTTCCATTCTGTAAGTTCTTTAGGGTAATTGTTATACCAGCAGGAACGAAGTAATCTTGATCTTCCCAGATAATGGTATTAATAACACTTCCTTTATAAACAGGTTCTGCTCTCCAAATTTTGAGTCGATAATTATTTCGTTGTTCAAACTCCGGATACTTCTTCCATGATAGAATTTCTATTGTATCTGTCTTAGAAACACCGAACGAATCAACATATGGTATCTCAAACGTTTTTGCCGAATCGCGTGGTACAAATAAAACGACCTCTTGAGGGACACGAACTGTGTCGGCCGCATACACCTGTACTTGGTAGCATTGTCTCGCATTTTTACTAAACAGCGTTCGAGGTGCAGGGTTAGTATAGAATTGACCGTTATTTCTATACTTATAAATATCATCCCAAGGCGTATACCAATGAACCGGCAAGCTGTCTAAGGTGAAATTACAATTTAGGTTTACATTCTTATTTGCTTTAGTGTCTGTGGTACAAGGAGGTGCAAAATTATCTCCCAATGTCCACAACCGATATACATGGTCTTTTCTTCTAATTACTTCTGAGTTCGGGATAGCTGTTTGATCACCTCCAACACCTTCAACATAGTTAAAAACATAACGACGTTTCATATAAAGTCCACCCATCTGTTTACTATACCTAGTGGTGTCATTTGACGCATTAACGACAACAAAAGAGTCAAGCTTGTCGTCGAAATATACTTTATAACCATCGATGTTTAAAACCTCGGTAATTGGATACTTAGCTACAAATGAATCTGAGTTTGTTTTAGTATTCTTGTATGTGTAGATACTATCAACCCCTGTCACAACGTGTCTTTCTATCCTGAATGATTTTGGGTAGAAAAAGAAAAATGAATCTTCATCCCAGTAATTAGGGTCGTTGTGGTACCAGCTTGAGTTATTTACAAAATGGACACTATCTCTAATTTCACATTGGTACTTCTCAGATTCTAGAACCCTAACGAAAGGTACTTCAATAGTTGAAGATGGTCCAACCTTTGTGATTGTATCAAAAATCATGATATCACAAGGACCTGACACTATTCTCAACGAAATCATCCAAGGACCACCACCATATGAATGGCAAGGTGTCCATGTTTTGTCGTCGGTATTTTGTGGACCAGATGGTGGATCTCCAAAATTCCAAAGGAACGCAGCACCAGGAATCGGTCCAGTTGATACACTAAAACAAGTTTCTGGATCGCTTGTACAAGCTGAATCTTTATCTGCAATAATCTTAGGAGCTAGCTTAATATTTGTCGCAGCACCTTTATATGTAAATGTTTCAGAACAACCGAAACGAGAAGTCACGGCTAAGGTGGCATTAAACGTACCGTGTGTCCGATACCATTTCTCGATAATACCATCAAGCGCCTTACCAGTCCAATAATCAACATTAGTATTTGAGTCACCGACGATAACTTCACTGTCACCAAAATCAAAAACAAATTCAGAGATATCTTTCAACCCGATTGTTGTCTCATTATTTGACTTCCAGTCTATGTACGTTTGATTCGTAATCGTCGCCATTGTGGAATCACATTTTGTTGGCGAATTACTTTTTATGGTAACATTTAACCTTGGAAAAACTTGAAAGAAATCATCAAAATATGCCTCAGTTACACAACCATTGGCATCTTCTAATTCCATTTTCATATTAAACCACCCACCTTTTGGGTCTATAATTTCATGACAAATTGTGTCTCCAAATGTTGGATTCACCTTATCGTACTTCGCACCATCAGAAAATAAGATTGTTCTTCGAACAATTTTACTTCCTGGTGCAGGTGTACTACTATCAATTAAGCAGAATTGATTATCCTTAAAACACTGACGATTGGGGGTAATTAAAAAAGGCTTAGCTTTTGGACTAGGCTTAATAGTGATTTCAATTGTTTTCTCACAATTACCTGCCACCCCAGAAGCCTTTAAGGTCACTTCATAGGTGCCTGCTTTTGAAAAAGAAACCGCAGGATCTCGGTCTGTGGATGTTTGAACCACTGTTCCTGACGCCTTGTCTTTAAAAGACCAATCATAGGTCGAAAACCCCGGAGCATTGGCACTAAACTTAATACTAACATTCTCACACTCATTACCTGCAACGAAAGTAGGGTTACAACTCTGAGCTTGCGCCATGTTTATTTGACCCAATAACAACAGCATTGGGAAAAACAAATAGGCGAAAAACTTACTTCTGTTCTTTGTCATATTCTTTAAAATTCTAAATCGGGTTATTAAACTCAAGCCCGAAAAATTCAAGCTTGCTATATTATCTTTATTTATTGTCTTTATCAAATTATTTTTCTTGATCAGTTACGCGAATCTTATCTTGTTTCTTAATCATTTGTCCATTACACATATACACCAATCTATAAATGTAAATTCCTTTAGGAACTAATGGTCCGTCATTATTTATCTGCCCGTTCCAATTAACTTCCTGGCTTTTTGTATCAAAGACGATGTTACCGTCTAAGACGTTGTATATGGTCAATCGATATTCTTCTACTTGTGACAATGGAATGATAAATTCATCATTCAATCCATCCTTATAATAAGGAGTGATCACATCGTAAATTGGAGTTTTAAGTTCGCAAGGCTCTTTTTTACTCAATTCAACCAATTGACTAACTGAATCTAAGCATCCATTTCGATCTTTCATTACATGAGCAATTCGGATTTGCTTTTCGTCAGTTCGGTACGTCAGCGTAGCTTTCCCTTCAGAAACCATAACATTATTTACAAACCATTGGTGTACAACACCAATTGAAGAAGATGTAGCGATTACATCTTCATTTATTTGTTTTGTAGTAAATCCAGCGTTTGCCTTAGCTATGGTTATAACCTTACGTGCTTTAAATTTCTCCCCAGTATGACCATTTCCGATCACTTCTAAAACTTGTTCACTTTCGTTATCAAACAATAGACGCGCGAAACTGATGTTACTAGAAACAACCTTTCCGTTTAGCAACCAAGTTGCATTTGCTATCTGTGTATTCGACTTTAAAACAAAGTCGATTGGCGTGTTAACACAACCCGTTGTTCTGTTCGACTCGATGGTTACCTGTATGTTTTGATTCTGTTCAGTTAACTGAGAAATTGTCTTTTCAGGTTGCCCTATGCTATTATTATTTGAGTTATTATCATTAACAGTATTATGTGTGTTAATGTCAGACTTCCCTTCGGTAATGCCACTTTGTGTATCTGCATTATTAGTTTTAGTTGATGTTGAAGAAGAGGTTAACTCATTACTCTTTTGTGTTTCAACCTTATGTATAGGTACAACTGACTTATCATTTCTAGTGCTCTCTTCAACAACCTCTGTGTTTGACGATATTACATTTTCAATTGCTGGAGTCACTGATTTAGAAACCTCCGTTTTCGGTGGTTTTGCAAGATAATAGATAGAAGAAACAACAACAGCTGCTCCTCCTAGTATTGCGACACCTTTAACGCCTGCCAATTTAGCCAAGACACTGGTTCCAGCAGCTCCTGCAGCAGCTCCAGTTGTCGACGCGGCAACACCTTCCCAAACTCCAGGAGGAACATTACTAGAAACACCTTCAAACGATTGTTTGAAGAATGAATCCATTTGCTCTATGTTGTTTTTATTATCCAAGGGTTGCGTTTACTTTCTTCTGCAGAGCTAATCGTGCTTTAAATAATTGTGTTTTGCTAGTGCTTTCCGTCACACCCAACAATTCACCTATTTCTTTATGGCTATAGCCATCAATAACATATAAGTTAAAAACACTTCGATAGCCATCAGGCAATGTTCTAATGAGTTTCATCAAGTCCTCATATTTGAGCCTTTCAAAACTTTTTGGTTCAATAGCGATTTCAGGCATATCCTCACTTGAGTTTTCCTTCATCCTACCTTTCTTGCGTAACGACTCGATGGCAGTGTTCATTACTATTCTTCTGCACCATCCTTCAAATGAACCGTTAAATTTAAACTGCTTTAAATTATTATAAATTCGGATAAACGCATCTTGCAACACATCTTGTGCATCAAAATCGCTTTGCGTGTATCTCAAACTTACAGTATACATTTTAGGTGATAACATCTTATATATTTCTTCAAAAGCCGAATGATCTCCTTGCAAACATTGCTCGACCAACTTCCATTCCGTATCTCGTTTGTCCGCTGCCATTAAAAGACTTCATTCTTCTCGCTTTTGTTGTTAGATGCTATGCGAGTTTAATCGGTTGCCTGAATGGCTAACTTTTTTCGATTTTTTTTAAACCGTACTTTTTGGTAAGGTAGTTTGAAAGGTTTTCAGCATAGAAACCAATGCTTTCAATTGGTTCAATCATTTCAACACGATTGGCACCTTCTAGCAGTCTTTTAAAGCGAATTACAGCCATTTTTTCTTCCATATTGACGGTAAAACTGCCATAAAACATGTGGTGATTTATGTATAACAATTCTTCCATAAAAGTAAGCCGATCTTGATCACTTTCAGGCACATAACAAACAGGAGCAACAACTTGAAATACTGCAGTAGGTTCATCTTCACGGAAATACTCCCATTGATTGTGTTCCAGAGGTTGCCATATATCGATAAATATCTCAATTTCTTCTCGAACTAAAATCCACTGGCCTTCGCCTTCACACCTAGTTATTTCAGGGTCTACTCCCAAGGTCTTGATGGCATCTTCAGCTACTTCGTAATAGGGTTTCAAATCCATAGAGCAAAAATAACATGGATGATGAAACTGCAACTCGTTTTAAGAGAATCATTTACCATTATCCATCAATCACTATTTATTTTATAAATTTGACTATTACACTCCATTGTTACACTTTATGAATCTTTTGAAAGTTTTTGCTCTTGCACTTTTCTTTATTGTGGCCTGTGATTCAAAGATTGCTGCACAAAATTCTCCAGAAGCAAAAAAGACCTATGAAAAAATATTAAAACTCTTAGAAAAAGGTAAAAACGACAACATTCCAAGCCTGCTTGTACAAGCAATCAATCAAGAAAAGGAATTAGGAGAAGAAAAAGACAACCAATTTATTGCCTCAATTTATTACGCATATTCAGAGTTTTTCATAACCAACTCTGACTACTATGGTTATGCGAGCAAGACATACTTCTATGCTGCAATGTATTATTTGAAGGCTAACAATATTACTAGCGCTCAAACGTGTTTTACCCGATCATACAAATATGCTGACTCCATGAGCATATATAGTAGTGCCGTTCCATATAACAATGATTCAATGTCAATGGCATATGTGCGATATCCTGTCGACTCCATTTTGTACACACGGGGTGACACAACGTATTTTACCGTTCCATTGGGAACAAGAGATTCAATTTCGTCGACACATTCGAGCATTTTTCAAACAATTTATGATAAATCAAAACCAGAAAGAAAATTATTAAACTATGGTGTAGCAACGTTTGTAGACGCTCGGTTTGGCGCGTCAACGTGGTATGTTACTCCAAGCAAGGAAGGTATGGAAAGTGGGTTTACGCCACAAAAAGGTGATTTGTTGTATACAAAAATGGCCTGTACAAACAATTGGCACCGCGGACTAATTCGCGAATTGGTTCAACTAAACGTTAATCTTTCAGATGATTATAAAATACCATTGTTCAATTATCATGTTTCCCAATTTATAACAGATGAGGATGATGAGGAACTTATCATTAGTTATATGACTAGGGTTATACATAAAACCGCAGAATCCCTTTATGACTCGATAAACGGCACACACTTACACAAGCTTGATTCTGGCGCTTTTAAAAACCACAATATGTGGGAAGCGATGCTGCGAACTACAAACGACGACGTGAAAGCGTTTCTTCGATTTGTAATTGATTTCCCAGGGAAATATATGGGGCGATCTTACAGAATCGATGAAACCTACGCCACTTGGCTGATAAACTTCACCCCTCTCGCTAACAGCGAGGCTGACTCTTTGTTAAGTGAATACAACTCTCTAAACTCACAAGCAGAATTTAATGATTGGGTACGATTAAAAGGTCATTATTTAGAGCATGCTGAGTTTGATTTCGCCAGTATTTCTGAAAATATTCAAGATTATATAACAGAAGAAAAATTTGTACTCGCTGACAGTATTATAAAACAATGGTACCCAACACTTAAAACATTTACGACGAATGAACGATTGTTTGAGTTTATGTATTTAGATGCGTACAGCAATGTTGCTCAAAAGAAATATGATCCTGCCATACGTATTTACAAAGAGGTTTTAGCAATGGACACAAACGAAGTGAATGCCCATTTTCAATTAGGTCATGTTTATCTCGAACAAGATTATTTCAAAGCAGCTCTCGAAAGATATCAAAAAGTCATTGATGTTTACCCAAACATTCCGCAAGGATATGGCAGTTATGGTTGGACGTTGTTAAAACTTGGTAAAAATAAACCGGCACAAGAATACCTCAAGAAAGCTATTGATTTGGACAGTACGGATGTTTCATACACTATGAATTACGCTCACTCTCTGCTTTTACAAAACAAATCTCAAGAAGCCCGTAAACTATACTTGAAAGTACTCGAAAATTTGTCAACTGAGTACAATTATACGGAGGGTCTTATTGCCGATTTTGACTATTTTATTGACAATGGTCGTATGTCAGACTTAATGAAAGCTGAAAAATCATTTGTTGAATCTGAATGGGAAAAGCACTATAAATTTAAAGTAAAAGGTTCTGATTTTTTCTCAAAAGGCCAACGCTTAGAAGACAAAAAAGAATATTTAAAGGCAGCCGAATCGTTTGACCAAGCAATTGAGTTGGAAAAGCAAGGTCGATTTGTTCGATATGGACTACTACGAAACTACTATCGATGGTCTGCATACAACTATTACAAATACAAAGATTACACATCTTCACTTGATCGCTATTATCAGGCGTGGTATGTCAACTTATCGCAGCTCAATGACGTCGACTTGGAAGTTTTAGATTTAGAGAACATTAGTAACTTACACGATTGGCTGGGCAATGATGCTATGGAGCACATGTATGGTAAAATGCAACGGGCAGCACAACGGAAAGTTCAGAACAAAGTTCGTAGCAACAACCTGTATGTAGTTAGTATCGGAGCAAATGGTCAAGATCATAGGGGTTACCAATTTGCGGAAAAAGATGCGAGTCAAATTGCCGATATCCTTGTAAACAAAGGACAACGTATTTTTGATAATTCATCAATTAGCGTTCTTAACTCTCCAACGAAAGATTCAGTTACCAATGTTATCGAAAACATTATTAGTGTTTCAAAACCTGGTGATTGCTTCGTTTTTTATTACACTGGTTTCACAAGCCAAGATCAAATAGTTTTAGGCGATGACACCATTTCAAATGAACAAATCCTTGCATGGTTGTCATCTATCTCTGCAACAAAAAAACTTGTACTTATCGATGCTGCCAATGCATCTTTGGTAAGCATGTATATACGCAACCAACAATCTACCTCGAACGACTTCAGTACTGAAAGCGTTAGTTTTTTGATTTCAGATGGTCGCGTAGAAATGCCCAACGCTAAAACTGGTTTATTTACTTCGTATTTGTTAGAGGGAATTTCCGGGAGTGCAGCTACTTCATGGAAAAACTCTTTTGTTGAATCTCGTGATTCAACTTCTCAAATTGCTTATGTTACTTCTAAGAGTTTGGAAGGCTTCATGTATGGCAATATGAGCACAGGTAATCTTGACTTCGATTTGAAAAGCTACAGTTCAGGTGTTGACTTTCCGATAACGTTTGTTAATTCATTAAGCTTTACTGTAGATACAATCCCACCTATGATTTACATCCCTAATGTTGTAAACACGGAAGGAAAACGCGGAGGAAAAACGAAAATCATTACAATTTCAAAAAATGTTGGTGGTCAAGCTTTGGACGAAAGTGGATTGCAGGAAGTGACCGTTAATGGTCAACCCGTTGCGTTTTCGCAAAATGGCAAATTCAACATCGATCAGAACTTTACAAATGTTTATACAAAACTGGTTATTCGAGCAGTCGACAAAAAAGGAAATGTTGCATTAGACTCCTTTCAAATCAGCAAATCTGATGAAAAGTACGTTGATCCAGGTCAGATTAATGACAGCCAAAAAAACTACGCATTATTATTTGCAACAAGCAACTATGACGAATGGAGTGACTTAGAGAATCCGTTAAAAGATGTACGAAAAATTGAATATCAGTTAAAAACCTATTACAATTTTGAAGTTGACGTAAAAATTGATTACACCATCGACCAAATGGACTCAATTATTAGAGTGTACAAGCAACAGATGCAATACTCTCCTAACGACCAATTACTGGTCTATTTTGCAGGCCATGGTCATTACGAGCCTGGATATGGTGGTTATATTGTTGCAAAAAACTCACGTAAAAATGGAAATCTTAGAACCGACTATTTGAAGTTTGACGACATTCGAACGAGTTTCAATTTGTTGTACAACTGCAAACATATTATGTTAGTCTTTGATGTATGTTTTGGAGGTGCTGCTTTTGACAAAACAAATGCGACCAACAGCTCAGCCAGTGATATAGAATATATGTATCAAGATCCGGAAGGATATTTAAAGAAAAAGTTGGCGATTCAGTCCAGACTATTTATGACTAGCGGTGGCAAAGAATATGTTCCTGATGTTAGTCAGTTTGCGCAACGCTTTATTGAAACGCTTGAATCAAAAGGAAGCAAAAAAAATGGGTTCATCACATTTGACGACTTCACGAATAACTTACAAACGATTGCCCTTTTACCAGATTCAAAGCATCCAACTACTCCACGATACGGTGCATTTGACGACCACTATCCAGGCGGTGACTTCATCCTTCGTTATACAAAGCCAAAAACGCAAGATTCATACGAAATGAAAAGACGTTTAAGCAATGCGCCTTAAACCACTTACATCCCATATTTTTGCACGCTTAAAAAGAACAGTTGAACGCGCGCGAAATACTTTCCCACTATGCTCATACGCCAAAGGTAATAGACCTTTTAAACTATCTGCAGGAAGACAAAAAACATGTTTATGTTTCTGGGACAGCTGGGTCATTCAAATCATTTTTGATTTCTGCAGCGTTTGTAGAACTTAAAAAAAGCATAGTTTACATTGCTCAAAGCTCAGAAGAAGCTCGATATGTTTATCAAGATGTTCACAACATTCTTGGAAAATCTAGTGCGTATTATTTACCTCCAAGTTTCCATAAGTCGTATCAAATAGACACCCCTTCGAACAACGCCATTCAAGAACGGTCAGAAATAATACTGCAGCTAAGAAAGTCTGACAAGCCAGTTATTTTAATCAGTTCGATTGAGGCTATAGCCGAAAAAGTTATAAGTGAAGAGAATTTAGAAAAAAATCAATTTGAAGTAAACGTTGGCGAGTTGCTCGACTTTGATTTTATGATGGAGGTGTTAAATACTTATGGTTTCGAACGTGAAGACTTTGTATACGAACCTGGTCATTATTCAATGCGTGGAGGTATTATCGATATTTTTAGCTTTTCACACGATTTGCCAATTCGTATTGAATTAGACGGTAGAACCGTAGAATCCATTCGGCAATTTGACCCAATCACCCAACTTTCTGTTGCTCAATTACAATTCACCTCGATAGTTCCAAATCTGCAAGAAGACGAAATAGCGGGTAACCGAATAAGCATTTTCGAGTATTTCAAAAAAGAAACCTTATTTTTTGGTTCAGAGTTAAACACTTGCTTTGCTGAACTTAAAACAAATATTTCAGGAGATCTGGAGCAACTGTACGATGACGCAACATATTTCAAAAAGCAGCTTACAAAGCGCTCAGGGGCAGAATTTGGTCAGATTCCACATTTTCGAAACATTGAAAAAATCCAGTTTGAACAAACTCCTCAAAAAACCTTTGGTAAAAACTTCAACCTTCTTATAAATCACTTTCAAGATCATGCAAAAATTGGAATTGACCAATATATTTTTTCCGAGACGGGGAAACAGGTTGAAAGGCTAGAAACCATTTTTCAAGACATTGGCACTACCGTAAAGTTCAATCCTGTATACCTTGGCTTATCCAGTGGTTTCGTAGACAAAGAGCACCATTTAGCAATTTACACTGAACACCAGATATTTGGGAGGCATTATCAATTTAAAAACAAACACAAGTACTCTAAAAGTCAAGCGTTAACATTACGAGAACTTAGCAACTTAAAACCTGGTGATTTCATTGTTCATATTGATCATGGTGTTGGTCGATTTGAAGGATTGCAAAAAATTGAAATGGGCGGTCGGCTGCAAGAATCTGTTCGTATTTCCTATAAAAACAGTGACTTACTGTATGTAAACATTGGGTCGTTACATAAAATTAGTCGGTATACCGGAAAAGAAGGTCATGCTCCGAAAGTAAATAAGCTCGGTAGCGATGCTTGGGTGAAGCTAAAAAACAAGACTAAGAAGCAGGTAAAAGACATTGCTCGGGATTTAATAAAACTGTATGCAAAGCGTAAAGCACAACCTGGTTTTCAGTTTTCTCCAGACAATTATTTACAGCATGAGCTAGAAGCTAGCTTTCTTTATGAAGACACGCCTGACCAAAGCAAAGCAACAGAAGATGTAAAAAAAGATATGGAATCACCTCATCCAATGGATCGATTGGTATGTGGTGATGTTGGGTTTGGGAAAACTGAAATTGCCTTACGTGCTGCGTTTAAGGCGGTTTGTGACAGCAAGCAAGTAGCCGTTCTTGTTCCAACTACAATTCTTGCTCAACAACATTACCATACATTTAAAGAACGAATGGATGGGTTTCCTTGTACAGTTGATTATATCAATCGATTTCGAACAGCAAAACAACAAACTCAAACATTAAAAAATTTAGCAGAAGGCAAGACTGACATCATTATTGGCACCCATCGTTTGATTGGGAATAAAATTAAATTTCAAGATTTAGGGTTATTGATTATTGATGAAGAGCAGAAATTCGGAGTAGCTGCTAAAGAAAAGTTGAAGTCTATTCGAGCGAACGTTGACACATTAACCTTAACGGCAACACCAATTCCAAGAACACTGCATTTTTCATTGATGGGTGCACGTGATTTGAGCATAATCAACACGGCTCCGCCAAATCGTCAACCTATAACCACTCAGTTGCACGTATACGGGACCGAAATCTTTGAGCAGGCAGTAAATTATGAATTGGATCGTGGCGGACAAGTTTTTGTGATACACAATCGTGTTAGAGATATTCAAGATGTTGCAAGTATGATTCGTAGTGTTTCTCCAAACGCAAGAGTCGTTGTAGGCCATGGACAAATGGCTGGTGATGAATTAGAGAATGTAATGTTGCGTTTTATCGAAGGCGAATATGACGTACTAGTTGCTACCACTATTATAGAAAGTGGTTTAGATATTCCGAATGCAAATACGATATTAATAAACAATGCGCATTACTTTGGCTTGAGTGATCTTCATCAAATGCGTGGTCGTGTTGGAAGAAGTAATAAAAAAGCATTTGCGCATTTAATCACGCCACCATTGCATACATTGACTGATGAAGCTCGCAGACGACTTCAAGCTATTGAGGAATTTTCTGAATTAGGCAGTGGATTTAATGTTGCCATGCGTGATTTAGACATTCGCGGGGCTGGGAATTTATTAGGCGGAGAACAAAGTGGTTTTATTTCTGAAATTGGCTTTGACATGTATCATAAAATTCTTGACGAAGCGGTTAAGGAGCTGCGTAATGACGAATTCAAAGAACTGTTTGAAGACGATGAAAAGAATTCTGAAATGAGTGATGATTGTCAGGTTGAGACAGACTTTGACATAATGATTCCAGACCAATACGTCAGCAATATATCGGAACGATTGAGTCTATACACGGAACTTTCGAAGATAGAAACTGACGAAGCGTTAATAGCTTTTAGAGACGAACTGAAAGATCGATTTGGAGAGTTGCCGATTGCTGTAAAAGATTTGTTGTATAGCGTAAGGTTAAAACATGTTGGTATGCGTTTAGGGTGGCAAAAAATTCGAATCAAAAATGGTAAACTATTGGGTTACTTCCCTGATGAGACCAATACTCACTATTACAATTCTGAGCTATTTGGAAATATAATGACCAAGGTAAATCAACATTCAAACATGTTTAGTCTAAAGCAAAAAGGGAATCAATTACTACTGGTGACTGAGCAGAAAATATTGAACATAAAGGATTCGATCGCCTATTTAAAGCATCTATCATAATTCTTTTATTGGACCAAAACCCCTCGTTACATCTAACTAGCAAAAAGAAATAATTATGACATAGTTCTATGTTGGATATGATTTAGAACGTTTATATTTGCAGAACTACTTTATTAACTATGTGCGTCTAGGAAACGACTTCCATTAGCCACATTATAACAACAGATTTATTCGTTAGCAATAACGATAAACATAAACGTCTTATCAATTAGGTAAGCATGGTTAGTAATTTTAGTTCCAAACCCGGCGGGAGCCGGGTTTTTTGGTTTAAAACGATTTTAAAATTTCTCCAAATCGATAGATATCTTCAAACGAATTGTACAAAGGGACTGGAGCCATTCTGATAACGTTTGGTTCTCTCCAATCAGCTATTACTCCATTTTTTGTTAGATGATCAAAAAGCATTTTCCCATTTTCACCTGTCAGCACTGATAATTGACATCCGCGTTCTTCTGGGGTGATAATTTCAAACGTGAGTTTATCGTTTGATTTGGCGGCATCCTCTACAACAAACTGCAAAAAGGCATTAAGTGGTTTTGATTTTTCATTTAACTGAGCCATTGAAACTTCATCAAACATATCTAACGAAGCACGGTGTGCTGCCATTGATAAAACAGGTGCGTTGCTCAATTGCCAACCAGCAGCTCCAGACTCAGGGTTGAATCCTTTTTTCATTAAAAATCGTTCCGATTCATTATGTCCCCACCAACCTGCAAATCGAGGAAGGTCTGGATTGTCAGCATGACGTTCATGAACAAATGCCCCTGACACTCCACCTGGTCCACTGTTTAAATATTTGTAGCTACACCATACCGCAAAATCAACATCCCAATCGTGTAATTGTAATTCTAAATTTCCAGCAGCATGTGCCAAATCAAAACCCGCAATCGCTCCAACTTCATGTGCCTTTTCCGTAATCGCTTTCATGTTGAATGCTTGTCCTGTGTAGTACTGAACACCGCTGAACATAACAGTTGCAACAGAATCACCGTGTTCAGTAATTGTCGCTAAAATATCTTCGGTCCGAAGTGAATGCTCTCCTTCTCTTGGAAAAACTTCAATCACGGCATCTTCATAAGAGAAGCCATGAAATTTTACTTGAGACTCCATCGCATATTGGTCCGAAGGGAAGGCTCCACCTTCCATAATAATTTTGTATCGTGTTTTAGTTGGTCGATAAAACGAAACCATTAATAAATGCAGGTTAACCGTTAAATTGTTCATGACGACAACTTCTTTTGGGTTTGCTCCTACAACTTTTGCCGCAGATTCAGAAAAAAACTTGTGGTAATGAAACCACGGATTTTTACCATCGAAGTGACCATCTACACCGTATTTTGCCCAATCATCTAACTCTTGCTGAATTTTATCTTTCACACTCTTAGGCTGCAAACCAAGACTGTTTCCAGTAAGGTAGACGCTGTCTTTCCCATTGTGTTGAGGAATAAAAAACTGAGACCGGTACGATTTTAACGAATCGTTTTGGTCCATTTTAAGAGCGAACTCTTGAGTGTTTTCAAATTGCATGGGGCAAAGTTAGCCTATTTGCGATTTTATAGATATGTGAAATGTCTTTACCAAGAAAAGTGAACTATTGGTTGTAGACCGTTTAATTTACAATAACCCTAAATAAAATTTGCTGTTTGCAATATAGCCGATCCCATCGCGTGTTATTAGATCAAACTTAAAAGGGTAAACTAATTGGTTAAACGAGTTAACCACACCCCATTTCCCTCCTTTTGATGCAATTATAAAAGTAGATCTAATTGCTAACGGTGGATGATCGTAATGGCAAGGAATCACCTCCCTGCCAAGTGTATCAATCATTCCCCAAAGAGAATCTTTTTGGACTGCAGCTAACCCATATTCAAAAAACCTTACTCGGGAATATTGCAACTGGCATATTTCGCTTCCATTATGGTCAATAAACCCATATTTTGAGTGTATTGTATCTCGACTTACCGCAGCATATCCATTGTAAAAATCCGATACATCTGCATAGCAAAACGCAGTAATAGAGTCTCCAACTTCGGTAATATATCCGTATAGCTCGCCTTTATTTACCCAGCAAAGACCTTCTTGAAAGTTAGAAACTTCAGTAAAAAGAAATTCCGTTAAAGCACTATCTTGATTAAAAAGCCCGTACCTATCCTTTTCACGTTTAAAATGAGTTTGTGCTTGAACACATAAGGAAGTAATTACGATCAATAAGACAAGACTTATGCGTCGTATCTCATTGAATAGTATCATTATGAATGAATTGCTCTATTTTCTGTTGCAGCAAGAGCTGCCTCTTTTGTAACCTCTGAAGTTGTTGGATGTGCATGACATGTTCGCGCAATGTCTTCTGCGCTAGCTCGGAACTCCATAGCTACTGCAATTTCAGCTATCATGTCTGCAGCTCGTGCACCAATCATGTGTGCCCCTAAGACTTCATCGGTTTCTTTATCTGCTAATATCTTAACAAAACCATCCAAATCTATTCCTGCAACCGCTCGACCATTTGCTCTGAATGGGAATTGGCCCGCTTTGTATTCTATTCCAGCGGCTTTCAATTCTTCTTCTGTTTTACCAACAGAAGCAACCTCTGGCCAAGTATAAACAACGCCTGGAATTAGATTGTAATTAATGTGCGGTTTTTGACCAGCCATTAGTTCTGCAACCATTACCCCCTCTTCTTCAGCTTTGTGAGCAAGCATAGCTCCTTTAACCACATCGCCAATAGCAAATATGTTTGGAACGTTAGTTTGTAAATGTTCATTTACGTCTACTCGTCCTCTATCGTCAACTTTAACACCGGCATTTTCTAGTCCTAGTCCATCCGTATATGGTCTTCTTCCCACAGAAACTAAGCAGTAATCACCTTCTAAAACAACTTCACCTTTTTTGCCTTCGGCCTTAACCGTGACTTTATTTCCTTTAGAGGTAACTGAAGTCACTTTATGACCCAAGTGGAACTTCATTTTTTCCTTTTTCATAACCCGTGCAAGCTCTTTACCCAGGCCTGCGTCCATTGTTGGTATAATACTCGGAGCATATTCAATTACAGAAACGTCAGAGCCTAAGCGATTATAAACAGACCCAAGTTCCATTCCTATTACACCACCACCAATTACAATTAAGTGTTTTGGAATCTCTTTTAAACTTAATGCTTCCGTTGAAGAAATTATGCGTTTTTTGTCAATTTCCATACCTGGAAGAGAAGCTGGTTTGCTTCCAGTGGCAATAACAATATTGGTTCCCTCGATGGTAGTTTCAGTATCGCCAACAATCTTAACGGTTGTTTTATTGACAAGACTTCCTGTACCTGTATGAACATCAATTTTGTTTTTCTTCATCAAGAAATCCACTCCTTTAGTCATTTGATCTACCACACCTTGTTTGCGGCTAATCATCTGTGTAAAGTCGATTTTCGGAGTTCCAATGTTTATCCCATGTGCTTCAAACTTGTGCAAAGCATCATGGTATTGGTGAGAACTATCTAATAGTGCTTTCGATGGAATACAACCAACATTTAAGCACGTTCCACCAAGCGTATTATATTTTTCTACGATAGCCGTTTTCATTCCAAGTTGGGCGCATCGGATTGCACAAACATATCCACCTGGTCCTGACCCAATGACAATTACGTCGTATTTCATAATTTAAAAAATTTCTTGTCCTATACTTACTTTTATACCTTTATCATGGACACCTTCTAAAACTTCTCGGCGCATGTATGGTACGATTTTAATTTTATATGCTCCAACCTGTTTGATAGGAAGTTTTTCAACCAATGGGAACTCATAACTATGTAAATCTCCAAATCCCTTTCCTAACCATTTACCAGCTTTATCGGTTACTTCAAAACTTTTAATTTCAGTAATTTTTTGACCGGTTGGTCCAACTAAAATGTATTTAAAGTAGATATTGCTATATGGATAAAGCGATGAAAACCTAACCAAACCAAAGATGTTGTGGTAGTGCTGTGTATCTGTTACATCAAATTGCGCAAAAAGTGTATCAGTGTCTTGCCACTGAGAGTCGGGGATAGTTTCGGATTCACTATAAACTGTAGAATTATCGCATGACGAAAAAACTAAAAGAGAGATAAATCCAAGCCCGATTAAATAAACACTTTTTACTTGCAATTTTGCCGTTTTACAAGGCAAAGTTAATCTATTCTGAAAGCTTCAAAACAGGATTATATCAAAATCTTATTGAACGGTAATTTTTTGCACCACAGTATAAGAGTCTTGCAACCCTGAAACCGTGTAAATTCCAGGTTTTACGTCAAGCGAAATCGCTGAAGTCGCTTCTTCAGTTTCAAACACTATTTGTCCTGCAAAATTCCGAACCTGAATATTACTCAAGGAGTTCTTGAATTTAAGTTCTCCTGCTGATGGGTTTGGGTAAATCATATTTGTAACGGTAACCACACGTGAAACCGATAACGGGTTGTAGTTAAACTTTGTGCTATACGTTGTTTCGCATGCTTCTGGTGTTCTGACCAATAGTGTGAATGGGTAATCTTTTCCATCTAAATACGGCTGAACATCATTATATAAAAACGTTGGTGTGATATCATTACTTTTAACAACACCAGCTAAATTCCATTGGTAAAAGTTCAATGGATCGGTTGTCGCTTGGCTGTCTATTTCTACATCCTGTGTTGTTCCTTTATTATTTACATCCCATCTAAAAAAGGCATTTGGGTTCGGGAAAATTTCTACAAAATCAGTTAAGCTATCTTTTTCGGAAGGAATCGATTGCGATTGCACGACTAATTTAACCTCGAAACTTTGCCCTGTGGTTTCATTATCAAGTGTATAGGTGTGTTTTGGAAATTGATCCGTTGACGTTGTTCCATCTCCGAACGTCCAAAAGTAGTTAGCATTACCAAATTTAATTGGCACTTTACTCGTATTGGTAAAGACGACTTCGGCCTTATCACACGCATCAAGGACACTAAAACGTGCCTGAATAGAATCTTGCGCAAACACATTTCCGAATGCAAACAACATTAAAGTTAATACAGTAAAATTTTTCATTATTATTTCAATTTCAATCCACCAAAAATACAAAATAAATTATGAGTTGATTGTGGGCGTTAACCTTTGATGCGTAATTATTCTATCTTTGATTTTTAATATGAAAATTCGCATAAAAGGTGACACTATAAGGTTGCGATTAAGTCAAACCGAAGTTGATGAAATCGCACAATTAAAACCAGTGATTGAAACAACTCACTTTGCTGCATCAGAGTTGCGTTATTGTTTGACGACACATGAAAAGAGTGCCACACAAGCAGTGTTCGAAAACAATCAAATCACAGTTTATATTAATTGTGATATTGCGAAACAGTGGGCATCAACCGATCAAGTTGGCATTGAAACAGATTCGTCAGTCACACCATCGGTTTTGGTAGAAAAAGACTTTCAATGCTTGACGGTTCGCGAAGGTGAGGATGAGTCGGATTTATTCACCAACCCAAATACTAGTTGTTAAATGGCATTAATAGACTCGCACGGTAGAACAATTAATTATGTAAGACTTGCAGTAACTGATCGTTGCAACTTGCGCTGTACGTATTGTATGCCCCAGGAAGGAATCGACTTCGTTTCTCGTCAGAAGCTGTTGAGTTATGAAGAAATGATTCGATTATTGAAAATATTCAAAACACTTCAAGTCAACAAGTTACGTATTACAGGTGGAGAGCCGTTGGTTCGAAAAGGGTTATTACAATTTCTTAGCGAAATATCAGATCAAGAAATTATGCCTGGATTTCACCTCACAACTAATGCCACGTTAACACTACCACACATTGAAATATTAAAAGATGTTGGATTAAAAAGTGTTAATATTAGCTTAGACACCTTGGATGCAAAGCGTTTTATTGACATTACACGAAGAGACCAGCTAGATGAAGTGCTAGCGTCTATCAACGGTTTTTACCAAAATGATATTCCCGTAAAAATAAACATGGTTGTAACAAAGGGAATGAATGACGAAGATATTCTTCCGATGGCACAATTGGCAGAACATCGTAACATTCAGGTTCGTTTTTTGGAAGAGATGCCATTTAACGGAACCAATGAAACCAAAACCCATTTTTTTACACACCACGAGATAAAAGAAATTTTGGAAAAGGGGTTACCACCTCTTAAATCTCTGCCTTTTACAAAGGGTGGAACCAGTCAAAATTATAGCGTTGATGGGTGGAAAGGAGATATTGGAATCATTGCCTCCTATTCACGAACTTTTTGTGGTAGTTGTAATCGTGTTCGTGTAACGCCAACAGGTCAACTCAAGACATGTTTATACGGAAATCATGTGTTGGACTTGCGACAATTGCTAAGAAACGGCAGCTCCGACCTGGAGATTGCAGATTCGATCAAACAAGTTGTTGCTGGAAAACCAATGGATGGATTTGAAGCAGAAAGAAGCCGCTTCGTCGATATAACAGAGAGCATGGCTACGATAGGAGGTTAATCGAATGATTACAGTTAATCAAGCAGAAGAAATTATTTTAGATCACTTAGGTTCGTTTGGAATTGAAACGATTCCTTTTGAGCAGAGTTTAGAGCGGGTGCTTGCAGAAGATATAGGTGCAGACAGAGATTTCCCACCGTTTGATCGTGTTGCAATGGATGGGATTTGCATTCGATATGCAGATTTTGAAAGTGGACAAAGAAGTTTTGAAATTGCTGGCGTCCAACCTGCGGGCAGTCCCTCGTTGCAGTTAAACAGTGGCCAAGCCATAGAAATAATGACAGGTTCGATGCTTTCGACCGACGCTGATACCGTAATTCGATATGAAGACTTACGTATTGAGAGCGGTGTAGCAACGATTCAAATTGATGATGTCGAATACGGCCAAAATATTCATAAACAGGGCAGTGATAGAAAGAAGGACAGTGTAATTCTTAAAAAAAATACATCAATAAATTCTGCTGTTATTGGCGTACTAACAACAGTAGGAAAATTGTTAGTTGATGTTTACAAAGCTCCAAACGTTACAATAGTAAGTACTGGAGATGAGCTGGTTGACGTCGAAGATCGACCATTACCACATCAAATTCGCAAAAGCAATGTACACACGTTGCGTGCTTTACTACTGCGATATGGAATTGTTGCGCGCTTGGTTCATTTGAAGGACGACAAAGCGCAACTAGAAAAAACATTGAGCGAAATTTTAACATCAAACGATGTTGTGCTTTTGAGTGGTGCGGTAAGCAAGGGGAAATTTGACTTCGTTCCAGAGATAATGGAGCGCCTGGGAGTTAGGAAACTATTTCATCGTGTTGAGCAGCGCCCTGGCAAGCCATTTTGGTTTGGGATTCAGGGCAACACCCGTGTTTTTGCATTTCCTGGAAATCCCGTTTCCACGTTTGTCTGTGCGATACGATTTTTTGAGCCTTGGCTCAAAAAATCGCTTCAACTACAACCTGAATTTGAAATGGCAATTCTTGGTGAGGATGTTCAATTTCGTCCAAACCTAACGTACTTTTTGCAGGTTAAACTAACAAATTCTAATGGGACATTAATTGCTCAGCCTATAAAAGGTAATGGTTCCGGAGACTTAGCGAATTTGGTAAATGTGGATGCATTTATGGAGTTGCCACCTGACCGAAACACATTTCTTAAAGGGGAGGGTTTTCGTGTTTGGAGGTTTTGATTCGTCGCTCACGTGGTTCTGTTCTTAACCGAAATTATTCAATTCACTCTGAATGACGTTGTAGGCAAGTATGTGTTCATTTCGAACTGTACGCCCTCGTGGAGGCAAAACCTCATTGATCACGTCACTCAGAGGCTTGCCTGTTGCAGACAGGGAGGCACGACCGAAGAGTCTCCAGTTAGACTTCTGAGTCTACAAAAGCCAAGTTTTATCGCTTTTTTGACCTCTTCCTATACACTTCACTTCTACATTTTGAAATCAGTAGTCTAAAATCAGAAATCCATGAAGTTTACGTTATTTGTCCATATGAAAAAACTTTTGACATTGTCGTTACTCATAGTTTCCATTGGGACAAATGCGCAAATCCAGGTTACCGATTCATTGATTGATTCGTTCTTAAAAACGAAGATTACAGATATAAGTCAAAAATTATATCTAGCTGCATTAAATAAGAAAGTTAACGTTTATTGGAATGACTCGTTTAACACCCCAATACCTTTGAATGATCTTAAAACCGTTGGAAGTTATGAGTATTATATAGCCTCTGAAGAAGATTTAGCTGATACAACACATGTAATTCCCTTTGAATTCACCACTGATCTGAGAGGCTTTACGACGGTCTACACCTCTTCTACAGATGTTAAACATGGAACAATTTCATATCAATTACAAGGAATCGGTCCAATGTACACACTTATCGCTGGGGAAGGCATTGAATTGGGATTGACACAGTTGTTTCTTGCTAAAAGAAGTTCCTTTAAAAAGGCTTTATCAAAATCGGAAGTATCAATACTCAGCAGTATCATTTCTCAAACCTCACAGTTTGGTGATTTTAGAATTGTAGGTGAAAAATATTACGAAGCAACGCCAATAGAAGTCGCAACTGAGAATGCATTTAGGTCAATTCAATCAAGCAAGCAAATGGTTTATCATCGGACAACATTTACAGAAAATACGATTCAGTTATCGCAATACAATCAGCACTTGAATTCTTTGGTTATGAGCCGCATAGCTTCTGAACAAGAACCGAAATACAAGGTGGAAAAATATTTATTTCAAGATCTTAAATTGACAAAGCCTTATACCAATCCAGGGTATGAACTTAGAACAGGGCTTCATACACAATATGGTGACGAAACTGGTGAATTAAAGGATACTTTTATTGAAGTTAACAATGAGTTTTTTGAAAAATATGAATACTCCGTTCATAAGGTTGGTGGACAATTCATTCTTGATTTCACTATTGAGCAATATGGTTACACCTACAAAAACGGCCACGTATATATGTCTTTCGATGACGTCAAGGCTCTTTACCCTAAACACGATCGAATTGTAATGGAAGCTTTTTTCAATTATTTGTTTGAAGGAAGATAGCATTACGACGTTTAATGAAAAATGAATAGTGAAAAACGTACAATAGTCAGGTCTATTCAGGGATATACAGGATTCCACCTTCCAACCTTCTCCATTCTGAAATCATTTATCAAAATCAGAAATCCATGAAGTTTTCGTTATTTGTTTACATGAAAAATCTATTAACCGTGATTTTGTCCGTGACTTCCTTTATGGCATCGGCTCAAATACAGGTCACCGATTCGTTGATTGAGTCATTTTTAAAAACGAAGATTATAGATATCAGCCAGAAGATTTATAAAGCAGCTTTGGATGGGGAGGTGACAGCTTTTTATACTGACTCTTTATCTAAAAAAATATTCCCAGCTGAGATCTCGAAATTTGGTAATGAATCAATCTTGGTTTTGGAAGATGACCTTGGTCCGATAGATTCAACTATAATTGTTCCTTTCGATGTTGAAAAGGATATTGCTGGAGTGACGATGGTATACTCGGCAAGTCCAGGTGATGACAAATACTCAAAAATAGAAAAGCTCAATTATATAGGAATTCTGCATCCTTATATTCTTTACGACATTGACTTAGGGACGACCTCACTTTTTTACTGCCCACTCAAAGATTTAGAGGGTTTATTGGACTCAAATGAAATGACCTTTCTACTAAGTGTTATTTCACAAAACAAAGGATTAAGTCTAATAAATTACTCATCCGAAATGAGACATTTCGTTGACCCGTATGACCTCCCAAAGAAAATACAAAATCACAAAATTCGGGGTTCGATAAATGATAATTATATATTTTATGAAAGCAAAATCGATTTAAGCAAAAATATAACGTTTATCAGCAAGTACAACTTGGGCGTACTTTCTATAATCTTAAATCAACTTATTGAAACGACAGCGAGACCGTTCAATGACCATGAGATATTTTTTAGTGATAACGAACTGACAAAGAAAATCACAAAACCACTTAGCAATTTAGTCTGTTCTCGCAACTATGAAAGCGGTTGGGTAATATATTCGGATGTATCCACTCTTGACCACTGGTATACTTATTCATTTTACAAATTGAACAATGATATTGTCATAAAGCTACACCTTGACCGTTCTGAATGTGATGAGGACGATATTCAGTTTTTTGTATCGTACAATTCCATTAAAGCACTTTACCCAAAACATGATCGAATTGTAATGGAAGCATTTTTTAATTATTTGTTTGAAGGAAGGTAAAAAGAGACGATGCGTTAATGCTGAAATGCGACAATGTTAACAATTTGGAATCTTGATCTAGGCTTCAACTTTCGAACTTCTGACTTCGAACTTCTGACTTCTAACCTCCCAGTTCTAACTTCCGACTTCTTCCGCTCCGTTGGTAGAGCAATTGTTGCCGCTGGTAAAAAGTTGATAGGGAGATTGTAGCATTCAGGATGATATTTACGTATCAACTAAACAAATAACACGATTATGAAAGCTGGATTTAACAAAAACCGTTACCGAAATTTTTTTATTGGCATGTCTGTTTCTTGCGGACTTACTCTTTTCGCATTTACCTATAAAGTAGATTATACAGTAGGAGAAATAGTAATTATAGAACCAAGTTCTGACCCGATTGGTGTCGCAGTAATGAGTGTTCAGTTCGAAAAACCAATTGTCAAAAAACAAGAGCCGAAACGTGTTAAACGATCGGAGCCATTTCAGATAAATGCTAAAATCAAATTAGTGGACAATGACGTATCCATAATGCCTAAACTAAGTAAGCCACAGCCGCAAGCAATTACCGTTGCGATGCCTTCACTTATTGGCGTTAAACCAGCTCTTTCAAAAGTAGAGACAGTTGTAGACCAGAAACCAGAGTTTCCAGGTGGATCAGAAGCATTGAGGGCTTTTTTGAGAGATAACTTACAATACCCCCAAGATTCTGAATATTTCGAGGAGGAAGGCTTAGTTCGTGTCATGTTTATCGTTGATGAAGACGGAAACATCTCTGACTTGAAAGTTATTAAAAATGAATTACGAGAAAGTGCTGCAGTAGAGACCAAACGTGTTATTATGAAAATGCCTCGTTGGAAGCCAGCCATCAAGAATGGAGAACCGGTTAAAACATACTTTATTCAACCTTTTCAATTTCGACTTTTTTAAATGTTAATATGAGCAAACTATGGATGGAGGATTTAAAAACCTCCGTCCGTTTGTCAAAGGAGTTTTGCCGTTGGTTAACTCAACACAAAATATATGTACTCCTTCCCTTACCTTTACATTGAATTTTATGGTACACAATATTTTCAAATATCTAATGGTTCTCGGGGTTGTGCTAACAGGCTTTCAGTGCAGCGCTTTTGTTTCCAAAAAAGACAAAGAGAAGGACAAAAAGAAAAACGAAACAACCGTAGTAATTCAAGACACCATCAAAATCATTATTGAAAAGGACATTTCTGTTGGAGATACGCTGGTTTTCGACGATTTCGACGAAGATGATAATGAAGATGATGACAATAGCAGTATTGCTTCAAATGACGGAAGGAAGGCTGCAGTCACTATGGGCTCAATAGAGTCTACACCAAAACAACAGGAAGTTTTTTTTAATTCTGGTACGTCAATCTCTGATTCATCGCAAGAAGAGGTAATTGCAGAACCAGGCGAGGTATTTGAAAATGTTTTTTCAGAAAAAGTTGATTTGAAGATTTTCCCAAACCCTAGTGCTCAAAACAATGGTCCAGTAACAGTAACACATCAATTAAACTCAACAGTTACTATTTCCGTTTTCAGTTTGACAGGTCAATTGATTCGATCTACAAATACAACAGAAAAATCCGTTCAATTCTATGACTTAAAGGCTGGTACTTACTTAATCCACGTGTCGAACAACGAATTATCTGATTCAAAGCGTTTATTGGTGCAATAAGCACCGAAACCCTACAAGTTTACTGAACCCAAACGAACCGTAGAAACCGTTTCTACCGTTATCTTTTTACGTATTGATTTATGTTTTGGTACAGTGGAATGAAATACTGAAATTGCAGTTTTATGCAAAACGACCAACCACATATCGCCAATAGCTTGCTAAACTCTTTCAAGGCGTTTGTTGGATCTCACTTTTTACTTAATATCATTAATGCAATTCAATCGGATGTAATCTTAAATAAGAACAAATCGGCATTTGATGTTCTTCAGAAATACAGTAGATTATACAAAAGTGCATTGCGCTCAAGCAATGAACAATTTGTATCTGTTTCCTCTGAAATAGATTTATTGAATGAATATATTGCATTAGAGCAGCTTCGTTTTCCGACCAAAACCTTTCCTAAAATAGTTTCAAAGTCCATCGATGAAACTAGTTATGTTCCTTCCTTTATATTCCAAAGTTTGGTTGAAAATGCCTGGTTACTTTCTCTAGAACATTCGAATAGTAAACTAGGGATTGAAATAAAAACTACTGAGAAATCTGTAAAACTAATCATCAACTTAAAGCCTGAATCTCAGAAAATCATGCATTCAAAAGTTGAAGGAAAAACACAGTTGGCCATTGAAAGACTTGAGTTGCTGAAGAAACACGATACAATCGATTATACCATCAACTGGAATAATAACCATTTTTTAGAGTTAACCATTCACTTAAATAAATAGCCTATGCTTACTGCAATTATTATCGACGACGAACAAAAGAGTAGAGAAGGATTAGAAGCGATGCTTCATACCATGATTGAAGGAGTTTCCGTTGTGGCAACAGCAGATTCTGTTACCAACGGAGTCAAAGCAATAACCAAAAACAATCCAGACATCGTTTTTCTAGATATTGAAATGCCCCGTAGGGATGGCTTTGAGCTTTTTGAGGCGTTTAATCAAATAGATTTCGAAGTTGTATTTACTACAGCACACGAGCAATATGCATCGAGAGCTTTTCGAACCACTGCTATAGATTATTTAATCAAACCTATTGATATCGACCTTTTAAAAGAAGCTGTAAATAGAGCTCGCGAGAAACGTGAAAAAGACAAAGTGAATAAGAATTTTGAGGTTTTTGTGAATAACATGAAAACGAACAAAAACAATCAACAAATTGCAATATCGAGCTCAGATGGGTTATTGTTTATAAAAATTGACAATATTATTTATTTGAGAGGTGATGGTGCCTACACCTATTTTTTCTTAAAAACGGGCGAACGAATTACAACGTCAAAAAACCTAAAAGAATACGAAGACTTGTTGGCCGACTATGATTTTTTTAGAGTTCACAAATCTTCGCTAATTCACTTACACGAAATGAAAAAATATGTGCGAGGGGAAGGTGGTTATGTGGTCATGTCGAACGGAGATTCGGTGGACGTGTCTAAGCGACGAAAAGAGAACTTTTTAGCAGCATTGAGTAAACTATAAATCATTGAAAAGGTATTCTTTTCTTCTTTTTGCATTTTTACTTTTTGGTCGAATTATTGCTCAAAAAGACATAATTCATTTCGACAACATTGGTCGATCTGACGGCTTAGCCCAAAGTACAATAACAGGTATTTTACAAGGGTCAGATGGGTTTATGTGGTTTGGAACTGCCGAAGGACTACACCGATATGACGGCTATGATCTAAAAATTTTCAAACACGACATACGCGACAGCAACTCACTGTCTAACAATCACATAACTACTATTTACGAAGATTTAAATGGTTTTATTTGGGTCGGGACTTATACAGGACAACTAGATAGATTTAATAAAAAGACGCGAATCTTTGAGCACTTTCCTTTTAAAGACAAAACTGGTAGCATAAATCAATATCAGATTAATTCAATAATTGAAGATGCAGAAGGAAACCTGCTCATTGCTACGGACGGCGGAGGAATGTCCGTATTCGATACTACGACTCGGAGTTGGAAAAATTACACCCAGGAAAACAGCATATTACCCAATAACTACGTTCGCAGTTTCTCGAAGGAAGCAAACAACCTCGGTATTTGGATTGGGACATTGCAAGGCATCGTACTTTATAATCAGCAAAAATTCAAAACCTTTAGTTCATTGGAAGCGTTTTCGAACCAATCTGTTAATGACATTTTACATCATGGCTCGAAGTTATATGTTGTAACTAACGGCCAAGGAATGCAAATTTGGGATACCAAGACAGATGAGGTAATTCCCATTCCATCGCCTAGAATACGTGGAGCAAATTTCACCACATTTGTTTTTAAAGACGGTGTTGGAAATTTATGGATTGGAACTGACGGCGCTGGTTTGCTAAAATTTACTGGAGATCGTTATGTAACGTATCGCAATAATCCATACAACTATAAAAGTCTTATTGGCGACAATGTTGATGTTGGGTATCAAGATCGAGAAGGGGTGCTGTGGTTTGGTTGTAGAGTAGGCGTAAGCAAATTTGATCCTAACTTAAAGTTATTTAACCTCGTTCGAAACTTTGAAAAAGACGGTAAACGCACGAACAACAATATCTACTCAATCTACGAAACACGGGATGGGACTATTTGGATAGGCACTTTAGCCGGCGGTTTAGCCATGTTTAATCCAAAAACAGAAGAAATGGAAATCATTCCTGTGGTGAAGGATAAGGATATCGAAACGAAGTCGGTTCGTTCGTTTTACGAAGACCGTAACGGGAAATTGTGGATTGGCACTCGCGACGAAGGGTTATTTTCATTTAATCGTAATACAAAGAAATTCACACATTACCCCGCTCAGCGAAGTGAGATAAATATTAAAACCATTAATCAAGTAATGGAGGACAGTGATGGCACAATGTGGCTAGCTACTCGCTGGGGTCTCGCAAGTTTTGATCGAGACAGTTTGAAGTATACTGTATATCAAACAGGTTATCTGACCAATAACCCAATTTATCAAATAGTTGAGAACAAGGAACGTAATGAATTAATACTAGTGACGTTCCGTACTGGCTTACACATCTTTAACAAAACCAATTTACAATCTGAAATAGTTATTCAGCATGACAAAAATGACTCAACGAGTCCGTCAGTAAATGCAATGATGTGTATTGAGCGAATGGGACAAGATTCGTTTCTAATTGGCACATATAGTGGCGGGCTAAATGTATTTGACCGAAAAAAAATGACGTTTAGTTCTGTGACGTCAAAAGACGGTTTACCAAATGATGTTATTTATGGGATTCTAAAAGGAACAAAAAGTACTTATTGGCTTAGTTCTAATGCCGGTTTGATTGAGTGGAATTGGAAAAAGAACACCTTTAAAAACTATAATTTAAGCCATTATTTACAAGACTTAGAGTATAACGAGGGTGCTTATTGGAAAGCAAGAGACAATACGCTTTACTTCGGCGGACAAAAGGGTTTTAACTATTTCAAAGTTGTAGAACTTGCCCGAAAAAAACAGGCTCCAAAAGTTGTTTTCACCTCATTTAAAACAGCAAATAAAGAAGTGCCGTTAAACGTTGATATTAACTTCAAAGAGGAATTATACGTCGCGTATAATGAGAACCTTATCAGCTTTGGTTTCGCAGCACTTTCGTATAGTAATGTTCAAGACAACGAGTATGAATATAAATTAGAGGGTTTTGATAATGAATGGATAAATGCTGGCTCTAGACGTGAGGCATATTATACCCATTTAAGTCCAGGCACATACACGTTTAACGTACGTGCAATGAATCATCTCGGAATGTGGAGTACTGACATAAAATCAATTAACATTATTGTTACTCCTCCTTTCTGGCAAACGTGGTGGTTCCGAATTCTAATCGCTTTGCTAATTGTTGGATTAATTACTTTGCTATTTAGACAGCGTACCAAACGTATTTCTAAAAGCTACAATCATAAGATGGTTGACTTAGAGTTGAAAGCGTTACGAAGTCAAATGAATCCTCATTTTATTTTTAACAGCCTAAACTCTATACAGTACTTCGTTTTAAAAAATGAACCAAAAGAAGCCTACAATTACCTCACTAAATTTTCTAGTTTGATGAGAATGATTTTGCAAAATTCTCGTGTAAAGTACATTACGCTGCAAGAGGAATATGATTGGCTATATACGTACCTAGATTTAGAGAAATTGCGAATGGAAAATCTTCTTGATTTTGACATAAACATTGACGAAAATCTGGATCCAAATCACGTGTATGTTCCCAGTATGTTAATACAACCATATGTCGAAAACGCTATAATTCACGGCCTTCTTCCGAAAGAAAGTAATCGATTACTTAAGATTCGCTTCGAAAAACATCGTGACCAATTAAAAGTGGTAATTGAAGACAACGGAATTGGTAGAGCAAAGAGTGCGGAATTAAATGCTCAGCGGACTAAAAAGCATAAATCACAAGGAATTAAAGTTACCAGTGAGCGATTGGAGGTTTTAACTCGAGACTTAGCTGAAACTCCAGAATTTTTTACTCTAGACTTATTCGATGATGCCAACGAAGCTTGCGGAACTAGAGTGACTATGTTTCTTCCCATTATCTCTAAACTTAAAGAAGACAATGATTAAAGCTATAATAGTTGATGACGAGTTAAAAAGTAGGGAAGTAATCAAAACCTTAGTAGAAGCTTTTTGTCCAGAAGTTGAAATCGTAGATACTGCTGAAGACATTAAAGGAGCGCTTCAATCCATTCGCCAGCATCAACCAAATTTAGTATTTCTTGATATTACCTTAAAAGAAGGTGACTCATTTCAAATTCTTCAAGAACTTGATGAAATCACCTTTGAAATAATATTTGTTACAGCTTACGATGAATATTCTGTCAAAGCGTTAAAATACTCAGGAATTACATGCTTATTCAAACCTTTAGACATCGAAGAACTTCAGGAAGCAGTGAAGAAAGTTGCCAATAAAAAGACCAACATGAATACTGCGTATCAGATGGTAAATGGCATTCTCAAGAGCAAGTTTACAAAGATTCCAGTAATAACGTCAGGAGGTTTAGTCTTTAAATCCGTTGATACGATTACGTATATTGAGCGATCTGATATTGGTACAACTATTCATTTTGACAACAAAGCAACTGTAGATAGCAAACGAAAAATACCAGAATTTGAAGGTATAATTTTGAACAATCATTTTAGACGAATTGGAAAAGACTATTTGATTAATACATCACAATTGAATTTTTCCAACGCAACCAAAACTTCGTTAGTGTTTGATAATGATGAACGATTGGAATTACCTCCAAACGAATTATTGAAGTTATTGGACTTTCTCCGCAAGTAACAGAAGTATACTTTTTACCACTTACCTTCGTGACAACAAGAATTAGATTGTGATATAGAACAAAATGGTTTTCAGCGGATTAACATTTATTTTTTACTTTTTACCGCTGTTCTTTTTGTTTTATGCTATTCTACCCAAATCTCAAAAAAACACCGGTTTATTAGTTGGTAGTATTGTTTTTTATGCATGGGGAGCACCAACGTTTGTATTTGTATTATTAGCCTCCACCATCATTGACTATTACATCGTAAAGAAGCTTTATCAAGCTCCAATTAACCAAAAGAAAAAGTGGCTAACCCTGTCAATATCCTTGAATCTTGGGTTACTCATTTACTTCAAATACACAAATTTCCTCATTGAAAACGTCAACATACTGTTGACTAAATGGTCTATTGGTTCTATGACAATAGCCGAAATTGCTTTACCTATAGGGATTTCGTTTTACACCTTTCAAACACTTACGTATTCCATTGACATATACCGTGGTCAAAACAAACCGTTGGAGTCCGTTCGCGATTATGTGTTGTACATTATGATGTTCCCACAGCTAATAGCAGGACCGATCGTTAGGTACAGTCATATTTCTGAACAAATACGAAGCAGAACATTTGGGTCGAAGCAATTTGTAGAAGGTTTTATTAGGTTTACTGTTGGTTTAGCAAAAAAAGTATTGATTGCAAATACGTTGGCCTCTGTGGCTGATATCATATTTGGCTTATCTGTGACCGAACTTACAGGAACACTAGCTTGGTTGGGAATTATCCTTTACACTTTTCAGATATACTTTGATTTTGCAGGTTATAGTGATATGGCCATCGGCTTGGGCAAAATGTTAGGATTTAAATTTCCAGAAAACTTTGACTCACCGTATACAAGTATTTCCATTACAGAATTTTGGAGAAAATGGCATATTACGTTGGGTGGATTTATGCGCGATTACTTATACCTCCCATTGGGCGGAAATAAGAAAGGAACTCTTTTTACCTATCGAAACTTAGTGATTGTCTTTTTCCTCTCGGGATTATGGCATGGAGCGAGTTGGAATTTCGTATTGTGGGGATTGTTTCATGGTCTATTTTTAGTTCTAGAGCGGATAACTGGACTTGCTAAAAGTAATAGATTTAGACTTCCTAGAACACTTTTAACTTTTATTTTAGTTGTCTTTGGCTGGGTTTTATTTCGGGTTGAAAACACAGAAAGTATTGGATATTTCTATAATGCATTGTTTCAGTTTAATGGCGAAATGCCAATCTATTTGTACCGTAAAAAACTTGTAGTCACTTTACTTTTTGCTTTTGTTTTTGCGTTTATCACCTCAACCAAAACTGGTAAAAAATGGCAGCAACATTTCTATAGTCAGTCATATACCCAAAAAGCGCTAATTTGTTATTTCGGCATTTCAATCGTTCTTTTTATTTTGTCAGTTGCTAGTCTATCAACAGGATCGTTTAACCCATTTATTTACTTCCGATTTTGATACGAAAAAATACATATTGCATTTTGGTTGGAGTTATAGCAATGTTGTTTGTGTTTCCGTTGGTTCAACGAAATTTCAAGCTTTTTAATTTTCAACGTTTAAAAGGCGAATACTCTGCACATCAAAAACCATCTATTACTCTTTCAAGCTGGCTTGATGGATCGTACCAAAAAGCAGCTGACAACTATTGTACTGACTCTTTTGGCTTTCGAAATCCATTAGTTCGAGGCATAAACGAGTTGGATTTCCAACTATTCCGCGAGGCAAATGCCAAGTATGTAATAATTGGAAAAGACAATGGTTTATTTGAAACTCCGTATATCGAGGCGCACTTAGGAATGGATTATTTAGGGGATTCTGTGATTAACCAAAAAGTACTAAAGTATAAGCAACTTCACGATACACTTGCCAAGCTTGGGGTTCAATTAACTATGGTTTTTGCGCCAGGGAAAGCCAGTTATCATCCAGAGTATATTCCGGATTATTATTGGCAATATCAAACTAGTCCAACGAATTACTCCACCTTTAAACAAGCCTTTGAAGCCAATGAGTTACCGTTTCTTGATTTCCATCTATGGTTTCGAAAAAATAAATCAACTACGCCCTATCCTTTATTCCCATTAACAGGTATTCATTGGTCGAAATATGGGATGTTACTTGCAACCGACTCTCTCCTATCCTATTGGGATTCAAAAACTGATAAGCGACTACCATCTTTAGACATTGGTCCAATTACCGAGACAACAAGTCAGACACAAGGCTCAGATGCGGATGTTGAAGATGGTTTAAACATAATTCAAACGTTGCCACATTTCAATATGGCATATCCCAATTATCAATTTATCGACTCAATATCGGACAAGATTCGAACTGCAGTAATTGCCGACAGTTATTACTGGGGATTGTTTGACATTGGTCTAAGCACGATTGCCTGCGACTCTGGAGAATTTTGGTATTACTTTAAACAAGTTTATCCTCAAAATTTTGAGTCGGGTTTAATGATTAAGGATTTGGACTTACAAAAAGCACTTGAAAGCAAAGATCACATTGTGTTGTTGCAGACTGATGCCACTTTAAAAAGGTTCGGTTTTGGTTTTGTGGAAGATGCCTGGACCATCTACTTCAATTAACCTTTGGAGAATCATTAGTTACGTTAAATATCTTTTAACACATGTACCTCAAATTTCCTTTGTAAAACTCAGTTTTTTTTATGAATTTGTGCCTTCCAAACCTAATCCTCTATGTGACTTAGGGGGCGAAGCTTTGTCCAAACCACCATGACTGACCAAAACCCACAAAAATTTGAGGGTTCTGATGCCCCATATTTTGGGAATTGGGACTATCATATTAAACTTATTCCTTTCTATCATCGTGGGGAAAACCAGATTGGTATAAAACCATCAATTACAGGAAAACCATACGAATTAGTAAAGTCTTTAGGAGCCAAATACACGAAAACACATCGTTTGTATTATTTGCCAAATAACAGTCAATCATTAGACGCAATATTTTTATGTTTTAAGAAAAAGGCATGGATTGACATGCGTCTGTTGACAAAAAAAGCAATTGATGATGAGTTTAAGAAGGAGAAAGTAAGTTTTACAATTGCGTTAAACGCCGAAGCTGGGGAACTATACGCTAGTTATTTAAAACATTTGGATGCCATTGGATATAGCAAAAACACCAAAAAGACATATGGTCAGATGGTCGCTGTGTTTCTAACATATTTTAATGAGTTATCTCCCAAAGACATTACGAATGATGATGTTCAACATTTTTTGAGTGAATTCGTTGTTCGGCAGCAATATTCAAGATCGTATCAACGCCAAATGGTGAGTGCAATAAAGAGTTTTTACAGAGACCGGTTGGCTGTTAAAATTGATATTACCGCGATTCCTATCGTTAAAAGGGAGCGAACATTGCCGAAAGTACTGAGTACAAATGAGGTAAAGCGAATTATAGAACGTGCAATAAATTTGAAGCACAAAACCATGTTGATGTTGTTGTATGGCTGCGGTTTGCGAGTAGGTGAATTGTTAAATCTCCATGTGAAGCACATTGACTCAGAACGAAAAGTTTTGGAAGTGTTGAATGGAAAAGGTTTCAAAGATCGTGTTGTACCGTTGACGGATAATATACTAGAGCAACTACGCGTATATTACAAAGCCTACAAACCGATGAATTACTTGTTTGAAGGCCAGGAATTTAATATGCCATATTCGCCAAAGAGTGTAAACAATTTTTTAAAGAAGTATGCATGGAAGGCAGGAATTAAAAAAAATGTGTATGCGCACATGTTGCGACATTCGTATGCGACCCACTTGTTAGAGACTGGCGTTGATTTGCGATATATTCAGGTGTTGTTGGGGCACAAGAGTTCGAAGACCACGGAGATATATACATACGTGAGTCAGAAGCGCATGGATCAGATACCGAATCCATTTGACCAGTTATTTAAGGAGTAACACACATTGATCAATAACGAAAAAACATACCGATATCCCTCCGCATTGAATTACATTCGGAAGTTTATATTCGGATAAAAACAAGTTGTAGCCCATGCATTCGTCGCTGGTGCTTTCTATCGGTTGACGGATAAAAAATGATGATTTTAGCATTTAAGGAAATTTGGATTTACTTGGAAACTTGGACGAAAACATAAAAGGCACAGGCCACAACACTGCCTATACGTAATGCTCGCATCCTACTACCAAGACGGTGATGCGTGACTTGGCTGCAAACAGCCAACAATTCCGTTTCCCCAAAACATTAAACAATTAAAACCCGCACTACGCATAGGCCAACCGTTGTGGTGCATTAAAAAATGACATACAGAGAATTTCGAAATGACTATGAACAGGAAAGTGATAAATGGTCTGAAAAATATGAACAGATGTCTGAGCTTGAAATTCTTTCTCTTATTGAAAAGAGGGAGTGGGATTTGACACACCAGATTTGGTGCTCGATAAGAAATAAAGGGACGATAGAAAAGTCAACTCCGATTTTGATGAAAGTACTAAGAAAAAGATTTACCAGTTTCTTAACTAGAAACCATTGCGCAGAAGCTTTATTCTCGATAACCAAAATCAATGATGAAATCTTAAAGAAAAGAGTAATTGGATCACTTCAGCGATTTCAACTATCGATTGATAGAAAGAATGCTTTGAATGAATTAGAAAAAAGGTTGAAAAAATAACGCACCACAACACTGGCTATACACAATGCTCGCATCGCGCTACCATCTTGGGATGCGTAACTTGGCTGCTCAAACAGCCAAAGAATATTCACGTAAACCAATGAACATTTATCAAGGAAACCCGCACTGCGCATAGCCGCAACCGTTATAGCGCATTACTGTAGTATGCTGTAGCTAGTCGCTGGCCAACTGGACGACCATAAAAAAAATGACTGCCGGAATGCTGACTTGGACTCGAAAGAAACTGGAGAATGCTGTAATTGGCCAAGCTCAAATTGTTCTACAATGATTAGTTTGACGCCGAGTTACTAAACGCTGAACTGGAGAATGACTTCTGGGCTCCAAACCGCTGACTGGACAACAACTAAAATTTGTCGAACTCGGCTACTACCGAAAAAAATAAAAAACGCGCTATAACACTGGCTATACACAATGCTAGCATCCTGCTACCATTGATGAGAACGTAACTTGGCTGATCAAACAGCCAAACAACATGCACGTAAACCAATGAACACCACGTTAAGAAACCCGCACTGCGCATAGCCGGAACCGTTGTAGCCCATGCATTCGTCGCTGGTGGTTTCAATCGGTTGACGGATAAACAATGATGATTTTAGCATTTAA
>CAKZLB010000014.1 GCA_937124965.1 uncultured Bacteroidota bacterium
GTTTATTCAAGATACGGCAATAAAGTCTTTTGACAGGTTCAAAAACGCTATAAACAACCCTAAAGATGCTTTTATCTCACTAGGCAAAGCAATTAAGGACAATATCATTAACCGCTTTAAGGCTTTACAGGTATTTTCGGGTGCAATAACTAAGATATTTGACGGTGACTTTAAGGGGGCGGCTAAAGACTTCGCAGACGGTGCTATTCAAGTTGTTACAGGCGTAACGGATGCGACCGACAAATTAATGACGGCTTCCAAAAATACAGGAGACTTCATTAAAGAATCAATTGAACAGGGTAAGCAATTGGACGCTATGCAAAAGCAAATAGAACGTGCGGACATTGAAAGAACAAGAAGGGCGGCAGAACTCAATCGGATAGCAAAAGAGAACACTAAAATTGCACAAGACCAAACCAAGTCATCTGAAGAAAGACTTGCAGCGGCTCAAAGGGCTTTGAATGCAGAGCAGACAAAGGTAGCTTTGGAAGTCAAGTATCATAATTTGAGAGTTAAACAAAAGAAACTTGAAAACTCTTTGAATGATACGTCCAGAGAAGATGATTTAGAACTTGCAAAAATACAAGCAGAACGAGATAGCGCAGCAGCTTCATCTGCACGTCTATCAACTCAGTATCAAAACACACTAAACACGATAAAAAAACAGGCTATAACATTAACCAAACAGGAACAAAAAGAAGTCGAGAAGCTTGCAACGGATAACTTAAAACTTGCAAAGACTATCCGAGACAATAAACTTCAAATACAAGCTGACAGTATAGGCAAATCTATGGATATGCTTATGAATCAGTATGAGGATGAGTATAGCCAACTTGAAAAGTCATTAGTCACTCAACAGGAGATTGACGAAGCAAAAGGAGCTTCAAAAGAACAATTAACCCAGAAAAATATTCTAATCAATGAGCGTTTACTTCAGTTAGATGAGAAACTAGCCACAGATTCACGTCAACTAATCATTGAAAACGATAAAAAGACCAACGATTTACGACTAAAAGAACTTGACCAACATCAAACACTCGAAGAACTTGCCGTCCGAAATAAGGTAATTAACAACCAAATCACAGAGGAAGAAGGCGAGAAGGCTATATTAGAACTCAAAAAAGAGTACTTAACGCAAAAACTAGCCCTAATTGATACCGAAACAGAGGAAGGTAAGATTAAATACCAAGAGCTAGTTAATGCTATTGACGAAATAAACAACCCGGTAGAGGGTAAAAAAACAGGACTTGCGGAACTTCTTTCTATTTCAGACGAAGAAGCGGAACAATTAAAGGCTAGAGCTGTCGCAGTTGCTACTGAAGTTGCTAACGCAATCGCCAATATGGAAGCAATCGACCGTGAGAACAAACTAAAAAAAGACCTTGACACGGAAGAGAAATTAAATGAAGAGAAAATAGCCCAACTTGATGACAGACTTGAAAAGGGTGTAATTACTCAGGAGCAATACAACGCGTTAAGAAGTAGGCTAGATCAAGAATATGATAACACACGTGAAAGCATCGAACGAGAAGCATTTGAGCGGAACAAAGAAGCTGCAATACTTCAAGCTGCGATAAATGGAGCTTTGGCGATTACTCAAATATGGGCTACCACTCCAAAAGTTGATTTTGGCATTTCAACCGCTGCATTAATAGCCGCTTCGGCAATTTCAACAGGATTACAAATCAAGCAAATCAAAAAGCAAGAATACGCGGACGGTGGTTTGATTACTGGTCGAATCGGATCTAGCGAAAAGAATATACCAACGCAACCAAATGGCGACAATGTTCTAGGATTAACATCTGACGGAGGTTTAGCGACTTTTAAAACAGGTGAAGCGGTATTGAATAGTAAGCACATTGCAGCACTAGGAGGAGGTTCAACATTGGCTGCTATCGGTGTTCCTGGCTTCGCTTCTGGTGGAATGATACCGCCAAATCCAGCACCTCAATTTAATTCAAGGCAATTGCAGAACGTTGCGAAATTGGATGACGGCCAACTGAAAGAGATGTTCGGTTACATGGGGTCATTGATTGATACCAAAATTCAGAACTTACGAGTAAGCGAATATGAGGTCTCCGACACTCAATCTACTGTATCAACTATTGAACAAGAAAATACTTTTTAAATGAATCAAGCTATAATTGAAAGGCTAGAAAGCCACTTAAAAGAAAAGGGAATCTACGACAAAGCGTGCTTTGATTGGATGTCTAACGTTCTAAGAAGTTCTATTTGCACGAAGTTAGTCGTACGATTAGACTTCCACGAAATGAAGGCAAAAACCGACTTTACACATTCCCATATTCAAGGGATAATTGAAGATAAATACGAGTTATCATCTTCAACAGTTGAAAAGGCTATCTATTGCGAGAACGGTAGAACGTTAGACAAAATTCTCGAAGCTAGCGTGAGAATCGAAGCATAACATAAGGAGTTGAGGGCTTCGGCTCGTAGTGTTGCAGCTTAGTGGTCCCAAGTATGAATTTAACTGTACTTGTGACTAGCAATGATGTTACTGTTCCAATTTGAATAACTCTTATAATGTCCTCATCTGTTTTCATTAGGGCAATTCCTGAGCCTGTCAGACAGATTAAAAGCGATTCCTTTATTTCTTTGCCGCCTGTTTCGTAGTAAGCTACTTTTGACGTATGACAGTAGATTGAATCAACCGTATGAGTAGGAATCTTATACTCTCCATAAACGTTCCGGTACTTAACATTGTTCTTTGTGACCTTTTGAATGGTTACGGATCGCTTGCTACCTTGTGAATAGATTGTGTCTGACTGTCCATAACAAAGAGTTGCGAACAGTAGTAGTATTGTTATTAGTGTTTTCATTATGATTTTGTTTTAAGTTTTGGTTTACCGAAATCAAATAGGTCTATGTTTTGTTCAATTGTATGATTTACAATATCAGTATCAGCACGAGAAGCTTTTAGCAATATCAAAGATACCAATTCAGTAAAATACCAACTACAATCGCCATTTCGATCGATGTATATTTCTAGCTTACCATCCGTTACATTGATGTAGCTTTGTTCTTGTAAGTGTGCATAAAGTGCTTCATAAGCATCTTTCAAACTCATATTCTCGTTGAATACTTCGAAATTTCTTTTCATAATTTTTCTTTCTTATTTTGTACTGCAAAGTAACAACCGCTAAGCCTTTTATACAAATCAACAAAATCTATAATGTTTGAGTATCATTATAAAGGTTTTCTATACCACTAATCTAGTTTTCCCATTTTTTACGAAGGAACAAAAAACCATAATTAGGTACTTTGTTCTAAATGAGTGAAGTAAGACAACGCAATAATGTAATGAAGTTCGCATTTCAGGCCACGCAAAAAGCGGTTGAAGGTGCTGACGGGTTTACATACATCAAGGGTATTGCATCGACTGAAAGCAAAGACCGACACGGAGATATAATTCCAATGTCACTTTGGACAAAAGAGGTCTTAGATGCTTTCATGAAAAGCCCTGTACTTCTTAACGGTCACGATCATAGCGATATAGCTGGGGTAGTTACAAGTTTGTCGGCATCTGAGCAAGGTCTTGAAATCGAAGCAAAGGTGTTTAACGAACACGTTCAAAAGAATGGGTTAAAAACATATGCACTCATTGAGAATAACGCTTTAAAAGGGTTCTCAATTTCTTTCATTACAAACAAATGGGACGATGTTGTCAAGGATGGTAATGTCGTATGGATAGCGAAAGACATTGAACTTTTAGAAATCTCACTTGTTGCGGTCGGAGCAAATGCAGACGCGACATTCTCAGTTCAAAAGTCACTTGGTGACGACTACGAACAATTCAAAGCAAAACATTCAAAAAATAATAAAAACATGTTTGAGAAAATCAAATCATGGTTGTCAAGTGCAACCGATGAGGAGAAAGCGGAAGTAAAATCATTAGTGATTGATAAAGACGTAGAAACTCCTGAGAATCCAGAGGTTGAAACACCTGAAGAAGAGGAAGTGGAAACCCCAGAAGCAGTAACAGACGAAACTCCAGAAGCTACTGAGAAATCAGCAGAGCAAAAGGAAATCGAAAAGTTAAAAGCTGAGAAAGCGGATTTAGCTGCAAAATTGGCTAAGAAAGAGGCGAAGCCAGTAACGACTGAGAAGTCAGGCGATCCAAATCCAGCAAAGCCAACTGACACACGGTCAGCGCAAGAAAAGGCTTGGGATGCGAACGCAGAAGCATTAAAACAACGAAAACGATAGTTATGGCAGCGACAGTAAAAATAACATTCAGAGGAGAACAAGTCGAAATACCAGCAAGTGAAAAAGCTTGGTTCGAAGAGAAAATTAAAGCTGAAAAAGCAGAACAAAAGGAAACAAAAGATAAAAAATAATGTCAGGATTTATTACAAACGGTAGCGAATACAACGGCTTAGAGTCGACTGATATCGTAACACGTCCATTAAAAGAGCAGATGTTGCCTGAGGGTATTCGTGTTGTAAGCACGGAGCGAGCAAGCAGCATTAAATTGCCGTTCTTTGGACGATTAACAAAATTATTAATGCCTTACTCAGACGGGTGGCAAGGTGGAAGCGGATCACCAAAGGTTCAAAAGAAAATGACTCTTTCTGAGTTCAAAGCGGAAGTAAAGTATAGCAAGCAAGATTATGCAGACACTATACTAGAAGCTGCTACTAACTTGGGTGGTGTATCTCAAAATGAAATAACAGGTACTAACGTTCACGATGCGGAGATCTTCGTATTTAACAATGGTATCCAGCATGATATTTGGCGATACATGTGGTTAGGAGACACAACAAAACGACACGATTCAGCAGGTACATATCCAGATGGCTCAACTACTTACGCAATCGGAGACGCAGATAAGTACTACAATCAAATAGATGGTCTTTGGAAATCTTTAATTGACCAGTCTGCTGATTACGACTCGGCAACAGAAGACCAGGTACGAAGAATCACTATCGCTAACGGAGCAGTTGCAGAAGTTGACACGGTGACCATGACAGGAACAAGCGGAACGGCTAATGTTACTATCAAGGGTAAGGAGTATTTAGCAACATTCGATACTGATTTAACAACAACGGCTGCGAATTTCGTAACGGCTTATGCTGCGGAACTTGCGCAAAGACGAATCACGTGTACTAGTTCAGTCGCGGACATTGTGTTGACTAGTTCAATCGCAGGGGTTGATTTAGGTACGACTTCAGTTGCTAACGTGTCTGGGAACTTAGCAGGTTCAAAAGCTGACACAACGGGTAATACGGAAGCGGCAGACTTAACAACTGACGAAGCGTTAAGTACTTTCAAGTTGATGTACAGAAATTCTACTGAGCAATTAAGAAGCATCGGTAAAAAGGATTTGAGATTCTGGGTGACTGAATCAATGTATTTCAACTATGAGGATACATTAACATCTGGAGGTACAGAACAAGCACGCACACAGTTAGTTGATGGTGTTGAACGATACACTTATAACGGTATTCCAATTATACCAGTACAGATTGACGAATTAATCACTTCTGATTTTGAAGGGGGTTATCCTCACAGAGCAATTTTGTCAACACCTCAGAACATGGCATTAGTTGTGTCAACTGGTAACAATTTTGCAGAAACTCGATTTTGGTTCAATCCAGACGCTAACGAGAATAGACAAAGAACTCAGTTTGAATTTGGAGCTGACTTCGTACTTCCTGAATTAGTAACCGTAGCATATTAATTATGAGTTTAACAGCATACACACGCCCTTGTAAGTCAATCGGGGGCGTTAGAAATATTTGGCTTGCAGATGCAGCCGACGTTGACACAATGGCGTTAGGGTCTAGTGTTGAAACTATCGACACTATTACAATGGAGTCTGCAAAAGTTTTCACATTGTTCACATTCGACAAAGATGAAGCAGAATACAAGATTACACCAGTGAATGAAGCTGGAGCAATCAAGTACGATGTTGAGCTATCTATGCGATCAAAAAAACTATCTGATACTTTGAGAACGGCTATTGTTGAGATAGCTACTCTTGGAGAGTGTGGAGTTATTGCAGTCGTAGAAGATGCGAACGGTAATAAGATTGTTTTAGGTTACGGAATAAGCGAGTTAAAAACACGAGCGTTACAGCTTACTGGTGGAGAAGCTGGAACAGGAAAAGCATTGAACGACTTTAACGGAGCCGTTTTAACGCTTGCAACTGACACGGCTGAGTATCCACGATTCACAACGGCAACAGTTCCCGTATCGTAATGGCTAAGAAATTAACAACACCAGCAAAGAAGTATGTAGTTCTTGATAAATTCAAGGGGAAAACTACATACGCAAAGGCTCCAGCATACGAGCGTAAGGATGGAGGGAAGTTCGTATTAGACGAATGCACCCAAAAGGACTTACACTATCTAGCACGGAGAGGATTTGACGGTGTTCAATTAGAAGATTAAGTTCGATTTAGTTTGGTTAAGGTTGAGGGGGGCGGTAATACGTCCCCTTTTTTGATAGAAATAATGAGCAGAAGAAACAGAAATAAAACACCTCAAAGGTCAGTTATAAAGTCGGTATCAGAGATTAAAGGATCTCCGGGAGCTACACAGTTATTGCCCTACAACGAGCCTTCAAGTTCTTACACAAAAGAAGTTGAACGAATTATTATCCCTCACGGTTCCGATAATTTGTTTCCTCAATCTGTTTCTTACTTATTGAGAAAGTCAGGCTATCAAAATGGGATTATTGACTCACAGACTGTTTATTTAGCTGGTCAAAAAATAACCTTTGAAGATAAGGCACTTGATGAGTTAGTTCATGAGTGCAATAGTGAAGAATCACTACACGAATTATCAACTAAGTTTTTCAAAGATTATACTTCATTTGGCAATGGTTGGATTCAAGTTCTAACTGATGCGAATAGAACATACTTTTCTTTGTACCATCAAGACTCAACTGAAGCTAGAATTGGCAGAGGTGACTATGAGGGTTATTGCGTTTTGCACCCAAACTGGGCGGATTATCTAAAAGAAAAAAACAGGCTTAAAACGGTTAAGATGTGGCCTGAGATTGAAGAGACTGAGGAAGCTGGGGTGTACGCTTCAATGATACACGTCAAAGACTATGAACCAGAGTTCAAGTATTACGGTGTACCTAATTGGTTAAGTGGCTTAGATGCTGTTTCTATTGGCTACAAGGCTAATAGATGGAATATTTCCAGACTTGATAAAAGCCCTAAACCTGGTGGTATGTTAATTACCGATGCTGAATTTGAAAGCGAAGAACTAGAACAAGATTTTAGGGAGAAGGTAAATAAAAATTATCAAGGAGAAGGTACTACGGGTGAGATGCTATTCATTAAAAGGTCACTTGGAGAAGGGGGGAAAGACGGCACTCAGTTTATCCAATTTAACGACACAACAGATGCAGACTGGATTGAATTAAAGGAATCATCTATTCAAGAAATGTTAGTTGCTAGTAACTGGGCTGCTACGCTTGCAGGAATCGAAACGGCATCAGGGTTTGACACTTCAAGAATCTTAAACGAGTACAATGTTAAGTTCAGTTCGTTCATTGCTCCACGTCAACAAGTCTTTTTAAATACGATTAGCAAAATAGGTCGTAAGTTCGGTATAGATACTTCTACGCTTGAATTTGTGAACCGTCCACCAGTGCCAGATGAGCCAGATGTTTTACTGGTTTGGGAGTCTCGAAAAATGAGAGGTTTAGATTTTGACGAAAACGACCCACGCCAACAAATGACACTAGCGGAGTTAAAATCCAACCAAAAATTCAAAGACGAAACGACAACAATTCAAAAAATTAAAAACCTTTTCAATTCTAAAAAATGAGCAATTTTATTACAAAAATAGAGGTCGTTAAGGAAGCATTCACAGGCGAAGAAACTATTAATAAGGGTTATATTTCTGATAGTTTGATATCGCTTGCTGAAGAATCACATATTCGACCAATTCTAGGAGATGACTTCTATGACAGATTGAACCAAACAAGCCCATCAATAGCCTTTGATGCTTACGAAACTGCTTTAAAAGGACATTTAAAAACGGCTTTAGCTTGGTACATCAAGTATGAAGTTCTACCACAGTTAACTATCAAGGTTAATAATACAGGCGTAAACATTGAAAACTCGCACCAAACAACGATGGGAGGAGTTCAAGAACGTAGAGAAGTGCAAGCTCAGATATTGAGAAAGGCTAATTTATTCGGTGATATTGCAAAACGTTATATTCAGGAAAACAAAGACAACCTAACGTATTACGAAAGCAATGCAGGATTAACACCATCAAAGCGAAGCAACGGAGGGCTAATTTTCCCATCATGAAATCAGGGTTATTCGCAGGCGGTGCAAGTTGGGGAGCGTGGACAGTTGGAGTTCATACCGAACTAAAAAAAGAATATGACGCTTACATTGGTACAAGTACAGGGGCTTTGATTGCTTTGTTTTTGGCGTTGGGACGTTTGGATTCTGTTTATTACGACATTCTTGTTTACGAATATTCAAACATTAGTAACCGTCAGATGTACGGGTGGTTGTCTCCTTATACCCGAAAAGGGAAAATATCAAAAGTCAAACTAGGGCTTGCATTTATTCGCATGATACAACAGGATAGGAACTATGCTTACGATATAGGTCAAGAAGTAAGACGAAGGATTTTAAAACATTTCACTCCTGACTTGTTCCATGAGTTAAGAGCAAAGCAAATAGACGTAATTGTAACGGTTAATTGCGTGAGCCTAAAAAATCAGCCTACTCAATACGTATCTATTCTTGAAAAGGCGATGACGTTCGATAGGTTCATTGATTGCGTTGTGGCTAGTACTTCTATCCCTTACTTTGCGAAGCCTGTTCAATGGGCTAACTTTAGCTATTTGGACGGTGGTATCTTAGACCCAACCCCAACGGCCTTAATTGACAAATACGATAATGTCGATGTGTGGTTAATGCAGTCTTTACAGAGTGAAGAAAAGTCGTATCGTGAGGTTGACGGCTGGCTAAAATTAGCTGGTGCGTTGTTCGGTGGGATGCGTTCCGAAATTAAACGAGGAGACTTAGAAAAGGTCAAGAACGCAACGTTATACTATTCGCCTGTATTAGATTGGCAAGCTGCTGATTTCAATCAATCCAAAATGCGTAAAGCAATCGAACGAGGTAGAAAAGATGCAATTACTAACAACTTTACAATGATTAAAAAATGACGGAAAAGGAACTTATTAAAAAAATAAAATCATACGAAAATCAACATTCTGAAGTAATGATTGAGACAGTCAAAAGAATGAATAAAACTAGTTTAAGTTATTGTCGTAATCAAAACAATGTAAAAAATGACGGCTGCTGAATACACTCCAGAACAAAAGGTACTATTAAAGTTTTTAGACACGGTAATACATTTAAGTACAAAAGATGTAGGTCGTGAAATGGTCAATTCTAAAATTTCAAATTTATTGAGACAGTACCCGTATGCGAGCGAAGTGAAAAGTCACATTAATAACGGAGTTGTAATAATTGACGAAGCCGACAACAAAATAAAAACTTTGCTAGGTTATGAGCCTTGCGAGTTGGTGGGTAAACCTCTATCATTCATAATGACTGACGAAATCGACAAATCTAAGCTAGATAAAATACTAGAATCAATTGAACGATATGGGATGAGTGTTAAGGTAAATGTCAATAAACGAAAAGACGGAAGCCTAGTTAAAACATTTGGTTGGATTTTTAAGGTAGGGAAAAACGATTACAGAGAAGTAGTCATGGACGCAAAGCACGTAATCGGTTATGACGTTAAATGATGTTAAGACACTTGTTGAGATTGTAATAGCTATTGCTTTGAGTGGTGGGATTGTTGGAATATGGAAGCGAATAACCAACGACCGAAAAATCAAAATCTACAAAGAAGAAAACGAAGTTCTAAAACTTCAGTTATCTGAAAAGGATAGAAAAATTAACGAGTTGACCGACACAATGAACGCAGTTAAGGAAGCGGTTAAGGCGTCTCCAGAAATAGCAAAAGAAATGTTAAACTATATGAGTGACATAATAAACAAACCATGAAACGAATCAAAGAAGCATTCTTTAAAGACGATACAGGCGAATTAAACTTATTGACGGTAATGATAACCGCTTTAATGTTGATGTTCTTATTCCTGTTTATTAAGGCCGAAGTATTTAACCAGCCTATTTCCGAAATAATGACAAATTCGATAGTTCAATTAATTTCGATTGCTTTCGGTGGTGTTGGTGTTATTGGTGGTATTCGTCAGGGTGTTGACTTCGTTAATAAAAAACGAGCAGAAAAGAAAGAACCGGTTACTACGGAAACTGCAAAATTGCAGGATACGGAACCGGCTAAAGTTGAACCGGTAACTACTTCAGCTTTTGACCATGCTAAAAAATACGTGGGACTTCGAGAAATAGAAGGTGACGAACACAACCCCAAAATAGTAGAGTGGTTGCAAAAGTTAAACTTCGTCGCAAAGTATGGGATTAACTCAGATGAGGTGCCCTGGTGTGCTACATTCGCTAATGGTGTATTATTGGAATACGGATTGCCAGGAACCGATTCCCCACGAGCAAAGTCATTTTTAAATATTGGCGAAAAGTGGAATATTGGCGACCCATTACCAAAGGGTAAATTTGCCTTAGTCGCAGTTTCTCACAGGGGTTACATTGCTCCAAATCCAACAGAAGGAACAGGACACGTTGAAATCGTAGACCCTAATTCAGTGACTAAGGAGCGTTACAACTCAATAGGTGGTAACGTATCGGATCAAGTCAAATCGATAGTCAGAACCTACGATAAGTATTTTATTGAGTTTAGAGTTATTGTTTAAGTGATGTTCTGATGGATGCTCCTAAATTTTCAAATGATTTAATCATCTTCTTGTGTTGTTCACTGTTTATAAAATTTCTGCAAGCATTCTCAAACTGTATTGTTGATGCCCTCATCCTAATAGAAAATTCTTTTTTGTCAAATTCCATAATCAAATATACTATTTACATCTTATTTAAGTTTAGCCCCTCTTTTTTTAATTAGTGATGGAGTTATTTAAGGTTCTTTTCATCTTTCATTAACTTATCGACTAGTTCAATAGTTGCATTAATCCCTTCAACACATCCGATTATATTATCGGTGTTTGCACCTTTCTTTCGGTAATTCTCAACTAGTCTTTCTTGTTGTTCTTTGGTTACTATCATAATTTATTAATCATCTGATTCGTCTTTAAAATCACCGTCAGCGTCACAATGTGGCGGTGGGTATCCATGTTTTCGTATATTCCAATGTCTGAAAAATCTGTTCCACATCAAGAATATGAAATTGCCAAGTGCCCCAAGTATGATACACGAGCCAAAGAAGTGTCCAAACGATTTGAATATAAAGTGTAAAAGTTCCATAATTAAAACGGTAAGTCTCCAACATCTTCATTACTTTGACTAGATTCAGCAACGTTGTTATCACTCTTTGAATCCAAAAAAGTAAACGACTGAACACGAATCTTTGTGAAGGTCTTTTTTTCTCCTTTGTCGTTTTCGTATTTGTCGTAAATTACTTTCCCTTCAACATAAACCTTACTTCCTTTTTTCGTGTACTTAGCGAAGGTCTCAGCAGGTTTCCCCCATAATTCGAGGGTGTGCCATTGAGTTTCCTCTTTGGTTTCGCCTGATTTGTCTTTGAACCTTTCGGTAGTGGCAAGATTAACCTTGCAAACAACGGTGTCTGCACTAATGTGCTTTAGTTCTGGGTCGGATCCTAAGTGACCGACTAGTATTACTTTGTTTATCATGTTTGTTATCGTGATATTTTTTGCAGTTAATTTTATTCATACATATTTTGCATGAGTTGTTAATGCCCGTTGAACTTGCTTTGTTCTTATAATATTTTGTTAAGGGCTTTATTTCTTTACAAGTCGTACATTTTCTAAACCCTTTATTAAATAACTCTTTAGCAAAAGAAAGTTTCCCTATTGTTTTTGTACCCCTTGTTCTTGCATGGCAATCTTTGCAAGTAGCATCATAGTAAATACCTTTTACACCCCTTCTTGTGGTTCTAAGCCTATACCCTGACAACAATTTGCTTTTTAAGCAGGTTTTACAAATCTTCCTTTCGCCAGAATCCTCAATGGCTAGTGCTCTTATTTTTATCTGGTCTATTGATAGTTTAGAGAAATCTAAATCAATAGATGTTTGGTGTTGTTTAATTTTATACTTCACCCTTCCGATTTTATAGCTTTAACAACCTCACCCCAAAAAGAGGATTCGGCTAAGTCTTTTTGATTTAAGTGTAATTGTTGGACGTGTTCAGCGTAATCAATAGCCGCCTTTGTTCCGACTTCTTGAACCAACTGTTTTGCTTTTAGTGCTGCTTGTGGTGTCATAATTTATTGTACATTTTTCGAAGATTTAACCTCATTTCTTCCATGGTTTCAATCATTTTGGAAGAATAATCTTCATTTCCAATAGTGTTATTCTCAAGAACAACGGAGATAGCATTATAAGCCCCCTCAATGTTGTCTCTCGCTTCTTGCATTTTATCCCTAAACAATAGGGCTGTTTCGTCCTTCAGTATGTCCATAACTTGTTTCTGATTTTACGGTTATCTTATCGGGTTTGTGTCTGGTATCTACTGTTGTAGGCAATTAAAATGCTACTTGGTTTTCGCACTTAAACTTAGCTCTACATAATCTATCACCTGTTTCGTAAGGACAAACACCACCTAACACACCGCATTTTAACTGTTCGCTTTGCCCTACAACATCGGCTATCCCCAATAATTTTAACTTAGCTTGGTGGTAAGCCTCGCATATTTCTTCTAAATCAGAGGTCTCTATTACTTCCCATTTATTTTGGTTTTGGTCTTTAATTACTTGTGTGTGATGTTTTACTAATTCTTTCCATTCCATAATTTCTTTCATTTTGATAGGACAAAAGTAGTGCAAGGGTTTAACTTGTACAAATAGATAATTCTTATATTGTTTCAAAAAGTATAGTTTTATTTGATTTGTACAAACGAGAAAACCACCGTTAATTTGTACCAACGAATTATGAAACACATCAACAATAAAATACAAGCAGTTATAGAATCTTTAGACGAAAGTGCAGACACTATACTGATTGATTTGTTGAAACAGAAACTTATTGATAATCGAGAAATACACAAAAGCAAAGTGTCGGTATCGGACAAAGAAATCAAGTATGCCAAAGACGGGTGTAGTCAAATGATAGATTATTTTCTGCGCTCAGAAACAGAAAAAATAGAACGGTATAGAAAAATAGAAACAATAATTGCAAACTCTAGGAAGTGCGAAGGTTGTCCAAATTCAATAACAGGTCGTTGGGACTATGGAACTTATCAACGTGACGACATAGAAAATCCATTGTGTATTAGTTGTGTCAAGTGGCATGAGAAACTAGAAGATGCAGAGAATGAATATTGTATAAACAATAGTGAATGTAAGGAAAAGCTATTTGACAATAATGACGAGTTTTTTAAGTGTAAAGCTCTAGTCAATAAAATTAAAAAGAAACTTAAAAAAATACAAAATGAAACCAGTAAACACTAAAAGTATGTTCTCTATGCTATGTAACTACATGGAGAAATTAGACAATGACGAAATTGATGTGTACAAAGCAAATGCAATGTCAAAACTAGTCGGACAAGCAAGCAACTTATTGAACTACGAATTGAAAAGAGCCGCATTGATGTGCAATAAGAACTTTCAAGATGAGCATCGTAATTTGGAGGCTAAGAACTTCGACAGTCTTCCACAAGAACCACCTAAAAGAATCGGTTAATGAACATACAAGACAAGATAATAAAAATAGACGTTGAAGACCCTAAGCAGGTTTACGACTTTGAGTTATTGGAGTGCAAAAACTTCATGGCTCAAACAGGACGCAAAAAGGTATTCCAAGAATACTGCAACTTCTACAAAATCGACAAAGACGAAGCCAAGAAAATAGAAAGACGGTTTAGAAACTTCTGGAGCAATCGAATCACAGACCATTCGACTTTAGAAAAATATCAAAACATGATTAAACAATTAAAATAATGAAAGATTCAAGAAAACAATTTGTCCTAGAAGCTCACA
>CAKZLB010000015.1 GCA_937124965.1 uncultured Bacteroidota bacterium
TGCTACACAGCCAACAATTTCGTTTCCCAAAAACATTATACAATTAAACCCGCACTACGCATAGGCCAACCGTTGGCAATAATTTAAAAAACATCATAAATGGGATATTCTGCATCTTATGGTTTAATAAAATCTGATTTAGCGTCTGTAAAAGAATCAATTCTCCAGTTTTCTGAAGACATCCAAGGTAAACTTGAAACTTTAAAAATTAATGAGTGTAATATTCTACATTCCAGAATAAAAGTTGTTGAACAAGACATCACATTGGTTAGATTCCCTAATCTTATTTCCGAACCATTTGAATGCACCAAATATTTGTCAGGTGCTTTGAATTGTCAAGCTTTGTTAGGTTCCATTTATGACTCAGAATCATGGATTTTGTATGTTTTCGAAAACGGAATAAAAAGAACCAGTTACATGTCGGATCCGCTTCGATACGATGAAAACCCGAAAAACTGGGAAATAGATGTCATTAAACTATGCGAGTTTAACCGAAGTAAGCTTGAAGATCTTGAAAACTATTTCGAAAAAAAATCGAGTGAAATCGATAAAGCATATGAAACTGACAAATATGCCGCAGGATCGCCATTTCAGCTTTATGACCTTTTTAGTTCAATTTGTCCAAAGCTGGAACTTAGTTCTTTTTATAAAGGCTTTAAAAAGCTATTAACAAAAAAAACTCTCGACTCCATTCAAGAGGAATTTTTAACGATTGACCATATAAAAAAAACAAAGAAATACACATCGGAATTGATGAAAGTTAGTAAGGCTGAAGTTCACTCCATTTTTGATGAAGATGAGATATTTGAAAATCTGGGGTCGTGCCCGAATTGTAACTTTGCATTTCAAGACATTGTATTTTACTTTTCTCTTGACACTTTAACTTTACAAATCATTGGAAAATGCACTTGCATTCAAGAAAACAAAGAATATGTAATTATGAATTATGCATTCATCCATAAGATGAAAGAAGTCGTGACATTCTTAAATAAATAAACTATTGCCAACACTGGCTATACACAATGCTCGCATCGTGCTACCAAAACTAATAATAGAGTTGGCTGCTTAAACAGCCAAAGAATAATTTGAGTTCCCAATGAACATTAATCAAGGAAACCCGCACTGCGCATAGCCGGAACCGTTAGTGCCTATTAATAGAAGATCTTAATGAAATATTCATTTTACTTCCTTTTAATAATTTTGTTTTTTTCGTGCAATAACAATAGAAATAATCAAAGAATTGAAAAGACAGTGTACAATGCGACTACTTGGGTCGAAGATTTTAATATTTCTACTTGTATCTATGAATGCAAATATGATAGTGGTGGAATAATCAGTAAAAATGTAAAAAATGATACAATGTATTTAAAAATAGGACATTGGTTAAATTGTTCTTATGAGAAAGCATTTTTAAAGAATTCAATAATATCAAAAACCAAAACTTATTTCATGATTGACATTCCTCATGAGACCGAAATAGATGAAAGCGGAGATGAAATTGAACTATATTCTATGGCAGCATGTAATTGCTACTTTACTATTGATTTTAAAATAGTTGGCTTAGAATTAGTGGATTTAAAGGATATCTCATCAGAAATACTAATCAATGGGAAAAAACTTGAAAATTATCGTGGAGAAAAAATAAAATAAAACAGGCACTAACACAGCCTATAAGCAATAGCCGCTCAAAGCCAACGCAAATGCCAAGCTACTGCCCATAGGCCAACCGTTACAGCACATTTATTCGACGCCGTTGGACGTGGCTGGCCTGGCTGATTACTAATAAAAATGACTGATTGACAACAGCGGACTCGAGTGATTGGACTTCACGTAGTTGGCCAGCTATGATTTGTCGTTGCCGCTTGACGTTCACTCGCCGAGTTGCTACTGGTGACTGGACAACAACTATTTGGTTCAGACTGCTGACTTGGACTCAACAGGTGACTCGTCACTCGGCTATTACTATTGAACACCTCGGATGCATAATAAAAAAAATAAAACGTGCTGTAACACTGGCTATACACAATGCTTGCATCCTGCTACCATTGATAAGAACGTGACTTGGCTGATCAAACAGCCAAAGAATAATTACGTAAACCAATAAACACCACGTTAAGAAACCCGCACTGCGCATAGCCGCAACCGTTACATGGCATTGGTTTATCGTCCCCTATTGGACGTCGCTGGCCTGAACGACAACAAATAAAAACATTGACTGATCGACAACGCATTGGACTCGAACGACAATCTGGACTACAATTGGCCAGCCATGGACTTGACTACAAACTAGACGTGCAGTCGCCGAGCTGTTACTGGTGACTGGACAACATAAATGGACTCCGAAGCTGGACAGCGTTTTACAACAAGTGACTCGTACTCGGCTTTTAAAAATGGACTTTTGAACTTGCATCAAAAAGAAAAAAACGCCATGTAACACTGGCTATACACAATGCTAGCATTTTACTACCAACTTGTGACGCGTAATTTGGCTGATCAAACAGCCAACAATTTCGTTTCCCAAAACATTATACAATCAAAACCCGCACTGCGCATAGCCGCAACCGTTACAGTGCATTACTGGAAAATGCTGTAGCTAGACGCTGGCCAACTGGACGACCATAAAAAAAATGACTGCCGGAATGCTGACTTGGACTCAAAAGAAACTGGAGAATGCTGTAATTGGCCAAGCTCAAATCTTTCTGCAATTGAACATTTGACGCCGAGTTACTAAACGCTGAACTGGAGAATGACGGTTGGACTCCAAACAGTTGACAGGACTACAACTAAAACTTATCGAACTCGGCTACTAAAGAAAAAATAACGCACTGTAACACTGGCTATACACAATGCTAGCATTCGTCTACCATTGATAAGAACGTAACTTGGCTGCTACACAGCCAACAATTTCGTTTCCCCAAAACATTAAACAATTAAAACCCGCACTGCGCATAGCCGGAACCGTTGTGGTGCATTAAAAAAATGGTGGTCAAATCTTTATGCTGTACTAAACCGACAACAGAATTAACAGAAACACAATGAAAATTATAGACGAATCAACAGCTCCATTATTGATAACTCTGGCTATAATTAGTTTCATTTGGTTGATTCCATTGTTATCCATTATGTTTTCAAGGAAAACCAGTGGAGGAGAGAAACTAGCTTGGATTCTTGCAGTAATATTCATCTCGTGGTTTGCCTGGATATTTTATTTGCTTGTTGCTCCAATAAAAAAGAAATGATTTCTGTCGATAAATTGTATGAATTATTCGTTGATACTTTGTCCCATCTTGAGGAAAGGAAGTCAAACCTTAGCGACAAAGATTTAAGTATTTCTTTTGAGGACTTAGAGTCTGATGCGTTTAGTTTTATGCATCATCGGAATATAAAACTACTAATTGACGCCAAGAAAATACCGACTGAAATACAAAGCGATATTTTAGAAATACGAACGCAGATATTAAAAGAAATGGAAACAACTAATTCAATTGAACAGTTTCGTAGTGACACAAGATGGGTGAAAATTAGAAACAAAGTGAATATACTAAAGGAAAAAATAACGCACCACAACACTGGCTATACACAATGCTAGCACCCTGCTACCATTGATAAGAACGTTACTTGGCTGCTACACATCCAACAATTTCGTTTCCCCAAAACATTAAACAATTAAAACCCGCACTGCGCATAGCCAAACCGTTGTAGGGCATTGGTTTGACGCTCTCTATCGGTCGTCGCTGGCCGGTTTGACAACAAATTAAAACCATGACTAATCGACCACAAATTGACTCGGACGAAAAATTAAAAACCACTATCGGCCAGCCATGGACATGAACGAAAACTTAACGTGCAGTCGCCGAGCTTTTACAGATGACTGGACTACAAACTTTGGACGCTAAAGTTCGACAACGAAAAACAACAAATGACTCGTCGCTCGGCTTGTACTAAAGAACATTTGGAACAAATTGAAAAGAAAATAAACGCCCTACAACACTGGCTATACACAATGCTTGCATCGTGCTACCAAAACGGATAATAGTGTTGGTTGCTTAAACAACCAAAGAATAATCTAACTTCCCAATAAACTTCAATCTAAGAAACCCGCACTGCGCATAGCCTTCACCGTTGGCACCAATTATGAAACCTATAATATTTTTCCTAGTTTTCATAACCATTATTTCAAGTTGTGATTCGCAATTGAACGAAAACAATTGTGACCATAAACTGGATGGCAAATATCATTTTAATCATAGTAAATACGGCTACAGTGAAGTAGTTATAAAAGACTCTGCTGTTTCATTTATGAGTTCAGCAACCTATAGTTCCAAATGTAAATCATTGCATGACACCATTCTTTTGCTTGAAAGTGGTTATGATATTTTCCTCTTACCTCAAAAGAATGACATAATAACGGTTTCATGGAATGGGGAAGTTGACACTTTAGTTAAAGTCTCTAATATTGACCGTTCATTACTTGATTATAACTGTGATCTAAAACTCACTCCACTTGAATTTATTCACCAAATCGAAATTGCATTTCAGAAAAGAGCCGCTAGAATTGATGGGTACGACTCAATTCATACTGATACCAACACTATTAAATTAAGTCCTGGTTTATACGAGCAAGAGGTGTCGTACAAAACCATTGAAGCTTATGATAAAATTGACTCACATTCAGGTTTTATTTCGCTAGTTTATACAAGTGACTCCACAGAATGTGTGTTAACTTTTGACAGAATGGGACAATGTTACTCAGATTATAGGGTAAAATCATTGAGCAGTAACGGTAAACTAAACATATATACAAAGCAAATAAATTCTGGATGCAAGGACAGTTGTGTAATTAGACATACTATTAAATATCTTGTTTACGAAACAAGAATCGAAGAAATAGAAATTAATGGACATAAGATTATATAACTGGTGCCAACACTGCCTATACACAATGCTGGCATCTTGCTACCATTGATGATAACGTGACTTGGCTGCTTAAACAGCCAAAGAATAATTTGAGTTCCCAATAAACTTCAATCTAAAAAACCCGCACTGCGCATAGGCAGGGAACGTTGTGGTGCATTAAAAAATGAAAACATACTCCATCATTGTAATATTGACTTTTCTGTCGATTGGATGTGCAAGAGTCAAGCCCTACAAATATGACATTTGTGTCCACCATAAAGGTGAAATTAGTCGTTTAACTAACGATGAATCCTTTGACATACAAGACTCACTCTCTGGACGAATATCAGGTGAAATAATTGACCATGGATCCTCTTCACCTATTGAATTTGCAACGGTTATAATTAAAAATAAATCATCCCTTGAGATAATTGATATTTACGTCGACTCCTTAGGGTATTTTAGCACGTCAATTTCAACTGGACATTTTGATTTGAGAATTGAAAGCATAGGATACTCTTTACTTGACACATCTATTAATTTCGATTCAGGCACAATTAGACATCTCAAAATTGAGATGGGTGCTTCTGAGAGATTCACGATGTATCGAATAGGCAGTTGGAACAAGTTATCATATAAAGAAATAAACCAATTGTCAATTGACTTGACTAAATAAATAACGCACCACAACATTGGGTATAAGTCATAGCCGCACAAAGCCTGCGCACATTCCAAGCTACGCCTCATACCCGTTACCGTTGGGGGTAATTATGACAATCTCGGTAACTTATTTAAATCGATGAAACTAAAACATGTGTTGGTTCATTAATCTCGAAATATCAACTATTCAAAACGTAAAGAATTTTGATTGGCGTCCTATGTTAAATCAGATAACAGAATTCCAGTTGACTGGTGAATATCCAACTCTTAGGATAGAGAAAAATGGGTGCCTTTGTGAAGTCATTGAAAAAGAAAGTGAACTTCAAAAATTAAGGGCTCTATTAAGGATTATAAGCAACCAAAGAGAAGTAAAAAGTTTAAAACTTACTAAATACTGGAGTGAGCTAAAAAGCATCAAAAGAGTCTTAAATACTGATATATCGAATTTAAAAAATGTTTTGAACCCAGGATTAGAGGAAGACGTGACTATTAAAATAACAAACCAAGGTAAATTTCTGACACTAAATTCTTAAAAAACTACCCCCAACACTGGCTATACACAATGCTAGCATCCTACTTCCATTGATAAGAACGTGACTTGGCTGCTGCACAGCCAACAATTTCGTTTCCCTAAAACATTAAACAATCAAAACCCGCACTGCGCATAGCCGGAACCGTTGTAGCCCATGCATTCGTCGCTGGTGCTTTCTATCGGTTGACGGATAAAAAATGATGTTTTTCGCTTTTAAGAAAATTTGGATTTACTTGAAAACTTGGACAAAAACATAAAAGGCACAGGCCACAACACTGCCTATACGTAATGCTCGCATCCTACTACCAAGACGGTGATGCGTGACTTGGCTGCAAACAGCCAACAATTCCGTTTCCCCAAAACATTAATCAATTAAAACCCGCACTACGCATAGGCCAACCGTTGTAGCCCATGCATTCGTCGCTGGTGCTTTCTATCGGTTGACGGATAAAAAATGATGTTTTTAGCATTTAAGGAAATTTGGATTTACTTGGGAACTTGGACAAAAACATAAAAGGCACAGGCCACAACACTGCCTATACGTAATGCTAGCATCTCATTACCAACTTGTGATACGTAGCTTGGCTGCTACTCAGCCAACAATTCCGTTTCCCCAAAACATTAAACAATTAAAACCCGCACTACGCATAGGCCAACCGTTGTAGCCCATGCATTCGTCGCTGGTGGTTTCAATCGGTTGACGGATAAACAATGATGATTTTAGCATTTAAGGAAATTTGCATTTACTTGGAAACTTGGACGAAAACATATAAGGCACAGGCCACAACACAGCCTATACGTAATGCTCGCATCCTGCTACCAAGACGGTGACGCGTGACTTGGCTGCAAAACAGCCAACAATTACGTTCCCCCAAAACATTTAACAAGAAAAACCCGCACTACGCATAGGCCAACCGTTAGGCACAATTTGAAGAAACCAATTAAAATACTTCTATCCATTCCTTCTTTAATAGGATTGACATATATGATTTCAATTATATTTTTTCCGTTAAAATTCAATTCGTTTGTCCCTTCTATTGAGACTTATCACCTTCAACTGGGAACAATACAAATAATGATATTCGTTCAGCTTGTAATTTTGATAAAAAAACTGTGGTCCTTTAAGAATTTAGAAAAGTCTAGAAAATGGGATTGGACATGGATTCTAATCGCATTTAATTTAGTTACAAGTCTAGTTTTCATTTGGAAAAAGGTTGAAGAGTTTGAAAAAATAAAAAAATAAAACTGTGCCTAACACTGCCTATACGTAATGCTAGCATCCTACTACCTAGACGGTGATGTAGTTTTGGCTGTAAAACAGCCAACAATCTCGTTTCCCCAAAACATTATTCAATTAAAACCCGCACTACGCATAGGCAGGGAACGTTACAGCACATTTAGTCGACGCCGTTGGACGTGGCTGGCCTGGCTGATT
>CAKZLB010000016.1 GCA_937124965.1 uncultured Bacteroidota bacterium
TTCCCAAAAAAGTACACATTTTCCCTCTTTGAAAATTGGCCATTTCAAAACGTATATTTTAACGCTTAAGTTTTATTTTGAATGACACACTTGTGACAATAGTGTGTGTGGCCAACAGATTTGCAGTCTTTTTTTGGTTGCCAAGTAGGTTTTAAGTGAATACACCGTATTATCGTACATGCTCTATAGGCTTCTAAAATTTGCTCTTACATATGCCATCAAGAAGTATTTCGTAGATATCAAAATAGTCAACGAAGGCAACATACCTCTTGATAAACCTGTAATACTTTTGCCGAATCACCGAAGTGCATTCATGGATCCAATTGTGATTGCAACTCAACTGAAGCGAACAACATACTTCTTGGTGCGCGGTGAGTCATTTACAAATAAGTATGCCATAACAGTCTTCAATTGGCTGAAAATGATTCCTATATATAGAAAGGAATATGACCCTGATAAAGTTGGACAGAATAAAGATATTTTCAAATACTGCCATAGGTTAATGGAAAAGCAAGGTTGTTTGATGATTTTTCCGGAAGGGGTTTGTCAGACAAAGTACTTATTAGCGCCAATTAAAACGGGAGCTGCAAGAATTGCTCTGGGTGCTGAAGATGAAAATGATTTCGAATTAGATATTCACCTTGTACCTATTGGTTTGAATTATTCCAACCCTCATCGATTTAGAGGGAATCTTACAATAGATGTTGGAAACCCTATGACTTTAAGGTCATATAAAGATGAATATCGAAAAGACCCAATTGATGCAGTGAAGAATTTAACCGCAGAAATCGAAACTCAATTGAAAGACCGTATTATAACGGTTGAAGATCAAGGTGAAATTCGTATTGTTGAGCAAATTGAGGGAATATTATACAGTACCTCTCAAGAACATTCACTTGCGAATGTGGATTGGTTGACAAAAAGGAAGCGACTAAAAGATTTTGTTCAGAAGTATAACAAACAAGACCCTGAAGGTTTTAAGGTGTTCAAAGCAACTCTTAATAGATTTGTTGGCAGTTTGAAAAGACTTGGGATTTCCAACGAAGTTGCGATAATTGAAAAGACCGCTAAAGATGCGCGATTGGCAATTGTAAAAAAAATCTTCATTGCGATATTTGGCCTACCGATATTTATTATTGGTTTTATACTGCATATAATTCCATTTCAGCTAACTCGTATTTTATCCTTAACACTTGTAAAAAGAGTCGACTTTATGGGCTCAGTTGCATTGGTGTTAGGTCTTTTGTTGTTTACCATTTTTGGAGGTCTGGAGACGTATTTAGTCTACCACTTTGCTCAAAACGTTTATATAACAATTCTTTTCTTTATTCTACTACCATCGTTTGGGGTGTTGGCATATGGGTACCTTTCAAATGTGGTAAAACTTAAGGAAGTGTTCCGTTGGTTTACAGTCATTGAAAATCGAAAAACAATCAAAACTCAATTAATCAATGATTGGAAAGAGATTGTGCAAACTCTCAGAAATGAAGAAGCTTCAACTACAGATAGTTGATAATGCCAAAGTGTATCTTGGCCTGATTGAACTGAATACCATTACCTTGTTCAGAACCAAGTGCATATGCTAAGCTCAATATCCCAGAGTTAACATCTAAATGAACACCAGCACCAAAACCAAAAGGAGTGTCGGTAATCAAACCCTGCTGCATATTACTTTTATCTTCAAGGTATGCGGCATTTGCAAATAATTGAAAAAACGCATTTCCTCCTAAAAGATATCGATACTCTAATCCGACAATCGTATAACTGTTCGATAACAGGGATTCTTCATTAAATCCACGTAACGATTTTGTTCCGCCAAATCGATATAAGTCATTTAAAAAAACAGTTTCCGTTATCAAATGTTGGCCTGAAATCAAACCTACCACAGTACTTTTCTTTCCAACTGGAAGAAAAAGTTCGACGTTATATAAAACCTCTGCTTGTATACTTTTTAAATTTGTGGAGTCATAAACAGAGTATGTTTCGTTATTCATATTTCTAAATAGTACCTGTTCGATTCGTATGTCTTTCAACACATTTCTACTACCTAGATTTCCATCTAAACTAAACGAAATTCCTTTTCTAGGGTTGAAAGGGTTGTCTAAAGTCTGTCGTTGGACTTTCATGCCATAACTGGTCGTACGTGTTGGATTTGAGTTAGGTATTTGGCGAGATACGCGGATATTATTTGTATCAGCAAATATTAAAGCAGACTGATGGTTTTGAACATAAAATTTGATGTAGTCAGTTCCTTCAAAAAGATATCGAACGCCAAGTCGAGTATTTAGAGTGAAAAAATTTGTATCAAATTTTACGTAATCAAAGTTTCCGTCAATACCAATAGGGCTTTTTAAAAGGTAAGGCAATTGCGCGTTCATCTGTAATTGCTGTGACCGTGCAGCAAAACTCTTCCAATGGACATCGTATCCAATTCCTCGTTTAAAGAGGTTTTTTAAATCAATATTTACCTCTCCAGTAACTAACAAACCTGCTTCAGAGTTCGCATTTGGTGCGAAACCAACAATACCATCTATTTGGTCAGTGTTTCTATGTTTTATCGAAACAATTATTCTCACCTCGTCATCCACAAAGAAGACTTTAGGGTTGTCGGTGATTTGAACAAACGGTAGTTTTTGAAGTTTCTGTTTAATATTTCGAACGGCTTTCTCCTGATATAGTTCACCTGGGATAATGTTCAAATACTGTCCTAAAAATGCAGTTGATATTTTGGCATCGCCTTCTACAGTTATTGTGTCATATCGAAACAAACGATTCGCTTCAACGGCAAGAATCCCTGAAAATCCTGTTTCTCCAATATTCATCAGACTATCGATATAGACCTTAGCGAAAGGGTATCCATGGTTTTCTCCATAGGTTAAAAGCTTGTCAGTGGTTTTGGTTAATTCTTTAGGATTAATTGGAACGTTTTGAAAAAGTGTTGATGATTTCCCAATTTCAGTCAACCAATTTTCTGTAGTCTCCGTCCAGCGCAAAGAAGCCCATTCATATTTTCGACCTAAAAAAAAGTTAACTGTCACCGTATCTTCAAAAGGTGTGAAACTATCAATAGAAGCCGACAAATAACCTTGACTTCGAACGTCTTGAATAAAAGTTTTAGAATACAGCCGAAGAGATTCGATGTCTTCGAACTTGTTGCGAACCTTTAGCTCAGTTAAATACGCATTAGTAAATGAGTCGGCAGATTGTATTGAAAGAATGTAACTCTGTGCTGATGCATTTACAGAAATCATATTGATGCTCAAACACGTTAGACATGCATAAAACAATCGAAGCCTAACACTTAGCTTTAATAAAAGATGCGTATGAATTCTGATTTTCACTAGGAGGTAAATATAAACATACTATCACAGTAGCATGTTGCTCTTTAAACCGACTCGAGTTTGTATTTGTTGCGTTATTTAAAGAATGTTACTAATTACTGAGATTGCTTTTTCGCGTTTGTGTGAAATTCTTTTAGGTAGAAAGGGTCAAAATACGCTATAGTTTCAAAATTCTTTTGTTCAAACTTTGTAAAGGCCAAGTTGCCTAAATATTTAGCGTACATATAATTTTCTTCAATCGAAACTATGTTATCGTGGGTAATAATTTTACTAATCTTTTCGGCACCCGAGCCAATAAAGTGAATGGGGGCTTGATTTAGATGTTGTTCGAAAGAGTGTTCTGTGACCACTAAAGGTTGAGGTTTTAACATAGGTCTAAGTGATCTATCGTAAATGGCAGTATATACCTCATTTCTTCTCGCATCGATAGCTGGGCAGATTAGAATATCATCGTTGGCAGGGTTTTCTGATAGATAGGCATAGGCAAGTAGTTTCAGTGTGCTAATTGCAATCAATGGAATATCAAGAGCATAACATAAACCTTTCGCAACAGATGTCCCAATGCGCAACCCAGTATAGCTTCCAGGTCCTGCGCTTAACGCAACTGCGCTAATGTCCTCTGGAGTTAACTCGTTTTCCTGAAGTATTTTTTCAATTAAGACGGTCAAAACAGCAGCATGTTGAAACTCAGTATCGCTTGCAATAAAATCTACACAGACATCAATGTCTTGATAAATGGCAACGGAGCATACTGGACCAGACGTCTCTATGCAAAGTATTTTGGGCATGTCACAAAGATGAATGAATTAATGGGAAAGATTCCTACATACATCCATCCAACTTTGTATAATATTGTGTTCAATTTTTTATAATGAATAATCAATCACATACTCCACCTGTTTGTGCAATTAATCCTGAGGTTCTTGAGATTCATGGTGACAAGCGAATAGATAATTATTACTGGTTGAATAACCGTGAGGATAATGAGGTTTTAGACTATCTAACGGCTGAAAATGCCTATACCAAAAAAGTGATGGAACCCACGGAGGTTTTTCAAAAAAGCTTGTTTGATGAGATGATCGGCCGTATTAAACAAGATGATGCGTCTGTACCATATTTTCTGAACGGGTATTGGTATTACACAAAATACAATGAAGGGCAGGAGTACCCAGTCTATTGTCGCAAAAAAGAGAGCCTTACAGGAGAAGAAACCATTTTACTGGATGTAAATGAATTAGCTGAAGGAAAGGATTTTTGTCAGTTAGGCGGAATGTCGGTTAGTCCTGACAATCGAATGATAGCCTATGGTGTTGACTTTGTAAGCAGAAGAATTTATACAATCTATTTTAAAGATTTGACAACAGGTGAATTGTTGCCTCAGACTATTGAAAATACTACTGGAGGTGCAACCTGGGCAGGAGATAACAAGACTTTGTTTTATTCGACGAAAGATGAACAAACATTGCGCTCTGATAAAATCCATCGATACTCTTTGACCAATAACGATTCGAAATTAGTCTATTTTGAGCCTGACGAAACCTTTTACGTTCATGTTAATAAAACCAAGTCTCGTGAGTATTTGGTAATTGCTTCAAATAGTACATTGACTTCAGAATATCGTGTTCTAAAAGCCAACGATCCAGAGGGGGAGTTTAAGATATTTCAACAACGTATCAGAGGAATTGAATACGGAATTGCTCACTTCGGTGAATATTGGTACGTATTGACAAATTGGGATGCTGTAAATTTTAGATTGATGAAAACTGCAATCAATCAAACTGATAAAGAATCTTGGGTTGAGCAAATCGCACATCGAGAGGATACACTCCTGGAAGGGATAGAATTATTTAGCGACTTTTTGGTTTTAGAGGAAAGAAGCCGCGGACTAACGCATTTACGCGTTCGGCAGTTGAGTACAAATGAGGAGCATTATATTGAAATGGGTGAAGATGCCTATACCTGCGGAAGTGGAACAAATACCGAGTTTGATACACAAACTTTGCGTTTTGGGTACACTTCATTAACAACTCCAACAACGACATTTGATTATGATATGGTAAGCCGCGAACGAGTGGTCATGAAGCAACAACCAGTATTGGGAGGTTACGATAAATCACTATATACATCTGAAAGGTTATATGTATCAGTGAGAGATGGCGAGTCTGTTCCTATTTCGTTGGTATATAAAAATGGTCTTGAAAAAAATGGTGAGGCTCCTTTGCTGCTCTACGCATATGGGAGTTATGGTCACTCTATTGATCCGTACTTTAGTTCAATACGATTGAGTTTACTAGATCGTGGTTTTGTTTATGCCATTGCACACATTAGAGGTGGGGAAGAAATGGGGAGGAAGTGGTACGATGATGGAAAGTTATTAAAAAAGAAAAACACATTTTTTGACTTCATTGATTGTGGGAAGTATCTGATAAAGAATAAATACACTTCAGAAAAACACCTTTACGCCATGGGAGGAAGTGCAGGTGGGTTGCTGATGGGAGCCATTATTAACGTGGAGCCCAAAATGTGGAATGGTGTGGTAGCTTCTGTACCCTTCGTGGATGTCGTAACCACAATGTTGGATGAAACAATTCCATTAACTACAGGCGAGTTTGACGAATGGGGCAACCCCAAAGACGAAGAGTATTATTGGTATATTAAATCTTATTCTCCATATGATAATGTAGAGGCAAAGGAATATCCAAATTTACTGGTAACGACTGGACTACACGATAGTCAGGTGCAATACTGGGAGCCAGCCAAATGGGTGGCAAAACTGAGGGAGCTAAAAACAGATAACAACGTTTTATTACTTCAAACTGAAATGAACTTTGGTCATGGCGGGGCGAGTGGCCGATTTGAAAGAATAAAGGAAGTCGCTCTTGAATATGCGTTTTTGCTTAGTTTGGAAAATATTGGAGCATAAAAAAAGGGCTGAATAAACAGCCCTTCTCAGTATTCTAAAAGTACCTAATTTCTAGAATAATTATTTTGTAGCAACCAACATCACGTCAAATTCAATTTCATCTTTGATGAAGTTGTCTTTCAACATGTCAATTTTGTTTGTTGAGTTGTTACCCCACGTTACTCCCCAATCATTTCTGTTAATAGCAAACTTGCTTGACGCAGTCATACCACCTTCAGTAATTTCAGTTGTAACTGGAATTTCGATTTCTTTAGTAATTCCTTTAATGGTAAGGTTACCTTTAACCATGTCTTTTCCACCAGAAGTGATTTCGAAAGACGCAGTAGGGAAAGTGTCAACCATAAAGAAGTCAGCACTTTTTAAGTGACCCATTAATTTACCAACCATTTCTTCGTTGTCATTTCCTACTTCAGTGATAGAAGTCATGTCTAATGAGAAACTTCCTGATTCAACAACACCGTCTTTAGCAGATAATGAACCATTGGTAATTGCAACAGTACCAGTATGTGAGCCGTCTAAAACTTTTGCTCCCATCCATGTTACTTTTGAGTCATCGGTGTTCACATTGTAAGTAACACTTTCTGTTGTTGCTTCAGCTGTTTCACCTGCTTCTTCTGTTGAAGCTGTTTTTTTTGCGTCTCCACATGATGATAAAATTACACCAACTGATACGCTAAGAATTAATAATGTTTTTTTCATTTTTTATGTTTTTGCGATAATACGTTGGGGTTGAAACATAGCACTTTGAATATTGTTTGTATATACATGTATTTTTTGCTTCTTTGACGTTATTATGACAAATGTGGGAATAATAGCGAAACATGAACTAAATCATTAGGGTGCCGTGGAAGCTCGGTTTTGTTGGATTTGTTTGAAAATGTCGTACAACAAATAGTTCTTACCGTTGGTTAATATTCTCAGTAGTTCTTAGTTCGTTTTAGTACATTTGACTCACGTGATAATCTTCAATCGAATTTTTACAACTCTGCTGGCCGTTAGTATTTTATGTACTAGTTCTCTTTGTCAATCAGCACATGGTTTCGAGGAGGTTTTAGAAGATTATGAAGCGATTGAATCTATACAACAGGTAGGAAATGGTTTTGTTCTTACCGTTGTTGATGACCCAAGCAAAGCAGAAATGTTACCCCAAAGGCGGTACATAGTTCTTAATGATTCGTTAGGTGTAGTTTTAGATTCTGTACTTGATCAACCGTTTAGGTTAAAGAAGAAAGACCAAGTTGTTTATTCAAACAGCTTGATAGACTTTTTTTACGATTATCGATACGGAACGTTTGGTCTAAACAAGATTACAATTGATTCTATTACACAAGCAACGGGACAATTACCACGAAAAATATACAACCCAACCGCGGTACTTAATCATAACTTTGTCTACATCGCTGATGAGACTCCTAATAAAGAACGTATCATTCGTCAATCATTGATAGCCAGTGAAACTACTACAACCGATGTTTCAAGAATCAAAAAACGAACACGTGTAACAGGCTTGTTTTTTGACACGATACCGAATAGTCGTGAGGTATGTTACATTTGGAATGAACGAAGCAAAAAGGTCGACGATGTTTATGTGAAAATATGGAACGATGAGAATGAAGAGTCTGTGAAGTTTCAAATTGCCATTGATGGGAAATCTATTCAGAAAGTGAGTATTACTAAAATTGATGATGGAGAATATATTCTTTCGGGAACCTATGGGAAAATGAACTCAACGAAATCTAGTGGTGCTTTTATTGCTTTTGCTGATGAGGGGTCCATAATCAAGTCGAACATCTACTCATTTTCTGATTTAACACATTATTTTGATTATATGGATGTGTACCAGAAAGAGGATATGAAACGAAAGCTCGCACGATTAAAAAAGTTTGAAAAGAGCACAGACATCCTCGTTCAAACTATTCCTCATAATCTGATTGATGTAGAAGACGCATGGTTGCTTCCAATAGAAATAGTTGTTCCGAAGTATACAGATTTATATGGAATAAGTAGAAATGGAAATCAAGTGGTCGGAACACCAAGAGAACGTGTTGGTTATGATTATACACACAGCACGATACTTCGATTTGATAAATCTGGAGAGCTAATTCACGATTATTTTGTTCCTTTTTATTTAAAATATCTCCCAGAGAAAGAGAAGCCTCAATTGCAGTATACCGTTAATCGCGATACACTTGTATTAGGTTATGCTGCCAGGCACTCCTTTTACTTTGGTGATATCAAACCTTTGAGCTTTGAAAGTTTGTCATCCGACACTCTACGTCCAGAGATAAACGACAACGTGACTCGTATCGAGAAACGCTTTTTTTTTATTGATTCAAACACAATTGTGGAGTACGGATATAAAACTATCAAGGGAGATGGAATCCTTCCAAAACGACGTGAGGTTTTTTATATGGAAAAGCGAAAACTCCACTAATTTTGCCCCATGGCAAACCCCAAAAGACATTTAGTAACTTGTGCACTTCCATATGCGAACGGCCCTTTGCATATTGGACATATTGCAGGTTGTTTTTTACCAAGTGATATCTACGTTCGACATTTAAAGCAACTTGGGAAAGATGTTTTATTTGTTTGTGGTACAGACGAGCACGGTGTGCCCATTACCCTAAAAGCAAAAAAGGAGGGAGTGACGCCCCAAGACGTGGTTGACAAAAACTACGATATAATTAAAGCTAGTTTGGAGACTTGGGGAATTGAGTTTGATAATTTTTCAAGAACAAGCAGACCAATTCATCACGAAACAGCCAAGGACTTTTTTAAAACATTGTATGATAAAGGGGTGTTTGCAGAGGAAACCACTGAGCAATTTTACGATGCTGAAGCAAATCAATTTTTAGCGGATAGGTACATTGTAGGCGAATGTCCAAACTGTGGTTTTGACAATGCGTACGGTGATCAATGTGAAAACTGTGGACGAACGTTGAGTCCCAATGAACTTATAAATCCTAAATCGGCATTGACTGGAAATAAACCTGTCAAAAAGGAGACTAAAAACTGGTTCTTACCATTGGATAAACTTCAAGATGAGTTTCTAAATGACTGGGTTGCAACCAAAAAAGACGTTTGGAAGCCGCATGTATACGGTCAGTGTATGAGTTGGTTGAATGATGGGTTGAAGCCTCGAGCGATGACTCGTGATTTAGATTGGGGAGTTCCTGTTCCTATCGATGGGGCAGAAGGTAAGGTGATGTATGTTTGGTTTGATGCACCTATCGGTTACATATCCGCAACCAAAGAAATAAATGAGGATTGGGAAACGTGGTGGAAAGATCCAGAATCGGAATTGACACACTTTTTAGGAAAGGATAACATAGTATTTCATACGATTATTTTCCCAGCAATGTTGAAGTCTCATGGAGAATTTAATCTGCCACAATATGTTCCAGCCAATGAGTTTTTGAATTTAGAAGGACAAAAATTGTCAACTTCCCGGAATCATGCCGTTTGGCTTCATGAATATTTAGAGGATTTCCCAGGTAAAGAAGATGAGCTGCGGTATGTGCTGACCAGCATCATGCCAGAATCTAAAGACAGCGATTTTAGCTGGGTTGATTTTCAAGCACGTGTTAACAACGAATTAGTTGCAATACTTGGGAATTGGATAAACCGTGTAATGGTGTTGACGCATAAGTTTTGTGACGGTATTGTGCCGAGCAATAATGACCAAGTTGATCAGTCGGTGATTGAAGAAGCAGATGCATTAATAGCAAAAGTGAATTCAATGGTAGAGGAGTTTAAATTTAGAGATGGGTTGTCTGATCTTATGAACTTGGCGCGGCTAGGCAATAAATATTTACAAGATACTGCTCCTTGGCACGCAATTAAAGAGGATAATGGTCAACAGCGTGTTGAACAAATCCTAAACGTATCATTACGTTTGGCGTCGAAATTTGCAGAAAGCTGTGGGGCATTTTTACCTCATACTGCAAGCAAATTAAAACATATGTTGAATACAAATGATGCTGGTTTGATGGCAGGAAAGTCAGTAGAAAAACCGACATTACTATTTGCAAAAATCGAAGACGAAGAAATTCAAAAACAAAAAGAAAAATTGGAAGCACAAAGCGCAAGCAACGAACCAGAAAAAACGTTTGAACCGATAAAACCTACGATTACGTTTGATGATTTTAGCAAATTGGATTTGCGAGTAGGAACTATTGTGGAAGCGACAAAAGTGCCAAAGGCAGATAAGTTGTTAAACCTTTTGGTTGATATTGGATTAGAAAAAAGAACCATCCTTTCAGGCATTGCCGAACATTTTAGTCCAGAAGATTTAGTTGGAAAACAGGCAGTTGTTGTAACCAATTTGGCTCCTCGGAAAATGCGTGGAGTAGAATCAAACGGAATGTTGTTAATGGCAGAAAACCTAGAAGGAAAGCTTGTATTTGTTGCACCGGTTGAAGGAATTGAACCTGGATCGATTGTGCGATAGGAACGGTTTTATAAATCAAACGTATCGCCCAAGCGTGCAATGTGATAGCCACGGTTTAGCACTTCTTTTGAAGCGTTGGACTCTGGATTCAACAGTGGGTTAGTGTGATTGAAATGGATGAAGTATATTTTGTTTTTAGTAGAATCTGGAAGCTCATCAAACAACTCCATAGTTTCTGAAACAAAAGGATGTGGGATTTGTGAAATGTCTCTCGTTTTAAGTTCATCACCGCTGTAGAACGTAGCGTCTACAAATGCAAAATCGACTTTTTCGATTTCCATGATGATGCTTTTATCCCACTTCGACCATTTATCTATGTCTGGAATAAACAGGGCGGTATTGGTTTGCCCGTTGATCTTATAACCTACGGTTTCAGAAAACTCATCGCGATGAGGAACCGTGAATGGTGTGACTGAAATAGTATTCGTAAGCGATACAGATGTTTCATTTGTTAACTCACGAAGTTCAATATTGCGTTGACTAACCAATTGACTCCAAGGGCCGTTTTGTTCCAAAAACGACTTCATTTTAGGCATTGCGAAAACTGGAATACAATCTGCGTTAATTGCTTCTTTTCCATAGTACATTAAACCAGTGTAATGACCAATGTGAGCATGGGTTAGAAATACACCATTCGATAAATCTTCAGCGTTAAAATTCGCTGCTTTTTTTAAATAAGTAAGTTGGGTGGTTATATCTGGTGTCGCTTCTAATAGAAACGTTTTTTCGTTGTTATTATCTATTAGTCCTAACGACACCACCTTGCGGCTTTCATCTGGATTTTTAGTTAAGTCCACACAACACGCCTTTTTACAACCAATATGAGGAGAGCCAGCGTCTTGGACGTTTCCCAGAATAATTAGCTCAGAATCGTGAGGTGGAAAATGCACCTCTGTTTTATCGCCCTTCGAGCAGCCTGATAATGTGACAATCAATGTCATACACAGAGTTTTGAATAAGCTGAAATGGGGTGTACTCATAATCATGTTTGCTATCTCCTCCGCCCTGAGTATGTCATGGCTTCTCCTTTACCAAAACCATAGCTTATACCAAGCGTTATAAACCGTCCGCGCAGACTATAACTATACGATTCGAAGCTCGGGTTATTTACAAAGCGTTCTTCTATTCTCGACGCAAATAAATCTCTGATACCGAGATTAACAATGGTTTTCCCCTTGAGCATTTTTTTGCGCACACCAATATTTAAAAAAGCATAATCAGATACTTCGCCTTGAACGGTTTTATAACCAGATCTGTAGTTTCCAGTTAACTCGAAATCTATGTCGCGAGGCAAACTTATTTTTGAGCCAAGACGCGATGTGAACTGACCTCCAGATATGTCAAATACTTGGTTTAGAAATGTGCCTTCTCTATTGAAATAATTGTAATTCACATCTCCATTTAAGGTTAACCATTTCTTGAAACTATATTTTCCGTTTGTTTCGAAACCAACGGTTGAATTTGTGCCAATGTTTTCAGGTCGTGTATACGTTACATTTTCGTCAAACGTAGCAACACGCTCTACCACATCTGTTGTGAATCGATGGTATAAACTAGAGCTCAAAGAAACTTTACCCAGTTTATAAATACCCGTTAGCTCGTAAGAGTCAGTAAACTCTGCTTGTAAGTCAGGGTTTCCTACTCGAATGTTGAAATTGTTTCTGATATTCCAAAATGGGTTTAAATCCCATAAACGTGGTCGTAAGATTCGTCTTGAATATCCTGCCTGAAGTGAAACCTTTTCACCAAACTTATAGGAAGTATGAAGTGTCGGAAAAAAATTGGTGTACTGCTGCTCATTAGTTTCGTTTGTATTTTGCAACAACGTGTTTACATTGGTGTGTTCTAAACGCAATCCAGCCTTTACGCCAAACTTACTCTGTTCATACGCTGCAGTAGCATATAACCCAAGTACATCTTGATTCCATTCAAAATTATTAGTCAACGCCTCGCTAACCACGTATTGCTCACCGATAAGGTTTCGGACTTCAAAATCGTTTCCAACATCATTAATTACGAATTGAGCACCTGTTTCTAACGTGTACAATTTGTTTAACGGTTTGACATAGTCGGCTTTAAACGTGTAGTCGGCTTTGTTAAACGCTGTTTCCGTTTGTTGATTTTCGTCTATATCTGTTCCAGTAAGAGTGGTATTAGTGAATTGAGACGCTTGATCTTTTCCGAAAAAGCTACCTAAAGCACTAAACTGAAGGGTATGCTCTTTGTTTTTTTTGAATTGCTTTTTGTAATTGAATTCATACTGGTACTTAGGATTTGTCGCTTCTGTAGTTTCCTCGCGGAGCCACGTTGATACGACTTCTTGTCTGCCGTCCATAAATCCAAAAGTGTAAGAGGATGGTTGATCTTCTATTTCATACGCAAAATTCCCAGAAAGAGTAATAACGTTAAAACTATCAATGTGGTAATCAGTGCCTAAACGGATATTGGTAAACATTTCGTTTCGATACTCCTCACCAATACTTGAAACTACTTCGTCGCTTTGCAAGTTTCGGTTTCGTGCTTCTAATTGTTTGGGAAGTGAGCGATATCCAGCTCCTGCTTGAGCAAAAAGGTTAAATTTTTTCGTTCGACGGTTTACACTTACTCCAATGCTATGATTGTCCGGAAGACCAGTATTTAGCGAAACAGATCCGTTCCAACCTTTCTCATCTTCCTCTTTCAAAATGATGTTTAAGATACCAGCTGTGCCTGAAGCATCGTATTTTGCCGAAGGATTTGTAATTACCTCTATCTTTTCAATCATGTCTGCGGTAATTGTACCAAGTGCATTGTTTGAACCATCTGCCAAAACCGAGGGCTTGCCATTGATAAGGATTTGCACACCTGCACTCCCGCGTAAGCTTATATCACCTTCGATACTTACGTTTACAGAAGGAACACTGTTTAGGACTTCTAATGCGCTGGCACCGCTAGTACTTATGTCTTTACCAACATTGAAGACTCGTTTATCCAATTTAAATACTGTTTTCGAAACCTCGCCCTGAATGACCACCGCATCTAATGCCTGTCTATCAGGCTCAAGCATTATGTTCCCAAGGTTTGCAATGTTGTTGGTACTGGTGATTTTCGTGATTGTTTTGGTTGCATATCCCATAAAACTAATTTCGATATAACACTCGGAATTAGAGATTAGGACAGAAAACGCACCGTTTTCATCCGAAATCACACCAGTAATATTTTCATGTGTATTTGAGTCTTTAACAACAATCGTGGAATACGGAATAGGTTGGGAAGTCTCTTTTTCTACGATAGTCCCTTTAATTTCAAGTTGTTGTGCAGATGCAAAACTATTTAGGAAGACAAGCGTGGTAGATACAAGTATTGTTAATAATGGTGTTTTCAATTTATTGGTTTTTGCTTTTACGGTATAAGATGATCATGAGAATCCTATAAAAAATACAACTGAACGTTAGAAGCTTAACCAAAAACGAAGCATATAGTTCATAAATGTTGCGTGGTGCAAAATTAATTAAGATTGAATGGTTTCCGAGGAATTGAATGAATCGAGTTTGACTTTGAGTGAAAACGGTTTAGTACGAAAGCATTTATCTGGCTAGATTAAAACACTCGTTACCTCCGCAAAGGCAAAACAAAAATATCGACATCGAAGAAATTATTTACGTCAATGGAGTCATTAAATCTGGCTCGCATTTTAGTTTAGAAAAGTTGTAGCTAGTTGCATAATCAATGCGAAACTGGAGGTGCAATTCTGCTCCTATTCACGGGATTATTCGCTTAGGTAATTCGTTAGGGGTTCAAAATTGTTCAGTACGCTCCGAATGACGTGGAGGACACAAATTTCAATCAATGACGTCACTCAGAAGTCTGCCGGGAGGCCGTGGCTCCAGGTCATCAACAGATATGATCGATAGACAGGCAAGACTGAAGAGTTTCTGTGTAATACGCTTCAACTCACATTCGCTTCATTAGATGTAGAAACTTTTTTGTGATAACAGAATAGTTACTCACCAAAAGATATGTTCAGTTGGCCTTAATAAAGTTCAAACAAAATGAGTTTGCTTGTTAAGAAGGAACGATTACCAGCTCGTTCGATATTCTCCCCAAACTGTTCCGGTGCCAAGCTTCGCTTCCATTTTTGTAGCAGTATTCCCCTTGTTAATTATCCAATAAAAATCTTTGTTTGTTCCATTATTGTGTACCTTAATTGTGTCAGAGTCATTAACCCATTCCCAAGTGCCAATAGTTGCATATGAACCATCAGAATTAAATATATGCACGATGGTTTTCGATTCATTTGACCATTGCTTGTCGTATAATAACTCTTTATTTAAAGTCGACGAACTTGGCTCAGGAGTTTCCCCTTCGTCAGAACCACACCCTATGTTTAGAAACGGAACAAGAATAATTAGTAAAATAAGTTTTTTCATAATGTTAATTTGAAATGCTTGCAATTGTAAAAACTTTTTTGCAAAAAAAAAGACCCAATTGGAATTGAGTCTTATTTGTGGTGTGGGGCGGGTTTGAACCGCCGACACATGGATTTTCAGTCCATTGCTCTACCAACTGAGCTACCGCACCTTATTTTCGGGCCATTTCCGTCAGCTGACGGATACCGCACCAAATCCCTCTTTTTTTAAGAGGAGTGCAAAAGTATTATATATTTCAATTTAACAAACGCAAAAAGTAAATATTTTTTCGTGAATTGATTTGTCAGAAATTATGACTTGGGCAAAACTTCTATTTCAACTATTCGTTTGAATACTAGGCATTAACTATTTTCGCTATATGCAAATTGTTCAACAAATTGTGTTTGTAATTTCACTCGCAATCGCAGGATACTTCTTTTATAAGAATGTTTCTAAAATTCGCCGTAACATATTACTAGGTAGGGACTTAGATCGAACGGATAACCCCAAAGAACGATGGATGACCATGCTAAAAGTTGCCTTCGGTCAAACGAAAATGGTCGCTCGACCAATTCCGGCGATTCTTCACTTTTTTGTTTATATCGGGTTTATCCTCATAAATATTGAAGTACTTGAGATAATTATTGACGGGATTTTTGGAACACATCGAGTGTTTTCTTTCCTCGGACCAGTCTATGATGTGGCGATAGGATTTTTCGAAGTCTTGGCCTTGTTGGTTTTAGTGGGTTGTGTACTGTTTTTAACTCGAAGATTTATCAACCGTATTCCTCGTTTCCATAATCCTGAGATGAAAGGTTGGCCAACAAAAGATGCAACCATAATCTTAATAACTGAAATCGTTTTAATGCTTGCAATCTTGTTGATGAATGCATCAGACCAAGCATTACAAGTAAAAGGAGCGGCGCATTATGCTGTTGCAGGAAGCTTTCCAATTAGTCAGTTTTTTGTTCCACTTTTTGAAAACGCCAGTGTTGAATCATTAGTTATCCTTGAACGCGTGTTTTGGTGGTTTCACATTCTCGGAATTTTAGTGTTCCTGAATTACTTACCATACTCGAAACATTTTCATATCATTTTAGCTTTCCCAAATACATACTACTCCAAACTCAAACCTAAGGGTCAGGTGGAAAATATTGGGTCAATTACCAACGAAGTAAAAATGATGATGGGGATGCCAGATGCAGATTCAAATGCTCCACCACCAGAAAGTTTTGGTGCTAAAGACGTAACGGATCTTACGTGGAAAAATATCATGGATTCCTACACATGCACAGAATGTGGAAGATGTACATCGGTATGCCCAGCAAACCAAACAGGCAAATTACTGTCTCCTCGAAAGATTATGATGGACACCCGAGATCGGGCAGAGGAAATAGGCAAACGAATAGATGCTGGAGTAACAGAGCCTGATGACAAAAACTTGTTAAGTTACATAACGGCAGAAGAACTCTGGGCTTGTAATAGTTGTAATGCTTGTGCTGAAGAATGTCCGATAAATATTGACCCATTGGATATAATTGGTCAGCTGAGACAATATTTGGTCATGGAAAAAGCCGAAGCTCCCGCGGAATTAAATATGATGTTTACAAATATCGAGAACAATGGTGCGCCTTGGCAGTTTTCTGCAAGCGACCGAGATAAATGGGCTTCAGAGATAGGATAATGGATTTAAAGGATCAAACAGAAAACGGTAAACACGTAAGCCCGGTACTGGACAAAGGTGTTAAGAATTATCTTATTGACATTGACGGAACTATCACGGAAGATGTACCCAATGAAGAGCCTGAAAGAATGGCAACGGTTGAACCATTTCCAGATGCACTAAAAGCATGTAATGAATGGTATGATCAAGGACACATCATTACCTTTTTTACCTCACGCACGGAAGATACTCGAGAGGTAACAGAGCAGTGGCTTAATAAGCATGGATTTAAGTATCACGCACTTTTAATGAATAAACCTCGAGGGGGGAATTATCATTGGATTGATAATCATTCAGTGCGGTCTACAAGGTATAGAGGTACTTTTACTTCTGGATTTAAGAAGGTTTCTGCTGATATTAATGAATTTGAAGATTAAAAACGTAAGAAGATGAGTGAGAAAATACATATACCCACAGTTGCAGAACTCAATGCTAAAGGAGTAACTCCCGATGTGTTATTTTGGGTAGGATGTGCCGGTAGTTTCGACGAGCGAGCACAGAAAATAACAAAAGCAATGGCTAAGATATTGGTTCATTTAGACGTGAATTTTGCAATTCTTGGTAAAGAAGAATCGTGTACTGGCGATCCAGCAAAGCGTGCCGGGAACGAATTTTTGTTCCAAATGCAAGCCATGAACAACATCGCAATCATGAATGGTTATGGAATTACTAAAATTCTCACAACCTGCCCTCATTGTTTCAATACTCTCAAGAACGAATATCCTGACTTAGGCGGAAACTATGAGGTATTGCATCATACAAAGTATATTCAAGAACTTATTAATGATGGTAAGTTAACCTTTGGAAAAGGAGATTATAAAGGAAAGAAAATTACGTACCACGATAGTTGTTACATAGGTCGAGCGAATGGAATTTATGATGCACCAAGAGACATTTTACACAAGTTAGATGCAGAGTTAGTTGAGTTAAAACGATGCCGTTCTAATGGGTTGTGCTGTGGTGCTGGTGGTGCTCAGATTTTTAAAGAAGCGGAAAAAGGAACGAAGGAAGTAAATGTTGAAAGAGCTGAAGAAGCAATAAACACTAACGCAACCGTTATTGCTGCAAATTGTCCGTTTTGCATGACGATGTTGAGCGATGGGGTTAAGCACTTCAATAAAGAAAACGAGGTTGAAGTCCTTGATTTAGCAGAGTTGGTTGCAAATGCAAATGATTTATAAATGAATCACTGGGAAACACTATCAAACGATGCTCGGGTGTGGCTTTATGGAGCTAACCGAAAGCTAAGCGAAACGGAACAGAGAAAGATACAAGATATGTTGGATACTTTCTGTGAATCTTGGGCGGCACATGGCGCAAAATTAGATTGTGGTTATACCATCTTATATAATCAACTTATCATTTTGGCTGTTGATGAAAAAAGTGCTGCGGCTTCAGGTTGCAGTATTGATAGTTCTGTGAAAGTATTTCGAGAAATCGATGCCAAGTACGAACTTGATTTATTTAATCGATTACGAAGTTATCATCTAAGAGAAGGTCAATTAGTTGCTCATCATTCTAGTGCAATTAAGCAACTGTTGGAGAGTAATGAATTAACAAGCCAAAGCCTTTTCATAGACCCTTTAATAGGCTCGAAATATGACGTGCTTAACAATCTCACAAAACCACTAAAAGAGACGTGGTTAAATAAATATTTACCTACAACGAGCGTCTAGCTTAGCTTAGGAAAATCAGTAGTGGAACGTCCATTTTTCCCGCTAATTTTTTCGTGGTGCTACGTTGAAACAAATAATCTATTCTAGAATTGTGTCTGTGCGTTACGACCAATAAATCCGTTTCATGTTTTTCTAAATGTTGAATTATTCCTTTTTCAGGATCTGAGGCAATTTCAACTTCAACAGCAACTTGAAGTCCATTAAATGGAATACTTTTTAGCGATTTTTCATCAGTTGACGTGAGAACATTGAGCACTGACATTTGCGCTTTGCCCATGTTTTTCAAATTGTCTGAAATGTGTTTTAGCGCTTCGGCATTTGGTACTTCATCTTTAGAACTTGCTATGCAAATTCTTGGAGTGTCATTTATCGTGTAAGTAAGTGGTACAGCTAATATTGGAACAGTTCCTTCCCGGATTATGTTCTCAGTATTTGATCCAAGTATTTTTGACGATAAACTATTTTCACCTTTTGTTCCCATGACCATTATGTCCGTTCGATAAGCAGAACACAGTGAAGGTAAAACATCTTTTAAATAGCCTAGCTTGCTCTTCGTTTCTATGGAAGCAATATCAAGAAACTTTAAAGCGATACGTTTTTTTTCTTCGGCAAGATCCTTATCGGCATCTTTTATCATCAATTCTCCAAGGTCAATCATCATACCTGGAGTTGACCGTGGTGGGGTTACAGCATGAACTACAGTAAGTTTAACTTTTTTAGGGTCAAACAAGTCAAAAATGAAGTCCGCTGCGGAGTTCGCATTTTCTGAAAAATCTGTTGGTAATAGGATGTTTATCATGAGGTTACACTGTTTTGTGACAGTTCAATTTGTTGACCTAAAGTATAGTTATCGGTCTGAACTGTTTCAATCCAAATATTACGCATTTTTCTGAATACTTGAACGTGTAACCCAGCTTTTTTTTCAAATAATGTTTCCAATTCCGATACCTTCATATCTTCAGAAAGTTCGAAGGTGTGAGGCAAACTGTCGCATATCGAGGAAACTTGCTCAGTGCCTAGTACTCGTAATTTGGAGCTAGACGACTGATTAGTATCATGCGATTTTCTGAAGAACTCAATTTTGAGTCCTTCAAATAATCCTTCAAAAGCGTGTTTTGCATCCACCACTTTTGCATCTTTTTCAATTACTAACTTCTTCATAATAGGTTACATTACTTTGGCAGCAAACTGCGTGAATTCTTCCTTGAGCTCTGTGAAAATCTTTTTAAAAGTTTCGTACTGATCAACAAGTTTTAAATTTTCCTCTGTTTTGCGATGGTCTGTAGCAACATTGTTCGCTTTAACATTAGCAACGAGCTTGGCTTCTTCGGCATTTAAATCGTGCTTTAAGATGTCAATCACTTCCTTTTGACGAATAAACTGATTTTGAAAATGCTCTACTTGGCTTGTGACCTCAGTTTTTGTGTTGCTTGTAATGATCTCTTCCAAACGATGGTTGAATGTTGCCAACTCATCTGCGTAGAAACCTAAATCTTTATTCCATTGAGAATATTCTTTGTGTAATTCGTTTAAATATTTTTCTGACATAGTGTTAAAATTATTATTTGTGTTTAAAAAATTAAGACAGGCATTTTGCTTGTAATAGCAAGTTCTTTTGAAACGCTTCTGTGAAATAGATTACTAATAAATCCTCGTTTGTGTCGCTTTACACCCAAAAGTTGTAAATCATTCTCCCAAACGTAATCATTCAATTCTTCTGCAACATTGTCTCCTGAAATAGTTTCGACATTAGCGGTAGGTTCAAAGTGTTTTACAACTTCAAGTATTTCATCAGCATCTACTTTTTTGCTAGAAACATGTATGATGTCTAGTGCCGAGTTGAAAGGTTCGACAAACGCTTGAAAATCTAAAATACCGTTGTCCGTCTCACGACTAAAATCGGTTGCAAAACCAACTTTTTTAAGTCCAACGTAAATTGTGTTAGGAGGTATAATTAACGTTGGTAGTTCACATCTTTCCATAACATCTGAAGAAGTTGTGCCTATCCATAAATCAATTTTGTTTGATGCACCCTTGGTGCCCATAACGACTAAATAAACGCTAGATTCAGAGTCAATTTCACGAATCATATCTACAACCAAACCAAAGGTTTGCCAGGTGCGTATTTGGCCACCAATTGACGATTTTACTTTAGATGCTAATGCGTCTAGTTTTTTGTTGTTCTCTAATTGGTGTTCTTCCATCATGTCTTTTATGGCGATGGCAGGTGTGTGAGCATCCAAGACAGGAACATGTTGAGCGTGAGCCAAAACTAATTCTGCGTTTAAATCTTTTGCTAAACGAGCAGCATACGTAACGGCGTTTTCAGAAACTTCAGAGAAGTCGACAGGACATACTATGGTTTTCATATAACTGTGGTTTTGTTAGAGGCGAAGTACGCTACCAAAGTTAGGGGTTGTTCTGACCAACATCAACTTACGAACTGATAAATAGCATGAATGTCATTTATTTTAGGTCAAACCCAACCTTTTGACTTTTGCCTACGTCACACTTATATAAATCACTTTATATACATGAACAAGCTCACTTTCTTTAACATTCTGTTTTTTTTTACTACACTGTCTTACGGGCAACAAACTGAATCAGTTTTGTTCCCATCGGACGGTTACCGGTTAACGCCTTTTCAAACCGAAAAAATAAACGTGCTTTTGAATGAAAAAGATTGTGAGCATTGTTTTGTTTCATTGTCTGGTCACACAGATTCAGACGCATCAGACGACTATAACATTGCATTATCCCAAAAAAGAATTCGAGCCGTAAAAGATTATTTAGCTAAAAATCATCCGTGCTATTCGATCAAGAGTGAGAAAGCTTTTGGCGAACAAAAACCAATTGAAAAGAATACAGAAGAGAAGTCGAAGGCCAAAAACAGGCGAGTAGAAATCACGCTCCTGTGTAATACAATAGAACAAAAAAAGGAACCTGAAGAAAGATTAACGGACGTTTGGCCATTAATCTCACAACATGCAAAGGAACCTAAAGTCTTTACTCTCGATGGGAGTGATGGCGGCACTTTTAACCTATCCAACGGTGCTAAGATGTATGTAGCACCAAATACGTTTCCGTCAGGGCAAGTAAACCTAAATGTTTCAGAGTGTAATACCATAGGTGATGCGTTTACCTATGGTCTAACCACTCAGTCTAATCGAACAGGTGAAGGACTACAATCTCAAGGGATGTATAAGCTGCGCGCTTTCAGAAATGGGAGATTGTTGCCAAATCTTAAGGCAAATGACATAACAATCTACATTCCAATCGAAGCTCCAGATTTTCAAACGTTTGATGCCAAGCAAGAGGGGAAGTATGTAACCTGGAATGCTCGAGAAACAAGCAAAGAAAAGTATATCGATCCTCGAGCTGGATTGCTGCGATTAATGGGTGGTGACATTCGTAATGATAACAGAATCTTTCAGTGTAATTTGTTCTGGTGTGGAATCAGAAGCTTTTTCTCTCGAAAATATAGTGCGACTCGCTATGTTGATATTTATAACTACAACTTAAGTAGCAAAGATTTTACAGACTTGTATGAAATCTATCAAAAAGAACTAAATAAGGAGTTTGAATCAGCAAAAGCACTCTCAGATTTTTTAGTGGATAACGATTATGAAACCGTTCGAGCGAAAATGAATGAATTGATTCCTGATTTCGAAAATACACAGTTCTTTGCAATGGCAATGCCGAATTACAGCTGGGTTAATTGTGATCGATTTACTGGCAGAAAAGATTTAACAACCATTGAAATAGATGAAAGCTTCGCGCCTGAAAAAGACATGCGTTTGTATTTTGACAAGTTGTTTTGTGTTATGGGACCAAATGCTGGATCATCTAAAAGCAAAAAGACGAAATTTTCGAGTATTCCAATTGGTGAACTAGTGACCCTAGTAATCATTAAAAAAGTAAACGATGTCTTGATGATGAGTAAAGAGCAGTTTAAAGTAGGGGAGAAACCAGTCATTGACTTCAAAACGATTAAAAGTCAAGACTTAGAAGAAACCTTCTAATTAATCGATTTTTAACAACCTTCCAGATCCTGTTTGTGTATGAACTTCTTTTAAGTCAGAAGGTTCTGAAACATAATACACGTTTCCTTCATTAAATAATCCAACATAGATTAGTTCTGTGGCATTGATATAACAATCCAAGGGACTATGAACATCGATTAACGCTTGCCGGCAAACGAGGTCACGTGCATCAATGTTTGTAATCTCCTCGATAGAACCAGTAAGTTTACTTGACCTACCTCGAAGAGTAGTTCCTCCAGAATTTAGGGATTCTACATAAACATTATCTGAAACATTCACGGTCAATTCTATATCTTCTAAAGCTGAATGATAAATCGTTAAATCTTTAAGGTGAAGCGTGTCGCTTGTGCTAATTTTCGTAGCACCAATAACACTTAATTCGGTTATATCGTGAAAGAAAACCTCCAGAGTAATTTTACGTTTGTAACTACGCACAAAATTACATTTGTTACAGTTTTCGATAGTTAAAACACCGTTTTCGACGTCGTGATTAATTCCTTCTAAAATGTTTTCACCGCCAGTTATTATAATATGTTCTGGGACTGATTTGTCTTGCGTTAGGATTAAATCAAATTTATCGCCAACTGTGATTTTAGAAAACGATTTTAGAGGGCGCTCAATCGAAATATCATCACCTGTAGAGCTGAAGCAATCGTCTAGCTGTTCCTTTTTGCAACTACTAAAGAACATCAAACTAATCAATATGGTTATTATATATTTCATATTCTATAACCAACCCCCCATGTAAAGTGATCAGCAATTCCAAAGTGGGTTTTTAATGCGGCCATCACATACCCATGCTGATTAAAATGATAATTGAACGCTAATCTTTGATACGTTATAAACTTGTTATTACTCGGTTTGTACGGATAAAATCCAATATCTGTAACAAAGTAAACACGACTAATAAGTAATTGGTGTCCTACATATAAACCAAGCTCCGTAACTTCTGGAGGAGTTAAGCCTGTCAGAGGTTCATCTGGGTAATCAATAAAGTGATGGGTTTTGTCAATATAAATATCGCCACCATACCGCCAACTTCGTTTTAGGTTAATGCGTCTAGTTTTGGTTACTCCCAAATTCCAGATATGAAAACCAGTGGTTTGAGTTAGGCTTCGTTCTTTAAATCCGTATGCAAAATAGAGTTGCCAATTGGTTGGGTTTAAAGTGTCTTTGATTGGATTTTTGTCGAGCTTTTGTTCAATAAGGTAATTGCCTCCAAAATACAATGACGGCATATTTACGCCTAAATTTGGTACTCGATAACTACCATTGCTGAAATGCGTCAAGCCAATCCCTAATTGCAAGTGCCACGGACTTTTATCTGACCGAGTTTCCCATGTCGCAAATCCTTGCATTACACCGTTGAGGTGACTACCAATGGCTTGATTGCGGCGGTTAGTGTAGATGTCAAACTTCTTTGTTAAATACGCCAATCCTGTGCTAAAGCGGATTCGAATTTCACTATGTTTCATAGATTTAAGCGAAGTTTCAAACCCTGGCATAATTGCGAATGCCTCACCAGTAATCTCTGGAATGCCTAAGTCCATGTATAGCAAACCTAAGTATATCTCTGGTTTGGAGTAATAATCCGCCCACGGTTGAACAGATTGTTTTTTTGAAATTTGGAGTTCAATACCGTGTGTGTGTGCTTCTAAATTTTTGGAATCTTCGCGATGAGCCACTAAAAAGCCCGGATAATAATTAATGCCGATGGCAACTGTAGGGTTGTCTTGTGCTAACGTAACAACAGACAAACAAGTTAAAAACAGTATGTGAATGTATCGCTTCAAAACTTACCTCAAAACAAACCATTATTTCGGTTCCCTACAACCAGTATTGTATAAATTTAAATCTCAATTTGACGCTTAATTCTCCTAATGTGAAAATTATTTCAAGAAAATTTAATAAGCCACTTAAACTAGCTAGTCAAATATGTCCCTTTGTTTACAATGCTTTGCGGCTGTAGGCTACTAATTACGTGGGTTTGGCGTGATTATTGTAAAGGCTTAAGCGTTGCAAAAACGTGTAAATAAACGAAACATTCTTATACCTTTGCAAGTTCTATTTAATAGTAGTAGTTACGTTAAAATTCTATGAGACAACTAAAAATTAGTAAGCAGTTTACTAACCGTGAGAATAAGTCATTGGACAAGTACCTGAATGAGATCAGTAAGGTAAACATGATTGACGCTCAAGAGGAAGTAATTTTGGCACAACGAATCCGGGAAGGCGATCAAGCTGCATTGGAGAAATTAGTTAATGCCAATCTGCGATTTGTGGTATCTGTATCAAAGCAATATCAAAACCAAGGGTTAACCTTGGGTGATTTAATAAACGAAGGAAATCTTGGACTAATCAAAGCGGCAAAACGTTTTGATGAAACTCGTGGTTTCAAGTTTATCTCATACGCTGTTTGGTGGATTCGTCAAAGCATTCTTCAAGCATTAGCTGATCAATCAAGAATTGTTCGATTACCTCTAAATAAAGTAGGTTCTATCGGTAGAATTTCTGCAACTGCAGCAAAGTTGGAGCAAGAGCATGAGCGCGAGCCAACAGCTGAGGAAATTGCAAAAGCCCTAGACATTCCGGTAACGGAAGTTGAAAATGCGTTCAAGACTTCAGGAAGACATTTAAGTATTGATGCTCCATTAACAGAAGGGGAGGACAATACATTACTTGGGGTGTTGGACAACAACGACGAGCCAGATCCAGACAATCCATTGTTAAACGAGTCTCTTCAAAAAGAGATCAACCGTGTAATTTCTACACTTTCTGAAAAAGAAAGAGATGTGTTGAAATACTATTATGGTTTAGATGGTGGACCAGCGCATACGCTGGAAGATATTTCGGAAAAGGTTGGTTTAACACGAGAGCGTGTTCGTCAGATCAAAGAAAAAGCATTACGAAGATTACGTAAATCTTCAAAAAGCAAAATCCTTAAGTCTTACTTAGGATAATAAAAAACTAAATTTTAGAAAGGCTCAACTTCGGTTGGGCCTTTCATTTTTTGTCCTTTTTTATTTCTTTTAGTATTTTCTTTTCCGTACTTCCAATTCTTCTTTGAACTTTTTTAACATCTTCCGCAGGTGGCAAACGTTCTGGCTTTACCCCTCTTTTAAGTAAGATGTGTCTTACTTCCTTGTTATTATCAATGTGTTCCTTAGCTATTGGATTATCTCCTATTAAATCTTTGTCCACCACATTATGACTTGTCAACTCCGTTGCGAAATCTTTAGCTTTTATTAGTAGAGTTGGAAGAAAGTCCGCCAATGGTCTACCAGTCGGTACACCCAATTTGTTTTTCATAAATTGAGTTGTTTTACCACCAAATAAAGCTTTGTCACCCTCTGAACGAATAGACGCAAAACTTCTATTGTCTACTCCTCTTTCGTAAATAATACCAGATAATTTCTTTTCTGATTTAGATAGTTTTTCTCGAGCATTAACTCTGTCAATATCCAAGAACCGTTTTTCGATTAGTTCTTGCTTTCTTGTTTGAACTGCAAAGTAAGTTTGTGCAAAAGCTATTTCAGGTTTTGTTGAATCCCCATTTTGTGCAATTAAGTAACAGGCATATCTTGTTAATGCAATATCTTGAATTTCTCTTTGGCCTCCTTTTCCAATTTCTATCATTTTGTTGACTTCAACGAAATGATCCGAAGAACTTTCACCTGAATTCTCGCAAGCGCTTACCGCTTTTTGAATAATGTTTGAAAAATTACGCCAATCAGTGTAGCCTAAAATATCTTGTGTTTCTCTTGCACTCCAGCATTCAAGTCCGTTAAGGTTGTAACAGGCATCTTGGAATTTTTTAAATAATTCTGCTATTAATTCTTTTTTCATGTGATGAATTTGGTATTTCTTATGAGTGTTTAGATTTATTAGACTTCGAAAGGTTTAGAATGACTTACCGAAAGTGCTGGTGTTATGGTTGTCTTATTAATATCATTCACTATTTAATTTCAGACAGTTCTTGCTGCTATTTGATGAAGGAATCCTCAACTCCATTTGTCCATTTTAACTTTTAAGTCACTCGACTCAATCAATAGACCATTTTTGGAATCTTCTAAAGACTGGTCAATTCGAGTATTAAGCTCTTCAATAGTAAGTGGTTTAGGGGCTTCTCCGTCGGATTTCAATCCTTCTTTTCTTAGAATATTTTCCAATCGTGTGATTACATCTTCACTTTGAACTTTTAAAAATTCTTTGATAAACTCTAATTTTCTTGTTTGTAAATCCATCGGAGATTTCTTTGTCTCGAAGATACAAATAATCCAATTGTGCTCTGTGGACGCTCGGAGGATACTCACTTACATCGTAAAGCATACAAATGGTTTTGATGAAACACGTGGTTTCAAGTTTATCTCATACGCTGTTTGGTGGATTCGTCAAAGTATTCTTCAAGTATTAGCTGATCAATCAAGAATTGTTCGCTTACCTTTAAACCTGAGTTCGTTTTGGAGTTATGTGCGATTTCATTACATGCTGTTTTAAGCATTTCATAGTATGTATCCGCTTGATTTTCTGACCAATGTTTTGCAGTGTAATTCCAAATAGTTGTTAAGTCATTAATGGCTTCTTGCCTCATTATGAGTTTAGCCATTTTTTCGTTTTTTTGATTTGAGTTTCACAAGGTGTTCGTCAAAATCAAAATTTTCAACTCTTGGACTATTTAATCCATCTTGAATAGCATTTTTAAGATTAGTTGCCTTACTTTCTTCATTTTCCAAGAGACGAAGTCCTGCTCTAATTATTTCACTAACATTTTTATATCGTCCGGCAGCTATCTGATTTTGCACAAATTAATCAAAATAATCTCCAAGTGATATTGATGTGTTTTTACTCATGATGTAATCTTTTACCAAATGTGCCAAAAATTGGTAAAATGTTCAAATGAGGTAGTGCGCTTTTACAACTAACCAAGTTATCAAAAGAAGCGAAAAATTATCACTCCTTCTCCCAATACTCACTCATTTGAGCTTCGGCTTGACGTATCCAACTATCGTTTTGGATTAACGAGTCTTGATTTATCCAAGTCACTTTGCTATGTCGGGCGTCGGTCAACGTTAGTTCAGGAATACTACCTCCAATATATTCTCCTTTATCGCCGGCTTTGGTTACAATGGTACTCAGCCACATAAACCTAGGTTTGCCATCAACTATGCGAACGAACGGACGACTTTCAGCTGGATAGTTTTTGCTCCAATCATAGTTCTTTTTGCTTTCAATGATTTTAGCCGTAATTGCACTACTTCCGATATACGAGTCTTTCGTTTTTCGATGGTCAATGAAGTATACTTTTTCGTCAGTATCGCCTGGAATTAATAAGCTCAAACTCAATCCTTTTTTACTCTCTTCGTACGGTTCTAATCCAAAAAAGTGGTACAACTTTTCATCATTTTTAACCTTAAAATAGGTCACAAATGGCTGTGGGTTTACATCGTTAGGCAATCTTGGGATCCGAATATCGCCTTCGTGATAAAAAGGCATCGGTGCAAAAAAACCATTGGAAAAACGGAAGCTTTCGGCAGTAAAAGCAGCCACTCTTCGTGGAATAATATTTTGACCCTTTAAAAACGCGAACTCAGAAATTCGAGGAACAGAAACATAATCACCTCTACCTAACAAAACACGTTTCCAATACACGTCTTCGTCCCGTTTTTCGTGAATTACAAAAACACCATCAAACACAGGTCGAGGAAATAAAATTCCTTTCCAACGTACAATCGGTACTACTTGAACCCAGTGTCCATTATTGTCTTGAAGATATAATGGCGTTGCTGCTTCGCAATTTAAATATTGACTAATGTTAAATCGCTTCGTCACAGAGGCTTCCGTCTTTTTGCTAAACAACAAAAGCTCTCCAATATCAAAATTGACATCTTTTCTATATTTTCCGGAAAAGACAGGAGCCGGTAAGTTAGACGGCACATGCAAAATTTCGTACATGTTTTTTTGAAACTGTTGAAGCTTATAAGACCTCGATGGTCCAACGGCGCAACTAAAATAATACTGTCCGTCGTTGCCTCGAATGAATCTTGGCTCTGTAGCATCTTCGGTTTCAGAAAGTGCTTCTTGGTTTATTAACGTTCGTACCGAATGGATGGGCTGAATCCGTTCAAAATCTGTTTCGGGAAGCTCAGCCAGCGAAACTTTATTGATGGTTGAATAGTGAAAATACAAACTCAAATATTTGTAGATTCCTGGACCTGCAAAAAACGAAAACGCCCCAAAGCCTATTAACAAAATGGTAGAGAACACATTCTTCTTTCCTCCACGTTTCGACCACCCCTTAAAATACCAAACCAGAATTAACAAACATACCACAACAAGAAGGGCATACTTTCGGATGCCTAAAACAGTTGATTGTAACCCTGCACGATTAATGAATAAAAGTGCAACAATTAACAGAAAAAGTACCGTACTCCAAATGGGTTTGCGTTTGAAATAGGTCTTGAGACTCGTCCATAACTTGGTTCTGATGTTGTAAACAATCCAGTATAGGCGGTTTGTGATTTCTGGTTTAGGCTCTGTCATACTGTATTATTTGTCTAAAAAGTCCTTAATACCTTTTCTCCAATCTTCGTCTTTATCGTCTTTTTTAGGAGGAGACTTTATCTCATCACGCTCAGGTTTGGGTGTTTCGACGTTTATAGGTTTAACTTCTTTTATATCCGCTTCAATTGCATCAATTTTTCTGAGCGTTTCATTGGCTTTTTTTAAACCTTTAGGTAGTTTATTGGCTATAAATGGGCCTACATAAAACCCTATGATTACAGCAACTAAGGCTATCCCACCTTGAAGAAAAGTTATGAGTGGGTTTAGGTTACCCAACCACCAAGTAATGTACATGAAGACGCCTGTTATTATAATAGCTGGTACAACACGTTTTGAAAAAGGTTGATTGCGAATAAAGGTGTCATCAATGGATGGATGCAACGGATCCTTGTGACTTAAGTCGTACCATCGTTTGTACCAAGCTTGTCCTTTTTTATGATCCCATAAAACGAAAAGGATGCCTAAAACTAAACCGATAATGAGCGAAAGTATTGAGTCCATAATTATTGGATTAAGTGATTGTAAATGTCTTTATGTTTCAAAATTTTATCGATAATCCATTGTTGGGTCTGGTCGTCCCACGATTGGTAATCGGTGTAGAATTTTGATTTATCAAAAAGGTACGTAATAACAGGGTTTGAATCATTGATATTAGACAACATCTTCCAAAGCACTTTTTTGTCACGTTGATTCAGATGACTCTTTGGATTGAGCAAGTAAGGAAAAAGGGATTGTGGCAAATCATCCGCGTTAATATTCTTTCCATCTCTTACGTCTCCAATTAATCGTTCAAATTCAAAATAAACATCTGGCAGATGCCCGTCTTGGAGTAATTTGTTTATCAGTCCTTTTTTCTGATTTTTATTTAATGAGATGTAATCATACTTTTTTCCTGAAGCGCTTATTGCACTCAACAGTACCTGCTCTTGCATCAAGTCAAGCATTGCTGGAAACTGGGCGTAAATGCTCAAATCGTTTGATATTAATCCAGCATTGTACAAGTAACTCACCAGACTTGGGTCTTTGATATTATACTCTATATGGCCGTGTTTTGTTTCGCCAGAAACACTGGTTTTATTCCCACCATAAACGAGCAAGGGTTTGTTATTTTTAAGTTTTTTAAAGACATATAATCCGTCAAAAGCCACCGTATGAAACGTGTCAATTTCATTAAATGGATGCGTCGGAATGTCGAGTTTCATGTAGCGTAAGTCACCATGTTTTTTGCATGATTCAATAATCTCTTTTCGCAAATCGTCATTCGACCAGGCATTTGGTTTATCGTAAAATTCGCTGATAAGCTCTCGTTGTTTTTGCGCTGCAAGCATTATTCGATCAACACTGTAGAAATTTACCTTGATGTAATCAATCATTAATAAATCTTGTGGTGATCTATACGCCGTAATTTCTTGGTCCAATTCAAACCACAAACCAGATCGCGTAGTAATATCGGTGATTTGGTCTTTATAATGTTTGAATATTTTCTGATGTATTTGTCGATCGAAACTATGATACGGCATGTATATAGCGCTATCTTCTTGTTTCGGAGTGATGATAATTCCGTATGGATTGGCAAGTCCATGCGATAAGTAAAAACGGTCATCTTGTTCTTCTGCAATCTGCGGGCTCCATCCCCAACCATCAATGTGAAACTGTTTTAATTTGGTAGGAGCGAGGCCAATATCTTCCAAGCACTCGTTGTACCGCTTTACTAACGATGGCGAGTAAATATCCACCAAATTGTGACCAAAAAGTTCGCTTTCGATAAGTTTAATCATGAATGTTTCCGTTCATTAATTCTTTATTCGCTTGTTGTTGAATGTACAAACGTTTTGCCTGTTCCTTAATTTCTCTATTTACACCAGTTTGGTTAATTCGAATACTATTTTCTATATAGTTCAAAGCTTCATACAGTCGGATATCTCCAAATGAAACCCCTTTCATATTCTGCTTCATTAGGTCTTTCAATATGATGATTTTTTTGTCATACGGTTGCGTGAAAAAATCATCTTTGTTGCTCCACCAAACCTCTGGTAGGTCAAAATCTATCAATCGAGCGTCAACTGCTTTTTGAATATTTCGAAGATCTCTCGAAGAAAAGAACGGATATTTCTGTAACACCGATTCATAAAACTTACCAAAAAATTGATGCGCATCGACATCTACTTGTTTGGATGTGTTATAAAACATTTCTTCAAGTTCTGGGATTTGAAACGAGTATTTTGTTTCAACCAACTCGTTGATGGATGCCGCAGCTTGTTGCGCGTCCATGTATTTGTAGTTTTTAGGATCCTGATTGTCAATGAATTTTTTATCTAGTTCCGTATATTTCTTCCACCACAAATAATCTTGATCCATGAAATCAAACTCACTAGAAGCACCTTCCATTGATATCCGCATCTGAATTCTAGACAGCACCGCCTTATCAATTTGATCCGGAATATTTGTGAATAGACTGATCAAACGATTACCAAGATTTACTGCGTACGCACCTTCAGTATTCCGAAGGAAAACGCCTATGAATTCTCTTACACCCGCCGAAACACCTTGTCTGGTTCGTTCTTCTAAATTGTTTTCTGCATCATCAATAGGAGCAAAAACAATTTTATTAGGATCTTGCATTGGTTTAAACCATTCCATTGCTCGTTCTGCAGTTCCACCTTGAAACGTAGAAACGATGGTTTCTGGCAATGGCCAAAAAAGAAATGGATATCCTAAATCGTCGCATCGTTCTTGAATTAACGTCGCAGTTGCAGCAATAAGCATACTTTTTCCAGTACCAGGTTTTCCATCGGCCATGGTTATGGAAGGTAATCCACCAAGCTCATTGATAGGGTTCATTTTTGCATCAAAATCGTAACACAATAACCTCTCTGCATAACGTTTAAAAAGATGTTTCGCCTGTTTATTAGCTACAATCGCCTCCATTCGAGTTGGATTGAATTGTGTACCCTTCACGGACACAGAAGAGGGCGATTCAAACCCTTGAATAACATATTGCGTTTTTTCAAGTTTGTAATGGTTTTGGGTAAAAGCTTCCGAATACTTTAATGCATTTTTTCGGAGAATTACTTCTTCCATTATTCGTTCAAAGTATAATAAGGTCAGCTTTACAAAGTGCAAGTCTGATACAACAACTCCTGAACGCTCTAAGTACGCCGCATAGTAATACATGCTACATTGAATCGCTTTCGAAGGTCGTGTTAAACTGACCTCAGGAATTCCTGCGAAGTCAATTTGAATAGACGAAACTTCATCCGAGCGATAATCGGCTAGTGCGTATTGAATAAATGTGGAAGCAGCAAAAAGTAAGATTGCACTTTGTGTTTGACTTTTATCATGAAACTCTGGGAGTTCAGATTGATGCAAACTGCCATTTTTGTTTTTTTGATGAAGCAATTCTAAACCACTTGCGTCGCCATATAGCTTGGCAATGTGTTTTCCGATGCTGTAACCTTTGCGTATTGCATTCATTACTTGATTGCTCGCATTCGATAATATCACACGATCGTTGCTAATTCGGACCGCCTCTTTTAATACACTCGATTGATCTTCCTGTTGCAAATCCATTGCTTTTGACACATTGGACAAGAAGTTTAAATTGATAGCATTTGCACCCGATTTATTGTCAGGCTTCCAACTAACTTGTTTTAAGTACGTGGTAATTTCTTCTTTATACTGATCTAAGTCGTCTTCTTTTATTTTTAATAAGGATGATTCTTGTTTTTCCATGTTTTACCAATATTGACAACTAAATCGTTTGATTTAATTGTCTTTTTTTCATGTTATTTATTGTAAACGTAAACAGGTGCAGCAAGTCCCTTTAACGTTTCAGGTTCTGTATCGTTCAGGTATTGTAATACATCATGTGACGTAATCATATACGAATGCATATCCGACACCATTCGATCCATGCATTCTTTATTCGACTCGTCTACATGAAAGATTTGGCGAAGTTCTCCCTTAGACAAAAACGACTTGCTTCGCTTTTCACCTTTAGAAAAAACTACCTCTGTTTTGTACGTGATGATGAAGTCATCGTCCGTAAAATGTTTCCTTAGAAGTAGGGAATATTTATGCTTGTCACGTGAATACTTTCCATATATAGGCCCAATCTCTATGCGTTTTAACACCTTGGGCATAATGTTTTCGTATGCATTATCAATATCCGATGCCATCACTTTAAGTGGCGCGGAATTATGCGTAATTTTCTTCAACGTTTCAACAAAAGCTGGGTCGTTGTCTACACCAGACAAAGGGTCTTTTGAAACCAGTGGGTTGTCAAAAATCATTATGTAGATATATGGTTTGTTCGTTACACTGTCGTAAGACGCCCATGAATAAAAGAAAGTTCGTGTTTTATGTTCGTCTGTATGTTGATTAAGCAACTCAATGCTACCCGGGGTAAATTCAGTAAATAAATTACTCCATTGTAATCGTATGTAGTAGCTCGATTTACTTAATTTATTCAGTAACGAAATCGGGTCAGACTTCTTTCGAACCATATGGTCTAAGATGCTTTGTTTTAAAGAATCTTTCGATGGCAATTTCGCTAACTCCGCATCTTTTTTGTCAATATCCGCATCCAGCTTCTTAAATTCCATAAAGTTTGGGAAGCCACTTTCCGTGACGTCCACAAGCATAGAATTTGTCTCGTCGTATGCATACTTTAATCGTAAAGCTTCTATGGAATTAAGATACTTTTGAGAAAAGCTCTTCAGTGCTTTTATTTCTTTCGAATCTTCCGATGTGAGACTGTCGAACGAATTCAACAAAATCTCCAGACAGTTTTTTACGTAGTTGAAGTAATCGGAGTATGCGTTCTCGCCAGCTAGAATACTCCGATCTAACTCTGTAAAATGATTGTTTATATCAATGGTCTTCACGTCGTACGATTAGTCCATCAAGTTATTGACTGAATCATTGGAAGGTTTGTTTGGTGTGCCATTGTCTTTAGGCGCGTCATCGTTGCCTGTCTTTTCGTGCTTAAACGAGAATGTTTCGCTTACATCAATTCCAAACTTTTTACCATGCTGTTCCATGATTTTAGCATCTTCTTCCTTGTATTTTGCCGTTGCTTCAGCCATTGCTACCAATACTTGATGCAATTCGGTCATACGTTTAGGATGTTTTTTAACACGTTCAATTCTATCTTTTTCAGAACCGACGAGCACTTTAGCAGCAATCTCAGTTATTTTTTGATCGGTTTTAACACCAGCTTCTTCATACATCGAAGCAGCTTCTTGCGCTGTTGCCGACTGAATTAATTGCAATCCAGATTCGTATGTTGCAACTCTTTCTTCTGTATCACTCTTCAGCTGACCAATAAGCTGTTTAAGGTTGTTCTTAGTTGTGGTTTGAGCCTCAAGGTGGATAACAATTTGATCAACAAATCGCTCTTTTGACTGAAAGATTCCCAATGCAATATTGAACTTACCTTTCAGGTCAGACCTACGTTCTTTTAAGTCGGCAACTTTCTTTTCTTGGGCAGTATACTCAGGGCTATTGTTTGGCAACTCGGTAAGTTCGGTTTCGGCTTGCTTAAGTTCGTTTTCCGTTTGTTCAAGATCTGCCTTGCGATCTTCCATAATTGTCGCAGCCTTTTCTTTCGTTTCGAACGCAAGTTCTTTTCTATTTTTAAGTGAAACTATTTGTGCGTCAACATCGATAATCATGTTTTCTACAATACCCACCATGCCTTGTACCTGGCTGATGATTCGGTTTAGACTTTCTCCGATATCTGCGTTTTTAAGACGATCTCTATAACGTTTTTGAGCTTCTTCCTCTGCAGCTTTTAATGCAGAAATCATTTGCTCAAGTTCTTCTTTACTCTTTTTTACTTTGCTGTTTTTGTAACCAAATAAAATATTCCAAGCATTCGACATACCCTCAGCGTCCATCACTTCAACTTCTGCTTTTTTACGAGCATTGCTGGCGTTTTCTACCAGTTTTTGTTCGGATGCATTAAGTTCTTGAAGCTTCGAAAACTCTCCTCCACAACTATCAAGCATTGATCGTAAGTGAAGCATTAGTTCTTGTAAATCCTGTTCCGTGGCTTCGACATCGCCATTTAAGGAGTCGAAATTTGCATTGATGATACCATCAACAATTTCTTCTGAAGATCTATTTTCTTCAACCGCTTTTTCAATATCGGCTTCTATTTGGTCAAGTTTGGAGGTGATGTCCTCACCTGTTTTTTTTTCAAGTTTTGCTTTTAGGGTTTCTACTTTTTTTTGATCACCCAATTGGTCTAGCAAATCAAAGGAGTCTGACATATAATTCGTTTTAAGGTTAAGATGCCCAAATTTAATAATTTAAACCTGACATCGATTATTATTTAAAGTTTAAGCCGACAGGAAAAAGGGATTATCGACTAAAAAATAGGGTAAGATTTGATGGTTGTTCAGTTTTTGTTGATAGATGATAAACGATTACATGATTGACACAGATATAGTTGACGATATTATTAGTTGTACGCGGTCATGCCGGAAAAGTTACATCGTATTTCGGGTTAAATATTGTTTCTTTGAATGATGATTTCCGTCGTAATACCAATTTACAATGAAGAAGCCAACATCCTGCCCATGTATAAGCGGATGACTGCGGTTTTTGATAAGCTCAATTTGGATCGAGAATATGTTTATGTAAACGACGGAAGTGCGGATAAAAGCCAAGAAATTCTTATTGAATTAGCCAACGAGCATCAAGACGTAAAGTATATCAATTTTAGCAGAAATTTTGGGCATCAAATAGCGGTAAGTGCGGGGTTGGAGTTCTCGTCAGGCGATAAAATAGTAATCATCGATGCTGATGGGCAAGATCCGCCAGAAGTAATTGAAGATTTATACCTCAAGAGCATCGAAGGATTTGAGGTGGTCTATGCAAAGCGAGCAGAGCGAAAAGGTGAGTCTGCCATGAAAAAAGCAACTGCGAAGTGGTTCTACCGAATATTAAACAAAATTATTCACTTCGACATCCCGCTAGATACTGGAGATTTTAGAATCATGGATCGTAAGATTGTCAACCAATTGTTGATGATGCCAGAGCGACACAAGTTTCTTCGAGGACAAATATCTTGGATAGGTTTCAACCAAACGTATGTAACGTACAATCGGGAAGAACGCATGAGTGGTCAGACTGGATACAGTTATTCCAAAATGATTCGCTTTGCATTGGATGGAATTACATCGTTTAGTAATTGGCCGTTAAAAATTGCAACAATCAGTGGGTTTCTATTTTCGTTTATTGGTTTCTTGTTGATTTTATACACCCTGTATTCTCGGTATGTCATCAAAGATTATCAACCAGGGTGGGCGTCACAAATGGTAACAATGATTTTTATTGGAGGAATACAATTAATAGGAATTGGTATCATAGGAGAATATATAAGTCGGATGAATGAAAACATTAAGAACCGTCCGTTGTATATAGTTAAAGATTCGAATATTCCTCATGCATCAGATTGAGCCACATTTTCTTTGGCGACATGTTTATAAAGCGAGTAGCGACCCAAACAGTCCGTTTTATCGAACGCAGTATAGTCAGTTTGAATACACCAACAAAATCTATAACTACTTGGTCCACCCTCAATGGGATTATTTTGGCAGTGAAACGTTATTGCTAAAAGTTCTTTTTGTAGACTATGATGAGAAGTATGCAATTATTGAAATGATTGGAGAGTGGAACGACGCAATTCACAATGATATTGCAGTCTTGAAACGAGAGGTAATTGACGAAATGCTTGATTTGGGTATTGAAAAGTTCATACTCCTTGGGGAAAATGTCTTGAATTTTCATTCTGGAGATGATGCTTATTACCAGGAATGGTGGGAAGATACGCCAGGTGGGTGGATTGCCTTTTTACATTTTCGAGATCACATTATGGATGAAATGGAGGCTGCAGGCATTGACTCTTATATCAAGTTGGAGGAAGAAGATGAAACCACTTGGTCTTGGAAAACTAAAAAACCCGAGCAGCTATTCGAAGCAGTCGACCAATTGATGATGAAGGAGTTGGGAGGGCAATAGGTCAGTTCCACTTAAAAGGTTTCGATTTATTTCGGAACCCTTCTTTGTTCATTAATTAACAAGGTGCAAAACCAGCCAATCATTGATTTACTTCGTCTTTAAATGCCTTCAATTTATCCAGATCTCCATTTATATCATAAGACTTCGAGTTGTTAAAAAGATTTCCAATGGCTCCAATCACTGACCCAAGACCAAATCCAAAAAAAAGCCCCAAAACCTGCTGTTGTACCTCTATCGAAACATACTAAAGCGCCAGAATTAGAGCAATCTTCCGGCCCAAAAAAACCTATAACAGCCCCTGTGGATACTCCTATTAATGCGCCTCTACCGACATTTTGGTTAAAAGAACGTTTCGTTTTGATTCTACCAATAGTGCTTGCTTGAATATTTATAGTGTCAAACCTATGTAGTAATTGAATGGACGAGTCGGAAATAGAAAGAATTATTCCACTAGCAATCTTATCACCCGAATAATTCAAATCGTACATGCGTACAAAGAGATTCGTGTCTTTGAGTTTGGTTTGAGCAAATGCATTGGTTATCAACAACAATGCGGTAATAAAAAACAGATTTTTCATAATATTATAGATTAGGACGTGAATTGAGATGTGCGAAATAAAGAGACTAAACAACTAAGCATAATGCAACCCTCATTGTTCAATATGGTACTTTATCAGGTTCCATATTTGCTTCTTTTCTAGAAACTCTTTTCGAACATTGTTACTATCCTTTTCAAGAATTTCTTTACGAATCACACCAATATTTTTTGCACTGTAGATTACGGTGCTCTTGTTGTTGAATACCATGTTGTTTTTATCGTGTTTTATAACAACATTTTCAAAAACTAACTGTCCAATCGATAGAGTAGGGTAAACGGTATCATTTGCTGTATTAAAAATCGGTGTGCCGCCCTTATATACGTATCCAGTATTCCATGTAGTATCTAGAGTTAGTTCACGCTCTTTATTAAAATACGTACTAGGCATTATCATAAAAATGGTAGGTTCAAGAACATAGTATGGTAAGTGGCTAGGTCTTAGATACACAGTATTTTTATGATATGTTTCAGAAAGACGGTAACAAAACGAGTCAGACATTGTCGAAGCGCAATAAGATGCTAAATAGGGCAAATAAGGGTGGTTTATTGGAGACCACCTGAAACTAAGATTTGGTTTCTGCTCAGTGCTAGCAACATTTTTAATAACCCAAACACTATCCCTTAAACCAGAAAGCTGTTCCTCATATACCCACCAAGTTCCAGTTTTAAAAGACCCCCAGTCTTTTAATTCTTGCGAAAACGATTCTTGCCAAGACGAATCTGAAGCCTTCTTAAGGTTCTCGATTTCTTCTCTTTCGCAACCCTCAAATATCAAAAAGAATAGAATGATATAAATATACCGACTAATAATAGATGTGACTTTCATAATTTAATTAATTAGGATTTGTTTTGTGGTACCAAAAGTATTGTGTACACAAGTGCTTTTTGTATCACAAACAGATTGTTTTCGATGTATTTGTAGTTAATTTTGCCTTAAAAAATGGCGGTGAGCCATATTTTTGCAACAATCAATACTGGTTGCCGAAATTTGGTTTGTGTTTGCATATATCGATTAAGAGGGCTTCATCTTTCATTTGCCTTTTGTATGAATAATTTTAGAATACTGAGCAAGACAAATCTCTGCATCGGACTTAGGTAATTTTCATCGAGTTATTGTAATTTTTTCGACTCCCGGCAGGCAGCAATAACGAAATGTGCTTTAACAAAGATACAATGAGTTAATACTACAATGAATAGATATTGGGGGTTTTAGTACTTCATAAACTTCACACAGCTTCCGTTTTCTGACCTGAGTATGTATAGTCCGCTTGTCAAATGTGAAATATCTTGACCAAGGTCAAAGTTGAATTCTTTTTCATCAAACACCATATTGCTGAGTGCGTTATAGATACGAACTAGATCTCTTTTTAGTTAGATGAATGACATCAATGGCAGGGTTAGGGTAAATAACTAAATCAGGTTTAGGACTATTTTTAACATATGAATCCTCGATGTAATAAAGTTCCATGCCTTATCGCATTACCTCATTAACTCAATGTCTTATTTAATCACTCCGTCGTGTCAATTTTTAACCGAACCGTTTCAATCCGATGATCTTCAGAATGTAAAATGGTGAAAATAAATCGACCTAAATCAATAGTTTCTCCTTCGTTTGGAATGCTTTGATGTTCTGAAATAATAAATCCTCCCAACGTCTCATAATCACCATCTGGGATTTGTAAATTGTACTTTTCGTTTAGAAAATCCACTTCCAATTTTGAGGATAATTCATATTCTAAATCAGAAATCTTTTTATCAATGATGTCTGTCTGATCGTCGTGCTCGTCTTCGATTTCTCCAAATATTTCTTCAATAATATCTTCCGTAGTTACGATTCCGGATGTGCCTCCAAACTCATCCACAACAACAGCTATACTTTTTCTATTAACGGTAAAATCATTCAACATTTCATTCGCCAACTTTGATTCATTTGTAATCAATATTGGAATCAAAATGGAACTAATGTTTTTTGGTTCTTTGAACAAATCAATATGGTGCACGTAACCGATAATATTGTCAATCGTTTCTTTATATACCAGAACCTTGCTATGACCACTTTCCATAAAAAGGGCCAGTAATTCATCCACAGAACTGTTTAAATCAATAGCAACTAATGCCGTTCGGGGAATCATGCATTCGCGTATTTGAACCGAACCAAAATCTAGAGCATTTTTAAGAATATCGGTATCAACATCACGGTCGTCTTCGTTTTTATGTTTTTGACTTTCAGTGATATAATGGTCTAAATCTAGTCGACTAAAGGTTGGACTTTCCTCCGTAAACTCTTTCTTCAACACCAAACGTAAGATGCTTTTCGCCAACCAAAGTGTAAATCGAACGATAGGAGAAAGGACTTTTGCGAAGAATTGAAACGGATAAATAAGCACGCTCAAGATACCTGTAGGGTTTATCCGAAACATTGCTTTTGGTAAAAACTCAGCAAGAACTAAAACAACTAGCGTTGAGATAAACGTAATCAGTAACATCTGACTAAAGCCTTCCAAGTGTAAGCCAAAAATGTCGGAGAGGCTCTTGTCGAGCAAAGTCTCCATCGCAATACCATAAATGACGATGGCAATGTTATTCCCAACGAGAATTGTACTGATAAACTTCGAGGGAGTCTTGATATACTTTGCGCAGATAACAGCCCATTTCACACCTTGAACACTCTTCAATTCAATGCGAAGTTTGTTTGCAGATAAAAAGGCAATTTCCAAACCAGAGAAAAATGCCGAAAGTAGGAGGGTCAGAAATATAACCAGTAAGGAAGATTCCATAGTGCTTAAGCGCACTACAAAAGTATATAAATAATCGGATTGTATGTCTACACTTCTCTTTCGCAGGCAGTTGCAAAGCATTATTTTTGCCCTGTTTTACTCATGGAAAGAAAAGTTCGCGTTCGTTTTGCGCCTAGTCCAACTGGACCCTTACATATTGGTGGTGTTCGTACTGCCTTGTACAATTACCTTTTTGCTAAAAAGCATGGTGGAGATTTTATTCTTCGTATTGAAGATACTGACCAAAAACGATTTGTGCCTGGTGCTGAAGATTATATCAACGAATCGTTGGCATGGTTAGGTATTTCTCCTGATGAAGGTGTTCGTCAAGGTGGTGAATTTGCTCCATATAGACAAAGTGAGCGAATGTCTATGTACAAGCAATATGCAGATCAATTGGTAACTTCTGGATACGCATATTATGCTTTTGATACAACAGAAGACCTTGAGGAAATGCGTGCAAAATTAGAAGCTGCACGTATGCCTGCTAAATACGATGCAAGCTCGCGAATGAGTATGAAAAACTCTTTGAGCATGAGTGAGGATGAAGTTTCTAAGCGATTGGAGAATGGCGATCCATATGTTATCCGGATTAAACTTCCTAGAAAAGAGGAAGTTCGGTTTCATGATGAAGTAAGAGGCTGGGTAGTTGTTCATTCTTCACAGATGGACGACAAGGTTTTAATAAAGCAAGATGGTTTGCCTACCTACCATTTAGCTAACGTGGTGGATGATCACATCATGCAAATTTCACATGTAATTCGTGGTGAAGAGTGGTTGCCATCAGCGCCGTTACACGTTTTATTATACAGATATTTAGGTTGGGAAGAAACAATGCCGAAGCTAGCTCATTTGTCTCTACTATTAAAGCCTGATGGCAAAGGCAAACTGAGCAAACGAGACGGTGATCGATTAGGGTTTCCTGTTTTTCCTCTTGAATGGAAAGATCCAAAAACACAAGAAATTAGTTCTGGGTATCGCGAAAGTGGATACTTACCTGAGGCGGTAATCAATATGTTGGCGTTACTTGGTTGGCATCCATCCGATAACCAAGAGATATTTAGCTTAGAAGAATTGGTTCAAGCGTTTAGTCTTGAAAAGGTTTCAAAGAGTGGTGCTAAGTTTGACGCTGATAAGGCAAAATGGTTTAATAACCGATACTTGCAAGCGATGGACAATTCTGAATTGTCAACGTTAATACGACCTCTTTTAGCTGCAAAAGGTTGGGAGGCTGAAGACGAATATCTAACCAATGTGGTAGCCATGGTCAAGGAAAAAGTCAACTTTGCTCCTGAAATCTTGGAGGTGTCAGAATATTTCTTTGTTGCTCCAACATCGTACGACGAAAAAACGGTAAAAAAGAAATGGAAAGGTGACACACCAGCGATGATTAAAGAATTGGCTGATGACTTTGATACAATTGCCTTGTTTACGGCGGATGTGGTACAAGAAAGCTTTAGCAAGTTTGTCGAATCAAAAGGTGTCAGCCCAGGCAGTTTGATGCAACCATTGCGATTGTCCGTGAGTGGAATGGCTGGAGGTCCTCCAATTTTCGAAATGTTGGAATTGTTAGGGAAAGACGTGGTTGTTTCTCGAATGAGGACTGCAAACGAATCTATCCCATCTCCAGAATAGGACATAATCTAAGTCGTGTGAATTTTGAAGGTAACATCAATTGTTAAAGTTGTCGTAGTTTCGTTCTATGTCTAAGACGTGGTATAAAAATCGTTATTTTATTGTGTTTGCTGTGTTGGCAACATGGTTGGCGTTTTTTGACCAAAATAATTTTGTTTACCAATATCGATTGGGAAAGCAAATAAAAGTACTACAAGACGAAAAAGAGTTTTATGAAAAGGAGATTGTTAAACTCAAAGAACAAAAGGAGTTGCTAAGTACTGATGAAGCCATGCTTGAGCGATTTGCTCGTGAGACCTATCGCATGAAAAAAGAGGATGAGGTTTTGTTTCTGCTGAAGGAAAAACCGTAAACGCTAAGCCAGTACGCCTCGTAAGAATCTTTCTGAAATCTTCTTTTCACTGAGATAGAAAAACTACCTTTGCACCACTCAAAACACGGAATGGCAAACAAAATTATTTACACAAAAACCGATGAAGCGCCTATGTTGGCGACTTTTTCTTTTCTACCGATTGTCCAAGCTTTTACGTCTGTTGCAGGTGTAGAAGTTGAAACACGAGATATCTCATTAGCAGGAAGAATCTTATCTCAATTTCCTGATGCATTGTCACCAGAACAACGTATCGGAGATCATTTGAGCGAGCTAGGAGAATTAGCTAAAACTCCAGAAGCGAATATTATTAAATTGCCAAATATCTCAGCGTCAGTTCCTCAGTTGAAAGAAGCTATTAAGGAATTGCAGGCAAATGGATATGCTATTCCAGATTATCCTGAAGATCCTACCACAGAAGATGAGAAGGCAATAGCAGCGAAATACAACAAAGTAAAAGGAAGTGCTGTAAATCCAGTACTTCGTGAAGGAAATTCAGACAGAAGAGCTCCTAAAGCAGTAAAAAATTACGCAAAGAAAAACCCACATAGAATGGGGGAGTGGAAGCGCGACAGTAAGACTCACGTTTCGACAATGGGTTCAGATGATTTTAGATCAAATGAAAAGTCTGTAACGATTCCATCTGAAACTACGTTTAGAATAGTTCATGAAACTACTAACGGAAAACAAACTGAATTAAAAGGTAATGCATCATTACTTGCTGGTGAGGTTATTGATGCGACCGTAATGAGCAAAAAAGCGCTTTTAGCGTTTTTGAAAGAACAAGTTGCTGATGCTAAAGCGAAAGGGGTATTGTTCTCTCTGCATATGAAAGCAACAATGATGAAGGTTTCCGATCCCATCATTTTTGGTCATGCGGTTTCAGTTTTCTTTGAAGACTTATTTACAAAACACCATGCAACTTTTGATTCCATTGGAGTTGACTTGAAAAATGGGTTTGGAGATTTAGTAAATAAACTTGGACAACTTTCAGCAGAAAAGCAAGCTGAGATAAATGCGGATATCGCTGCTATAATAGAAAATGGACCTGCGTTAGCTATGGTTAATTCAGATAAAGGGATTACCAATTTACATGTGCCAAGTGATGTGATTATTGATGCTTCCATGCCGGCGATGATACGTAATGGTGGACAAATGTGGGATGCTCAAGGGAACCCCCAAGATACAAAGGCTGTTATTCCAGATAGCAGTTATGCAAGTGTTTTTAAAGCTACAATAGATTTTTGCAAGGAGCACGGTGCGTTTGATCCAACTACTATGGGAACCGTTCCAAATGTTGGGTTGATGGCTCAAAAAGCAGAAGAATATGGTAGTCACGACAAAACGTTCGAGATTTCTGAAACGGGTACAGTAAAGGTTATCGACGCAAACGGAAACATTTTGTTGGAACATAGTGTAGAAGCGGGTGATATTTGGAGAATGTGCCAAGTTAAAGACGCACCGATTCAAGATTGGGTGAAGTTGGCCGTTAGTCGTGCTAGAGCGATGAATGTTCCTTCAGTTTTTTGGCTAGACGAAAACAGGGCACATGATGCTCAGTTAATCAAAAAGGTTAATCAATATCTTTTAAATCATGACACTTCTGGGTTAGATATTTTAATCATGAGTCCAGAGAAAGCAACTCTTTACACGCTTGATCGTGTTAGACAAGGCTTAGATACAATTTCAGTAACAGGAAACGTATTACGTGATTACTTAACTGATTTATTTCCAATTTTAGAATTAGGAACAAGTGCTAAAATGTTGTCGATCGTACCATTGATGAACGGTGGTGGATTGTTTGAAACTGGTGCTGGTGGATCAGCTCCTAAGCACGTAGAGCAGTTTGTTGAAGAAAACTACCTACGATGGGACTCATTAGGGGAGTTTTTAGCATTGGCTGTATCGTTGGAACACCTTGGTTCAAATTACAATAATGAAAAGGCCATTGTTTTAAGTGAAGCTTTAGATGAGGCAACAGAGAAGTTTTTAGAAAACGACAAGTCTCCTGCGAGAAAGATTGGACAAATAGATAATAGAGGAAGTCACTTTTACTTGGCGCTATATTGGGCAGAGTCATTGGCAGAGCAAACGAAAAATGCTGAGTTAGCAAATTTATTTACCACTATCGCTAAAGCACTAAGAACAAATGAAGCGAAAATAAACGAGGAGTTGATTAGCGTGCAAGGTAAGCCGGTTGAAATAAAAGGGTATTATTTGCCGAATGAATCACTAACTTCAGATGCAATGCGTCCAAGTAACACTTTAAACGAAATATTAGCAGACTTGAAATAGTCTGACATTTTGATAAAACAAAAACGCCGAAGATTATTCTTCGGCGTTTTTGTTTCTTTTTATTTGTGTTCTATACCTGCATCGAGATATCGACCATAACCAATGGCTATAAAACCAAGGAGAATCACTATTGCTGGTATTATGGCTGAGCGGAAAAGAATCAACCAAAGTATTGTAATCACAATGCCAAACGAAACCATCATCCATCCAATTTCAATCATTTCATCGTGTGGATGTAGTTCATCATGCTCATTCATTACTAAATCTTTTGCAATGTGTTCTGACAGAGATTTAGCAAAACCATTTTCCATTAACCCATCAACCATTTCCTCATGAGACGCACCGTTAGCGCGCAATTGCATACCCAGATTGTATGCCTGTTCAACAGTCTCGTTTGGGAAATAATCGGTCATTTGACTTCAAAGTTAACTAATCCCGCTTACAGCTGCAGCACGATCTACTTTTTTGATCATGCCTTGAAGTGCTCTTCCTGGGCCAACTTCAGTAAATGACTCAGCACCATCAGCAATCATGTTTTGCACACTTTGCGTCCATTTTACAGGTGCAGTAAGCTGAGCAATTAGATTTGCCTTAATTGTTTCAGGATTGTCCTCACCAACGGTCGAAACGTTTTGATATACCTTGCAAGATGGTTTGTTAAAGGAAGCATTTGTAATAGCAGCTGCAAGCTCCTCACGTGCTGGCTCCATTAATGGTGAATGGAATGCTCCTCCAACTGGAAGTGGCAATGCACGCTTGGCACCTTTTTCTAAAAGCTGTTCACAGGCTATTTTTACGCCTTCGTTACTTCCAGAAATAACCAACTGTCCAGGACAATTGTAATTAGCTGCTACAACAACTTCATCAGCGATATTGGCACAAACTTCTTCAACAACTGAATCATCCAAGCCTAAAATTGCTGCCATAGTCGACGGATTTTGCTCACAAGCTTTTTGCATGGCTAGCGCCCGAATACTGACAAGCTTTAAACCATCTTCAAAGCTTAACACTCCAGCAGAAACCAGCGCAGATATTTCACCTAACGAATGTCCAGCTACCATGTCTGGTGTGAAGTCATCCATAGTTTTGGCCAAGATTACAGAGTGCAAAAACACCGCTGGCTGGGTAATTTTGGTCTCTTTTAGTTCTTCGTCAGAACCTTCAAACATTACATCGGTAATACGAAAGCCTAAAATTTCATTCGCTTTTTCAAATAGTGCTTTTGCCTGCTCGTTTGTTTCATAAAGCTCTTTTCCCATACCTGTAAATTGAGCTCCTTGTCCAGGAAATACAAATGCTTTTGCCATTATTATATTATTCTTTTATGTCTGTTGTATTAATAAATTGTCCAACGATACGGTATGATTCGATACCCATTAGTTTGGTTTCGCGATCAACGTAAATACTATATCCTACTCCTTTCGTATAACTTATTAACGTTTTTGAGGTAGATATTTTACCGTCATCAAAAATCGTTGCCGAAAATCGTTGAACTGCTCCGTTTTCGTCTTTTAAAACTTTAAACTGTTTCACCCTTTGGTTGGGATTCGTAGTGTTAAAGACCATTGCCGTTTCGTTAGGTTCGTTTTCATGGTTTGGCTCAACATAAGCGAAATCAGTTTTCCATACCGATGGTTTAATATCGATATCTAAAAATGGAAATAGTTCATCACTCCACTTTAAGTTTGTTACGGTATCTGTATTTGTCAACGTATCCATTTTAGTCTGCTTAAAAAGCAATGGTTGTTTCGCATCTAATTCGGCAATTTCAGATTCGAAAAATGCATGAATGTCGACAAAAGTTTGATCATTAGTTGAAAGTGATGACTGCTGAGAGCAACCACTATAAATAGCGACAACGAGTATGAAGATAAACTGTTTCAATGGGTCAAAAATACAGTAGAATATGGACTTCTATTCAATTCGCTTTAAACCATTTTTCGAGCGATGTTCGATACTCTTGCGGTATTCACGATTGTTGCTGAACGAAGTAGCCTTTTTGAAATATGTTTTTGCATTCTCGTGATCGCCTAACTTTTCATAAATCTCTCCAATATATAGAGCAGAGTATGAAGCGTAATAAACTTCTAATTGCTCACCTGTTTTAATAGATTCTTTATAAAATGCTATGGCCAATGAGTTATAACCGAGTGCGTCATAAATACGGCCTTTTCTATATGCATATTCGGTCTTGGTTAAATCATTTGCAAAGTCATTTGCCATTAAAGGACGAATTATTTTTAGTGCTTCACTGTAGTATCCTCCGTCAAACAACAATCTGGTTTTGAGCAGTTCCCTATTCGGATTTTCAGGATTTATTCCAAACGTATGTGCTTGGTCGTCTTCTTCGAGTTCAGTGTTGCCATTTTGAACCAAAGCCTTTTTATATGAGTTATACTTCTCAATGTTACCATGTATATACGCATGCCACGCCAACTTCTGGTAACAACTTTTAACATAGCTGCTACCTTTATGATCTTTTAAATATTGAAGAAGTGACTTGTCAGCGTCTTTGTCGAGGCGCTGAAGTTTAGCTTTGCCTAACATCAGCGACATAAAAGGGATTTTGCCATACTGAGAACCAGTTGGAAGTGCTTGAACTACGCTAATGATTTCGTTATTCTTTTTGCATTTATCGGCAAAATTTACACGAGCAAAAGCACTTAATGGATTGGTTGAATAATCAGCTGTAGTTGTTTGTATCATATCCCAAGCGGTAACCTTGTCGTTTTTAAGATATAGATGAACAGATGCTAGATAGAACGAAGCCTCTTTTTTTATGAGCAACCATTCCGAACCAGTATTCTCAGATTTGATAAAGGATTCAAGTAAACGAATACCCTCATTCATACTTGATTCATAGCCTAAAAATGTTACGAGTTTCTGATAGGTGCTTGGTAAACTTCCGAAGCCAGATTTGAGAAGTCCCATTGTTTTTTTGGCAGCATGAAATGATGGATACTCTTCCAATACTTTTGAACCGTATTTATAACAATTTCGGACATCCTTTGCGGCTGAAATGGTATTGCCTTTTTTGCCATTAACCACAGAAGAGTAGAAATATATTTCTTCCAGTAAAAAGTCTCTATAACCGTTTGACGGCGCGTTTGATTCGAGTTTGTCAATTGCGATGTCTCTGCGATTGTCAAATGAGTCGAAAGCCGCTTGACTTTCGTTTGTTACATAGAGCAACATGCTAGAAACGACCTGCAAATAATTCACCACAACATCATCGGGGTGAGCTTTTGCTTCTGTTAGTAAGATACTTTCAGCTTCAGATAATCGTAACTGATAAATTAGTGCTTGACTTTCAAGTGTTTTTTTTGAAAACGAAATAGAAGAGGCGACTGTAGTCGTATTGCACAATAGTATTGCACAAAGAAAAAGTAACAGCCGAGTTAGTTTCATTGGACAAAGATACGTGTTGTCCGAATACAGCTATGTGAAATAAACGTAAAGACTAATTAAGCCTTTTTACGTCTTCTTGATTTTGGCTTTTCTTCTGGAACTTCTTCAACGATTCCTGCCATTTCTGCATCAACATTGATTCTACCACAATGTTCACAGATAACAATTTTCTTTCGTTGACGAATATCAGACTGAAGTTGAGGTGGAATTTTTGCAAAACAACCACCACATGAGCCTCTAAGAACTGGAGCAACACCCAAACCGTTAAATACATTTTTACGGATTCTTTCGTATGCTTTTAATAATTTTTCGTCTGCAGATTTAGCTGCTTTCTCTCGATCCTTATTAATTTTTCCTTCCTCTTTTTCTGTTTCTGCAGAAATTTCCTCAAGCTCTTTCTTCTTGTTTTCCAAGTCGATTTTTCGCCCTTCTAAATCTTGCTTAACTTCTTCGATTAGCTCTTGTTTTAGCTGAATACTATGTTGGAGTTCTCCGATTTTTTTCTCGGCAGCTAACACCTCTAATCCTTGTATTTCAATCTCTTTATTTAAAGCATCAAACTCACGGTTGTTCTTTACCTTGTTTAATTGCTCGTTGTATCGCTTGCTAAGTTGTTGAGCTTGACTAATTTTTTCTTTGTTACCAACGATGTTCGATTCGAAATCGCTAATTTCTTGTTCAAAGTTGTCTAAGCGGGTCTGTAAACCAGCTAACTCATCTTCTAAATCAGCAACTTCCATTGGCAATTCGCCACGTACTGCATGTAATTGATCTAATTTCTTATCGATGGTTTGTAACTTCCAAAGACCTTGAAGTTTTTCTTCTATTGTTGCCATAAATTAGTAAAAATAATTTACCGGGTTTGTAACTGTTTTAGTGAAAAGGACTGCAAAATTAGGCATTTTTTTCGATAAAAAGTCGACTAATAATTCAATAGTAAATTGCTCACTTTCATAGTGCCCAATGTCACAAATCATCATCCGATCTTCGCTGTCGAAAAATTCATGATACTTTACGTCGCCAGTCACATAAGCATCTGCTCCAGAGTGCATTGCCTGCTTAATTAAGAAACTGCCAGAGCCTCCACAAACAGCAACTTTCTTAATTGAACTATGGTTTGATTGGGTGAAGCGAACCACGGTTGCATTCATGTTCGTTTTTACGTGCTGTAAGAAATCAGATGGCGATAATGCATTATTTAACTCACCAATAATACCAGCACCAATTTCTGGAGCTTCGTTTAATAGTGGGTACAAGTCGTATGCAACTTCTTCATAAGGGTGTGCCTCAGTCATTGCCTTGATAGCTTTCTGTTGAAGATAGTTTGTTAACACTACTTCTATCTTAACTTCTTTTTCATGATGAGACTCGCCGATTTCACCAACATAAGGTTTGCTTTCTTGTCCAGCTCGAAATGTGCCAATACCTTCAGAATTGAAACTACATTTATCGTAATCACTTATTTTTCCAGCACCTGAGTTAAATAAAGCTTCTCGAACATTTTCGGCATGAGAGGTTGGTACAAAAACCACCAATTTTGTAAGAACTTCCTTCTTTTTTGAAAGGATCTGAACATTATTAAGGTGAAGTTTTTCAGCAATTTTTTGGTTTACACCATTTTGAAGAACATTATCTAGATTGGTATGAATCGCATATATGGCTATATCATTTTTAATAGCTTTAATTATCGTTCTCTCCACGTAGTTGGAGCCATTGAATCTTTTTAAGCCTTTAAATACAATGGGGTGGTGGGCTACAATTAAATTACAGTTTCGCTCAATTGCCTCATCAACAATTGCTTCCGTCGAGTCAAGGGAAACAAGAATCCCATTTATTTCCATTTCAGGGTTTCCAACAAGCAACCCCGAGTTATCATATGATTCCTGCAAGCTTGGATGTGCTAATTCAGAAAGGTCATTTAGTATCGAACGTAATTTCATTTCAGTAAGACATTTGTCAATCGTAAACAAAGCAACAAAACTTTGAGGAATAGACAGGCAAAGCTTCGGAATTAATTGCAACTGAATAGCTTAAATTTTGCAACTTTGCCATCGTTGAAAGTACTCAGATACCTTTTGTGGCCATTTTCTATTCTTTACGGTTTGGTAATGGAGGTGCGAAATATGCTCTTTCGAGTTGGCGTATTGAAATCAGTAAAGTTTGATGTACCCGTTATTGTCGTAGGTAACTTATCGGTTGGCGGTACAGGTAAAACTCCGATGGTGAAATATCTGATTCAACAATATAGCAACACACATACAATCGGGGTTTTAAGTCGAGGATATGGTCGTTTAACTAGAGGCTTTTTAGAGGTTAAGGAAAGTTCATTAGCAAAAAATGTTGGAGACGAACCACTTGAAATAAAAACGCAGTTTCCAGAAATCACAGTAACGGTTTGCGAAAATAGGGTGTTGGGTATTCCAGAAATGTTATTGATTAATCCTGATATCGACCTAGTAATACTGGATGATGCATTTCAACATCAATATGTCAAACCCTCCTTATCCATAGTTTTGACTACATATTCAAACCCATATACTCAAGACTTTGTAGTTCCAATGGGTCGCTTAAGAGAGTTTCGAAAAAACATCAAGCGTGGGGATATGTTGATTTATACAAAGTCTCCGAACCTTAACGAAGGTTATATCGAAGAACCAATACCAACCTTTCATAGCAAGGTGGAGTATCCTGCATTAACGCGCGTATTTGGCGGTGAAAGAGAAGTTAATAGGCCAATAATCGTAAGCGGATTAGCCGATAATTCGCAGTTTCAAGAGGCACAACTAAAAAAGTATCCAGATGCAATTTGTGCGGGTTTCCCTGATCATAGGACGTATTCTATTTCTGAAGTTAAAAAGGTCATATACGATGCTGATCGATTGGACAACAATATTATTACAACTGAAAAGGATTGGGTAAAGTTAAAAACGTTTATACGTGAATTAAAACCCAATGTGACGGTTTGGATTCAGTCAATATCATTGGAGGTTAACGACCCAATCAAACTCAAACAATTAATCGATAGAAAGGTCAATGGTGAAACAAGTTAAGGCGAAGAAATTTTTAGGACAACATTTTCTTAAAGACGAAAGTATCGCCCAAAATACAGCCGATATTGTGGATCGTTTTGACGTAAAGGCGTGGTTAGAAATCGGACCTGGTATGGGTGTTCTAACCAAGTATTTAATTGAGAAACCAATCGAACTTAAAGCAATAGAACTAGATCGTCAGTCAGTGGCTTTTTTAGAAAAAGAAATGCCCACACTTGAAGTTCATTCTGCCGATTTTTTGAGAGTAGAAATAAATCACTTGTTTACTTCAGAGTATGGTATCATTGGAAACTTTCCATATAACATTTCGTCACAAATTTTATTTAAAATCTTAGAGAATAAAGAGCACATTCCTGCCTTTTGTGGGATGTTTCAGTTGGAAGTAGGGCAACGGATTGCCGCTAAGCCTCATAATAAAACGTATGGAATCTTATCTGTTCTGGTTCAAGCGTTTTATACGGTTACATTAGAGTTTGAAATACCGCCCACCGTATTTAGCCCACCACCTAAAGTTCAGAGTGCGGTTATTTCTGGCAAAAGAATAGAACAAGACGTAGACTGGAATGTCTCAATGTTCTTTGACGTTGTTAAAACGGCGTTTCAGCAACGAAGAAAAACACTATCCAATGCTTTAAAGAAATTTAACATACCAAAGGATTCTATACTCACTAATCAAATGTTTAAATTGCGGGCTGAGAATTTGTCTGTCGATGACTTTAAGGAGTTAACGGAGTGGATTGAAGAGCACAAGGAGTAGTGGATGGAATCGTTTGTAATAGATAAGGAATTTGTTGACGAGTTTATTGAACTTTTAGAACTTAAAAGTGACGAGGAACTTGCGTCTATGCTCGAGCGCTTATATCCTGCGGATATCGCTGAAATTTTTGATCATTTAGAATTGGAGCAAGCTGTGTATACGACCAGTTTGTTAGAAAGTGACAAAAAAGTTGAGGTGTTGGCTGAGTTAGAACCTGAAGTTCGTGTAAAGTTCTTCGATGGTTTTAGTCATGAATACATCGCCACAGAATTTATCCAAAATATGGATAGTGATGATGCGGTTGACGTGTTAAGCGTACTTGGTACAACGGAGGCAGAGCAGATAATTTCGCACCTTCCAAATAAAGAAGATTCGCTATATCTAACTAGACTTTTACGATATCCAGAAGATACAGCTGGAGGTTTAATGGCGGGAGAGTTAATTAAGGTTAACATCAACTGGAACGTAAGCCAATGTACTGAAGAGATTCGTAAACAAGCGGAAGAAGTAACACGTGTTTATACGGTTTATGTGGTCGATGATAGTGATATTTTGTTGGGATGGGTCTCGTTAAAAAAGATCATTCTGGCGAAAGCTTCGACACCAATATCTGAAATTTTTGATAGTAATATCAAATATGCCAATGTGAATGCTGAAGGTGAGGATATCGCTTCGGTTATGCAAAAGTATGACCTCATTGCGCTCCCGATTGTCGATTCACTCAATAGGTTATTAGGTCGGGTAACAATTGATGATGTTGTTGATTTAATACGAGAAGAAGCAGATAAAGATTATCAAATGCTCTCGGGTATTAGTAAGGTTGTTGAACAAAAAGATAAAGTATGGGTTTTATCAAAGGCGAGACTTCCATGGTTAATTATAGGACTCTTTGGAGGAATTATGAGTTCTGTGGTCATCGGTCAATTTGATGGACAACTTCAAGAGAACGTTCAATTAGCGTTGTTTATGCCTTTAATAATGGCAATGGCTGGAAACATTGGCGTTCAGTCGAGTTCGATCATTGTACAAGGACTGGCCAACAATACAATTTCCAATGATTCGGTATGGAGTAAATTGGCAAAAGAACTTACAGTGGCGTTAATCAATGGACTCGTTTGTTCTGCATTGCTTCTTGGCTATGGTCTACTGGTTGGGAAATCAAACGGAATAATGAGTACTGTGAGCGTTGCTTTGTTTGCAGTGATTCTACTCGCAGCGATAATAGGTACCATCGTTCCATTAATTTTGGACAAGCTCAAGATAGATCCAGCATTAGCCACTGGACCATTTATAACGACGAGTAATGACCTACTGGGACTTTTTCTGTATTTTGTGATTGGAAAAATGTTGATGTAGCATGATAGATTTAGATGCTTCATTTGTTGCAAAAAACATCATAAAAGGGGATAAGAGATCGTTGTCGAAAGCGATAACACTTTGCGAGAGCTCGCTTCCAGATCATCAAAAACTGGCAAGTCAAATTCTAGACCAGTGTTTACCACACACAGGCAAGTCCATTCGAATAGCTATAACAGGAGTTCCAGGCGTTGGGAAAAGTACGTTTATTGATGTTTTTGGAAACTATTTAATTACACAGCACAACAAACATGTGGCGGTTTTGGCGGTTGATCCAACCAGTCAACAAACACGAGGAAGTATATTGGGGGATAAAACGAGGATGAATTTACTCTCCATGAATGAATCAGCGTTCATCCGGCCTTCGCCAAGCGGTGATACACTAGGCGGGGTAGCTGCTCAAACCCGTGAATCAATATTGTTGTGCGAAGCTTGTGGGTTTGATATTATCTTGGTTGAAACAGTTGGAGTTGGCCAGAGTGAGACGTTGGTGCACGACATGGTTGATTTTTTCTTGTTGTTACTTTTGCCTGGAGCTGGCGACGAACTTCAAGGCATAAAGCGCGGTATTGTTGAAATGGCAGACATGATTGCAATAAATAAATCTGAAACCAATCCTCGCTTAGCCCAGGACGCTTTTAGCTATTATCGAAATGCATTACAACTCATCCATAGCACCAGAAGTAATTGGCAAACGCCTGTTCAAAAAATTGATTCAGTTACCTTAAAAAATATTGATACTATCTGGAACAAGATAAGTGAGTTTTATGCAGACCAGAAGAAGAATGGTTGGCTGGATGAGAATCGTAAAAAACAAGCTACTGCCTGGTTTGAAAAACAGATTGAGGTTGTTTTTTTACGCAGATTAAAGTCAAATGAAAATTTGCAGCAGCAAATAGAAGTATTAAGTGAAAAAGTAAAAAACGATCAATTATCACCGAGCTCCGCAGCTTTTCAGCTAGTTGATACTGGAATGAATTTACATTGATGTTTCTGCTTCAATAAGTAACGCTTTTAAAACTTTTAGCTCTTCTTATTTTACAACCCACGTGTCGGACCACTTGTCATGCCAACCACGACTTCTATCGCCAAAACAACTGTATGGTTCTAAAGGTACAAGCCTTAATAATGATCTCATAATTAATTGTCGAGTCGATGGTTTATTGCCATACTGGTCTATAACAACTGTATTGTTGAGCATTTTCCCTGGGGTTTGTTGCCATTTATTTTCAAAAAGAAAATAAAACAAAGGATAAATTAGAAATATTATAATACCTGAAATAAACTCTGAAATTTGAAAAAATACGGGGTCTGTGATGGTTTCCAGCGTCAATGCAAAAATCAATGATAATAAACTAAACAAAAACATAAAAACGATACTATCAATGAAAAAGTGCCCAAACCTAGCTCCTCCCGAAACAGTTCTGACTTCGCGAAATCTTGAATATTGCTCTTTTGTTCTAACTCGATTTCCGTTGCGATCTCGGTAAAAGCTTGGTCTAAAACGAGTTTCTTTTAAATCGGTAATTTTTAATTTCAATGGTGGTTTTGGTTAGTGATGTATTAAAAAATCATGTGTTTGGTTGGTCTTTGCCATAAATTAGATTTTGGAACGTAGAAGTGTATTTTTCAATTACATCTTTCATCACTAAACTAGTTTTTGACTCCTGCTGCATTGACGTCACAGCTTTATCTGAAATTCCACAAGGAACGATATGATTAAAGTAAGATAAATCCGTATTAACATTTAGCGCAAAGCCATGCATAGTAATTCCTCGACTTACTTTTATACCAATGGCAGCAATTTTTCTTGGAGGACCTGTTGTAAGCCAAATTCCAGTCAAGCCTTCTATTCTTTCCGTATAAATTTCAAATGCCTCAAGTGTTTTAATCAGGCTTTCTTCAAGAAGGTCGACATACCGTTTTACCCCAATATTAAGGTTGTGTAGATTCAGAATTGGGTAACCAACCAACTGGCCTGGACCATGATAGGTTATATCACCACCGCGTTCAATTTCAAATTTTTCGGCATTGATATTTTTTAAAAAGGTGTCGTTAATCAATAGATTCGCATGATCAGCGCTTTTGCCAAATGTATACACGTTGGGATGTTCACATAAGATTAGAGTATCAGGTATCATCTCAGATTGACGATTTTTGACATACTCCTTTTGTAGGTCCCAAACATCTTTATACGGTTGTAGACCAATCTGTTCTACACGTAATTCTATCACTTTATTTTCCATTTTACCAATACACTTAATCCCATAAAAAAGAAGATGAAAAGTGCTAGTTTACCGATATAGTCTCCAGCTTTAGCATAAAAGGTCGTGTATTTCAAGGAAGGGATTTTGACAGTAAGTGTCCCTCTTTCCCACCAACCTAGCTGTTTTAACACTTCTCCATTATCATCGATTGCGCACGTTATACCTGTGTTTGCGCTTCGAACAACGTATCGACGATATTCTATTGCTCTTAAACGCGCATAGTGCATATGTTGTTTGTGGCCTGCAGTGTTTTTCCACCATCCATCATTCGTAATTACTGCAATAATATCCGCGCGTTGTTTTACAAACTGACCAACATATTCTCCAAAAATAGATTCGTAGCAAATGAGTGGAGCTACAGAAATTGACGAAGACCCGTGTGAGGATTTTTGTCCAACGGAATAGTGAAATGATTTTGCTTGTTGATCAATTCCTAAATTACCGGCAACGCCTCCAAGGTCGAGTTGCATTAAATCATCGAACTGTTTGAAGAATTGAGGAAAAGGAAGGCTCTCAACTCCGGGAACAAGTTTTGATTTATGATACGTTTCTATATCACCATTACCGTCAATTTGAACAGCGGTATTGTAGGAATCGTAGTATTTGTCAACTTGCTCTAGGTATCTAGGGTAAATTGGTAGTTTTTCACCTTCTTTATAAAATCTATGGGTTGAAGCACCAACTAATATTCCAACTCCGGGGTTTCGTTTTTGTAGATTTTTGAACTGACGAATGCCATAACTTTGAACTAGTTGGTCCTCGTTCATGTTACCAACCAAAGCAGTTTCCGGAAGAATGATAAGTTTGGTTTTTGGTGTTATAGCGGATTCACAAAGTGTAATAAAACTATCGATGTCGGCATACTTTCTGCTTGGGTCAAATTTCAAATACGGATCGATATTAGGTTGAATTAATACCACTTCATTGTTGTAACATTGGGCTTGCTGCTTTGTGCCTAAGTACAATGACCAACAAACTGGGAAAACGATTAAAGATGCAGTCAGAATTTGAGCACTTCTTCGAACAGTTTGAGTTAAGTGAAAAATTAATACGTTGACCGAAAGTATCCAGAAGCTTCCACCTAGTGCTCCAGTATACTCATACCATTGAATAATGCTTGGAGTAGTTGCAAAAGCATTTCCTAAGGTAAGCCAAGGGTAAGCGAGGTCCCATCGGAAGTGAAAGTATTCAAACGATAACCATGATATTACAAACATGAACAAACCCCGACCTTGCCCAACAATGCGTTTTGTGAACCGATAAACCAAGAATGGAAGGAGCATTAAGAAGGTATTGGCGAATAGCATAAAAACGGCACCGCCAGGCGACGCATTCCAAACCCACCATGTTGTTATTAGGTTAAAAATGAATAACCCTAAATAGGTATAAAGACCGAAAAACGTTCCGCGCCCTTTTTCAGTAAAGTGCTGTTCCAATAATAATAAAGGAACAAACGCAATAAATAGTAGAAATGGCAACGTGTTTGGTGGCCAAGCGATTGCCGGCAGTAAACCGCCCAAAACAGTCAATGTAATATAAATCAGTCTTTTGTTCATATTTTTCCTGCTACACAAATCACTATTTCACCTTTAATCGGCTTACTCAAAAGTTCTTGACGAACCTCATCTACTTTCCCCCGATAATGGGTTTCATGAAGTTTAGATATTTCGCGAGAAATACTGATATATCGGTCTCCTAATACTTCTTCAATTTGATCCAACATTTTTAAAATACGATGTGGGCTTTCATAAAAAACGATGGTTCGTTCTTCATTAATTAAGTTTAGAAGTTTTTTTTGTCGACCTTTTTTATGAGGTAAAAATCCTTCAAACACAAAGCGGTCGCTTGGTAACCCCGATACAACTACGGCTGGTATTACTGCTGTGGCGCCCGGTAAACATTCAACGCTGATCGAATTTGCAATTGCCTCACGAATTAATAAGTATCCTGGATCTGATATTCCTGGAGTCCCAGCATCTGAGCAGTAACATATTGTTTTGTCATCGTTCAATAACCTAATAGCATAGGGAAGTTTTGCATGTTCATTATTTTGATGGAATGACTCAACGTTTGTAGATATGTCAAAATGGTTTAACAGTTTTTTTGTCTGACGAGTATCTTCTGCTAAAATAAGATCACAGCTTTTTAACGCTTCGATTGCTCGAAAGGTAATATCGCCCATGTTCCCAATTGGAGTTGGAACCATTATGAGACGTGCTGATTGATTTTCTGTTTCCATGCTCGTTTGCAAAGGTAAATTTAGTATTCAAAAACGGTCAAAAAAAAAAGGCCGCCAAAACGGCGACCTTTCTTAAAGTTAAAAATCTTTATTATTCAATTGTTATAGGTACGTTAATACCAGTAATGATGTCTGTTTTACCTCTTGCTACAAATACTGCAACGTCTAAATCTTCAGCAACAACAGCTCCACCACCTGGAGGAATAGTTGCACCATTATAATCAGCAGGAACGTCATACGTTACTGTTTCAGTATGCCACATTCCTTTAGCAGTTTTTTCAGAAGGAACTTCGTTACCCCACGGTCCAGTTAATAAGTCACGTAATACGTGCTTATGAACGTAGTCGTTTGTACCACCACTTTGTCTAGCAACCATTCCGCTTTGCAATAAAGCAACATTTACTCTGTTTTCGTTAGCTGACTCATCATCAGTATAATATACTTCGTAAGTAACTGTCAATTCCATTTTCGCTTTGTTTAAAACAGCTTTTGCTCCAATATTAACTGGAGAAGGTTCTGCCATAACTTCAGCAGCCGTAGAAGCCCAATGATTTCTGCTCATCGCTAAACCGTCTGCTCCATTTTGGCTTTTACCAGGAAATAACTGTCTGTTCATAGTACCAGCTGGGTAGCCTTTAACACCACTTTGATCGTTCAAAGCTTGTCCATAAGACGAAGTAAAGTTAGCCCATCCAGCAGCTGGATCAGCATAATAACCAACATTAACACCAATTACTACAACTCTGTCTGGGTTGTTAACTAACAAGTTAGCTGCGATCGCATGACCATCTGGACAAAATCCGCAACGAACACCTGTAAAATCTTCTAAAACAGCATTTCTGTTTTGCTCTTCCATTGATGCCATTGTTGGGTTGTTAGATGCTGGATCAGTTGTTGTTTCTCCGTCATCAGTACAGCCAATAAGCATAACACTTGCAAGTACACTTAGTAAAAAAATCTTTTTCATATTCTATGTTATTATAACCTTATTTTTTATAAGATGACGAATTTCATTAAAATTGGTAGTATAAACAAATAGAAGGTTAAAAATTTATGTGTTTTTCTAACACTTATTTGTCAAATTCTAGCGCAAGAAACTCAGAGGTGTAGCCTTTTTTAGATTTGACAATGGATTCTGGTGTTCCCACAACCAAAATCTCACCGCCTCCTTTACCACCTTCCGGACCTAAATCTATAATATGATCCGCAACCTTAATTACATCCATATTGTGTTCAACCACAAGAACAGTATTCCCGAGATCCACAAGATTTTGAAGTACTTCTAATAAAACCCGAATGTCTTCGAAATGCAGACCAGTTGTGGGTTCGTCTAAAATGTAGAACGTATTACCTGTGCTAATTTTACTTAATTCGCTTGAAAGTTTAACTCGCTGAGCTTCACCTCCAGAAATGGTAGTACTACTTTGGCCTAATGTGATGTAGCTCAGCCCAACATCTTTCAACGCTTTTATTTTTCGATAAATAGAAGGAATGTTTTCGAAAAACTTAGTGGCTTCTTCAACACTCATGTCTAGAACATCACTAATAGATTTGCCGCGATAGCGAATTTCTAATGTGTCTCGATTGTAACGTTTCCCCAAGCAGGTTTCACATTCAACTTCAACATCTGGTAAAAAGTTCATTTCTATCACTCGTCTACCGCCACCTTTACAGGTTTCACAACGACCACCTTTCACATTAAATGAAAATCTACCAGGTTTATAACCTCGAATTTTTGCTTCAGGTAATTCGCTAAATAGGTTTCGTATGTCCGTAAAAAATCCAACATACGTTGATGGATTAGATCGCGGAGAACGACCGATGGGAGATTGATCAATTTTAATGACCTTGTCAATACTCTTTAATCCTGTAACTTTTCCAAATGGCAATGGTTTTCTGCGAGAGTTATAGATAAACTCAGACAATATTGGATGCAACGTTTCATTAATCAAACTACTTTTTCCGCTTCCAGAAACACCCGTAACACAAATGAATTTACCTAGTGGGAAATCTACGGATACACCTTTCAAGTTATTACCTTTACAATCCGTCAGACTAATTTTTTTACCGTTGCCTTTTCGCCGTTTTTTTGGTGTAACAATCTCCTTTGTACCAGAAAGGTAATCAGAGGTTAGTGTATGAGATTCTTTGATATCATTCCATGGTCCAGCAGCGATAATCGACCCGCCAAACTTGCCTGCTTTTGGGCCAATGTCCACCACAAAGTCACTTTCCAAAATCATGTCCTTGTCGTGTTCAACCACAATTACAGAGTTGCCAACATCACGCAGTTGCTTAAGCGACTCAATCAATCGCATATTGTCGCGTTGATGCAATCCTATACTTGGTTCATCAAGAATGTATAATACTTCTTCAAGTTGAGAGCCAATTTGAGTAGCTAAACGAATTCGTTGAGCTTCTCCGCCAGAAAGTGTTCTAGCAGGATTGTTTAAACTCAAATATCCAAGTCCAACATTTGTTAGAAAACCAACTCTGCTCTGAATTTCTTTCAGCAGTTCTGTTGCAATAGTTTTTTGTCGATCGTTCAGTTGTGGGTGAAGATTAGTCAACCATTCTTCCAGTTCAGAAATATTCATTTCACCCAAATCACCAATATGTTTTGATGCAATGAAATAATGTAAGGATTCTTTTTTAAGTCTAAATCCATCACACTCTGAACATTTTCGCATGGTCATAAACTCTTCAGCCCATTGGTATAGGCTGTCTTGCGATTTTTGCATATAAGAGTTTTGAACCATTGGAATCACTCCTTTAAAGGCGGTTTCATAGGTTTGTTTTCCTCCACCTGAGTAGGTATAGGTTACCTCAAAAGTTTCTTCGCTTCCGTATAATATTGCATCTAAACTTTCACGGCTTAGTTTCTCAATAGGATCTGCAAGGCTAAACTTGAATTTTTTGGCCATTGCTCGCAATTGCGTAAATGTCCAGTTTGAGCGATATTGTCCCAGAGGAGCAATACCTCCTTTATTAATACTTAAAGCAGGATTTGGTATTATTAATTTTTCTTCAATATCTGCAATTGTACCTAGTCCATTACACTTCGAACAGGCGCCATAAGGTGAGTTGAAAGAAAATGTATTTGGCTGTGGTTCGTCGTATGCAAGTCCAGACTCTGGATCCATCAAGTTGCGACTAAAATGCTGCGTTTCGTCGGTGTTGTAATCGTGCAACATCAAAATTCCGTTACCAGATTTTAACGCTGATTTGACCGATTCTGATACTCTAAACCTATTGTCACCCTCAACTTCTATTCGGTCGATTACCAACTCGATGTCATGCACCTTATATCGGTCTAGCTGCATTCCAGCTTCAAGAGAAACAATTTCTCCATCGATTCGCATTTTAGAATACCCTTTTTTGATATATTGCTCAAAGAGATCTCTATAATGTCCTTTTCGTCCTTTGACTATTGGAGCGAGCACCGCAACTTTTCTCCCTGAAAATTTATCCAATATCAAATTGATGATTTCATCTTCAGAAAATCGAATCATCGGTTTATTCGTCAAGTAACTATAAGCTTCACCTGCTCGGGCGTATAACAGTCTTAGGAAATCATAAATTTCAGTGATTGTTCCAACAGTCGAACGTGGGTTTTTACTTACTGTTTTTTGCTCAATAGCAATAACAGGGCTCAACCCTTCAATTTTGTCAACGTCCGGACGTTTCATGTCGCCAATAAACTGACGTGCATATGCAGAAAACGTGTCCATATATCGACGCTGACCTTCGGCAAATATGGTGTCAAAAGCTAAAGAGGATTTTCCACTTCCACTCAAACCAGTAAAAACAACAAGTTTTCCTCGTGGAATTTTTAAGTCAACATTCTTTAGATTATGTTCTCGTGCGCCAATTATTTCAATTGAACCGTGTTCGAATATGTTGTCTTGATTTTTCAATTTTAGAGGGCGGCAAAATTACAGCAAATTATGCCTTTTTAATTGTGTTTGTTAAATTTGATGCTTAACCAAATAAATCATGAAAACAAGTAAACACGTTTTGCTCAGTTTAGTTCTTTGCTGTGCCCATTTTCTAAGTTTTTCTCAACCATTCACAATCAATGAAACCTTCGATCAAATGAACTTGTTTAGTTCAAAAGATTGGCGAGGAGATGTGACAAAATTTAGCCATCAAGATGATCAAATGGTTAGCGCGAGTATCATTGTCAACGATCACTTTTATGTATGTCATTCATTAGCAAAATCGGATAGTTACGAATTCAGTATTGATGTAAATCTTGCTTTTGCGACGTCTTCTGCCAATTACGTCGATTTATTCTTAAGTGCAAATGATTCAAATATCATCTCGGCTAACCAGACCTTGATTCTGCGTATTGGAGATACAAGAGACGAAATTAAACTAGTGAGCAGCATAGATGGCGAAGAACAAACACTCATACAAAGTCCTGAAAAAATCACGCATTCGTTTGATGGAACAATCACAATCAAGTATGCTGAAGATACCTTAGTTGTATGGGTGCACGAACAACCGAATGGAATACTGTGGTCAGATACAGCCACTGATGTTATTCTGGATTCCGCATTCTTCATCGGGTTGGCGGTAAAACAATCAACCAGTTCATTTCATCAAAAGCACAGGTTTGATAACTGGTATGTCGGTCCAGAACGTCGCGATACTAGCGCTCCAATAATTAGCGATTACCATATTCGAAAGGATAGCACAGTTTTGCTTGTTTTTAACGAACCCATAGATTCAACCAAGGTTTCCAAAGCAAGTTTTACATTCTTACAGCCACTCATAAAGCCTATCGATGTTAATGTTAATGGAGATTCTGTCTTCGTTTTTTACGACTATCATTTCTCTTCTGGAATCTACTCTATGCAGGTTTCCCAAATCGAAGATAGATACGGTAACACATTGTTGGATACGATCATTCAAACATTTTACCGTGAAATAAAGCAAGCTTCATACAGAGATGTCATACTTACGGAGATTATGTGTGACCCTTCTCCCAGCGTCAAATTACCCGAATATGAGTATATAGAGATAGCAAATCGAAGCAGTTCTTATATTGATTTGTCGGGTTGGAAACTGCATGATGCTACTAAATATTGTGCATTCGGCACGTACATTTTACCTCCCGATTCGTTTTTAATTATTTGTGATGATAAGGTGGCGCCCTTTTTTAAGACCGATGGTTCTGTAATGGGTGTTTCAAATTTTGTTTCACTCAACAACTCAAGTGATAGTTTAACATTGTACAATGCTGAAGGTACGTTGATAGATTTTGTTTTTTATCAAAACGATTGGCATTCTGATGAATGGAAGAAAAACGGAGGATGGAGCTTGGAAATTCAAAATAGCACAACTACTTGTACGTATGATGGCAATTGGATTTCAAGTGTTTCGAGTACAGGAGGAACTCCGGGTCACAAGAATAGTGTAGCTAGTAGTTTCAATGACGAGGAAGTACCCCAATTACTAAATATACGAATTGAAGAGACCAATTTGTTACTTGATTTTAACGAATCTATTGAGACATATTCGCCACAGACTAGTGATTTTGTGAGTGACCTAGAAATAACAACCATAAAGAATGTTGCGACAAATACGATTCAATTAACGTTTGCTGAAACCTTAAGCGTTGGCCAAGCACATTCTATAAGGATTAAAGGTGTCCATGATTGTACAGGAAATATAATCGATGAACAAACGGTTGTTTTTGGAATTCCTTCAATACCGAAGCAAGGAGATTTGGTTATCAATGAAGTTATGTTTGAACCATCACTAAATAGTGTCGAGTATGTAGAACTATACAATGCGAGCAAAAGCCTTTTTGATTTAAGTAACATACATATTGGTGAGCCAATAGACGAATACTCGTGGCAATCGTTGAAAAGAATATCCGAAGGAAACTCATTTATTGAACCTGAGAGTTTTCGAGTGGTCACAAATAACTGTGATCAGCTATCAAAGAATTATCCAAACATGGATAGAGGAAACTGCATTCAAACACAAAACATTCACCAATTGTCTAATGAGTTTGGGTCGATCGGTATTGCATTCGATAATGGAACTCCAATAGATATGTTTTTTTACACCTCGGATTTTCATTTTCCACTTCTGACGGAAACAAAGGGGGTGAGTTTAGAACGAAGAAGTTATGCCGACTCTACCAATTCTTCGTCAAACTGGACCTCAGCTTCAGCAAGCAAAAATTATGGCACTCCAGGCAACTTAAACTCTCAATTTATCGGTTTACAGACGGACAATGAGTCGCATCTGCGTTATGATCCGATTTCACCAAATGGTGATGGTTTTAACGATGCCTTAGTCATCGAAAACAATACCATGGAACCAAACACGGTAGTTGATGTGCAAATTTTCGACGTAGAGGGACGATTGATTGCCTACCCATTTAATAAAAATATCGTAGGTTACAGAAATCAGTTTGTATGGGAGGGAATAAATGATGACGGCTCATTAATTCGGGAAGGCATTTACATAGTACTGTTGAAATCATTTACACCGCAAAATGGTGAATTGATTTTTAGAGCTCCATTTACCGTGACGAACTAGTTTGTGTTTAAGTCAAATACGTTATTCACTGAAACAGGCCGCTCCGTTGTAAACCCTTCACCATGTTCAACTTCGATAGCGCTACCAAATTCCAGAGCGCGAGCTTCGATGTATTTGAGGAACTTCTCTGAAGCTATAAGGGTTTTCGGTTCATCAGATTCTGGGTCAAAAAACTGGCTTTTAAATGCTTTTATGGATTCGACTTTTTGATCCCACTCATTAGATATGTCCACCACAAAGTCTGGCTTAATATGGCGAAACTGAATATAGTGATAAAGGTTTTTAGCTCTCCATGGTTTCTGGGGAACTCCGTTGTCGGTTGTTTCAATCATTCTTAAACCACTCAAGAAATGAGCTCTTGAAACGATGCTTGAACCTCTACCATGATCTGGATGCCTGTCTTCAATGGCATTTGCAAAGATCACTTCAGGTTGATATTTTCTTATCGCATAGATTATCTTTTTTAGATTTTCGTCCGATTGGTCGAAGAACCCATCAGGCATTTTTAAGTTTTCACGAGCTGATAATCCTATAATTTTCGAAGATGCTGAAGCTTCTTCGTGTCGAATTTCAACGCTGCCTCTTGTACCTAAATCACCTTGGGTTAAATCAACTATTCCAGCTTTAAAGCCTTGTTTTATATGTTTAATTAGAGTGCCAGAACACGCCAATTCGGCATCATCAGGATGTGCCGCAAATGCTAAGATATCAAGTTTTTGGGAAGTCATATGCTGATAAACAATGCTACAAGTATAATGTTATCCTTGATTTTGAATCATTTTGTTCAATAGAAGACAAATAAAAAGCGCAATTCGTTCAACGAATTGCGCTTTAGAAAATATCTCGAAGTTCGTGTTACTCCATGTTGTATGCTTTTATAATCATATCAAGTTGATAGTCGACTATCGGGTCGTATTCTTCTTTAAGGCTTGCATTATACATTTTTGCGAATGCGCTCCAGTAAAATGTTTCAATGCTTCCTCTATAACCCTTTAATAAATCATAGGTCGTTTTACCAGTTTCTCTATGAATAAGCTTTATTAACAAAACTCCTTGAGATCTAGAAAACCCTTTAAGTGTTTCAATAAATTCATTTTTAAGAGACTTCTCGGTTTCTTTTATGTACTTTTCTTTTGCTTTTGGATCTGAAATTAAATGAAGGTTATCTTCCATCATTTGGAGTCTAAAGGCAGCTAGCTTGGCATAAGGCATGACTTTTTTTACATTATATTTTAGCTTTCGATATTCTTCACGTTGTTCTGGAGTGTTAAAGTCCTTCATTACAAGTTCTTCAAAACGATAGAACATCAGTGTGTCACCACTAGCTGAATCAATCACCACTCGAACGATTTCAATCGAATCTAAATCTACCTTTTGAGGACTTATTTTTTTTATAGAATCTGCCTGAGAAAAACCATTCAATGCGCAAAATATAAAACCGATGCAAACTGATATTTTCTTCATAATAATCTTTCTTTAATAGAGTCAAAACCTGTGCCAAGCTTACGTCGGGCCGTTTCCTTTTATTTTATGCTTTAAATCGATGAACCACTTCTCAAATCTGCTTATTTCTCTAGTTGGACCTATAATCGGATTTTTAACGAAACTAGGGTTGCTAAATAATTGAACGTACACATTTCCTTTTTGATATGTTTTACTCGGCCATTTGTTTAACTGCGATAATTCCGAAATGGTAAAATCTCCACTAATATTACTGTATAAAACCAACTTGACCGAATCTATCGAAGTGTCGTAAAGGGGAATATAGTCATTAGAATCACAACACAATTTACTGTCGGTTGATGGGTTGCTCAATGGAGCATAGGTATGAAATGGTTCGTTATCAAAATCCTTTTTAGCTTGTTCAAGTAACGGAAAAACACTACGATACGAAATGGTTGCATCACCCATAACTTTTCCAGGATAAAACCACCAATGGCCAGACAATAACACAATAAACACAAGAACAAGCATCCAGCGTTTAACAGTGTCAAACAATATAACGTTCGATAACAATATCAACGGTAAACATGGCAAAAGATATCGATGCATTGGTCCTGTTTTCGTCGTAAACGCAATGGCAACTGCATTGAAGAAGAAGATTACAACAAAGAGTATAAAAGGGTGACTTGATACTAATGATGTTCGTTTTCTTACCATCGCCCAAATAGGCAAAATAAATAAGGCTATCTGACCATAATCCACAATTCGCCAATCGGCAATTAGAGCATTTACGATAAATCTTTTTATTCCTGGGAAACCTCTATGACCAGAGTAATTTGGTGCACTTATATACCATCCAGTTATTGAATGATGGTACAGTATCCAACCTACGAAACAAACAGCTGGTATTACGGCAATTCGTGCAATATGAAAACTTTTCTTTTTGAATGAAACGTCTTTTTTCGTTAAAAACCACCACAACCAAATCGGAACTAAGAAGTATAAACCTTGCAAGTGTACTATGACAAGTATGGTCGAGAACAGGATTTGAAGCCATGTTTTTTTGACTTCTATTGAATAGACTAAACCAACTACTCCAAGAGTTAACCAAATATGTAAATTGGGGTTAATTGTTTGTGAAACGAATAGAGGTGTTATAAGCAATAAAATTGCGCCAACCCATGCGTTAGTTCCGGAAGTTTTTGTTTTTGCTAATGTAACAAAAAGTATTAGAGTCAAGGCCGAAGAAATGAGGTTTACTAAATGACTGACCCAAAGAAACTTGCCGAATATGCTCCAAGCAAATGCGTGAATAAATGGAATTGTAATTGGGTGACCAGGGTCAACGTTTACAGGAAAATGAATTTCATTGAAACTGGTTTTATAGATATGATTTGAAGCTCTTGAGATTGATGAAATTGCATCCCCAAAAAAAGGATCATTTGAGGTGAAGATGAAAAGTATAATGAGAAGGACTGATGTTATCGAGCCATATAAAATGTCGCTTCTTTGCATACACAAAAATAGTCTAGAATGTATTTGATTTAAATTTCAATTACACCAGAAAATACATACTCAGCTGGTCCAATTAAATAGATGTCATAAAACTGAGATTCATTTTTCGTAAAGGAAACTTTAAGTTTTCCTCCCTCTGTTTGGACGTTTGTTGAGTAGCTGCCATTTGCTAAAGCTAACTTTAAACTGTTGGCAAGAGCTGCGGCTGTTACACCTGTTCCACAACTTAAAGTTTCATCCTCAACGCCACGTTCGTAAGTACGAATTTTGATTCCATCAGTAACGTCCTCAATGAAATTTACATTTATTCCCTCGTCATTAAAGCGATCATTGTAACGAATGAATTTAGCTTTTTCAACCACAGACATGCCATTTACGGAGTCAACGAATTGAATGTAATGTGGTGATCCAGTATTAATGATATAATCAGAATTTGAAAATTCATTTTCTAACACATCGTGCATTTTTAGTTTTACTTCGGAATCAGTTGTCTCTGCATAGTGCTCTCCATCCGTTGACAAAAATGTTGTTTTGTTTCCAATAATGCCGAGTTTCTTTGCAAAGGCTACAGCACATCGAGAGCCATTCCCACAAAAACTTTGACTACCATCTGAGTTGAAGTAAATCATGTTGAAATCCAGACTTGGGTGTTTTTCTATTACGATCAACCCATCAGCGCCAATCCCGAACTTGCGATCGCACAGCCTATCAATTGGGAGTTCGCTTGTAGAAAAACGATTTTCCCAATTATTAATCATCACAAAATCGTTACCTGTGCCTTGATATTTTTCGAAAGAAATTTTCATTTTATCGTGTAGATAAAGCCTTTATAACCTCAGCATCCGTGACTTTAGACAATTGATTAAAGCTGTTGTTTGGAATGATTTTATAGTAAACACCATTTTTGGAAACGTACGATTGTCCGTTTAACTTGGAAACGGTAATCAGTGTATTTGGTTTAGTGTCAAACAATAGAAGCTTTTGACCATCAAACTTGTAACCCTTAAAGTTGACAACACTAACCCAAAATTCAACTTTGACACTCCCGTTTACCGATTTGACATATTTGTTCATGTCTTCATCAGAGTAATCTGTATCAAATTGGTCGTCGGCCTCTTCTTTGTCCGTAGCATCTTTATTCTTTTTTCGCTCAAATAATCTTTTCTTATCTGTTGTGTTTTCTGGGCCTTCTACAGCCTTTGTTGTAGCAGTCTCATTTACGTTTTGAGCAAACACATATAAAGATATTGATTTCTGCCCAATCATCGAATCACGCTTGGGTACATCAACCTCGTCGGCATTAATCACGTCCTCGTCTTCTTGCAATTCAGACAAGTCAAGAGTCGGGCTTTCTAATATCGCATCGTTTTCAGGCTCCAATTTCTCAGGTTTTTCGATATTGTCTTCAACAACATTGACTAAAGGTTCAGCATCTTTGTCGTCAGGCGGATTCAAGTCATGCGTAAATGAGTCCTGAGAGCTTATTACTGGCTTCTCCTGTTCCTTAGGTTTAAATTCAGGCTTTTGTTTCTCTGTTTTGGAAGGCTTGTTTTCAGCCAAATTATTAAAGCCATTCGGGAATTGAGATTTAATTAAAACTCCAACAGCAATAAAAACCAGAATTGCTGCGGCAATGGATAATGTTCTTTTTTGAAATGGAATTACAAACCCGCGTTTTTTTGGTGCAGAGCTTTTTGTAAGTAAAGCACGGAGTTCAGCCTCACGACTTACTTCAATACTTTGAATAATTGCTTTTTGAATTTGAACCTGTTTTAAGAAAGAAGCATCGTCTTTCAAGCGGATTTTAAATTTATCCAACTCCTGACCAATTAGCTCACCGGAGAGATATTGGTCAATTAATTCATGAATATGTTGTTCGTTACTCATGGCCTTAGTTGAAAAAATCCTCTTTATTAAATTGACTGGTTACAGATGCCTGTAATCGTTTGAAACACTGGTATTTTTTGGACTTTACGGTGTCAGTGTTCGCAAAACCCATTTTTTCTGCGATGATTTTATTCTCCAAACCATCGAAATAGAAATAGCTTAAAAGTTTTTTACAGGTTTCGTCTAACTCGCCAACTAACTTGTGTATAACATGTTGGTCGAGGTGGTCTGTTGAGATGTCATCAGCCGTAATTTTCTCCTGCAGCGATTCATCTACAACGGTAAATCGCGTTTTTTTCTTTAATTGTTTGAACCATAGATTTTTTACTATTGCCATGAGGTACGTACTCATTTTAACAGTAAGTGAAAAGTTTGGTTTGTTTACGTTACGCCAGATAGCAATCAAGCTGTCTTGAAGGACGTCATCCACTTCATCCTCAGTTCCACTGTTTTTAAGTATAAAGCTCTTTACCATAGTGTGATACGATTTTTGCATAATAACTAGTGCTTCCTCGTTTCCTGCTTTTATTTCCTCAACCAATTGAGAATCAGAAAAACGATTTTTTAGAAGCATTTTATAGAGCGTTAATATTGTTTAATCGAAATTGGTAAATGATTCAGATGAATTTTGTCCCTTTAAGCGTTACAAATATCGAAAATTAGAGCACAATTTAATGAGTCATATAAATTTGTGTATGTTGATAACGGAAGAAAGAATATGAAAATGAAAAAATTATTAGGATTATTAGCAGTTGCATTCGTAGGCGGAGCAATGGCACTAGGTTTAAACCACGTATTTTTTAGTCAAGAATCAAAACCCCAATCATTTGAAGAACAGCAGAAGGTCCACTTTACAAAGCAGTCTCAAGTAACTGACCAGATTGGCGGAAACTTTGTTGGAGTCTCAGAAAAGGCAACGCCAACGGTTGTCCACATCAAAACGGAAATCCAACCAACCAATCAAATGGATATGGGTGAATCATTTGACCCATTTGGTTTTTTTAATGACCCACGATTTAGAAACAATCAGCCAAGTCAAGGTTCTGGTTCTGGAGTAATTATCATGAACAATGGCTATATCGTAACAAACAATCACGTTATTGATAATGCTAGCAAAATAGAGGTTATCCTAAACGACAAAAGAAGTTATGATGCAGAGCTTGTTGGAAGAGATCCTGAAACTGACTTAGCATTGCTGAAAATTGAAGAAACAGAATTGCCGTTTCTTCGCTTTGGCAACTCAGATGATTTGAAAGTAGGAGAGTGGGTGATTGCAGTTGGTAATCCCTTTAATCTAACAAGTACGGTAACCGCTGGAATTGTAAGTGCAAAAGGTAGAAACATTAACTTATTGAGACAAAATAGTGAGTACGCCATTGAGAATTTTATTCAAACAGACGCGGCCGTTAATCCTGGTAACAGTGGTGGAGCCTTGGTCAACACTCAAGGAGAACTCATCGGAATTAACACTGCTATCGCAAGTCAAACGGGTTCGTATGCTGGTTACTCGTTTGCTGTTCCAGTGAATATTGCAAAAAAGGTATTAGATGATTTGCGAAAATATGGTGAAGTAAAACGTGCAATTTTGGGTGTGCGAATACAAGATATTACTGCAGAATTAGCAGCAGAAAAAGGAATAGAGGATATTGAAGGAGTTTATATTCCTGAAGTCGTAAAAGGTGGAGCTGCGGATAAAGCTGGAATTGAAGCAGATGATATCATTTTAAAAATCGACGGAGATAAAGTGGATAAATCGTCCGATCTTCAAGAAAAGATTAGTCAATACCATCCTGGAGATGATGTCACTGTATCGCTTCGAAGAGGTGAAAAACTAATCGAAAAAACGGTAAAACTCTTGAGTAAAGATGGTAAGAAAGAATTTACAACGGAGACAATTCGTGAAGAGAAAAAGGTGTTGGGTGGAACTTTAGAAAACCTTGGCCATGCGGAAAAGTTAGATTTAAAAATTCGAAATGGTGTTCGTATTCGGGAAATTGGCAAAGGGCCTCTAAAGGATAAAGGTATTCCAGAAGGTTTTGTGATTACAATGATTGACAAACAACGTGTTTATACCACCAAAGACGTTGAGAAAATTATTGAGAATAAAAAAGGGTCTGTGTTGATTGACGGTGTTTTGCCAAACGGTGACGAAGAATCGTTTGCAATCCGAATTGAGGAGTAATTTTATTTCATATACTGTTTTAAAAGAGGGTGATTTTGTTACCCTCTTTTTTTATTTTAATGCTATTGCTTTCTAATTAATAGTTTACTGTAAGTAGAGAATTTGTTGTTTGTGACTTTGATGGTGTAAACACCGTCTGTCAAACCATCTGTTGAAATTTTTGATTCTATATCGTTCAATAGCTTTTTGAATATTAATTTGCCTTGAATGTCAAAACATTCAGCAAAATGTTTGGTATCATTTTGCATTAGTTTGATTATAAAAAAGCTATTTGAGGGGTTGGGGTAAATTGCAGGAATAGTAGACGTTACATCATCTATTGAGGCCTTGCGATATGAATAACAATCAGATGTGTCCTTACAATCGTCTTTGAAGAAAATAACGGCATAACTCCCCGATTTTGTTGGGATGTACTGTCGTTTCGTTGCCCCATCTATTGGCTTAAAATTTTCGTTACAATCTAACCATTGGTACACAACATTTTTATCACCAGCGACAAATATTGAATCCTGAACAAAGACACTAGTGACAATTGGTGCTTTTTTGATTTGAACCTGAAAAATAGTATCCTCCTTAGTTCCACGTTTAACATATTTAAACTCTCCTGATTTGAAATGAGTTATACCATTAACGATTGTTGAGTCACAAAAATGGATACTGTCAAAACTGTGTTTGTACGATTTAATTTTTTTCTCAGGAGTGTAAACAGTGTGCGTTGTTACGTTAGTGTAAATGGGCTTGTTGAAGTCAAAATATATTTCCGCTGAATTATTTAAGACTGTGCCATAAGGGAGATTTCTTACTTGAGATATTGAAAAACGTATAAAGCCATGACTGTTTTTTTCATCGGTATTACTATCTGGTAGCATAATATCTGTAAACGTCCATTCAGCAATATTGGGCGAAACGATCTTGTAAGTGTAGGGATGGCTGCTCATACCAGACTTCAAAGAACCTAGGTCAAAGTGTTTTCGAATCGTGTCTCTTATCACCACTTTAAATGCAGTATCGTTTCCTGTATTTTGGAAACGAATAACAAAGTCAATATCCTGGTTCCGAAATATTTCACCTTTCTCACCAATTCCCGGCGGAAACCCTGTTTTGTCGTTTGGGTCATAGCTTCCTGTAACTTTACCACAATATGAATCCTCCATAGCAGTATTGTTTTGATAGAATGTATTTGTCGATCTCTTTTGTGTTGAATTATTCGCATTACAACCTAAAACCGATGCGGAAGCGTATGCTCCTTGCTTTGCGTAAGCGGTTTGTTGTACCAATAGATGGTAGTCCTCTCCTGATGCTGGAAAGCGAAGCGTTGTAATCTCTCCATATGCCAATTTAATCGAGTCTGATGCAATTAGATTTCCATCGATAAAAGTATATGCTTTTTTAAAACATTGCATATCGTGACCTTTCAAACCTTTATTCTGTAATTGAAAAACTACAGAATCAGATTGGCAGGTACTTTGAACTACAACAATAGAGCTGTCCGACTTATTATAACAGTTAGAAGCATTTTCAAAGTCAATAGAGTCAGAGATATATTCACCTTGGAAATCGACAATTTTTACATCAAAACACAACGGTTCATTCCAGGTTGCTTCGCACGAAATCTTTGATTTAAAGATGATTTTTTTACAATATCCAGGATAAATCGAATCAATAGTTAGCTCAATTAAACCAGGTTTTATGATTTTATAGGGATAATTTCCAGAATAAACTTGAATTAACGTATCATAATTGAAATGAATAATTGTGCTATCCAATGAACCATTAGCACTAATGTCATTACACACTTCTAAGTAAATAGCTTGATTGCTGAAGCATCTGCGACGAAAAGGCATGTAGGTGTTTACAGAAGGAATAGCTGTTTGAAATTTACTTTTGAAACCGACTAAAATTTTTGAAGAAATATGTTTGTTTGACTTGATTTCAAAATCTACAGAATCTTTAGTTGTTAGTTCCCATAAACCTGGTTTGTCTGCAATCAAGACTTTGTAATCACCATCTTTTAATCCATTTACATGCATTACACCAAATTCATTTGTTTTACCATAAATGTTACCAGGTAAAATTCTAAAATTACGTCCCGCCAACCCAATTTCATTTTCATCTTGAACGCCGTCTGCGTTATTGTCCTGAAATGCAGTAATATTCACTCCACTGCTGGAGTAAACGTTAACTCGCCCCTTCTTATAATAGTTGTCTAAGTAGTTGGTATATCTTGGTGCACATACTGCGAGATGACCATCGGAAGCATCAATCATTTGACTAAAACCTGTAGTGGAGTGGTCAGAAGGTTCCATGATATAGTGCTGGTATTTCCAAACGCCATTAGAATCTGAGAATATATGGACTATTCCTCTGTAAGCATTTGATCCTATGTATAGCAATGAATCGTCCAATGCAATAGACTGCCCCATATCCACATAATCATTTTTTTTGCTATCTTGAAGTACCTGAATGTCGGTATAATATCCCGATTTATTTTTCGGCATAACATACACTAAACCAGCCTGAAAATAGACGCCTGATCCAATTCGTACGGTCGCGTCTGGTGCGCCAACAACCACATACTTTTCATTTATGTCGACTGTTTTACCAAAATAGAGATTGTATGCTCGATCTTTTGCAACTAGCTTTTGAATTTGAACCCAGGTGCCATTTGATTTCTCAAAAATGTACGCAGCACCTGCATTATCTACTCTGTTAACGTTGTTTTGATCGGTGCTCTGACTTGGCGCTCCAATAATAATCCTCCCTTTACACACAGCTACTGCAGCACCAAATTGATCCCCTTTTACAGGTTTATTGGCCGAAACTAAGGCTTTGTATTTCCATGAAGAAGTGGAGTCCAGTTCGAAAATCATAACATGACCTGAAGCTATACCTGTGTTGGATTTACCGCTAGAATAACCAACCACAAAAACGGAATCATCTACCGCAAGATTTCCTCTTATTCCATTTGGGAAATCGTTGTTGGCATTTATTCGTTGATTTAAACGCCATCGATCAACAGAATCACGTTTGTAAATAACAATGTCTGAACTATCTGCAATGAAATAGTTAATGAAAATATAGTTTGAGGTCATTGTGATATCAGGGATAATAAGATCGCCCAAATAGTCTAATGAAATTTCTTGGTGGATTTCCCAGTTTCCAGTGGAGGCTTTTTTCCAGATAATCATTGGATCGATTGTTTTGGAACCACATGTCACCATGTAGTCTTCATCGATAGCGATGTATTTTGCAATGCTTGTACCGTTGGAATATAGAAGTATACGAGAAATCTCATTAAGATTTTGACCAGATACAAATACAGGTGAGAACATTATGAAACACATCGTGAGTAGTCTCAAGGTTGAACATTTGTACATGTATTTGGCTTGATTTTGATTCATGGAACGTACTTTCTTTCGAAGCGAATATAGAGATTAGCAAGTTGATTAAATAACCTTAATAAAAAATCTGTAACCTTGTAACAACAAATTATTTATGGCAAAAATTACGTTCTGTGGAGCCGCTCAAACTGTAACGGGCAGTAGCCACTTAGTCACATTAGATGATGGCACAAAAATCTTGTTAGATTGTGGTTTATATCAAGGAAGAGAAGATAAATACGAAAATTTTAATCGAGAATGGAACTTTGATCCAGCTGAGATTGACTACATGATTCTTAGTCATGCACACATTGATCATAGTGGACGAATTCCGAAATTGTCTAAAGACGGCTACAAAGGTGATATCATCTGCACAAGTGCTACTCGAGATTTAGCATCGATTATGCTTATGGACAGTGCGTATATCCAAGAAAAAGATGTTATTTATATTAATAAGCGACGCGAGCGGTTGGGGTTGTTGCCGTTGGATCCATTATACATGATTGAAGATGCTAGAAACTGCATGGATCAATTTATTGGTATTGGTTATAATAGATGGTATAAAGTTAATGAACAAGTGTCGGTGCGGTTCAGAGATAGTGGGCACATTTTAGGAAGTGCAAGTGTGACGCTCCGAATACAGAAGGAGCAAGGTCATTATAAGTACCTTGGGTTTACAGGTGATATTGGTCGACCTGACCGGCCTATTTTGCGTAATCCAGTTCCTATGGACGATTTGGATTATCTTATTTGTGAATCGACATACGGCGGTAAGGAGCACGGAGGCATCCCTGATAATAAGCAAGAGCTTTTGGAGGTAATCCATCACACCTGTGTTGAAAAACGAGGGAAGTTGATTATACCTGCCTTTAGCGTTGGCAGAACTCAAGAAATTGTCTACATGTTAGATCAACTTGAAAACGACAAAAAGTTACCTCATATACCTGTATATGTTGATAGCCCTTTGGCTGTAAACGCCACAGATATTTTTACAATGCACCCTGAATGTTTTGACGATGCAATTTTGCAATATATGAGTAACGACCCTAACCCATTTGGATTTAATGGGTTGAAATACGTGCGAACTGTAGAGCAATCGAAAGCTATAAATGGACTTAAAGGGCCGGCAATAATTATCAGTGCCAGCGGCATGATGTCGGCAGGTAGAGTAAAACATCACCTAGCAAACAATATTGAAAGTGAAAAAAACACCATTTTGGTTGTCGGATACTGTTCTCCAGGAACGCTTGGAGGAAGAATTCGGAATGGTGATGAAAAGGTCAGAATTTACGGTACAGAATATTCAGTAAAAGCTGAGGTGAAAGTTTTAGATTCGTTTAGTGCACACGGAGATCAAGGGGAAATGTTGGATTATTTAGATAATTTGAATCGACATAAGTTGAAAAAAGTATTCTTGGTTCATGGAGATCTTCAACGTCAGGAACTGTTTAAAGAAGCACTATTAGAAGACAAATTTCAACAGGTTGAAATACCGCATCTCGGACAAACGTATTCAATAGACATTTAAAACATGTATTATCCAGATGTACATACCCTGAGCAAAGCGTTAGATGAAATAGATAACGGATTAGTTTTGCTATTGGCAGGGGAAAAGGATTTTGACTTTGAAGTGTTAAAACCTATAATAGCGAGTAAGTCCTTCGACATTGTAGGGGCGTTTTTCCCAGGTGTAATTTATAATTCTAAAGTATATGATTCTGGATTTGTACTCATTCACTCTTCTGCCTTTAATAATGCGATCCTAATGGAATCCGATGTGAAAAATGGATTTAACACATTACCAAAAACGGACTATCGTTCAGCCATAGTTATAACTCAAGGTGTTGATTCAACAGTCCAAAACTTTTTTGCACAACTTTCTTCGGAAATAGAGTTAGGAGTGCCATTAATCGGCTTTGGTGCTGGTTCAAGCGATTTGTCAAAGGCCCCCTGTATTTTTTCAAAGGATGGTATTTTTTCTCACAAGGTGGTTTTCATTTCAATGTCGTCTAATTTAACTTTTGGGTTGGGGCATGGCTTTAAGAGAATTCTCGGGCCTTACATCGCAACTAGGGTTAATTCCAATGTCATCAAAGAGTTGAACTGGGAAAACGCTTCAAAAATTTATGTCAACAGTGCTATTGAGGAATTAGGTGAATCACAAATTGATTTAAAGAAAGATTTTGCATCACATCCATTGGGGGTTTCACGACATGAAAAGGAGGATATTGTTAGGGATATCTTGAGTTTTGGGCCTAAAGGAGAACTAATGTGTCTAAATCAAGTTCCTGAAAATGCAGCTCTTTATGTTCTTGGGGCAATTGGTAAAGATATGCTTTTGCGTACTGCGGATATTGTAAATGATTTGAATGAACAGTGTACGACAAAAAGTATTTGTTTAGAAATCATAGTCCAATGTATTTCTCGTAGATCAATACTAAAAGAAGATGTACAAATGGAGGTTGATTTGGCAACTACTCTGTGTTCTAACGAAACTCAAAGCATTTCTAATGGAGTTGTGTCAATTGGTGAAATAACTTACTCAGGGTATGGCCAAATCGAAATACATAACAAAACAATTGTAGTGGGGAAGTTTTATGAATAGCAAAAGAGCAAAATTAATTGGAACATTAAGCAACTTGTACGAGCTTTCATTGTCAATTGGAAGGAGTTTGAATCTAAACGAAAATTGTCAGTCGTTCTTCCAAAAGCTAACGCAACGTGTTAGTATTGATTTTATTACAATTCTGGAGATAAAAGGTCGAAATTTCAATCAACTATTTTCACTTCCGCGAAGTTTTATCAACTGCGATAACTGCGTGGATAATATCCACATACAACGATGTAACGAGATTGTTGAGATTGATAAGCTGGAGGGGGCTATTTTAGAGAAAGGAAATCATTGGAATTACTTTTATTTCAGGAAAGGTCGATTCATCATATTTTTTATAAAGAATAAGAGTAGTGCGTTCGAGACTAAATTGTTTAGTAATCAGTTAAGCCCATTGTTCGATTTATTCTGTACTTCTGTAGAAGCTTGTCTATCACATAGTTTGCTTTTGAATGAGGTAATAAGGAGGCATGATTTAGAGGAAAGGCTTTATAATCGTGAGTCCATGCTTAAATCAGTAGTTAAAAGTCTCAATGATGGAATATTAGTGACAGATGGCGATGAAAACGTAATATATTTTAATGAGAGGTTTATAGACATTACTGAATTGTCAAAGCAGGAATTGCACAGAAAAAAAGCAATACCATTACTAAATGAATTGATAACTTCAGAAGATTTGTCCATGAATGCAGAAATGACTCTTACGAGATCTATACTGAGGGTAAAAACAGAAGGGGAAAAAATAGTGGACATGAAAAAAACGACATTTCGCAATATTGCAAATAAAGTTTCTGGATCTATTTTTAGCTTAACAGATGTTACAGAAAATGTTAAGTTGTTTTCTAAGATACAGAAGCAACGCCTCGAATTACAAGATTTGGTTGAGAATATGTACGATGCTGTTTTTATTGTATCTACTGATGGAACTTTGACTAAAGCAAACAAATCTGGAATAAAACTGATTGAAATAAAACCAGATGAACTTGGGTTAATTAATCTAACAGATTTAATAGTTTCCGAAGACAAAGAAAGGTTTTTTAATTCTTATTTTAAGAGGTTAAGAACTGAAGGTTTTTATTCACAGTATGAAGGTAGGATAATAACTCGACAAGGTAATTTAAAGCATGTTGAAGTTAACTCAACGGCAATTTTTAAAAATGGAATTCTTGTTGGGTCAAGAGATATTGTTCGTGAAGTAACTCAAAGGAAAATGGTCGAAATTGAACGAAAATATGAAAAAGAGAAATTAAGTAAAATTATTGATGGGGCATTAGATGCTGTAGTTTCAATAGATGCACAGGGACGGATTGTTGACTGGAATAATCAGGCGGTGAAAATATTTGGATACAAAAAAAAGGAGGTTAAGCATAAACCATTAATCAACACGATAATACCAAATAGTTACAAAAAGGCTCATTTGGCAGGTATGGAAAACTTTTTTAAAACTGGAACCAGTTCTGTTTTGAACAAACGAGTTGAAATCGATGCACAAAATAAATGGGGTACGGTTTTTCCAATAGAGTTGACAATTATTCCAATAGAGACAGAGATAGGCCTACTTTTTAGTTCGTTCATCAGAGACATAAGTGATCGAAAGAGACTTGAAAAAGAACAAATAAAACTAATTAACGAGGCAGAACAATTGAATCAAGAACTAAGAGATTTTGCTTATCTGGTCTCACATGATTTGAAGGCCCCTTTGAGAGGAATTGGGTCTATAGTAGACTGGATTACAGATGATTATGAAGAATTATATGATGAAAAAGGAAAGGAATTATTGCAGTTACTTAAAGACCGGCTAAAACGAATGTATAATTTAATTGATGATATTTTAAATTATTCTCGAATTGGAAGACTAGAATCAAGTAATGAGATAATTAAACCATATGAAGTTATAACTGACGTTATTGAGACTTTAGAAATTCCCCCCAATTGCCAAATTAATATACAGCCTAACATGCCTAGAGTGTTTTATGACTATACACGACTGTATCAGGTGTTTCAAAATCTTATTAGTAATGCACTTAAGTTTAATGATAAAGATCGGGCTATAATAGATATTCACTGTTTTGAGGTGGATGAGTTTATTCGTTTTGAAGTTAAAGATAATGGAATTGGAATTGCCCCAAAGTATCATGACAAAGTGTTTCAAATTTTTCAAACATTAGGTGAGCGAAATAGAGAGGACGATACTGGAATTGGTCTTAGTATTGTCAAAAGAATAATCGAATTGGGTGGAGGAACAGTAACTTTGACATCAAAGTTAGGTACAGGGTGTACCTTTGCATTTACAATAAAAAAAAATGAATCAAATATTATTAATTGACGATGAGGAAGTTGATTTAATGACTTTTAAACGTGCTCACGAAACTTTAAATATTGCGGGTGAAGTTTCAATTGCACACAATGGTGAAGAGGCTCTGATGATGATGGAGAGTTTTGGATTACAGCCAGAGTTGATTTTCCTGGATATTAATATGCCAAGAATGAATGGGATAGAGTTTATTCAGATATTAAAATCCTATGAGGCCTATCGTGAAATTCCAATTGTAATACTAACTACCTCAAATCATCAAAGTGATAAGGAAGTTATGCATAGACATGGAATATATGGATACTTTGTTAAACCTTATGCTTTTAAGGATTATTTATACATGTTAGACATTGTCTTAAAATATTGGAGTTTGTCTAAAAGGGCATATTCATGATAAATGTTCTGTACCTAGAAGATGATAAGATAGATCAAATGATCATGCAACGATTTGTTGAATCTCTAAAAGACGTTTCTTTAGAAATTATTACAACACTTCAGAGTACAAGTAAGCTAGATTTAAATAATTATAATCTAATAATTTCTGATGCAAATCTGTCAGATGCCAATCCACAGGACATAATTAAATTTTTTCAAGGCATAAATTCCTTTTTTTTAATTAGTGGAGCAAAAATTAAAAATGTTATTCATATACTCAAGCCGTTGCATTTATCTAGCTTTAAGGTAATGTTGAAGTCCTGTGGGATTAATTTAGACATTAGAATTTCAGGTAGTTTAGATGATGATGAGCATCGGAGAGAAATACTAAATTTGGCGATTACCGTACTTCCCAAAAGGATTGACGCAATTATCAATTCTTGGCCATCACAAGTTTTTATAGCTCAAAATGTTCACAAGGCAATAAGTTCATTCAGGGTTCTAGGATTGGATACAACCATTTTAGACAGAATTTTGGTGGTTGGTTGCGATCACGATCAGTTTTTTAAATTGTGTCAGGAATTGAGTGTTTTTGCGACAGTCGCTAATCAAAAAATTATTCGATCCTTAGATCAGTAGACCCTTAGATATGTTCACTTCACTGTTAGCTAAAGTTGTGAACGAACCTACTGAAACCTTTATTTCACTAATGTATAAATCAAGTGGTGCCTGTTCTAATTTTACTTAGTAATACTTTTTCAAGAATTAAATCCCATAAGTCGATACGAGCCTCTAATGATCTAATTGCAATTGTATATGCTTCTTTCCATTTGGTAGCATTGTTTCCACACAATTCTTCTAAAAGATTTAAAGCCATTTGTGAATGTTGGTCACCATCCAACTCTATGTGCCGATTTAAATAATATAAAAATGGTCCAACAGTTTTATTTGAAGATGATATATTAGAAACGATATTTGTGAACAGGTCAGGAATTAAGTTCTCTCTTCCAAAATAAAGAGAACTTGCCAATTTATGAGGTTTCCCCTCTTGCACCAATTTAAATGTAAATGAAATAAAGTTCGAAAGGCGATGGTTTTTGAAAAGGGTATTAATTGTTTTAAAAATATCGTCACTTGAGCATAATAGATTGATATTGGAAATAGCTTTTATCGGTGATAACTTAATGGCTTTCATCGCTTCAATGTAAATGTCAAGGTGACTTGCAGGAAGGCCTTTCATGTTTAGGTCACTTTCTTCACTCAAAACTATGGCGTTTATTGCCTGGCATGCTTTGGGCATTTTTGACCGTTGCCATGGAATTATTGGAGGCGAGACAATTGTTTGAAGGGATTTGACAATCGACATATAGTCCCACACAGCGTAAACATGTAAACTCATGAAAGTTTTGATGTCTTCCACACTATCAAGAACTTCGTAAAGCTTGTGTTTTCTTAGACGCTCTTGTAATGCAGCAATTTTGTCTTGTTCACTCATAAGGTTCGATTTCCGTTTACGATTTTTATTTCTCCGCAAAGGAGCTACAAATTCGCGCAAACTAATTTTAGAATCGTTGGTTGGGCGTTGAATCGAGTTGAATTAAAGTTAACATTAGGCAAATTGTACAATTGTAAACAGCGTGTATGTTGCCTTTATTTCTTTTTTTCTCGTTTCAGTAAAAGAAAATCTCTCGCTCAGGTGTTTTTGGTTTGTAAATCCAGGACAGGCTAAAGCTGATTCTGATAACTGCTGTGAAAAGATTTGCAAAAGCGTCTTGTCGTTGAAAGGTGCCCAGTTGACTTTTTTTTGACACTAGTCGCAGAATAAAACATGAGATAGTTTCAGCAGATTGCACCTTTGAACCATGACAATTATTCCGAAAGTTATAGCTCTAGATTTTGACGGAACTTGCGTAGGTCACCGATTCCCCTCAATTGGGCCTGACGTGGGAGCTGTCCCCGTGCTCCTCGAGTTGGTCGAGTTTGGGCATAAGCTGATTTTGTCCTCCATTAGATCTCACGACCTTTCACCCAAAACCCGATTTAAACATGGGAGCGCTCTCCAAGATGCTGTACATTGGTTTTCTTCAAAAGGCATTTCCTTGTATGGTGTCTATCTAGATCCGTATCAACACACATGGACTAGCAGTCCAAAAGTTCATGCGGATTTAATAATTGATGACAGGGCACTGGGGTGTCCAACTATTTTTGACCCGAACATTTCACACAGAAGATATGTAAATTGGATAGAGGTGCGAAAACTACTTGTTAAGAATGAATTTTTACCTGCTGAGAACGAAGATGTGACAAGTTTAACTCACCACTCAAATTCTTCATATCTAAATGAGTTGAATATCGTCTAAATTTTAATTTGGTAAGTAGTTATTGTCCTAAAATCAGTGTCATTTTTACTGTCACATTTTGGCACCATCTTCATTGTTAATGTCATTTTTAGATGAATGTTGCCTTTTGGTTTATTAAAGTCCTAACCTCTAATACTTTAACCTAATCAACGTTTTACACCCTTTATTTTAATTAAAAGCTACATAATTAAACCAATGTTGTGTATGGGGGTCAAACCTTTATTGACTATTCCAACAGAAAAAGTATCACATGAAAGTCTATAATAAACAGTCATTGGAGATAGTGGGTCTACTCAGCAAAAGACAGCATAAATGAAACGCATTGTAAACAAAAAAATATTAAATGCTTCTCGGCTTTAATACACCCAGGAACAAAGTTAGGCTTTAGAATATTTTGGTCAAACTTAAAGCACTGGTCGTCTTGTATAAGGCTAATTGTTAGTGTTTCTGTCTAGCCATCGATCAATGGTCAAAGCCCTATAAACGATGCGAAGCGCGGGCGGGCAAAAATAATCGGTGATGTATCTGCCTGGTCGTCAGACTGGCGCTGGAGGGTTTTGGTGGCCAAGGTGAGGAGGAGGGATTGAGCGAACCAAAACGAAGGGCATTATTATTTTTAAGTTTTTTCCATCAGAGGACGGACACGTCTTGTTTCGTTCTTTTTTAAAAAATAAGAATGAAAATCAGGTTATAGGGCTGGTAAGCCCTAATGGAAGATTTAAGGTTTCGGATTGATGGTTAGTAACTTGATCATTTGAGATACTAAATCTGAACGTGGTATAACTTGACGGTGAAGCATTAAATATTCACTTAATTTGATAAACCGCTTGGTTGAAGAATGAGAAGTGTGTTATCGAATACTAATTTGTCTAATTTGCCTTGCTAAATTAAATATTTTGCTAACTAAAGTTTCGGTATCATCTAACATTACAATGTGACACTTACTATTTGCGTCTTTAAATGATCTTACAGTTCTGAAGTCTTGTTTCTTTTCGCTCTCATATTTAACAAAAAGAATGTCGGGTTTTAAGTGAATGTCATTGATACAGTCTATCTGATTAGAATATGGTACAATATTTTTGAACCCAAATCGGATTAGTGAGTCTATGACCCTTTTCCTGTAATACTCATCGCTCGACAGAACAAAAACTTTCATTGCCAAGATTGAATTAATTTCTGTTACCATTGAATCAAAATACTTTTAACATAAAATTAGAAATAACTCTTAATAATACTTTCGTTTGTGTGGTGATGATCCGTCTGACCACTGCGAACTTACTGCAGAAACTCAGGTGAGGGATTTGAAATAGTTAATTGGTTCTATAAGCAAGGTAAGACGTTTAAATTTTAGGTTAGGTGGTGTTTTTCTTGTCATTTCTAGGTTGAGTTTAATATTTTTTTAAATGCTTCTCGGCTTTAATACACCCAGGAATAAAGTTAGGCTTTAGAATATCTTGGTCAAACTTAAAGTCCATGTCGTCCTGTATTGGGCTAATCATTCCACCATTTGTCGGACACGTAGTAGCTGTAAAGACCAAATTATTAGTGTTTCTGTCTAGCCATCGATCAATGGTCGAAGCCATAGTATCTAAAACGATGCGAAGCGCGGGTGGCCAAAAATAATCGGCGATGTGTCTGCCTGGTCGTCAGACTGGCGCTGGAGGGTTTTGGTGGCCAAGGTGAGGAGGAGGGATTGAGCGAACCAAAACGAAGGGCATTATTATTTTTATGTTTTTTCCGTCAGAGGACGGACACGTCTTGTTTCGTTCTTTTTTCAAAAAAAGAATGAAAGCCGGGTTATAGGGCTGGTAAGCCCTAATGGAAGATTAAAGGTTTCGGATTGATGATTAGTAGCTTGATCATTTGAGATACTACATCTGAAAGTGGTATAACATTACGGTGAAGCATTTTTTTTTAACTAGCCCTCTGGTCCTAATTTAGGGTATTACTACAGCAGGCACTGAGGGAAACGATATGAAGGATTTTTAACCATGCATATTTTAGCGTCCGTTAGTTTTGAGCGATTAAATATTTAAATAAAATTAGTTAAGTAGTTTATATATGTTGTTGAATTATTTGATTTGATTGTTCATCTGACTTAAAACGCAGTTAATCGTGTGTATTTTTAACACACGATGATTTTTTTTTTGACTTATTTTGAACCTCATTGTTGATGTAAGGGAGATATGGCCTATAATTCCAATTTACTCATTAAAAATGTGAGATAGAAGATAAGTTAAGAACTCGAATTTTAAGTAAGGGGAGTCATCATAATCATACCTTATCAAGATTTTCTATAAAGCTGGGAAGCTTAATAGTTTTTTCATTTCAAGTTCCGCAGTTGGGACAATAATAGTTAGTAGTAGTATCCTGGGGCTTCTGATGAAGCCCCTTTTAAGATAATTAAAATCTATTGATGGATAAGGTGAACCTCCAAATGTCTAGCATCAACCCTTATGAGTTATTAAATTCCATCAGCTTATCGTTGTACTTTTTTCTGATCTGAGACCAGATGTTTCATTCTTTCTGGGATTTAAGCTTACACCACTAGCAAAGAAAATAGATGGTTGTTTAAATTTTATTCGATGAAGATTATTTAAATGTAGTTAAGTAGTTTTATTTGGAACTAAAAACGTGTCAAATGGAAGGTGGTTGACATCATGTGGATGGAGGTTTGTAAAAGGCACTTGTTATTTTTGAAAATCAATGTAATTTGAAAAGGTATCGATTCATTTAATAGGACAGACGGTCAAATTATTCATACTTGATGAACATGAAGTTATTAGCTTTAGTTTTAACATTGTGCTAAAGTATCAGCTGCTGGGTTTATTCAAAATTGTCTTTAAAATGTTAAAACTTTTCTTGTCTTTAAAATGTTATTTGTGAATGCTAAAATGTATAATCTTAGAAGACGACGAGTTAGCTGCCGCCTCACTGAAAGCCATTATAAACCGGACTACTATATGTAAATGTTTAGGTGTGTTTGATAATGCATTTACTGCTATTAAAAATACTGATTTTAACTTGATTGATGTCGTGTTCGTGGATATCAACCTTCCTGATATTAATGGTTTGGATTTCATTAAGGCAGTTCCAGTATCACTTAATGTAATAATCACGACCTCAGAAAAAAAATTTGCTTACGATGCATTAAACTTGTCTATAACAGAATTTATATTAAAACCCGTTACCATTGCTTCAGTTACGAAATCTTTAAACGTAATCTATCATCGCTTGTCAAACTCACGAATACTACAACATAATAAAGCTATTTTTATAAAAGTTGATTCAAGATTTATAAACATAAAACTAAATAATATTCTTTTTATTGAAGCATTTGGAGATTATATAAAAATTTATCAAAATGATATTTCAAAAGTGGTCTTAGTCAAAATGACATTGACTGGAATGTTAAAACAGCTGGATGAAAATACGTTTTGTAAAGTCCATCGTTCATATGTCGTCAACCTTGACTTCATACAAACCATCGATGATTCGTCTTTGGTGATAAACGGAAAACTAATACCTATTAGCAGAAGCAACAGGCAAACGTTGCTCAACAAACTGAACCTACTTAAGTAACTACTTGCTTTTATAAAGTCGAAACGTTCGGATAAGTATGAAGATGCTTACAATCGTACTTAAGCCAATTATTCCAAACACAGTATGCTGCAGCATCGTTTCCCAGGAGCCTAGTTTATCTTGATGTTCTAGCAGTTCTTTTGGAAGATCCGAAAGGGGAGGATATACTGTCCACCCTCCATCACTTGGAGTGTCAATCATCCGACCTAAGAGTGAAAATCCAAAATCAAAGATGGCTTTCCCATAAAAAAGGAACGAGCTAAGTAGAGCTAAACTAGCAACGAACGTAATATTCCACGCAGCGCTTTTTAACTTATTAATAATCATCGTCACAAATGAGTAGAGGCAAAACAGAACGGAGAACAACCCTATCCAAACAAACCAAACAGAAACATTGATGTACGTGTCATGAAGTTGGATTGTGAAGTTCGACAGTATGTCAAAAGACTTTGTTATCCCATAAGTAGCGTAAAAGCTCAGAGACAGCAACAATCCGACGGTTAACAGGACTCTACCAACTGAGTTTTTGGTGCTCATTACTTTTTATCAATAGCCAAAACCATGGCTACGGCTTTTTTGTCCTGAACATTCACATCAAAATGAATTACGTCATTCGCCTGATAAGTCACATTTGGTACTAAATATTGATTAAGTACAGCATTTACTTTCTGTGCATACGTGCCAGGAGCAGAGTTAATTGCTTGATTTAAAGCAGCAACTTCAATCGGAACTTTACTAACGATGACAACCATTTGATCTGTTGTTCCAACTTCGTCTGCCATTAAAGACTGAGTTCTTGGGAAAAGACGTGTTCCAACAATCCCACAATACGGTGAATGCTTTTCTGTATATGGAAAAAGAACATAACTGCTGCCGTCCGTTTCTTCTCCTAACACATATGTATAACATTCGATTGAATTGGTTACTTCAATTTTGAAACGAGTTCCTTTCGCTATTGGTGAAATAGTTCTAAAGCTGTTACCATTTGTTTGTTTCAAACGAATGTTTTTCATTGTTTGGTTGTCAACTAAACCAAAGTCAATAGATAATTTATTCGGATCTTGTTTTATGGCATTGCCCATTGGGTGTAAACCATAAGCCTCTTTCGTAAAGAATTCAAAGTCAGAATATCGAACCCAACAAAACCCGCGATCTCCCCAATTTGATCCCCAGCTATTCATTATTTGAAACGCTCCTCCTTCGTATGTGTCATCGTAACCCATTACGCACATTGCGTGTCCACCGAAACCGCGCATATTTCGATCACTTCGAGATGGTTCCCATAGTTTTCTACCTTGCATGGCGCTCATGAAACTGCCGCCAACCAACATACCAATTACAACTGGGGCACCTTGTGCAATATTTTGCTTAATCGCAATGAGGTCTGTTCCTCCTTCGTTCTCCCATAGTCGTTCAAATCCACGTGTTTTGTACTGAGATGCTAAACTCATTTGACTATTAGTTGGTGTACGTTCACAATCGTACTCGTCGTATTTGAACTCATTGTAAGGCAAAACGCCTTTTTTATACATCACATCCATAGCTGTATGGATATATGCACCTTGGCAGTTTGGAAGCTTAATTTGGTTATATAGTGATGAGGCACTGAAAGCTACTTGATTTCCAGGTTTTCCGGTAGCAATGCTCTGCTGAATAGTCCGTGCCGCATAAGCGCTGCTCCACCCAACACAAGAACCTTGAGATCCTTGGTTTAATCGATTTGGACAATATTTTTCAAGACTTACTCGTGAAGGTAATTCGTTTTTATACCCCGCAACTAATGGTTCAAAAATGTCACTTTTATCATACATCTCTTGGCTCATGTTTAAGCCAGTAGCCAAGCTTGCAGACTCGCTGTCTGGTGAAACCACGATTGGGTTATCTCCTCCACTAAAGATATCCGTAAAAAAGTAGAGGCCTGCCCCGATGATTAGTAAACCTATTAAAAGCTTCGGTTTCTTTATTAAGAATTTTAGCAAGTGCGGTAAAAAAAGCAAAAGTGCTGGCGGGATACCTCCAGTTTTACGTCTATTATTATTGTTCTGATTCTTGGGATTTTGTGGATCATCCACCATTCTTATTGGCATACTCTCGGAGATTTTTTACGTATGACAAAAATATGAGAAAAATGCAGATTAGATGGACATCACTTCCAAACGTTTACAGAGCCTTTCGCTCGTTTATTATTACCATCACAGCTTTTGTAATCAACCATATAAATATAGGTGTCAGCCTCTACAGGTGTTCCTTTATACGTTGCGTCCCATGATTGTGATCCGTCTTCGTTCGAGTCAAATATTTTTTCACCCCAAAGAGTATATACCCTAACTCGATAGTCTGGTTGCGGAATGTAATCGGTAAAAGGGAATAGTTCATTGATTCCATCAACATTTGGACTGAATGCGTTCGGAATAAATAACTCATTTGGTAAAGCATTCGGATCAACAGATACGTACACCGTGTCATTTCCGAAACATCCAAATTTATCGTAAACTCTCAAGATGTATTCACCGGAGTCACTAACATCAATGGAATGTTTGTCTTGCCCATTACTCCATTCATAAATTTCATATATGTCTGGAACGCTTATATTAGCAAAACTTCTTAAACACAGGGTGGTATCATCTCCTAAATCAATCTGTGGCGAAGTAGTTCGTGTCAGCGTAATAGTATCTGATTTGTCACAACCATTAGTGTCTTTTACGAATACACTGAAAGTGCCGGGCTCTGCAGTGTAGAATGTTTCGTTTGTAGAACCGTCGTGCCATTCGTAACTAAACATATTTGGTGGTGCGACAAGCGTTCGTTCCAATTTATCACAATAATTAGTGTCTGGTCCAAGCTCCAAATCAATTATCGGGTTGTCAATAACAACGGTGTCACTCGTGATACAATGTTTGTAGGTAACTTGAACCCAATGAATTCCAGCCGTGCGTATAATATTATTTTTTGTTGTAGTGCCGTCACTCCACAGGTATGTAGCGCCATTATAATCGCCGGGGTCAAATTCTTTTTCAAATTCGTTGCAGATAAACATATAATCCCCAATTTCTGGTTTTGCAACACTGATGATTGTGGTGTCAATTTTTCTGCAGTGCTCATTTCTTACCAGTATCCAATACAGCCCTGGCTCTGTAACTAAAAGAGTTCTAGACGTATCCTTAAATCCGGTGCTCCAACGATATGTAATATCCGAACCAGAAACACCTGCGTCGAGGGTTACATTGACTTCTTCTTTAGTGCAAAAGAGGGTGTCAGGCGTAAGATCCATTTTGACTGGGTTTTGGAATAATCGAACGGAATCGCTACCAACGCATTTTCCATAATATACTGTGGCCTTATACAGACCCGTATCTTTAGCTCGGATTGAATATCCTGATTCGCCGGTGCTCCATTGAATTGAGGTGGCATCATAAATACGAGGAGTAATCAGTCGATCTACAAATTCACAGAAATGCAAATCAGGTCCAAGTTCAACCTGAACGTTTGATCGAATTCGAACGATAAATTTATAATCATCTTCACAGACTTCATTCCAAGCTGTAAGAGTTACAAGATAATCACCATCACCTGGGTAAACCCACGTCGGGTTAACTTGTGATGAAGTATCGTTAGCAGTGGTTGGGTCTCCAAAGTCCCATTTGTAATGCTCTGCCTTTTGGCTTTTATTAATAAAATCAACCGTATCCGTGCACGAATAGGTCAATGCTGATGAACCAGCACTTATCTGAAAGTTGCTGACTAGCGTAGTTTGACAATTGCGAACATTAAATTGGTAATCTCTTAATGTTTCACCTATTAAAACACCATCGCGATATTCGAGTACCTTAATACCAATAACATACTGTCCAACAAGATTTGGAGTGAGTGTTAACTCGCCAGTGAACCGATTGATTTCCATTTTTGGATCACCAGAAACTTGATTGCTGGTGCTGTAACCATTTGCCCAAACGATAGTATTAAACGGCGGTGCTTTGAAATAACCACCAGAAGTGCCAAATGGTTCTTGACCATTGGGACGAGGCAAGTTGTAAGTTGCTCCTTTGTATGGCTGATATAGCTCATAAACCAATGAATCCCCATCAGCATCATAGGCAGAATGGTCAAATTTAAGGGGGGCATCAGTGCAAAGATAGTTTGGAGGAAGTTCTTTGAAAGCAGCACTAGAGTTTTTGTTAACGAGATTTGTTCCTGGTATTTTAATCCAATACGTAGCGCCTGTGCTTTCTGGTGATACAATATTGTTGATACTAATATTTCTACAACAACGCTGAAAAGCTAGTATTACTCCATCCTTTCCTGGGTCTATATTTATCGTTTTTGTGTAAACATATTCAGAAACACACACGTCCTTTGGAGGTACCAAACATTTATAATGGATTTTATCTAAATACTTAGGTCCTGTTCGGCGAAACTCCTCTTGCTTTATAAGTTTATTGGTGCCCGCGTCCCACATGCTAATATTGGCTATAGCATCCTGACTAATTGCTACAGGTTTGCCATTTTCACAATCGAAATATAATTTGAGGGTAACATCATATAGGCCATTACCAGTTTGAACGTAAAAGAAATCACCGCCTACAATGTGACTTGCCCATGAGGACAAGCTTGCGCAAAAAAGTACGTATGTAAAAACTAGTTTTTTCAAGTACAGCTTTTAAGTAAGACAAACGTAGGATAACAACCCTTCCAAAAATCGTGAATCTTTATCGAAGCTCACGTTTTATTGTGTCATTATTTAGTACTTACGCCAAAGCTATAACACCTTTACCTACCAGAAAGTTGTTGAAATTGCTGTAAATATTTATTCGCTTCTGCATCATTTCCTGCCTTTAGGTAGACTTGATACATTCCATAGTAAGGAGCAGCGTAATTCTTATTGGTTTGAATAGCTGCGTTGAAATAGTTTGCCGCATTATTGATGTCGTTCAGTCTCATGTATGCCTCGCCAGCCTTGTAATAGGTTTGAGGATTGTTTCCTGAGTATTGCAATGACTCCTTGTAAAATTTAAGTGCAAGCTGCGTATTCCCTCGATAAAGAGCAACATCTCCTTGGCCCTCGTAAGCAGCACTAAAGTTAGGCTTATACTGTGCAGAAAGTTTGAAATGTTTTTCTGCTGAATCCAGTCTGCTGTTTACGTCTATTCCTTCTGCTTGAAATTGAATCGGTTGTAAATAAGCAAGTGCAACAAAATGGTGACTGAAATAATTTTCTGGACAGAGTTCCAAACTCTTGCCACACCATTTCAGCACGTCATCATATTTGCGCTGAGCTAATGAAATGTATCCAAGTGTGCGATACGCTTCTTCTTCCAAAGGATCATAGTTGATATAGTCCTTTAAAAGTTTTTCAGCTTGCGCATATTGACGTTGGTTCATCAGTTGATTCGCTTGATAGATGTTTTTGTTTTCGCGTTTTACAATTGCAGCAACTGTTACTCCATCCACCTCAATTGTGTGAATTGTCCCTTTGGGAGGGAAGTATCCTTTTTCCAAAAGTGTTGGAGATAGTGTTCGATTCGTCCAAATGGCATAATCCCAATCATCTTTATTCCAATTCAACTCACGACTCCAAAGTATGTTTGTCTGCCTAAGTGAATCCACAATTTTTTGCAACGGCTCTTTTTCCTTCAGTAATAAGTCAACTTCAACTTTATGCTCTGCTTCAGTTAATATTTTTTCTTTTTTGTAATGATTCAGTTTGTCGATCTCGTCATTTATATCTTCTACTTTTAAGATGTTTTCCCGCAATTCTTCACCGTTTTCTTGAAATCTATCGGAGTAATATTGGAGACTAAACACTTCATTGTTGCTAATTATCTTAGTTCGACCTTCCGGTAAGTCTTCGTTATCATGTATCCATTTTATAGCTTCTTTGGGCGTTTGACACCAGTAATCCAGTTCGTAATTACCAAATGCTCCCTCAACACCTCCAACAATCTCATTGTAATACATGTATTGGTATGGGTGATTTTTAACCATCCAAAAACCAACAATTAACATAGAAGCTGCAAGAACCACAGGTGACGCAATTTTTAAAATCTTGTTTTTAAGACTTATTAAACTGTCCCAACCCAGACCAGATATTATTACTAAACTCGGCAGCACAAATAGAACGTGCCTCCATGAGTTGTAAAGTGAAGATTCTTTGTAAATTATGTACCCGAGTGGAAATACAATCGAAAAAAACAAAATACTTACCACTGGCAATTTGTAGGATTTGCCAAACCATTTAAACCCAACGATTAAGGCCACAACACCTGCTAACAAAAATAATGGTAAGGTAATAAGCATCATCTTTGGAGCGTAGTACCATGGGTAATCTTTCATATAAAATCGTGCACCTTCAAAGATTTCATAAATATGAACCAGACTAAACTTTTCGAAATTTTGTAATGCTGCCAAGGGGTGCCCGAATGGGTCTTGCAACGCAGCTGGCCAAAATATTACACCAATAAAGTACCCTATTGCAACCGTAATCAACCCATTCATTAAATACGTTGGAAGTTGCTTCATTGGATTGCCTGTCTTATTGCGCAAGGAAAGCAGAAAGTGTATGCCAGTAAATAGAGCTAGATATGCAAAAACCAATAATCCTCCAGCACGAATACTAAAGAGAATTCCAATGGTCAAGCCGGTCATAACAATAGTCTTTAGTTTCACTTTCGGTAACTCTTGAACGAACCGAACGATGTAAAACAAACTGGCAATATAAAACGCCATAAAGGGCATGTCTTTTTGGTTGTTTGCTGCATGACCCCAGAAAGCAGGAGTGAACAGTAACAGTAATACAACGACGACAGCGGTCCTCCATGTTCCGGCTTTTCGAGCGAGTAACCCAGTAAAGAGCAATCCAATAAATGCAAATAAACTTAGTACAATATGTCTCGTCTCATACGTGTCGAATGGAGAGAGATATTCTTCTGCAAATGCACATGCTAAATTCACAAAAGGCCCATAGTTTACAAGGTGATCATGTAGTTTTCTGCTCTCATCTAGTGCCCGAGTGTCTTCACCTCCCGTTTGAAAATAGGATATTACTTCAGTAAAGTATTTACGGTCTTCAGGTTCATCCCAAGTTGTTCCAAAATCAAAACTTAGAATTGGAAGAATTATTAAACTGAAAAATACTAGCGCAGTAAATAGAAGTCTGTACACGCCAGAATTTCCTTGCTTGAACTGATTTATGCTGAAACTCTTAATTGGTTGTTTTACAAACCAATCGAAGCGGCTTCCAACACTCGATAATATGTTTTTGGTATATGAAAAGGAAATATCATCCTGAGTAGTAGATGGCAATGCTACAGATTTTTGTTTCAGTCCATTTAGTACACACCAGTTTGCTAACTTATACTGTGAATTTTTTAAAGCAGTTTCATCAAATAAGTTCCTTTCGATCGCATCTTTTTTAGAGACAATACATACTCCACTTTCAACACCGTTTACTTCGGTTAATCCAAAGATTTTGCTGAATGAATTACCAAATTTGTTTAATAGTGATCGCTGAGCTTTTGAGCTTGCAAAGTCAGGGATTAACACCTTACCATTAATTTCTTTTTGCTGCCTAAGCGTCTGTATAACAGCAGATAGTAAATTTATTTTTTCAGCTGGTACTATGGCAAGTGTATTCGCGTCAGCAGAAGAAACTTTTTCTATGAGGTCACTGTAACGTGTTGCGGACTCTCCACAAAGTATGAATGAAGTGTTCGGATTTTTACCCTCGGTTTCTTCTTGAATACTAGTCCGAAGGGTCTCGGAATTAACGCCAGTAACGATAATTAAGTTTGAAGATAAAGGAGTGGTTTGTTTCTTTTTGTTTGTAGACTTTGCCATTGATTCCGAACCTATTTTCTAATTCGAATCAAATCTATGAAAACCAAGTCAGAATTGGAATATATTTTGCCGAGCACTTCCCACTTAATGTAAAAAAGACACAAGACAGTTGAAAAAGTCCTTAGGGTTTTCTGCGTGTACCCAATGTCCAGCGTTTTCGATAGTCTCAAATGAAGCATTTGGAAACATTTCTAAAATCACAGATTCGTCGGATTCGCTGATGTAATTCGAATTTTCCCCTTTAATAAATAACGTCTCGTTAGAAAATGGCCAACCTAAAGTAATTGCGCCAATAATAGACTCATAGTTTGAATAGATGGCTTTAAGATTCATTTTCCATGAGTACCCTGAATCTGGATTACGTTGCAAGTTTTTTAGTAAAAATAAGCGGATTCCTGCCTCCGGAATAACCTCTTTCAACATATTTTCTGCTTCAGAACGTGAGTTTATTTCGTCGATTGGCAAGTCAAACATGGCCTTAAAAAGTTCAAGATGACCAGGTTTGTATTTTTTTGGTGCGATATCTACCACTACGAGTTTATCAATAAGTTGTGGGTAGAGATCTGCTAAACTCATTACTAATTTACCACCCATCGAATGCCCCACAAAGTGAGCTTTATGAATAGCATGTGTTTCGCAAAATTCAGCAATGTCATGACACATTTCTGCATATGTCATGACATCTGAATGTGGTGATCCCCCGTGATTACGAACATCAACGGAGTATACTGTGAACTTTTCGGACAGCATTTTGGCGATGTTATGCCAATTGTCAAGCATACCAAACAATCCATGAAGGATAATTATAGTTGGCTGCTGCTCACCGTATTTTTTATAATTTAGAGTCAATTACTTAACCCAAGAATTCTTCTACAGGCGTGTAGTCTAATCCAAAAGCCTCTGAAACGCCTTTGTAACAAACCTTTCCCTGTACTACGTTAAGTCCCAATTTTAACTCTTTGTTGTCATTACACGCTTGTTTCCAACCTTTGTTTGCCAACTGAATGGCATAAGGAAGCGTTGCATTTGTCAAAGCAACAGTTGAAGTATATGGCACAGCTCCTGGCATATTGGCTACACAGTAATGAACGATATCATCAATAATGTACGTTGGGTCTTCGTGCGTAGTTGGTTTACATGTTTCAATACATCCACCTTGGTCAACGGCAACATCAACCAAAACAGTACCTGGTTGCATGTCTTTCAACATGTCTCTAGTAATTAGGTTTGGAGCCTTAGCGCCAGGAATCAATACCGCTCCAACTATTAAGTCCATATGAGGAATTAGGTCACGGATATTCATTTCACTAGAAAAACGTGTAACTACGTTTGCAGGCATAACATCGTTAAGGTATCGTAAACGTTGCAAGCTTACGTCCAAAATCGTCACTTGCGCACCAAGTCCTGCAGCCATTTTTGCTGCTTGAGTTCCTACGACACCACCACCAAGGATTAAGACTTTTCCTGGAGGTACTCCTGGAACACCACCTAACAAGACACCTTTTCCTTTAATTGGTTTTTCTAGGTATTTGGCTCCTTGTTGAACAGCCATTCTTCCAGCAACCTCACTCATTGGAATTAGTAACGGAAGGCTTCTGTCGCTTGATTCAACAGTTTCATAGGCCAAACATGTAGCACCACTATTAATCATAGCATGTGTTAAAGGTTCGTAACTAGCAAAGTGAAAATATGTAAAAACTAATTGATCTTTTCTGATTAATGAATATTCTGGTTCGATAGGTTCTTTAACCTTCATTATCATTTCAGCAATCGCATATACTTCTTCGATTGTGTCGAGAATTTTTGCTCCTGCTTGAATGTACATGTCGTTTGAGAATCCACTCCCAAAACCACCGTCTTTTTGCACATATACAGTGTGTCCGCGCTTCACTAACTCTAATGCTCCACCTGGCGTTAAAGCAATTCTGTTTTCATTATTTTTAATCTCGGTAGGTACTCCTATTATCATTGCCTTGTTTCTTTTTTCGTGGACAAAGATAGTTTTATCCTATTGTTAAAAACAAGGCGAAACTTTCTTTGATTTACGAGCCATGACCTAAGGTTGTAAAATGTTTTCCCCAAAACCAATGGAGATTCTATATTTTGATAGAGCATTACGTAATTTTGCTTCCAATTGAAACGTAAAGCATGCAAGAAGTAACTGTAGATACTGCCGTTGAATTAGGTCTTAGACCTGAAGAATTCGAAAAAATTAAAGAGATACTCGGGAGAACACCCAACTTCACAGAATTGAGTGTTTACTCAGTGATGTGGAGTGAGCATTGTTCATACAAAAACTCGATTGTTTGGTTAAAAAAACTACCGAAAGAAGGCCCGATGATGCTTGCCGAAGCTGGGGAGGAAAATGCCGGACTTGTTGATATTGGAGAAGGGCTAGCATGCTGTTTTAAGATAGAAAGTCACAATCACCCATCGGCGATAGAACCATATCAAGGTGCGGCAACGGGTGTTGGGGGAATCAATCGAGATATCTTCTCTATGGGAGCACGACCAATTGCTCAACTTAACTCACTAAGGTTTGGAAATATCGATACTGACCGAACAAAATGGCTGGCAAAAGGTGTTGTAAAAGGAATTGGCGATTACGGTAACTCTTTTGGCATACCTACTGTTGGTGGTGAGGTATATTTTGATGATTGCTATGAGACAAATATTTTGGTCAACGCGATGAGCGTTGGGATTGTTGAAGTCGGAAAAACAGTTAGTGCTATTGCTGAAGGTCCAGGAAATCCAGTATATATATTTGGATCAGCAACAGGTAAAGACGGTATTGCAGGTGCTGCTTTTGCAAGTAAGGATATTGGCGAGGACGCTATGAATGATTTGCCAGCTGTTCAAGTTGGGGACCCTTTCTGGGAAAAGTTAATTCTTGAAGCGACAATGGAAATTCTTGAAACTGACGCTGTAGTCGGTTTGCAAGATATGGGAGCAGCAGGTATTACGTGTTCTACATGCGAAATGAGCGCAAAGAGTGAAACCGGAATGACCATCGATTTAGATAAAGTACCACTTCGTCAAGATGATATGAAGGATTGGGAAATACTTCTTAGCGAAAGCCAAGAGCGCATGTTGGCAATCGTGAAAAAAGGTCATGAAGCAGAAATTGAGAAAATTCTTGAGAAATGGGATTTGACCTACGCTCAAATTGGTGAGGTCAATGATTCGGGGAGAATTAAATACATTAAAGATGGTGAAGTTACGTGTGATGTACCTGCTCAAAGTCTAGTGTTGGGCGGAGGAGCTCCTGTTTATCACAGAGAATGGGAAGAGCCAAAGTACGTTTCTCAGCTAGCAGAATTTTGTATTGACGATGTAGAGACTCCATCCAATATCGTTGAGGTAGCGAAGTATATGGCAGCTCTCCCAAACATTGCATCTAAACGTTGGGTTTACCGACAATATGATAGTATGGTTGGAACGGTGAATCAAAGCACAAATCAAGCAAGTGACGCTGCAATTGTCCAAATTAAGGGCACAGATAGATCCTTGGCTTTGACCGTTGATTGTAATAGTCGATACGTTTATGCTGATCCAGCAATTGGGACTGCAATTGCTGTTAGTGAAGCAGCAAGAAATATCGTATGTTCTGGTGGTAAGCCAAGCGCAGTTACAAATTGCTTAAACTTTGGAAATCCGTATGACAAAGGCGTTTATTGGCAATTTACGAACGCAATACTGGGTATGAAAGATGCCTGCTTAAAATTTGGAACACCAGTTACGGGAGGAAATGTAAGCTTCTATAATCAAAATTCTGATGGCTCGGCAGTATTTCCAACACCAACCATTGGAATGGTTGGATTGGTTGAGAAGCAAGAGCACATTACTACAATTGGGTTCAAAAACGCTGGAGACGTTTTGTTGATGCTTGGTAAAGAAATTGAAGATTTAGGCTCCTCACAATATTTGACAAATTATCATAAGGTATCTCATTCTCCATGTCCATGTTTTCATTTAGATGAAGAATATGATTTACAACAAGCTACCATTAAACTTATCGAAAGTGGAGTTGTAAAAAGTTGTCATGATATTTCTGAGGGTGGTCTATTTATTTCATTATTAGAAAGTGCAATGTCAAGTGGCCTAGGGGTAGATGTGAAAACAAATGCATCTATTCGACAGGATGCATACTTATTTGGTGAAAGCCAGAGCAGAATTGTAATTAGCGTTGATGAAACACAGGTTAGCAACGTTCAAGAGGATCTTGAAAAAGCGGGAGTTCATTGCAATGTACTCGGAACAGTTGCTGGAAATAGAATGATAGTTAACAATGTTGACTTCGGAACGATTGAAGAGTATTGTGACATATACGACAATGCTATTGAAAAGCGATTAATGGCTTAATTGCAGTTAAATGTATAGCACAAAAAAAAGGTCTCACCGCGGTGAGACCTTTTTTTTGGAAGAGATTTAACTCTTAGTTGAATTTTAATCGTATTGGTTTTGTAAATGCCATTCTTGCTGGCTTGTCTCTTTGAAGAGCAGGTTTCCATTTTGGCATTTTTTTGATAACCTTAATGGCTGCATCCTCAACACCGTATCCAATTTCTCTTGTTGAAGTAATTTTAATATTACTTAGAGAACCATCTTTTTCAACAGTGAAAGACACCAATACAGTTCCACTTTCAGCTTCTTCGTAAGCGATATCTGGAATTTCCATGTTGTCTCTTATGAATTCGTCCATTGCAGCATCGCCTCCTGGGAAAGCCGCTTTTTCCTGAACTTGAAACCATTTAAAAACTTCGTCTGTATCTTCTGGACCTTCGTCCTCGAAATCCAGGTCACCAAAAGCCTCATCGTCATCGGTTTCAATATCAATTTCAACTTTCGTTTCAACTTTTACATCATCCTCAACAACTTCGATAACTGGATCTTGTGGCTTCTCTTTTGGTGGTGGTGGTTCCTCTTTTTGCTGGGTCTGTTCTTGGACAGTCATGTCTTCATCGTAAACCATATTCAAGTCTTCAACGACTACAGGGTCGTACTCCTTGTACTCCATCAATCCGTAGGCTAAACCTAACGATACACACATTCCAATTAAAAAGAATGTTAATCGCTTTGTACGGATATCAACTTCTTTATACTTTTTTACTTCCATTTGTTAAAAAGATTAATGTTCAAATTTATAAATAATCGTTGATATATTTCATCAGTTACAAAAAGGTAAACGAGATAACGTAATTATTTAATATGTAATTTCTTTAAAGGGATATAAACCAAGCTAAACACTAACGAACCGATTGCAACACCAATAGAATTAGCTAACATATCTAAAAGCTCAAAATGTCGATTGATAAATGGAATTGCTTGAATAAACTCCATTAGAATGCCAAAGCCAATACAAATGGGAGCAACAACAATTAACGAACGGGTTAATCTTTTTGACCAACGGAAATGACGAACGTAATCGTAGAGAAAAATCAATGCAAAGCCAGTATATGCAACAAAGTGTCCAATTTTATCACTGAGAGGAACGTTTAATTTCGGAACGTTTTGCACAGGAAGGACACTCACGAGAACAATCAGAGTGGCAACAAAAAATGTTAGTCTAAAGCTTCGGGTCATTACTGACCAATAGACGCCTTGTATGCATCTACGTCCATAAGAGCATCGAACTCAGAGCTGTCTGCTACCTTGATTTTTATCATCCAGCCAGCACCATATGGGTCTGAATTAACAGAATCTGGAGCATCTTCTAATCCACCGTTCACTTCAACGATTTCACCAGTAAGAGGCATATATAAGTCTGAAACGGTTTTTACAGCTTCAACGGTACCAAAAGTTTCTTCAGAATCTAATGATTCTCCTTCTGTTTCAATTTCAACAAAAACTACATCTCCCAACTCTCCTTGGGCAAAATCAGTAATTCCAACGGTAGCGATGTCACCGTCTAATTTAATCCATTCGTGGTCTTTCGTGTATTTAAGGTCTGCTGGGAAATTCATAAGTTTTTTTTTGCGAATTAATAAATTTATGGCAATTAAATAATATAATCTTATTAAAAGTTATGGTTGCTCTGTTTTGGTTGTTTCCAATTTGACTTTTGGTTTTTTATCAGAGATAATAGCTAATAGAGCATGTAATTGGTCTTTCGCATCTTTTCTTTCAACGATAAAGTCTACAAAACCATGTTCTTGAAGAAATTCACTTCGTTGAAATCCTTTCGGAAGATCCTTCCCGATTGTTTCTTTTACAATCCTTGGACCTGCAAACCCAATAAGAGCGTTTGGCTCGGCAACATTAAAGTCACCTAGCATAGCAAATGACGCGGTAACTCCTCCCGTTGTCGGGTCGGTTAAATATGAAATAAACGGTATTCCATCCTGATCTAACAGCGCTAGTTTTGCACTCGTTTTAGCCATTTGCATTAAGCTAAACGCAGCTTCCATCATACGAGCACCGCCACTTTTGGAAATAACTATTAATGGAATTTTATTCTCGCGAGCATAATCAATCGATCGAGCTATTTTTTCACCAACAACAGATCCCATTGAGCCACCAATAAAGCTAAAATCCATGCAGCTTATAACTACTTTAAGCCCATGAATTTTACCAACAGCACTGCGTACAGCGTCTTTAAGACTAGTTTGTTCTTGAGCAGCTTTTATACGTGATGGATAGTCTTTTTTGTCAACAAATGTCAACGGATCACCAGAAGTTAGATTTGGATTTAACTCAGTGTATTTTCCTAGATCAAAAAAGATTTGAAAATACTCTTCAGAGTTTATTCGCGAGTGATGACCGCATTCTTTACATACCCACATGTCTACAGCAAAATCTTTACTCGCATGCGGAGTCTGACACTCTGTACATTTAACCCACAACCCATCCGGAGTGGATTTCTTGTCCTGAGTTTTCGTCAGAATACCTTCTTTTACTCGCTTAAACCAACTCATATCAAATCAAATTTAAAAAATATTCGAAACAAAACAGAAACGTAAGCGGATTTACGCTATCGTCACATCGTTGTTTAGATAAACATCTTGAATGTTGTTAAGTAATTCTACTCCTTCATTCAATGGTCGTTGGAATGCTTTTCTACCAGAAATAAGACCACATCCTCCTGCTCTTTTGTTAATAACTGCAGTTTTTACTGCGTCAAACATGTCGTTGCTTCCAGATGCTCCACCAGAATTAATCAAACCAGCACGCCCCATGTAGCAATTTGCCACCTGGTATCTACATAAATCAATAGGGTGATCTGATGATAATTCAGAATAAACTTTATCGTGAGTCTTACCGAACTTCAGGGCTTTATATCCGCCGTTATTTTCTGGTAATTTTTGTTTAATGATATCTGCTTGAATGGTTACACCTAGATGGTTCGCTTGAGATGTTAGGTCTGTAGAAACGTGATAATCAACTCCGTCTTTTACAAACGACGAATTTCTTGTATAACACCATAGGATCGTTGCCATGCCTAATTCATGAGCTCTTTCAAAAGCTTCTGCAACTTCAACGATTTGACGTTCAGCACCCTCTGATCCAAAATAAATAGTGGCACCAACAGCAGTCGCACCTAAATTCCATGCTTCCTCTACACTGCCAAACATTATTTGATTGTAGGTAGATGGGTAGGTTAGTAATTCATTGTGGTTTAACTTTACTATGAAAGGTATTTTATGAGCATACTTTCTAGAAACACTTGCAAGTACCCCAAACGTTGAAGCAACACCATTACAGCCACCTTCAATCGCCAATTTAATAATATTCTCTGGGTCGAAATAGTCAGGATTTGGAGCAAAACTTGCACCAGCAGAGTGCTCAATTCCTTGGTCAACAGGCAAAATAGATACATAGCCAGTTCCAGCCAATCTACCAGTATTCATCAATTGATTTAAACTTCTCAATACTTGTGGGCTTCTATTAGAAATGCCCCATACGTCGTCTAAGTGATTTGGTCCAGGTAAATGCAAACGATCTTTTGAAATCGTTTTTGATTCATGGTTTAACAAATATTCAGATTCACTACCTAAAATGTTTTCAATTGAAGAACTGCTCATTGTTTATTATTTTTTATTAGTCAAATTTTACGGTTGGCAAAAGTAGTTTTTTTTATAAAAACTACCGTTATCTGTAAACATGGTTTGGACTGTGGTGAAAAGGCTTGTCTACATGACGATTCTCCGTATTTTTGAAAAGAGCAAAATGAAATTAATTTATACCAATCAATGAATATTGAAGTAAATAAGGTTGATAGCGGAAAACAACTCGATGCTGTCTTTAGTATCAGACAAGTTGTTTTTGTGGAGGAACAACGTGTTGATCCAGCATTAGAATATGATGAATTTGAAGAAACGTCAACACACTTTATTGCTTACGTAGATAAAGTTCCGGCTGGGACTGCTCGTTGGAGAAAAACGCCTAACGGCATCAAACTCGAAAGATTTGCTGTTCTGAAAAATTTTAGAAACAAAGGAGTTGGAGGTGAACTAATTCAAACAGTGCTTGACGATTTACCCTCTAAGATGGACGTGTATCTTCATTCTCAGGTTAAAGCCTGTAACCTATATAAACGTTTTGGATTTGTTCAAGAAGGGCAGCAATTTGAAGAGGCAAATATTCAACATTATAAAATGACCTTAAAAAAATAGACGTTGAGCTATAATAAGTCTTGCCTTCTTGAGTTTCAATCATACAAATGCATCGATTCTTACTCCTTTTAACGCTAGCTGCCATTCTCTCTGGCTGTCAATCAAGCACATCAAAAAAACATGAAGATAAAAAGTCGAACGACGTTATTGAATATCGGTTAGACAAAACCAAAATTACAGAAGCATTATCGTTTGCAGCTTCCAATAACTATAATCAAGAGGTCGCATTCCTCCTGGATATTGGTATCCGATCTGGGCGCAAACGATTTTTTGTAGTTGATTTGAATTCGAAAAAACAATTGTTTTCAGGTTTGGTTACACATGGTCACTGTCAAGACTATAGTTCAACGAAACCTCAGTTTAGTAATGAATCAGGAAGCAATTGTACATCACTAGGTAAATATCGAATTGGAGTAAAATACTCAGGTCAATTTGGTACGGCATACAAGTTACATGGTCTAGAGAAAACCAATTCAAATGCTTTCGAGAGATTTGTAGTTTTGCATGCTCATGACTGTGTTCCAGATTATGAGTCGGCGATTGGAATTTGTAGAAGTGAAGGTTGTCCGACGGTCTCGCCTTTATTCTTAAAGAGGCTTGAACCGATTATCGACAAATCTGAGCGCTCAATTCTACTTTGGATATTTAATTCGTAAAAGAAATTTCTAAACTTTTTCAGTTTCATTTGTTTACATAAAGTAGTGTTAGATTCTAACCGACAAAGTATTTTTGAATCATGATTGACAGAGAAAGAATTCAAACTCTTTTAGAGAACCGCATATTGATTTTAGATGGAGCTATGGGGACTATGATTCAGAAGCATAAACTTTCTGAAACTGATTACCGTGGGAAGAGGTTTGAGTCTTACGAGCATTCCGTGAAAGGGAACAATGATCTTCTAAACTTAACCCAACCTCAAGTTATTGAGGATATTCATACTCAATTTCTTGCCTCAGGAGCAGATATTTTAGAAACGAATACGTTTAACGCTAACAGTGTTTCTATGGCGGATTATCATATGGAAGATTTAGCCTATGAAATAAATCTTGAAGGGGCAAAAATCGCAAGAAAAGTTGCGGATGAATTTACGTCAAAGGCTCCTGATAAGCCAAGATTTGTCGCTGGTTCAATAGGGCCGACAACTAAATTGGCATCAATGTCACCTGACGTTTCAAATCCTGGGTTCCGAGCAATAACCTTCGATCAATTGTATGAAGCCTTTAAAGAACAAGCGTTAGGACTGCTGGATGGCGGAGTAGACTTCTTACTTATAGAAACAATAACGGATACTCTTAACTGTAAAGCGGCTATCTACGCAATACTCGAAATAGGCGATGAGAGAGGGTTGGATATCCCGATAATGATTTCAGGAACTATAACCGATCAAAGTGGTCGAACGTTGAGTGGACAAACTGTGGAAGCATTTTGGAATAGCATTGTACATGCAAATCCAATTTCGGTTGGTTTAAACTGTGCCCTTGGTGCAGAGTTGATGAGGCCATTTTTGAAAAATCTAAGCTCAATTGCGACGTGTGCTGTAAGTGCGCATCCAAATGCTGGGTTGCCGAATGAAATGGGTGAGTATGACGAAAGTCCAATGTACATGGCTTCTGTAGTTGGAGAGTTTGCGAAAAGTGGTTTGGTTAACATAGTTGGTGGTTGTTGCGGAACAACTCCAGAACATATAGCATCAATTGCTGCTCAAGCTGAAAAGTATAAACCAAGAGTCAATATCGAAGTCTTGGCTTAATAAGAATAAGAATGAAAATAGGTATAATTTGTTACCCGACATATGGGGGGAGTGGAGTTGTTGCTACTGAGCTAGGGAAGTCGATGGGAGCAAAAGGACATAAGGTTCACTTTATAAGTTATGATCAACCGGCAAGACTAGATTTTTTCAGTGAAAACCTGTTTTATCATGAGGTAAACGTGTCGGAATACCCATTGTTTAAATACCCACCTTACGAGATTGCGTTGTCAAGCAAGATTGTTGAAATTGTAAAATCTGCCGAATTAGACATCTTACACGTTCATTATGCCATACCGCATGCAGCAGCAGCTGTAATGGCAAAATATGTATTGAGAGAAGAAGGAATAAATATTCCAATTGTAACCACGTTACATGGTACAGATATTACTCTTGTTGGCAAAGATGCTACCTATGGCCCAGTGATCAATTATTCTCTCAACAAGTCTGACGGAGTTACTGCGGTGTCGGGCAGTTTAAAAAGAGACACTGAGGATATTTTTAACATCGAAAAGGAAATTCGAGTAATTCCAAATTTCGTAGATTTCGATAGATTTAAACGCCAACCGAAAGAGCATTTCAAACTGGCCATTGCTCCAAATAATGAGCGAATTGTAATTCATACATCCAACTTTCGGAAGGTGAAACGTGTCGATGATGTTATGAGCGTTTTTCGACTAATACAGCAAGAAATCCCAGCTAGGTTATTAATGGTTGGAGATGGACCAGAAAGAGTCCGACTTGAAAGAGAGTGCAGAGAGTCTAACATGTGTGATAAAATTACATTTTTAGGGAAACAGGATGCCGTAGAAGAGATTTTGTCTGTTGGCGATTTATTTTTAATGCCGTCAGAAACGGAGTCTTTTGGACTAGCAGCACTTGAGGCAATGGCATGTCAGGTTCCTGTAGTTTCATCAAATACAGGTGGTTTGCCAGAGGTTAACATAGACGGAGTTACTGGTTTTACGTGTAATGTCGGAGACGTTAGCGAAATGGCCAAGAGAGGGGTTCATATCTTGTCGGATGATGATCGTCTGGCAACGTTCAAGGCAAATGCTTTGAACCATGCGAAAACATTTGATATTCATGCAGTTTGCCCTATTTATGAAAAGTATTATGAAGAAATTATTGAAAAGCACTTAGCAAGTGTGCATTGATTATTTTTGCTTCATGCACAAGGTTTGGTGTCGAGTACTAATTTTAATCTGTTTACTAAGTCTAAACATATCGTCTTTTGCTCAATCTACGCTAGATACGGTCAATAAAGTTGGAGATACGACAACCACTAATGTCGAGAACGATAATTTAATCCCGTTAAGTCTGGATGATATTGTTCAACCGAATATTGTTGATCGTACCAAAGTGGAATATGCATGGGTGTTTTTTGTAGTCGTTTTAGTATTAATACTCGTGGGATTAATCAGAGCCTTTGGGCTTTCCAACCACCAGTTGGCTATCAAAGTAGCTTTTGTGAATATTGCTGGTAAACTGGATCAATTAGAGAAAGAATTAAGCATAGGACCTATCGTTATCTTACAGGCGATTGTTAGTTCCATTATCTTGTCGTTAGGATTATTTTTAATACAACCATTGGTCGTAAGCATGGGAGTGCAAAGCAGTTTGGTAGCATTCCTACTTGTTTTGTTAATTGTTCTACTGATATATACATTTAAATATTTTGCTCATTACATCGTTGGGCTAGTGCTCCAAGCAGAGGACCTTGCGATGTTAATGGTTGTTAATTTAATCGGTTTACTCTACGCATTTACACTATTTGTTTTCCCATTTATCGTGATTTGGTTTTATGCGCCATACCCAAAACTAAGGTTAATTCTTTATGTGTTTTTAGGTATTAGTTTAGTCATTTTTCTTGGGTGGAGGCTAGTAAAAAGTGCAAGTATTTACTATCGATACTTTCCATTCGATAAAATTTATATTATTATCTATCTTTGCACCCTTGAAATTACACCCCTTTTAATTATCATGAAAATGATTAATTAATCGAGCGAATTACCAAAGAATGTTGAAAGTGAAAAGTATTTTAGTATCTCAACCTGATCCAGGTGAAAAAAAAACGGCGTATCATGCGTTGGCTGAAAAGTACAAATTGAAGTTAGACTTTCGACCATTTATTCAAGTCGAGTCAGTTCCAGCAAAAGAATTACGTAAAAAAAGAATTAACATTCTTGACCATACTGCAATCATTCTTACGTCTCGAAGCGCAGTTGATAATTTCTTTAGATGCGTGGAAGAACTAAAAGTAGAGGTTCCTACAACAATGAAGTACTTCTGTGTAAATGAAGGGATTTCATTGTATACCCAGAAGTATACAGTTCTGAGAAAAAGGAAAATGTTTTTCGGAAAAGGTAGAGAACCTGAATTTTTGAAACTAATAAAATCACATTCTAAGGAGAAGTATCTTTTTGTTTGTTCTGACATACGTAAACCATCAATTCCTACATTTTTGGAAGACAATAATATAAACTTCACTGAGGCAATTATGTACCGCACTGTCAATGCCGACTTAAGTGATTTGGAAGATGTGTTTTACGATGTTATTGCATTTTTTAGTCCGGCTGATATTAAGTCCTTATTCGATAATTTTCCTGATTTTAAACAAAATCACACTCGAATTGCAGGGTGGGGGGCTTCTACAAATAAGGCAATAGAAGAAGCGAATTTAGTCAATAACATACCTGCTCCTACGCCTGATTCTCCGTCGATGACTGCAGCAATCGAAGCATATATCAAAGCACTCTAACGATTGGCTCACAGTAAAAGCATCTCGCTTTGTGGTTAATGTCGATGGTGAAAAGTAAAAACTGTGTTCCGCCCTCTTTTATGTTAAGTTTGTTTCGTATTGCTTTCACATCGTGATAAAAGTTTCGTTGTGCGACATTTATTGCCTTAATTTTTCTTGCCTTGAGGTGTTTTTTTATTTGTGACCACTGAACTGGAAGGTCTTCAATAATCTCAAACTGCCTACCCATAAAATTATCTAATGTCTGGTCGCTAAAGAAATACTGACTTTTGGGGTGAATGCTTTTAAGCTTGTTTAATTTAGCGTAAACCATTCCGAGTTCCGCTTTGATTATAGATTTACTTGGTTCGAGAATTACTTTAGGAGAAGCCATCAATTCTCCCATTTCGTAGTTTTTTTTGCCAATATACTGCTGAGTGCCATGTTGATTAATGTCAACTGCTATTCTTTGTTGAACAGTGTTATCAGCATTAGAGTCAATTTTTAGAAGTAGTTCTTTAACTTCATTTTTATACGCAATAACGTAAGTAGCGGTAATTTCAGGAATCTGCTGCTCGAGATAGTTTATATCAACCATTGGGCTAAGTTTTATTAGCAAAGTCTTGCAATGAGTCAATAGTTTTTTATACCAGACAAAAATATCTGGAGAGTAGGTTTCTACAGATCGAAGCTGGGTCTGGCCACTTAACCTGCGATCAGGGTCAAGATAAATTACATCATAGTCGTTCTGAAAGTCAAAGGTTTCAAGGTCACCATGAATAACTGATATGTTAGTTGCTTTAAGTTTTAAGGTATTATATTTATTGAATGCGAACGTGTTCGTGTCTTTTTCTAGGGAAACAACATTGTTGAATTGCTTCGAAAAGTAGTAGCTATCAACACCTAAACCTGCAGTTAAGTCTAATAATAAATTTCCTTTTACTAAAGTTGATTTGAATTTTGACACCTCGTGATGTGAACATTGCTCGTAACTCTTTGAGTGCATAGCACATCTGGAACTTACCCAAAGTGGAATTTTGTGTTTTGCTTTATGATATAATTGTAATAATTGGGTAAGTTTGGTTAGGTCGAACGGGACCTTGTTTTTAAATGTAAGAGCCAAAGAGTCAGGCTTTTCATTGATATGATCTGCAATAAAATTGTGGGCAATTGGGTTTTTGAGTAACTCAATTATTTCATTACTTTGCACTAAGTTATCGCGTGAGCCGTTATCCATAGTAGGCGTTCACTAAAAAATAAAAGTATGAAAAAGGCATTAAGCATCGTTTGCGTAGCACTATTAATGGTTGGTCTATTATCGTCTTGTGGCTCAAGAAGAGGAGATAAAGGTTGTCCAAATAACTTTGGACAAGTTCAACAACACGAATCAATTCCTTCTTAGGCATACGTAAAAGTTACAGTCTGTTTAATTGACGGATGTAAACTTAAGGCTACTGGGCAATCTAGTGCTGTAGTCTGCATGATTTCTTTTTGGTTAAGGGTCCAGTTGTGGTCAATGACTATTTCTATTATCAGTTCAGAAATTCTTCTTGGATTTGATGTCATAACCTTTGTGCATGTCGCCTTCACATTTGAAAATAGGATGTTTGCGGCTTGTGCTTTAATCCCCATTACGGTTATCATGCAACTTACAAGTGAGGTTGCTGTTAAATCTGTTGGTGAAAAAGTGGTACCCAAACCTTGATTGTCTGTAGGAGCATCCGTTTGCAGCAAAGTTCCAGATTTTACGTGAGTAGAGCTTGATCGTAATTTTCCGTCGTACTGTAAATTTATAGTTATTCCCATTTACAATTTTGTTTGCCTTTTACTAAGTCTTATCTTTACCACTGAAAGATGCGATTCGTTCGGCGAAATATACATAGATTATTTTTGTTGTCCATGATTTTATGGTGTGTAAATGGGTATGGTCAATCCAGCCTAACAAGCAAGACGTATAGTTTTGGAGTTGTTGGTAAGGGCAATGGATTTGGTGTTGCGTTCAAAAAAGTGAAGCAGAGTAATAAGCAATTCAACCGTGTCTATTATGCTGATTTTACTTCTTTTAAACATGTAAGTGAAGCAAAGGTTGTAAATAATAAAATCGAAAACCGAATGCCTTTTGTTTATGGCAAATTGAATCACAACGGGTTGATTCGATTAGGTTACGGCGTTGCTAAGCCATTAATGCAGTCAAATTTAGCGAATAGTTTGACCGTTGGTTTTCAGCTAAATTCCGGTCTTACGATAGGCGTACAGAGGCCAGTTTACTTAAGAGTTGAAGAAGTTGAAGATAATCTGAAAACCGTAAAAATTGTGAAATATTCACCTCAGGTTTTAACAAGCGCGGAGAGTATTGTGGGGTATGCCAGAAATGGATCAGGATGGGACGAGTTAACTGTTACCCCTGGAGTTATGGCCAATCTAAGTGTAAATTTTACATGGAATGACTACGCTAACATTGCGAAACGCCTTGAAATTGGGGCAATGTTAGACTATTTTCCTTCAGGTTTCGATGTGATGGCTTTCAAGCCGAACCCCAAACTAAATCCTAGTTTTTTTGTTGGGTTTATGTGGGTGATAAATCGAGGGTAGATTCCGTTCCTCAACTTCAATCACCCCATGGTGAATTTAGTCTTGGTTTACATGATAATCCTAATAAATTTGCAACATAGAGATTTAGAATAACTGTATAAATAGTAATATGAAGAAGAATATCTACTTGAGTATTTTAGCGGTAGCTGTTGTTGGTTCTGTTGGATTAGTGTCCACAGACTTGCTAAACAATGAAACAGCTTATCATCCGCGTGTAGAAGGCACTGATGAGTCAGAAAGCATAGATGGTGCCGGTGAATATTGGAACAGTCTCAGAGCTAATCAATTTACAGGGGTTGTCGATCCGTTGGATGTAGATCAAGCTAAAACTGAAGTCCTTAATTTTGAAAAATCACGTGGTAAAGCGACTTTCCCATTTTCATGGAAATTTGCTGGACCTGATAATCGAGGAGGTAGAACTCGTGCTATGATTGTTGATCGAAATGACAACAATATCTTGTATGCAGGTGGAGTAATGGGTGGTGTTTTTAAGTCGACCAACAAGGGTGCTTCTTGGTATCCTATTGATGATCAAATGATTGATATGTCTATTGGTAGTATGTGCCAAACCGTAGACGGAACTATATACGTTGGGACAGGTGAAGGCAATGCAGGCGCTCAAGAAACAGCAACACCACAATTTTCAGGCGGAGGAATTTACAAGAGTACCGATGACGGAAAAACTTTTGAAAAAATTACCACTACATCAGGATTTCGAATCACGTATCGACTTGTTGCTCACCCAACAAAAAATATTGTTTTTGCAGCGACTAACTCTGGTTTGAGAGCTTCTGATGAAGGAGACGATACAAAGTGGAACTTGGTTCTTGGTGGAAATGTTGAGGATTTTGTTTTAGATAAAAATGGGAATGCACTTGCATATGCCAATGTTATTTACCGATCCACTGATCCAACAACCAATGGTTCATTCAAACAAGTGGCGGGAATCCCATTGGTTACTGGTAATAGAAGAATGGCAATTGCCTTTTCCAATTCAGACCCTAATTATGTGTACGTTATAGCAGTAGGTAGTGCCTCTATCGATGGGCCAATAGGTTTTGTAACTACAAATAGTGGTTTAAATGGAGTTTTTCAATCGAAAGATAATGGTCAAAATTTTGAGCAAATTATCGGTAGCGCTAGTTCTTTCTTTGCTCCTTTCACCTCGCTAACTAGCCAGATAGCTCCTGGTGTTGTAAGGTCTCAAGGCTATTGGGATTTGTGCATAGGGGTGCACCCAACAGAGAAAGAAAGAATTTTTATTGGTGGAGTAGATTTTGCCGAATGGACTCCAGAAACTGGTGCTAGAATCGTAGGAAACCTGTTTGATTCAAAAGCGAATCCAATGGGAATTCACGCAGATAAACACCAAATTGTTTTTGATACTGTGTCTAAACCAGCAATCATGTACATTACTAGTGATGGTGGTGTAGCTAGAACAACCAATGCTGGTATGACAAACTATACGCCGCTTTATACAGGGTATGCAACTACTCAATTTTATGGAATTGGAGCAGGTACTAACGGTATAATAATTGGAGGAACTCAAGATAACAATACGATGGTTATTGATGGTAAAGGAAATACTCCTCAATCAGCCTTCGATATGATTGGTGGTGATGGTTTTCAATGTGAAGTTTCTGAAATTAACCCTGATGTTGTTTTTGGTGAAAGTCAATACCTTGGTTTAAGAAGATCTCTTGGAGCTGGATCAAATAGTTCGCCTATTTGGGATGATAGAATCAAAAATAGCGGAGAGTTAATTAGCGTTAGAGCTTCAGATAATGTTGTGCTTCAAGCAAATAGTATTTTTAACACCCCGATTGAATTATATGAGAACTTAGAGGATTCAACAAACCGTCTATTTGTCGCCTTAGACAATAGCATTTGGATGGCTGATGGGGCTTCTTTGTCTCCTAGTCCACAGTGGTATAAAGTTGCAGATGTTCCAGGAGCATCAAATGCAATGCACGTAACACATGATGGAAATGTATTAATTGTTGGAGGTAGTGGATGGGTAACTCGAATAGCTGGGTTAAATAAGACGGTTTGGGATACGGCAATGATACCTGCAACAGTAGTTCCTGATAGTTTAACGATTACCGATATTAAAGGAAACATACCAGGAAGTAGACAAACTACAGATATTGAGATTGATAAAAACAACCCAAATAGAGTGATTGTTACTCTTGGAAATTATGGCAATTCAACGTATGTGTACTTAACTGAAAATGCTTTGGACGAAACGCCAACATGGAAAAGTATACAAGGTTCAATGCCAGCAATTCCTGTATATGATGCTGAAATTAGCTACACTGATCCAGATGTAATCGTCTTAGGAACTGAGTATGGTGTTTATTATACTCAAAATGGAACAGCTTCATCACCAACATGGATGTTTAACCAAGATAGTTTACCAAGAGTGCCTATTTTGCAAATGCAACAAGTGGAAGAGAAGGTATGGAAAAATGGCAAACGAACAGGTGCCGTAATGTACGTGGGAACTCATGGACGTGGTATTTGGAAGTCATCAAGTTTGTTGACAAGTGCTAAAACTGTATCAAAAGAAGTTAGAAGTATAAATCTTTATCCAAACCCAGCTCAAAATCAAGTGTCGTTTGAAATGCCAGTTTTAGGCAAAGATGAAGTCTTGATTACTGTTTTAAACTATCAAGGTCAAGTTGTTAAAACATCATCTATGGATATTAGTGGAACAACAGTGAGAATATCATTAGACGTTAGTGATATTCCTGCTGGCAATTATATTGTTAGCGTAAAAGGAAACTTGCACAAGTCTGCGGCTAAATTGGTTAAGCTTGACTAAAAAAGAAGTATCAAATAATATGCATGAAACCCGTCCTAACACGACGGGTTTTTTGTTTTGTGTTCGTTGGTTATTGTCATTTTTCTGGCCACAAAAAATTGCAAGATCAAAACCAGGAGAGGAGTACTTGGAGCTTATTTTATATCGAGGACGAAAATTGGTCGACAGTAAAAATGCGAACTATAGTTATGGTAATTTACAAACCGCGTATATAGGGCTATTTCGTCAATTAGATATCGACTGGACTGCGTGTAATGATGTTTTGGTGCTTGGTTTCGGTGTTGGTGGAGTAAGTTCATTAATGCAGCAGAAAAATCCCTCATTAAGGCAAATTGGGGTTGAGTACAATTCACAAATGATTGAATGGTATACAGACTTTTTTGTTCAAATCAATCAATTGCAGTTAGTGCACGAAGATGCTCACGAGTATGTAAAGTCATGCGAGATGTTTTTTGATGTGATTGTGGTCGACTTGTTTACTGACTTATCGGTTGAACCTCGTTTTCAATCATCAGAGTTTCTTGCCTTAGTCAAAAAATGTTTAACAGCGAATGGAGTATTAATCTACAATAAAGTGAGTAAGTCAAGTGAACAGAATCTAGAATATCAATCACTGGTATTGACCTGTTCTAGCCTTTTTCGTCGGGTCAAGGTAATTGAACAAATGGATATAAATAAGTTCATCATCTGTAGAAAGTAGACATTGTGACATACAAATGCGCGCACATCTTTAAAAAGTGGACAAAGTGACACAATTTTGATGATTGTTTGATCTGGTATACGTGTTGAAGACTAGATAGTAAAAATAATAATTACGACAATGACACTAACAAGATTAAAACCAAGAAGAAGCCTACTAACCGATTCATTATTTCCAACAGGATTTGAGGCTATGTTCTCAGATCTTATGAAAGATTCTAATATTGATGATGTATTAACTCCAAGAGCAGAGATTGTAGAGAATGAAGATCAATTCAAAATTAACGTGGTTTTTGCGGGATTTGACAAAGACGATATTAAGCTAGAATTCAAAGACAATGAATTAGTTGTTTCTGGTCAACGGGAAGAAAACACAGAGGAGAAAAACGAGAAGTACCACTTACGTGAGTTTAGAACTGGAAAATTTAAGAGAAGTTTTTACCTTCCAGATACGGCTGATACCGATAATGTAGAAGCTGAATTGAAAAATGGGATATTAAACGTTGTGATTCCAAAAAGAGAAAAAGCAAAAGTGAAAGAGATTTCAATAAAGTAATAATATTTATTAAGTTGCACGAATAAAACCTAGGCAAGATTGTCTAGGTTTTTTTATTTATCAATAACTTCGAAAAGTGGAAAAAAGGATTAAAGAATTCTTAAGGAGAGGGGAAGATGATCAGTTAGATTATAAGCAAGCTATTACAAGTGCTTCGAAAATTGCAAAGACCATGTCTGCATTTGCCAATCATCACGGAGGAGTTTTGTTAGTTGGAGTCAAAGACAATCGCAAGATATGTGGTGTTGAGAGTGAAGATGAGATTTATATGCTTGATCTAGCTGCTAGATTCTACTGTAAACCGGAAGTGACTCTTGAAATAATTTCACATATCGTAGATGGAAAGACCATATTAGAGTGTAGAGTAAAAGAGGGCTCAGATAAGCCATATTACGCTAAAGATGAAGAAGGTAAATGGTGGGTCTATGTACGTGTAAAGGACAACACACTGCTTGCTAGTAAGATTGTTGTGGACGTACTGAAGAGAGGTGCTGATGGTATTGGGACGATGATTCAGTATGGAAAAATGGAAAAGGCGATACTTGAGTATTTGGCTGAAAACGATAGGATTACCCTGAAAGAATATAAACACATGGTGAACATATCCACACGCAGGGCAACTAAAATTATCGTAAACCTCATTAGTGCTGGTGTACTTCGGTCCCATACAACCGAAAAAACCGAATATTATACACTTGTTTAGGTTTGCTTTTCACGGTATAGTAATTTTGCATTATGAAAATCGGTGTAGTAATATTTCCTGGGTCAAACTGTGATCATGACTTAATTAGTGTTTTAGAAGAAATATCTGGAAACAGAGTGGAAGAACTATGGCACAAGGATGTTGATTTAAAAGGATGTGATTTTATATTTATTCCAGGAGGCTTTTCTTTTGGAGATTACTTGCGAAGTGGAGCTATTGCTAAATTGAGCCCAATTATGTCTGCGGTGATTGACCATGCAAATAATGGTGGGTATGTAATGGGCATCTGCAATGGTTTTCAAATACTGTGTGAGTCTGGTTTATTAGATGGAGCTTTGTTGCGAAATAGCAATCAACTGTTCATTTGTGATAATGTTTTTCTGAAAACATCAACGACTAATTCTTTAGTTACCTCAAAACTTGCACAAGACCAAGTTGTCAAAATCCCTATCGCACATGCTGAAGGTAGATACTATGCAGACGATCAGACTATAAGCAGGCTAGAGTCAAACGATCAAATATTGTTTTACTATAGCAATGAAGAAGGAGAAGTTTCGAGTGAAACCAACCCAAATGGTTCGGTCAACAATATTGCGGGTATCTGCAATGCCAATAGAAATGTTTTTGGAATGATGCCACATCCAGAGCGTGCAGCGAGTGAAAAATTATTCAATACGGATGGACTGGCAATGTTTCAAGGAATATTTGACCAAATTGAGATAGCATAACGTACAAAAAACTCTTGTGTCCCTAATTGTAGACGCTGTGCATACGCAAAATCCACATTGTCTTATTAATTTACTTCCTTTGTTGCATCAAATAAACGTTAAGATGCAATTAGAACTAGGGATGTTTAGAACTACAAAAGGATTTCGCACCAATCACAAGTCAACCGAATTAGTATGTGAAAACTGTAATGCTGCTTTTTTAGCTAACCGCAAAAATGCGCGATTTTGTAGCTCAAGTTGTCGTTCTCAGTTTTGGTTGAATAAAAACGATAAGAAGGTTATAACGCTTGCTGTGCCTGCGGATATTGATGACGACTACTTAGAAGAAGTGAAAAATATGTTGTTGAACTATCGTAAAGGCGATACGTTGTCAACCATAGAAAGTCACGAAACTGACGAAGTCGAAAATTCAAAAGAGGCAGTTTCTTTAATACGCAAAGAAACCATGGTCTTTGAGCAAATTTCAGAATTACGATCGTACCTAAAGGAAGAAGGTTTTGAAGATTACAAAGTGCCAAAAATAGATAACGGGATCTACTACGATGAAGGGTTGTCTATTAAGAAAATTGAAGAAGGGTGGGAAACCCTAATCTCTAAAAAAGTGGTTTAAAAACTATTCGAAGTTGATTTCAACGTTCTTTGTTGTTGGGTGTGCTTGACACGTTAATACATAGCCGTCTTCAATCTCTCCATCACTTAAACCTTCTCGTTCATCCATACGTACCTGTCCTTTGAGAACTTTAGCTCGACATGTGGTGCACACACCTACAGTACAAGAATATGGAGGATCTAATCCAGCATCTTGAGCTGCTTCTAGAATAGTTTTGTCGGGAGATACTTTGATGGTAGCTTGATCTCCAAATATGTCTACTATAACTTCTGCATCACCGTCTAATGCTTCATCTGAGTTTTCCGTCTGATCTGTTGAACTCTCATCAGCATCTTTTTTAATAGCGGTGAAATATTCTAAGTTGACGTTATCTTTTGCTACACCCGCATCTATTAGTGTGTTCTCTACCAAATTCATTAACCCTGATGGACCACAAATAAAATAGTGACCATCTTTAAACTGTGTTGGATTTACTTTTTGAATAAGCTGGTTTATTTTCATTGGGTTGAGCATGCCTGATAAACCGTTCCAATCAGCACTTGGGTTGTCTAATATGTGAGTAACCTCAAAACGGCCGCTATAATCGTTGGTCAATTTTTCAATGTCGCTTTTAAAAATAATTGAAGATTCATCTCTATTCGCATAAATTAAAGACACTTTACTATTCGGTTCTTGGCCTAATACTGTCAAGGCAATCGAAAATAAAGGGGTGATTCCGCTACCACCTCCAAAAAGAATATAATGTTTTTGTGAATTAGCGGTTGGTTCAACGATGAAATTACCCATTGGAGGCATTGCATCGATTAAATCTCCTTCTTTGAGTTCATTATTTAAAAAGGTGCTCATTCTTCCCTGCTCAACTTGCTTTACTGCAACGGTTGGCATTGCATCTTCATAAGGACTACTGCACACCGAATAAGATCGCCTAACATCTTCACCATTAATCATGGAGTGAAGCGTCAAATACTGTCCCGCTTTATAGCTAAACATTCCCTTTAATGGCGGAGGCACTAACAATCGTATGCTTACAGCATCTGCAGTTTCACGCTTAATCTTGTCAACTTTAAGTTTATAAAATCCGTTAGGCATTACTTGTAATATTAAAGGTTATATTTTTATCAATTAAATTATTGTCTGCGAGATATTCCGCAATTTGCACCGCGTTCGTCGCTGCTCCTTTTCGAAGATTGTCAGCAACAATCCACATATTTATTGCGTTATCTGCACTTTCGTCTCGTCGAATTCTGCCAACAAAGACCTCGTTTTTACCCTTGGCATATAAAGGCATAGGGTAGGAGTTAGTGGAATGATCATTTTGTATCACTAGCCCTGGCATTTTTTCCATACAAGAGACAAGCTCATTCAGTTCGAATGGTTTAGTAAATTCTATATTAACCGATTCAGAATGGCCACCGTCAACAGGAACTCTTACTGCTGTTGCGGTAATGCGTAACGAGTCATCGTTGAGAATTTTTTTGGTTTCGTGAACCATTTTCATTTCTTCCTTTGTATATCCAGTATCTAAAAAGTCGTCACATTGTGGAATACAGTTTTTATCAATGCGATGAGGATATGCCATTTCAGTATCTGCATTTACCCTTTCTGCAGACATTTGATTTACAGCTTTATATCCTGTTCCAGATACCGATTGATATGTGCTGATTATTAATCGCTTGATGTTAAATTCGTCATGCAGTGGCTTTAATGCCATGACTAATTGAATTGTGCTACAATTTGGGTTAGCAATTATTTTATTGGAGCTTGTTAAAGATTGAGCATTGATTTCTGGAACAATTAAAGCAATCTCTGGATTCATTCTCCAAGCAGATGAGTTATCGATAACAGTAGTTCCTTGAGCTGCAAATTTTGGAGCCCATTCTAGTGATACGGATCCTCCAGCAGAGAAAAGGGCAATGTCTGGACGTAAAGAAACAGCTTGATTGAGTCCAACACACGAGTGTGCTTTGCCTTTAAATTGAAGTTGTTTTCCAGTAGATTTTTCGCTTGCTACTGGAATAAATTCAGAGATAGATAAGTTGCTTTCTTCAAGAACTTTTATCATTTCTGACCCTACCATACCTGTAGCTCCAACTAATGCTAATCTCATGTTAAATTTTTTGCAAAGGAAATAGAATTAATTAAAAAGAAGAATGTGAAATTACACATTCACTGTTTCATGTTCTTTTTGCCAAGAACATGATTTGTTTACAGCCTGCGCTACCTTTTCGAATGCTGGGAGCATTTCTTTGAGCTGTTCTAAATACAATGACTGAGGACCATCAGATAATGCCTCTTTCGGATCATTGTGCACTTCTATCATTAAACCATCTGCACCAGCAGCAATAGAGGCTAAACTCGCAGGTTTAATCAATGATCGATTACCTGTTGCTTGACTCGGGTCTGATATAACAGGTAAGTGCGATAGTTGTTGTGCAAGAGCAATACCTGCAATGTCTAACGTATTTCTATTACTTGTGTCAAATGTTCGGATTCCTCGTTCACATAAAATGACTTGCTCATTGCCACCTAGGAGTATGTATTCTGCAGCAAGCAACCATTCTTCCATGGTTGCATCCATTCCTCTTTTGAGTAAAACAGGTTTGTCGGTTTTACCAATTTCTTTTAAGAAATGGTAATTCTTCATATTTCTAGAACCTATTTGTATTATGTCGGTATATGGATAGACCTCATCAAGTAAGCTTAAATCCATGACCTCCGTTATGATTCCAAGATTATACTGTTGAGATACTTGTTTCAACAACTCGAGACCTTCTTTGTGAAGACCTTGAAAACTGTATGGAGAGGTTCTAGGCTTAAACGCTCCTCCTCGTAAAAATTTTATGCCAAGGTTGCTGATATATGATGCAACTTGATCAATTTGATCTTCCGATTCAACGGCGCAAGGACCAGCAATAAGGAATAAATCATTACCGCCTATTTTACATCCTTTGACGTCGATAATGGTCTTTTCAGATTTCCATTGACGACTAGCTAATTTGTATTTAGGTGTATCTGTCAACTCTCGAATATTTCTGCAAATTAAACACCAAGATTTGATTAAAGTTTGGTGTAAGTGACTTTTAAACGTATATTTTTTACAGTTCCGCTGTTGTCGGTATCTAGAATTACACGACTAGGAGTAATCGGGTTGTCTGATGGAATGATTAGATACAAGCCTCTGTTGTTGTCAACTCCTGAGTTTAAGTAAGTGTCTAATAATAATTGAATATGTCTGTTAATCCCAAACGTATATGATTTAGAATCTTCATCATATGTTCCGCCGTAAGTGGTATAACCGTTCCATTGTGAATTTGGTGGCGCCAAAACATCAATTAGGTCTATGATAAATGCGTTAGAACCATCTTCCTCCGAAGGTTGCAGAAGTAATAATCTGTCTGGTGCTGGGAAATCATCAGAAGTAGAGTTAGCCTTTACTTTAAAAGTGATTTTTGCATCGTTTATGGCAATGGAGTTACCGTCTTTAACTAGGTCATATAAGCCTCCAATGTCTATTTTTACTTTACTACCTCCCATGGCTTGCAAATACGTTTCTGAATAATGTACATTCGGATTAGATATTTGATTTGTTATGGTTGGGTTTCTGTCTTCAATCCTATAGGTTGAAATATTCTGAGATTCTGCGTTGATTTCAAATTCTTTGATTAGGCCTTGGTTATAATATATAACCAATTTAGAATTGTCAGAAGTTCTGTCAATTGGGATTATTTGACCTTTTCCGGAGCTTAGACTAGAGGTATTTGGAATTAGAGCAATACCGTTTAAGTATTCAACAAAAACTTCATTGCTACCAAACTTACCGTTAGAGAAAAAGTCTTCTCCAAAATCATTGTTTAAAGGAATTCGAATTGTATTGAGCGTCCATTTCAGTTCTCCGGCTTCTTCATACCAAACGGTATCTGTTGAAGCGAGATTACCAGTCCATTTTCCAATTGCATTTGGTTGGATTTTTGGCTCGTAGTTAGAGTAATACTTGTTTTCAGAAAGGATTATTTCATCCATTCTAAATATGTCGAGTTCTACTTCAGAGTTCTCGTTACCGTAATTGGCAACTGATGGCTTTCTGGCGAGAGAAAGTATTACAGAGTCTATTGTTGGGTTGGTTCCAAAATCAACATTTATTTCTCTCAGCAATACTTGCGTGTACATGTTTGCGGAAGATGTGCCAAATTCAGGGTCGTTGATGGCACCAAGCAATGTAGCACTTAACGAATCTATTTTTAGTGAATCTTCTTGTATAGTGTACGCAGTGATATCAAAAGAATCATACGCTACACTTGCGTAGTTGTTTCCTTGTGGGAGGAAATCCACACCTACTTCATCATTGTTTTTGCGACAAGATGAAAATATTATGGCTAGAATAGAAAGAAATAAGGCTGCCCTTTGGGCAGCCTTATTATTAGTTTGTAGACAAGATCGTGTCATAAAATTCGGTGTACTCTTCAGCGATGTTATCACCTCTGTGTTCTAATACCGGTTTAGATTTGTCGTTTTGTAAATGATCCATTACCTCTTGAGATAAAGAATCTTGGCATTTAACAACGGCATCAGCGTGTGTTATTGCCCCAATGTACATGCTTGTGCAATCCGCGTTTGCGAAAGGCTTCATTTCAGCGTCTTGAATGTGATTCAGGCTTGCTTTTCTTGAGAAATCTTCTCCTAATGTAGCTTGAAATTCATTGTCAAATACACTGTAAACGATTTTAGCATTTTCAAAAACTGGTTCGTCTTTGTAAATTGTTTTTAAATACAAAGGAATAAGACTTGTCATCCAACCGTGACAGTGAATGATGTCTGGGTACCAGCCTAGTTTTTTCACAGTCTCCAAAGCGCCTTTGCAAAAGAAAATTGTGCGCTCGTCATTGTCGGCGAAAAATTCATTGTCCTTGTCTCCGTATACACTTTTGCGGTGGAAGTAATCCTCATTGTCTAAGAAATACACCTGCATTTTTGTATTAGGAATAGAAGCAACCTTGATTGTAAGTGGATTGTCGTTATCATCAATAGTAATGTTCATTCCTGAAAGTCGAACCACTTCGTGTAATCGGTTTCTTCTTTCATTAATAACACCAAATCGAGGAACTAGAATTCTTACTTCATTATCCTGCTCTTGAACTGCTTGTGGAAGCATTCGAGCGATGTCAGATAATGCATTGCTTTCCAAAAAAGGACTCATCTCCGAAGAAATGAATAAAACTTTTTTTCTGTTGTTTTCCATAAATAAACTGTGTTTTTACTATAATGCGACTGCAAAGATACCCTCTAAAATCGGCAAAATTGCGAGTGGTTCTACTTGTATTATTACTATTTTTTTTGTATATGTTTATATTCAAATCATCCAACTTGTTGCAAAAAGACCTGCGTACCAGAGCTCATAAAAAAGGTAAAGTAGGCTTCGTTCCGACAATGGGAGCTTTACATGTTGGTCATCAATCATTAATAGAACGTGCTCGTTCCGAAAATGATACAGTAGTCGTCAGTATCTTCGTTAATCCTAAGCAATTTGACGATAAACAAGACCTCGAGAACTACCCAAACACCATTTCTGCAGATATAAAGATGCTTTTGCAATGTGGGGTAGACTACCTTTTCTATCCAAATGTGGACGCTATTTATGATGAATCATATGTTGATCACGACATTCATCTTGGTGGGTTAGACACAATTCATGAGGGACATTTTCGCCCTGGTCATTTTCAAGGAGTAGCAAAAGTAGTTAAGCGGTTTTTCGAAATTGTTGAACCTACAAATGCCTATTTTGGACAAAAGGATTTCCAACAATCAGTTGTCGTTGATCGATTAATCAAACTGATGAATGCGGAAATCAACCTTGTAGTTTGTCCTATTGTACGAGAACCACATGGTCTAGCCATGAGCAGCAGAAACGAACGACTTTCTCCCGATGCAAGGGATAAAGCGGCTTTTATCTATAAATCGTTGATAAAGCTAAAAGAGCGGACATACTTCAAATCGCTAAAAGAGTCTCTTCAAACTACATTGGACTATATAAACTCCATTGAGAATGCCGAGCTTGAATATTTGGTTTGTGTTGATGGTGAAACTCTCTTGGAGGTGAAAAAGTTGACTGACGCGGCTTACGTAGCAGCACTTACTGTGGTTCGAGTAGAAAATGTGCGGTTGTTGGATAACATTGTTATAAAAGATACGAGATTTAAGCGCTAGTCTATAATTAACCTAAATGATGTTTTGTCTACCTCCTGCCCGTTTATTATTGCAGCGACATAGTGCTCTCCAGAATAATATACTCTAGTGGTGATTGGTTTAAAGTGATGCTTTTTTGAAATAGGCAAGCTTGAACTTCCTGACATTTTTCGCTCACTTATTTTAAAAACTTTCTTTGAGTGAGAACCATTTTTTTTTAGTAAGTATATCCCATACTCCAGTCGGAACAGTTGCTCACTAGGTGAGGAGTTGCTTACAGTAAATTCAAAAATCAAATGATTTCCCATTTGTACGGTTTTCGTTTTTACAGCAAAACCACTAATTTGAGCATGTTTACTACTAATTCCAAATAGCGCTAGCACTTCCTTATTAGCTTCTTTTAGTAAACCTCTGCATGCATGTTTGATCAAAGAGTCAGTGGACTTGTTGTGTCCAAACCATTTTTTGGCAATCGCGATTGTTGTGGCAGGATTGTCTTTCGAAATATCGTTTAAGTTATTCGCAACACTCCGCCTAACGAGTTCATCAGGATCATTTTTAAGTTTTTCGAGTATAGGAAGAATTGGAGATGGATTTTGTTTGAATTCTGGAAGCGCCATTGCCCATGGTAATCGTGGGCGGCACCCCTCTGATGCAAGTCTTCTTATTTTAGGGTCTTTATGAGTTGTCCACTCTAACATGGTGGTCATCATTTTTTTTGGATATTTTAAAATAAACGGTCTGACAGCAAATTCTGAGCTGGTAAAATGTGTTGTTCTTGCTAATGTTTCCGTTGATATTTCAAATTGTTCAATGCCATTTGTTGCAACAAAATCAGGTAAAAACATGTACTCAAAATTTTCTTGTACACCTAAGACTTTTAGTTCATCTACTGTTGCAATGATTTCATTGCATGCAAGGTTAAAGTCGTTAGATAAATACCGTTTTAGAACATTGGCGATATATGACATTCGTTGCTTTAGTTCTAACGAAGTGAACTCAGAATTTGTAAACTCATGTTTAAAGTCTGATTGATTAAATGATCGTAAGACGTTCATTAACGCTTTTGCAAATGTGTCAAAGAAATCGGCGTTGTAGCGGTCTTTTAATGCAGTACTCATAACGTTATTTTGGTCGATAAATAGCTCGTGGGTAATCAGAGCTTCGCAGATTGTCTTTGGTCAGTTCATTTAAAACATCCTTTGAAATCCATTGGGCAGCTTTAACATTGTTTTTTGCAATATTCAATGCTACTTCAATCGCTCTTTCTTTGAGGTCTAAATTCCTCTTCCCAATATTGCGAAGTGCCCAGCTAATAGCTTTCTTGACGTAAATACGATTGTCCCAACTTTCCCGTAAAATCACATCAAAAAAAGGATCAAATACTTCATTCGTAGCCTTTTTATCTGCCATACAATAAGCTGCGATAGTCGCAAAACCAGCTCTTTTTTCGAACTCTGGTTCTAATGTCGTCCATTCCAACGCTTTTTCAATTGCACAGGTAGTTCTTGCAAATACTTTCATGCAGAATGAATCACAAATCTCCCATGTATTAAATTCCTTGATCCAAAGGTCCATTTGTTGGGAGGTGACATTTTTTGGATTTATGATTTTGCTACTTAATATTCGAGCATCATAGTTTTTGGTAGCAAAAAGTTCCAATGCTAGTTTGTCATCATAGCCAATGTCCTTAGCGATTAGGTTCAAGTCTTTCTGAAAAACACCAAAGCTTGAATCTGTGTTTATTCCAAATTTTGCCGACTTGAATTTGATGGTTTCTGGCGAACCCAACATTCTCAACGTTTCCATTACATCTTTTAGGTTGTAATGGGGTTTGTTTAGACTAAGTTTATTCATTTTCTTGAATGTCGAAATCATATGGTAAAATCCAATCCTCATGCTTGAATCGATGCCATTTGGCCTTTGCCATGTCAACGTTTGGATCAATTAATCTCTGGTGTTTATGCATATTTAAAGACACATAGGAGTTTACGTAAATCTCAATATCGTTGCCATAGACTGTTTTTAGGTATTGACAGTACTGCCAAATCATATCTGGGTGCGTTGACATGGTGCGATATTGATCTTTGGTTAGATCACCGTGCACGTCATGGTAAATTTGTTTACCATCAGCGCCAAGTATCCGAAATCCAATATTTCCGCTCTTTGATCGCAACATCATACGCCAACTGAGCTTATGGCCTTCCTCTGTCCAATATACCCAACCTGGTATGGCAAAGTGACGAAGTGGTAGTAAAATTTGCCAGACAAAGAATAGAGCAAACCCATAAGTCATGAGCGATTTTCGTTTTGGCGTATATTCTAGTGTCGAGGATGTATCAGAAGGTTTGAGTCTGAAAAACTTATGTAACGTTGCAGGCGGGAAGAACAAAACGGACGCCCCTATCATCATGTACGGAAAAGTTCCTATTTGAAACGTAATTGAGTTAAACAAATGAAAACCAATACTTATGACGAATGCAAATTTTCGAGTGGGCTTCCATAGCAGTAATGGGATTACCAATAAATCATAAAGAATACCGCCCCACGCCACAACAATGGGTGTGTACTTTAAGGAGTAAATCCAACCAATTATTGGGATAGATTTTTTATGTCCAAGCATATTTGAGGATACAATCCCACTGGTCCAGTCAGGATACCATTTAGCTATGCTAGCGTATACATAAACAACTAGAAATAATAGTAAAAACTGCCATTTGAAAATTTGTGGAAGTGTTGACTGACGTTTAACTATGCCATACTTCGCGTCTAAACTTAGATTGATGTTCGCTGGAGTTAAAGTCATCATTAATGATAACAAAAGCATTAAGTAATGATGATTGTTGTAGCTTGTTTTATGCATGAAGTACAAGCCCATCCAGCCAATGGTGAGTATTACCATCGCAAAGCGATATCGATACCCAAGGGTGACCATGATTGCCAAACACCCCATTAGTCCAAAATACACATACATCCCATTGCCAGACAATGGTTGAAGCCATTCAAAACCAATAAAGTTAAACGTAAACTTAGGAGGATCAATAAATACCTGTTTGGTCCAGCCAACCAGAATAGCACCAAAGCACTCAAAGACCATGACTAATCCAAAGACAATCCGCCACAAGGTAACAGGACTATGATCAATAGGGCTAAATAAAAACTTCTTTAATTTCATTTGGTTTTCCAAAGGTAAATAATCCTAATTCGTTCTTTACTGAAAATTACATTATGACGTTGGCGAAGCATATATTTGTTTCTATGCATTCATATATTAATGATAAACACTTGGCTGTAAAAGATGGAAGCTCGTTCCGTCTAGCAGAATATAAAACAGATTATACAGCAGACTTAAAGAGTAAAAAAGAAGGAAGAAAAAAGCTTAAAAAGGACAAAGAGATTCTTCATGATTTGCAACGAAAGATGTATGCAACGGATAGTCACTCAGTCTTGTTGGTGTTTCAAGCGATGGATGCAGCAGGAAAAGATAGCACTATACGAGAGGTGTTTTCTGGTATGTTCCCTCAAGCGAGTTCAGTTCATAGTTTTAAAGCTCCGACATCAAAAGAGTTAGATCATGATTATTTGTGGCGTTCGGTAAACGTACTTCCAGAGCGAGGGAAATTCGCAATTTTTAATCGATCGTATTATGAAGAAGTTTTGGTGACTCGTGTACATCCAGAGTATATTGTTGGCCAGAGAATTCCTGGCGTTAATTCAGTATCCGACATAGATAACACGTTTTGGAGTAATAGGCTACAAGCTATTAAGGATCACGAAAGGCATTTAACGTCGAATGGAACAATTATTTTGAAGTTTTTTTTGAACGTAAGTCGAGAGGAACAAAAACGTCGTTTTATCAGTAGAATTGAAACTCCTGAAAAAAATTGGAAGTTCAACATTGGAGATTTGCGGGAAAGAGCGCGTTGGGATGATTATATGCAAGCATACGAAGAAGCAATAAGAACAACCGCTTGTGAGTCAGCACCATGGTTTGTTATTCCGGCTGATAACAAATGGTTTATGCAAACCGCGGTTTGTGATATTATTATAGGAGCACTACAAGAGCTTAATCTTTCATATCCAACTGTTGGTCAAAAAGAGAGAGATGAGCTGTCAAAAGGTCTTCAAATGCTAAATGAAGAATAGCATAAGATGACTTGGTTGCTTGTTAGATTTTTGTAAATTAGTGTGCTTTTAATTCAGCAATATTACTAAAACTAATTTTAGCATCTTTATGAAACGAGTACTTACATTTTCAGTGTTTTTAATTGTGGTTGGTTTTACCGTGGCTCAAGCTCAGTGTGTTACCAAATACCCATATACATATACTTTTCAGAACTTTGATACACTTCAAATAGAAGGGAGCTGCGACTTAACGGTAAAAGGAGATAACGGAGACGGTTGGGTGCAAGACGCACTTGATGATGGAGATTGGCGAGCGGATACCGCTGGAACAGTGTCATTACGAACAGGTCCTGGATCAAGTATGGCTGGCAGTGGTGTTGGAATAGGAACAGACTATACGGGCAGTACAAGTGGTACGTACTTGTATGCAGAGGCAACAGGATGTCCAAGCGCAGAGGTTGCAATGATTAGCCCATGTTTTGACTTGGGAAATACCACAATCTACAGGTTGAAGTTTGGTTACCATATGTTTGGAGCGACCATGGGAGAACTGCACGTTGATGTGTATGACGGAAGTTCATGGACGAATTCTGTATGGGTGAAAAAAGGGAATCAAGGGGAGGCGTGGCATACGGCGTATGTTCTACTTGAAGATTATGCAAATAAAAAAATACAACTGAGATTAAGAGCAATTACCGGTACTGCTTATTTAAGTGACATTGCCATTGACCATATAGTTGTTGAAGAGGCTCCAGAATTCGATTTAGCAATAACGAATGTTTGGAGAAGTGCAATGGAATACTCAATGATTCCTGAGAAGCAAGCAAGTGGCAATTTAGATGTTGATATCAATGTGTTTTATGAAAATGCAGGTACTGATAGCATCAGTGGTATTAAGGTACTAGGGGTTAATAATAAATGGAGAGACAGTGTGACAACAACAGAACTCGGTCCGGGCGATACAATTAGAACACAGTTCTCAACTACATTTACTTCTGATTCGAAAGACACTTTATTTGAGATTGAAGGCCAAATGACCCAAACAGATGGCTATACTAATAACAACCAATTTGATCAAGCGTTTGACGTTATATCAGATACGGTTTTAGCAAAAGACTATGGTGTTATTACGAATGCTATTGGAGTAACTGGAACTTCTGGGATACGAATTGGTCAGCAATTCGAAGTATTACAAGATGATACAGTAACATCGTTTACATTTTTATTGAATGGTCCTGAAGTCGGAGATTCTGTGAGGGCGCATCTGTATGAGTTTAGTGGAGGGCCTCAAAACCTAATTCAAAGTTCATATCCAATTGTTATTACTTCCGCAAATCCACTTTGGTATACTGCAACTCTTCCATGTGAAGAAGCGCTGTCAAAAGGTGACTACTTTGTTGCGATTGAGCAGATGGGAGACAGTAATATGTCGTTGGGTATTGATGGAGAAATTGTATACCCTCAGACTGTTTACTACAGTTTTGGCGGTGCATGGACAGACTTGGGTACTCAATTTCCAGGTATTACTTTGATTCGAATGAATTTTGGAGAGGTCAAAGGACCTGAAATTTATGTTAGTTTGACCGATACAATCTGCGATAATGTGGAGTATATAGTTAATGCAAGTGGTGCAGCGACATACTCTTGGGCTCCTTTTGGAATTGTACGATCAAAGACTGGCAACACCGTGAAAGTAAAATCAGATACAAGCTTTACGCTTCGAGTAACGGGCACTGATCAATGTAAAGTTTCGGCGGAGTTGGTTAAAGACATTACAGTCGTTAATGCACCAAGCCTAACGTTGACCCCAGATACAACAGTCTGTGCGGCGCAAAGCGTTTTATTGCAGGCAAACACTGGAGCAAACTACCGATGGGTTGGTGGGCCAAACAATTCAAATTACAATGTGAACCCAACTAAGACGACCGTTTACACGGCAATTGCTGACTCTTTGTATGGGTGTAAAACTCAGAAATTTGTATCTGTGTATATCAGCAAACCAACTCCTGAAGTAACGAATGATACAACCATTTGTGCATCACAGCCATTAAAATTGAAAGCACTAGGAGGAACTTCATATCAATGGATTGGCGGTCCGAGTGCTTCAGAACACACCGTAAATCCATCTTCGAATACCTCATATATTGTTCAGGTTATTGATGATTACAACTGTAGCGCATATGACACGGTCAACGTAACTACGAAAGCAGGGCCACCACTTTATACATCAGCAGATACTTCCATTTGTTTTGGAAATAAAGTGTTGGTAAAGGCGTATGGTGCTCAGTCGTATGAGTGGATTGGTGGACCTAAAACGGCTGAATATTTAACACAACCCCTGTCTTCAAAACCTATTATTGTCAAAGGGTTCGCCCCCAATGGCTGTTATGTATTAGATAGCGTAATGGTTGAAGTTGCGACGATACCAAAAGTAGATGTACGTGCTGATACGATTATTTGTGAAGGAACTACATTAGATCTTGAAGCAAAAACACAAGATGATGTAACATTTGACTGGTCTACTAACGAAACTACTAAAACGATTCAAGTTAGCCCTAAGGTAAATACTGCATATAAGGTGGTAGTTAAAAATTCAACAGGGTGTTCTGCTGAAGATTCTGTTCGACTTATTGTAAACCCATTGCCTGTGTTAGACCTTACTATAACTCAAGCACACAAGACATTAAGTATTTTGAACTCTTCGAAGAACGTTGATAAACACAAATGGACTTTTGGAGATAATGATAGCTCAACCGAAAAGAGTGTTACACACAAATACTTGAAACATGGTGACTATCAAGTGTATTATAGTGCGACTAACGGTTGCGGAAAAGCTGATACAACATTTACGGTTGTGGTTGAAAACCTCAGTGTTTCTCAGAAGTCTGCATTTGGAAACTTGTCTGTTTATCCAAATCCTGCAGAAAAAAATGTTGTAGTTGAGTTTACAAATTCTGATAGGGGAGTTGTGCAGGTCAACGTTTTAGATGCAACTGGTAAAGTTGTTTACCAACACGAATCACTTAAAATAAACAACACGTTTATTAGGAATGTTGACATCGATGGATTGAGTGCTGGAAGTTATTTGATAGAAATTACTTCTACATCAGGAACATCGGTGACAAAACTTCTCAAACAATAAGATAATAATTAGCCGTGTATATCATATACGGCTAATTTAATAAATAATATTTTCAGAAATAATTGAAAATACAAAATATTGATATATCTTTGTCTTGTGAAATTAGAAGAAGCACAACAGAAATTTATACAGGGCTGGGGCCAATTAGGTGCCAGTTGGGGTATAAACAGAACAATGGCTCAGATACAAGCCGTGTTGTTGCTTTCGCCAAAACCCTTATGCACAGACGAAGTAATGGAGAAACTTCAAATTTCAAGAGGTAATGCAAACATGAACATTCGAGAGCTAATATCATGGGGCGTAGTTTATAAAAGCTTTATTAAAGGAGATCGAAAGGAATACTATTATTCAGAGAAAGATATGTGGCAATTGGCTAAGAAGGTGTCACGTGAAAGAAAGAAAAGAGAACTCGAACCACTTGTTCAAATATTAGGAGAATTAAAGACCATTGAAGGAAATGGAGACGAAGTGGATGAGATTAAAAAAGTAGTAAAATCAGCAAACTCAATGGCAAATCGAGCAGAAAGTGTTCTTGATTTAGTAATGAAGCTAGATGAGAATGTTTTTTTTAAATGGTTTAAAAAGAAGTAAAAAAATTTTTTACAAACTTTCAAAAATTATTGAAAATATGATAAATATAGTATGAGTTGGAACATTGAAGCATATAGCATTTATTTAGGTGTAACAGCTTACATAACTATAGTTGTTGGCTACATGTTCCATAAATATGGTTTCTTTTTGATTTTGAATCTATTCAATGGAAACGTACAAGCTGCGAAATCAATTAACAATTTATTATTGGTAGCGTATTACTTGGTCAATCTGGGATACCTCGCAATTTCCATATCTACTTGGCCAGAGCTTCTGTCAATAGTGCAGGTACTGCAGTTGCTCTTTCATAAGATAAGCCTCATTTTATTGGTGCTAGGCATATTACATTTCAATAACATATTCTGGTTAAACTATTTATCCAGGAGAAAAGACTTTATAAAATTTTTAACTCATTAATACATATCAATTATGAAAAACTTAATTGTTCCAACCTACATTGTTTACCTACCCATCGCTATCGTACTTACGTTTATTGTAGCAAAGATTTTCTTCAGAAATTCAAAAATCTTTATGTCGGATATATTCAGAGGAAGAATGGAGATTGCCGACAGCACCAACAAATTGTTCGAAATGGGGTTCTATTTACTTAGTCTTGGATTTGCCCTTTTTATCATGAAGGTTAATGATTATTTCGAAATGAATACTCAACAATTTTACGAAGTGCTGAGTGAAAAAATTGGTGTGTTAAGTGTATTTCTTGGGTTAATGGTTTTCTTTAATCTTTACATGCTTTTCAGAGGAAAGAAAAAAACGTCTGAGAACGAACGAATTAGAGCGCGACTTGAAAATCAACAAAACCTAAGAGCGAATACTGTCAAGTAACTGCGGTTGTCGTATTTCACTAACATAAAACACAATTCAAATGAAAGCTTTAATATCAATCAATTTTTATCTACAAGCCGTAATAATAGCAACTTGCTTAGTTGCAGTTATAGAGCCAGAATTACTTGTACTTGAGGCATTAGCACTCGGGGTAACTCAAATGATTTTTTCACTAATGTTTCTAATAGTCAGAGGGAACAAGTCAAAACTAAAAGGACATTTTTTTGCAGCAACAATTTATCTAGGGTCACTTTACCTTGGCTTATTTAATCAACCTTTCGGACTGCAGTTTCATATAGATGGAAAAGATTTACTTTTTTGGGTAGTTCCAGCTTTGCTATGCTGCTATTATTGGTATCAAACCTTTGTGCATCTCAACCCATTTAGAATTTTTAACCATCATGTATTAGATTTATGAAAATAGTCATAGCAGGAGGTTCTGGCTTTATTGGAAGCTACCTCATTCGACGATTTGAAGAAGAAGGTCACTCTGTAATAAACATTTCCCGTAGTCCCAAAAAAGTTGCACAAGCAAATATACTATGGGATGATCGAACAGGATTAGAACATGCCATTAACCATTGTGATGTGCTCATAAACATGGCAGGGAAATCAGTGGATTGTCGCTACAATGACCAAAATAAAAAAGCCATACTTGACTCTAGAGTTTCGACAACAAAACTATTACAAGAAGTAGTTGAAACTGTTTCTCATCCTCCAGAAGTGTGGTTTAATAGTTCAACCGCAACAATATATCGGCATGCAATGGATCGGCCTATGGACGAAGAGTCAGGAGATATCGGCACTGGATTTTCGGTAAATGTAGCTACTTCTTGGGAAAAGACATTTTTTGCGACCACCCGTCGAGAAACACGACTGATTGCACTTCGCACAGCCATAACATTAGGTCCGAATGGAGGAGCTTATAAGCATTTTAATGGTTTGTCAAAAATTGGTTTTGGAGGAAAACAGGGTTCTGGCAAACAGATGGTTAGTTTTGTCCATGTAGAAGACGTTTATCAAGCCATCGATTTTCTAATTAACAATAATTTCGCGACTGGAGTATTCAATGTTTCGGCACCAAACCCCATAACAAACGATACTTTTATGCATGCTTTCAGGACGAATAATTCAATTAAGATTGGAATTCCGATTAAACGATGGATGCTGGAAATTGGGGCTTTCTTTCTACGAACAGAAACCGAGCTGTTACTAAAAAGCCGTTGGGTACTTCCAACTCGATTAATAGCGATGAATTTCCAATTTAAATACAACACCATTGGTGAGGCGATTTCGGCGATAGGCAAGTCTAACTAGTAAAAAATGAGTACATGACACGGCAGAAATACCTATTGGTACTTATATTTGTCTGTGTCATAGGCTCATATGAAAGTTAAAGACAATGAATTAACATGGCCGGAAGTGTATTTGCGCATGTTCGCGCCAATCATGATAGTCGTTCTAATTACTATTGGAGCTGACGCATGGGTGGAGTATGAGGAAAGAGGAGTTTCCCCATTTTTCATCAAGGATTTAATCACCATGGTAATTATTGGGTTCTCTTATGCACTGTTTTCATTAGAAAAACTTACCAAAACAGAGGTCATCAATATTTCAGTGTACACCATTGTGGTAGGAATAATGCTTTTGTTGCCATTTAGATTACAACTAGCAGATTTCTATTTTGAGGTGTATTTCCTTAAAGTTGAAATCATTTTAATAATTCTAACATACGCCATAGGAATACTCGTGCACCCTAAGCACATTCTTTATCTTTTAATACTAAACCTCATTTTTATCACGGCATGTATCGTTGCGATGCAAGATGCATATCCAATATCCAAGTTTGTGTTTTACGTTATGTTAATGACGGCAACTAGCCTTCTTGGGTATAAGTTGAATAGAATATTTTTGGATTTAAATATTCAAGTTGCGGAGGCAAACGAATTGATTCAATCTCAAAATGAAGATTTAAAACGTGCCAATGAAGCGAAGGATCAATTATTTGAGATTTTAGGTCATGATTTAAAAGCTCCATTTTTTCATTTATCGGCATTGGTATCGTTATTAAACAATACAGATGACGAGGAGAAAAAACAGGAGTATATTGATTTAATGAAAGACGCTATTTGTAGAGGTGATAAGTTAGTTGGTAGTCTTTTAGATTGGGTAGACGTTCAAAGTACATATTTGAAATTTACATTAGAAAAAGACTCAATTGAAAGGATAATAGACACAGCTATTGATGTGAAAAAAGCAGATGCAACTCTCAAAGATTTGAGAATAATCAAAAGTGTGCCTAGCGATTTTAAGATTGCAATGGATAGTAGAATGATGGATACTATTTTCCGTAATCTAATTAGTAATGCAATTAAGTTCTCATATCGTGGAGGGAACATCTGTGTTAGAGCTATTAACAAAGAAAACGAAGCTTTTCTATCCGTAACGGACGAAGGTGTAGGGATGGATGAAGAAGTTATTCAGCAACTATTTACTTATGGAAAAATTCCTACTCAGAAAGGAACAGAAAACGAAACTGGCAGTGGGTTTGGACTAAATATTTGCAAAAAAATGGTTGAGAATCAAAAAGGAACCATGGAAATACAAAGTAAACCAAATCAAGGGACAACGGTATTAATGAGGTTCTCTTTGATGTCGTAAAAAGTTGTTGAAATAAATACCAACTGATTGTCTTTCTTTGTTCTAACAATTTTGAAAGAATTTTGGCAAAAATATAAGCAAAATGGGCTGGCGGTTTTTGGCCTTATATTTATCTGTTTATGTGCAATTATCGCTTTGGGAGGTTATCTATTTACGCCAGATAAAACAACTTCAGCAAACGAAATGCATATTGAAATGGATCGTAAGTCGCCAAACTATGTGGCGCATTTCTTAACAGATACAATCAAACAATCAAGTTCGATTAATAAAGTACTTGTTACAGGTTATCAGCCATTGAATCATCTATACTTATACGACGACAATGGAGACACATCATCTGTAAATATGCTTATTGCTCTAAATAGTGACCCAAGTCGAATCGAGCAAAAACGATTTTTATTAGGGACAGACGTCTATGGACGAGATGTTTTGAGTCGAATACTGCTAGGCACTAGAGTATCACTTTCTGTTGGATTAATATCGGTTTTAATATCGCTGATTTTAGGCGTTTCTCTTGGCTTAGCTGCAGGTTATTATCGTGGTAAAGTTGATGCAATAGTTATGTGGCTAATAAATGTAATATGGTCGTTGCCTACTTTGCTGTTGGTGATCGCAATCACGTTTGCTTTGGGTAAAGGTTTTTGGCAAATATTTGTAGCTGTTGGTTTGACGATGTGGGTTGAACTTGCAAGAATAGTTAGAGGTCAAGTGTTTAGTTTACGTGAACAGGAATACATTCAGGCTGCTCGCATACTCGGCTACTCCAATGCACGAATTATGTTTCGTCACATTCTCCCAAACTGCGTTGGTCCAATTGTAGTGATATGTGCGGCTAATTTTGCTTCCGCAATTCTTTTAGAGGCGGGCCTTAGCTTTTTGGGTTTAGGGGTACAACCACCATTTCCAAGTTGGGGTCAAATGCTTAGTGAAAATGCAGATTACATTGCACTCGGAGCAGCACATTTAGCAATAGCGCCTGGAATAGCAATTATGCTTTTAGTAATGTCGTTTAATTTTGTTGGAAATGGGCTGCGTGACGCACTTGACGTAAAACTTTAGAACCTAAATCGGATTCCAAATAACATTTGACGTGGTGCCAAGAAACGAGCAGGATTATTTGGTGGCGTGCCTGATTCTTGTGGTCCAATATACCTTGGGTCTCTCCAAGTGTTTGGAACATTATCTCCCTCTCTATATGCATCACCTGTTATTGGATTAATAATCTGAGGGTTTTGATTGTTAAACAGGTTTCGAACTTCAAAGCTTACAGTTATTCCATTTGCATTCTTTTGGTTAAAACGAATTGTTCGATTCAGTTTAATGTCTGTGTTGTACCAAGGCTTTGCACGTGATTGAAGGTATTGGTCGTTCAATTCTAAGTATTCTGGTCGACCAAGGTCATTGTAACCTTCCAAGCGCTGTGGAGTGTACCTATAACCACTTTGATAGTTGCTTGATATAAAAAATTGAGTATTCTTTAACCATTTAGGTAATCGTCGTAACGAGGTGTCGTAGGTTAATGCTAGTCCTACAGTAGTATTCCATGGTCGATCCCAAGCCAAATATTGTTCAGTACTCAATGGCACTTCTCCTGTTTGTTCGATTTGAAGACTTGATTCTCGCGCTGAGTTCGATTTTCCACGGGCTACTTGGTAAGAAACGTTCCAAAAAACCTTCATGAACTGTTTAATTCTATAGGTTGTAGAAAACTCGGCACCAACAATTTTTGCGTAATCTTGGTTGATGTACATTACTTTAGTAACGGGTCTACCTGTTTGATCTTCCACAATTACCCGGCGACTTACAATGTAGTCAAATCGATTGTTGTTATATGCTGAAAGGGTAACGCCAAAATCTTTTGTTATTTGAGTTTTGTACCCTAGCTCATACGACACATTCACTTCTGGATTTAAGTCAGGGTTTCCAATATTAGACAAAAATGATCGATCTTGATATGTAGGGTCTAACCCAGCGTATAGAAACCGAGGATGCGGCAATCGCATGGAATGCGAGTAATTGAAATACAAAGAGTTGTTGCTAGTTACTGGGAAACTCACATTTACTTTAGGGAGCAATCGCACTTTGTATCGCATTCCAAATAGTCCAAAGGTGTTCTTTTCGTAATCCTCCCGAATTTGGTCAATAACGGGTGCATCTTCGTTAGCTATAGCGTCGTCGGCAAACTTACCCGGAGCCCAATAATTGAATCGCAGTCCAAGAGTTGCCACGATGCCTTTATAGGTAATTTTATCTGTTGCAAAAAATCCTCCATTGTTTGGTTTAACTTCCCAAATGTCGTTACTCGATCCAATTGAGATTGATGCTGTGCTAGTGGTGTCGTCAATTTTTATTGGAGCGCCTACCCATGGTCGTGTAACATCTACCCATTGGTAATGATTAAATTTTTGTTCCCATCCAAAGGTAAATTGGTTCTTTTTGTTCTTCGGATAATATTTAAGATTTGCTTTTAGTGTAATCTCTTTCGCAAAATGATCATGCCATGTACCTGAAATACCACCATTGTTTATCAACCCAGGGCCAGGCAGTACGAATTGAATGTTACCATTTGGATTAAAGACTTCAACGGGGTCTGTAACAATGGAGTATTCATCATACAATTGGTCAACGGTTTCGGTACGAAACGGTCTTCCATTAGCATCTGCGCGTAAATTTGTGAATAGTCTACCAACCGTTGCGCGTAAAATAAGCTTCTCACTAAACGTATGTCTTAAGTTTAGTGCAGTAAGATTTGCACTATGCGTGTAGGTAGTTGCATTGTCTAAATTTAGACTTCGATTAAACTGAAAGCCAGGTGCAAGAATCGCATCAAATCCAACTATTTGAAGTGTTCTTGTATTTTGATTAATTGATAAACTATGCTGATTCGATAGTGTGATTTTCGTTCCTCGCTTAAGTTGATATGCAAGTTTTATGGTGTTGGTGTATTGATTTTCTTGTCGTGGAGCCCAAAACGAATCATTAGTATACAAGGAGCTATGCAGTTGGTTCGCTTGTGCTCCAAAATACGTATCACTCATTCGCATTGTGAAGTTTGTGAAATACGTTAGTTTCTTTTTAGTCTTTGGCACCGTTCCGGCGATGTTTAAGTCGGCAATGTCTGATTTCCATTGTGACTGACCATTGTAAACACCCATATGGTCGGTTTGCCAACTACCTGCTACTTGGAATTTTTCAGTTCCTTCTTTTATCGTTGTGGAAATTACACCTGCTGATCCGTCGCCATATTCTGCTCCTGTTCCTCCAGTCGTTAACTCCATTTCACCTATGGAACCACTCGCTACCTCAACACCAAAGCCTGTTCCCGCAAGAGGATCTTGCGCAGTGACATTATCCACCAAATATAAAGTCTCATAAACTCTCGCTCCTCGAATTTGTAAGCCGTCCGCAGTTTTTGAAACACCCGCCTGAAGTGCAACCACCTCTTGAACGTCACGAACGTTCATGTCGGAAATATCTTTTTGTGTAACTGTAACTTTGGAGTCGGCTTCATCAAGATCAACCACGCGCTTTGTCCCAACAATCGTTACCGTTTTAAACGTGTTACGTTGAGATTCCATTGAAATATTCAATGTGGTTGTTTTTCCAGCATCAATGTGAATACCGGTATAAATTTTTTCGACGTAACCAACATATTGCACTTTCACCGTGTAATCGCCAGATTTAATGTCTTGTACAAGGTAATTGCCGGACTCGCTAGCGGTGGCACCATAATACGTTCCAACTAAAAAAACAGTAGCTGCAGCCAATCCTTCACCAGTTACTTCATCGGTAATAATACCTTTTAAATAGCCAGTTTTCGTTTGTGCTATAGAACTAGTCCAGGATAGAATAAGGACTAACATCAGTAGTATATGCTGTCGATTTACCAATTGAATTCTTTATTTAAAACCTTATCAAAAAGAGCATCAATTTTTTGTGGATCTTTATCAAATCGGTAAACTTCCACACTAAAAAACACTTGATTTATTTTACCAGCTTTGCGCCTTACCGCACCGACAACATTTGGGCCTTCCCATGCACCAAAAGTTGAGATTTGAGCAGTATAAATTGCTTCTCCGTCAATACTGGGTACAAAAGGATCAAGACCTAAGATTAGGTTTGTTGGTTGTAAACTTGGCCATTCAGATGAAACACCAACTAAACTAGAATCACTGTTTACAACGGCTTGGCCACTTGTTGTACTTAATGTATCAATTGGAACGGCTCCTCTAATTTCATTTGGGTCATATCCAGCAGGGAAGCTTGTAATTATAAAGGACTTTCCGCCTGTATTATTATAGTTTTGTAACACAGGAGACGCAAATTCTAACAACAAACCTGATTGTCCCGTAATTGCATTACTGAATAAACTTTGATCACAGTTGAACACTACTTTGTCGTACAACTCAGTTAACAGCGAAAATGTTGGGTTCCAAAATTTTGGTTGATATTGACCGTTGTCTAGCGCAAAATCCACGGCGTCAAAAGCTCCGTAATTTCGTTGAACTAAGTCTTGATAAACCTTGTTTACCTGCGGTGGTTGCCCACCAATCAAAAGTAAATCAGAAACTTGCTTTTTTATGAATATTGTATTTGAAGTGTCTACAGCGCTTTCGCTACCAGCAAAATCAATTACTTTTAGATAAAACACGTTTTCGTCATTGTTTTTTAAACCACTCAACGTTGTGCCTGCCGACGAAATATCCGTGTTGTAATAAATATTCGCATCAACTATTCCATCTTGTTTTGAATCTGTTGGTCGTATACTTAGTAGAAATTTACTTCGATCAATTTCTGTCCAATCCCCATCATTTGCTTTGATTAAAGCCTTTACCACGGTGTTCACTCCGTCAGGGTCATCAAATCTCCATCTAAATGTTACAATACTAAAAGCGGTATCTAAGGGAAACGTCTCTTCCACAATTTCAACTTCCGGCGGAGAGTTTCTCAAAGGCACTTTTAAATAAGCAGGCGATTGATCGGTAGTATTTTCATTGTCTATTGCTCGAACATAAAAATCAATGTCAGTGGTGTCTTGTCCAGCTGCAATGGGGAATTTGAAAGTGCTATCGCGACTTTCTGTGAATGTCCAAGTCTGCTGATCTAATGAGTATTCGTAGCCAATGACATAACCATCTTGGTCTGTTCCGTACCACGATAAATAAACACTAGAGTTGAGTCTATTTTCTCCTGTCAGTTTTATTTCTTCAATAGAAATGTGTGTATCAGGAGGAAGGTTAGATACTGGTTGATCTTCCTTACATCCAGAAAAAAAAGATACACCAATAAGAGCCAGCATTACATATGCGGCAATTATTGGTGTACTATGTGTTTTGGTAAACAAATTAGTGTTTGATTAGGCTGAAGCTACCTAAGTTCTCTGATTTTGAAGTGCAAGTCACAATGTACATTCCAGCTTGAAGGCTTGAAACATCCATGGAGTTATACTCTTGAATAGTTGAATTCAGTAAAACTTTACCCGTCAAGTCCGTAATTTGAACTGAAACGTTTTGTAATCCTTGTTGAGTAAATTTAAAGTTTAACACGTCGTTTACCGGGTTAGGATAAACAGTGATACCTTCTAGTTCTTTTGCAACGTTTTTAACCGAAACAATTTCTGGGTAATCTGTTTCTGGAAGTGTTACACTTGAACCTTTGAAATCATCGTCATTTCGAGGAATCAAGCTATAGTTGCTAAAGCCATAATAAAGTATGCCTACAATTGTGTCAAACGACATGCCTTTGACTGCTTCGATAGGAGTTACGTTCATCGATCCGTCATTGTCTTTTAGGGTTTTATCTGAAACAATAGACACCCATAAACTACTTGAATTATTCGTGTTTTGAATTCCAGCCTGTACTCTTCGCGACATACCGTAGGTGTTGTCTTCATCAGTTGAAATCATGTATTCACCAAATGCACTTAGTCGTGGATTTGAGATATACACTTTCCCTCCTGCTGGATTCACCATTCCAACCAACATACTTTCATATGCTTCTGCTTCTTTGCTGAAATAGAAGGCACTATCTGATGGGTCAAGTGTTACGATCGGTACAGTTTTAACTTCGCCTGTCAGTTGAACATTTGTTACATTGAGTACAGTGTAGCCAAAGCTTTCTGCAACGGTTCCTGTTACAGTTACTTCTTGACCACGGTATAATTTGATTAAATCTGAATTTCCTTGACACTTAATAGCTGACCATTTATCGCTAGTTGGGTCTTGGATATAAATTTGTTCTAAGTCGTAAGCTTTAGCACTTGCAGTAACTACACCTGTAACGGTTACCTCTTGATTTTCGAACGGTGAAGCATCATTTGCAACATTTAAAACACGTTGAATGTCCGAAATTGTTAATCCACCATTTCTCACAGTGTAAAATGAGAAATCTGGATTTGTAGATGCATTGGCACCAAAAGGAACATAACTTTCTTGCCCGATGTCATCAGTTGCAAAGAAGTAGTAACGCACAACTGTGTTCTCGGCATTCGCAGGAATCTCTGCTTCGTATGAATCCGTTGTACCAGACTTTAAAGTCATAGTCACTTCTGTAAATTTATCATAAGTGTCAGTTAAGTTGGTGCTGTAAAATAATTTAGCACTTGCTACAGTTCCATCAAAGTCGACAATTTTTGCGCTAAGGGTAACCTTTTCATCGTCTTTAGGAACTAAAGGAGTTCTTACAATTGATGAAATATTTGGTGGAGTTTTTCCAACAAGGTAATCACTTTCACGAGTTGGGTTTAATTCATACCCTCTTCCATTGTTTCCTGAACATCCATTTTCTGAATGTATTACGATACCACGGATGTAGTCATATTTGGTTCCAACCACTGGTGGTTCGAAACTTCCTTCTTTTTCTGGTGCGCTGCTACGAGTCGTTGTATAATTTTTCGTTTTTTGAACAAAGAAGCGATCAGATACGTTGATTACGTTTCCATTTCCATCGGCTACATCAAAACTTACACGGTTTCCATTAAAATTATTGACAGCTGTCACTGTTACATTTTTAATTTCGATGTATGAATCTTCATACTCTTCACCTGTAGTTAGGATATTGGTTCTTGTGTTGTCGTTGAGTTTTCCTAAGTCTACAACTATAGGAGCAGGTTTTGCTTGGTTACCAAGAACCGTAAGCGAAGAGTTGTTAAGAAGGCTCAATTGAGTCTCTCCTAAATATCGTCCAACAATACCAGTTAGTTCAACAACCATCCCTGCATATAAATTATAGACGTCGGTTACAGGCAATGATGCACCCGCTGCATCGGTATAAACACCCATCACTTGTAAACCACTATATCCGCCGCTTTCGCCACTATTTGCGGTGTCTACCACATGAACAAATGGTCTAAAATTACCTTGAACAGAGCTAGAAGGAACATCAATTAAGTTTGCATCTTGAACCACTACAGCAACCACCGTTACTGTATCTCCGTAATAAACTGATGAGTCATTACAAGCAGCTAATTTTGTCTGCGAAACTTCTTGCAATTGCTTAATTGTGATTCTTGGGTATTGCGCATTTGCAACAACAGCTGTAACTGCGAATAGAGCTACTAGAATCAATTTTAATGAATAATTTTTCATATTATTTTTTAATCAAATTTTCTATTTCAAAATGGCAAACTTCCCTTTATACGTGTCGCCAGTTTTATTGTCTTTAACAGTAAATATGTATAATCCTCTTGCAATTATTTGAGATTGGTTTGAAAGTAAGTCCCATGCATGCTCGCCTCCACTAAAGACATTTTTATCTGGATTTTCAGAACCAAATGTTTGGTACCATCTCGAATCACCTCCATTATACTCTTGATTGTGATCAATAATGTCAATAAAATCACCTGCAACAGTAAAGATCTGGATTGTACAATCTTCTGGCAAATTAGCGAAGTACAACTTTCTGCTTTGTTCTTGAAAATTACTTTGCCCTTCCCAAGCCGCTCCCGAATAATATGGATTCGGGTAAACAAATGGCTCGTTGGTTGTAAGATTCTCGTTGATTGGTTTTCCGGCAAATACTCGATAATTGTTGCTCAGCAAACTACTTTCCAGCGACTCTAAGTTACTGTTTACATTGCCTCGATCATATGCCGAAACAGAGATAGCATATTGCCACCCGTTTTGAATATTGTTTATAGTGAACTTGTATTTGTATAGTGTTTCGTCGCCATCGAAGCGAACAGGTTCCGCTAGCCGAATAGATTCGAAGCCATTTTCGTTGAATAGATTATTGCCCTTTATGTCCCAGTCACCAATTTTTTTAAGATCCGTAGCTAAACTTGGCACTTTCGTTACATCAAAACCAAGTTGTGTCATAAACACTCGATATCCCTCAAAATCTTGTTCAAGTGTTATTGGGTCGATACTCGATTCTGCATTATCGCTCCAATATATATCTATGGTATTTTGAGAACTAACGATTTTTGTTTTTGGGATATTCGGTGGAGCCGGAAGAATAAAACGAGTTATTTCCCCATCTCCATTCGCATCTTCGTCAGCATCTAATTGTCCGTTGAAATTCTTATCCTCGCCATTATATGCAACTTGTGCCCAATCTGCATTTGCTCGAAATATGGTCTGCTGCGTTTTTGTATTTTCAGAATTAGGCAAGCCATCTTCTAATTTTTTAGCAAGAACAAATGCGTATGACACGTTAATCGTTTCTCCGGGAGCTAAGCTTCTAAAAGGACCTACTGAAATTAAATCTGCTCTATTTCCTGCTTCATTTAATTGATCTTTAAAACTCTTTGAACCACAATTCCCATTCTGCGTTGAATTTTGATCCCAGCAAGGATTGTGATTGAGTCCAGAGGTCAACTTTGCATATCGAGCTTGTTCTGAATTAGGTAGAAAAAAAACAGGGTTTGTAGTGTTATTAAATTCCCAAGCGTTATAATGTACCTTAAACGATGGATCAACTAACGGGTGTTTAAAGCCATCTTTATCTTCAGCACCTAAGAACTTTTGGCCAACATAACTTTCAGTAAAACCTAAGTCACCCGAATGGTCATAGCAATAAGCCATTGTCAAGGTGTCTAAGTATCCATTCCCACCTTTATTGTAAAATGCTGCGCCACCGCTACCGGCTGGTGTTACATTGGTATTGCGCACAACGGTGTTAGTCCAAAGACCAAAGTAAACACTGTCTATGGTACTTGAACTTGTGTTCGTTACATCAAAATTAAGTATAACAAAAAAGTCACTAAAAGAATAATTCCAATTATATGTCTCCATTGAGACACCTAATTTTAGGGGTTGTGTATGACTATTAATTGGAGTGTTGGTACCAGGAACAACTAGGTTTGAGTCTGAAAAAGTTGCAACAAAATCTTGATGTGATACTGCATCAGGAGTAAAAAAAGGACTGTCGAACAAACTAGAGCGCTGTTGTAGAGTACTTCCGACTTCTGCTGTAAATTCGAATCCGCCACGTCCAGTAGCATATCCACTTGGAGCGTCATAAGCAGAGGTTGATACAGCGACTAATGAACCGTCAATTAAGCCACCGACCCAAATGCCTCCTTCAAACAAATGTTCGATGCCTGAACCTGCAGGGAATTCACAACTTTGATTCCCGCTACCGTCTCGATATCCCTGAAAAGCATTGCCGAATGTGCCAACATTACTGACGTTTAACCGAACGTTGCTTGCAGTTGTAACGCGTTGTTCAAACGAGCTTTGAGACAGGCCCAACAAATATGTTGAGACAAGAATAAAAAGAGTTGACAGACACTTTAACACAAGTGCAAAAATATGGTATCGCATTGAACTATTTCAAGGTGTGTGCTACCAGAATGTTAACTTTTTACAATCAAAAATAAATAATCAGAATCTGCAGAATTTAGTCTGTGGTAATTTCTTGGATTTCACCGTCTGCCCATAGGTCTTCCAGTGCATAAAATTCCCGCATGTCATTTTTGAAAACATGAACCACAACATTTACGTAATCGACTAGTACCCATTCACCTAGAGAAAAACCTTCTTTACTAAATGGATGCTCTCCCGTATTTTTTTTCACTTCGTGAACAACACTTTCCGCAATTGCAGTTACTTGCCGATCGCTATCACCATGACAAATAATCATTATCTCAGTGACTGCTGAGGTTAAGTTTCGTAAATCAATTTTTACGATGTTATGAGCCTTTTTTTCTAACATGCCTTGAACTACAAGGTCTGCAAGTTTTTCGGTTACCGGATTTTTTTTCGGCATAAAAGAGTTATTGCGTAATTTGCCCGCAAAAGTCGTAAAAAATTGCTGAACAGTAACCCAGAAACCTTGTTTGTTGGTCAAACCTTGTTTTTTGTAGATGAAGTGGATTCCTCAAATTCCTATTTAAAAGAAATGTTGCAAAAACAAAAGTTGCCAGAAGGTGCAGCAGTGATTGCAAATTTTCAAACCGCTGGCAGAGGACAGCATCAAAACACATGGGAAAGTACAAAGGGCGACAATGTTCTATTAAGTCTGTATTTAAAACCTTCATTCGTAACAAAAGATATTTCCGTTATTTCCTTTCTGGTTAGTCTGGCGATAAGAGGTGTGGTCCAAAAGCTCCTACCTGAGACTGAAGTCCGGGTTAAGTGGCCGAACGATGTTATGGTAGGAAATAAGAAAATTGCAGGCATTTTGGTTGAAAACAGATTTTCGAGTGCAGTCGAATCAATAATAGGTATTGGCTTAAATGTTAATCAAAAGTTAATCAAAAGCAACCACAAGGCTACGTCTCTTTTAAATGAAGCGAATAAGTCGTTTCACGTAGGTCAGGTTCTCAGTGAATGTTTTACGTTTGTCGAGAAATACTACCTTTTAGCAAATAAATCGGGGGGAGTGAAACAAATATGGAAACTGTACGTATCTCAATTATATCAATTAGATGAAGTGATTGAAGTTGATGGAGTGTTTCATACAGTTTGCGGAGTATCTCCAGAAGGTTTGTTGGAATTAAACCATAATGGAGTAACGCGATTTATCGCTCATAATGAATTTAAGATAAAATGGAATTAGTAATAGATATCGGAAATACCAGAGTGAAGGCGGCAGTCTTTATTAATAATGGAATTCATACGATACTCTATACCGAAAATGCTGATGATGAGTTATATAATAAACTTACTCAATATAAAATCCAAAAAGTAATCATTAGTTCAGTGCGAACAGACCTTGAACGTGTTGTTGAGTTCTGGAAGTCGAAATATTCCGTTTTAGTGTTAGATCATCTTACTCCTCTGCCAATAGTAAATACGTATAAAACGCCTAAGACTTTAGGGAAAGACAGAATAGCCGCAGTTGTCGGTGCTCGATTTTTACATGAGAAAGGACCCCTTTTGAGTATTGATATCGGAACTTGCATTACGTATGATCTGCTCACAGATGACAATAATTATATTGGTGGCAGTATTAGTCCTGGAATCGAGTTGCGTTACAAGGCACTACATACGTTTACCAGTGCACTACCTTTAGGCGGTCAGAAAGACATTGATTATTTGTATGGAGACGATACTGAAACTAGTTTGTCGACAGGGGTTATCAATGGTATAACCCACGAAATTGACGGCTTTATATCCGCTTATGAAGAACAGTACCCGACCCTCAAAACATTAATTTGTGGAGGAGATGCAAGGTATTTTGTTAAACATCTTAAAAAGAAGATATTCGCGAACCAAAATTTGGTGCTTTTAGGCCTGCACAAAATCTTATTATTTAATGAAAAAAACCTTAATTAAATTGCTTGTTATTGGAACCTTGGGACTAGTCTCAAGTTCTGAGTTAGCCGGCCAGACGTCGCCTTATACTTTTGGTAGTTTAGGCTTGATGAAATCAAAAGGTTTCGTTCAGCATGATTTGATGGGAGGCATATCATCTAATATGATATCTGCAAATGATTACTCAATGGTAAATCCTGCCTCATTAAGTCATATTGAGCATACAAATTTACAAACTGGGAGTTTTTTAAGTTTTATTGACCAACAATCTGCAACCAAACGTAACAATAATCGAGATGGAGATTTTGGATACTTTTCACTTGGTCTTCCATTATCTGTAAAGAAAAAAGTAGGGTTTGGAGCTAGTTTAAATCGTTTCACGGCTCTTGACTATAGTATCCCCGGTTCTGGAATTGAGAACGGTGAATCGGTTACAAATTTGTTTGCTGGAAAAGGCGGTTTGAGTCAGTTTACAACATCGTTTGGTGGTCAGCTAGTTGACGGGTTATCTTTCGGAGTTGGAGCATCATTCATATTTGGTAGCATAGAAGAAATTGTTGAAAAGCAATTTCCTGAAAGTCAAGATGTATTCAGTGTAAGGAATACGAGTGCAACGTTTTATTCTGGCGTAAAATACAATTTCGGAGTCCAGTATAGTAGACAATTTAAAAAGGGGAGACAGGTGGTCGTCGGTGGACATTTCTCACCTTCCGTGAGTTTAGAAACTAGTCAAACGCAACTAGTACAGACTTATAATTATCAAGGAGAATTTTTTGTTGACACGTTAGTCGAAAGAGCGGATGTGTCTGCAGCTCAAGAAATACCGACCCAATTTGGAGGCTCGTTGAGTTATGGAAAAAAGGAAGTGTGGAGTTTAGGCCTTGAATATAATGTTGCTCAATGGTCGAGTATTATTCCACGAGGGAATGACAATATGTATTTTGATCAAACCTCGATAGCTGTTGGTGGTTTTTGGCAAGTAAAAGAAGAAATGAATAGTCAACATTCTTCTAAAGCAGAAAAGTTTGCTGACTACCTAAAGGTTTCCAGAATCTATTATGGATTCAGAACTGAATCTCTATATACAGGAGTAGTGAACAAAAAAGTTGACCAAATGGTATTTACCTTGGGCGTTGGTTTGCCATTAACTAGAACATATTCTATTGAAGGTGAAAAAAGTCGATTGACTAGCAGAATAAACATTGGACTAGAATATACGGTTAGAGGGAATACGGATCCTGGAATGATTCAAGAAAATATCCTTGGCATCAAATTTGGGTTAACTCTAACAGATAAATGGTTTATCAAAAGAAAGTATCAATAAGTATAAAAGTAAAATAAATTGAAAATTAAGATGACAGCACTAAAAAAACTATGCACGGTAGTAATATTAACCTTAGCTGCCACATTTGCGTTCGGACAAGAAAACTGTGGAAGCTCGATCTATGGTTCAGACACTGTACTTGCTCAAAAAAATGAAGCAATGTTTAACCAATATTTTAAAGCAAAAGATTACGTTCAAGTATATCCATACTGGGTTTATCTTTTTGAAAATGCACCTTGCGCGAGTAAGCGTATCACTTTTAACGGAGCATTTATCGCTAAAAAATATCTAATCTCCTTAAAGAAGAATAATCCAGAAGAGTATGAAGCTCGAATGTCTGGCATCATTGATACAATTTTAATGACCTACGATATGCGCGTGAAGCACTGGGGAGATGAATATATCGTAATGGCCAAAAAAGCTGTAGACATGTTTAAATTGAGACCAGATCTAAGAGATTCAGCCATGGGATTATATGCTTTGAGTGTTGAAAAGCTTGGAAACAAAACAGAATACAAAACACCATTGTATTACATGCAGGCCGCAATAACACAACACAAAATCGAAAAGTATAGTGCAGACTCTTTGTTTAATCTTTACTTTCAACTTCAAGATATCATCAGTCACAATTTAAAAAAAGGTGGGAAGATGAAATCGAAATGGGTTGCTTGTGATACGAACGTCACTAAAATGATGAGGCCTTACCTAAACTGCGAGAAAATTACTGAATACTTTAAACCTCAAACCGATGCAGAACCTGAAAATGTTGAGTTGTTGAAGAAAGTATCAAATCTTTTGAATGTTGCTAAATGTAACAGAGATGACTATGCATTAGAAATTGCAATGAAGGTTTACGAATTAAAACCAAGTTCAGAAGCGGCTTTATCTATTGCAAGAGCATACAAAGACAATGGAAATGGAGCTGAAGCAATTAAGTGGTACAACAAAGGAGTTGCCGATGTTGCAGATGACTCTATTAAGGCTGATATCTATCAAACCATGGCAGCATTAGAATACAAGGCAGGAAACGTTTCTTCTGCTAAGTCTTATGCAAATAAAGTACTTGAATTAAACCCTAATAGTGGTGCGGCTCATTTGATTATTGCTTCAAGTTATGCGAAAAGTGTTAGTGCTTGTACAGCAGATGGAATTAATGGTTTAAGCGCATATTGGGCAGCTGTTGATAGAGCCGTAAAAGCTAAAACAGTTGATCCAAGTGTTGAGGAGCAAGCAAACAAATTTATTGCTACATATAGAGCGTACTTTATAAAATCTGAGCAAGCTTTCTTCAAGAATTTCCCTGTTGCAGAAGGTGGAACATACACAGTTCCTTGTTTGGGAGTTTCGACAATCGTAAGATTTAACAAGTAAAAAATATGAGCCGGTTATTCAAGTTAGGCATTGCTTTGCTGGTAACCGGCTTTTTTGTGCAATGTCGGAAGGCAGATGTAACGGATTTCGAAGCTTTTGATAAAGACACAGAAGATTTAAGCGTTGAGCGTGTCGAAGATGTAATCATACGTTATACCGATTCTGCAATATTGAAAGCAAAAATACACGCTCCTGAAATGATCCGATACCCAAACAAGGAAGAGCCTTATACTGAAATGCCTAAAGGGTTATTTGCAACGTTTTATGATTCAGATGGAAAAGAAGATAGCAAATTGTCTTCTGCCTATGGAATAAACTACGAAGCCAAGAAGTTAATTAAGCTAACCGACAGTGTTCGTGTTTACAATCGAAAAGGAGAGGAGCTTAAAAGCGAGGAGTTGTTTTGGGATCAAAAAGAAAAGAAAATTTATACAAATAAGTTTGTCCGAATTATTCGAAATGGAGAAACGTTACGGGGAGATGGATTCGAGAGTAATGAGAATTTTACTAAATATCGAATTTTGAAACCAGCGGGGCCAGTGGCAGTCCAAGATAATTTATTAGAAGACGATGAAGAAGTTCAATAAAATTATTCAAATTATTTGGTTAGCGGTTGCTGCAGTTTCTGCGGTCGAAGCATACATAGCATATTCAAAAGGATCCAATCAACGATTTTATTTAATGTTGGGAGTGTTTGTAGCAGCCATCGCTATGTATTCCATTCGTAAGAGACAATCAAGAAGTATTAAATAAAACATCGAGTTCGATTATTTTTCATAGTTTCTTTAACCAAGATCAAAAATAGAAATCAGGTAAAAAGAATAGAAGGAGTTAGCTATCGTTTTTCTCAGAGAGGGAAGGGTGTTCCTTTAGAACTTTTATTGCTTCATCATACCCAGCTTGAATCAACTCATTAGTTTGTTTCGTGCTGATGTAGCTAAAACTAGTTAGATCTGGAGTTATCAAAACGTCTATTTCGCCATATTGAATTTGTGAAGCGGAGGCTAAGGTAAAGTGAAAACTGTTAACCAAAACATCCACAACATTTTCAGGGACTTTTTTACCATGTTTTCCATTCAAATCAACGGCGATTATAATATCTGCACCCATTTCAATCAACGGTGATATTGGTAGGTTCTCTACAATACCTCCATCAACTAGCAAACGTTCTTGATGGTTTATAGGTTTAAAAACGCCAGGAATGCAAGTGCTAGCGAGAACCGCATTAGCTACATTTCCTTCGTTCAAAACTACTTTGTCACCATTTGTAATGTCGGTAGCAATAACCGCGAAAGGGATGTCTGATTTGTCGAAGGTCACATCATCGATATGTTTCTTCAAGAAATCTTTCATTTTATTATTGGTGAAAAGTCCGTAGGACGAAAATGAGATTGAAGAAATATCTTTCCAGGCTAAGTTGGATGTAATATCGTGTACTTCATCACAGTTCTTGCCAAAAGCAAACAAACTGCCCACTAATGCGCCAATACTGGTGCCGCTAATAAAGTCAATTTTGATATTGTGTTCTGCTAAGGCCTTTAGGACTCCGACATGAGCCGCGCCAAGTACTGCTCCGCCACTAAGCGCTAATCCAATTTTTTTTCGTGGTTCCACATGGCAAGGTTACGGATTTTTTTGGCTATCGTAAAACACTAATTTCAGCTTTTTTGTAATGTTTTCTACCACGGTTATCGGTGATACTCATTATGTAAATGTATGAACCCATTTGAACTTTCTCACCTTGATATGTGGCGTCCCAAAATTCAAAATCGTCAGATTGATAGATACGCTCACCCCAGCGATTGAAAATCTCAATCTTAATATTCGTGTATCCTAAACCAGAGACTCTAAATACATCATTAATTCCATCGTTATTCGGACTAATAGCATTCGGATAAAATAGTAATATCTCATCCTTAATAAACAATGATTGAATTGTGCTGTCAAAACACCCATTGTTATTTGTAACCTTTAATTCGACACTATATTCACCTGCGTCCGAGTAGTTATGAATAGGGTCTTGAACTGTTGAATTTTGGCCATCACCAAAACTCCAATCCCAATTAGTTATAATTCCACTAGATAGATCTGTAAAGTCAACATTCGGGTCAGAAATATAAAGCTCAGTTGGTGAGTATGAAAAATTCGCAACTGGTTTCGCAAAGACCTCAATAAGCGTATCCAATTTAATCGAGCAGTTTTGTGGGGATACAACGGTCAATGATACTGGTATGATTGAAGCGTTAAAACTATCTGTCACAGTTGTCTGATTTACATACTGTTGTGTGTTAATTGTCCAGATAAGACTATCGATAATCTGTGTTGATAGTTCAACTTCAAGCTTTTCGCAGCCTTTAGCAGGACTTAACGAAATGGTATTTGTTGGTAATCCATATACTTCGACATCAATCGAATCAGACGAGGAACAACCGTTTGCATTCACTAATGAGTAAATAACTTTGTTCAACCCTACCGATGAATTTTCAGGGTCAAATAAACCTGCTTGACTAATATATGCTCCGCCGCTAAAACTACCATTTGGTTCAACAGTAGATACTGCTATAGAGCTCGCATTTTTACATAAAGCCGCAAATGGCAAAATGCTCGCATCGGGTATATCATTTACTTGTACCTGAATCGAATCTGATCCAATACAACCGTTGGCATCCGTAAAAGAATAAATCACCTTATGTAATCCAGTTCCAGCCAAAGCGGGATTGAATACACCAACAGAGTTTATATAAGAGGAAACAGTAAAATCTCCATTTTTATTCAGTATTGGCACTATAGAAATTGTATCATCATTAACACAATATGGACCTGAAGGGGTTAATGACGCATCAGGAATGGTATCAATTACTATTACTGTTGAATCAATATTTCGGCAATTGTTACCGTCTTGGTAGGTGTAATAAATGGTAAAGTTACCAGGGCCAGCGAGTGAAGGGTTCAATGTTCCCGATTTAGTCATATATGCAGTCGAGTCAAATTCTCCACCTATATTTATTAGTGGTGATAGAACTTGTGAGCCGGCATTCTCGCAGAAAGGGCCTGCAGGAGTAATTTTAGAATTTGGTATTGAATCCACAACAATAATCGATGAATCCATATTTGAACACCCATTGCCATCCGTTATCGAATAGAATATTTTGTGACTACCAGTTTTTGCAACACTTGGGTCAAAATTACCAGTTGTGTCAAGGTAAGCTGTTGGTGAGAACCTTCCTCCTGAATTTACCGTTGTAACGGTAATAATTGATGCGTTCTCGCATTGCGGCATAGTCGCATTAATTCCCGCATCCGGAATTGAGTCAATAGTTATTGATGTAGAATCAATATTCTTGCAACCATTACCGTCAACAAATTGATAGTAGACCTTATTCGTTCCTACATTGGCATTGGCAGGAGTGAATACTCCATTTGTATCAATATAGCTGGAAGCATTAAAAACTCCGCCAACATTTAAACGTGGCATTATTTGAACTGAAGTATCATTCATACAGAATGGTCCGTATGTTTGAAGTGATGCGTCAGGAATGGTATCAACTAAAATAGTAACAGAGTCTTTGTTTGAACAACCTGCTCCGTCAACAAGGGAGTAGTATATTGTATGACTTCCAGCGCCCGAAATCATTGGGTCAAAGTTTCCTGATGTATCCATGAACGAAGTCAAAATAAACTTTCCATATGTGTTTGTTACCGGATTGATCTTTTGTATGCCTCCATTTTGACAAAACGGACCTGCTGGACTAATTTGTGCATCTGGTATGGAGTCTACTCGAACAGTGAAAGAGTCAGTATTTGAACATTGGTTGCCGTCTATAACGGAATAGAATACGTTGTGTAAACCTACGTCAGCAATCCAAGGGTCAAACATTCCAACAGTGTCAAGATATGTGGTAGCTGAGAATCGACCAGAGGCGGAAGTATTTATACTTTGTAATAGTTGAGTCGTGTCATTTTTACAAAATGGGCCACTTGGAAGTATGCTAGCATTTGGAATTGTGTCGATGCTAATAACTGTTGAATCGGTGTTTTGACAACCATTTCCATCAACAAACGTGTAGAATATCGTAGCGCTGTCGCTTGCAACAAAGCTTGGAGAAAAGTTACCTGTAGAGTCGATAAATATATCTTTTTGAAATAACCCAGCCGAATTGACTGCTGCAGCTAACTGCTGGTCTTCCGCATTTCTACAAAAAGGTCCTGCAGAAATAATTGAGGCGTCAGGTATTGAATCTACTGTAACTGCGGTAGAATCTACATTTGAACAACCTTTCCCATCGACAAATTTATAATAAACGGTGTGTTGACCTGATAACGCTAATGCCGGATTGAAGACTCCTAAAGTGTCAAGATATGATGTTTTGTAGAAAACGCCACCATCATTAACTTTAGGTTTTAACGTATCGATTCCATTGTTTTCGCAAATTCGTAATGTATTGATGCTCGCATCTGGAATACTGTCGATAGCAATCAAAATGGAATCGGAGGACGAGCACCCTTTTCCATCGGTAATGTTGTAATACAGTTTAACCGAATCAAGCGTAGTTGCAGAAGGATCAAATTTTCCGGTACTATCAATAAAGCTTCCACCTGAAAAATGACCACCAGAAACAAACGAGCTTAGTTGGATAATTGAATCATTTTTACAAATAATTCCTGGATTTTGAATACCAGCATTTGGGAGTGAATCAACCACTATTTCAATTGAATCCGTATTTGAACAGGAGTTGTTATCTGTATATGAATAGTATACTGGATGAGTCCCTTGTGTAGCAGTAAGCGGGTTAAATACACCGTTTGAGTCTACATAAATTCCACCATGGAATCGTCCTCCAATGTTTGTTAATGGTGTTAGTTGAACTGAATCAACACTTTGACAGAATGGGCCACTTTTGGTGATTCGCGCATCAGGTATAGTATCAAATTGAATCGTAATAGAGTCGGTGTTTTTGCAACCGTTGTTATCAGTAACAAAGTAGAATACTACGTGACTGCCTGGTGTAGCAAGTCCTGGATCTACGTTTCCTGAAGTGTCTAAGAATGCTGTACTTGTAAACCTACCATTACCAGATACGGAAGGAGATAGCGTGTAAGGAGCAGCATTTAAACAAAATGGACCAGCGCTGTCAATCGAAGCATTTGGAATGCTATCTACTAAGATTATTGTGGAATCAATAGTCGAACAACCGTTACTATCTGTTAGTTGATAGAAGATTTTATGTGAACCAGCTTTAGCGATTGCAGGGTCAAAGTTTCCAATAGAATCTATGTAGCTAGTTTGTAAAAATGAGCCATACGTATTTGAAGATGGTGTAATTTTGGAAATCGAGTCATTCTCACAAAACGGACTTGTATTCGTAATTGAAGCATCTGGAATTGAATCCACAACAATAATTGATGAATCAGTATTTGAACACCCATTGCCATCAGTAATAGTATAGAATATTTTGTGACTTCCAGATTTTGCGATACTTGGGTCAAATTTTCCAGCGGTATCGAGGTATGTGGTAGGAGAGAATCTTCCACCCGAATTGACCGCTGTAAGTGTAACAATCGACGCATTTTCACATTGACGCATTACCGCATTAATCGCCGCATCTGGAATAGAATCAACCACAACAATAGTTGAATCCGTTGACGAACAGTTGTTGCCATCGGTAAACGTATAGTATACCTGATGACTGCCCGCTTGAGCCACAGCCGGATTGAAGTTACCCACTGTATCTAAGTACGATGTTGAGCTAAACACACCTCGGGTGTTCACCGCTGCCGTTAATTGCTGCACACCCGCATTTTCACAGAACGGCCCTGCAGACGTAATCGCCGCGTTAGGCAAGCTGTCTACGCGAATTATAGATGAGTCGGTTGCACTACAACCATTCCCGTCGGTAAAGCTGTAGAATATCGTGTGCTGACCTACACTCGCAGTATTCGGGTTGAAATTACCTGCTGAGTCAATATAGGCCGTTGTTGTAAAGCGTCCTCCAGAGTTCACCGCAGCTTGTACTACTTGAACTCCTGCATCCAAGCAGAATGGACCGGCTTGAGTAATTGAAGCATCCGGTATCGTATCGACATATATCGTAACCGAGTCCATACCAATACAGTAATTACCCGCAGTTCGATAATAAACCTTTGCAGAGCCTCCAATTACGCTATCCGGATAGAACAACCCGGTTGAGTCAACATAGTTTCCTCCATAGAAGAAACCGTCATTGTTGTTCACGGTGAGTTGAGTCACCGTGTCGTTTTTACACACGGCCGCGATCGAATCAATTTGGATTTGTGGCACCGAATCGAGGATGAACAAACCAGTATCCAGTGTAAGACAGCCAAACGTATCCACCACGCCGTAATAAATCACATTGTTTCCAAAACTTGCCGATTCGGTTGTAACCAAGCCACTGCTATCCACAGCATTATGACCGTAGTACCAACCGTTATTCGCAAGCGTTGACAAGCGGAACGTATCTAGCTCCGAGCAAACATTTTCATCCTGGGTGAAAAGGCTGTCGTATTGTTTTGTCTCGGTGACTGTAATCGTATCGTAGTTGCTCACACAACCAAACTTGTCGGTTACCCGAACGTGGTGTGTGCCGCTTTGATTAAACCATTGAGCTGAATCCGTCACCACATTACTCCAAGCGTAGTTATACGTCCGTTCAGATTCTGGTGTGATGACCAAGTACTGCGGATTGTTTTTCGAAATGTGGAAATTTCGTACGCGGTATTCGTTGTAGTAATACGAGTGAGCCCCAAGACCGAACTTAAAACCACCTTGCGTGCGCGATGTTGGATCGGTATACGTAGTAACCAATACATCGTCTATGTAGATTTCAAAGTATCCTGCTTTGTAAACGATGCGGACATTGTGCCATTGTCCGTTATCGAGCACCAGACCAACATTGTTGGTGCTTAATCGACTATTATCCCACTCAATGTGAGTACGGTTGTAATAAGAACTCAATGCGACGATGTAACCACCGGAGGCATAGTCGATATTCGTTGGTGTACCAGTCGCAAATAAGTAGAAATACAACCCATAATACCGCGCTCCGCTTGAATAGTAGTCAAAGCTAATCTCGAAGCTGTCGGACAGAGACATGGTAGAATCTTCATATTCTATCTGGCCGTTGGTCGCATTAATGGTTTTAGGCGTTAATGTGACATAGCCATTAAACGCTGAATGACTTGCAGACCCCTTCGTAGTTCCGGTGGTTGTAGCGTTCATCGAATCCTTAACCAAGTATGGATCGTGGTAACTGATAACCGGCCCTATGTGAACTGAATCACCCACACAGAAAGATGTGTCGCTTGGCAGCGTTAATTCGGGCAATGGGTTGATTTGAATGTAAACACTATCCTTATACACACAGGCACTTCGCATCTTGAGCGTAAGGTTGTCAAAAAACACGTAACAGTTTGATGTCGCGGTATTCGTTTTATTGGTTTGAATGATTACCCTAAGCTTTCGTGTTTTTTTAGGCGTGGTTCTGGAGTGTTCAAAGTACTCCCAGTTGTCTGAGTAGTTTTTCAATCCAGATTGGAAAATACCCAATAACGTTCCACCCGAATCTAGGTATTGTAGGATTACTTGACCTTCATCTTCGTAAGAACTATATCCTCTTATGTAACCAGATATAGATGATTTGGCAATACCCGAATCTATATCAACTGAATCAAATGAAACATCTACCTCTTGATACATTTCCAGAATTCCCGTTGATGTATTAGAGCTATGTCTTGATTCAGCTGAATAGCTACCATCACGTGAACCATAACCAGATGCCCTAGACCAACTTCCGCTTGTTATTGTCCATGAACCTGAACCTGGGTTACTCTCAAAACTATTATTAGTGAGCAGTTCCGGCTTATCCTGCATACTGTAGATATACATACCGGTTTGATTTACCGTTAAGCTATCGGTTGAGTCACCGGTATTCCAAAATCCTTCTCCATGTGACAATGAACCAACAAGCGTGATGCTGTCTCCCAAGCACAGGTTGGTATCGTTGTTTAGTACGTCTATCGAAGGAGCAAACGGAACATCAATTACAATCTCGATTGAATCCTTACTTCCATAGTTGATATTTTCTACTAGGAGTTTTACCGTGTAATTCTGTTCTATACTTGATGGCGGATAAACAATCGTTGGGTTTAAAACTGTGTCTGTAAGGCCATTATATCCAAAATTCCAGAAATATCTGATGCTGTCTCCTCTGGATGAGGTGTTCACAAACTCGATAACATTCTCTGGGCACGAGGTGTTGTAATAGAAGGCCGCGTTCGGTTGGAATATGTCTACCGGATTACAGGTTGTGTCCGTATTTTCTTTCGCCTCAACCGACATTTCAAGTTCGCCGGTGGCATTTTCCGGTGTTACAATTTGGACGTAGTACGTTCCTTTGCGGATACAATCCAACACAAATGACGTGAGGGCATTGTTATTACACGGTGCCGAGGTTAAACTTTTGCAATTACCATAGTACGTTCTGTATCGTATTTCATCAGCTTTTGCGCTGGTATATTCTGCGAGTTTAAACTCAAGATCAACTTTGGTGGTATCCGTGTAATTAACCACAAACCAGCTCGATTTGTATCCCTTGGGACCATACAAACATCCCATGTCGCTGCCGTCTTCTCCAAAGTCGGTTCCTATGGTGTGGCAATTCACAATCAACCTGTCAGCTACCTTCTCTAAGGTATCAATTTGTAATGGCACAGCCGCTTCACAGAAATCCCCAGTGTGGAAATTGAAGACGAATCTAGGCGTAACATAGTCTACACATTCATGATCATCGCAACTGTTTATTTGAACATAGTACGTTCCCGGATTCACACATATGTATCGCGCATACCCCATCTCAGTACTATATCTTGTATAGCTTATTGGCGCCACATAACTCAAGCCGTTAAGAGAGTCTCCATCAACTACAGATTTATAAACGCGAATTCTATTAGGATCATAAATGATGGTACTAGAATTACTTGTTGACCTGTAATTGTAGTACATGTAACCGGTTGAATCTATCTTCAACTTGTACCACAATGTTTTACCGACTGCTGGATCGTTACAGCCATAACGATAGTATGTTCGTCCGTAATCGGTAGTATCTAAGCTACCCCCAATAAAGTAGCTGGAGTCACCTTCATATATGGTACCTGAACTAAATACACTTGCTCCACCCGCAGCATTGTTTACCTCGTTTGCAGTTGAGTAATAATCAAACTTGGTTGCCTGCGCCGGATAAAAATCAAAAGCTATTTGAGGCTCCGTATAGCTTCCGCATTGAATACCTCCGCAATGATTTATACTCATGTAATAGGTACCTGGACGAATACAAGCCATTAAATGCCCATCTGAGAGAAGATTATTGAACGTAGCGTCGGAATTATAACTCGCCGACACATATTCCAATCCATTAATTGAGTCACCAATTACCGTTGTGCGATAAAGCCTTATGTAATGTGTATTGTATGAGTAGGTGGTGAGAGTGCTAGACCCCGATAAGTAACTATATAGGAAATTGTAGTGGATGTAACCCGATGAGTCGCATTCAAACTTGTACCATACGGTTCCTGCGTTTGCGGTATCGTTGCACCCATAGCTCGAAGAAGTTCGTCCAACATCCGTGGAATCTAACGTTGAACCTGCAAAATAGGTGCGTTCACCTTTATACAATATTTTGGACGCCAGTTTGGTGTCTACACTTGAATCCGGAATAGTAATTCGCAAATCGAAACCATCAAAATAAACATTGTGATTGTAGCCCCCAGAATTCTGTTGCGACCTCAGCCTAACTCGAATCTTTTTTGTTCCAGTAGGTAGTGTTTCACTTCTTGCAACTTGTTGCCAGCTTCCTATGGAAGCAATCCAATTACTTTTATAGGTACTTAAAATTCCACCGGAACTATTCAAATACTCAAGTACAATTTGTCCCTTATCCGGATTGGTTTCATTTGCCGATTGGACGTAGCCTGAGAAATTAAGCACCGCTACACCCGCTTGAATTAACGAATCGTATGCGTTTAACGATACTGTTTGTGTGAGATCTACCGTATCATTTCGATAGTACCAATAGGACTGGCACCACAAGTGACGCACTCCTTCAATTGGTGTTACGTCCTGTCTAGCAAAGTTCCACACACCGGATTCTTGAGTCCAGCCATTGTAGCCTTCCATACTCCCATTAACCAATAAGTTAGCATCATTAATCCCGTTGATTAGACCGGCAGTCGAATAGTAATCAAATTTGGTGTCCGGTATCGTGGCACTGTCATAAGTAACATCCAACCATATATTACGATTAACATTTGGTACTGTTCCTTGGGTAGGGGAATTGTTCAATTCCACAAGAACATAGTAGCGTATCGGTTTAATCTTGTCACATGCAGGTAATTGGAAACTTACAGTATGATTTGACGACCTGTAATGGCAATATGTAAAATCTCGCGATATGTACGTAAGCCCGTCTGATAGTGTTGAATCAATTTTACCAGCTGACTTGAGCGCTGCTATACTCAGGCTTCCATCTTCATCCGATTGATATACCGAAAAGTGTATTCCACGAAGCCGATCACCCAAATATGATGAACTGTGCGAATTAAGTTTTACCGTAACATTACCTCTTCCCTCAACCGTGAAGCTGTACCAAATATTACGTTTTGTGTTATACCGCCATGGATAATATTGTGTCCCGTCTGGATAAGAATAATAACTCGAGTCGTACGGGTACATCACAACATTCGTATCCCCTGAATAAATCAGCGGTTGCACATAACTGTAACAGCTAGAATATGTCGGATCAGATAGTTCCGCTCCCGTAAAGCACGTTATCATATCGTGGCTTGCTGGCAAGCTTGTATCGCTAGGGTGAACCTCACCTACTTTACCGTCGTGAGGCACACCATCACCCGGTATTCTTCCAAAGTCATAAGCGTTAGCTGCGTGGTCAAATCTTGAGTGGGCCACGCTATCCACATAAACTACAGGCTGAATAGTATGGCGTTGTCCCGATGCTCTTTTTACAAAGTAAACTAACGAATAGACACCTGCTTGTAAATTGCAAAATTCAACGTAGTTTGCATCGAAGTTACAATCCTGTACTGGACTGGCCGTTGCGAGCTTGGCCGAATCCTTACGCACATCGAAATTGAAAACCTTTACATCCACACCACTACTCACATTACCATAGATCTTCACGAAAGCATCATTGGCCAAATTGAATGTATAATAGACAATATCCGTAGTCGCAGTATCGCAGAGTTGCCCTTTTGGAAAGTGGTTCAACGGTGTATCTAAGTCACACTCTAAAATTTCGATCGGGAACGTATACTTCTTCAAATTCAAGTGCATTCCAGCAACCGTACTGTAATTGGTATCGTAGTTAATTGGTTGATTGTTGTTAATCAAACTATCTACATACGCTGCTTTTGAAGGGCGATAATACTTAGGAGGTGTAACGTTTGATGCTCTGGTTGACATTGCAATCCGATATGGATACTGATACATGTTACGGTAATCGGAAGTACTCTGAATATCACTGGAATCAAAACCTATTGCAGCATCATTAGAAACCACTATGGTGTACCAACCAGGTGGTAATGGTCGGCAATCTGATGTTGTTCTGGAATAACCGGTGCACGACCAATCTGAACCATCTTCATAAAGCTTCAACCCAGACTTGCCATAGCGTATATCACCGGTAAATAACGAGAACCGCCAACCTGCTCGAACATAGGGGCTGTAGCCTATGTTTATATTGGTTACCATGGTGGAATCCAAATAAAATACATGATACCTATTTTTTCTTCCACAGTATACTCCGTCGATTGTATCCGGATTGGAAGCACAGGTGAATGAATCTAAAGCACCTGAGTAGTTGCCATAAGCGTCAATACTGTCAATAAATTCGGCCTTGGCATAGGTGTTAAACTTAGTTGAGGCTGTATAAAAGTTATAAGAAGGCCTTTCTGTATAGCCAATTACATCATCATCAAACATAGAAACCAACGTGTATTCGCCGGGTTCTAAACAGTAGGACTGTCTGGTGACGTTGAAGCCCAAGCAATTTCCTACTTTGTTCAAACCTGTAAGTGTATCCGGATACGCAGAAACCGATTGCGCAGCACGTAAATCAATTGCGTTCCCTTTGTATAGGGCATGCAGTGAGTTGTAGTCGTAATACGGCCTTCCACGATACGCACTGGATAGTCCATTGATATGAACCATACCGCTATCAGCATCCCCATCATTGTCCCAATCCCCTACTTTGAACGTCCGGTACATCACCTTTCTGTAATCTCGGCCCGTATCGCAAACATTCTCTGGCAAAATTCCATCAAAACACGCAACGGTATCGTAGCCGCCATAATAGGTTGTGTAATTATATAAAGGGTTAAGGCTATTGATGGTATCGCCATCTCCTACATTTCTCAATGCAAATCGGTTTTGATCCGGAAGAGGGAACTGATCTAATTCAAACCTGTAATCTCCACCCAGTTGCATACTTCCGTTACAGTTATTCGAACTATAGTTCCATACGGAGTCGATACCTAAGAGCTGTAACAAGTATTTCCCTGGAGGTAGACAATTAAGATTGAAATCATTTGTCCCTGTTCCTTGTAGAAGGATATTACTTGTATCCACAACACCACACGACGATGAAGCCGAATCTGAAAACAACCTAAAACCTAAGTAACTGTAATTCTTGTGGTTGCTGTTGGCTCCGTGATATAAATCAATGGTAATATTGGAATACTGCTTTAACTCAAATTCCATCCACTCACTGGCATTGTAGTTCCAATTTCCGAAGGTTACCGGAGAGTTGACGTTACCACATGCACTATTCGAGAACAGCGATTCGCATGAGAAACCAAAACTAAAATCATTATTCCCCTGAATAACTCCCAAATCCCTTGCCTGGCCTTGCAATGGCTTTGGATAACCAGCATACAATGAGGTTTGATCCGCGATTCTAAATCGCATGGTTTTGGTTAAATCCTTATGGTAAAGGAGCTGAACCGAGTATACTTCACCTGAATCAAAAAGGCATTTATAATCTTTAACTACATCACGACAATTTGAATAACACGAATGGTTGCTTGACCAATCGTGATAGCTAGAATCAAGTAACTGCAGAGCTCCGCCATTCCGGCAATCTCCTTTGTAAATTCGATATCCAAACGTGTCCGCCTGAGAGCACGAACTACCGGAACCAACACTAAACTTAAGTTGGGTATTATCGTGGTTTTGATTTGAGGTAAATACAAACCAAGCGCTTTGGTTGTATTCCAAATAATTTGAGCCGATGTCAGGGAATAGCTCCGTTGAGTCCTTCACCGTATAACACCCAAGCTCATAATCTACGTAGACATTTTGTGAGCCAGGTTTCCCAACTACCTGATCTCCAAAATCGTATGCACTGTCTTGTGCATCATATTCAGCGTTAACAACCGCGGGGTATTCATAAGGAAATGAAGTGGTAATATCTAAATACACACGTCCCATCGCACGTGCTTTAGAACTAACCTGCACCAAATACCATCCCGGTTCCATACACGGGTGGAATGAGCTACCGAACTGGTTTAAGGTTGTAAGTTTAGCAGCAGTTGCTTGGCTTGAAGTAGGTAAGCATTGGTCTGTAAAGTACGTGGTAAATCCTACGTCCTTGGTGGCTATAGCATTCGCGTTTTGTTTCAGCTCGATATCTATACCCCGCCGTACAGGAAGATAAAACTTAAACCAAATCGATTTTTTATCGTTACCAGAAGAAACTAATGAGGAGTGAAAGTATTCGCCAACTTGAAGGGTAGCGCTATCAATGTTGATTGAATCAGTTCTATAAGTTCCAATTTCGTAGCCACCGGTTCCAAGAGTGATTTCTATACTATTATGACAACTATCGTTAGAAGGTATTTGAGCAAATAAAGTGTTCCCAAATGATAGAGCAAGGATAAATAAGACAATTCTAACTATACGCAAAACGACATCTGTGATGGTTACTTCTTCAATGTCCCCCAAAAATACTAAAAATAGTCTAACTAGTTAGGGGCTGGCCTCACTCTAACATCGTGCAGTTTTCCGTTTTTTTCCAATCCGCCCTTTGTCTTCAACTTTTTGAATGTAATCAAGTGCTAAAGGTACTTTGCAGTTTCCTGTGGCCATCACCACACTAACTTTTCCAATAGTTGATGCTACCTTCTTTGCTTTTTCGGTAAGTTCGGGAACGTAAGAACCAATGGCGATTACAAACCCATTCATAACATATGGCAACCTATTCGGCGCTTGGTGGATTGTTTTTTCGACTCGATCTAAAAGTTTTGAATAGGCTTGAATGTCTAATCGATCGTCAGTATTTACCGCGGCAAAAGATGCCAATGCAGACCATCCACAAGCAACGACTTGTTCTTTGTCAGAATCAATCCATTCTAACCCTAATTCAAATCCAAAATCTGTGTCGCCAGCAACCCAAGGTACTGCATATTCATTTAAATAATACCAATAGGCTTGATCTGCCCATTGGTTTAATATTGCCTTTGTCATTTTCGACTCGTCTGCACACAGAGCAGCTAGATACATCGCATCTGAATTTCCGGTGGCAAACAACTCCAACGACAATTCATGATTCTTTTTTGTCTTTTTTAATATCTTTTTTAAATCGGCGACTTTTACACCAAAATAAGGTTCTTTAGCGCCATGCACACCTAATGTTTTTTTTGTTTGTGCATCACCAAAAGCCTCAAGCTGAGTCATTACTTCTTGAAATGTCATAGGAATTCATTTTTGAACAAAATATTGTTGGTTTCAAAACCCACCCGGGCAGTTACAATTTTTTTTACCTTTATAGCCACCAGTCCTTCTCGAACCACAAGAAGTCATGATTGTTATTGAGAACAATGTAAGAAGTAAAATTATCAGACCGCGTTTTCGAAACATATTGTCAAAAATAAGAACTATCAATTAGCTTTGTCCCATTAACGAAGTAAAAGCACATTTATGATTAAGTCATTGTTGGTTTTTTTAAAAGGTTTAGCGATGGGAGCAGCGGATGTTGTTCCGGGAGTTTCGGGAGGAACTATCGCCTTTATAACAGGTATCTATGATGATTTACTTTCTTCGATCAATGCGATCAATCTAAAAACGTTAAAACAACTCCGAGAAGAAGGTATTGCCGCTGTTTGGAAAACCATAAATGGGAATTTTTTGGTTGCACTTGTGTTGGGAATAGCCGTAAGTTTTTTATCATTATCAAAACTATTTAAACATCTATTAGATACCCATCCTAACTTGGTTTGGGCATTTTTCTTCGGGTTAGTTATCGGTAGTATCTTTTTGGTCAGCAGGATGGTTGGAAAGTGGAGTATTCAGGCAATTGTTGCGACAATTATTGGAACTGCAATTAGTTATTACTTGACAATTATACAACCAGGGGGAGAAGCCAATAGTATGGCTTTTATTTTCTTAAGTGGAGCGATTGCCATCTGTGCAATGATTTTACCAGGAGTGTCAGGTTCGTTCATTCTGTTAATTCTTGGGGTTTATTATCCAATGTTAGAAGCGGTGTCTGAATTAGATATAAAATTTATCGCAATTTTGGGTTCAGGAGCAATTGTTGGTTTGTTAAGTTTTAGCCGATTTTTGAAATGGCTATTAGACAAATATTATGATGTTACTGTCGCCCTATTATTAGGGTTTCTTATCGGATCATTGAATAAACTTTGGCCATGGAAGCACACCCTTCAAACGCGATTAAATAGTCATGGTATTGAAGTGCCATTTATTCAAGAAAACGTGATTCCTTCACAAGTTACAAATCCTCAAATTGGAGTTGTAGTGGTATTAATGGTTGTTGGTATTGCAATCATAGTTTTAATGAGCAAGTTCGCTCCAAAGGAATTGGATGCCTAAGGTTTTTGGAATCATAGGGAATCCAGTAGAGCACAGTTTTTCGCCTCAATTTTTTAGTGACAAGTTTAAGCGATTGGGTTTGTCGAACGTATACAAACGGTTTGAGCTACCATCCATCAAAGCTTTTAACGACGTTTTAAAATCCGAACACAACCTTTCTGGTTTAAATGTGACTAGCCCTTATAAAGAAGTGATTATTGAGTATCTAGATGAGCTTTCACCGATTGCTCAAGAAATTCAAGCAGTTAATACAATCGAGTTTTACAGCGATAAATTGATAGGACACAATACGGATGTTATTGGTTTTGATGCCGTCATTAAAGGGTTGAATATTGGGAAAACTCCATGTTTAATTCTAGGAACTGGCGGGGCGTCTAAGGCTGTTCAGTTTGTTTTGAATAATCGAAACATTCCCTTCTTACAAGTTTCAAGAAACAATGTAGCGGAGAGTATTTCATATAGCTCAATTGATACTTCAATTATCAGTAAGTACCCAGTTGTGATTAACACCACTCCAGTTGGAATGGGTGATCTAATAGGGGAAAAGCCACCAATTCCATATCAACATATTTCCACAGATAACATTTTGATTGATTTGATTTATAAACCTCGAACCACCGCATTTTTAGAAGAGGGTTTAAGGCTAGGATCTAGGGTGAAAAATGGATATCAAATGTTAATCGAACAAGCTGAAGCTTCATGGGAAATATGGAATTCTCGTTGAGAAAAACTGTAACTTGCAACCATAATTATACTCTTGTTTTATGAGCACATTACTTTCATTTATTCAAGACTTGCCTTGGTGGGGCTGGATCGTTTTTGTACTACTTGTCATTGTTATACGTGACGTTTTTTTTAACCGTAAGCATACAATCACCCACAACTTTCCGTTGGTCGGACACCTTCGTTATGTTTTGGAAAAGATTGGTCCTGAGTTGAGACAGTACATTGTTGCAAACAACAGAGAGGAACTGCCGTTTAACAGAAGTGAGCGGTCTTGGATTTATGCTAGTTCTAAATTGGAAAACAACTACCAAGGGTTTGGAACCGATAAAGATATTCACGACGCTAATTATCATTTTATTAAACCAAGTTTGTTTGGTTATAAAATGCAGGAAGACCATCCAAACATTATTGAAAAAGACTTCTTGCCATGCGCAAAGGTGATGGGAGAGTACAATAAACGAAAGCGTCCTTATCGTCCTAAATCTGTAATCAATATTTCTGCAATGAGCTATGGTTCTCTGTCGGCGCGAGCAATAGATTCTCTAAATCAAGGAGCAAAGAAAGCAGGGTGTTTTCACAATACTGGAGAAGGTGGATTGTCAATGTACCATAGCAATGGGGCAGATGTAGTGTTTCAATTTGGTACGGGATATTTTGGTGTTCGAAACGACGATGGTTCTTTTTCGCTCGATAAACTTGAAAAACTCGTTGAGAACAATTCGTTTGTTAAAGCGATAGAGATTAAACTCTCACAGGGAGCCAAACCAGGTAAGGGCGGAGTTCTGCCTGGGTCAAAAATTACAAAAGAAATATCGGAGATTAGACATGTACCGATGGGTAAAGATGTAATTTCTCCGTCTTTTCATACCGCTTTTAGCGACATTGATGAGATGTTCGAGCTAATTGAACAAATTGCAGAAAGAACAGGTTTGCCAGTTGGTGTTAAAGCAGCGGTTGGCCGATTAGAGCAATGGGAGTACATGGCGGATTTGATGATAAAAACAGGTCGAGGTCCGGATTTTATTTCTATTGATGGAGGTGAAGGAGGTACTGGCGCCGCACCACCAAGTTTTGCAGATCATGTATCTCTACCCTTGTTTTACGGATTTAGTGCCGTATATAAACTGTTTAAAGAAAAAGGAATTGCGTCTAGAGTGGTTTGGATTGCCGGCGGAAAGTTAGGGTTGCCAGCTAAAGCAGCAAAAGCATTTGCTATGGGTGCAGATTTAATTTATGTAGCTCGTGAAGCCATGATGAGTATAGGGTGTATTCAGGCTCAAGTCTGTCACAACAATCGATGCCCAACGGGTATTGCAACTCAAAATAAGTGGTTGCAAGCCGGAATTAATGTGCCTATAAAGTCTGATCGTTTCAGCTATTACGCGAAGTCCTTTCGAAAAGAATTAATCGAATTGGCAATGGCTTCTGGCCACGAACATCCTTGCCAGTTTACTATGAGCGACATTGATGTAAGCATGGGTGATGCTAATTATACTAAAACGCTTATTGATTGTTTTGGGTATGAAAAAGAAGAGGTAATTTTTAATGGAACCAAAGAATTGAAAAATTGTCAATATTTAGGAGGGAACAATGGATAGTCAACAAAATAAAGTAACTGCAAATAAAGCGTATTCAAGAGGTCTTTGGAGAGTACGAATTTGGCCAATGGTCATTGTTTTAGTAGCGTTTGGAGGATTGCTTTACGCTGTTTTGCAAGTTGGAATAGCATTAGAATATGCGCTTATTGCGTTTGGAGCAGTTTTATTGATTTGCTTCATCTGGTCATTACGAAACATCGGGAAATGGAAAACATGGATGGCAGAAAATTCTGGCAATCCAAAAACAAGTTTGGAACTAGCAAAAGCTTCTTTTCTGAAATATTCACTTAAGGAGAATCTTGCAATTTGGTCTAAAAATGAAAAGTTGAAGTACCGTAGTGCCTTTGATAAACGAATGGATGAAGTTCGGAAAGAGTATTTAACGGATGCAGAGAACCGCTACTCCAATAAGCAACCGGTCATTGTTCATTACAAATTTTCTGGTCTTTTATGGATGTTATTATTTGAAATAGCTGTCATTGCTGGGTTAGTCATTCTTTTTATGCAGCAAGACGATACTGGGTTAAAAGCTGTGTTTGGAGGCCTGGCTCTAATTGGGTTTGTTGGTTTTATTTACACCATCAAAACTATTTGGAAAAGAAATGTTAAAGTGATTGAAATCACGGTTCACGGTATCACCATACTGGAAGAACATTTTGGTTGGATAGAGCTCGAAACCATTGATGTTGTTCGCGGAAATACGCTGATTTATAAGAGGCATAAAGGCGAACAAAAAGAGCTAAATACATCAAATCTATCTCTGTCTGGTAATTATTTAGACGAGTTAATTTTGTTCTACCGAACCGTTAAAACGTCAGAAACAGAATAGTCGTTGTCTAATATAAGAAACACTCATGATGCTTGCTTTGTGTAAAGCAATGCCTTTAATATGCTGATAAACAATGTGTTGTCTTTTTGAGTAATGCTCTCTCATGACATGGAATGAAAAGTGAAATACCTATCGTGAAATTCATACAGACACTCTCTGATATTGAGTTTCAAATGATAATACAAAATTCATATTCATTCAATTAGGGTCTGAGGGAGCAGCTGGGAAGTTGCTCTTTCTTTTTGTCCGGATTTTTGTGTTTAGTGCCTTATTTAAGTTCATCCGAATCTTCAATAGTTGGTATTTGATTAGTTTCTGTGGGTGCTAACTCTTCTACTCCTTTCAATTTTCGTTGTATTGCTCGAGTCCGTTTTCCAATCGCGTCATCGAGTTGGTTAAGTCCTGTTTGAATATGCTTCTGAGCTTTATCCATAAGTCCACCGAAAGTTTCAAATTCCTTTTTGACAGCCGCCAACACTTGCCATACTTCACCACTTCGACGTTGAATTGCCAACGTTTTGAAACCCATCTGTAAGCTATTAAGTATTGCCGCTAATGTTGTTGGGCCGGTGACTATCACTTTATAGTCTCGCTGCAACTCTTCTAGCAAAGCAGCTTTTCGCACTACTTCTGCATAGATACCCTCAAAAGGTAAAAACATGATTGCGAAGTCAGTAGTGTTTGGTGGATCGATATACTTCGTGCTGATGTCTTTTGCCATTTTTTTAATCGTATTTTCAAGATTTTTTTGGGCAAGAGCCACGGTTTCTGGTGCTCCGTCATCGTATGCATTTTGCAGTTGCTCGTAAATGTCTTTCGGGAATTTTGCATCAACGGGTAACCAAACTCTTGAATTTGTATCATCTTTGCCAGGCAGTTTTATGGCGAACTCTACCACGTCTTGACTTGATTGTTTAGTTCTTACGTTTGCTTCATATTGGTCTGGGGCAAGAATCTGTTCTAACAACATGGCTAACTGAACTTCCCCAATTCCTCCTCGCATTTTGACATTACTAAGCACGCGCTTTAATCCTCCAACATCTGTTGCCAAGTTTTTCATTTCTCCCAAACCTTCCTGAACAGCTTGTAACTGCTTTCCAACGGTTTCGAAAGATTGACTAAGTCTATCGTTTAACGTTTTTTGAAGTTTTTCATCTACCGTTTTACGCATTTCATCAAGCTGCTTTGAATTGTCTTCTCGAATGTCTTTGAGTTGTTTTTCTATGGAGTTATTTAAATCAGCGAGTCGTTCGACAGCAACTTTGTTTGTTTCAACTTGTTGGTTTGAAAAGTCGCTAAATTTTTGACGTATTTGTTCGGCAAGATCTTTACTACTTTGATTTAGTTTGGTTTCAAAAGAGCGTAACGATTCCGTTAAATCTTGACGATTTATGCGGGCGGTTTCATTTGACTCATTTCTGTTTCGTTGAAACTCATCGCCAATTTGCTGTTGTTGTCGATTTAACTGAGACTCAAATCGACCCACGGCATCTTCAATTTCTCGTAATTGTGATTTGATGTTAATTACAGGCTTCTTAAAAAGTAAAATCAACACTATAATCAATACGATGATAAACGTGGCAATAGGAAGGAGTTCGATCATATGCATTTAAACGTAAGGAATCACAAATTAGCACCTTCAAATGGATATTTGAAAGAGTGCAAGTACAATTCCTATTTTTTATAAAATACGCTTAAAAGAAACGTGCTGTTAAAGTGAACAATAGAGGCAGAAATACGCACCACCCAGGGGAATCGATATAGTATTTTCATAATGCGAAGATTGCGCCTTAAACTGTGTTCAATGTTCGACTCTATTGCAGCATCATACGTCCGTAAAAATTTAGCATTAAATTGATTTTGTTCGAAGCACGAAACAACTTGTTCTGCGGCAAGTATGCCACTTTCAATAGCCTTGTCTATGCCATGACCTTGAAGTGGATCGATTAAATGAGCAGCATCACCCAAGAGTAAAAAACGGTCGCCAGAAAAACTCCGTTTAGTTCCACCAACTGGGAGTTTAAACCCCGTGGGTTTTGATATTTCTTTAGCATTTTTGAATTTCGGAGAAATAGTCGGATGTGATTGAATTGTATACTGTAAAATCTGTTTCACATCAAATGCACTGTTTCTTTTTTGTTTCTTGAGAAAGCCGATACCTACATTGTATTGGTTGTTGGCCAAAGGAAAAATCCAAAAATATCCTTGGATTTTATTGAGTAAATAGAACTCATTGGTGGTAGGAGCACAATCGACATTAGAGTAATACGTTCTAATTGCAAAACCATTTAAAAGTTCGGCTTTTTGTTTTTTAGCAAATGTTCTAGTAGCAATTGAATTGGCTCCATCTGCACCTAAAATTAGTTGAGAACTTGCAATTTCGTTGTCTTCTTTATCGTAGACATGAACGAAGTCTTTTATTTCGACTCTCTTTATTTCTTTTCCAATAAGTAGGTCAGTGTCTGTGTGTTCCTTTACTAATTCAAATAAGAAATTGTCAAAATCAAGTCGTTTTGCATTATATGCTTCGGCCTTCCAATTGAGATCGATTGTTCGACCATTTTCTGGGAATATGAGGCTTCTGGTAACCTGTTGCTTTGAAGTGATTGTAGAAAATGATTCATCATCATTGACCAGTTTTCGAATAAGCTTAAGTGTGGGGCCTGGAATAGCATCTCCACAAATTTTATCACGAGGAAAATTAGCTTTGTCGATGAGCGCAACACTCAGATTAGCATCTTTTAACGCAAGAGCACATGCCGTTCCAGCAGGCCCTGCCCCCAAAATAATTACATCATAATGCTTTTTATCTTGAGTTTTTTTCAATGCACATTTATTAGAGTTGAATGAAGGACAAAACTATACTAATTACGCAAAACGTTCTCTGATTAAATCAGATAAACCAATGCATGTTGGTGTGTCATTCAATAAAGTCTAAAGGGAATGGGAATTTACAGTTCGTTTTGAACCTGTTCTTCGTCTGTTGCGGGGCTCAGGTGATAGACTTTCGAAGCAACAATAATGGATATGAAACCCCACATAGGAACCGCAATTTTATCGAATTCACTATAGTTGTTTAAGAAGCCATGTATGAAATAGGTTACCAGTCCAAGCAGTGCTCCAAGTACAAGCCCTTTTATCCGAAAATCAGTGGAATTATAATAAACATAAAACCCTTGATGCATGGTTGCCAAAACAAGAGCTAACCATAACAAACCGCCAATCAAACCAGATTCCGCAAAAGGCCTTAAGTATTCACTATGAACATTTCCAAGGTCTCCCGCATTTGTACTAATGATACTCATTTCATGCGGCAACTGATAAACGCCATATTCAAACGTGTACGTGCCAGGGCCAAAACCAGTAATTGGTTTATCTTGAAACATCCGATAAACACAGCTCCATCTATTAAGTCGCTCCAGATTAGAAGGGTCGGTACTTACATTGCTAAATGACTGAAGGTGTGAAGCAATATCATCATCTGAATCTTGTTTGTTTCGAGCCAGTTCAGAGAAAATTGCATTCTGAAACAATAAGAAAACTGCCAAAAGGCTTACCGCAATGGTAATCAGTGTTTTAAATTGCACTTTTAGCAACAGCAAACCATATACACCAAATGCGATTACTAAACTTAACCAAGAGGCTCTCGTAAATGAGAAAACAACACCTATGGCAATTACCAGCGCTACGCCCAGCGCGGTTAACGTCCAAAACCAATTGATATTCATTTTACGACCAAAAACGCCAAATACTAGCATCGGAGGCAACGCAAACGAGATCGCTGCAGCGTACATCCCGTGATCTGGTATAAACGGTCTCATTGCTGTGTACGCATACAGTCTTGTGAAACTCTCAGCAGCGTGATTTTTTAAGGTATAAAGCGTTAATATCACTGTCGCGATTGAGAACAACCACACAAATAAATACATGGCTTTTTTCTTCTTAAAGAAATGCGATAGTAGAAGCAGGAAGACTACAATATACCACGTATACGACAAGGAATATTTAAAACTAACTAATGGGTGTGTACTTGATATGGTAGTTATGAATAACCAAGCCATGGTAGCTAATGCTATAATGACCACTGGACTTTTTAAGATTTTTAACTCAAAGACTTTTCCACTGATTAACTTAAATAAAACTCCAAGAAAGAGTAAGACAATTAATGGTTCTGTAGGTAAGGATAAGCCAATTCCAGCGCCAATATCTTTAAAAGGGATAGACAAAGGAGTTGCCAACGCAAGAAATAATATCACCTTGTCCGTGTGATGAATTAGTATGTAAAAAAACAAAGGAACCAGCGGTAATGCGGTGAGATAGTAAAAATCAAATGCAAAACACACCATATTGATTGCTAAGAAAAGCAGACCAAGAAGGTAAAATCCACGAAGTTCGAAGCGACGAATCATTTGCGACTAAGCCTCTATTTTCTTGCGTTGTTCGATAAATAATAAGTAGATGCACGCCATGGCAAGAGTGGCGGTTGTGCCAAGTAAAACGATTAGTTTCCGATTAGGAAGAGCCTTTTTTTCAGGAGGACTTGCGTTTGAAACGACAAATTTGTGCGGGATAGTTTTTTCAACATCAACCTTCGACTTTTTATGTCGTTTTCGCAACATACTCAATTCTTCGAGTTCAAGAATTAACGTTTCATATAAGTTGGTGTATTCTGAACCATATTTTGCCAATGTATCTTTTTCAGATTGCAATTCTTTGATTCGAGCAAGACTGCTACTACTGCTTGCCTTCATGCCATATAAACTTTCAGAAATTGACTGAGCTTGTTTCTCAATATCGATAATTCCTTTGGCACCTAACCGTTGTAATCCAACTTTTAAGTCCCAAACTTCTTTTTCTTTGTTTTTGAACTCTTCGTCAACAATGGCAAACGCTTCACGTGCAACCTCTTGTTGAATTTCTGTTTTTACAGAGTCATACGCTGCTGCAATACCATTTGCGAGCATAGCGGCCATTTCTGGATCTTCATCCAGCACCTTAATTGAGATGGATAAATAACGTGTTCTGGTATAGCTAATATTGTTCTCCATTTTTTTCTGGAGTTTCGTTCTTGGGTAGGCACCATTAGGATCGATTTCATAATGCTTCATCAAATCGAAGTTGTTGATTATACGATTTGACAATTTATCAGACTTTAAAATCTGTAATGCATTTTCGGCTTCCTCTTCTTCACCAAAAGCAAGAACATCCGATTCACGTTTGTTTAAATCTGTAAACATCGCATTTCCAATCGAATTCACGGTTGTTGGATAAAAGACAACTTCAGCCTCGTATCGAGGGGTAATTAAAAAAGAAACAGCGGCACTAACAACGGCTGCAATAAGTCCAATGATGATTAAATGTTTCTTCCATCGGAGGATGAAAGTTAAAATGTCAGAAAAGGTGAAATCAATAAAGTTTTCTTGTTTGCTCATATTATTTAGCTATTCAAAAAAGTCTGCAAAAATAGATTAATTGTCTGAAGCTTTGTGGGTTTTACGACGACTCAGGTTCTTCAGGGTATTCGAACTAATTATTCCGCTGCCTACGACGAGCAAAACGGATAACGAAACTCCGAATGACATATGAACGAAGCTATTTTCTAAAAATTGTAAACTACCAAAAAAAAGTAAACAGAACACGCCAAGAATACCCACAATTTTAAGTGTAAGTCTTTGATTGACATGGAATTGGAACTTTTTGTAACTGTACATTAAACAGCCTAAGGCAAAAACAGATTGAGTAATCAATGTTGCTAATCCTGCTCCGAATATGCCGTAGATAGGTATCATAACCCAATTAAGTATGATGTTTAAGCTTGCAGAAACAAGTGCAACATAATTTAAGATTTTCATTGTATTGGCTGCAGTCAGTAAGGTGCCAAAAACAAAAACGGACGCTGATGAAACGAAGCTGAACATCAAAACCACAAACGTATCAGAAGAAATAATGGAGACCTTATTTGGGTACATTACACTCAAAATCTCATGTGCATGCGGCGAAAAAATAATTGCACCTAAGAGGGCAGGGATAATTAACACCTTGACTGCAATACTTGCAAGAGACTCAACTTCTTTTGGGTTAAAAATGATTCTTGCAAACATTGGTAATAACATACCAGAGAACAATGCGGCTATCATATTCCCTGCATCAATGAGTCGGTAGCACATTGCATAACGATCGGTTTCTCCATCGCCTAACATTTCACCAATCATAACGGCATCTACTCTCGTAAAAATTGCCATAAGCGTTATCAGTAATGCATAGGGTAGTGACTTTCGGACTAGACTGAAAACGTTGGCTTTACGTGCACGCTCACTAATTTTTTTGCGTTTAAAAATGTTTATACCAAAAGCTAAAGCAAAAGTTAAAACGACACCAGTAAGCTGAACAAACACGAAGTTTTTGATGGTTAAATATTGTTCAAAACCAGGAACATAAAGCCAAAAAATACAAATTATTATAACCAACAACCGATCCGCAACAGCCAGGCTCCCGTCTAATTTGAACAAGTGCATTGCGGCTAGATTGGAACGTAAATACTGATTTAGAGAATTGATTATTTGGAAAAGAGCTAACGCCCCTAAAATCGTCAGTTGCATCTGCGATAGGTGCATCAAACTACTTGCGACCCACAAAGCGAATAAATAAAGCAACGACAATAACAGTTTCGCACCAAAAAATACCTTGAAATTACTAAAGAAATAGCCCTGATTTGTAGCAACTTCTTTACTATTCATGTTATTCAGACCGAAGTCTAAAACGATAACAAAAAGTATCGATAAGCTTAATAACTGGTAGTAGACGCCATAGTCCTCTTTAGGCAACAAATCTTGTACGGCCCTATCTATAAGGAGTATCCATACCGCTTTAATAAGAACGTTTAAGCCCTGTACAAATAGCAAGTCAGACCAAAACTTCTTTTGAGCCATTTACTAAGAAGTCAACGTATCACGTTTGTTTAAAATGTCAAGGATAAAAGTTCGATCTGTAATTTTATCTTCCAAACCATTTTTTATTATGTGCTTAACCAGTTGAGTGTTTTGTGCACCTTTAGTTTTTGCCTCTGAATATGGAATGTTCGTAAAGGTTACCATTTCATACTGCGATTGAAACAAATCAGGGTGTAACTCACATAAATTGTGTTCTACTTTCTTGTAACGTAAGAATTCTTCATCACCTACTAAGTCTCGCATTTCAATGAAATTTTGAATTGCTAAGTCAGCAATTGCGTCGGCATTTGCTTTTCTCGATTTTTGGTAGGCATCGAATGCTGCTAATATATCTCCATTGTGTTCTTCAATGCACTCGTCTAAAATTACACAGTCTTCAAAAGCGCAATTCATTCCTTGACCATAAAACGGAACTACGGCATGGCAAGCATCGCCTAACAGAGCTGCTTTACCTTTCACCCAAGGATAACATCTTACTGTGACCAAACTGCCAGTTGGATTTGCAAAATAGTCTTCAACCAAGGTTGGCATTAAGGGTACTGAATCCGCAAATTTGTCGTTGAAAAATGCTTCAACATCTTCTTTAGTCTTAAGCGTATCAAAACTTGTTGGTCCGTTAAATGGATAAAACAAGGTGCACGTAAAGGACTTGTCAGGGTTGGGAAGAGCAATCATCATGTATTCGCCCCTTGGCCAAATGTGAAGTGCATATGGTTCCATGGCAAAGTCGCCACTAGCAGTTGGTGGAATTGTTAATTCCTTATAGCCATGTTCCAAGTAGTCTTGAGAAAAGTTAAATCGTCCAGACTTCATCATTCTCAATCGAATTTGAGAGAATGCACCATCACCACCTACCACAAAATCTGCTTCTTGCGTTAATTTATTACCGCTTTCATCTACGAAAGTTGTTGTTGCTGTATCGAAATCGACAGATACACATTTGTAGTTAAAGTGTAAATGAACATCTGGATTTTCATCAGCTAATTTCAAAAGTTGGACGTTCAGGCCACCTCGTGAAACAGAGTTAATGAATTGTCCTTCAGTTCCATATGGTTGATGAACAAGATTACCCTCTTCGTCGTGCATCATTCTCCCATGCATAGGAATTGCTTCGGATAAAATGGCTTCTTTTAACCCGACTTTTTCTAACGCACGAATTCCTCGAGCAGAGAGGGCCAAGTTTATTGATTTTCCAGCACTGATATCAGCTTTTCGCATATCTGGTCGTCGTTCGAATACATTTACTTCGTAACCACGTTTTGCAAAATATACGGCCATTAGCGAGCCCGCTAATCCTCCTCCAACTACAGTTATTCTTGTTTTAGACATATGCTTGCAAGTTTAATGAAGTTTTAAACAAATAAAGATGACAATTGCCAACCAGCAATGGTATTTATTTTTATTCTAATCAACATGCTGCTTGTCGTGTTGTCAACTAGTGCCTGGCGTCACGTGCTCTTAAAAAATTTTGGAAAGCTTCTTCTTCTTTTTTCTTCATTGCCCTATTTCGTGAAGGGACAGATTTTGATTCGATTCCAAGTTCTTTGTTAAGATAATTTAATCGCTCATATAAGTACTCACTATAAGGATACATCGCTAATCCCCTCTCAATAATTTCAAGTCCTTTCTTGGGATTGTTTTTCTTGTAAAAAGCCATGCCTCCTTTCCCGTACGCTTCAACTATCGTTGTTTCTACTAAGATGAGATCCTCAGTAAAGCGGCTAAATATAAATTCAATCGAATCTAGTTCATATAAGCCTTGATCCATTTTTTTATCGCGAAACGCTTCGTATGCTTTAGCTGCGTGCATCGATAGCCGCATTGACTGGAACAGCGAATTTTCTAATAAAAATGGATACTGGTTTTCAAGTGATTTTAAGCCATTAATACTGTGAAAGTATGCTTGGTCAGTAGATAAACGTCTAACGATAGATTCAGCAATCACTTGTTGCAGAAAAAAACTTGACGTGTCATATTGGTAAGCTGTATCTGCGTATTTCAAAGTTTTATTAACCCTACTTGTGCGATAGTAATATTCGGCACATGATACATAGTAAATTCGGTTAAGTTCATGAATAAGAGCACTGTCTTTTATTCGATTACGTAAGTATGCATATGATTTGTCAAATAACTTTTTGTTGTTGTCAACGAACAGACTGTTTTTGATACTCAGTTGATACAACTCCGAAAACGTATTTTTTTCCACCTTTGCTTGTTGGCAGTAAAGTGCTATGTATTTCATTTCATCAAGCTTTGTAAATGTTAAACCAGTTACTTTATAGTTTAAAATACTTAGAACTAAAAAGTCATTTTTATCTGAGGGATATATTTTTTGACATTTTAGGCTAGAGTTCAACGCATTGTCAAAATCTTGATTGTTGATATGTGAAATAGCTTCGTTATAGTACTGGAGACTAGCGAGCTCTCGTAAGTTGATATCTTCAACTTCAAAGAAGAAATTATTATAAACTTTGCGACTACCAAGAGAGTCGACCTCTTCCTGAGATATATATTTTAGTGAGATTAGTTCCTTAATTGAAGCAGAAATATCGTTGTCGGTGGGATAGTAATAACCTGATTTTGGTGCTGTTGATTCGACAATAATGTCTTTAGTACCAGGATATGCTACTGAATAGACATGGGTTGGAGCCATTTTTATTTGAAAAGGAATGTTCATCTCCTCAAATATCAAAGAATATAAAGCCGTAGCTGAAACACAATTGTACTCGCTAATGGTAAAAATTTTATTAAAGTTAGAAATTTCGGTGTATTTCGAGAGGTATTCAGCGTGGGTCAGTTTAAATATTTTCTGAACTTTTTTAACTTGGTTGGAAGTTTTTGCTTTGTTTTTGGCAAGTTCAAGAGCGTATTGTTCAATTGATGATTTAATCTTATTTGCTTTAAGATCGTTCATGTCGCCGGAAATTGCCAACAGTAGGTCTAACGGTTGTGCAACACTCAAAGAATCAAAAACTTTTTTTTCAAAATCACTTTTGTACGTGATAAAAGTCAAACTATCGCTTATGGCTATGGTTTTTGTAACGGTTAGGGAGATTACAACAATCGTTGCTAAATATTTGAGCATTGGTTTAAATAAATTCATGTTATTGTTTCAAAAGTAACATTCCGTAATAGTCCAACAAAGTGTTCTAATCTTTCACTAACTTGATATTTTCAATTCTAAAAATAAACCGATACTGTGATTAAAAACTATTTTCGAGCCATGAAAAATATTTTTTGCTTGCTGTTATTGGTTATCGCAGGAACTGCGTTTACTCAAGACTTTAAACATTCAATAGCTGACCCAGATGGAGAACCACGGGAACACCAGCTTGATATAATTCACATGAAAGTTGATGTGAGCTTTGAGCCAGCGAAAGGTTTAGTGAAAGGAAAGGCGACTCATGTTTTCAAGCCCTTACGAAAATCGGTAGATGCAGCATTCTGGAATGCCCCAGACATAGATATCAAAGAGGCGAAATTATTGGGTAAAGACCAGAGTGAAATGACATTAATTTACACTCCTGAAGGTGTGTTAACTAATTTTGAAAAGCCATTAACGTGGGATACCGAATACACTATTGAATTTACCTATGAAGCGACACCGCGAAAAGGTATTTATTTTATTGGTTGGAATTCACCAACGGTTACAGATCCAAAGAACCAAACGCGACATCAGATATGGACACAGGGACAAGGTATTGATAATCGTCATTGGATACCAATGTACGATGATATGAATGATAAATTTATTACTGAAACCATCGTAACTTTTGAAACTGGTTATAAAGTCTTATCAAATGGTGAAAAATTGTCAGAGAAAAAGAATAAAAATGGGACCACCACTTGGCATTATTTGATGCCCAAACCACATGCGGGCTATTTGCTAATGCTGGCAATCGACAAATACGCAATTAAAGAAACTAAAACAAAAAACGGAACGCCTGTACAGTTTTGGTATTATCCTGAACATCCGGAAAAGTTAGAACCTACAAGCTTACACACCGAAAAAATTATTGAGTTTTTAGAAGATGAAACGGGATATCCTTATCCATGGGGTACATACAGCCAGGTCATGGTTCAAGACTTTATGTATGGCGCAATGGAAAATACATCTGCGACCATATTCGGTGATTTTTTTAATGTCGATGAAATAGGCTTTAACGATCGAAACTATGTGTCAGTCAATGCCCATGAGTTAACACATCAATGGTTTGGTGACTTAATTACCGCGAGATCAGGTAGAGGAACTTGGTTGCAAGAAAGCTTTGCGACATACTATGCCAAGTTATTTATGAAATCCATTGAAGGCGATGATGCGTATGCAATGAATATGCGTAATGAAGTCCAAAGTGCTCTAAATGCGAGCAAGAAGGATGATTATCCTGTGGTGCATTCAAAAGCAGGAACGGCTCGAGTTTACCCGAAGGGAAGTACAGTAATCCATATGCTGCGTTATGTTTTGGGTGATGAAGAATACAAAAGAGTGATTGCTCATTACTTGAAAAAGTACGCCTTTGCGAACGTTGAGACAAATGATTTGGAGCAAGCAATACAAGATGTTTTAGGGCAGAATTTAAGCTGGTTTTTTGATCAATGGTTGTACAACGGAGGTGAACCGCATTACGAAGTAAGATATGAAAACTATGGAAGTAAAACGGTTATGACGGTTGAACAGATTCATGACCAGAGCTTAACAATTGGCCTATTTAAAATGCCAATTACCTGTGGAGTATATTTTACCGATGGAACCAAGCAAGAGGTGAAATACGTAGTGCAAAAACAAACTGAGCAAATTGTATTTGAACACAGTGCAGAAAAGGAAGTTGCATATGTATTGTTTGATGTAAACAGTGAGGTGTTAAAGCAAGTTACCTTCAATAAAAATGCAAAAGAGTTAATGAATCAATTGAGTTCTGCAGCAAATATGATAGATCGATATGATGCAGTATTAGGCTTAGAAAAAGTCGATATAGAAACTAAGCGAGAAGCACTTCAAAAGGCATTTCAGAAAGAGACATATCATGCCATAAAATCTGAAATTCTCAAACAATTGTTAAAAGATCCTAAAAGCAACTTTTTTCTAGTTAGTAAGTTAACAAAAGAAGACGTTCGTGTTAAACGAGTTGTTTTGTCTGATTGCGACAACGCAAAAGTATTTAAATCAGTTTTCGAAACGAGCTTGAGCGACAAATCATATGTAAATAAAGAGTATGCACTTAAGTGCTTATGCGAAGGAAAAGGAACGAATAGGGATGCGTACTTTGAGAGAACTCAGAAAGATATTGGAATGGGACACAACGTCAGAATTACATGGTTAAGTTATAAATTGGATCAATTGAAATCGGATTCAACGGATCAATTGAGAGATAAATCCAGCAATTACTATTTACACTTGAATGAGCTTACTGGCTATAGTTCGAATTTGTATGAATTTAGAACCCGATTAAATGCATTTGCTGCCATAAAAAAGTTTAATTATTTAAATGCATCAGCAATAGTAAACATGCTTGAAGCAGGTACAAGCACTAATCGACGACTTGCGGGACCTGCTATTCAAACGTTACAATGGTATAATGAGCAATATCCAATGAAGACAGCCATTCAGGCAGTTTTTAACCAATATAATTTTACCGAAAAACAGAGAGAAATTTTACGTAATGCAGGAGTGGTTGAATAATGCAGATGTATTGGTATACTTTTATAAATTCATCTAAATTCGCAGCAATTTAAAACAAAGACGTTTATGTCATATTTTTTTACATCTGAGTCTGTCTCGGAAGGACATCCTGATAAAGTAGCAGATCAAATTTCAGATGCGCTAATTGATAATTTTTTGGCTTTTGATCCTGAGTCAAAAGTAGCTTGTGAAACTCTGGTAACCACTGGTCAGGTTGTGTTGGCTGGTGAGGTAAAATCCAGAACATATTTGGACGTTCAAAAAATCACGCGTGATGTAATTAACAAAATTGGTTACACGAAAAGTGAATATATGTTTGATGGTAATTCATGTGGTGTTTTCTCGGCAATTCATGAGCAAAGTTCAGACATTAACCAAGGCGTTGATCGTGGTGACCGGATGGAACAAGGTGCTGGTGATCAAGGTATGATGTTTGGGTATGCAACAAGTGAAACGGATAACTTTATGCCGTTGGCAGTAGATTTGTCTCATAAAATATTACAAGAACTTGCCTGGTTCCGACGAGAGGGGTCTCAAATAAGTTACTTACGCCCTGATTCAAAAAGTCAGGTAACCATAGAATACGATGATAATAATCAACCAGTGCGTATTGAGGCAATTGTGATTTCAACTCAACATGATGATTTTGATGAAGATGAAGCAATGTTAGCTAAGATAAAGTCTGACATGATTAACATTGTCATCCCAAAGGTGAAAGAACAATTAAGTCCTGCAATTCAAGCATTGTTTGGTGATGATATCAAATATCACATTAACCCTACTGGGAAGTTTGTGATTGGTGGACCACACGGAGATACTGGACTAACAGGTCGTAAGATAATTGTTGATACGTATGGAGGAAAAGGAGCACACGGTGGTGGAGCATTTTCAGGAAAAGATCCAAGTAAAGTTGATAGAAGTGCAGCATATGCAACACGACATATTGCTAAAAACATGGTAGCTGCTGGACTATGCGATGAGGTTTTAGTTCAAGTGTCTTATGCAATTGGTGTAGTTGAGCCTATGGCTTTATTTGTTGATACGTATGGAACATCTCATGTAAACCTATCCGATGGAGAGATTGCAGAAAAAATCAAAAATATCTTTGATATGAGACCTGCAGCAATTGAAGATCGATTGAAGTTACGAACACCAATTTATAGTGAAACTGCGGCCTATGGACACATGGGACGAAAAAATGAAGTTGTAACGAAACGATTTGAAACACCGGATGGTGTAGTAAAAGAAGTTACTGTCGAGTTATTCCCATGGGAAAAACTTGACTTTACAGATAAGATAAAATCAGGATTTAAAATCTAACTAATAAAAAAATATGTGTGGAATTGTTGCATATGCTGGTCCAAACCAAGCATTTGACTTTTTAATAAAAGGTCTTCAACGTTTAGAATATAGAGGCTATGACAGTGCGGGAATAGCTCTATTAAACGGAGATTTGAACATTTACAAGCAAAAAGGCAAGGTTCAAGATTTATTGGACGAAACCTCTGGTAAAAATATTGAAGGAACAACTGGAATTGGCCATACTCGATGGGCAACGCATGGAGAACCAAATAAGGTAAACGCACATCCACACTTAAGCCAAAGCGGAGATATAGCTGTAATTCATAATGGCATTATTGAGAATTATGCGACAATTAAAGAAGCTCTCGTAAAACGTGGACACACATTTTTAAGTGACACGGATACTGAGGTGCTTATTCACTTAATTGAAGATATAAAACAGCATGAAGATGTAGATCTTTTTGAAGCGGTAAGATTAGCGCTAAATGAAGTTATTGGCGCGTATGCTATTGTAATTATCAGCAAAGATGATCCAGGAACAATTATCGGAGCAAGAAAAGGAAGTCCTCTCGTTATTGGTATTGGAAAGGATAAGAAAGAATACTTCATGGCTAGTGATGCAACACCTATTGTTGAGTACACTAGAGATGTGATTTATTTAGACGATAACGAAATAGCTCACATTAAGGACTCTGAATTGACGATTAAGACAATCGACAATGTTGAAAAGACTCCATATATTCAGAAGTTAGAGGTTACTCTTGAGGCCATTGAAAAAGGTGGCTACGATCACTTTATGCTCAAAGAAATATATGAGCAACCAAAGTCGATTTACGATAGTATGAGAGGAAGGTTTAATCAGACCGACTTAACATTTGCCATGAGAAGCTTGCGTGAATATGAGTCGAAGATTAAAAACTTAAATCGGATTATAATAGTAGGTTGTGGAACTAGCTGGCACGCTGGTTTGGTGGGAGAATATTTGATCGAAGAGTTCGCTCGACTGCCTGTAGAAGTTGAATACGCTTCTGAGTTTAGGTATAGAGACCCTGTAATAACTGAAGACGATTTAGTTATTGCAATTAGCCAATCAGGGGAAACTGCAGATACACTTGCAGCCCTAGAAATGGCCAAGGAAAAAGGCGCAACGATCTATGGAATTTGTAATGTCGTTGGTTCTTCTATCCCAAGAATGACTGATGCTGGGGCCTATACCCATGCTGGCCCAGAGATTGGAGTTGCTTCAACAAAAGCATTTACTGCACAGGTTACTGTTTTGACTCTTATTGCCTTGGGTATAGCAGATATTCGTGGAAAGATTAGTAAAGATAGACTACGAGAAATATTTGCAGAATTAGAAGTCTTGCCGACGAAGGTTCAGGAAGTATTAGATACGTGCTCCGAAAAAGTAATTGAAATTGCTAAACGTTACAAAGATGTGGACCATTGCCTATATTTAGGACGAGGAATTAACTTTCCTGTTGCTCTTGAAGGGGCATTAAAATTGAAAGAAATATCGTACATCCATGCTGAAGGGTATCCTGCGGCAGAGATGAAACACGGCCCGATTGCTTTAATTGATGAAAATATGCCAGTAGTCGTGGTTGCTCCTAAACGAGGCTACTACGAAAAAGTGCTTAGCAACATTCAAGAAGTAAAGGCTAGAAAAGGTAACATCATTTCTATCGTAACTCACGGTGATGAGAAAGTTGCAGGATTGTCTGATTACTTTGTTGAAATACCAGATACTGAAGATTGTCTAGTTCCAATTTTGGCGACTATACCTATGCAATTGCTGTCTTACCACATGGCAGTTATGCGTGGATGTAATGTTGACCAACCACGAAATTTAGCAAAATCAGTTACTGTCGAGTAGTCTGTAATGACTTATTTCACAAGAAGTAGTTTCAGGCAAATGCGGTTGAAATTGTTTCTTAGTTTATTTCTCTTTTGTTTAGTAAGCTTTAAGGGCTACAGCCAAGATTTGGTTACAATTTGTGCCCTTCCAGATGAAGTGTCTGAAAGTTCAGGCTTAGTCGTATTAAACGAAAATAATTTTCTAACTCATAATGATGGGGGAGATGCTCCTAAAATATATTTTCTTGATTCAACAGGTGCAATTACGAAAGAAGTATATGTTGAAAATGTTTTGAATACTGATTGGGAAGATATTACAATCAATCAAACGGGACATGTCTTTGTTGGAGATTTTGGAAACAACAATCAACAGAGAAAAGATTTAAAAATTTTACGGCTTCCTCCAATATCTAACTGGAATGATACTATTTCAGCAGAAACAATTACGTTGACATATGCTAACCAAAAGGAATTTCCTCCAAGTTCAGAACGACGTTTTTTTGATTGCGAAGCAATAGCTTCTTTTAGTGACAGTCTTTTGCTTATCAGTAAAAATTGGTCTAACCCCTATACTGGGTTTGCTTATTTTTATAAAATTAGTTCATCGATAGATTCTGCATCACTTGTGCCTTTTGATAGCCTGTATACAGGAACAATAAAAGAAATTTCGTGGGTAACTAGTGCAACGATTTCTGATAGTTTCTTGTATCTATTGTCTAGTGCACATTATTGGAAAATTAGCATTGTTAAAGGGTTGGATGTTTCTTCAAGCAAAAAGTTTCCGTTAAATCACTTTAGTCAAAAGGAGGCAATTGATGTACATAATGGTACCATTTTTATAACAGATGAATCAACTGGGGGCTTTGGGAATTTATACAAGGTTAGGGAACCAGTATCCAACAGTCAAACCATAATTAGGGAACAACCTGTCTATATTTATAAAGATTTAGACAAGTGGGTCATACGCAATAAAAAAGAAGAATCTATTTCTTATAAGTTATACAGTGTTTCGGGGAAACTAGTTGGAGAGGGAGCGGGCAGCAAAAATTTTATACCAATTGAAAATAGTACAATACTAAACGATGCTATTTATGTGTTAGAAGTAACACAAGAGGGCGTCTTGCCCCAATATTTCAAAATTAGTAAGTTGTGAAAAGAGGGTTACGTTGGTTTTTCTACGGTTTCATTGGCATGCTGCTGATAATTGCAACTTGCGACGTATTTATTGAGGAGACGACTAAATCGCTTGTTTTCGATACCATAGAAAGTGTGCCACCCAAATCCGTTGCATTGGTTCTTGGCACACGATTCAAATACGGAAATTATATGAACCCTTATTTCGTTTATCGTATGGAGGCTGCAGCGACACTTTACAAAGCTGGCAAAGTAAAGTACATTATTGTTAGTGGCGATAATAGCAGAGTGGATTACGATGAGTCTTCCGATATGAAGGAGTTTCTTATTACGTTAGGTGTTCCTGCTAATGCCATTTATCTTGATTACGCTGGTTTTAGAACCTTAGACAGTGTGGTGAGATGCAAAAAGATATTTGGACAAAAAGATATAATTGTTGTGTCTCAAAAATTTCACAATCAAAGAGCGGCGTTTATTGGTAAATATAGAAACGTAAAGGTAACCGGGTTTAACGCAAAAGATGTTACGAAAAAGTCTGGCTTGTCGGTAAATATAAGAGAAAAAGGGGCCAGAGTTAAGGCAGTAATTGATATTGTTATCGGTAAAGACCCTAAGTTTTTAGGACCTAAAATTGGAATAGGTGAGGCATAAATATTTCATATTACGAATAATAGTTCTGTTTTTTTCTTTTGGATTTGTAAATCAAACTAATTTTAAAGCAAACCAACTAGTCTATCCAAAAGTTAAACAAGCTTTTAGCAATCAAGAGGTTGATTTGAAAACGCTATTTAGGTTGAACAAGATTAACCCTGATGAATGTGAAGTCTATATTAGAGGTTTTAAAAAAGAGGGGACTCTAGAATTGTGGGCAAGAAATAGAACGGACAAACGATATTCCTATATCGAATCGTATCCATTTTGCAGTAACGTTGGAGTTTTAGGCCCAAAAAGGAGAGAGGGGGATAATCAGATCCCAGAGGGTTTCTACAATCTTTCTAGTTTCAATCCAAATAGCAACTACCACCTTTCATTGCAAGTAAGCTACCCGAACAAATCGGATAGTATTTTAAGTAAGCATAAAAAACTAGGTGGGTTGATTTTTATTCATGGAGGATGTCAAACCATAGGGTGTATTCCAATTATGGATGATAAAATTGAACGATTGTATGTGAGTTGTGTATTGGCTCGTAGTAATGGACAAATAGAAATTCCTATCCATATTTTTCCAAACAGGATGAATTACAGCAATTATAAATCATTGTTAAATTCTGATAATGATAAATCAAAACATGTGTTCTGGACAAATCTTAAACCAGTCTATCAACATTTTGAAGAAACTGGAGAATTATTGACAATTTCAGTAAACCATCAAGGTCGGTATCTGTTTAAATGATTATTAAGTTACACTATGAAAGGTATGACTACAACATTACGGTAGCATTTTTATCACCAATCGGGTTAATTTTGCGCCAAAGTAGAATTAGTTAAACGTATGAACTTCGAACAAACGGAAAACCAAAAAATGATAGCGGATATGGTCCGCGATTTTGCAGCAAAAGAGATTCAACCAAACGTAATGGACTGGGACGAAAGTCAACATTTTCCTATCGACTTATTCCGAAAAATGGGAGAGTTAGGGTTAATGGGAGTCTTGGTGCCAACTGAATACGGAGGGTCTGGTTTTGGTTATTTTGAATATGTAACTGCGATTGTTGAGCTTTCAAAGGTTTGTGGAAGTATAGGTTTGTCGATGGCTGCACACAATTCGCTGTGTACAGGCCACATTATGGCTTTTGGTAATGAAGAACAGAAGCAAAAATACTTGCCAAAACTGGCTACAGGAGAATGGATCGGTGCATGGGGTTTAACAGAAACAGGTACAGGTTCGGATGCTGGCGGAATGAATACAACGGCTGTGCTTGATGGAGACCAATGGGTTTTAAACGGCTCAAAAAATTTCATTACACACGCGATAAGTGGAGAAGTTGCAGTAGTTATTGCCCGAACTGGCGAAAAAGGTGACTCGCACGGGATGTCGGCGTTTATTGTTGAAAAAGGAACTCCAGGTTTCTCTGGAGGGAAGAAAGAAAATAAATTGGGAATGAGAGCATCGGAAACAGCTTGTTTGTTTTTTGACGATTGTCGTATTCCTAAGGAGAATTTGTTAGGCAAAGAGGGCGATGGTTTTATTCAGGCTATGAAAGTATTAGATGGTGGAAGAATAAGTATTGCGTCTTTGTCTTTAGGGATTGCTAAAGGTGCTTATGAGGCAGCATTACAATATTCCAAAGAGCGTGAACAATTCGGGAAACCTATTTCTCAGTTTCAAGCTATTGGGTTCAAACTTGCAGACATGGCCACTCAAATTGAAAGTGCTGAATTGTTAATTTTACAATCGGCGTATTTGAAAAATGAAGGCAAGCCAATGACAAAAGAGTCTGCAATGGCAAAATATTATGCTTCAGAAGTTTCTTGTACAGTTGCAACCGAGGCAGTTCAGATCTTTGGTGGTTATGGGTATACAAAAGATTACCCAGTAGAAAAGTTCTATCGCGACTGCAAACTGTGTACAATTGGAGAAGGTACTTCAGAAATTCAGAAATTAGTAATCAGTCGACAGTTATTGAAATAAAGTTTTTTTAGCCAAAAAAATATTCTCATATTTGCACCCCTTTAAAAATCAGAAGAAACACAATGTTAGTTGTTAACGTAAAAGAAAACGAATCAGTAGAGAAAGCTTTAAAAAAGTTCAAGAAGAAATTTGAACGAACTGGTGTCTTAAGAGAACTTAGAGATCGCAAGCAGTTTACAAAGCCTTCAGTGAAGAAGCGTATGCAAATGATTAAGGCTAAGTACAAGCAGAGCCTAAATAACTAATTCATAAGTATTTTTCGTTAAAATTTATTATCTTGCCGTAGCCTATGGTTGCTACTGCTCGATTCGTTAATGATTACGTTGATTATTTAGAGTTTCAGAAATCTTTTTCTGGAAACACAATCACTGCGTACATCAAAGATCTTGAGCAATATTTTTCTTTTCAAGAATTAGAGCTAGGAGACAAATCGCCACTTGCCTCGAACACGGCAACTATCCGGTCATGGCTGGTTTCGTTGATGGAGGAAAATCTTAAAACAACTTCAATTAATAGAAAGTTAAGTACGTTAAAGTCTTTTTTTAAGTATTTGCGTATGATGGAGTTGGTGGAAATTAATCCAGCGAAACCTGTTCGAAATTTAAAGCTACCCCAGAAAATACCTGTTTATCTGCGAGTCAAAGAGTCAAATCGTTTGTTTGACGATTTGTCTGAAGCAGAAGATGATGATTTGTTGAAGTCGTCGGTTGTACTTCTATTATATCATACGGGAATCAGGCGTATGGAGTTAATCGAATTGAAGCTCACGAACGTCGATTTGAAAAAAGGTCAGATCAAGGTATACGGAAAGGGTAAGAAAGAGCGTATAGTGCCAATTGGATTAGAAGTGGTAAGGGTCTTAGAACGATACAAACGTATTAGGCTATCAATTGAAAGTGAAAGCGATACCTTATTCATATTGCCTAATGGCAAACCACTTTATCCCAAATGGGTTTATAATTGTGTGAATACCACAATAAGTAAGTATTCAAAAGTAGAGAAAAAAAGTCCGCACGTGCTTAGGCATAGTTTTGCAACTCATCTGTTGCAGAATGGCGCTGAGATTGCATCTATCAAAGAATTATTAGGTCATGCAAGTTTAGCGTCTACTCAAATCTATGCTCAAAGTGACATTGCACATCTTAAGAAAGTTCATAAGTTACACCCTAAATCATAAAGAAATGAGAGTAGAAATTCAATCAATTCATTTTAAAGCAGACTCAAAGTTGGTCGATTACATAGAGAAGAAACTTGGGAAGTTAGAGCAGATTAGTGATGCTATAGTAGATTCACAAGTTTTTTTAAAGGTTGAAAATAACAGACACAAAGAAAATAAGACTGTAGAAATCAAAGTAAATGTTCAGAATCAAAGCCTGTTCAAAACTCAGACATCACAGAGTTTTGAGGCGGCAACAGACTTGGCTGTTGATGCTTTAAAAGTTCAGATAAAAAAGTATAAAGAACGACTTGCATCAACTTCTTAAAATATTTTAAAAAATCTTTTGATAAGAAAATAAATAAAATGTACTTTTGCCAACCCTAAAAACGAGAGGAACACCTGAGTAAGGTAATGAAGATGTTTTAATTGTTGTATGGGTAAATGAAAAGCCACTTTAGCTCAGTTGGTAGAGCAGCTGATTTGTAATCAGCCGGTCGTTGGTTCGAGTCCGACAAGTGGCTCTTTTTTTTGTACTGGGGAGGTACCAGAGCGGTCAAATGGGACGGACTGTAAATCCGTTGCTTCGGCTACGTAGGTTCGAATCCTACCCTCCCCACTGCAGTTGTTATTTGAAATACCAAAAAAGTTAAAGAGGATTTCTTTTTTGGATCATCGCATAGCAAGGGCAATATGCGGGAGTAGCTCAGTTGGTAGAGCGACAGCCTTCCAAGCTGTAGGTCGCGGGTTCGAGCCTCGTCTCCCGCTCACTGTTGTTGCCGATGTGACTCAGGCTTATGCTTGAGCAAATTGGCTTACAATAAGCCGACGTAGCTCAGGGGTAGAGCGTTTCCTTGGTAAGGAAGAGGTCGTGGGTTCAATTCCCATCGTTGGCTCTGAGTAGCACAGCAAAAGAATGTAAATAATCCTCACAGGAAAAAGTTTAAAAAAAAATTAAAAAGTAATTTATTTCAAGTCATGGCTAAAGAAACATTTGACCGTTCCAAACCACACGTAAACATTGGAACTATTGGTCACGTTGACCACGGTAAAACAACTTTGACAGCTGCTATTTCTAGCGTTTTATCTTCTCAAGGTCTTGCAGACGTTCAAGATTTTGCTTCGATTGACTCTGCTCCAGAGGAAAAAGAAAGAGGAATCACGATTAACACAGCTCACATTGAGTATCAAACAGCAAACAGACACTACGCACACGTAGATTGTCCAGGTCACGCGGATTATGTAAAGAACATGGTAACGGGTGCTGCACAAATGGACGGTGCTATATTAGTAGTGGCTGCTACTGATGGTCCTATGCCACAAACAAAGGAACATATCCTACTTGCTCGTCAGGTTGGTGTACCTCGATTGGTTATCTTCATGAATAAAGTTGACATGGTTGACGATGAAGAATTATTAGAGCTAGTTGAAATGGAAATTAGAGAATTACTTGATTTCTACGGATTTGATGCTGACAATACGCCAATCATCAAAGGATCTGCTTTAGGTGGATTGAATGGTGAAGGTAAATGGGTTGAAACAATCACTGAATTGATGGATGCGGTTGATAACTGGATTCCACTTCCTCCACGGTTGGTTGATCAAGATTTCTTGATGCCAGTTGAGGACGTATTCTCTATCACAGGTCGTGGTACAGTTGCTACAGGAAGAATCGAAAGAGGTGTTATCAACGTAGGTGACCCAGTTGAAATTATTGGTATGGGTGCTGAGAAGTTAACTTCTACTTGTACTGGGGTTGAGATGTTTAGAAAATTATTAGACAGAGGAGAAGCTGGTGATAACGCAGGTATCTTACTAAGAGGTATCGAGAAAACTGATATCAAAAGAGGTATGGTTATCGTTAAGCCTAACTCGGTAACTCCACACGCTAAATTCAAAGCTGAGGTTTACGTATTGTCAAAAGAAGAAGGTGGACGTCATACTCCATTCTTTAACAAATACAGACCACAATTTTACCTAAGAACTACTGACGTAACTGGAGAAATCAAGTTGCCAGAAGGAACTGAAATGGTAATGCCAGGTGACAACGTAACTATTACTGTTGAGTTGTTAAATACTGTAGCGATGGAAAAAGGATTGAAGTTTGCGATCCGTGAAGGTGGAAGAACAGTTGGTGCTGGTCAGGTAACTGAAATTTTAGATTAATAACAACATAAATTATATCATATAGCTGGCAATTTTTATTGCCGGCTATATGACTTATAGGAGAGTAGTTCAATTGGTAGAGCAGCGGTCTCCAAAACCGCAAGTTGCAGGTTCGATCCCTGTCTCTCCTGCAGCAAAGGTTTCTAACCAAAAGAAATTTGAATAATGGGAAAACTTAAAAATTTGTGGAACGTAACATACGATGAGCTAGTCAACAAAGTGACTTGGCCAAGTTGGGACGATCTAGTTCAGAGCACTATTATAGTTTTAGTAGCTTCAATCATATTTGCACTGGCAATTTATGTTCTTGATTTAGGTTTCGACGTTCTTACAAATTTCTTATATAAATTAATCTAGTAGGTCGTTTAATCGTCTAATAAGAGTAGCAATGGAGCAAGAAGTGTCAAGCGATTTTAAGTGGTATGTTGTAAGAGCAATTACTGGTCAAGAGAAAAAAGTCAAGGCCATGATTGAGTCTGAATTAGCATTTGAAAAGCTTACTCAATATGTTCCACAAATTCTGATTCCTACGACTAAGGTCTATGAAATTAGAAACGGGAAAAAGACATCTCGTGAAAAAAACTTTTATCCTGGGTACATCTATGTTCACGCAAATCTTGTCGGTGAGGTGTTGCCAACGATCAAAAGTATAAATGGTGTTGTTGGGTTCTTAGGTGATGAGCAAGGAACTCCAATTCCAGTTCGAAAGACTGAAATGAACCGAATCTTAGGTCAGGTTGATGAAGCGAACGAAAGTGGAGAAAGCATGATTGAACCATTTATCGTTGGAGAAATGGTGAAAGTGAATGACGGACCATTTAGCGGATTTAACGGTATCATTGAAGAGGTTAACGAAGAAAAGAAAAAATTGAAAGTTATGGTGAAGATTTTCGGACGAAAAACTCCACTAGAATTAAACTACGTTCAAGTAGAAAAAGAATAATAAAATGGCAAAGGAAATTACAGGTTACGTAAAGTTACAAGTAAAAGGTGGTGGCGCGAATCCAGCACCTCCAATTGGTCCAGCACTTGGTGCTAAAGGGGTAAATATTGTTGACTTTTGTAAGCAGTTTAATGCTCGAACACAAGATCGTGCTGGTAAGGTTTTACCAGTAGTGATTACTGTTTATCAAGACAAATCGTTCGACTTTATAATTAAGACTCCACCAGTTGCATCACAATTGTTAGAAGCGGTTAAATTAAAAAGTGGTTCTGCTGAGCCAAACCGTGTGAAGGTGGCAAAAGTGACTTGGGATCAAGTACGTGCAATTGCAGAAGATAAAATGACTGACCTTAATGCTTTTAAAGTAACATCGGCCATGCAAATGGTTGCTGGTACAGCAAGAAGTATGGGCATCACTGTTACCGGACAGTTTCCGGAAGATAACTAAATAGTTAATCGTAAGTATTTTATGGGAAAAATTTCTAAAAAAAGAAAAGAAGCCCTTGCAAAAGTTGAAAAGGACAAACTTTACAGCTTAAGTGAGGCGTCGAAATTAGTGAAGGAAATCTCCTACACTAAATTTGATTCGTCTGTTGATCTAGACGTTAAATTAGGCGTAGATCCAAGACAAGCAAACCAGATGGTACGTGGTGTTGCATCTTTACCACACGGTACTGGTAAAAACGTTCGCGTTTTAGTATTGTGTTCTCCAGACAAAGAGGAAGAAGCTAAAGAAGCTGGTGCTGACTATGTTGGACTTGATGAGTATATCGAGAAAATTCAAGGTGGTTGGGTAGATGTTGATGTTATTATCACACAACCAAGTGTTATGGGTAAATTAGGAAGACTAGGTAGAATATTAGGACCTAGAAACTTAATGCCAAATCCAAAGTCAGGAACTGTAACTATGGAAGTAGGAAAAGCAGTAACTGAGGTTAAAGCTGGTAAAATTGACTTTAAAGTAGATAAAACAGGTATTATTCACAGTTCAGTTGCCAAAGTTTCTTTTGATGCAGATAAAATCAATGAAAACGCAACTGAGTTCATTCAAACGCTGTTTAGGTTAAAACCTTCATCAGCAAAAGGAACATACTTTCAATCGATTACACTTTCTAGTACAATGAGTCCTGGAATCAAAGTTGACGCAAACAGTATTACTGGAATCTAATTCTAAACGCAAGAAAATGACACGAGAAGAAAAGAAAGTAGTGATTGATCAACTTGTAGAGAGTTTCAACACATATGAATTTATATACGTTACAGATAGTTCTGAGTTAACAGCTAACACAAACAACGATCTAAGACGATTACTCCACAAGAATGGAGTTAAAATGCAAGTAGCCAAGAACACCTTAATCCGTCAGGCATTAGTGAGAGCCGAAAAGGACTGGGGTGAGCTTACTGATACCCTTAAAGGGACAACCGCACTCTTATTCGCTTCCAATCCAAAAGCACCAGCTATTGCCATTAAAGACTTCCGAAAGAAGGGCAAAAAGCCAGTGTTGAAGGGTGCTTACTTAGATAGTGCCATCTACATCGGAGACGATCAGTTAGAAGGTCTAACGAAGTACAAATCAAAAGAAGACTTGATTGGAGAAATTATCGGATTACTTCAATCGCCAGCGAAAAATGTTATTTCATCTCTTAAATCAGGTGGATCAACAATCGCAGGTCTTATCAAAACTTTATCCGAAAAAGAAAATTAATTAAAAAAACAACTTTAAAAAGTTAACGAAAATGGCAGACTTAAAAGAATTTGCAGAACAGTTAGTAAATCTTACTGTAAAAGAAGTGAACGAATTGGCTAACATCTTAAAAGATGAGTACGGTATCGAACCAGCAGCAGCGGCAGCTGTAGCAGTTGCAGGACCTGCAGCAGACGGTGGTGACGCAGCTGAAGAGCAAACTGAATTTACAGTGATTTTAAAATCAGCAGGTGCAGCGAAATTACAAGTTGTTAAAGCTGTAAAAGAACTTACAGGTTTAGGCTTGAAAGAAGCGAAAGAAATAGTTGACTCAGCTCCAAAAGAAATCAAGGAAAACGTAGCTAAAGACGAAGCAGATGCTTTGAAAGCTAAACTTGAAGAAGCAGGAGCTGAAGTTGAAATCAAGTAAGATTTAACATTAACAACGCAATAGACCCCAGAGAAATCTGCGGGTCTATCTGTGTTTGAAAGCCCTTGTAGTATTTTTTAATACTCTAACCCTTAAATATATTGCCTTGTCAACAGTACAAAAGAAAGAAAGAATAAGTTTTGCACGCATCCCAGAAATCATAAAATATCCTGATTTCCTCGATGTTCAAGTGCAATCGTTTCAGGAGTTTTTCCAGTTAGAAACCTCTTCTGAAGATAGAGCCAATGAAGGACTCTATAAGGTGTTTAGTGAGAATTTTCCAATTACCGATTCTCGTAACATCTTCGTATTAGAATTTTTGGATTACTTCGTAGATCCACCACGATATACAATGGCCGAGTGCATTGATAGAGGGTTAACCTATGCCGTTCCACTGAAAGCGAAATTAAAGCTTTCTTGTAACGATATAGAACACGAAGACTTTGAGACTATTGTTCAGGACGTATATCTAGGAACAATTCCTTACATGACTCCACGTGGTACGTTTATCATTAATGGAGCTGAACGTGTAATCGTCTCTCAATTACACCGTTCTCCAGGAGTTTTCTTTGCTCAATCGTATCACACGAACGGAACAAAGCTTTACTCTGCACGAGTAATTCCTTTTAAAGGTAGTTGGATCGAATTTGCAACTGACGTAAACAACGTTATGTATGCATATATCGACCGAAAAAAGAAATTCCCGGTAACCACATTGCTGCGATCAATTGGCTACGAAACGGATAAAGACATTTTAGATATTTTTGGTTTAGCAGAGGAAGTTAAAGTTTCTAAAGCTGGACTTAAAAGATGCATCGGTAGAAAATTAGCGGCAAGAGTGCTTCGATCGTGGATTGAAGATTTCGTTGATGAAGATACTGGTGAGGTTGTTTCTATTGAACGTAACGAAGTTGTTATTGAAAGAGACACCGTTATTGAAGAAGAACATGTTGCTGAAATTATAGATTCAGGAGTTAAAACAATTATCCTAAGTAAGGAAATTGATAATAAAAATGACTTTGCAATCATTCACAACACGTTACAAAAAGATACGTCAAACAGTGGAAAAGAAGCTGTTGAACATATTTATCGTCAATTAAGAAATACTGATCCGCCTGATGAAGAAACAGCTCGTGGTATCATCGACCGTTTATTCTTCTCAGACAAACGTTATGATTTAGGAGAAGTCGGGCGTTATAGAATTAATAAAAAATTAAAGCTTGATACTTCATCTGATACACGCGTATTAACAAATGAAGACATCATTCTAATCATTCGTTACCTTATTGAATTAAGTAACTCGAGAACAGACGTCGATGATATCGATCACTTGAGTAACAGAAGGGTGCGAACAGTTGGAGAGCAGTTGTATTCTCAGTTTGGTGTTGGTCTTGCTCGTATGGCAAGAACAATTCGAGAAAGAATGAACATTCGAGACAACGAAGTATTTACCCCTACAGACTTGATTAATGCACGGACATTGTCATCTGTAATCAACTCATTCTTTGGAACGAACCAACTTTCTCAGTTTATGGATCAAACGAATCCACTTGCTGAGATTACTCACAAAAGAAGAATGTCGGCATTAGGACCTGGTGGTCTTTCTAGAGATAGAGCTGGTTTCGAGGTTCGTGACGTTCATTATACTCACTACGGTAGACTTTGTACGATTGAAACACCTGAAGGACCAAACATTGGTTTGATTTCTTCTCTGTGTGTACACGCCAAAATAAACAGTATGGGCTTTATCGAAACCCCATATCGAAAAGTTACAGATGGAAAGGTTGAAGATGGTGTTGTTTTCTTGAGTGCTGAAGAAGAAGATACTCAAATCATTGCGCAAGCAAATGCACCGGTTGATGAAAAAGGTAATTTCCAAAACGACGAAATTAAAGCAAGAAATGAAGGCGACTTCCCAATTGTAAAACCTTCAGAGGTTAATTACATGGATGTTGCGCCAAACCAAATTGTTTCTATTGCTGCGTCATTGATTCCTTTCTTGGAGCATGATGATGCGAACCGTGCCCTGATGGGATCGAACATGCAACGTCAGGCAGTTCCTTTGTTGCGTCCTGAAGCTCCAATTGTTGGAACAGGATTAGAACAAAAAATTGCTGAAGATTCAAGAAATTTAATAAACGCTGAAGGTGATGGCGTTGTTGAATATGTTGACGCCAATGAAATTAGAGTACGATATGACTTGACGGATGATGAAAGAACAGTTTCTTTCATTGGTGAGGTAAAATCGTATCCTGTTACTAAATTTCAACGTACCAACCAAAACACATGTATTAACCTAAGACCTATCGTTAAAAAAGGCGATAGAGTTACTAAGGGTCAAGTATTGTGTGATGGATACGCAACAGATCAAGGAGAATTAGCACTTGGTAGAAACCTTAAAGTAGCATTCATGCCTTGGCAAGGGTACAACTTTGAGGATGCGATTGTAATTTCCGAAAAAGTTGTTAAAGAAGATTTCTATACTTCAGTTCATATCGTAGAATACGAATTAGAGGTTAGAGACACGAAACGAGGAGAGGAAGAATTAACCAACGATATCCCTAACGTAAGTGAAGAAGCGACGAAAAACCTAGATGAACATGGGTTGATTCGAATTGGAGCACGTATAAAAGAAGGTGACATTTTAATTGGAAAAATCACTCCAAAAGGAGAGTCAGAACCTTCGCCAGAAGAAAAACTTTTACGAGCGATTTTTGGTGATAAAGCAGGTGATGTAAAAGACGCTAGTTTAAAAGCTTCACCATCAACACAGGGTATAGTAATTGACAAAAAACTATTTACCCGTGTTAAAAAGGATAAAGCGACAAAAGCGGACGATAAGGTAAAACTTGCAAAGCTTGATGCAGAACACGAGAAGACTTTAGCGAAATTAAAGTCAACGCTTGTAGAAAAGCTTTTCAAGATTGTTAACGGAAGAACCTCTCAAGGAGTTAGCAATGTGTATTTTGAAGAAGTTATTCCAAAAGGAACTAAGTTTACTCAAAAAGCACTTACTGAAATTGATTACGCAACTGTTTCATACAATGGTTGGACAGCTGATGATAAGAAGAATGAGTTAATTGCTGAAACGCTAAATAACTATAAACTTCGTATCAATGAAGTAACAACGGATTATAAGAGACAACACTTTGCAATTAGTGTTGGGGATGAATTACCTACTGGTATCTTACAAATGGCTAAGGTTTACTTGGCCAAGAAAAGAAAACTTAAAGTAGGTGATAAAATGGCTGGTCGTCACGGAAACAAGGGTATTGTTGCTCGAATAGTTCCAGAAGCGGATATGCCTTTCTTGGAAGACGGTTCTCCAGTTGATATTGTATTGAATCCACTTGGTGTACCTTCACGGATGAACTTAGGACAGATTTACGAAACTGTTCTTGGTTGGGCTGGGCAAGAGTTAGGAGTAAATTTTGCAACTCCAATTTTTGACGGAGCTAGTGAAAAAGACATCGAAGAGTATGTAACAAAAGCTGGTGTTCCTGCAAATGGATCAACACACCTATACAACGGTCTAACAGGTGAGCGATTTGATCAACCTACAACTGTTGGGATTATATATATGTTGAAACTGGGTCACATGGTTGACGATAAGATGCACTCTCGTTCTATTGGACCATACTCGTTAATTACGCAACAACCATTGGGTGGTAAAGCTCAATTTGGTGGTCAGCGTTTTGGTGAGATGGAGGTTTGGGCACTTGAGGCATTTGGAGCTTCAAATATCCTTCGAGAAATCTTAACGGTAAAATCTGATGATATTATCGGAAGAGCCAAGACATACGAGGCAATTGTTAAAGGAGATAACAGTGTTGAACCAGGTTTACCTGAATCGTTCAACGTACTTCTTCACGAGCTTCGTGGACTAGGTTTAGAGTTAACATTTGATTGATCAATAGTTAACCTTAGTTTCAATTCAATTAGAAAAACACAAAATGGCTTACAATAAAAAAGAGCAAAAAATAAAAAGTAACTTCACAAGTCTTCGTATCGGACTTTCATCTCCAGAGGTGATTCTCCAACGATCGAATGGTGAAGTTATAAAACCAGAAACGATTAATTACCGTTCGTACAAACCAGAAATGGGAGGATTGTTTTGTGAAAGAATCTTTGGTCCTGTTAAGGATTACGAATGTCATTGTGGAAAATACAAACGTATTCGATACAAAGGAATCGTTTGTGATAGATGTGGTGTTGAGGTAACTGAAAAGAAAGTTAGACGTGAGCGAATGGGTCACATCGAACTAGTTGTTCCTGTTGCACACATTTGGTACTTCCGTTCTTTACCTAACAAAATTGGTTACTTGCTAGGATTGCCATCTAAGAAATTAGATATGATTATTTACTACGAACGCTACGTAGTAATTCAAGCAGGTGTTAAAGAGGAAGATGGTATCAATTACCTAGACTTCTTGACTGAAGAAGAATATCTAGATATTTTAGATACGTTACCAAAAGAAAATCAATATTTAGAGGATACTGATCCAAATAAATTTGTAGCGAAAATGGGAGCGGATGCCATATGGGATCTGTTAGGCCGATTGAACTTAGACGAGTTGTCTTATCAATTACGTCACCAAGCTGCAAATGAAACATCACAACAGCGAAAAGCTGAGGCATTAAAACGTCTTAAAGTTATTGAAGGATTCAGAGATGCAAATTCTAGGTTTGAAAACAAGCCAGAATGGATGATCATGAAAATTCTTCCAGTTATTCCACCAGAATTACGTCCTCTTGTACCACTAGATGGTGGTCGATTTGCGACTTCTGATTTGAACGACTTGTATCGACGTGTAATTATTCGAAACAATCGTCTAAAGAGACTTATGGAGATTAAAGCTCCAGAGGTAATCTTGAGAAACGAGAAAAGAATGCTTCAGGAGGCTGTTGATAGTTTACTTGACAACACACGTAGAGCAAACGCAGTGAAGGCAAGTGGTAACCGTCCTCTAAAATCACTGAGTGATATGCTGAAAGGTAAGCAAGGGCGTTTCCGTCAAAACTTACTTGGTAAGCGGGTAGATTATTCAGGTCGATCTGTAATTGTAGTTGGACCAACACTAAAACTTCACGAGTGCGGTTTACCAAAAGGAATGGCAAGTGAGTTGTTCAAGCCATTTATTATTCGAAAACTGATCGAACGAGGAATCGTAAAAACAGTTAAGTCTGCTAAAAAAATAGTTGATAGAAAGGATCCAGTTATCTGGGAAATTCTTGAAAATATATTAAAAGGTCATCCGATCTTGCTTAACCGGGCTCCAACGCTTCACAGATTAGGTATTCAAGCTTTTCAACCAAAATTAGTTGAGGGAAAAGCGATTCGATTACACCCGCTAGTATGTACAGGTTTTAACGCGGATTTTGATGGAGATCAAATGGCTGTTCACGTTCCACTTGGAAACGCAGCAGTACTTGAGGCGCAAATTTTAATGTTAGCTCCTCATAACATTTTGAACCCAGCAAACGGTGCACCTATTGCAGTACCATCTCAGGATATGGTTTTAGGTCTTTATTACTTAACAAAAGGTAGAAAAGATACGAAAGAAAAGCCAGTGGCTGGAGAAGGACTTGTGTTTTACTCTGCAGAGGAACTTAAAATTGCACACAACGAAGGGCGTGCTGGACTTCACGCTAACATCAAAATCAAAGCAACTGTTAAGGAAAACGGAGAACTAGTTTCTAAAGTTATCGAGACTACAGTTGGGAGAGTATTGTTTAATGAGTTTGTTCCAGAACAAATGGGATTCATTAACCAACTATTGACAAAAAAATCGCTTCGAACGATTATTGGTGACATGGTGAAAGAAGTTGGAATTGCACAAACAGCTGACTTCCTAGATAATATCAAAAATCTTGGTTTCCAATATTCATTTAAAGGAGGCTTGTCATTTAATATTAGTGACGTTGTATTACCAGATTCTAAAGAAGGCTTAATCGATGCTGCAAAGATTGAGGTTGATGAAATTTGGGAAAACTACAACAACGGTTTTATCACAAACAACGAGCGTTATAACCAAATTATTGATATCTGGACTCGTGTAAACTCTAAAGTATCGGATGCATTGTTACAGAAGTTAACATCAGATGATCAAGGGTTTAACCCAATCTATATGATGTTGGACTCAGGAGCAAGGGGTTCTAAAGAGCAGATTCGTCAGCTTGGAGGAATGCGGGGTCTGATGGCAAAACCACAAAAGAAAACAGGTCATGGTGGAACGGGTGAAATTATCGAGAATCCGATTCTTTCGAACTTCCGTCAAGGACTGTCGATTTTGGAGTACTTTATTTCTACACACGGTGCTCGTAAGGGTCTTGCGGATACGGCTTTGAAAACGGCCGATGCGGGTTATTTAACACGTCGACTACATGACGTTGCTCAAGATGTTGTTATCAACTTAGTTGATTGCGAAACATTAAGAGGAATTGAAGTTACTGCACTTAAAGAAAACGAAGAAATCGTTGAAAGCTTGTACGACAGAATCTTAGGTCGAACAAACTTATATGACGTTGAAGATCCTAAATCTGGAGAAGTAATTCTAGAAGCAGGTTCTGAAATCACAGAAGAAGTAGCGCAACGTATTGTTGATGCTGGAATTGACAGAATGGAAATTCGATCTGTTATGACTTGTGAAAATCAACGAGGAGTATGTGCTAAGTGTTATGGACGAAGCCTTCCAACAGGAAGAATGGTTCAACGAGGAGAAGCAGTTGGTGTAATTGCCGCTCAGTCTATCGGGGAGCCAGGAACACAGCTTACATTGAGAACGTTCCACGTGGGTGGTACTGCATCAAACATCGCATCTGAGTCAGAAATGAATGTACGATATGATGGAGTGTTGGAGTTTGATGAAATAAAAACTGTTGATAGAATCACTGAAGACGGAGAGAAAGAGGAAATTATTGTTGGACGATCTGGAGAGATAAAGGTAATTAATGCCAAAACGAAGGAGATGTTGAACACCCTTAACATTCCTTATGGCTCAATTTTACTTGTAAAAGATGGTCAGAAAGTGAAAAAAGGTGACGCTATTTGTAAGTGGGATCCATACAACGCGGTAATCGTAAGTGATAACGAAGGTAAGATTGAATTTAAAGACATTATCGACGGTATCACGTATAAAGATGAGATTGATGAGCAAACAGGATTTAAGGAAAAAGTTTTGGTTGAAAACCGAGACAAAAAAGTTATTCCTTCTGTACTGTTGGTTGACAAGAAAGGTGAAATATTAAGAGAATTCAACCTTCCTGTTGGAGCTCACATTTCTGTCGATGATAATCAAAAAATTAAATCAGGTGAAATTATTGCCAAAATTCCAAGAGTCCTTGGAAAGACTGGTGATATCACGGGTGGTCTGCCAAGAGTAACGGAGCTGTTTGAAGCACGTAACCCTTCTAACCCAGCCGTTGTATCTGAAATTGATGGAGTTGTAAGCTACGGTGGTATTAAGCGTGGTAACAGAGAAATAATTATTGAATCTAAAGAAGGTGTTAAAAAGAAATATCTTGTTTCTTTATCTAAACACATTTTGGTTCAAGATAATGACTTTGTTAAAGCAGGTACTCCATTGTCAGACGGTTCTATTACACCAAAAGATATACTTGCAATTGAAGGTCCAAGTGCGGTGCACAACTACATCGTTAATGGTATTCAAGAAGTATATCGACTACAAGGTGTAAAAATCAATGATAAACACATCGAGGTTATCGTGCGTCAAATGATGCAGAAAGTAACAATCGTTGATCCAGGAGATACGAAGTTCTTAGAAGGTGAAGGTGTAGATAAATACGACTTTAAAGAACAAAACAACTGGATTTATGATAAGAAAGTTGTTGTTGAATCAGGAGATTCTAATGAATTGAAACCAGGACAAATTGTAAGTGTAAGAAAACTTAGAGATGTAAACTCGGTACTAAAACGTAAGGATTTGAAAGTTGCAGAAGTGCGTGATGCAGTTCCAGCGACATCAGAGCCATTGTTAATGGGTATCACGAAAGCATCGTTAGGTACACAAAGCTTTATGTCTGCTGCATCATTCCAAGAAACTACAAAAGTTCTGAATGAAGCAGCTATAGCCGGAAAGGTTGATAACCTTACTGGTTTGAAAGAAAACGTAATTGTAGGTCACTCGATTCCAGCGGGTACAGGTTTAAGAGACTACGAAGACATCATTGTTGGTTCTCAAGAAGAATACGACTTATTGATGAGTTCGAAGGAGGAAGAAACCCAAACGGTTGGAGAAGTAGGAGCTGCTAATTAATTAATTTTTAAACTTTTCATGAAAATGCCCCAGAAATGGGGCATTTTTGTTTTTTAAAATTTACAAATGGAAGAAAATAAAGGAAATCAAATCGATATTGAATTAAGTGAGGAAGTGGCTGATGGAACGTATTCAAACCTTGCAATAATTTCGCATTCAAACTCGGAATTTATTGTAGACTTTGTTCGCATGATGCCTGGCACGCCTAAAGCAAAAGTGAAACAGAGAATAATTCTATCTCCGCAACACGCCAAAAGACTGATGTTTGCATTAAATGAAAACATTAGTAAGTATGAGGATGCATTTGGAGAGATAGAGTCTCATGATCAAGTTCCTAATTTTCCAATGAACTTTGGACCAGCAGGAGAGGCATAAACAATAGAAATTAAATAAAAATGGATATAACTCAAATAATAATGTCTCAGTTGGGAGACAATGGTTTAGAAGCAATGGCCAATAAAATTGGTGCAGACAAAAACCAAACGGCCAAAGCACTTGAAGGAGCAGTTCCAACACTTTTAGGCGCAATGTCAAACAATACTAGCTCAGAGTCAGGAGCTTCTGGTTTATTGGGCGCTTTAGATCGTGACCATGACGGAAGTATTTTAGATGATGTGATGGGTTTTATTGGCGGTGGAGATGATTCCAAAGGAGCGGGAATATTGTCTCACGTTCTTGGGAGTAAACAACCTGCTGTTGAATCTGGACTTAGCCAAAAAACTGGTTTAAACTCTTCTCAAATTGGCAACTTATTAAAAATGGTAGCTCCATTAATAATGGGTTACTTAGGCAAACAGAAAAAAGAACAAGGAAGCGGTTTTGACCTTGGTGGAATTGCTGGAATGTTAGGTGGAATGGCTCAAACTTCTGATAAAAATACTGGATTAGATTTAGGAGACATCCTTAATGTAGTTGGTGGTTTGTCTGGAAATAATTCTGGAAACTCACAAAGCGGAGGAGGCATCGGCGGAATGTTAGGAAAGCTTTTTGGAAGGTAAATCCTGGATAGAATAAAACTTGTAAAGCGACTTCGGTCGCTTTTTTTATGTCAAAATATTAATAAACAGGTAGTTATAGTTTGAAATCAAATCACGTTTATGGTATTTGAAATAAGTACTTGATTTAGTAACTTAGACAACAAATTTGAAGAGTACTATCTAATTTCTTTCTATGATTGAAACAGCACAACAAACTGCTCGTACTTTAGCCGGTATTGATGCATACACTGGAACTTGGGGGTACAAAGAAGTCATTCATTTACTGAGACGAACCATGTTTGGAGCAGTGAAGACCGATATTGATTATTTCTTGAATAAAAACATGTTGGATTCTGTGGATGAATTGCTTGATCCAAGCTCATTTACGCCAGCACCTCCAGTCAATAATTATAATAGTGGACGACTTACAGATCCAGATATTGCTTTAGGCGACACCTGGGTAAACGGACCGTCGAACGCTGGTCTCAATAATGCCAGAATGAATTCTCTAAGATCATGGTGGACAGGAAGAATGATTCATCAAGATCGAAGTGTTCTTGAGAAAATGACGCTGTTTTGGCACAATCATTTTGCAACAGAAATGGCGGTTTATAGGGATCCAATTTTTGGGTACCGATACCAACAGTTATTACGTGCTAACAGTCTTGGAGATTTTAAAAAATTTGTCAAACTAATCACATTAGATCCAGCGATGCTGGTTTACCTTAACGGTGAAAAGAATTCAAAACGGGCAGCTGATGAAAATTATGCAAGAGAACTTCAAGAGCTTTTTACCCTAGGAAAAGGAGAAGGTTCAAAATATACAGAAACTGATGTTCAACAAGCAGCAAGGGTATTAACAGGTTATCGCATTAATCGGACAACCTATGAAGGCTATTTTAATCCAAACCTTCACGACGTGGATGATAAGACGTTCTCTTCATTTTATGGCGGCAAAACGATTACTGGAAAATCTGGTGCTGACGGAGAAAAGGAGTTAGATGAATTGTTGGATATGATTTTCGACAAAGAAGAAGTATCTAAATTTATTTGTAGAAAGTTGTATCGATGGTTTGTGTATTATGAAATTGATGCTGCCGCTGAAACAAATGTGATTGAACCATTAGCAGCAATATTTAGAAATAATCAATATCAAATTAAGCCAGTATTAGAAGCGTTATTAAAAAGTGAACACTTCTACGATGTGGTAAATCAAGGAGCAAAAATCAAAAGCCCCGTGGATTATTCAGTTGGGTTGATGCGACAAAATGTAGTTGATTTTCCCGATGAGAACAATTTAGTAGAACAATATTATATGTGGACGATTGTTTCACAAGTATGTGCATTGCAACAACAAAATATTGGGGATCCTCCAAGTGTTGCTGGTTGGCAAGCGTATTACCAATATCCACAGTTTCAAGAGATATGGATTAATACCGATACATTACCAAAACGAAATCAAATATCAGATGTAATGATGCTGGCAGGAGTTAGTAGATCGGGTCAGAAGATAATAATTGATCCAATTGCGGTTGCTGAAATGTTCAGCAAACCCGATGATGCTGCCACACTAGTTCAAGATTTAATTAACTACTACTATACATTAGATGTTAGCACCGACCAAAAAGAGTACATGAAATCCTTTTTATTGTCGGGTCAAAGTGCTTCGTATTGGAAAGATGCTTGGGACGATTATCAAGCTGATAAAACGAACAATACGCTAAAGACCATCGTCAACACCAGACTACAAGGTCTGCTGAAATATTTAATGAATTTGGCTGAATTTCAATTGTCGTAAACATAAACAGGAGAACAATGAAAAGAAGAGATTTTTTAAAAACTACCGCACCGTTTGCGACATTACCAGTACTATTAAACGGATTACCTATTCATGCATTAGGAAGCCCAGACACAATGAATGTTTTGAGCAAAGCGTTTGTGAACACCGACCACGTTATGGTGCTGATACAAATGAATGGAGGTAACGATGGACTAAATACGGTTATCCCAACCGATCAATATTCCAACTTAAGCAAAGCGCGATCAAACGTTATGATTCCATTGGCAAAAGCTTTGGTGATGGATGGGGTGGACGGAACTTCATTGCATCCTGCAATGACGGGAATGCGTAATTTGTTTAACGACGAGAAGTTATCAATTGTGCAAAGTGTTGGGTATCCTAATCCAAACTTTTCGCATTTTAGAAGTACCGATATTTGGCATACTGCATCTGATTCTGACGAGGCATTACACTCCGGTTGGGTCGGTAGATATTTAAGTCACGAATTCCCTAATTACCCAATGGGTTTTCCAAATTCAGATATGCCAGACCCTCTTGTTCTACAAATTGGTTCTGTGGTGTCGACGGTTTGTCAAGGGGTGAGCGTAAACATGGGGATGGCGATTAGCGATCCGTCAGCGTATTATCAATTGGTTACAGGAAATTATACACCGTCTCCAAAAACAAACGCTGGCAAAGAATTGGACTATATACGTCAAGTAGCGGGTCAAAGTAACGAGTACGGACAAGCAGTTAAAACGGCAGGTGAAAAAGGGAATAATAAAAGCACAAAATATCCAACCGCTGGAGAAAACTCATTAGCAGATCAACTGAAAATTGTAGCTCAATTGATTTCTGGAGGATTGAAGACACGTATTTATGTGGTTAATATCAATGGATTCGATACACATGCCTCTCAAGTTAGTGCTACTGGAGGAACAGAGACTGGAAATCATGCGAATCTTTTAAGCAATCTCAGCAATGCCATTGATGCGTTTCAAGACGATATCGAATTACTTGGACTTAAAGATCGAGTGTTAGGTATGACGTATTCTGAGTTTGGTCGACGTATAATGTCAAACTTTAGTTTAGGCACAGATCACGGTGCTGCTGCACCAATGTTTCTGTTTGGAACAAGCGTAAAGCCAGGGATTCTTGGAGACAATCCTACGATTGCAGATACAGTAGCAGTAAATGACAACGTTCCAATGCAGTATGATTTTAGATCAGTGTATGCCAGTGTTCTTAAAGATTGGTTCTGTTTAGAAAATACAGAGGTTGATTCGGTTATGCTTAAAACCCATCAAACATTACCGTTGCTTAAAGATACTTGTAATACGAATTCAAGTACTCGAAATGAATTACGCAAGAGCGGTGACGCTTATGTAATGAACTATCCAAACCCGTTTTCTCATTCTACAACCATACGATTTGAGTCTACTGGAGGGCATATATTACTTCAAGTGTTTAATCCGCAAGGACAAATTATTGATACACTAGTTGATTCAGAAGTGCCTGTAGGAGAACACTCCGTAGCTTTTACCGCGAATAATCTTGCTCCAGGGACCTATTTTTATAGGTATCAAAATGGAGAGATTCAGCAAACAAAACCGATGATTCTTGTAAACTAACGTTTACCAAACTTTGATGTTACGTATGTGTTTTATACAATAGAATGATTCATTTTTGTTAACTCATGCATAAGAACTTAATTCGAGCAGGCCGAATATTTTTGGCCGTCATGTTTCTGTTTTCAGGAATAAGTAAATTGTTATCAATCGCATTCTTTGATGCAATGGTTGCAGAGCTTTTCCTTGGGCCCAATTATTACGATTTTCCTTCAGGTTTATATTGGACACAAATACTAACGCGAATTCTAATTTCCGTAGAACTTGTCCTGGGCATAAGTATTTTGGTAGACAAATGGGTGAAGAAAATATCAGTTCCTGCCATCTTTGGAATGCTTTTGCTATTCACCGTTCATTTGTTTTATGAAGGACTGACGAGTGACAAAGGATTTATAGAAGGGAATTGTGGTTGTTTTGGTGATGTATTACCCATGAACAATCTGGAAAGCATCATCAAAAATATTGTAGCGATGTTAGTAGCTGTTTATATTTGGTTGAGATATAAGCACGAAGAAACGTTGGCCGTTTGGGTTTCACCGTTAGTTGTTGGGCTAGTCACCTTTGGAACGTTGTTGTTTGGGGTAAAGTCGTATGAAGCTGCTGATGAAACGTTGGATATCACAAATACCACTGCGCTGTTAGATTCAAATTTAATTGACAAAGACACATTTAAGGTGGTTGAACCAACGGTAAAAGATACAGCAAAAGCTACTAAAACTGTTGATGAAAAAGAAGGAACCAACCCAAAAACGATTGAGCCAAGCCCTCAACCAAAGCCAACAGGAGTTTTAGCTATGTTGGATAAGTTGGGTCCACTTTCCGATGGACAAAAAATGGACTTATCAAACGGTGATGTCGCTGTTTGTTTGTTTAGCATGACTTGTGGACATTGTCAAGAATCGTATAAGGAGATGTGTGAGTTAAGCAAGAACGCGTCACTTCCAAAATTATACTTAATCAACTTTGGAAAAGAGTTTGAACAGAAGTATTTCTTTAATCAGGCAGGAGGTTGTAAGCATCCATATTATCGAACGGAGGATTATACAGAGTTTAATCGAATGCTTCAAGGTAAAGGGTTTCCTAGAATACTTGCTTTAAAAGATGGTAAAATTGTCCAAGACTGGGACATTGATACCTATAATAAAGATGTGTTTACTAAACATTTTGGGATTAAAGAAAAACCCAAAGAGGAGCCATTAATTAAAAAGAATGATGATAATGACATCAACGATTTGGGCGGCAATCCTTGGGATTAAAATCACTCAGAACGTAGGTTGTTAATTTCTTTTTGAAAGTCATACTGCAAGTCCTCATGTAAAGTAGTCATAGCTTTTTTCGCCAACTGCAGTTGTCTGCTGTAAATATTCCAAAGAGTTACGTTGTTTTCAATCGAGGGTTTTAGGAGTAATAACTGTTTACAAAAGTATAATAACAGTTCAACTTCAGTCTCTTTCTTCTTTGAGTAACGAATGTATTTTTTAGTATTTCTTAAAACTTTGCGAATCGTTTTTTTCATCCAATAGTACGTTTGAGTATTTATTTCAGACAATCCTGCATCAATGCTTTCTTTTACAGAGTCAACATAACCCGATTCATTTGAAGAGTTAAATAATAAGTATGTGAGAAGTTCTTTGTTCTCTTTTTTGAATCGAGATAGATTCAGTACCAACTCTGTGATTTGATTACCTGATAAATGTTTTAACTCGTCTTTAATCTCTTTTATGGATGCCGTTTTCATGTTGAATGTCCAAAGGTATGAGTATTGATTGAATAAAACTGTTAGCCAGAATGTTCTGATAATTTGTATCTTGTGGATTCAAGAATTAACAATACTTCTATGATTTTACTTGGTACACCGACTATTTTAGTCCAATTTGATATAGTAACAGCGCTAATTTTTAGTTGTATTGTACTTGGGTACTTTCTGCTTTACTTTTACTTCTCGTGGAAGGAAGCGACAAGAAGTAGAGCGGCTAACATTGGAACTATCTGGAAACAAGCCTAATATACTTGCAGAAAAAAAGCCTGATTGAATCAACCAGGCTTTTTAGTATCTATTCTAAGGTGATTGATTAAGCTTCCGCTGTTTCTTCTTCGTATTCAGACAAAGGTAAACACGCACAAACTAAGTTTCTATCACCGTAAGTGTTGTCAACTCGTGATACTGAAGGCCAGAACTTTCGGTCTTTTACCCATGGTCTTGGATAAGCCGCCATTTCTCTAGTGTATTTGTGGCTCCAGTCTGACGACATAACACGTTCTGCAGTATGTGGTGCATTAACAAGCATATTGTCATCTTGGCTATATGTTCCATTTTCTATCGATCGAATTTCTTCACGGATAGATAAAAGTGCATCACAGAATCGATCTAGTTCATCTTTACTTTCACTCTCTGTAGGCTCAACCATTAATGTTCCAGCAATTGGAAAAGAAACAGTTGGGGCATGATATCCATAGTCCATCAATCGTTTTGCGATATCTTCAACCTGAACACCAGAATCTGCCTTTAAAACACGTGTGTCAACAATCATCTCGTGTGCCACCGTGCCATTAACACCTGTATATAAAAGCTGATATGGCCCATCTAGTTTGGCCTTAATATAGTTTGCGTTAAGAATTGCAATTTTCGTCGCCTCAGCTAATCCTTTTGCCCCCATCATTTTGATATAAGCGTAAGAAATAAGCAAAATACTAGAGCTTCCAAATGGGGCAGCAGAAATCGCCGACATTGCTTTGTCTCCACCAGTTTTGACGATTGAATGCCCTGGTATATACGGCAACAAGTGAGCAGCAACTCCAATAGGGCCCATGCCTGGTCCACCACCACCGTGAGGTATGCAGAAAGTTTTGTGTAAGTTTAAGTGACAAACATCAGCACCAATTAAGCCAGGATTTGTTAAACCAACCTGTGCGTTCATGTTTGCTCCGTCCATGTAAACTTGTCCACCGTGAGAATGAATGATTGACGTAATTTCTCTAATTGTTTCTTCATAAACACCATTGGTTGACGGATACGTAACCATGATGCATGCAAGGTTTTCTGAGTGTTGCTCAGCTTTTAGTTTTAAGTCTTCAACGTCGATATATCCATTATCCAGACATTTAACTACAACCACTTTCATTCCAGCCATCACTGCACTCGCAGGATTTGTACCGTGTGCTGAAGCTGGGATAATTGCAATGTTTCTATGATGCTCACCTCTATCTCGGAAATACTCTCGAATTACCATTAGGCCAGCATATTCCCCTTGGGCCCCAGAGTTAGGTTGCATACTCATACCTGCAAAACCTGTAATTTCTGATAAATCAGCTGCAAGTTCTTCAATAATTTCATAGTAGCCGTCCACTTGGTTACGCGGAACAAATGGGTGTATTGCGTTAAACTCTGGCCATGTCACAGGAATCATTTCTGTAGTGGCATTCAATTTCATTGTGCAACTTCCCAAAGAAATCATAGAATGTGTTAACGACAAATCTTTGTTCTCTAAACGTTTGATATATCGTAACATTTCATGCTCAATGTGGTATGAATGAAAGACTTCGTGGGTCATAAACTCCGAAGTACGAACAAAAGCTTTGTCCCAATCTAAAGTCAAGTCACTTGCCAAATCAGTAGCACTTACGCTCGTGTTAGAGCTTGAAGCAAAACAATCTATTATCGTTTGAATGTCTTTTAACTCCGTTGTTTCATCAATTGAAATTCCAATAAAATCATTTTCAATTCTGAAGTTAATTTCCTTTGATTCTGACGCTTCAACAATTTTTGAGATTTGTTCAGAGGTTAAATCAGTAACACGTAATGTATCGAAATACGTTTTATTCGCTTGATTAAACCCTAGTTTTCCTAGAGCTTCATCGAGGACTTTAGCTAAACCATGAATTTTACCTGAAATCTTTTTAAGTCCGTCAGGTCCATGATAAACACCATACATTCCAGCCATAATTGCAAGAAGTACCTGAGCCGTACAAATATTTGATGTAGCCTTGTCTCGTTTAATATGTTGCTCTCTTGTTTGAAGAGCCATACGCAACGCACGTTTGCCTGTAGCATCTTTACTTACTCCTATAATTCGACCAGGAATTTGTCTTTTGTAAGCGTCTTTTGTGGCAAAATAAGCCGCATGCGGGCCACCAAATCCTAGTGGTACACCAAAGCGTTGAGTATTTCCAACCACAGCATCCGCTCCCCACTCTCCCGGAGAAGTTAACATGGTTAGCGCCAATAAATCAGCAGCAGCTGCAACTAATACACCAGCATTGTGCGCCATTTCGCAAAATGCTTTATAGTCACGAATTTCCCCATTCGAATCAGGGTATTGCACCAATGCACCGAAAAATGAATCATCCAATGTCGTTGTTGCAAAATCTCCAAATACCAATTCAATTCCAACTGGTACTGCTCTCGTTTTTAAGATGTCAATTGTTTGAGGAAAGATATTTTCATCAACAAAAAATTTATTTACTCCTTTTCTCTTGCAAACATTATGGAACATTGTCATAGATTCAGCAGCGGCAGTACCTTCATCTAGAAGAGAAGCATTTGCTAATTCCATACCGGTAAGATCCATAACCATTGTTTGGAAGTTCAAAAGTGCCTCCAATCGACCTTGAGCAATCTCAGCTTGATATGGTGTGTATTGAGTGTACCATCCTGGATTTTCCATGATGTTTCGTAAAATAACAGCAGGCGTGTGCGTATTGTAATACCCCATCCCAATATAATTTTTGTACACTTTATTCTTAGAAGCTAACTTCCTCAAGTTTGCCAAGAAATCTTGTTCACTCATCGCAGAAGTTATATTCAAGTCTCGATTAAGACGAATATCTTCGGGAATGGTTTTTTCAATTAATTCAGACAAACTACCGATGCCAATAGTCTCCAACATAGCTTTTTGATCTGCTGTTGAAGGTCCGTTGTGTCGATCCTTAAAGAAATCGATTTGACTTACGTTTAATTGCATTTGTTGCTCTTTTAATGGGTGGCAAAAATAATGCAAGGTTCTCGTATTTTTAGTATCCACAGAATACCAAAATTTGCTTCTAAAGAAACGTAGTTTTTGGGCTAAAATCTAATTGCTTTCGTCCGCCTTCATTCGGTCGGCTAAGCCTTCATTTGTTTGAGCTATTCTGGTCAGTTCTGCATGCACAATGTTGCTAATTCGCTGGTATTCTGGCTCTAAACTATGAATGGTTTTACTAAGACCTTCCGCAAACTTTAAATTTTGGTCAGTGTCGAACATCTCCTTTTTATAAAAAGTTTTGAATTCTTCTTTTGTCAGTTCGTTTTTAGTCACCGAAGTGCGCAAATCATTAGCTTGTTTTTGAAGTGACTTTAGTTCATCAAATGCTTTAGGATATTGTTTTAGAAAATTGGAATATGCTTTTTTTACACCACGATATCTGGTCATTGAATTTCCAAATTCTTCTGAAATCTCCATGTCGTAGTATTCTTTGATATAATCTATTTGTTTGGTGATGATTGCTTCTCGAGCACTTATGGTAGCATAGTCAATTCGCAAGTATTCTTCAGTTAAGTCTAGCTTCTGATCTAAGGAGTCGAGCCGGATAACATATGCGGAATTATCTGTGTTGCAACCTGTCTCAGAAAACAAAAGAACGATACAGCCTAAAATTAAGCTAAGTAAAACTGCTGGATTTTTTGTGTTCGTCATATTTTTGTCTTAGTTTTAAATTCAAGTAAGTTTAGTGAAATCGGGGGCGAAAGTAAAAAAAATTAAACGCTTCATGTTCTTAAAGGATGTGTTTGTCCTTGCTATTTCAGCGTTTGGAGGTCCAGCAATGCATATTGCCCTATTTCAAAAACGGATGGTAGAACGAAAAAACTACTTAACCGAACACGAGCTTCTAGAGCTATATTCTCTTTGCCAAATGCTGCCAGGTCCTAGTAGTACACAAACAATTACGTCGATGGGTTATAAATTCGGTGGGCCAGTACTTGCGTTCTTAACACTAATGATTTGGATTTTGCCCGCATTTATTTTAATGACGGCATGTTCGTTCCTTTTCGTTTTTCTTGATGTAGGAGTAACCGACAAGGTCTTTCGATTTATTGAGCCGCTTGCAGTTGCTTTTGTCCTTACTGCAGGAATTGGTATGGCTAGAAAGGTGACTAAGGGAAGCTTAAGGTTGATTTTGATGGTGATTGCGTTCATTATTGTTGCGCTGTTACGACATCCCTTGGAGCAGTATGTAAAAACACCTTGGATGTTTCCTTTTGTGATTGTGGGTGGAGGTGTTATTAGTTACTTCTTAAGTAAAAAAGACGAGGATATCGTTCGCAATGAGCAAGAAATTAAAAGCAAAGTTGTAATAAAATGGACCTACCCAATTGTCTTTGGTTTGATTTTTATATTCGCAGCTATTTTAGGAAAGATAACAGATAACCGTCTGTTTATTTTATTTGAAAATACGTATCGATTTGGTTCTCTTGTTTTTGGAGGTGGAAATGTTTTGGTTCCTATGATGTTTGACCAATTTGTGCAGTTTCACGATTGGATTAACCCGCAAGAATTTCTTACAGGAATTGGGCTAAATCAAGCGGTTCCAGGGCCAATATTTACAGTTGCAACTTATAGTGGCGGGTTGGTGATGAGAGAAGGAGGAATAGTAACGCAGTTGCTAGGATGTTTGGTTGCGTCTATTGGAATATTTTTACCCGGTACATTGATGATTTTTTTCGTCTATCCGATGTGGGACAGTATAAAAAATTATAAAATTATTAGAAGGTCTTTAGACGGTGTTATTGCTGTTTCCTCAGGGCTGGTTTTAGCTGCGGGTTATTTACTCTTTTTGCCAGTTGCGTTTGAATGGGTTAAGCCCAATAGCTTTCATTACACTAACTTGCAATCGCATAATTTTATAAACTATTTTGACATTGGATTAGTTATAATATTGTCACTAATGTTGACTAAGTTTAAGATCCCAACTCCAATATGGGTGGTTCTTGCTATTTTAGCAGGTATCATTTTTTAAACTTGTACGTATTACATAAAAAAACGAAAGATTGAAACATCGAGTTAACCTACTTTTTGTCCTGTTATTCATAACAAATATTTGCTTTGCACAAGCAAAGGACTCAACCAATATTGATGAAAAATTAGTGCAATTTTCTGGGGTTGTTATGACTTCTGATAGTCTTATTGGAATACCATATGTTAGTGTTGTTCGCCGTGCAACTCAGCAAGGCAGTTACAGCGACGCATTTGGGTATTTTAATTTTGTTGCTCACAAAGGTGATACAATAGATTTTCAGTGTATCGGTTTTAAAAAGTCACATTATGTGATTCCGGATACCTTACAGAAGCAAAAGTATTCAATGATCAAGCTAATGACAGAAGACACAATTTTTTTAGATGTGTCAATAATTACTCCATTGCCAAAAAGAGAAATGTTTGATTACTACTTTGTTAAGGCAGATATTCCAGATGACGATATGGAGCGTGCACGAAAAAACTTAGAGCGAGAAAAACTCAAAGAGGAGAGTGAGACACTAAAGCCAGACGGAAGCGAAACGGGTAAATACTATTTGGCACAGCAAGCCAGAACATATTATTCGGCGGGTCAAATTGCTCCTAATAATTTGTTAAATCCATTTGCATGGGCACAATTTTTCGAAGCATGGAAACGAGGAGACTTTAAGAAGAAAGAAAAGAAAATTTCTGGAGAGTAGGCTATTTTACGTCGGATACGTGTTGCTTGACCCAAGATTTTCCCCATTCTTCGATTTCCTGATTATTCCATAATTCTGGATAAAAAATTCTTTTTTGAAATCTTGGAGGTAAGTACTTCTGCCAGTTAGTTCCTCCTGTAGCTGCAATGTCAACAGGGTTTCTTTGCAAGTAAACCACTGCTGTTTTGTAATGAGCAAGAGGCCAATTAACATTTACATTTAAATCTAAATTTTTCAATGCTTGGATTAATGATTCATCTTGCTGGTCTTCTTTTGGTAACTGCTTATATCGTGACCAGATATTTGAGTTTTTATAATCTACAGCCATTTGAATTAGTTCAGCATTATACTTTAATTCAAACTGCTTAAGTGTTAAGGTTTTTTCACCTGTGGCAAGAACAGTTGCTCCCGCTTGCCAATAAATAAAGCGATACATATCTTCAATGTCAGCGCTTCGGTCAAACTGATTTCGATGATCTTTGTCTACAAGATTGATGAAATCTGTAGAAGCGATTTCGATCATACGATATTGTGCTGATTGAAACCCTGAAGCTGGCAGCAACGCCATTCTAAACTCAAGAAACTGTTTCTGGTTCATACCTTCACTCATTACTGTAAATGAGTCGGTTAAGATGATAAAGTACCGATTGATTCGTCTGATTTTTTCAAGCAAATAGGATTTACTTATGCTTGTTTCCTCCGCCATCTGCTTCATTTCGTGAAGAATCATTTTAAAGTACAACTCGGTTATCTGGTGGTACATTATAAAGATGTTCTCGTCTGGAATGTCTGTTTTCGGTTTTTGAAGCGTTAGCAGAGTGTCGAGATGAACATAGTCCCAGTAGGGAACATAGTTTTCGTACAATCTGCCTTCAAGGTATGAGGCTAAATCTTGCCCCATTGATTTGTATTTAATCTCGAGTTTCTCGATTAATTTTTGAATCGTTGAATCCATGCTTTATTTAAACGGTGTTTTAAATTCTACGAATGGTACATATACCTTGTCTTTTTCTGATAGCAAAACATCATTCAATTCCCATTCAATATTTAATGCAGAATCGTTATACATAATTCCATCTTCAGAACTAGGCAAATAAAAGTTTGTGCATTTGTAACTAAAAATTGTTTGATCTTCCAATGTGCAGAATCCATGAGCGAAGCCTGGTGGCACCCAAAACATTTTTTTATTTTCTGCAGATAGAATTATGCTATATGACAAACCATAGGTTGGGCTCGACTTTCGGATATCCACAATGACATCTTGCACACTCCCGCTAATAACACGTACTAACTTACCTTGGTCGTGAGGAGGTTTTTGAAAATGCAATCCTCTTAAAACGCCTTTATTTGATAACGATTGATTATCTTGGACGAACGTAAGTTTTAATCCTGCTTCGATAAATTGCTTTTCGTTATAACTTTCAAAAAAGTATCCTCGGTGGTCTCCAAAAACATTGGGTTCAATAATTTTAGGGCCTTCTATGTTAATATCAGTAAATTTCAATGTATCTTTTGTTGCTGCAAATTTGTAAAACTTTTATTGATAATGTTGATAACAATGAAGGAAATTAACGAAATCAACTTTTAGCTAAAAGTACTTTTGAAATATGAATGATCTGTCAAATGCCGACTATTTGAAAGGGTTGAACGACCCTCAACGAGAAGCAGTAGTGCAAACGAAAGGCCCTGTGATGATTGTTGCCGGAGCGGGTTCAGGAAAAACTAGAGTGTTGACCTATAGAATTGCTCACATGATTGCTTCAGGCATAGACCCATTCAATATTCTCGCTTTGACTTTTACGAATAAAGCCGCAAAGGAAATGAGGAAGCGAATCGAGACTGTTGTTGGTGCTGAGGCTAAAAATATTTGGATGGGAACGTTTCACTCAGTATTCGCCAAGATATTAAGATTTGAAGCCGAAAAGTTAGGATATCCTTCCAACTTCACTATATATGATTCAGATGATTCAAAAAGCCTGCTTAAAACGATCATCAAAGAGATGAAGTTGGATGACAAAGTATACAAGCCCAATGTGGTGCTGAATCGAATTAGTGCTGCTAAAAATAGTCTGATTACATATAAAATGTATCAAAATGCAGATGAGTTGACTGCTTATGATTCAGTGAGCGGAAAACCAGAAATTGCTAAAATTTATCAGCTATATGCAAAGCGTTGTTTTATGGCTGGCGCAATGGACTTTGACGATTTATTGTTAAAAACATTCGAGCTGTTTACGAAACACATAGATGTGTTAAACAAATATCAGCACAAATTTAAATATGTGATGGTGGATGAGTATCAAGATACAAATCATTGTCAATACATGATTGTGAAGAAATTGGCAGCGGTAAACGAGAATATTTGTGTGGTTGGTGATGATGCTCAAAGTATTTATTCCTTTAGAGGGGCCACAATACGAAACATATTAAATTTTGAAAAAGATTATCCAGATCTAAAAGTGTTTAAGTTAGAGCAGAACTACAGATCTACTCAAACAATTGTAAATGCCGCTGGATCTATCATCGCTAATAACAAAGAGCAACTAGATAAGAATGTTTGGACGTCAAATCAGTTGGGCGAAAAAATAAAAGTAATTCGCGCTGTAACGGATAACGAAGAAGCGCGATTTATTGCTCAGGCAATTTTTGAGCAGAAAATGCAAGCTCAAGCAGCGCATGTGGATTTTGCAATACTATATAGAACAAATGCTCAGTCACGTAGCCTGGAAGAAGCGTTGCGAAAGCATAACTTGCCGTATAAGATTTATGGTGGCTTATCATTTTATCAAAGGAAAGAGATAAAAGACCTCATAGCTTACATGAGGCTTACCGTAAACCATAAGGACGAAGAGAGCTTAAAACGGATAATCAACTATCCTGCCCGAGGTATAGGTAAAACGACTTTGGATAAAGTTCAACTTCATGCATCGGAACAAGGGGTGTCCTGGTGGGACATAGTCTGTAATGCAGAGGTGTTTCCTAATTTGTCAGGAGCCAAAACGAAGCTCGCCGATTTTGCTGTCAAAATTAAAAGTTTTGCTACGATGCTTGAATCGAAGGATGCATACGACTTGGCCATGCATATAGCAAAATCAACTAACTTGTTAAAAAATCTTTACGAAGACAAGACTGTAGAAGGTATAAGTAGATACGAAAATGTTGTCGAACTGCTAAATGGTATTAAAGAGTTTGTTGAAGACGATACGAGTGAACTTGAGAAGAACCTTGGGGTGTATTTGCAAGATATTGCTTTGCTTACGGATTCAGACAAAGACGATGGCTCGGAGGATAAAATATCACTGATGACAATTCACGCAGCAAAAGGGTTGGAGTTTCCATACGTGTATATTTCTGGAATGGAAGAAAATCTATTTCCTAGTCAGATGAGCTCGGGAAGCCGCAAAGAATTAGAGGAGGAGAGAAGATTGTTTTATGTGGGAATGACACGAGCGGAGCGTAAACTGACGTTATCCTACGCCAACTCACGATTTAGATTTGGTCAATTGTTGCCTTGTGAACCTAGTCGATTCATATCAGAAATTGCAGAAGACTTCGTTGAGGTTGACAAAAAGTCTCTGTTAGCTAGAGACACGGATAAGCAAACAAGTCGCTTTGAGCGAAAAGGAAACACAGACGCGAAGCCCAGTTTTCAAAATAAGTACGGAAGAGCGAACCCAAAACGAACTGCAAACAGCTTACCTCCACCGATTCAAAATTTTGTTCCAGACGATACAAAGAACTTAAAAGTTGATGATGTGGTCGAACATCAACGTTTTGGTAAAGGTGTTGTTGTTATTGTAGATGGTGATTTTGGTAATAAAAAAGCCACCATCGAATTTGAGCAGTATGGCAAAAAGCAATTGGTGCTGAAGTTTGCTAAACTTCGGTTTGTAGTTGACTAAGCTGAAGCTCTAAATCGATCTACTATACCCCAAAGTTGTTCCATTCCATTTGGTTTTAGAATGTAGTCATTCATGCCGTAATCAATAGCCTTAGGTAACACTTCCTCCTCAGGTAAGCTGGTAAAAGCAATGATTGGGACCTTTAAGTTGAATTTACGTACTGACTTGGCAACGTCAAATCCGTCGTTGTTAGGCATTTGAATGTCCATAAGAACTACGGTGTAGTCATTTTTGGAGATAAGTTCTAATGCTTGCTTTTTGTTCGTTGCAATGTCGAAAGAGATACCCAGCTTATTAAACATAAAGCCGATGTACAAACTGTTAATCTCGTGATCGTCGATTAAAAGTAATTTGATGTTAGAATTCATAAGTCGTAGTAATCTGTCTGCTTTGTTAATGACAATTGAGGTGCCAAAGCAACAGAAAATATATAAGTAGTTTAAAATAAGTAGTTTACGTATTTGTCGATATTGAGAAATATTCCCAAAAATGGAATAAACTCTCAAAAGGGTTTTAAATTTTCATATTTTTTAGATTGTTCCAAAGTTTAACTTTCAAAGATTTGTCGTTTTGGATATTCGTAAGACTGTCGAAGTAAAACATCATACGTTGACCTATATTGTGTGGTTCGTAGTAAGCTTTGTCGTTAATAAAACTAGAATCAAATATTAATATATTGACAAGTGTTGGCTCCCAGTGTTTGTCTATTGGCTGGCTAGCTTCAATTTTGCAGTCCTTGATACTTACCTGTTTTGCCGCTAAGATTTTAGAAAGAAAGTCTTCGTCTTTTTTAGATAATGGGGTGGATGGTATTCCAATAATTAGCTTGTAGTTGCTGTTAATTGGTTGAGTGTCCACCACTGCTTCTTGGTCTAAGTCGTAATAATTGTCAAACAGTACATTTAGGTCTTCACCATCAATTATCCACGTTTCTTGCATAAATCAAAAATAATTCATTTTTGGGAGCAAAAAGAGAATAAAACCGTAAATAATGTCATTTTTGATTATTGTCATGTCAAAATGGGAATAAATTTAATCCTTAAAGTATAGCAAATTCAGTAATTCGTCATAAAAAAACTTAAAAAATTCAAAATGGGAACAAAAAATCTAAATATGGGAACAAATTTGACAGGGTGAAATCGTAAGGCATTGATAATCAGTACTTATGATAATGGCATATGCTTCGCTTAAACCATCATGTAACTTTCGAGAGAAAGAGCACATGGTTAATAATTTTCATCATAAGTAGTAGTTTAGTATTTTATCTTTGATTTTAAGCCCTGACCTATATGGTCGGGGCTTGTCATTTGTACCAATTCACAAAACTACTCCATTGGGAGTTATTATCGAAAAATAAAGAACTGTAACTTTGCGTTAGTTAATATAATGATTCACCGATGCTGCATATCTATTGCTGACTATCCGTTAAGAGGGATGTGCCTGTTCTTCTTTTGGTTTGTTGCATCCATGCTGAATTCTCAAGTTGCTTTATCTCAATCGTATGAGCAAAAAACAATAAGCGTTTATTTTCCGTCAGATGGAGACAAGATTACACCAGAGTCAAAAACTAAGATTAGACAAGCTTTCTTGGAGATTCATCCGCGTATCATACGAGAAGTATATATAGAAGGTCACACAGATAGCGATGCTTCTTTAAGTTATAATATATCACTGTCAAATCGAAGGGCAGACAATGCACGCATATATTTACTATCCCAAGGCGTTAGAGAGTCTATAATAAAATTAGGTGCTTTTGGTGAAAGTAAACCAGTTAGCAGAAAGAAGGCCATGAATCGTCGTGTGTTGATGACTTTTGTTTATGAAACTGAGGAGGAGCCTAAAGAGCGGTTTGAAATTACTACAGGAAACGCAAAGTTTATTGAAGTAGTCACATTCAACGCCCAAACTAAAGAAAAACTTCCTTGCGATTATGTGGTCGAAAATAATAACAGAAATAGCTTTGCGAGAACGGGAGGGGATGCAACGTGTCTTTTTGATCGATCCAGGTTTCCTAATCTACATGTGATTTTTTCTAAATCTGGGTTCTTGAACGAAGCTGTGGTAATTGACGAGACCAAAGCTCGAAATGCAGGAGATACATTAAGACTTAAGGTATATTTGAAACCAGTTGAAGTGGTTCAGAAACTTCGCTACGATCATATCTATTTCTATACGGACACCGATGACTTCAAACCTGAAGCTAAGAGAGAGCTAGAGAAATTGGTGCAAATGCTTGACGGTGATCAAAATTTATATGTAGAGATTCAAGGTCACATGAATTTCTCGGAAACAAGACAAGCTAATATCTTGCAACGTATCTATAATCATGATTTGTCGCACAAAAGGGCCAAAGCTGTTTATCGCTATCTGATAACTAGAGGTATTGATAAAGACAGACTGACGTATAAAGGTTTGAGTAACTTTAGAATGATTTACCCAAATCCAAAAAACGAATCAGAGGCAGATCAAAACAAACGGGTAGAGGTTTGGACATTGCAATTAGTCGAAAATTCAAACTAATTTATTAGTCGAACAAACGCCAGTTAATCCCAAATTGAAATGTTCGATTGATTAAAGGGTAAAACGCAGCCGAGTACGAATCATTTATAAAATTTCCTTGGGTGACATGGTTTGTCGACACATATAAGTCCATAGTTCTAACTGAAGTGTTAAGAAATACGTCAACTACAGGATATCCTCCAACTTTCGAGTCGCTTAAAGTAAATTGGCGAACCACAGGATTGTAGGTCGTACCGCTAAATGCACTGAAATACGAGACTTCTACTCCAAAACGAGCCCACATATTATTTTTAAACAGATAACCTTCTTTGTATATACGTGTTCTGTACGTCACACTAGGTATCGGCATTTTTGTTGAACTAGCCCGCTGATACACTGCCCTGTTTTCCCAAGTATATGATGATAGAAAGTTTAATTTCCATAGAGCGTTCGCATTAATATATTGTAGGTTTTCAGACAACTGGCTTGGCGCTCCATTCAGGCCATAATAAACAAAATTGGATATTGTTCGACCCACTAACTCAATATTCAATTTGTCACTATTTAGGGAGTAATTCAACGACGCATTTGATATTGTGGATGCATTTAACGATTGATTCCAATAGTAATAATTACTTCCAAAAAATTGATCATTGTAATCGGGTGTCCGACGATTTTGACTTATGCTAAGAGATACGTCGCGTGTTTGATTTTTTTGATTTGCTTTTACAAATAATCCGTAATCGTTTCTGTTGTAACCCGTTGCTGAGTAATATGATTTTAAACCAAATTTGAAACTAGAAATATTTTTATTGCCTTCAAAACCTAGTCGCACATGTTGGTAATTGCTTGAGTGAAAGAGGTGTTGCCTGACTGCAATAATTTCATTCAATAACCAATATTTTATAAAACTATTTGAATCTCCAGCACTATATCCAAATCTGTTTGAAACTATAGAATGATAAAACGAATCATTGGTTTCGAGGCTAACGAACCTTATAGGGTACAGATCTAAATTTGGTTCATCGTCGGTAAATTGGTTTATTGTTCGTGTATATGATAATTCATGAAACCACTGTTTATGTATTGACGAGGTGGTGCTATCGTATGTTGTGGTTGAATCATTGACTTTAATCTCACGTAACCCAGGTCTAAAAAATTGTGTAGCACTCCAAGTGCGTTCCTTATGAATATTCGTTGCGTTTGTAAAGTTTGCAATTCCAGAATATGTCTTTGCTCTTCCAAACAGCGTATCAAACTGCTGTGAGTTTGCAAGTCCAAATGACTCACGGGTAGTGCTCTTGTTGTCAGTAAAGGACGCAAATACTTCGTATTTACGATTCATAGAGTAGTAGTGAGAGAAAAACTGGGTTGAGAACAAATTGGTCATTCGCTCTTGGTTGAACAAAGGCAGATTTGTGTAATACAAGTTGTTTGTTTTAATCCGCTGATAATTGACACCAAAGTTCCAATTTTTAGCAATATTTTGAGAGTGTTCTGCCCTCAGCAATAGCAAATCTCCGGTAGCTTGAGCATATCGTAAATCAGTTCTAGGTGTGGAGGAATTGTAATATTGGATGCTGTCCATGGTCATGAACCAGTTTTTAAAGGGGTTTGCTGCAATAGTGAAGCCAAATGAATTCGGGATTTGAGGCTCTAACAACATCTCTGGGCCACCTAGCCTACCTGTGTGAATCGTCAATGGCTGGCTGATTAATTCTTGTGAAATTTTATGACCAAACCGCAAACTTGTGTCTTCAAAGTGATTCGTAAAATTCAGATTTTCGGACTCTTGTGCTCTCATCGAAAACGACAAATCTTTCTTATATTCTGTTGTGTCAAACATTTGAGCACCTGCAGTTAAGTTATACAACGCAGCTAAAAATAGAATAAGTCGTTTCAATGTTCTCTAATATGGTGGCAAAAGTAAACACTATTAACCATTGGTAAAACCATTATAGATAGCTTCAACGGTTAATTCGGTTAATAAGTTGGAAGTATCTTTGTCGCTATATAATATGATTCTGTACGATTACATCATTTTGGGTCAAGGAATTGCCGGTTCTGTGCTTTCACTTAAGTTACGTCAACAAGGTTTTCACGTACTTGTAATCGATAGCCCAAACCCCAACACCTCGTCAGAAATTGCTGCTGGAATTATGAATCCAATTACTGGAAAGCGAATGACACTGAGTTGGGATGCAAAAGAATTTTTTCCGTCAGCAATAACCTTTTATAAGGATTTGGAGCTGGAACTGAACTCCCAATTTTATTTTAATTATCCTGTCTATCGAATTTTTAGTTCTATAAGTGAGCAAAACGATTGGGCTGCGAAAGCCAACGACCAACGATTCGACTCGTTCGTCAATAAGTCTTCTTTAACTAATTTGAAAAATGCGAATATTCACAATCCTTATGGTGCAATGAGAGTAGAAGGAGGTGGGCGTGTTGATGTATCTCTTTTTATTGCATCAACACAAAACGTATTGGTTGCCGAAGGTTTGTTTAGGAAACAGCATATTGAACTCAACGAGATTATCAAAGAAGAAGAACATATTTCTGTTGGGAATTATAAAACCAAGAAACTTGTTTTTTGTACGGGCTATGACCCGATTTTTTGGGGATTCTTACCTTTTACGCCAATGAAAGGGGAAGTGTTAGAGGTAAATGTTGCCGGGATTGACACGGATAAAACACTAGTAGGAGGTTGCTTTTTTAGCCCGATTCATGATGGCCGTTTTTACGCTGGAGCCACATACGACTGGAAGAATTTTGATTTAGAACCGACACAAAAAGCAAAAGGTGAAATACTAGATAAAGTTTCACGTTTTATAAAAACGTCTATACAGGTTGATAAACATAAAGTTGGAATCCGTCCAGCGGTGAAAGATCGTAGGCCATTACTAGGTGAACATCCTGATAAACGAAATATTTATTTATTTAGTGGATTAGGTAGTAAAGGTGTATCCATGGCACCCTTACTTGCCGATCAGTTGATAGACTTTATGGAGCAAGGTGCTCCTCTAAAACAAGAGGTTAGCTTAAACCGATTTTTATGAGGCAGGTAAGTATAAATGTTTTAAAGTGGTTCGGGTTCTATGTCCTCTATTTTCAAGTATTTAGGGTTGTATTCTTTTTCTTAAATGGTATCGGCTCTCCTAATGTGACCTTGGCAAGTTTGACCCAATCAGCCTATCACGGCTTGATTATGGACTTTTCGATTGCAGCGTATGTTACCATGGTCAATGTAATCTTGTATTTATTATTACTTGTCTCAAGACTTCAGGTTTTAGGTCGACTCATTACAGTTTTTAACAGAGTAATTATTCTAACTTTTGGCGTGTTTCTAGTAATAAATGCTCGACTTTTTAATTATTGGGGGTATCATATTGACGCATCAATACTTAAATATTTAGCCACTCCAAAAGAGGCAATGGCTTCGGCAAGCTTCAAAGACTGGTTTATTGTAATAGCAATTTCTGTAATTCTAGTTGGGCTGTTTGAGTTGGTATATTCTTGGGCATGTCGAGTTAAAAAAAGTAGCCAATTTCCTACTCGCTGGGCCGCTTTGCTCTTGATTTTGTTTGCTGGAGTTTTGATTCTTCCGATACGTGGAGGAACTGGAGTTGCAGCCTTGAGTGTGAGCTCCGTGTATTTTTCAAAGAATAATTTTGAAAATCAACTGGCGATTAACCCAGTATGGAATGCCGTTTTTTCGCTGACAGTAAAGAATCACAAGTTACAAGTATCGACCAAAGAAGAGGCTAATTCTGTTCAAAAGGAATTGTCTGAAGAAAGCTTAAAGTATAAAAACTACAAAAAGCTTGGGGCCGAAACGAACGTGATCTTAATTGTTCTGGAGAGTTTTACGGCAAACGTGGTATCGTCAATAGGTGGTTTCGACAGTATAACTCCCGAACTAAACAAATGGATGTCGAAAGGAATTTCGTTTCATAATTGCTATTCGAGTGGTGATAGATCAGATAAGGGTTTAACAACCTTGTTTACAGGGTTTCCATCGTTGCCCAACGACAGACTGCTTTCTTATCCTAGAAAACTGCAAGCGGCACCAAACGTTTATCGAAATTTTAATAAAGAGGGATATTTTACGTCGTTTTATTATGGAGGGAATTTGGATTTTGCAAATATTGGTTTGATTTTTAATGCCGGAGAAGTGGATAAACTTGTGACGGAGGACGATTTTAATACTTCCTTAAATAGCGGCAAATGGGGGGTTCGCGATGGTATTATGTTTAATCAGTTTACAAAAGACATAACCTCCCAAAAGCAACCATTTTTTTCAACCTTGTACACGTTGAGTAGCCACGAACCTTTTGATATACCTGCCGTTTCGTTTGAATCAGAGCATAGACTTGAACGCTTTTTTAAAGCTGTGTATTATACAGATAGTTGTTTAGGAGCATTCATGAATAAACTAGAAAGGTCGGAGATATGGTCAAACTCAGTTGTTATTATTACATCAGATCATGGAGTTAAAAATCCAGGAAATTTAGTAACATGTAGTCCTCGTAAGTTTCGTATACCTTTATTAATCACCGGTGGAGTTATTGACACTTCTTTGGAGTACAGTCATTTCGTGTCACATACAGATATCCCTTATACTGTTGAGCAAATGATTTTTGGCAGAAATAATTCTGAGTATCAATTTAGTAAGTCATTATTCGATTCTAGTCAATCATATGCTCATTACTATTATCAAACTGGTGCGGCTATGATAAACAATGATGGGTGCATCGTTTACGACATTCCGGGAGGTCAATATATAGTGAATCGGATTGAGGGTGATTCACTATTCAACAAGTATTCTCGACAACTTCTTGGGATAAGTCAGAAAGTGTCTGACGTCTTTAATTCGTATTAGTTATAAAAAAAGAAGCCCCGCTCTATTGAGCAGGGCAAATAAACCAAACTAACCATGAAAAATGTCTCCTCTCGAAGACGATGCAAAGTTAAAGTATTTTGTACTATTAATACAAGGATTTTTAAATTTTTATAAAATTTCGAAAAAGAAAGTTTGTGGCAAAAAGAAGCCCCGCTCTATTGAGCAGGGCAAATAAACCAAACTAACCATGAAAAAATGCCTCCTCTCGAAGGCATTGCAAAGGAAATGTGTTTTTTGACAATTTCCTAATGTTTTTGTATTAAATAACTGTAATTAAATTTTTATTTTTAAGTGATTGTTTACCAGTTATTTGTGAGCCGTAATCGAGTTTCAATAATATGTCGAACACATTGTTTTCCTCCATCGTTTGGTGAAATATAGTCCACATTCTCACGAACTTTTTGCACTGCGTCTGCAGGACAACAAGAAAACCCTACCGCTTTTAGAACCGGACAGTCAGGTTCGTCGTCACCCATCATTAAACACTCTTCTAACGAATGATTGTGTTTTTGTAGCCAATCAGTAAGAACATCAATCTTTGTTTTTACACCAAGATAAACATCGTCAATGCCCAATTTGTTAAGTCGTAGCTTCACACCTTCAGCATTACCACCACTAATTACTACAATCTTGAAGCCAGCACGCAGTGCCTTCACAAGCGCATATCCATCCTTTACACTAGTTGAGCGTGTGTAAACTCCTTCATCAGAAACGTAAATATTTCCGTCCGTCAAGACACCGTCAATGTCAAAAACAAAAACATTGACTTTCTTAAGTTTTTTTAAATAAAGTTCCGACAAAGTTTATTGATTATCTCTCCATTCGTAAACCCAGCTTGATTGAATCATTTCCAAATGTCCCTCGTTACAATCCTCTCTTTTACCAACAAAGGTTGGTATTTCAAGAACCCACTCGAGTAAATCGGTAAATCGTATTCGGTAGATTTTGCCTTCATTAAATTCGTCTCCAAACTTTTCGTAAAGAGCCATGGCAATGTCTTCATAATCTCGCCATTCTATAGGTAATTCAAATTTTTCCATCTTAATGTCCGTTAAACTGCGTTTGATCTGGGATTTTTACAACTAGGTCAGATGATATTTTACACTGACAAGCAAGTCTTGAATTGATGCTAGGGTTTACAGCCCGGTCAATAAAGTCTTCTTCTTTGTCAGATATTTCAGGCAAATTATCCATGCCTTCCTCGACGTAAACGTGACAGGTACTACATGCACAGACCGCACCGCAATTGTGTTGAAGTTCAATGTCGTTGTCGTGAGCTACATCCAGGATGGTATCTCCTGAAGCGCATTCAACTTCTTGGTCCTGAAGGGTCTTGTCCTCAAAAAGAAATCTTATTTTGTGTCCCATAAAGCGTGCAAAACTACTGTTTTTAAACATTCTAAATAAAAAAATGTTCGACTGATAATACTATTCTTTTTCAATAACGTTAATTTGTAAACAGAACATGATAAAACAGTTATTTTCTATATTCTTAATCTCAGTACTTTCTCTTTTTTCAATAAATGCTAAGGCACAAGAAGAGGTTAGTCCATATTTGCTAATGTTGGGACAAATTGCTTCCTATCCGCCATTAATGACTCTCGTTTCAGAATTAGACAGTGGTCAGGTTCAAGAGACTTTCTCTAGGGTGTTGAATGAGTACGAGATAGTGTCGTATGACGAAGGACTTAAACTAGTTTTTAATCAAAATTTCGTGCTGAAAGAAGTGCAATTTTACGATTCAGGATATTTGTTTAAAAAAGCTCAGCGAGAACTTCCTCTTGATTTAGACTTCTCTATGAAATTGAAAGATTTTGAAGCCTATAAGTATGTCAATTTTATGGTAGACTCCATGAATGCATTTGTTTATCATTACGATACAGATATTGTACATGGCAAGCTGTATTTTAAGGGAGGCAATATTGAGTTGGTAAAGTTTACTGTAAAAGACTCCTTCTTAAATGCACAAAACTTGCTGTTACAGAAGGAATGGGGAATGAGATTGTTACCAAACGGAATTTGTACTAAAGGTAACTGTTTCAATGAAGTGTCGCAAATGACATGGCCAATGACGGCTATGAAATACGAAGGAAGTTGGGAAAGTGGAATTCCACATCAAAAAGGTAGTTTCTCTGATACTACCGGCTTGAGTTATTCTGGCAATTTTAAATTAGGATTTTTATGGGGCGAAGGAGTCTTGAATGTTCCAAATTCGTATTTGTATGAGGGAGATTTTGTATTAGGAAAGAGAATGGGTACAGGCTATGCAAGATATTCAAATGGAACTTGGTATGAAGGTGATTGGTATCGAGACTTGATGCATGGCTCAGGACATTTTTGGTTTTCAGAAACCTACCATTATCAAGGAGAATTTCGAAACAATCAATTTAATGGTCAAGGTAAACTTACCAGTCCCAAAGGATACGTCGAAGGAAGTTTTAAAAATGGGAAACCTCATGGTTTTTGCCGACAAGTAGTAAACGGGAGCCAAACCGAATTAAGTGGAACCTGGATCGACGGAAAGAAACAAGGGGAGTTTGAGCTATATAATCCACTTACTGGAACTACGAAAATGTATTTCGAAAATGATATTGAAATAGTTGATGGTAAACGGTAGATGTCCATTGTCAATATTGAACAAATATTAAACACACTTTACGAAAACCATATTTATGCTACGGCGGACAATTACTGTAACTGGCACCTCTGAAATTGAATTAAGTCCAGACATCATTGAGTTTACTATTTCAATGAAAGAATATTGGAAAGAGGAATTCGAATCAGGTAAAAAGTACGAAGATTACATCACAAAAATACCCATGTCTGATATTGAACCAATTGTATTAAAACAATTGGAAAAAGCAGGAGTAAAGCAGGACCAAATCAAAGTAAGTGCAATTGGGAATTACCACCGTCAAACAGGTAAAGATTTTTTGGTATCAAAAACGATAGTTGTTACGGTGAGTAATTTTGAGATTATTGATGAGATTACAAAGACTATTACGGATAAAGGAATCAACAATATGTCAATTAGTAATTTACAACACTCACAAATAGAAGACTATGAAAAGAATCTTCGGATAACAGCACTCGAAAATGCTGAAGAAAAAGCAGGTTATTTGTTACATAGTTTAGCAGAAAAATGTGGTGAAGTAATATCGATATCGGAGACAAACGTTGCACAAGGTTCGCATGGTGTTGAAGTCGGTATGCTTCGAGCAAGTTCAGATCACAGGAATCCTTCTGCCACCGAATTACGAAAAATTACAAGGCGATATACTATTAATGCAACTTTTGCTATTGCAAAATAAGTTGCAAAGCGTTGCTTGTTCTATGCTCTAATAGTTGGTTTTTTGTTCCAACAATTTTTGAAATTTGATTTGAGTTTACAGGGTTAAAAATTGTCAACAATTGAAGGTCTTTTTGAATTTCAATAGAGTACTCCTCTCCAATAATTTCTAAAAACTTATTAATTCTTCGATCATCAGCATTTACACATATTGCAAAAGATATTGCGGTGTTTTGCATGAGATTTACTTGTACACCAGTACTTGCCAACCCACTGAATATGTGACTTAAGTTGTCTTCAACAATGAAAGCAAAGTCTTTTGATGAAAGGGAAATCATCGCCTGATTGTCTTTAAATATATAACACGGAACGTTTACCACGCTATTTAGTCCATGATCTTGAACAATCGTTCCCTGAGCATTTTCATCTAGAAATGACCGTACATATAATGGTATGGCCTTCTGCATTAGCGGCTGAATGGTTTTAGGGTGGATTACAGACGCACCGTAGTACGCAAGTTCAATCGCTTCCTTAAAAGAAATGTCCGGCAATAGTTCTGTGATACTCATGCGTTTAGGATCTGCATTCATAACGCCAGGAACATCTTTCCATATCGTGACAGATGAAGCCTCTAGACAATATGCAAAAATTGCAGCCGAGTAATCACTCCCTTCGCGACCAAGGGTTGAAGAATTGTTCTCAACGGTTCTACCGATAAACCCTTGAGTGATAGTCAATTGTTTTTCAATTAACTTTTTCGCTCGCTTACTTATTAGATTTTGGGTAACCTCCCAGTTTACTCGTCCACGTCTATGTTGGGAAGTTGTAACCACAAAATTTCGTGCATCAAGCCATCGATTAGTAACACCAATTTGGTTTAAAAAATGAGAAATAATTCTCGTTGAAAGCAGTTCGCCATAAGGGACAATCTGATCGTATACAAAATCATAGCCTTGAGCAGCCATATCTGTATCTAACGTGCATTCTAACTCAATAAATAAGTTTTCAACCTCGTAAAACTGAGAAGAATTTGGTCCAATTAAATCTGTGATTATTGATCGATGAAACTGTTTTAATTCGTCCATAACTTCCGTAATTGACTGTTTGTTCATGTATTGATGAACTAACGATTCCATCAAGTTTGTTGTTTTCCCCATTGCTGAAACAACCACTAAAATTTGTTCATTTTTATAGCGTTCGAGAATGTTTGCAACATTTTTAACCGCACTAGCATCTTTAACCGATGCACCTCCAAATTTGAATACTAACATTGTAGAAATGTTTATTGATTTTGATGGACTTATATTTGCCGCCACAAATTTAAAGCATCTATACCACAACCTTATTCAAAACACGAATACCAAAAATGAGAACTAGAAACAGTGTTACTACCTTAAGTCAGTTTGTTGCAAACGAACAAGCGAAATATCCGACTGCTACAGGAAATTTATCTAAAATATTTAGAGATATAAAATTTGCGGCCAAACTGGTAAATCGCGACGTGAATAAGGCCGGATTGGTTGATATTATTGGTGAACATGGCTCCACAAACATTCAAGGTGAAGAGGTGAAAAAATTAGACGTAATTGCTAACAACGAGTTTATCTGGTCTCTTTCAGCCGGTGGTGACTGTTGCGCAATTATTAGTGAAGAAGAAGATTATGTTAGACATCTAAATCCAGACGCTAAGTATGTTGTTGCAATGGATCCTTTAGATGGCTCATCGAATATTGATGTAAACGCTGCCATCGGAACCATTTTTTCTATCTACAAAAGGGTTACTCCAGTTGGAACACCTGCCACAGAAGAAGATTGTTTACAAACTGGTGAAAATCAGATTGCAGCAGGCTATGTAATTTACGGATCGAGTACCATGTTGGTTTACACAACGGGAAGTGGCGTTAATGGCTTTACGTTGGATATGTCTATTGGAGACTTTTGTTTAAGTCACCCAGATATGAAAACACCAGAACAAGGGAAAATTTACTCTATTAATGAAGGCAACTTTAAGGAATTCTCATCTGGGATTCAGAAATATGTAGATTCGTGTAAGGAAAAGCGAATGTCAGCTCGATATATTGGTTCAATGGTAGCGGACTTTCATCGTAATTTAATCAAAGGTGGTATTTTTATGTATCCTGCAACACACTCGGCTCCTAAAGGGAAGCTTCGACTAATGTACGAATGCAATCCAATGGCGTTTTTAACAGAACAAGCAGGAGGAAAAGCAACTACTGGAGATGTTCGAATTATGGAGGTGAAGCCAAATGAACTGCACGAGAGAGTTCCAGTAATTATGGGTTCTGCAGGGATGGTAGAAGAATGCCTTAGTTGCCTATAATTGAAACGCGTATTAGTTGTTTGTAATCCCTATGCAGGTGGAGGACATGCCTTAGATGTACTTGCTAAGGTAAAGGAGTTTGCATTCAGTCAAACTGACTTACGGTTCGGTTTTTACGAAACAACTAAATCAAACGACACAGATGGCGTTCATCACGCTATCGTTCAAAATGATCCTGAAATAATTTCTATTGTTGGTGGTGATGGTACGATAAACGATGTGTTAAATGTTGATGAAGCAAGGATTCGGAATATTCACCTAATTCCTGGCGGAAGTGGGAATGATTTTAGTCGTTTAATTCATGGAGATCTAACCTCAAGCGAAAGCATTTTAATGCTTCAGCATTTTGTAACGAAACCATTTGATGTTGGGATATGCAATAATCGCTTTTTCTTGAATGGGGTGGGAATTGGGTTTGATGGATCCGTTGCTAGAGAAACGGTAAAAATGAACATACCGTTTATTTCAACTAGCTGGAAGTATTGGCTGGCGATTTTGAAAAATGTTCTTTTTTATCGAAGCACAAAAATCACTATTGAAGTTGATGGTTTAAAAGAGACTAAGAAACGTTTCATGGTAGCGGTTGCCAATGGGACAGACTACGGAGGAGGTTTCAAGATTTCACCTTCGAGTATCGCAAATGATGGGTATTTAAACTTAGTTTCTATTGGTGACATTGTCCCACTTTCAAGACTTTTTAAAATACCATTAGTCAAAAATGGGAAGCACTTAAATGAAGACTTTGTTGAACACAGAACGATTAAACAGGTTGTAGTTTCTGCTGAAAATGAATTGCATGCACACTTAGATGGCGAACTGATGAGTAGTGTGCGATTTGAAATTGATATTCAACCAAAAGTGTCATTCATCATTGCTAAACCTTCGCTCTAGAGACTAAAAAAGTTTCCTTCCAAAATATCTATGAAAGTGCTTAACTTGCGTTCGTAATTTTTAACAAATGACTCTTACATTAATCCTATTTTTTATAATCATCGGATTGCTCTTTTTGATTGTAGAGATTTTGGTTACCCCAGGAATAGTTTTGGGTGTAATTGGACTTGGGCTAATTGCGTTTGGTGTTTTTCGAACGTATGAAGAATATGGGACAACGATAGGAAATTGGACCTTATTTGGTGTTGGGATATTTACAGTAGGTGCTGTACTTTTTGCATTAAAGACAGGAGTTTGGTCACGCATGGCTTCGACTGATTCGATTAGTTCGAAAGCCAAAGAAGACGCAGAAAGTATTGTCAAAATCGGAGATGTGGGCAAAGCGTTGTCGGCATTACGACCGTTAGGTACAGGTTTGTTTAATGGTAAAAAAGTAGAAATTAGTTCAGAAGGAGAAGCAATTGAGGTTGGAACATCCGTAGAAATTACACGAATAACACAGAATAAAATATTTATTAAAAAAGTATAACATGAACCCGTCTTTATTACTCGCCATTGGCGCAATTCTCGTCTTTCTATTTGTCTTCTTATACTTTGTGCCGATTGGCCTATGGTTTACAGCATTGGTCTCTGGAGCAAAAACGAGTATAATTCAATTGATATTGATGAGAATTCGAAAAGTACCACCATCGCTCATAATTAACGCTCAGATTAATTCTGTTAAAGCGGGATTGAAAACAGGGGTTACCAATTTAGAGACACACTTCATGGCAGGTGGCAATGTAAACAATGTCATTAAAGCCTTGATTAGCGCTGACAAAGCAAATATTCCGTTAGATTTTAACCTTGCAGCTGCGATTGATCTAGCTGGAAGAGATGTATTTGACGCGGTTCAGTTGAGTGTAAATCCGCGAGTAATCAATACTCCTCCAGTGGCAGCTGTTGCCAAGGATGGGATTCAACTGATAGCAAAGGCGCGAGTTACCGTGCGTGCAAACATTCACCAACTCGTTGGAGGTGCTGGAGAAGAAACAATTTTAGCGAGAGTAGGTGAGGGTATTGTAACAACCATTGGTTCTGCGATTAATCACAAGTCGGTACTTGAAAATCCAGATCAGATTTCAAAAACTGTGTTATCAAAAGGGTTGGACGCTGGAACAGCATTCGAAATATTAAGTATTGATATTGCCGACATCGATATAGGAAAAAACATTGGTGCAGAACTACAAACAGATCAAGCAGAAGCTGATTTGAAGGTAGCAAATGCAAAAGCTGAAGAGCGCCGAGCTATGGCAGTAGCTAGTGAGCAAGAGATGAAAGCCGAATCACAGCGTGCTAGAGCTCAGGTAATTCTGGCTGAAGCTGAGATTCCAATGGCAATAGCAGAAGCTTTTAGATCAGGTAACTTAGGTGTAATGGATTATTACAAATTGAGAAATATTGAAGCCGATACGAGCATGAGAGACTCAATTGCAAAACCAGGAACTAAGAAGAAAACAGATAAGTAATCGATAAACACAGTTTGTTTTCTGCAATAAAAAAACGTACTTTGTTCGGAAATAAATAATAGAACTATGAGAAAAACACTTTCAATCCTTGCAATTGCATGTTCGTCAATTGCGGTACTTGCCCAAACCACCTATCCGTGTGTTGTGAGTGAAAACAATACCTGGAAAGTGTCAAGTTATGACGCAGAGGCGGGAGTTTTTAATGAAACATCTTTTGATTTAGGTTCACAATATACAAGAAACACTTTTGTAAAGTATGCTGGCCAAGATCAGTATGCTTATGCAACTTACGACGGAACGTCGTCTGTAGTTCATGTAAAGAATAATGTTGGTGGACATTTTAAAACTACTCGTTTATACGATCACGTTTTGTCACTGTCTTACTCTGAAAAGAAAAATAAGTTAGTTTATCTAGCAACTTCAAAAGTTCCTAATTACTACGATTTTTTAACAGAAGATGTAAGTATGACAATTTTGGATTTGGATAACAACCGATCTGAAAAAATTAAAATTCCTACATTTTCGATATTTGTACCTACACTTCCGTACGTTGGAGCAAAATCAAAAGTTGATAATCGAGGGACTACACAATCGTTGTCGTACTCAATTAGCCTACCTACCTTAGATACAGACAAATCTGAATTTATGTTTGTAGCTAAAGATATTCCTGGATTTAATAGATTGGTGAAGATGAACCTAAACACCGAGAAGGTGCGCACAATATCTATTAAAGAAGACGTGTTGTCTCTTGTTTATGTTCCGAGCTTGAAGAAAGTAAAAGTCTTAACTTTTGAAGTTGATTCGAAAGCAACAACTAGTTACTTCGTTGGAGATTTAAATTCTGAAACTGGTGAAATTACAAATAAGGTATTGATGACAGCATTTGTGCAAGCAAACAGCGCTGAAACGGATGGCACAATTCAGTTTGATGAAGTTAGAGATGTGTTAATCGTATCGAAAAAAGTAGGAAAAGATCAAACGTTATTTGAAATAGACGGTGAGTCAAATGAGGTTAAGTCACAGCAGACTTTAGCTAAAAATTCAGACATATTTATTCCACAAAGTGCAGGTCGAACAGGACAATACGCAATAGATTTTGCTTCTCTAGTTTCGGTTTATCCTAATCCAACAAACAGTGTAGTAAAGGTTGAGACAAAAGAAGGTGCTCTTGTGGATCATATGGTTTTAACGGATGCAACTGGAAAAGTGCTTAGAAATGTATCAGTTCAAAGTGGCCTGTCGGTTAACGAGATTGACATTTCTAATGTATCTCAAGGTATTTATTACTTGAAGGTTTCTTCAGGTGAAGACATGCACGTAGAGAAAATCATTAAATATTAATAAAAAAGTCTTTTATAGAAGCGACCTGATTTACATCTGGTCGCTTTTTTTATCCTATTATTTTTGAAATTTTAGAAATGAGATCATTCGAGATTAATCGTCAGACTAGGCGAAATGTATTAATGGCTATTGGAGATTTGGAATTTAACAAGCTTATAAAAATCCCTAGTGGCTTTAACAACAATATACTATGGAATCTTGGCCATATTCTAGTTACACAGCAGGCATTAGTCTATCGTTTGAGCGGGAACCCGATGAATGTCGACAGTCAACTTGTTGACTTATTCAAAAAAGGATCTATACCTTTAACGTATAATGAAGAGATTCTAGTTAAGATAAAAAATCAATTTATTGAGTTAATTGACCAAACTGAGAAAGATTATATCTCTGGTTTATTTAAAGAATTTACAGAATATCCAACCAGCTATGGATACACCCTTCGTTCCGTTGAAGAAGCAATAGAGTTTAATACAGCCCATGAGGCATTACATCTAGGATATGTAATGGCTTTAAAGCGAGCGGTTTAGACATAAAAAAAGACCGGCGAACCGGTCTCTTTTAAAAGTAAAGTTAAACCATAAATTCTAATTAATGAGTGTATTATGCTTTATAAAAATTGAAAGTAGTCGAAGTTAGGATTAAAATATCAATTTATCAAGTCGTTTTTTTTTATTACTTGCGGCATGATTCATTTTAAAGCAAGTTTCAAAACCAAAACATTACGTCAAATTTTATTCTGCACACTTCTAATAGTGCTTTCATCGCTACAGGCAAGGTCAGAAAATCCATTAACCATTGCCAATGAGAGTCAAGAATATCCGACGATAGTATTCGGTGATGCACCCAAATACATTGATTTAAATGTAAGTAATCAATACATCATCGATTTTCCTTCTAAAATGGTGGGCAATGGACAGTTTATTTTTATTCTAAATGAAGACACGTTATATGTCAATGGCCTGAAGCCGGTACTAGCAAAAGTGTCCGCAACAGGTGAAAACGCTTTCAAGCTCATCTCTCCAGATGGAAAAGTCTCGAAAATGAACGTTGATGTTATAAAGAAAGCACCACTCATTAAAAATGATGCCGTGGTTTTGGGAATTTTACTGCTGTGCTTAGCTTTTGTGTTTTTTACAAGTACCTCCAAAAACACTGCTTTAAAGAAGTTTTATACAGTAATTCCTGCACTTTTAATGTGTTACCTTTTGCCTTCAATTCTTTCAAGTTTAGGGTTGATACATAGTGTTGAGTCGTCTAGTATTTATTATGTGGCGACCAGATATCTACTCCCAACAGCATTAGTGTTAATGACATTGAGCATCGATCTAAAAGGTATTATTAATCTTGGTCCAAAAAGTATTATTATGTTTCTCACAGGAACCTTAGGGATTATTATCGGTGGACCAATAGCCATATTACTCGTTTCTTCCTTTTCTCCAGAAACGGTTGGTGGTCAGGGCCCAGAAGCCGTATGGAGAGGGCTATCTACACTAGCAGGAAGCTGGATTGGTGGTGGAGCGAATCAAACAGCAATGCTTGAGATTTACGGATACTCACAGAGCAAATACGGAGGGATGGTGTTGGTTGATATTGTGGTTGCAAATATTTGGATGGCAGCACTTCTTTATGGTGCTGGAAAAGCAGATAAAATTGACCGATGGTTAAAAGCCGATAGCTCAGCCATTAAAGAACTCCAAACAAAAATGGAAAACTTCACGAACAGCATTAGTAAAAACCCAACCTTACGAGATATTTTAGTTGTGTTAGGTGTTGCATTTGGAGCAACTGCATTCTCCCACATGTCTTCTGGTTGGTTTACCGACTTCTTTGGTTCAATAGACGCATTGAAAGGCACTACGTTAACTAGTGGTTTCTTTTGGTTAGTGGTAATGGCAACCACTATCGGATTGGTTCTTAGCTTCACCAAAGCAAGGGGACTAGAAGCATATGGTGCGTCAAAAATTGGAAGTGTATTCATCTATATTTTGGTTGCGACGATAGGTATGAAAATGGATCTCCGCCAAATTGTCGATAATCCACTATTAATTCTAGTCGGTTTGATTTGGATGGCATTCCATGCAGGTCTTTTGGTTTTGGTTGCTAAGTTGATCAAAGCACCATTTTTCTTTTTAGCTGTTGGAAGCAAGGCGAATGTTGGGGGAGCTGCATCGGCTCCTGTTGTTGCCGCAGCTTTTCATCCTTCGTTAGCACCAGTAGGGGTTTTATTAGCTGTTTTAGGATATGCCCTAGGCACGTATGGAGCTTGGTTGTGTGCGGTGCTGATGGAAGGTGTGGCACCCTAAGCGTATTTGACCCAAAATTTAGTAATCAGCGTAATTACAATGAAAGAGTATAATTAGTTATATTTGAGCATAACGACGTAACCGATTAGATGCTTAGAACGAAATCACAGGCAATTGTACTATTCATAATTTTATCCAGTTTTTTACTCTCTAACTGTAATGATAAAGATGGGGTAAAACCAGATTCTAATTCAAATATTATATTTTACAACGAAACTGGAACTGAAGCAGTTCGTAAAGTGGTAAGCTTGAACGATGGTGGCTTTATATACGTAGGGCAAGCTAATAATAAAGCATTTGCTATGCGTATAAGTAGCAATGGCGACAGATTGTGGTATAAAAGCTTTGGAGGTGGAATTAATGCCGCCTTTAATGACGCACAAGAAAAACCAGATGGAGAAATTGTTTTAGTTGGTTACACTTCTTCGGCCGAAAATAGTATCGGAAGAAGAGCGGGCTTGGTTATAGCGGTAAATTCTACAGGGGAGGTGACTTGGCAAAAAACCTATCCTGGAGCTACTATGCGTGAATTCTATACTTTAACTGTTAGCAATGATGCGTCGATAATTGTTGCAGGATATGTTGCAACATCTGATCTAGACTCATGGATAATGAGAATTAAATCTGGTGGGGATATTATTTGGTCACGTGTTCATGAAAACATAAGTGCTTGGCATGATGCAACTACGTCAATACTTCAAGGGGCTGATGGAAACTATGTGATTTCTGGTTACGCAAGTCCAGATGCTAGTTCTGTGAACAATTCTAAATTTCTGACTTACCTTCATGGAATAGATGCATCAAACGGTAGCCTAGCGTGGGGAGGTGTTTTTTATCAATATCCAAATAGGTATTATACCAAAGAGACAGAAGTGCCACAAGCAATCAACTATGAGGATGGATTCGTTTTCGGCACCTCACAATATGATTCAGATACTGTGTTGCATATTCAACTAGTTAAAACCAATAATTTCGGTAAAAATCTGCTTGGCAAAAAGTACTACGGTCTTGGAGAAGCAGTTTTTAGGAACATTCAGAAAACGAAGGATGGTGGATTATTGATAAGTGGTAGTACTAGAGAATTGACTGCACCTTTAGGCTCACGGCAAGGGTTTCTATTAAAAGTTAATAGTGCAGGAGAAGAGGATTGGAGTTCATTCACTGGTGGAATGTCTACTGAGGATTATGCAATGCAATCTCGATCGACCTCTACTGGTTGGAATAATGCTGGATACTCAACGAACTCAAGAGGTGTTAATTCATTGATGTTTTACAAGACGAATAAAACAGGAGAAATAACCGATTAACTTTGTTATGACTATTATATTCAAAATCAATATGTTTTCCAATTTCAAGGTTTTTAGCTTGGGATTTATATGTTTTTTGGTTTCATGTTCACCTTCCGTGGAAATTGAACCGAACGACTCAAAACCAACGTATTTTTATAAAACATATTCCAATAAAGCGTCTTCACTAGGGTTGTTTGTAGATGAACTGCCCAATGGTGATATTATTGTTGCAGGCGCAGCAGTAGATGCAACTACTGATGAACCAGAAGGTTTTCAAATACGAAAACTAGATGCTTATGGGAACACTCTTTGGAATAAGGAAATCCCCACGAAAACATTGTTTTATTGTCACGGTACAGCGTTTTCAAATGGTGACTATGTGTTTTGTAGCATGGTAAGCTCTAGTGAAGTTATCAGGGTTGATTCAGATGGAAATATTGTTTTTCAAACAGAGTTTAATCCAGCCTTGCGTCAGAATAATATTATTGGTCTTCCAGTAGAAGGGGAAAATGGAACCGTTTTAATATCTCTCACGGATGGACTAGGAACTGGTAGCGCTTCGAGCAATTTTATTTATACACTTGACAAAGATGGGAAAGTTGTAAAAGTGGTAAAGATGCAGGACGGACAGTTCGGAGGTAAGGTTCTTACGTATCAAATATTAAAAGAATTGGATGGTGAGTATTTGGTTTCAGGAACGTTATTTGAATACCCATGGACAGGCTGGAGTGCACCGCCTAAAACATTTTTTGCTCGAGTAAAATCCAATTTTGGTGCAAAAATAATTGTTGAGAACTCTGGTAACGAGGTAGAGAGAATACATCGTCAAGCATTAGGGACTAGAGATGGACATTATGTGTACACATCGAGTAAAACCCTTGGGTTTTTAGAAGACGGGATCCCTCAACCCCAGACATCTTTTGAGATTGTGAAAATAAACTCTAATGTTGAATCGCAATGGAAGACAAAAGTTACAATGGATGTATTAACTCTGGAAACATATTCATTGACAGAAAATGAGAAAGGCGAGTATGTTGTTACAGGCGACTGTACTGTTGCAGGGTCAAATGGAAGGTTGCCGTTTGTTGTTAAAATTGGTCAAAATGGGGAAATACTTTTCACTAAAGTATTCAGACTCGCAGAATCAGTCACGTTTTCGTATGGTGTGCAAAATTCTAATGGATCATATTTATTTGCAGGTAATACTCGAGGATTTGGAAACTCAGCGGATAAAGATGATTTAGTGGTGATGAAAACCGATCAAAATGGTGATCGATAGTTGAGTAGGACCACTCGGACTACAATTTTGTAAAGACTATTTGCTTATTTTATAAAACAACGGCATCGAAAATCCAATATTAAAGATCAATAGTCTTGGTACTATATCATCGTTAATATATTGAGTGCTGAATACAAAATCCCTGTCTGATAATCGTTGAGACCCATCAATCGTTGTTGTAAAGTAGTTCGAATATCCAAGATCAAATGATACTGTAACGGCATCCAAGTCAATTGCCATACCCATTTTAGCACCCACATTCAATAAAGATGTATTTCGTTCATCTATAACATCTTTGGTTTTTTGTTCAATAGTATTTAATACAAAGTTTTCGGTTTTTAAATTTATCGAAGCATTCCTTACCAATCCCACTCCCAAATCAAAACCAACATATCCTTTCATGGTTTTCGTTAAATCCCAGAACTGTTTTCCTCCTACATTAATTTGAGCTGTGACCATTAACTCGTTATAATTTTTTGCCCATATTCCTTCTTGAACCAATTCATGGCGAATGCCCATTTGACGTATCGAAGCACCAACAGTTGCGGAGGTGTTTTGACGGAGGAAGTAGTCAAATGTTATACCGGCTTGGAAGCCAAACGTTGATAGGTATTTTTGATTAACGGATAACGCAGCATAACTTTCTTGTAATTTGGGCATATTCAAATTGGTGCCAAAGCTCAATCCAACTTGCATACCTGGTCTGATATCGTACTCATTTAAAGCATTTGTGATTTCTCGAGAATCGGTATTTGGTTTTTTATTGTAGTCTGGTTGATCTTTCAACATCAATAGAAGATACTCTTCGCGTTTATCCATGTTTTTAAGTTCGTTATAGGCAGCAGCCAGCAGTCTATAAGCTTCAAACCTTTCCTCGGAATTCATATTTTCGCCGACACAAGGTTCAAGTAGTGTTACGGCATCTTGAATTTTTCCACTTTCATATAATTTGTTCGCCTGATAAAGTGAATTGTCGCATTCTGTTTGTGCGTAAGAATAGCTTCCGATAAAAAGTATGCTAAATATGCCTATTAGGAGTTTTGTTATCTTCATTATTTAACCACTTTATAGTTTAAGTATAGACTGTAACCAATACTAGCTGAGTAATTATTCAAAACTATGTTATCGTCCAAGTAAAAGTATGAATAGAACAACTCATTGTATTGGTAACGCGTATCTTCATTTGTAATGTTTTGTGAGGATCTAAAATAGTTTACCTGGGCAAATAGGAGGCCATTTTTGGTTGTGTAATTAACACCAACACCACCGGTTAAACCAAAATCCATTTTATTTCTTCGATCAATAGAACTTACATTTTCTAACGAATATGATTCGTTGCTTGGATTGTTTTGTGCGAAAAAACTATTGTTACTAAATAAAAGTAAACCACCATAACCACCTAACTGAACAAATGGTTGAATACGGCTTTTGTGTGAAAAGGTGTACCGTGCACGTATAGGCACATGAAGGTAGGTCATGTTTTCTTCCATCCCAAGCGACCAGTCTCCGAAAGAGTGATCGAGTTCAAATGCTTTCCTAGAAACCACCAAAGAAGTTTGAACTGAGAATGCTGAATTTATTTGGTATAGGGAGGAAATTCCAATTTGAAACTTACTCGATCCAGTGTACTTTTTTCCTTGATCACTGACTGTAAAAACATCATTCACTGTAGGAGCAGTAACGTTAGTCCCAAGAGATAATCCAACTCCGATACTAAATTTTGGAATTACCACAACATCATTGATTAATTGCACAAAATCGCTTGGCTCCTTTAAACTACTCGGTTTGTATTTTGGATTAATTTCCATCATTTTGATAGCAGTTAGTCGCGCTTCTTCAACATCTTTGTTTGCTAATTGAGAAAGTGCAATTAAACGTAAACTCTTCCAACGAGTATCTCTATCTGCCGAATCGGCGCAATAACTTAGATTTTTAATCACTTCGTTAAACTGTCCTAATTCATAAAGGCTTTTTGCTTCAATAATTTTTGAATCACAATCTTGGCTATAGACCGTCGCTGGGTAAAATGAGGCGAATGATAGTAGGACCAGAGAGAAAGTTCTTAATAGCCAATGCAAATAGTTATTGTGTAATGAGTTCCTAATGTTCATATTGTTGGTACTGTTTTTCTGTAGGCTATGTCATGACCTACATATATACTCCATTCTTCTTGCGATAAGTTTCTTGATAATTTACTTTCTAAATATGAAATTATATCAGCTTGGTCAATCGGGAATTTGCGGATTGATTTATCTCTTCCACCTGAGAGTATTTCTTTACCATTTGAACTGAATGCGATGTCTAGAACCCAATCGGTATTTTCATTATAAACCATAGGAGGCATATTCAAATCCGTAGTTTCATACAGCCGTACTTTTTTGTCAAGACATGCTGTTGCAAGTAGTGGTTTAGATGGGTGAAAACTTACTTGAGAAACTCCACTACCACGTGTATGACCAGAAATAGATTCTAAGCAATTGGGGTCGTCAACATGAACCATACCGCAATACCCATTTCTAGTACCAAATGCCACCAAGGTGCGTGCTTTATTGGTACTGATTGAAGTAATGTCGCCTTTCCCAGGATCCAAAAATTCTACTATCTCTCCATTGCTACTTAAATCTGCCTTATACACCTTTCCATCATTCCCCCCAATGAAAAGTATGTTTAGCTTGGTGAGGTAACACATACAAAGTGGTCTAAAGTTTAACTTAATTGTACGTACAATCTTACCAGTTTTTACATCAAGTATATTTACTGTACTATCTAGCGATCCAGATAAAATTTTACCATCTCCCCATTGCAAAGCAATAATCTCTTTACTGTGAACTTTGCTGAATGTTTTTATTGGTTGAATAAGAGATGTTGAATTATATACCAACACGTCGTAGTTATAATTTGTAAATGCAAATTGATTCCCTTCATGATTGTAATAGACATTATCTAGAATACTCGAAAGAGGGGGTGATTTTGAAAGACTCTCCAACTTGTTGTCGTCAGAAACGACTATATATCCATCGTTGCTAACACTTACCACCTGATTATTTTGATTGGTCGAAATGGCATTTACGTAATCTGTGTGGTGTTTCGTCATATATTCATTTGGGTCTTGATAGGCCCGTTTGGCAGCAACCAATGCTCCAAGCAACTCCATGTCGTTTGCTTTGCCGTTATACTCTCGATTCCATTTGTAACTCTGAATTGCAAGAAGAGCTTTTAGTTCCCGTTCGTCGCTGGAAGAAGCAGTCATTTTTGACTTGATCGCCAAGTTTTGAGCCAATGCAAGTAATCTCAACCTAGTGGCGTTTTGTTCAGAGGTTAGAGATATTTCCCGCAAACTATCCGCAATAATCTTTTGGCGTTCAGCTATCTGTCTATCATATTCTGCCCTACTTTTGGCTTCAATTGCAATGGCAGACTCTTTGTCAGCTAATGTTTTCTGCTTTTTAGCTTCTATGGCGCTCATTAACGCAAGACGTTTTTGGTTTTCAGCTTCCTTTTGCTGCTGCTGTGCCATTGCTTCTTGCTTTTTGGCTATAGCATAATTCTCTTCAGCGATACGTTTGTGTTTGTCTGCAAGATTTCGCTCTTCAATGGCACTTTGGGCATACATGTCTGAACTATTTCGTTCTTGAATTGCCCAAATAGACAACGCACTTAGAACTAACAAGACCAAAACTACAGAGACGTTCCTGAATCTTCTTTTGCGCCTTTTGTCTGCATATATAAACTGCTTTTCCTGCTTACTTGCTTCAATAAAACGGATTGATGAATCAAATGAGTCGTTGTATTGCTCAGCCCATGCACTGTTTGGATTGTACTTTGAAATCCAATCAAGAGCTATTTGTAAATCAGGATCACGCCAAAGTCCAGCACGTTCCATTTCATATCCTTGAGCACTGTCGGTAATACGGGTATAAAGCACGGCCGACTCGGCTTCTTCGTCGACCCAATCACGCAGTCGATTCCATATTCGCATTAGACTCTCATGTGAAATGTCAAGTATGCTATCGGCATTGAGTGGAGTTGTCGGAGGGGGCATTAAGAAACCTCGATCTCCACGTCTAAATATTTCAGCGACTTCGATTATATCTTTTACAGGTTCACCACAAATTGCTGCAATTTTTTTTATTGATGTTGGTCTTCTTATGCCTCTATTGTCACTACTTTTAACGGTAACTGTTTGAAAAAGTATTTTAGCGATACGTCGTTGCTTGTCGTCTTTTAGCTCGCTATAAGCTTCCTCGGCATGATTTGACAGACCATTTTTCATTCCACCAGCCGAGTTGTAATGCGATATGTCTAATGGTAGTCCTGTTTTTTCCTCTTTTTCCCATACCTCCCATGTTCTCATTAAAACATGTTGAAGAATAGGTAATTGATCAGGATCGTTTCCCACTTCGTTTAAAAGTTGCTGCGACAATCTTGGAGAAATTGCAGCATCAGCGTATTCTATGGGGCCTGTAAAACTTGACTTTAACTGTTCGCGGCCCATTCTTGGGACTAGAAACTGACCATCGTTTATGGCTTCTGGCAAACCCATAAACTGGGCACAATCACCTAAAAAGTCAGATCTTAGGGTAATCATTACAAAAATCGGTACGTCCTCTTGTTCTGATGCAGCTAATAAAAGCTGAACGAAATGGTTCGCACTTTCGTAAGATTTGTTATCTCCTTCGAGTTTGTGAAACCGAAATAACTCTTCAAATTGGTCGACTAATATTAAGAGTTGGTTTCCTTTTTTTAATTGGGTTCTCAGAATTTGAATTAGGCCTAATTTGCTTTTCACTAGTAAGGCCTTGATTGAGTCAATACCTAAAGGAGAGCCGTTGTTTCTGTTGGATTCAAGACTAGATAGGCTTTCTGCTAGTTGATCAATTGGAGAGTTACCAGGTCTTAACGTGCATATCTCCCAATTTCCATCAGAGTTGATTAAGTCAGGTAATACGCCAGCTTTAACAAGCGAAGACTTACCACTACCGGAATTTCCAACAATGGAAACAAATCGATAGGTTTCTAGTTTTCGTAAAATTTCTGACGTGTGTGTTTCTCTTCCGAAAAATAGAGCGGACTCTTTTGCTTCAAATGGCCTAAGGCCTGGAAATGGATTATTGCGAGAACTCACTTAACTAGTTATAGCTATAAATGGCTAATTTAGTGCAAATTTTTAGATTATTACAATAATATGAATATCTGGTTGTTGATTGCTTTAGGTGTTTCGCTTTTTGCGATAGTCGTACTTGTACGATATTCCTTGTTAAATAAAAAAATCAAAGAAGTGCTTTCGAAAATAGTACTCGCCATGGATAGTCCTAGAGTGATGAAAGTTACATACACTGACGGGGGAAATCTTGGCAAGGTTGTAGACCAATTTAACAAACTTTCAAAAAAGTGTTTAGAATTACTGGATAGCAATCAAACGTTAGAAGATCATAAAAAAGAATCTGAAAAATTAACTGAAAAAGTGGATGAGTTTGAGAAATCAATGAACCAAACAACGATGTTTACTGAGATTGGGAAAAAGATTACAGCTAACTTAAACATAAAAGAAATTATTAAAAATGTATATACCTACAGTAAATCCTCGATGAACGTTGATGAAATGCAAGTTATGTTTATGAAAGCTGGAGAACCTATCCTAATTCATATCGACCATAATAATTTGGAGACAGAGGAACTTAACGCAGAAGGAATAAAAAAGAACCACTTAATGGCCTGGGTATTGAAAAATAAAAAGGAGGTAATGTTACAGGATGCTCCTTCGGATTACGCCCAATATGTCGATAAACCAGTTGTTTCAAAATCGAATAACAAAATCGGTTCCGTTATGTGTGTACCTATGAACATGCACAACGAAAGTATTGGGGCGATTGCAGTTTCAAGCACACAAACAGACGTTTACAACAAATATCATCTTGAATTTATTCGAACGTTAGGATCGTATTTGACAGTAGCACTTGATAATGCAAGCATTCATGATCAGCTGAACAACACAAAGCAAATCATTGAAGAAGAAAAAGGGAAATCTGAAAAGTTGCTTTTAAATATCTTACCTGAAGAAATTGCAGATGAATTGAAATTAAAAGGAGAAGCAGAAGCTAGATCATTCGAAAATGCGTCCATTTTATTCACAGATTTTAGAGACTTTACAAATGCATCGGAGAAAATGAGCGCCAAAGAACTTATCTCCGAACTAAACGTATGTTTTATTGCTTTTGATGAGTTGTGCGAAAAGTATCAGGTAGAGAAAATCAAAACAATTGGAGATTCATTTATGGCGGCAGGAGGAATTCCAGTTGCATCCGAAGAGTCAACAAAGAATACAGTGTTACTCGCTTTAGATATGATTGCGTTTATTGACAAGAGAATTGCCGAACGAAAATCTGAAGGTAAAATACCTTTTCAAATGCGGGTCGGTATTAATACAGGTTCTGTTGTTGCAGGTATTGTTGGGAAAAAGAAATTCCAGTACGACATTTGGGGTGATGCTGTTAATGTTGCTTCTCGTATGGAGAGTCACGGCGAAGTGGGTAAAGTCAATATTTCAAACCAAACGTATTCTGCGATTAAAGATGACACCGACTTTGTTTTTGAGCACCGTGGTAAAATAGCGGCAAAAGGAAAAGGTGAAATAGATATGTATTTTGTGTCAAAAGTTTAAGTGTTGACAGAACCGCTGACTATATTGAGAGGATGCGTAAAATGTGTTTGGATGTAAAGCAATAAGACTTGACAAAAAATTAGTCAACAGGTTAAAATGTAATTTTGAAATAAGTGGTTTTTTAGATAATAAACGAATGAAGTTAAAATTTACGGTCATTGTTACCTTTTGTATATCCCTTCTCATGATTGGTTGTGGTGACGAAGTGACAATGAAGTCTAGGTCAAGCACTGTTTTTTACCACGAAACTGGTGGAGAGAAGCTTGAGAATGTAATATCTCTTAACGACGGAGGTTTTCTTTATTTTGGGAGTTCACTTAATCGAGGGTTTGCTATGAGAGTAAGTGCTGATGGGACTAAGCTGTGGTACAAGATCGTTGAAGCAAGTGTTTCTGAAATATTTGAAGGAGCGGTTGAGCTACCTGGCGGCAAGTTTATTTTGGTAGGCACAACAGAGGCAGATAGTGAAAGTTTAGATAAGGAGGCTGGCACGGTTGTTCAATTAAGTGGTTCAGGAGAAGTTGAATGGAATAAAGTGTATTCTGGCGATGATGATCAAAGTCTGAAAGCGGTTACAATCACTCCCGAAAATCATATTGTTGCAACTGGTTATGTTATACCTTCAGATGCTGATACATGGATATTGAAACTCAATATGGATGGAGCCGTGATTTGGTCTAGAGACTATACGATGTTAAGTCCATGGCACGATGTTGGGACGTCAATAATTGTTACATCTAAGGGGAATTATGCGGTCTGTGGGATATCAAGTCCAAATTCAACCGCAGTTGGAAATGGAAATATGGATACCTATTTGCTGGCCGTAGATCCAAATACTGCGGAAATTGCTTGGGGAAGACCTCATAGAAGTTTTCCAAATAGTGATTACAATTGGAGATACCCCAAAGTGGTTGAGGTAAGTAATGGTTTTATGTGGGCTAACTCAATATATGATCAAGATTCAATACTTTACATTCAACTGGTGAAAACGGATTTAGGTGGTGTTGCACAATTTGATAAGAGGTATTATGGACTTGGTTCCGCTGAGTTCGGAGGAATACAAAAAATCGGAAATGATGAAATTATTATCAACGGGAATTCTAGAGAAATATCATCTGCAGTAAAGACTGGAAACTCAATGGTTTTACGTATTAATGCTGCTGGAGAGGAGTTGTGGAGTGCGTATCATGGAGAAAACTCAAATCTTGAAACGTGCAAAGGGACAAGAGCGACACCAACAGGGTTTGTACATGCAGGGAACTCGCTAGACTCTAAAGGTGTTAATACAATGATGCTATATAGAACCGATAAAAACGGAAATTTGTTAGAGTAACAAATAAACCAGGATTGACGACATAATTAGGATATAATGAATGCATTAAACAAAGGAATATTTATTTCAATCCTTTTATTCGCAATGTCTTGCGAGGAGGTTACGGAAGTGAACAAGCACGACATAAAGCAAACTTATTTTTTTAAGTCGTATGGGAGTTCATATGAAAGTTTCGGTAGATATGTTGATGAAATAAACGGTGGAGACATTCTTATAGCGGGAGTTGGACGTAAAGGTACCGCTACTGATAATAATACGCTAAGTATAAGGCGTGTCGATTCTCATGGTAATACGGTTTGGGAGAAAGACATCGAGACCAACGAATATTATTTCTGTAATGGCATGCGAATGTCTAATGGAGATTATGTATTTAATAGTGTATATGAATCATCTGAAATTATTAGAATTAGCCCTGATGGCGAAGTGATTTACCATAGACCTATGCTTCAATCTATGAACAATAATTTGGGTTATGGAATTCCAATAGAAAATGAAAATGGCAACTTGCTTGTTTCGTTTACAAACGGTTTTGGTTTAGGAGGGAATTCATCAAATTTTATCTACACTATTGATAAAGATGGAGCAGTAATAGGTAGCACAAAATATAATGATGCTCAGTTTGGGGGCAAGATTACTGATTTTAAAGTGTTAGCTTTTAAAGAAAATGCCTATTGGCTAACTGGGACGCTATATGAGTCTCCATTCACTGGCTGGGGTAATCCTCAAAAAACGTTTGTGGCTAAGTTTGAACAGGGTGCTCCTCAAAAAGTCTTTATTAAAGACGCTGGTAATTCAAAAGAGCGGGTATGCCGTGTAGGAGTTTTTTCTTCTGATGATGGAGCTGTAGTTGTTTCAAGTAAAACTTCAGAGCTTCATGATGGCTATCCATTACCTCAAACCTTTTTTGAAGTAACGAAACTAGACGAGAATCTGGAATTATTATGGGAGAAAAAAATTGAATTGGGGGTTTTGTCCATTGAGCCATTATCAATGAATGAAAATAGTGCAGGGGAATATGTTATTTCTGGACATTGTGCACTAGGAAACTCAAGTGGTCGTCAGGCTTTTGTTGTTAAACTAAATACTTCAGGTGAAATTACCTTTTCAAAAATATTTGACTTAGGGGAATCAATTGAAGTGCAATATGGAATGCAGACTATTTCAGGAGATTATTTGTTTACAGGAGAGTCGCCAGGATTTGGCAACACAATTGAACAAACAAATATCGTTCTGCTTAAAACCGATAAAAACGGGAACAGATAATTCTTGCTATCAGTTATTTACTGATTTTGTAAGCCACAGGTAAAGAGAAGGTTATGTTGAGTGTCATCAATTGTGGCTTAATATCATCGTTAATATATTTTGTTCGAAAGATAAATTCTGAATCAGTAACTCGTTTATCCTTTAGTACCGTTGTGTTTGTGTAGGCTGTGAATCCCCAGTCCAATTTTATTAGTGCACCACGGTCATTTACATTAAAAACTAGTCCCAGTTTTGCGCCTACGTTTGGCATCAATTTGTTACGTTCTAAAGTGGCGTCTTTACTTTGTTGATCTATCGATTTCGGAGAAAGACGTTCTGTTTTAACATTGACCTTAGACATATTCAATATTCCGAGTCCAAAATCGATGCCACCGAAAGCACTCAAGTTTTTTTTGAGTGAGATATACCTCAATCCACCGAAAGCAACGTTATAAGTGTTCATTAATTCATTATAGTTTTTCTTCCAGTTTCCTTTGTCAATCATTTCGTGTTTAATGCTTAGTCCTTGCACAGATAGGCCAAGGGTTAAGGAGGTCTTTTCAAACAGATTGTAATCTAAATTCAGACCGAATTGATACCCTACAGCAGGTAAGTATTTTTGGGTAAAGTCGACTGGAGAATAACTCTCGCTAATAATTGGATTGTTAATGTTGCCGCCAATTTTAACACCAACTTGCAAAAGTGGTCTTATGGTGTATTGATTTATAGCACTAGTGATTTCTTTAGAATCGTTGTTTGGGGATTTTTGATAGTTAGGTGTTGTCTTTAACAACAACAATAAATATTTGTCACGTTCTTCGTTCTTCTTTAGGTCTGAGAATGCCGAAGCAAGTAATTTATACGCCTCAGAAATTTCTTCCTTACTCATTTCGTCGCTAATGCACGACTCAAGACGAGTGATTGCCTCCTGAATTTTACCAGTTTCGTATAGCTTGTTCGCTTGATATAGAGCATTTTTACAGTCGTTGTCACCATGTACGTTAAAAGCAAATGCAAAAAAACTAATACTGATGAGGATTATTTTTAGACGCTTCATCATTTAACGACTTTATAATTTAAATAAAAACTGTAACCAATGTTGAATGAATAGTTATGAAGTAGAATATTGTCATCTAAATAAAAATAAGAGTAAAACAACTGATTGTAGTTATATCGTTCTGATTCATTCGTGATGTTTTGAAAAGATCTAAAAAAGTTTCCCTCAAAAAATATTTGTCCTTTTTGCAATTTATAAACGATACCAGCGCCACCTGTTAATCCTAAATCAATTCTCTCCCTTCGGTCTAATGAGCTGACATTTTCAAGTGCGTATTCTTGATTACTTGGTGTGTGATTGGAAAAGAAGCTACTGTTTCCAAATATTAAATAACTGCCATAACCACCAAACTGTACGTAAGGTTTGATTTTAGAGGTTAAATCAAAGGTGTACCTTCCGTTGATGGGCAGCGTTATATAGGTTAGTTCTTCAGTCATTGTTAAAGACCAATTCGTAAACGAATGATCCAATTCTAATTCCTTTCTAAGCGCAATGATGGAAACGTTTAAACCAATATGACTATTGAATTGGTAGAGTCCTGATATTCCACCTTGCAAAGAACCTTTACCCATATATTTTTTTGATTGGTCGGTAACCGAAAATGCGTTAATAACTGATGGTGTAGTTTGATTGGTTCCCGCGGCAAAACCAAAACCTAAACTTAGTTTTGGTATAACCTTGATACTTTTCAATAACGTCACAAATTCCTTTGGGTCTTTTAGGGAGCTTGGCTTGTATCTCGGATTAATTTCCATAAACTTAATTGCCGTTTTTCGAGCTAACTCATTGTCTTTATTTGCCAACTGGGCAAGGGCGATTAGCCTAAGGCTTTTCCATCTTATTGTTTCGTTGTTTAACGAGTCAGAGCAAGTTTTAAGAAGTTGTATGACCTTGTTAAATTGCCCAACTTCATAAAGGCCAGATGCTTGAGCAATTTTGTCCTCGCAATTTTGAGCAGAAATGGTAGGTATTCCCAAGGATAATGCCAAAGCTGAACAAGCAATAAATCGTTTAAATATAGTTTTCAAATTGACGGAAACTTTTCTGTTATTTTTGAGCATTGTCACGGATAATTTAATCGGTCAAATAGAACTAAAAAGGCTTTTTATTAATACAATGATTCGTAAAGAGCCAGTAGTAAATTGACACAGTTTCGATTAGCCGCCAGAGAACGACAAGATAAGAGTTAGAAGCCACTAGTTTTGAAAACTTAATATGGCCAATTTAGGTAAATTTTTCCGATTGTTACAAATCCTTGACAATGCAATAAGCACTCAAGGTCTGGAACTAGAATGTGTTCTTCCACATCATACTTTCAACTGGCTTGATCGTTCGAGTGTTATACTTTGCATTCTTTTTCGTGTTGTACATAGTTGCAATTTCTCCCTCCACGTGGAAGTAAATCAGTTGACCAATAGGCATTCCTCTATAAATACGCACAGGTTGAGCGCATGAGATCTCTAACGTCCAGGTATTGCAAAATCCAACATCTCCTTTGCCAGCAGTCGCATGAATGTCAATCCCCAATCGTCCTGTACTCGATTTTCCTTCTAAGAATGGAACATGAGCGTGGGTTTCTGTGTATTCTTCAGTTACTCCTAAATAAAGAGTATTCGGTTGTAGAACAAAGCCCTCTTCTGGAATTTCAAAGTAACTGATTTTGTTGTGCTGCTTAGCATCCAAAACACGATTGTCGTAGGTGGCCAGCCATTTTCCCAAATGTACGTCATATGAATTGGTTCCCAAACAATCTGGTCGATACGGCTCAATTAGAATAGTTCCTTTCTCGATTTCTTCTAGAATTCTTTTATCACTTAAAATCATGCTGTGCTACTTGAACTTAATGCTACGAATTAATAAGTTTTAAAAGTAAAAACACCTATAAAGGGCAGAACATGTGCAAAACAAAATGAAACTTGTGACGGCAATCGTCTATGTAATATCTTTGAAGCCGATGCCAGTATTGAAGAAAATACAGACCAACGATTCTGAAGTGTGTGTTTGGAAGATAACCGAAGGACAAAGTGATTTTGAACTAAACCTTCAACCATCGGAATCTACTCAGGCTCAGCGAAACATCCAATGGTTGGCTGGACGGGCGGCATTGAGTGCATTGCACGTAGATGTTTCAAGCATACAAAAAGATGAATTTGGGAAACCACATTTAGGTTCCAATTCACATCAGATCTCTTTAAGTCATTGTAAAAAGTATGCCGCTGCAATAAAGAGCAACTTGTCGGTAGGTATTGACATTGAAGAAATTACACCACGCATCGATCGAATTGCGAAGCGATTTGTCCATCCCAACGAATGGGCCTTTATCAATGAAAGTCAGCGACTGGAAATGCTTTACTTGTTGTGGAGTGGAAAGGAAGCTCTGTATAAACTTTACGGGAAAAAAGCGGTCGATTTTCAAAATCATATGATCGCTCAACCGTTCGAACTGAGGAAAAGTGGAATTTTTACAATGAAGTTTTTGAAGGATGTAAACGAGTCATTCATAATTCAATACGAAATTTTCGACGGTCATACATTGGTGTGGGTGGAAGGGAAGGATGACGTTTGAAGTCAGAAGTCAGAAGTTTGAAGTCAGAAGTCAGAAGTCAGAAGTTTGAAGTTTGAAGTCAGAAGTTGGAAGTCAGAAGTTTTAATCCTGCCAAAAGGTCGGGAGATAAGTTGGATTTCAGATTTCAGATATCAGATTTCAGATTCCACCATTTCTGATTTCAGATATTTGATTTTGATTTCCGAATTAGGGTTTCAGATTTTGATTTAGGATTTTTTGATTTCAGAACGTAGACTTCATCAAAACGTCATTCAGAAAGAGTGACGACAGGAACGACTGAAGAATCTTTGACGTTTTGTGCTTGACCTAATTTACAGAAATAAATCTTGCTAATGCTAGCACGTCATTTTAAAACTAGTTATACGTCTCTAACAAAAGAGATGATTAGAAATAAATCTAGCAGAAGAAACTACTTCGTCTCTTGCACGCGTTTTTCGTACTCTTTCACGCCCTTGCGTAAGAATGTAGTGTACTTTGCAACATCAAGATTGTGTCCTCGCTTAGGTTGAAGCATATTCCCTTTATTATCTAATAGAACATAAAGTGGTTGGCTACTTTCGCCAAAAAAGCATGATTCAATATCTGCGTTCTTTTTATCCAAACGTTTTATTTGCTTACCAGTAGCTTTCGAATAATACCACTCATCCTCAGGGAGTCGAATCGTTTTATCATCAGTATATAATGAAATCACGATGTAGTCGTCTTTTAACAATCGCAGTACACTATTGTCACTCCAAACTCTAGCTTCCATTTCGCGACAGTTGACACATCCCCATCCAGTAAAATCTAGGAAAACGGGCTTGCCGGAAATACGTGCAGCTTCCATTCCTTCTTCATAGTCAAAATAGGCTTCAATGCCGTGAGGGGCATGTAGTTTGTCGCCATACTTTACCGTAGATTCTTTTGGATGGGGATTTTTTATTGTTCCAATAAGGTCAAAATCGTGTGTGCTCATAGGTGGTAAATAACCTGCAAGTTGATTTAATGGTGCTCCAACCAAACCAGGAATCAAGTACGCTACAAACGAAAATGTTAAAATAGCCATAAGTAGTTTCGGAACAGAAACAAACTTAGTTTCGCTATCGTGAGCAAATTTTATTTTACCGAGAAGGTAAATGCCCATAAGTGTGAAAATCACAATCCATAGAGCCAAGTATACTTCTCTATCTAGTATTCCCCAGTGGTATGTTTGGTCAGCAATGCTTAAGAACTTTAAACCAAACGCTAATTCTAAAAAGCCTAACACAACTTTTACTGTGTTTAACCAACCACCTGACTGAGGCAAATTGTTTAACCAATTAGGGAAAATTGCAAAAAGGCCAAATGGAATGGCAAAGGCCAGAGAATAACCAAGCATTCCAACCAATGGTTTAACAAATTGTCCTCCAGCTGATTCAACCAAAATACTTCCTACAATTGGACCAGTACACGAAAACGATACAAGTACAATGGTGAAAGCCATAAAGAAGATACCTGTCAGTCCACCTTTATCTGCTTGTTTGTCAACCTTGTTTACAAGGCTACTTGGTAACGTAAGCTCAAAAGCACCAAAAAAGGATGCAGCAAAAACGACAAATATTAAGAAAAAGAAAACGTTAGGAAGCCAATGAGTTGATAAAAAATGGGCTGCATCTTCACCAGCCGTTGCTGCTACCAAAGTACCGATAACAACATAAATGGCTACGATACTAAATGCATAAATTAATCCTGACCGAATTGCTTTTGCACGACTGCCATCTTTCATAAAAAATGAAACCGTCATAGGAATCATTGGGAAAACGCATGGAGTTAATAATGCTAAAAGACCGGATAAGAAAGCTAAGATAAAAAACCCCCAATACGTGAAAGAGTCATCATCCGTTTGTCCTTCAAAAGTCTTTTCTACACAACCATCAGCGTCCGCTTCCGAGCGCTTTTGGTATGAAGAGTAGTCTACTTCATCAGCATTAACATATGCACCTTTATTGTCTAACTTTTCATCACAATCCAAACAGTTCATTAGCTGTTCAATTGCTTTATTATCTATCGTAGAAGATTCCTTAACCTCAGGAATTTCAGAACCAGAAGCACCTGGGTCTGTTTCTGGAGCAACTTGTTTCTCAGTTTTGTCTGGAACAGGTTCAGTTTGCTTGATTGGTTTACCTGAAACAGTCAGTTTTGGTAATGTAAACGCATATCCAAAATCTTTACACCGAGCGTCCGAACACATTTGATACCAGAACTCTCCAGTTATTGCTGGGTTTGGGCCAGTAATTTTTAGCTTTTGTTTAAAATCTGCCTTGCCAGCAAAATCTGAAACCATGCAGTTAAACAGGTCATCTTCATAAACATGTGGCTTGATGCCATCGTATATTGATCCTACAAATTCACAGTCAGTTAGTGTCAATTCATCTTCAAACCATGGTTTCTTTGGTCCAACTTGACAATCCCCTTCTACGGCATAAATATGCAGTCCATCAGGTATTGATGTTGTAAAGCTCAAAACAATAGTTTCACCAACTGTAGCTTTGGTTTTTGAGACATATATGGAAAAGTTTGCCGCGTCAAAATCTTGTGCGTTTACAACCAAACTTACCAGTAATAATGCAACCCCAACTATTTTTCTCATATTCTTTTTGTATGTGATTTTGTCAATACTTGACAACTAACCTATTGAACTCAATAAAACTTCCGCCAAAGATGTGAAATTTATCTTAAATAAACAGACAGTTAACATATCAGACGAACAAATGATTGAATAAGTTGTCGTGGTATTTTGAATATTCTTACAAGGCGCTATAGAACAAACTACACTTTGGTTTACCAAATTGTGTAAAAGTGTATAAATCTAACGTTAACACCTACTACAACCGTTTAATTTTGTTCAGATTATGAAAAGTGTATTCAGTCTAGTTTTCCTTGTTGGCTTTCTCACCGTTTTTGGTCAAGAAAGAACAACCAGAGATCAATACATTAAACAATACCAGAATTTAGCGATCCGAGAAATGCATCGTGCCGGCGTACCTGCGAGTATTACCATGGCGCAAGGCATCCTCGAAAGTAGTGATGGCAACAGCCGTCTTGCACGTTTGGCAAACAACCATTTCGGAATTAAATGTAAAAGTACATGGACTGGCAAAACCATTCAAGCAGACGACGATGCACCTGATGAGTGCTTTAGAGCCTATGAGACCGCCGACGATTCGTACAAAGATCACTCAGATTTTTTACGTAACAATTGGAGATATCATGAACTGTTTGATTTAGATATTACCAACTATCGTGGCTGGGCTAAGGGTTTGCGCAAAGCAGGTTATGCAACCAATCAGAGCTACCATACGATTATTATTAATCTAATAGAAAAGCATGAGTTGTATAAACTGGACATCATGTCGCCAGAACCATTAATGTCAAAACCAGTGGTGCTGCAAAATGAGGTACCAATTGTATACGCAGAAAAGGATGAAACTTTGGAAACCATCGCAACTGAAAATGAACTATCCAATCGACAGATTTATAAATACAACGATTTGCCTGAGGGTGCTGAGATTTCTGAAGGAGATATTGTATACCTAAAACCAAAGCGAAGAAGAGGTTCGGAGAAGTATCACACCGTAAAGCCGAATGAGAACATGTATCAAATTTCGCAGCAGTACGGCATTAAACTAAAACATTTGTATCGTAGGAATAGATTGGAAATGGGAGAGGAGCCGCTTGAAGGAACACAATTGTATATGCGTGGGAAGAGAAGCAAACAAGATACGGTTCCAACAAAACCTACAGAACAAGTTGTTGCAGAAAAAACATTTGTAAATCCTCATTCGCAACCAATAGAAAAAGCTCCACCAATCGAAAAGGAAGATATCGTTTTACCACCGTATCATGTTGTGGAAAAAGGAGATAACATTTATCGAATAGCAGAAAAATATCACGTTTTTGAGGAAGATATATTAAAGTGGAATAAAATAAATGCGTTGCAACTCACTCTCGGTCAGAAGATTTATTTGACCGAAGAAACCGCACAAAAAGCCTTAGGCAATAAAACCGTGAAACCTATTATAAAGGAAGTTGAAGAAACAAAAAGTTCACAACCGACCTACCACATCGTTACTAAAGGTGAAACAGTATACCGAATTACGCAGAAATACGGAATAACTGCCGAACAACTTACCGAATGGAACAAGTTGGTTGGTAATCAAATAAACATTGGACAAAAACTAAGGGTTTCTGAATGAGCCCTATTACAAACCTTTTAGTCTTAATTGGATATTTTGGCATTTTGATGCTGATTTCTTATGTCTCTGGTAAAAACAGTGATCAAGCATCGTTTTATCATGGCAATAGAAAGTCACCGTGGTTTCTTGTAGCATTTGGAATGATAGGCGCCTCATTGTCTGGTGTAACATTCATCTCAATACCTGGCTGGGTGCAAAATACGCACTTTGGCTACATGCAAACGGTCTTTGGCTACATGGTTGGTTACCTAATCATTTCGCAAGTCTTACTGCCTTTGTATTACCGATTAAACTTAACATCAATTTATACATACTTAGAGACCAGATACGGTCAAAGCGGTTATAAAACAGGTGCAGCCTATTTTCTAATATCACGTATTGTTGGAGCTTCGTTTCGGTTGTTTTTAGTTGCAACGGTTTTACACATGGCGATTTTTGAGCCACTATTTACCTCGTTTGAGTTTCCTTATTGGGCAACTGTAGCCATAACGATATTGCTCATATTTACGTATACCACAAAGAGTGGGATTAAGACTGTGGTGTATACCGATGTTTTCCAGACTACATTTTTAATTTTAGCGGTAGTTCTCACTATTGTATTTATTGCAAGTAGCATGAACCTTGGCTTTGGTGATTTACTTGATAACCTCGTTAACGATCCAAATACTCAAATTTTTCATAATGATTGGAAGAGCAACAATTTCTTCTGGAAGCAATTTGTTGGTGGGGCATTTATAGCATTGGTTATGACTGGGCTCGATCAAGATATGATGCAGAAGAACCTAAGTATTAAAGATATTAGCGGAGCACAAAAGAATATTTATGCTCAAATGGCGATGTTCCTTGTGGTCAATGTTGTGTTCTTGTCACTTGGAGCGTTGTTATATCAATATCAAGAATTTATTGGAATTGGAGCAGTTGAGAAATCAGATCAGCTTTTCCCAACAATAGCCTTAGAACATGCGACACCATTTATTGGCTTGTTTTTTATTTTAGGCCTAGTTGCGGCAGCGTATTCTAGCGCGGATAGCGCACTTACAGCATTAACGACGAGTTTTTGTGTAGACTTTCTTGGCTTTGAATCCAAACGCCCTACGGATGTTAAAATACGGCGGATGGTGCATTTAGGTTTTGCGTTTATACTGTTTATAACCATTTTAATATTTAATTTGATAAACAATGAAGCGGTAATCAAACAATTATTTACTGCGGCAGGTTTTACGTATGGCCCATTGTTAGGGTTGTTCTTTTTTGGGATATTAACTAAATGGAGGGTTTACGATAAAAGAATTCCGGCGATTACCATACTATCAATCGCTGTTACGTGGTTATACTATACCTTTTCGCCTGATTGGATTGAAGGGTATAAACCAGGATTTGAATTAATAGTAATAAATGGAGGAATCACTTTTTTATTACTTGCATTGAATAAAAAACAGATAGAAGAAACAGAAATATTAGACAACACATTATGAGTGAAGAAAGAATTAAAAAAGCGTTTGAAATAAAGCAATGGCCAGAAATCAAAAGTTCTGATAGCTGGAATATATTTAAGGTAATGGCCGAATTCGTGGAAGGATACGATACGCTAGCTAAAATTGGACCTTGTGTGTCTGTTTTTGGTTCGGCGCGAACCAAGCCAGGAACTAAGTATTATGAAATGGCTACCGAAATTGGGCAGAAGTTAGCATCAGTAGGTTTAGGAGTAATTACAGGAGGTGGTCCAGGAATTATGGAAGCTGGTAACCTTGGGGCAAGTAAAGAAAAAGGAGCTTCGGTAGGATTAAACATTGAACTACCATTTGAGCAGTCTGCAAACCCATATATCGATCAAGATAAGTTGATAAATTTTCACTTCTTCTTTGTGCGAAAAGTAATGTTTATGAAATACGCTCAAGGCTTTATTGTATTACCAGGCGGATTTGGAACATTAGACGAATTGTTTGAGGCATTAACGCTAGTGCAGACACAAAAAACTGCGAAATTTCCAATAATTTTAGTGGGTACAGATTTTTGGAGCGGATTGTTGGATTGGATAAAAGATACGATGTTGGAAAAAGAAGCCAATGTAAGTCCAGAGGATCTATACCTCTTTAAATTGGTCGACACTGCGGATGAAGCGGTAAATGAAATCATCGACTTCTACAGCAAATACAGTATGAGTTTGAACTTCTAATCGAGAAGCGTATTGTACTTTTGTACACTACCATATGCTCAATTTACATGACACCATAGTTGCACCAGCAACACCTGCTGGAGTTTCTGCGATATCTATAGTTCGACTTTCTGGGTTGGATTCAATTGCTATTATGGAAAGCTGCTTTTCTAAAAAGCTTTTCGATAAAGATGGGTACACTATTCATTATGGATTTGTTAAGGATGGTGAGACAAAAATTGACGAAGTATTGGTTAGTTTATTTCGAAATCCAAACTCCTACACGGGAGAAGATTCTATAGAAATATCGTGTCATGGTTCACCGTACATTGTAAAACGTGTGATCGAAACACTTATCAAGAGTGGAGCGAGAATGGCGGACCCTGGAGAATTTACCTTACGTGCATTCTTAAATCAAAAATTAGATTTGGCCCAAGCGGAGGCAGTCGCGGACATGATACACTCCAATAGTGAAGCAAGTTTACAACTAGCGATTAGCCAGATTCGTGGAGGATTTAGCGATGATATTAAATACTTACGACAAGAATTAATAGACTTCGCCGCATTAATTGAATTAGAGAATGATTTCGGTGAGGAAGACGTTGAATTTGCGAATCGACTTCAATTACGTGAATTAATAGATAAACTATTAACCCAAATAGAAAAGTTGAGGACTTCTTTTATCTCTGGAAACGTATTGAAACACGGAATTAATACCGTGATCGCTGGAAAGCCAAATGCAGGCAAAAGCACTTTACTCAATGCATTGTTAAACGAAGAGCGTGCAATTGTTTCTGATATTGCTGGAACAACTCGAGACACTATTGAAGAACTCTTCACCTTAAAGGGGGTGCAGTTTCGATTAATTGACACAGCAGGGCTGCGTGAAAGTGAAGATGCGATTGAGCAGATTGGAGTTGGCAAAGCAAAAACAGAAATGAACAAAGCCGAATTGTTGATTTACCTGTTTGATGTAAAAACCACCACTCCTCAGGAGTTAGAATTAGAACTTGAGTCGCTCCCAATCACTAAAAATCGTGTGATTGCAGCCAATAAAAGTGACGAAATTACCATTGACAGAAAGGACTGGCCGGAAGGAGTTCTGTTTATTTCAGCCAAGCAAAAGAACATAGACAGCTTAATAACCGCTTTAGAAAAACTCGTCGAAACCTATGAATTTGGCAACGAAACTATGGTTACCAATGCACGTCATGCCGATGCATTAGCCAAGAGTTCAGAATCGTTACAAGCGGTCTTAGAAGGACTGGAGTTTGGCATCACCAGCGACTTAGTTGCGTTGGATATTCGCACGTCTTTACACTATCTTGGTCTCATTACCGGGGAAGTTACCAACGACGAAGTACTGGATTCGATATTTGGGAGGTTTTGTATTGGGAAGTAGTTAACTATTAAACACCCACTATAATTAAGCTAACAGGTGAGTTGCATTTTTTGGAAGAACTAAATCAAAAATTGGATAATACTGCACTACTAAATTATCACTGTATGCATAATTTTGCTTGAGATTTTCCTAAATTTACCCCTCCATCGAGTTAATGCAACAGAAACATCCAAACAGCCATTCGACAGGTGGGAAGTAGTTTAACATCATCGAATATGAGTTCTTACAGATATTCCACTAAATGGTTGAAAGTGTTTAGACGTTTCACCCAATTTGTCAATGAATTAGTTTTAGAAAAAATTCGGATAATCATGCTTCTTTTGATGTCTGTCTCCACAACTATCACAAAGGCTCAAGTCGTTGAAAATGTAATCGCCACAGAACAGCCCATTTCCGAAGTTGTTTCGTATGAAAACAATCTGATACTATGTGGTAGTTTTACTGAAATTGGTCGTCCTGGGCATGGGTTCTACAAGTTAACCAAAGATTCATTTTTGTGGATTGATGATAAAGATTTTAATATTCATGGAACTGACGTTAAGGTTGTTAAAGACGGTGTAGGTGGTTTTTTTGCAATTGGAAATATTGAAACAATAAATGGTTATAACGTTAACGATATTTTAGTTCATGTTAATGTTGACGGTATTCCTGACCCAAAGTTTAATCATGAGTACGGTTATGAAGACAGGAGAGTTTCACCATTTGATTCAAGTGATGGTGTTTTTACCTCAATCAAACAATATGGTGACACGCTCTTCCTTGCTGGAAAAATATCTAATGTGGATAGTGTAAAGGTGTCAGGACTAATAGCATTTAGAATTTCCACTGGAGAACTCATAGACTGGAATCCAGAGTTTATTTATGATAACATCGATTTTGAATCTGCTGGCAACCTGTTAATATGCACAAGCTTTGCGAATGAATACCATGAGAATTTTCAAGAGAATATGTTCAATTTTGACATGAAGACATTGGAGTTCAGACGTGGTATTTCAACTAATGATTGGTTTTTTAATTCAGTTAAATTTGATTCTCAAGCCATGTATTTTGCAGGAGAACATCTTGAAATGCAAAGCCCTAATAAATATGGTTGGGTTGAACGTGGAATATCAGTATTTAGCAAGTTTGATCATCAAATGCCTATTAGGTCACCAAAAACAAATGGGTTTGTAATTGATTTGGTGAGTGACAATACAGGAGGGTACTATGCTGCTGGGTCATTTACAAGAATTGATCAACATTATATTTCAAACTTGGCTAGGGTCGACTCAAGAGGATATGTAGACACTTCTTTTAACCTTCAAATCATTGGTCAAGTTGAAAAGCTTTTAATTTTAAATAGCATTTTATATATCGGAGGAAGAATTTCCTCTGCAGGTGGAAAATCCGTTAAGGATATTTGCGCCTACGATCTCAATACTAAATCATTTGTAGACCCAGGGTTCACTATGGAGGTCAGCAGAGGACTGAGTGATTTAGTTGAAATGATATCTTATGCGGACAGCTTTATAATTATTTCAGGGTTGTCTAAATTTAATAAAGTAACCGTTGAAGAAGGTTGTGTTTTAATTAATACTATTTCTCGAAATCGAGTGTACTTTCCTCCAAATGGAATATATTATATGAAACTTAATGGAGACGATCTATTGTTCGCTTCTGGTAAACCTCAAGGTAGTAATAGTAGTAGTCTTCATAGGAATTCAATTTACAGATACAACTTAAAAAGTAGAACATTTGATACCACGGGTTGGGAAGGTTTAGGTGTCTCTTATGGTTTAATTACTGGTATTGAAATCACAGATTCGAACATTTTTGTTGGAGGAAGTTTTTCAGTGGTAAAGAATGGAGTTACGTATTCAAATCTTATTAAATTCAATCGATATACTGAAGAACTAATGGACTGGAAACACTATGATTTTAAACAAATTAGTTTAGAAAGAGTCAAGTGTTTTAAAGTGGTTAATGATTCTATATGGTTTGTTAGCCAAGACAACATAAAAGTAGTAGACGTTAAAACAGGAGGGGTTTCTAAATCAACGCACAATTTTGACATTGGTTTAACAGGAATCACCTCATTTGGGAATAAAGTTTATTTGTTTGGAAGATTTCGTTTCTTGGATTTCACGGCTTCAACAGTAATTAGAACCAATTTGGATGGGACAAGTGTAAATAAAAAGTTTCATCACAGTGAAGGCATTTCCGATTTGGCGGTCACCGAAGATTACATCTATATTTTAGGTGAAAATACTAGAGAGCTATTAAAAGTCAGCCGCAAAGATTATACAACAACGTCATTGATTACATTTTTAGGTGCATCTTTCAAGGCTCAACAGATAATTATTCAGGACACGGTGGCATATATATCAGGTTATTTCAACACCTTACAAACACCCGATCGCACGCAACATAGTAGAGATGGATTGTTGGCATATGATATTAAAAATGAAAAGGTTTTACCCGCTGATGCCGCGATATTTAATCGCTTTTCGACCGTTGCAGTTGTTGCTGTCGACTCGGTGCTTACAGTACAAGGGGGAGAATTGGTTAATATGAATAAAACACCATATATGGCTTGGTACGATGAAAAAGCGGACTCATTTATTTCAAACCCATTGGACCTACTTGGAACCGATGCTAAAGCACGCGTTTATGGTGATAGCTTGTATATTCTGAATGGGAATGTCTTAAATAAACAGGGTGAGCGGGAGCGTCAAATTGTAAGTATATATGATTTGAAACGAAAGCAACTCATGTCTCCTATTTTGACCCCCGACCCTTATCAGGTTAGGTTTTATGACATGCTTAAATGGGAAAATTATTTGATTATTTGTGGCGCCTTAGGACAAATGGAAAGTAATGTAATAATATATGATTTGACCAAAGGGAAGTTATTGACCAACGTGCCAGTTATTAAGTATGCGCATTGTCTTTGGGTCAAGGATTCAATCCTATATGTTGGTGGCGAACTCATTAACGTTAACTCCAAAAACAATTCGGGACTAGTTAAAATTAACCTTAGAACAATGGAACTGATACCTTTCCCAGCCTCATTTAAAGGACGTACATATATTACGCGTATTCGAGAAGTAGGTGATCGAATTTGTTTGATGAGCTCCGAAGAAAAAGGGATTACTTACATGGGGTATAATTCAGTTCCCTATTTGTTCATTGACCATGAAACTGGTTTGGCTTATGACGAACCAACCCTTGTAGACAAACCTGTTAACGATATTTTTGTTCTGAATGATAAGATAGTTTTCTGCAATGACGAGCATTCAAAGGCTTTTGATTTTAACAACTATCTCCCATGGACATCGTTTAACGAACTTCAAGTCAAATGCTCTGGAATGTATAAAAAGGGTGAAAAGGTATATGCATACGGTCAATCTAAATATACCACAGATCTAAGCTACGGCCATATTGCGGCGTTAACATTTGACTCCTCGTTTTGGACAACTCATGTAAGTAGCTTTTCACCTAAATCCATGAGCCAAACAGGAGAAGTCCAAATGGTGATTAGAGGAAACGGCTTAGTATCGGGAACAACGGTCAAATTACTCCGTCAGTCAGATACTATTGTACCAATTTCTGGTTCATATGAATATACGACTGGCGGTGATAAAATCAAGGTGGCCTTCAACAATATGAGCCAACAAGTAGGGAAGTACGACTTGCTTATTGACGTACCTAATGATACGGTAATTGCATTGGCTGACACCGTTAAAATTGATTCCTTTTACAATAATGGACTTAGTGTAAATTGGGTAGGATTCGATACTGTTAGACCATCAACTTGGTATTTCTCTAAATTGTTAATTGCTAATAATTCAAATGCTGATCTAAAAAATGTCCCAGTAATGATCGTTGTACCAGAAAATGTTTCTTTTCGGTTGGTTGAAGGACTGGTGATAAACAATGAGTTAGTATATTTTGACTCTTCTAAGAACCTTGCAATCGACAGCCTTTTTGGCAAGCCTTACAAAGGACGCGTTTTTAGTTACGTAGTTCCTAGGATCCCGGCAGAAGCCAATGCCAAAATTGCCATATCACTAAAATTCAAGGTGAGAACAAAGGTCGATTTACACGTCGTTGTGCAAAGCCCTTTGCTGGATTCTAGTGATATTGGTAATGCCTATGCAAGATTACATAATATCGTAGATACAAAATGTGTGAGAAGTATAATTAGGGATTTTAATACATCTGTGTTAAACAGATCCGAGGTTACTAAGCAAGGAGGTTCTGCACTTTACAGCTTCCAAGATGTGCTAAAAAATATCAAAGAATTATGCTCGTCAAATGGTCAAAGCCCATTGGTAGCTATGCATACATTGTTAAACAATGATACTCGTACACTTAATGGATATATTGGGTCTGCGCACAATATTGATGCCTATAGCCATCGTCAAGCTTTTAATTTTATTGAATCTAACCCAAGGCAAATCGTTGTAGTTGAGTCAATTGATCCGAATATCAAACTAGGATTAAGTGGTTATGGTAATAAAAACTATGTCAAAAGCATCCCCTCAGATTTGTATTATGAAGTACATTTTGAGAATGACTCATCAGCCACAGCTTCTGTTCAAAAATTAGTTATAACGGACTCTTTGGATAAGAATAGTTTTGACCTTTCTAGTATTGAATTCAATAACTTTTCCCTTGGCGACTATTATTTTCAATTTGAGTCTGGACAAAAACAGATTAATCAAACCTTCGACTTAATTAAAGAATACAATGTTTTAATTTGGGTGCAAGCTTCTTTAAATGCAGTATCAGGAGTAGTTACATGGAAATTTCAAGCGTTGGATCCTACGACGTTTAGTGTTGACCATCTAAATCCCACAAGTGGCTTTTTGCCACCAAATAGTGACCTAAACAATGGAAAAGGTTTTGTTGGTTTTACAGCAAAACGAAAACAATTTGCAGGATCTATTAAAAATAAGGCGTCAATTATTTTTGATAATAATGAAGCGATTGAGACACCGTTTTGGCATATAAATGAAGATGTCGATAAACCGAGCAGTTTTGTGTTACCACTTCCCCTTGAATTTAAAGGGTACAATTTTAACGTTTCCTGGACCGGTTGGGATTCTACTTCGGCTGTTAGTTCTTATGATATTTATTATTCCGTTGATAGCACATTATTTTTACCGTGGTTAATAAAAACAATGGATACCTCTCACGTTTTTAATGGACGTGATTTAACGCATTACTACTTTTATAGTATTGCAACGGATGCGGTTGGAAATAAAGAGACAAAAGATACTTATCATGAGGCGAAGACATTTTTAGGATTGCCGAATACAAATGGTGTTAACAACGGACAAATTAAGTTATATCCCAATCCAAATGATGGTAAGTTCTTTTTAGAAACTAGTTTGATAAACCCTTATCGATTGATGATTATTAATTCGACAGGACAAATTGTAGGGAACTATGATGATGTGAATTCAGATAAATTGGTTCTAAATTTAACTGTTTCGGGATTGTATTACGTTGTTGTAGAGGACGTAAATGGTAATCGATATACATCTAAGTTAGTTGTTTCCAATTAGGGTAGTCAAGACTTGATGAATGCCGCATAGTGATTAGTGCTCAAGTTGTAATACATACAAGAGCACTGCACGCGATATTAACTGCGCTAAAAATGATTCGTCAAATTTTTATTCATCAATCAAAAAAAGGGTTTAAAAAAGTGATTTTTAATATCTAAATCAACGAATTTAATTTTTTGGATACAGATAATCACATAACTCGTGACAGTTTTTCTAATAATCTTCCGAGTATTTGCCGATTTCTTTGTTGCTTCCCGTGCGTACTGTTTTGAGATAAAAGACCTTTGCATCATCTATCTTTTGACTATATAGCGTTGTGAACTGAGACCCTTTCATCGCTGCCCATTCCTCTGGGAAATACGGCTGAAATATATTTCAGCTTACAGCTACTCTAGCATCTAAATTGATATATTTTGAGGGAATATCATCAAAAGATGTGACACCAATTTCGTCAACAATTATTATCGAATAAGGAACATCGCTGACTTTAGAAGTTACTTGATTTTCCTCCTTTAATGGCGATTTATATGTTTCCGAATTATTGTCATCCGTATAATCAGCACCAGTCGGGGCATAGATGAGTTGAGCATTTTCAATGCCTTTAATTGAATCGTAAGTATGCATAAATTCCTGTTGGATTTCGCCGCAAGAAGCTAGAAACATAGTTAATAGTAAAATTTGAAGTGTTTTAATCATATCCTTAAAATAGTGGTCTAAGTTATAGGTAAATACCGAATCACCTTTTGTTTAAGAAGAAGAGGTGACGCATAATGTCAAACCTTTTGATTGTGCTTCGGCAGTATTTTTACAAAAAAAAACAAGGACCTTCCCTCATTAACCTTCAGCAGCCACTTCGAAAAATCAAGAATCACACATTGTAGTTATATTATGTCTTAAACACAAAATCCAAAAATAGTCTAGAGAATATTTGCGTTTTATAAGGCTTATAATTTTCATAATAGTTTTTAGAAGTATTGTACGAGGCAATAAATCAAAACTTTTTCATTCTATATCATTCGTTTTCTTTTTGTCCCCTAAATCTTCTTAGTTATTTCTTAGTTTGATGTTGAAACACCTGTAAACACTGGGATAATAGGTTCTGTATTGGAAAGTAAGCAACACGACCCATCCTTAATCAAATAGTCACTTAAGTATAGTAATTAATTTGGTTGTTACCAGATTATCATGAAGCACGGATAGTTTATAAATTCCAGAAGGCAAATGACTTACATATATTTTCGTTGTGTTTTTTGCTGCTTCCACATCAAATTTCATTTGCTGCCCTTGCATATTAAAGATTGCTATCTGTTCTCTGACCTCACGTCTGTCTACAAAGGCAACAGTTAAAACATCCTTGACTGGATTTGGATAAACGCTTAGTCTATTTTGAGGTGTTAGAATAATTGCTCCAATTTCTGTTGTGTCGTTTTCATACCAAAAAACGTTCGCTCCATCAGATATTGAGATGACGTCTATGTCTTGGTCACCATCTATATCGGTCGCATAAACGGCGGATGCTTCTTTTGCATTATTGTTGATTATCTTTTGTTCAGAAAACAACTCGTTCCCTTTATTCTCATACCAAGCAACCTTATCATCAAACTTAGAAGCGGATAGTACATCAATGTCGCCGTCACCGTCTAAATCAGTGGCATAAACGGAGTTGGGATGGTCTGCACTCGTTGTAATTAACATAGGAGGGGAGAAAATACCCGAGCCATTATTCTTGTACCACACAATAGAATCATCTTTACACGCCGTAAGTATGTCTAGCGCGCTATCTCCGTCTATGTCAATCATATGGATCGACGTTGTATGGGTTGCACTGTTATGAATTAAGTACGGTTCGGAAAAGCCATCGTTACCCAAATTTTCATACCATCTGAGTTCGCCGCCCCACAAGGTAGCGGAGAGCACGTCTACGTCGCCATCACCGTCCAAATCTCCGGCTCGCACTAAAGGATAATCGTCATAACTTTTCCTCTGAAAAATCATTTTTCTAGTGGAGAAAGTGCCGCTACCGTTGTTTTCAAACCAAAAAATCTTTTGATCATTTTCTGCGGTTGCAAGCACGTCCATATCGCCATCACCATCTAAGTCTTGAGCATACACCGACCAAAACCAATCCCATTCGATTTCTATCATTACTTTCTCCGTAGAAAAGCCACCTTTTCCATCATTTTCACACCATACGACCCGGTAACTATGGCAAAGTATAACGTCCAAATCGTTGTCGCCATCTAAATCAGCCGCGAACGCCGAAGCTTGTTTTTCAGATTGGTCGCCAATTGTATGTTTCTCAAAACGGCCACTACCTAAATTCTTATACCACCGGTTAGGTAATAGGATGTCCATGTCTTCATCTCCATCTAAATCAAATGCATTTACATTTTGTTCCTTTGAAAAATGGCTAGTTCCAATTGCTTTTTTATCCGAAAACTGCGCTTGGGATGTTATCGCTGTTATAAGTATGGTTATGACTGTGATGCTTATTTTCATGTCGCTTTATCTTTTGAATGGAGCGTCGAGACGCGAAATTTAAACTTTTCAAATCAAAAAAAATGATCCGTGTCAAATTATGTTTCTGACCAAACGACCATTTTTGTTCAAGCACATTGTTTTTAACACCTGTTTGTATTTATCAAGACGTATACAACTTATATGTTGCTAACAACGATACTTTTTCCAGAAAATGGCCAGAGTTTGGTATGACCAAATTTGCTGAAAAAATACGATTTGACATGTCTCACTATTTATGAGTGTCCACAAATAAAGAGCCATATATATCAGACAAACCGATTGTTTTTAGATAAAGTCGTAAACGTAAGATTCCTAGTTTGGACGAAATAAGTGGAATACAACGTAGTCATGCAAATATTAAGGAGACAAATTCTTTATGGAATACGAAATCGCTTCTTTTTAGTCTAGTGTTAAACGTTAAGGCAAAACCCAATTACTTAAAAGTTATCTTGTTATCGGAATCCCAAACAGCTTCAAGATTTTCCTCTTCTATTTGCCCTTCTTTACTAAAACTTCCTGAGCCGTCATTATTTATTTCAAAATTCCAAGAGAGATGCTGCGAAGACGATCCAAATCTAATGGACGAATCCGTTCTGTCCCAATACTCACCACCAGAACTAAAATCAAAGTCCAAAGACCCCGAGGACTTATCTCGTAATTGAGAAACGGCATAATTAAATAATAAACCCTTCTTTTCTACAAAATCATACTCTTCATTACGGTAGTAAAAGATGGAGTCTGTATTTGTGCTATCTACATACGTTCCGATATAATGGTCATTTGAAATATTAATTCTTCTTCTGTAAGAGTTCCTACTGTAATCTGTGCTACTAGAATCCCAAATTTTATTTACCTGCTGATACTGATCTGTAACCGCAAACAAACTATCAATATAAAATTCGAATGATTCTTTAGTTGAGTTAAAGTTGGCCTGCAATGTTTTTACTTTATCATTATCTTGAGGGTCGTATTGGAAATCTGGTAAGACTAACGTCGAGGTGTTCCCAAATAATACAGGAAAATCAACCGGAAGTAATTCGGGTACTTCCGTCTTTATTTCGGGCGTTGGTTCATCGTCTTTACAACCGAAAGTGCAAAGAATTATGCATAAAGCTAATACTTGAAAAATTGATTTTTTGGGGATTATTACTTGAAATGCCATATCCAAATCTAAAAAAAAAACGTAAAGTGTAAAAAAAATGCATATTGTGTTGATAGTTTTAGACCAAAATAACTCGCTTGCACGACCCTAATAATCCTCCGAGTATTTGCCGATTTCTTTGTTGGTTCCAGTGTGAACTGTTTTGAGGTAAAATATCGCTGCATCATTATCATTTTGAATGTATAATGTGCTGAACTGAGAACCTTTCATAGCCGCCCATTCGTCTGGGAAATAGGACTGAAATATATTCCGACTTACTTCAATCGTCGCATCCATATTGATGAATTTTGCTGGAATATCCTCAAACGATGTCATGCCAATTTCGTCAGAAAGTATTATGGAATGTAAAGCTTCACTAACTCTAGGTATTAATTTCTTGTCTTTCTGTAGTCTAAATTTTAACACTTCAAGATTTGAACCATCTTCGATATCGGCACCGGTCGGAGTATATATGAGTTGAGCGGTGTTAATGCCTTCTGTTGACGTATAAGTATGTATAAACTCTTCTTGAGTTTTAGCACAAGATGAAAAAATTGCGGTCAGTATTATTAGTTGGAAGATTTTGGCCATTATATAAATATTAGGTGACCAAGATATAGGTTTTGATTTGTTTTGTCTCTCCATAATTAAACATTAATTTGCATGGGGCTTGTGTGGTTAATAGGTGCAATCATGCTAAAGTAACCCTTAATCGGGTATCGATAAGTAGCTTAAACCCTACGTATTCGTTTTGTTAACTTAAAAATCAGTTATGAAAAAGGTCATTTTTGTTACACTCTTGGTAAGTTGTCTCTCGACACTATTTTCACAAACTATAAAGCCACAACCTTCTTTGAAAAAGGTGCGATTTGGGTTTGGAATAGGAGTAAACGTGTCCAATCTAGCCTATGATGAAAAACTGCCAGAATTTGCCACCATAGAGCAAGGAGCTGGATATAGAGTCAGTGGACTAGCGCATTATGAGGTGTCTAACTGGCTATCTTTATCGCCGAAGGCAGCCATTTCTTTCCACCATAGTAAGGTGATTTTTAGAGGTGCTAAACAGAACAAAATCGAATACCAGATAATGCCCGTTGCTTTTGAATTTATGTTTCATGCCGTTTTGAAAAAAGAAAGTCAAAAACTAAGTCCGTATTTAATAGTTGGACCAAACATACGAGTGCCATTAAGTCCAGAGCCAAGTGATACGATTAGTTATTCTACAAATTCGGACATAGCGATCGATGTTGGCATTGGGCTGGACAAGGCATTTGAGTATTTTTATTTTGCTCCTGAACTCAGGTATTCCTATGGACTATTAAACTTAAGTCAAAATCCAGAAGTACCCAATTTACGTCTTCACAGTATTGCAGTTGTGTTTACCTTTAGATAGTTAATTGGTATCGTTACCCGTTGTTAAGATAATCTTACCGGATATGCAAAACCGTACCAACAGCTATATCAACCTATAGACCAATGAGGTCAGGGCTATTTGTGTTTTTTTTGACATGAATTGTATAGTGGGGGGACAAGTATTGCAGAACAATAAAAATTACCGACTATTGAACCTCATATAAAAACAGAACTCAATGTCGAATAACTTAACAGTACACCCTAAGGGTCTCTACGTTCTCTTCTTTACCGAGATGTGGGAACGATTCTCGTATTACGGAATGCGAGCAATATTTGTCTTGTATCTGGCGGCAAAGGCAACTGGAGTGAACCCTGGAGTTGGTTGGGAAAAAGCGGACGCATTAGCCCTGTATGGCTGGTACACCATGATGGTTTATGTACTTGCTGTTCCTGGTGGAATTATTGCTGATCGGTTGTTGGGCCAGAAGAAAACAGTGATGTTGGGTGGTATACTTTTATGTATCGGTCACTTTATACTCGCGTTAGACAGTTTGCAGGCATTTTATGTTGGATGTGTTTTTATTGTTTTAGGTGTTGGTGCTCTGAAACCAAATATTTCATCGATGGTTGGTTCATTGTATAAAAGGAATGATCCGAACAGAACAAAAGGGTTCACGTTGTTTTATATCGGGATAAACATTGGAGCATTTTCTGCACCTTTATTGGTTGGATATGTCGGAGAAACAATTAATTGGCATTATGGTTTTGGACTTGCAGGAATTGGGATGCTTCTTGGCCAAGCGGTATATATTTGGGGCCAAAAATATTTGAAAGGTATTGGAGAATTTGTGCCGAAACAACTGGATGCTCAGTCTGGAAGAATAGCGAAAGTCCCGTTAACAAAGATTGAAAAAGATCGAATGATAGTTCTGGGACTCACGTTTTTAATCGCAATTGTCTTTTGGGGAGCCTATGAGCAAGCTGGCGGTTTAATGAATCTCTTTACCAAAGAGTCGATAAATAGGTCCGTAGGAAGTTTCACTGTCCCAACAAGTTGGTTTCAAGCGCTACATGCCTTTTACGTAATCTTAATTGGTGTACCAGTGGCTTTTATCTGGAATCAGTTACGTAAAAAAGGCAAGCCAAATTCTACAATTTTTAAAATGGGAGTAGGAACTATTGTCACAGGCTTAGGGTTTGTTTTCTTGGCAAAAGCTGCCTATGACGCATCGACGTTAACTTCGGGACAAGCATCAATGCTTTGGGTTCTTGCAGCATATCTGTTGCACGTAATTGGTGAATTAAGCATTTCTCCCGTTATCCTGAATTTTATAACAAAGTTGGCACCGATTAAATATGTATCTATGATGATGGGCTTGTATTTCTGCGCGAGTGGATTGGGCAACAAACTGGCTGGTGTACTCGGCGAAGCAGCATTTGAAGACTCCAGTCCGTTTGCCATTTTTGTAGGAATTACAGTTTTTTGTGTTGTGTTCGGCACCCTCCTAATCGTGTTAGTGAAAAAACTCAATGCGCTTACACACGGAGCAGATGTAGAGATTGAGTCTGATCCGGTTGAGGCTGCTTAAGAAACAAACATTACTAGTGCAATTATTCATACAATACAAACTCGGACAAGTATGTTAGCGTTGTGAGAATTGTGGTCTTACATTACTAGTTGTTCTATTTGCCACGAGATACCACTTCATCTACTAATACTCCGGTATAATAAGTTGTTGTTTGTTTGGAAGTTAGTTATGTAAATGACCTCTTCGTTTTTCAATAGAGTCTGTTTAGACAATATTTTTTTCGCTTACTGGAATAGGTGACATTTATTTGAAATGCAGCATTTGATGGTTGGTCAACACTAATCAGGGATATACAGCTTTGCACTATTGTTCCTGCAAAATAAACATAAGTAAAGAATGTGCAATACACTCTATAGTGCTAGCAATATTACAACCCTGTAGTTGGTTCGGAACGACTAAATGAGCTATTTAATTTCTATGTTTTGAGGTATTTTATTGTATTATTGTTTGCACGAAAACAAACAGAAAACCACTTTGAATATGAAAAAACTAACTGCATTGAAATGGGCACTAACTCTCTTGGTTGTCTCAATATATAGCTTGGATACGTCTGCACAATGGAAGGAGATTTCACATCCCTTCACATGGTCTGAATTTCTAGGGTTACAAACTTTTGGAGAGGATACAGTCATTGTATCAACTTTTGCAATTTCAACATCTAAACAGTCGGTTTCAAAAACAGTTGACGGAGGAAACAATTGGTCAGAAATTGTTGATGGGGCTAGTGTTTTTAGTTTTTGTAATTCGAAAAGGGGAATCTATTTAAAATCAGATAAAGTTTTTCAAACAACAAATAGTGGGAATACATGGAAAGAAATGCGCGGTTTTGCGTCACTCCAAAATGGAATACAAATAGATGACACTTCTGTCATTGTTCAATATAAGGACGGTGGGAAAGATCAGTTGATTTTGACAACCGATAATGGGGCTAAATGGACAAAACTAAATTTACCTTACGATAAAATAAACGGGGACAAGCCAATCATATATGATATCCAAGTAAAAAACATTAACGAAATTTATATAATTGGTGAAGACTCCAAGTCCAACTATAATCATATTTATGCTACTAATGATAAGGGGAAGTCTTGGTCAGATAATAATACAAACAAGAAATACAACTTACAAAATGGTTTTGCACATATTAAAGTAGTTCAAGACTCAATTTATATGGTCACTGGACAAGGAGAAATAGAGATTTCAAAGGATTATGGCAAAACATGGAACAAAACAAGTTTCTTTTCTAAAGGTGGTTTTTATAGCGCAAACCTTTTAGATTATTACAATGATAAATTTATTATGGCAAGCTGTACTCTTTCCTGGGATTCAAGTAAAGTATTCGCTGTTACTAAAGATTTAGGAAAGAACTGGGAATGGTTGTCAGTATCAAATAGTACATCACAATATGATTACGTTGAAAAAATTGCCATGTTTGATTCAACTGTCGGTTATGCTATTTCAGATATGGGTCTGTTTAAATTTAAGAAAACACCATGTTCGAATTCTATAATAAATTTCGAACTAGGGGTGGATACATTTGGGTGCTCAAAACTAGTACTTGATTTAGAGAACAATACGGAATTAATTGGCTATAAATGGAGTACCGGCGATACAACTCCGACGTTAAATATTGATAAATCCGGCTCATATTCCGTTGAGGTTTTTGACAAACAAATGTGTTCAGCAATAGACACTATTAGTGTCAATATCGTTGAATTGCCAGTAGTTACGCTAAATGATACAACGGTTTGTGGTGATTCAATAAACTTATTTCCAGGAGTTCACCATAGTTATTTATGGAGTGACGGTTCAATTGAAGAGCAATTACACGTTGATTCCTCTGGAGTTTTTTGGGTTGAGGTGGTCGATACATTTGGTTGTAGTTCTATGGATACGGTATCCGTTGAGATAATTAAACCAATGCACCTATCATTAGGAGAGGATAAAATATTAAACAAACCATTTACGCTTAGTATTGAGGCAAAAGTTCAGGCGGATACATATAAATGGAATAACGGAGATACAACAAAATCCATAACTGTAACCGATTGGGGTAATTACAGTGTTGAGGTTAAAAATAAATGTGAAACTAAAAGCGATACAATTGCTATTGGTTATTGTGAAGCTGCTTACTACTTTTTTAAAGATACGAGTAGTTTATATAGTGTAACAATAGTCGATACAAGTAAAGGGGCAAATCTAAACTATATATGGTCTTTCGGTGATGGTGATACTTCACATAGTACTAACCCTTCTCATGATTATAAAAACTTTGGGAAATACGAAGTTTGTTTAAACGTGATGAATTCTAATTGCTCTGATATTATTTGTGACTCAATTGGTTTAGACTCAACTGGAAAACTTTATAAAAAAACGGGATTTAGGATTAATGTGATTGATGAATCAAAACTTGGAATAACACCCTTTAGTTATAAGTTAAGTGACAATTTAAAGTACTATCCGAATCCAAATAATGGACATTTCTTTATTAGGTCGGATGATATTGTTTTTAACAAAGATATAAGACTTAAAATATTCAATACTTTGGGTGAGGTTATTCAACATGAACACAGTTTGGCCCATGAATCAACAATAGAGGTAAAAATGAAAACAGTAGTTCCAGGGATATATTTTATAGAAATTAGTCAACCTCATTATAAGTCTCTAACCATGAAGCTTATAGTTGATTAAACAAGTGCTTCTGAGAAATTAAGGGTTTATTTAGCGATCAAACTACTATCCGACAACATTAGATATGAAATGTGAGGCAGTTACTTGCCAATCTATCGCATTAGTACTCGATTTAGCCTGGATTATGTAAGAATTTCTATTGCATGTTTCTGGTTTATAATTCAATTTAGTAGTTCATATAACTCATTGAATGTGTTTGACCGAAGCAAAAACGAGGTAAAAAAAAAGACCGCAAGTGCGGCCTTTTAAATTCTTTTAGGAGACGATTATAGAGTTGTATCGTATGGTCCATTTTTTGGTTCTAGGTCGCCAGTGATTATCATGATGAGATCAATCAATGACCAGATTCCTAATCCACCTAATGTCAACAGTTGAATAATTCCAATTCCAGTGTACCCTAAATAAAATCTGTGGATACCTAAACCTCCAACAAACAACGCAAGCAACAGCGCAACTAACTGGCTTTTTTCTCCCGAAGTGGGTGTTGGTGCAGGTGTCGCAACTTCATCTAGAGTTTGTTCGATTTCAATGGTAGTTAGGTCACTTGATTTTTGTTTTACCGGAAAGGCTGCAAAGCTTTGTGAGGTAAGTAACACAAGTGTTAAAAGCAGTGTACCTAATTTTAAATTTAGTTTCATAATATTGTTCTAATTTTAGAACGCTAAGTTATCAAATGAGACCTATCTATCCAATACTTATATTCAGTTTTATTTTTTTTTCAATAAATCTGCATGCCCAAACCATTGAGACATTCGATTTTATGGGGTCAATAAATGCTGGTGGTTCGGGGTCTTTTTCCTACAGGTTGCAGTTCGATATAAAAAATGGTCAAGTCACAGGATATTCTATAACAGACTATCTTGGTTCCGATGAAACAAAAACTTCTATAAAAGGTACCTATGACTACTCCTCTAAAGTGTTGAAATACTCCGAAGTAACTCTAGAGTATACGAAATCTACCTACGAATCTGATTTGTGTTACATATTTGGGGAATGTACTTTAGGTTCCAAAGGGAAAACGGCAACATTAAATGGCTCGTTTGTCGGAAAATATGTAAACAATGATACGTGTGCAAATGGCACGATGTCACTTATGAGTACTGATTATTTAATTAAAAAAGCGAAAAAAATACAGAAAGTTGTTTCCAAACTGGAAAAACAAAACAAGGATACATTAACTGATTTTGAGACGATTAAGTATGAAAATACGACATTAAAAAGTGATGAGTCAATTACCTTTGATTGGAGTAGCAATGTGTTAAAACTACATCTTTGGGATCAAGGACTCGAGGATGGAGATCAAATAAATGTTTTGGTTAATGGAAAGCTTGTATTGATTAACTACACCATTCGTAAAACAGAAAAAATTCTTCCAGTCACTCTTAAAGAAGGGGAGAATGTAATTGAAATTAAAGCATTGAATGAAGGAAAGACTTTCCCCAACACAGTTTCAGTTTCGCTTCAAGACGGTAACAAAAAATATAAACTTGTTACATATTTAGTCAAAAATTCTTCAGCTAAGATTGTGGTGAATCGGTGACTTGTTCCTCCTTCAACTATGTAAGTTTACCCCTGTAAAGGGTAATATTTCTGCCTAAACTCACCGTAATCGTTCAAGTGTTGCATTTGGCCAACGTACCAGACTAACTTAGATTAACCGAAGAGAAGTATCACCATTATATTACCCACTGTAAAATCCAAGGGCAAGGTAAAACCCAAATATATTATTGTTATTTTGGAATCGACTATCGCATTCTACTGGATTCGATAAATTGACATCTCGTTCAATTTCATAAACGTTGGTCTTGAATAGACCAAAAGTATAGTAAAAGGTAAGTGTACCTAAGGCTCCATCACCATCATCTAAGAATATTTTGAGTTCCGGCCCCGTGTTTACCAAAAATCTGAGGTCATATTTTTCCCAATCAGGCTTGTCGCCACCAGATGGGTATAGCCTAGTAAGAATTTATTGTCTACCAAATTCAGTTCTCAAACCGAATGCAACTCCACCACCATCTTCGACAAACATGCCTCCAATACCTAATGCTACTCCACCTTGTTTTAGTTTTACCTGACGAGTAACGTCTTAACCAAAAGCGTCGATACTGTTTGCAAACCTTTTTTGAGCCCTAATGCCATATTCAGTTTGAAACCATCCTCCTCCCAATCCTACGCCAAAAGTTACTGTTAAACCATCAACATATGAAAAGGATTTCATTTCCTTATTCAACCATGGTCGGGATGAGTTGTAATTATCAACAAACTGATTTAATCCTTGAACTTTCGCAAAGTTTGAGCCTTAACAATAAGTAAAAAAAGCTTGCCCAAACTGAGAGTTTAAAACTGTGAGACCACTGTAAAAATAAAGAACCACCTCATTGAGTTGTAATTTCTGATTTGATCAAATATCCACAAGTTTACTTTTGAAAGTAATTTGAATCCCGTGCAACTTTTCTTTAGGTTATCTTGCTAATTATTAATTGCACAAATATTTGAAAAATTGCATGATGAACAACGTTATCATTTACGGAGCATACGGTTACACAGGTAGATTAATTGTTGAACGAGCAGTAGAATTGGGTTGGACACCAACATTGGCTGGACGAAATTTGTCGTTGGTCAAAACCTTAGCAGAAAAATACAATCTCCCATTTGTGAGTTTTGAATTTGATGACAAGAGGTCTTGGGACAATGCTTTAAAAGACAAGGATTTACTGCTCAACTGCGCAGGGCCCTTTTCGATAACGATTCGAGATATTCTTCCAGCATGTATTCGTAATAACACCCACTATTGTGATATTACTGGAGAAATTGAGGTCTTTGAATATATCCAAGGAAACGATCAAAAAGCAAAAGATGCTGGTATTGTGATGCTTCCAGGTGTTGGCTTTGACGTGGTTCCAACAGACTGTCTTTCGCTTTTTTTGAAAGAACAATTACCTACGGCAACACATTTAGAGTTAGCGTTTGAGTCCAATTCAGGTTTGTCGCGTGGAACTGCTTTTTCGGTATTAAACCGTTTTCATAAAGGCAGCGCCATTCGTGAAAATCGTGTAATTAAAGAAATGGCAGCAGCTTCCTCCAATAAGCTTTTGCCGTTTAATGGAAAGATGAAAAACGCTGTCGGAATAGCATGGGGTGATGTTTTTACGTCGTTTTACACCACCGGAATTCCCAATATTCAAGTGTATACAGCAATGCCTGAAAAAACAATGAACATCATGCGCAAAGCTGGTAAATGGTCGTGGCTCATTAAAACCAAATTGGTGCAAAAGATGGGTCGACGAATAATCAACAAACGGATCAAAGGTCCAGGTGCAGAAAAGCGAGATTCGTTAATGGCACATCTTTATGGCAAAGTGTGGGATGACAATGGAAACGTTGTAGAGGCTAGTCTTAATACCCTAGAATCTTATAAGCTTACGTCAATTACGGCCTTAATTTGTGCGGAGAAAATACTGAAAGGGGAGGCAAGTGCTGGTTATAATACTCCGGCGGGGGCATTTGGTAGCGAATTAATCATGGAAGTAGAAGGAAGTACACGGCAACTTTTAGATTAAGCACTAGCACTAGTACACAAATTTTACAACTTTTTAAGACCTGCGTTTGTTAAGCTGATAAAGTAAATGAAAACAATCACCATAATAATTGTAATACTTGCCGTGGTATTTTTTGCGATTCAGTTCATTAGCATGAGAGCAACTAACAAAACTGAAGGACATGCATATTCAGTTTTGAAAGAGTTTGACGAATTTGAAATACGCAAATATGAACCAGCCATGTTCTCCTACACCGTTATGAAATCTGACAGCTATAAAAGCACATCCAGTAAAGGCTTTCGTGCTTTAGCGGGTTATATATTTGGTGGGAATGATAAGAGTCAAAAAATAGCCATGACTTCTCCTGTAACAATGACGATGTCTGATTCCATAACGATGAAGTTCAAAATTCCAGATGGTATGGAAATGGAAGACTTGCCCAAACCCACCGATGATAACGTTCGATTTATCACAGAGCCTGAAAAGACAGTGGCTGCAATTCGTTTCGGAGGTACATCTAACGATGAGAAAATTGAGAAGTACACTCAAAAACTGAAAGATTTACTCGAAAAGGAAGGGATTGAGTACACTGGAGATTTTAGCTATCTCGGGTATAATCCGCCGTTTGAAGTATTAAACCGAAGAAACGAAATTGTAGTGGAGGTGATTTACTGAAGATACATTATACACGAATCTGAACATTATCAGATAAGTATTCAGGGAGAACATTCAATTTGCTTAAAGAGGGGTTAACAGTATAAATTACTAATAAATCACTTGAATAAAACCGTGGCGTAAAAAATCTTGGCCATTAATATCCTTTCCAGAGATTAGATAAGGATATAAGCCCATAGGAACTCTTTTATTTTTTACCATCCCATCCCAACGGTAGTTATTTGGTGTTGATTCCCATAAAATATGACCGTTACGATTATAGATGTAAACCTCAGGGTCAATTAATCCGCGCATATATGGCTCAAACGTGTCATTGACTAAATCTCCATTTGGCGACATTGCATTTGGTACAAACACAAGAACTACTTCTTTGATAAACACACTTTTAGTCGTTATAGATTTACAGCCAATATCATTGGCAACCGTCAAGGTTACTTTAAAAGACCCTGTATCTAGAAATTCAAAGGTCGGATCTCTTTCGTCAGAATATCCTTGCATAAAATCCCAATCTGATTTGGTGAAAAATTTTGATTCGTTTGTAAATGTTACAAGAGCATTAGCAAAGTCAGGATCTTGAGGGCTAAAGGAGAAATTTGCTTCTGGGTGTTCTTTGATTTCTAACTTTTTGTCAAAGGTAACAGAGTCGACACAGTCATTCATGTCGGTAATGGTTAGACTCAATGCATAAGACCCAGCTTTTTGGTATCGATGAGTTGGATTGGTCACTGCTGAAGTATTTCCATCACCAAAATTCCACAGATATGTGCTTGGCTCATTACTAATTGATAAGTCAGTAAATGCAACTGGTAGCGTTGTGCATGTTGGGTTTTTATCAATATTGAAGGACACCTCTGGTAAATCATAAACGGTTACTGTAACCTCCGCAGTTACCATGTCGCTGCAACCGTCAGACAGTTCTACAGAATAGGTTTTAGTCGAATCAGCAACAAAAGAATGTTTAAAAGCGGTTCCAAGGTCGTTATCCCAAATAATCTGTCTGGTCGATGCACGGCCACCATTTACGATTGCTTCAATCGTTGCTGTACCTCCTTTACATAAGGCAGTATCAGGAGTTACTTCGACTTTCAGTGGTGCTCGTGTTATAATATTCTTGCTTGAAATTCCATTTTTTGGCGTGCAACCATCAGAAACGGTAAGCTCAACGATTTCACTTGATCGCATGACTGTTTTGTATTGGCTGGTTGTTTCCAAAGAAGGTGTCCATGAGTATTTATAATCACCTGTTTTTCCTCCAGTTACTGTGCTGTTTAATAAAATTTCTTCACCATAACACGCGGTATCTTGTGCGATAATTGTCACATTAAGTGAATCGAGGACTTGAAGGTTAATGGTGGCCTGTGGTTGATATGCGGAACAATCATCCGATAATTGAACAGAATATATAGTATCTTTTAGGGCTGATGCAACTTTGGACGACAGCGATGTTGGACCTTTTCCCCAATCATACAAATACTGTTTTCCTGTTAGGCCACCAGTTGCATATCCATTGAGTACAATTGAAGTTCCATAACAAATAGTTGTGTCATTGCTAACCTGAAGTTGTAAAGAGTCGCCAACTGTGATCGAATAAAAAGCAGTGTCATCAGGAGTGGTACAACCGTCAGTGAATTGAATCCAGTAGTCGTGTTTCCCAGGAGTAAGATTTGGTGTTTCGAATAGAAGTGAACTGCTTTGTGTCAACAAGCCGCTTGAAACTCTAAATAGGTAGTCAGAGGTTCCTCCTGATGGGTTTAGTTGAAGGGTTGCTGTTGTTCCTTCACAGATAGTTGTGTCTTTAGATTGAGTGAACGTGATTGGCTGCCTAACCTTGATGACCACAGAATCATAGATATATTCTTTCATGCACTCATCCCCAAACGTGATGTAAATCGTTGTGTCAACGGTTGCAACAAATTCAATTGAATTTTTACCTTTAACTCCGTTCCAAAAGTATGCATAATCCGAAGTATCTCCTCCAGAACCAAGAGCGGTAAGTATAACGTTTTGATTATGGCATACGGTCCTATCTTTTGGCTTAATCAAGATTAAACTGTCTTTAAACGTCTCAAACTTGGCTTTAAAACCAGTCCCTACAACATATGGATCAGAGAAGTGTGTAATAGTCACAGCACCATTGTACAAAGTTTGTGTTTGTCCGTTAAATGGTATTTTTTGACCAGTAAATCCACCTAAAAGGACGCCATTGGTGTTAAATCCGTCATAGACATAAATGGAGTCGTATTTGTCTTCGTAATCGAGTTCAGAAAAGGTGAGATGAGCACTATCACTCGTGCCAAAGTCAATGGTAATTGTGTCTCGTAATAATCCTTGATAATTCCCTTCACCGTTGTGATCATAAATAAAACCATTACAAGCATGAATGGTAGACCATGTTCCTTTTGGCAACAAATAGCCATTACATATGTCTTGGTTAGAATCGATTACGATATAGTCTTTGATAAGTGCTGTGTCGTATTGATTATTGTAACAACTTTCCGCTATCAGTGATATTGTATATGCACCTTGATTTGAATACTGATGCGATGGATTTCGCTGATGTGAGGTATCTCCGTCACCAAAATCCCAAACAAAAGATATTGCATTCGTGGATTTGTTTTTAAACTCCACCATTTCAACTTCGCTACAGTATGATGTGTCTGCCTCAAATTTTGCTAACACTAAAGAACTGTCATACGCGTCTCCAACTCCTACGGCATACCAAGCATTAGTAGTAGCTTCAACTTCTAAACTACAATCTCCAAATAAATCCGCCGCCGACTGGATGGCGTAATACCGTGCTTCTTCATAGTCGGAAGAGGTTGTTAAATACACCGTCAAGTTGCGATAGGCTATTTGCTGTGCTTTACGTATTCCAAGACTGTCAACGGCGTATGTGTCGCCATTATCGTTTTTGCCAGTTGCTCCATTTGTAAGCAAGTAGAACCAAAAGTTTTGGACGCCACTATTGGTATGAACCCCTCCATTATCGCCAGTTCCACTATACCAATATTGACCTTTATATGTACCTGGGTCTCTATGTGTTTTCGGATTTGCCATGTTTCGGATTCCGTTTCCACTAGACATAATATCTTCCCCCATCCGCCAAGAAAACTGTGTGCTGTCTGCATAATATTCAATAGCGTTTCCAAAAATGTCACTGAAAGATTCGTTTAGAGCGCCACTTTCAAACCGATAAATTAGTCCTGCGCTATTTGTTGTTACTGCATGGCTTATTTCATGTCCGCAAATGTCAACACTGGTTAACGGAGTAACAGATGTACCGTTGCCATCGCCATACGTCATGACAACACCATTCCAAAAGGCATTTGCATAATTTTTACGGTAATGAACAAAGCTTCTAATTTTAGCACCGTTATTATCGAAGCTGTTTCTATTAAAGTACTCCTTAAAATAGTCGTAAGTCATTTCTGCACCGAAATGCGCGTCTCCAGCAATCTCGTCAAAAAGTACATTGTAATTGTTCCAGTAATTGTCAGAATCAACAAAGTCTACAGCCGAGCCATAGTTAGTGCCTTGATTCATGTCATACGTCTCAATTCCTCCACCGCGTCCAACCTCTCTTAGCCTAAAACTATTGGGAGATACGCTGTCTGTGGTTATCGTTTTTACCCCTCTATACTTTGTATTCGCACTACCTTTTACATCTGTATCGTGAATTAGGTTTTCTTCTGCCCAGAAATCTCCAGTTTGAGCATTAATGAAAATATTTTTTCTGGTTAATGGTTCTTCTGAGTTTATCTCAAAAGCAAAACATAAGGTTAGCGGGTTTTGAAAGTCTAAATTATTAGGCACATACACCAACTCGCCAGTGGGGTAATACGTTGCTGTTGAGTCTTCTTTCCAACGTTTTAACATATCTTCCTCTTCAGGAAACTCCCATTTAAAAGTTTTTGCTTCACTGGCAATTTTAGCCGTTGTAAATGCGGTTTCTTTTTCTATTAATGGAATGTTTGCTAATTCTGGGAGCCGCAGAATACCGTTGATAGAATGCAAGTTCCCATTTCTGAAATGTGCGACTATGTTACTTCCTAAAACACGATGTTCTTGGAACAGGTGGTTATAGCGTATGTGAATCATTCCAAGAGTGTCAGACAACTCTTGAGTTGAAACAAACCTATGTTCTTTGGTTAATTTGAAATCTGATAAGAGGTAGTATTGAATATTTTCTGGTGTAATTGAAAGATTTTCAAGTTGAGTTTTGTGAAATTTTATTGAATTTTTATTCTTTTCAAATCGCTGAGCGTTTGAAACTAAAGATAAACAAATGATGCAGGTTAGTAGGAAAGTTTTCGAGTAACTCTGATTGGAAAAATGCATGCGTTTCGAAGATATGATTTTTCAGCACACAAAATGACCAATCGCGTAATTTCTGACATTGACTTGAGTTGAACGAATGATCGGTCTGGATAATTTTTTGAGCTAATAATGAAGGGGGTTAAGTCTGATATAATTTCAAATTGTTTGATAAAGCAGATTAAGATTGATATTTGTTGTAATAGTCAAACCAGTTAAAATGAAAAACCTGACACTCTTAATTATTGGAATTCTGTTAGTTTTTTGCGGTTCAAGTTGTAACGACGACATGCTTCCATGTTATGAAGTAAATGGGGTAATTAATCGTTCGTATGCCATCAATAATGCACGAATATCGTCCCTTGATAAGATGGATTCGCTTGTGTATGAAAGAGACCAAGGCGGAAGTAAGGACACAATTACCTTCGTTCGGTTTCTAAAGAAAGCAGACTTTATGGTTTTTGACAATTGTCCTGATGATATTGTCAAAAAGGAACGTATATCTTATAGATTCAAGACTGAGGATGGTGAAGAGTTGGTTTTAGAGTTAGTCGAATCTTTTGGATTTACAGACTTAATAGTGTTTGTTAAAGACCAAGTGCTTCACACTGGTTTTCAGCACACAGATTCAAATATTGTGACACCTGATTTTACATTTAAGGAGTGTGCTGAATTGTTAAATGTTCTTGATGGTCGAAATCAAGGAACTTACAGTGAAAAAGTGCACCAACATACTGGAGGACTGTCCTTTAATGCAAATACACCTGATTATGATTCAAAGGCATTTTTTAACTTAGATCAAGGTTTAGTTAATATCAGCTTGTATAGAGAAACTACATCATCAATTACATACCAACTAATCTTTTAAAGTCAAATACTGTTTGGCGACTTTGATTCACCTAACCGTGTTTTGATCCAAATTTTCGTTCATGATCATAAAAAAGAGACAACTTTATTTTCATTACCTTTGGTAAACATGAAAAAACTATTAATAGCGCTGTTCATTTTTTCGATATTCCAAATTGCATGTGAAGATGACGACAGAAAAAAAGCAACAATGTATGACGAATGTTGTCATGAATTGTTTTCGGATACTTCCAACTTTAAACTGTTTTTGCCTACCGCATATTCACCTGATGGCGATTTTTTAAACGATGACTACAAAGTGTTTGTGAGAGATTCGTCCCAAAACGTGAGGTCAATTACAGCGTTAAAAGCGACTAACTACAAAGGGAATGAAGTTTATTCGAAAGATACAATGTCTACCTTAGACGGGATTCAAAATGTATGGGATTTTAAGGGTAAAAATGACGAGTTAGTTCTTGGAACGGTAAAAGTAGAATTTACTGTAACCACATTGGATAGTCAAACCTACACCGTAAAATACTCATTGTGCAGTTATACGTGCCAGTCACTCAATGATAATAATGTTACAATAGATTTTGATAAGTGTTGGTATGAAGATCAGATAAATTTTAACACATGGTTTACTCACCCTACAAACGAACCTCGATGTTAAAACAATCACTTTAAACTTTTTGACCTTGCTGTTGTTTGGTTAAGCAAAGACAACCTTAAGCAAGAAATGAAAACGATAGACAAGTCAAAACCAGTGTTGGTTACAGGAGCAACAGGCTATGTTGCTGGTTGGTTAATCAAAAAGTTATTGGAAGATGGATTAACTGTGCATGCAGCAGTTCGAAATCCCGATAATCAAGCAAAACTGAAGCATTTGAATGAGATCGCTTCTAATTCCACTGGAAGTATAAAGTATTTTAAATCCGACTTATTAAAAGAAGGGTCATACAAAGAGGCAATGACAGGCTGTGAATTGGTCTATCATACAGCTTCACCGTTTACGAGCAATTTTAAAGACCCACAAAAGGAATTAATTGACCCCGCATTAAATGGTACTGCGAACGTTTTAAATTCTGTAAACGAAGTCGAATCTGTAAAAAGAGTGGTTGTGACGAGTAGTTGCGCAGCGATTTATTCAGATGCTGTAGATTGTGCAAACGGACCAAATGGCATGCTAACAGAAGAGATGTGGAATACAACAGCCTCCTTGGACTATCAACCATATTCATATTCTAAAACGTTAGCCGAAAAAAAAGCATGGGAAATGGAGAAGGCCCAATCACGGTGGGATTTGGTTACCATTAACCCAAGTTTTGTGATGGGACCAATGCTTAACCCAACTGAAACTACTTCTGAAAGTTTCAGTGTATTAAAGCAGGTAGGAGATGGAACGATGAAAATGGGTGTACCGTTAATGGGAGTTGGAGTAGTAGACGTTCGAGATGTAGCAGATGCGCATTATCAAGCTGGTTTTAATCCGAAGGCCTCTGGCAGATACATTACATCTGGACATAATTCAAACTTTTTAGAGATGGCGACATCCCTTGAACCCAAGTTTGGAGATAAATTTCCTATTCCGAAAAGAGCACTGCCAAAGTGGTTGTTGATGATTGTAGGACCTTTTGTAAATAAGACGTTTACTCGTGAGTTTATCAGAAAGAACCTGAACGTAGAGTGGAAGGCGGATAACTCCAAAGTCAAAAATGAACTTGGTATATCATTCTTGCCGTTACAAAAAACTATGGAAGATGGCTTTCAAGTGCTGGTCGACAACGGAGTGCTGAAAGCGAAATAGGAATCTCGGATTACAGGCTTATTTTTGAGAGATAAAGGTTAAAATGCTTAAAAATAAGATAGTAGTTCTAATCGTTGTATGGCTTGGGTTGCATTCGTGTACCTCACCAAATCAACCTAAAAACATAACACCTCAAGGACAGGTACACCTGAGTTTTGGTAACCCATTTCACAATACCTATTCAAACCTTGTTATAGAATTAGACAATGATGAAGCCAATTGGATTCATCATTATAAGGAGGATATAGGCGACAATTTTGCTGTATTTGAGTTTGATGATGTTGAGAATAAAAACATCGATACAACTCGTGATAACACGAGGTTCAAACGGCGGGTTGCTATTCCGACAGTGTCCCAAGGGTCGTACAAAATTCGTGTCAATCGAGGTCATAGAAGCGATTCGGCATCTATTTATTACCTTGACGATATGTACGTTTTAAAAGCACATTCTGAAGAGATTACCTTTAAACAGGATACCATTTTGAAAGTACTCCCAAACAATGTATGGTTGTTTTTTCGGTATCAGGATGATAAAGACACTGGTCAGATTGATGATTTTGAACGCATGATTTTCACCGTTGGATGTGTTCCAAATAAAATGCGTCCAGGAAATTATGGTCATTTTGTTGTTGGTGGCGATTCATTGCCAATAAACCGTGAAGATCATCAAAGTAAAATACTTGTGAAGACCTATGCATATAGTGGCGAATTATCGGAATTGAGTAGAATGCAGAAGAGCTTTAACACGTGGCACGACCATACCGTCCGAGCATATATGAGTCGCTGGGACGGTGTGGTGCCATAAGCCATGAATTTCTTTATTGGTTTATTTTTCAATAAACATAAATCCGTATAACTATTTTTCTTCTTGGTCGATCCAGACCAAATCTCTTATGTTTTTCTGAACGGCTACAGAAGCAAAAAGACTAAGGATGAATGACATTCCATAAAAACCTTTTTCACTCAAGAGCAAGTCGGCATTCCACAATCCAATAATCAACAATACGATTGATGCAATAGTGGTAAACCAGGATATCCCATAGTAAACAGCTGTTACAGGTATACCTTCCATTTTGTCCCGAACAGCTTTTTGAACAGATATCACCGAGAATAACCCAAAAAGCAAAATAGTAAAATAATACCCTTTTTCATTTAGTTCCATTTCAGCGTTCCATAATCCGATGCAATAACTGACCATTCCAACTAATAGTGCAAACCACGCTGCTCCAACAAAAGCATCTGAAGGTCGTAAAATATTTTTTTCTTTAGTCTTACTCTTTTCGTTTGATGCGGTAAATTCTTGTACTTCTATCATTTTGTTATTTTTTGTTCACGGCAAAGAACAGGTCAAAAAAATGTTGAATCAATGAACCTCGGTTAACTAATGACAGCGTTGTTTTTAACCTGAGTTCGATTCTTCTTTATAGGTTTAGAATTTCATAAAAGTCAATAGACAAGGCGGTTTTGTGAAGATTTAGCGGGTTGAACCCAAATTATGCATTAGTAAATCTATTACGAGAGAAAATCCCTGCAAAATCAAACGTTGCTCTGGCTTTTTCTCATTCACCATAGTGGTAACTATGCTAAAATCGACAAAAGCCTTGATTTTATGGGGCTTTTAACTCTCACTACGAAGTACTAATACACAATTCGGGTTTAATCAATCAAATCCAACTCAAGTTTTTAGATTTTCGCTCGAATTCTACTCAACGCTTGCGGAGTAATCCCAATATACGAGGAAAGGTATTTTTGAGGAATTTGTTGAATAAGGTGTGGCTGTTCTTCGAAAAGTGCGAGGTAACGTTCTGTTGGACTCTTAAGCATAAAATCGTTTTCACGTTTCGATAAATATAGAAATAGTCTTTCCGAAAATATTCGTCCTAACGCCTGACCGCAAGAGGTTTCGGCATATAGTTTAAAGAGATCATCACGGGTTATGTACACAAACTCGCAGGCAGTTAATGCTTCTATTGCAAACTCCGAAGGTTGATTTGTTAGAAAAGACGTATAGGCACTAACAAAAGATTCAGGAAAGGCAAAATTTACAGTTATGTCTTTTTCATTCGTTTCATGGTGAAGTCGCACAATCCCATTATTGATGAAAAACAGTCTATTTTCAATCTCTCCTTGACGCGTAAGTATCTCAGACTTTTTACAACTCAAATTCATGAAACGATTTTTAATGGTGAGCCAATCTTCCTCAGAAATGGTTAGTTGCTCTGCTAAATTACACTTCAGTTTCTCCACTTCGTGAATGTACTGTAAAACTGATAAAAATGCTGATTTGAATGTGTTCAAATACATGTTTGTGTACCATTTACTTTCTGGTGTTACTTTGTATTAACCTGAGTTCGATTCTACTTTATAGGTTTAGAATTTCATAAAAGTCAATAGACAAGACGGTTTTGTGAAGATTTAGCGGGCTAAATCAATCAAATCCAACGAAGGATATTGGGTTTTATGGAACAACATATACTTATTTCACTAGGAAAAATAGTCGACAATCACTATTTCCTAACGTTCTAAACCATAAATAATAATCGAACTCAGGTTATTAATCTTCTTAATCGAATAACGAACCTATGAGACACGTTTTATGCTGTTTAATTATTAGCCTTACTTTTATCAATACGAAGGCTAAAGAAATCAATGGTCTCGATAGTCTGTTCCACAACGCAGATGTTGTAGTTAGTGGTCATATAACATCAGTGCTTGGAGGCTTTTCTCATGATCTCGGTACGGAGTATGTTTGGGTTGAGATTGAAGTCGATAGTGTATTCAAACAAAATTTTTACATAGAAACGAAACCACTGAAATTTACTTGGATTGTGAGTAATTTACGTTGTGACAGTATTCCAATGCTTTCGTGTGTCACTAAGTATGAAGGTAAACCTTGGATCTTTTTTCTAAATCAATCTCACATTTATGGAGGGGCTGAACTCCCGGAAAGTCAAATACTGCCAACGGGTTCCAACAACATCCAATTTGTGTCGCAGTTACGGCAAAACAGCATTTTGCAAATCAATGTTTATGAGACAGCAAATCAATGCGGCAATTCTTGTGGATTTTGTCATGCAGTTGAAAAGCGAAAATGGAATAAAGTAAAAAGGCAACTTGAAACGAATAAAAACAACATAGCTGGAATGATTCATCATCGCTGCATCAAATGGCTTTTACCGGATCGAATGATTCAATCGTCTCTTCCTTCATGGATGGGAGTGCGCTACAGGTTTCAAACAGACGACTGGACGCAAGATGCCGTGGCAACCTACCAAGTTGGGATGTACAAACATTATTACCTCTTTTCTCGTGAGCGTCACGACATTGTTGCATTAACAGATTTTCAACTTAGCACAATTGAGGATTCGATTATCTGGAAGTTTACGAAAGAAGACTTACGAACGAAACTATCTACCAACGCATGGATCAGTGAGTATGGAAAACCCATTGAGATATCAGACAAATTAGCAAAAATGATTTCGTTGTATGAATGGGATTTCCAGCTTTATCGTGATTATCAAACGATGCCAGAGTATGAACAATACGCCACAGGCTATATCGACACGCTGGTAAAACACGAAAAGGTTTATAGCTTGTGCATCATGGCATTGCATAATATCCCCGAAGTTGCGGTATATGGTTTGGCAGAAATAAGAGCATTGAACGATAAACGTGCAATTCCTTTTATGATGGATATGGCTAAAACGTATATGGGTTTATATGCTAATGGGACTTTATCAAGTCATCAGGAAATTGTGGCTGCAGAACTAATTCGCACTCTTGACGGGTTGTTAGGTACCAAAACCCTTGAAAAATTCTATCCATACGGACTGTCAACCTCCGTTCTTAGTATGTCAATTATGTATCCAATTTGGCAAAGTCGTTTTGTAGATAAAGAATAAGCGACAACAAAGTGATTTGTATTTTTTTGTAATTTGGTATTCGCTATGGATCAAAACACACAAACCGAAAACACACTTTCTGAGTTTACAACGAATGGTTTTTCAGAAAACCCTTTGCCAACAATTGCTATGGCTACTGTTGCGGGTATGTCTTTAATGTTTATCACCATATCATTAAATGCGTCAATAATTACTACAATGGTCGGGTTGTTTGCGGGTATTTTACTGGTCTATGGATTCAAAGTGGCGTCAATTACGTACACGTTAACGGATGAGGGTGTACGACAACGTATTCGTAAATTTTTACCCTATAAAATCAATAAAAAAGAAAGTGTACGCTTTATCGCATGGAGTGATATTTCATCGTTTAAGAATGATTGGGACCGAAATAGGAGTGGGGCAGATTATGAGTTCCTTAAGATTTATTTAACTAAATCGCCAAAGGAGATTTGGATTACCAATCAGAGTGATGTTCAAGGGTTTAATCACTTTAAGGAGTCATTTATGCAATCGGTCGAAGTGGGTAAATCAAAACCAGTATCTCAAGCAAATAGCGCCAATACAGTAAAGCAAAACACATCTCACATTAAACAACGAAAAAGTTTTTATGATACGTGGTTTGCAAAATTCTTAACCATTTTTTTTGGCCTTTGGGTGATCGCAATTTTCATATTTGCAGAAATAAACGGAATACGGTTTAGTACGCAACTTAAATTTCAGGCCGTAATGGTGCCGGGTACCGTCTACATGTTTTATCGTGTTTTCATTAAAAAGAAAAATTAATATAAGGGTAACAAACTAGTTGTCTCTTCTCTCACTTGCTCGCCATTTACATAATGGTACTGTTTGATGTTTATCTTTTGAGTAACATAACCTATTTGGTCAACATCTGGAAAGTTGTAAGCGTCAACAGCACCTGCACGACAGAACTTTTCGTAATACGGTACAGCTTCTAAATCGCCTTCGACCCACATACCATTTTTTAAACCGTTTTCATCAAAACTTCCCATTTTTTCTAATCTTCCGTTAGGGTCATAATACTTCCAAAGACCGAAAGGTTTATTGTTTTTGAGATGTCCTTCGATGCGTATTTCACCGTTGTTGTGGTATTCTTTTATAGGACCAGATCCGTTAGAGATTAGTTGCTCACCAGCTTCATTAAAGAAGCTCAAGTAGTGGAGGTTTTCAAACGACACCTGCATTTCTTGATCGCATTTAAATCTATACTCATTATATTTTACAAGTCCTGTAAGCAACTTTTTGCCATTTGGGTACCACATCTTCACCTTCCCATAATACTTAATGGAATCTTTTGTAATTGGATTAATGTGCCAGCCGGTGTCGTACGAAATCTCTTTGTATAATTGTCCGTTTAAGTCCCAATACTTCCATGTTCCTACTTTTTGTCGTCTCTCAATCCGACCTTCAGAGGCCATTTGACCGTTTTTATAGAAATACTGGTAATCGGCTGTTTGATTTGATTTAAATTCGATAATTTTCGTTTCATCAAGCAATTGACTTCCATTTGAATGACTACCATACGTCGACATCGGCCAACGTCCACTTTGTCCTGTAACGGGCTGCAAAACCCAGCCAGAATAACTCACGCTATCAGATAGTTCATAGTTTACTTTTGCTTTCAAAATACCTTCTTTAAAATAATAAGAGGCAGTGTCTACTAAGTAGCCATGGTGCAGTTGCGCTTTTACAGAAACAGGACAGGTAAGGTTCCCTCTAAAATATTCTCCATGAGGATACCCTTTGATAAATTGAACCGATTGTCCAACGACTTCAGGTGCAACAAAACTTTGAAATAAGCCATGTAATGTGTCCATTACAAAAGTTGTTTTGTAGGCAATCTGATCATTGTAACGCTTATCACTTCCATAGTATCCAAGGTGCATTTCTAAACCATGTTGCTTGCCTTTATAATATTCCATAAAGGTTCTATAATTTTTGTACAAACCATGACGTTGTCCCCTTACATAATATCCTTTATATCCGGATTCATCATTGCCCTCACCATTTTTTAGACCGTTAACGTACTCTGCCACGTATGAATAACCTTGTTCAATTTTATCAGGTATTCCGTCTGAATATTCTAACTCGTTTTCATCGTAAATGTATTCCCTGTATGAGACAATTTTCAATGAGGTGTCTTTAAACACAATGCCATTTATCTTATATCTATTGACCTTTACCTTAGCTTTATGATTGAAGTGTTTTTTGTATTTATATCGACCTTTAAGTACTACATCACCACTATAATTTTGGTTAAAACCATATAAAACATGCGTTAACGTATCCTTTAATTCGTTTATAATATCTGGCTCAATGGCGTCTAGGTAAGAACTTTTTTTAAGGTAATGGTCTTTGTCGTAAGTCGGCTTTTTAAATATATAAGAATGTTCAATGGCAGTGATATGGTTTTTATCAAATTCAGTGAGTGTAATGCGTATTGAATCTTCTGATGCAAATCGAATCTTTTTTGTTGCAACGAGTGTTTTCGGTACATCTTTATACCACGTACTTTCAAATATTTTATCAGTATGTAAAAGGTTGTAACCGACGGTCTTATTTTTTTTGTAAAACGACTTTTTACAAAGAATTAAACCGCGTTTGTTTTTGTGTTTTTCTGATAAGTAGTACGGAGAAGCGACATATCGCGTGGTATCTCCATTTTTATCAAAGTCCACCGATAGTAATCTTCCTGAGCCCTGATAAGATATCCAAGTAGAAACTATTTTACTGGATTTAGGGTCGTATTCTTTTGTGATTAAAAATTCTGAATTGGAAGAGTCTAGTTGCATAGATTTTAACAACCGCCCTTTCTTGTCAAACTCTTTTATTGGTTCTACTAACGTATCTTTTCTCAGGTCATAGGAAATTCTCAACTGCCCATTGCTGTAAAATTCTTCATAGGCAGATTTGTTTCCATAATAGTAATCTTTTATAAAAGATTGAAAATGAGCCCATCTTGGAGTCGCTTTGTGTCTAACCACAATTTTAGATTCGTCAGTATAGAAATCATAATGGTCAAATTTGACTTTATAAAACTTCCTAGAAATAGAACCATCATCATCATACTGAACAGTAGTGTTGCCACCAAAAGAATCTAGTTTACTGACCGTTTTGCTAATTCGACCATTATCAAAGCTTTTTTTAGCAATGTTGTCTTTAAATGAGTCACTTTCCCAATGCCGAATGTTCCCCTTCTTGTCGTATTGTTTATAGTCTATTGACGACCCTTGGTCATAGGTTGTTGTCGAGTATATTTGACTAGGCTTCTTTGTGTAATACTGTTTAAATATGCCAACAGCTTCGTCGTTTTTATACTGCCCAATTCTCCTGAGTTCTCCTTTGTAAAACCGTGCATAGTTACCGTGGAGTAAACCTTCAGAATAATTTATTTGTACTTTGTGATTTTTTCGTATTCGGTTCCACTCTCCAGACTTTAGGTCACTTTTGTAATACCCAGTTTGTAATACTTGTTGCCCTTTTCCAAAGTCGTACCACGTTGCTTGCCCCTCTTTTTTATTATTTACGATACTAAATGTTGCAGCAACCAACGTCGTGTCTTCATGAGTATATATAGGTTGACGTGTTTCTTTGTCGTACTTTAATTCTCGCTTTTCGTAATAGATGATGTAATCACCATTGTCTAAGTTAAATGGATTGAAAGGTAATAAAAGTTCGTCGGTAGAGTAACTTTCCCAAAGGCCTTTTTTTATGGCCTTTTTTGTTAAACGACGACTGTAGGAATAATATCCTTCTGGTTCTATGGGTAACCGTACAGGATACACCTTATAAAGTTTCCCATTAAACTCGGTGGTTGAAATTTTAATTTGAGAAAAAGATGTTACACTCAGAAGTGATAACAAAACTAGGGTCAGAAATCGTGGCATGAAATACAGTATATGATGATTGAACGAGGGAAATTAGAAATAAATTGCCTTCATCAAAAACAGGAATTTACAAACGGCTTATCGATTTGATTTTTTTAAACGTAATTTTCTACTGAGGTAGATTGTGAGTAGTAGTAGCATGTTAATAATAGTTATAAAGCGTCGCTTTTTTATTGCGATACCTTGTAGTAGTTCCTCGAATATACCATTTTTGTTGGAGAAATGGAAGAACTTGTTCATGACACATTCACTGGTTTAGTCTTTAATATAGATGGTTCAGTATGGGGAATAGGCGTTGCAATACCGACCGATATTTCCAATAAATACATTCAACAAAAAGTGAAACGCGTAGTGTGTACTCTCAAAAAATCTGAGACCTATCAATGTGCTTTAATGCCAAATGGGAACAATCAATATTTCATTAATATCAACAAGGAACTTCAGAAAAAGCTATCAATCAAAGAGGGGGATGAAGTACATGTAAAAATCAAACCAGATACAAGTAAATACGGTTTGCCGTTGCCTGAAGAGCTTGAAGCGATTTTTGAGATTGACGAAGATGGTAGCCATTTTTTTCATCAACTAACACCAGGAAAACAAAGGACCTTGCTTCATTTAGTTGGTAAGCCAAAGTCTGCCGACATTCGAATAAAAAAAGCAATGGTAATTGTGGAGTACTTAAAGGAAGTTCAAGGAAAACTTGATTTTAAGGAGTTAAATGCTGCCTTTAAACGAGCCAACGAAAAGCAATATTAGCGTTTCTCTAACATGAATTTTTTGGGAGTATTCCCAAATTTCTTGCGAAATGCTTCTATGAAATGACTTGACGATTTGTAACCAATTTGATCAGCAATTTCTGCCACTTGCCATTGTCCTTCACCTAATAATTTTTTAGAATAATTTAACCGATATTCTTGCAGGTATTTAAACGGAGGCAGACCATAAACATTCTTAAACCCAATTTTTAGATTGTATTCATTCATGCCAATTTCTTTGGCTAATTCCGACAAACTTGGGGCATTGTCTAGTTGGTCAATTAAAATGTTTCTCGCATTTTTTATCCGTTGCACATTGTCTTTTTCTTTTAAGAATGGACATGCTTCGTACAAATGACTTTCTTCAACGTCAAAAGTGAAACTTAAAAGTTCTAAAATTTTTCCACGATAGTAAACTGACTTCAGCGCGTTTGGTTCAATTGATGGGTCAATCAAGTTGTCGAGCAAAACATCGGTTGAGAAATTGATGTCTTTTACCGAATATTCACGAACACCAAATCCTTCAAATCCAAGTTGTACCATGCTTTTACGATCATCAATCAATATCTTATGGATGTCTTCAGGGGGCATAGATACATAGACCATCTTACATGTTTGTGCATGAAGAGTCACCGGTAAATTTCTTCCCTGATCATAAATAGTAAAATAACTACCTTCTGGAAGTGGTCGCTCGTAATGTTGGCTAAACTTGAATATCGGTGTGCCTTGTTTACAAAAGAACAAATGAACTTGGTGGCTGTTAAGCTCCATTTGGTAGTTCAATGGTTCTTGCTGACAATCGAAAGTTGTCATCGAAGAATGGCTCGACTTTAGTCTTTCATTTATGTCACTTTTTTCGATATTGTTGGTAGGCATAATCAGTCTAAATAAGTGTAGAGTTTTGTTGTTACTGGGTTGTGGGTGTTTTTGTTTGATGAAATCTCTTCAACTTTTAGCGATATTATTTTTCCATCAGTCGACAAAAATAACTATTTAATGCCTTCAAATTTGCACCACAACAAAAGGAATAATAACTCGTATATGAAACGAATAAGTGTTTTGACAATAATTGCTTTAGTGTTTAGCACAAGCATATTGGCGCAAGAATCAATGGACTCTGTTACAACTAAAGGAAGTACAGAAGATGTTTATTACAATTTTAATACAGGTAAAAAGGTAGCAGTAGATCAAGATAATTGGGATTTAGCCTTTGAAAACTTAGGGTTTACCGCTTCTGTTTTAATCAATGATCAGAAGGGTGTAATGCTGTACACAGCTCCATACGATGTTGAAGAGTGGACTCAATTCGACACTGCTGGATATATGTCCTGGAAAGAAACAATCAATTCATCGTCGTCTTGGTCGAGCGGAGCTTTCAATCAAGATTTGCAAAGTGAAACCGACCTTGGTTGGGGAACGTACAACGTTCAAACACATGTGATTTCAGGTGATAGTGTTTACATGCTAAAGTTAGCTGATGGCTCTTTCAAGAAAATGTACATCAAAGACTTAACTGGTGGAACATATACGTTTGTGTACGCAAACATTGATGGTTCGTCAGAAATGACTGCAATGGTTACCAAGAAAGATATGAATGGACAAAATTTTGGGTACTACTCAGTAGAGGATCAAAAGGTTGTTCCACGTGAACCAGACACCAAAGAATGGGATGTGGTCTTCACACAATACGTTATTCCAGTGCCAACAGGTCCAGGAAGTTTCCAAAACTATCCAGTAAGTGGGGTGAAAATCAACAAGGCAATGGAAGTCGCTCAACGAGATGGAATAGATGTAATGAGTGACGACACAACAAACTTAACTTGGACTACAAATATTTCAGAAATTGGTTCTGATTGGAAAACATGGGATGGTACTCAATATGTTTATGCACAAGACAGAGCATACTTTGTTCGATTAACAAATGGTGCCGTTTGGAAAATGTATTTCACGAAATATGAAGGAGGGCCATTAGGGACTTATCACTTTGTAAAGGAAAAAATTGCAAGTGGTGTAAACGTTCAAAATGTTTTAAACGCATCATCTTCAATTTATCCTAACCCTTCTAACGGAGGAGCAGTGACCGTAAGTCTTTCAAACCAATTTGAATTAAAAGGAATCACCGTTTTGTCAAGTGCAATGAACACCGTTGCAACAAGTACAAGCAACACAATTAATACTGCAGAATTGGCTTCAGGGATGTACTTCGTTCAAATCGAAACAAACCAAGGAACAGCAATCAAAAAGCTCTTAATCGACTAAGATTTGAGATTTATAACGCATATACTAAGCATCTTGGTTTTGAGCAATCTTGCAATAGCTCAAAACCAAGTTACACTTGAATTGACATCGGCTACAAACGCTGATGCAGTCGAATATGCGGAGGTTTTGGTGTCGAAAAGTAAAGGTTTTGCCCCAAACCAAATTATTACATATGCCGTTACCAACGAGTTTGGAAAAGCAAAAATCAATGTTGCCAACGGTTTGTATTATGTAAAGATTGTTGCAGTTGGTTTTGATGAGCGTGTACAGGAAATTCGAGTAAATGAATCTTCTACCTACCCCATTGTATTAACGCCTAGCGATGAAATGCTGGGACACACTGTTGTGACAGTGCAATCGCGACCAACATCTTCTACGAAGTCCGTCGAGAAAGTATTGGTGCTTACCAAAAAGGAACTTGACAGTCGATCAGTTTTTAATCTAAAAGACGCATTGGTTCAACAAATGAACGTTCAGATTAGCAATGACAATGCAACTGGAAGTTCGGTAAGTCTAATGGGTGTTTCAGGACAAAACGTAAAAATCTTAATAGATGGAGTTCCAGTAATCGGTCGGTTAGATGGAAACATTGATTTATCGCAAATCAACATTAATGATATTGAACGAATTGAAGTCATTGAAGGACCTGTATCAACAGCATATGGTAGCAATGCATTGGCAGGAGTGATTAACGTCATTACTAAGAAAAAGACGTCCACTTCTGGTGAAATTGTTGTTGACGGGTATCATGAAACAAACGGACAAGATAATATTTCACTTGTTGCAGGAAAGCAGATAAAAAAATACAATGTTCGTGTAGGTGGTTCACGCAACTTTTTTGCTGGATGGAATCCTATTGATGAGGGTCGCTATGATTTGTGGAAACCTAAAGAACAATATAACGGGCGATTTCAGATTAGTCGAAGTGGAGAGAAAACACAAATTCTTTTAAAATCTGAGATTTTTAAGGAACTGTTAATTAACAAAGGCAAACCGTTACCATCGTATTATGAAACGGCATTTGACGAAGAGTTTTCAACGTTACGCTTTGATCAAAAACTGCAAGTTGATCGTCAGATAGATACCAACAAACGATTTTCTGGTTTCCTAGCGTACAACTACTACAGTCGTGTTAGAAACAAATTTTTCAAAGATTTGGTGACACTCGATTCACGTCAAGTGCTTACAGATGGTGGCGACGACACAACAGCATTCAACGCAATCATGGCCAGAGGAACGTACAATTACTTTTCTCTAAAGAATTCGTTCAACTATCAACTCGGATATGATATCATAAGCCAAAGTGGTTTTGGATCGAGAATTGAGGACGGACAAAAAACAATTTCAGATTTTGCATTATTCGCAACGTCAGTAATTACCATCAAAAACAAAATTGAGTTAAAACCAGGTGTTCGTGTGGCTTATAATACAAGCTATCAAGCTCCGATTGCTCCAACGTTATCAGCCCGTTACAAACATAAAGATTATGTGTATCGTTTTAGTTACGGAAGAGGGTTTAGAGCTCCAGATATCAAAGAATTGTATCTGTTTTTTGTAGACGTTAATCATAACGTTTTAGGCAATAAAGATTTAGAAGCAGAGCGTTCACACAATTTTCAAATGAGTGCTTCTGGGTTTCATAGAGTAAAAGGGTTATTAATTAGACCTTCTGCATCCCTGTTTTATAACAACATCACCGATAAAATTACACTCGCTGGTATTCAAGGAATTCAATACACTTATGTGAATTTAGATCAGTTTCAAAGTGCTGGAGGTAACATTCGTTTAGGAGTTGCAGGAAACAGAACTAAAGTGAATTTGGGATACTCTGCCACTTTTGTGTCCTCCATTTCAAACCAGGAAAACGGAAGTGAAAGTTCGTTTAATTATAGTGAGTTTAATGGTAACATCTCGCGAACATTTGGGAAGACTACACTTAACTATTTTGTGAAATACAATGGCGCTCGAACCATTTTTAATCTGAATTCTGAGACTGGTGAAGTGACAGAAAGCGTAATTGACAATTATATACTAAGCGACTTTCAAGTAAGTCGACATTTCAAGGATAAACGAATCCAGCTAAACCTTGGAATAAAAAACCTGTTTAACGTGACAAGCGTAAACAACGAATTGCAAGCTGGAAGCGTGCATACATCAGCCCCAGCTGATTTGGCTATTGGTACTGGTAGAAGTTATTTTGTAAAGGCAATTGTAAGAATCACGAAATGAGAATAAACGGAATCCTCATACTATTATTTAGCTTTTCATTGGTTGGGTGTTTTGAAAAAGACGAACCCATACAGCCTTTTCCAAGAGGAGAGGTAGATGATTTTTCGGTTCAAATGGGACCAAAGTATTCCGACCAAGTGTTTTATAGCTTTGCAGAAAACACAGCAATAAGAAGTAACAAACGCACAGCATGGGATATATCGTTTTCATGTGAAGATAATAACAACACCATTTACCTAAATTCAGGAAACAACATGTACGCAGCCTTAGTTGAGGCTAAGAACCTTTCTGATGTTGCCGATACGTCTGGGATGAGTTTTTCGTGGGATTGGGCAAATGGACGTGACGATAGCACGGCTCTGAATAACTGGAATATTGGTGATAAGGTAGCCGTTATCAATTTAGGGTACGATTTAGACAATCAACATCAGGGTTTTATTAAAGCAATTTTTGAGACCAACGGTGATAGTTTGAAAATACGTTATTCGTATTTAGGAGAAGCCACAGAAAAAACTGGTGTTTTAGTAAAAGATCAATCGGTAAATAGGGTGTACTTTTCTTTTGTAGAGAATGCAGTAATCGATATCGAACCACCGAAAGAGCTATATGATCTAGTTTTTCGACAGTATATCTTTTATTTTGTTGAAGAAGACTTGCCGTACAGTGTTGTAGGGGCGTTGTATAACCCGCATTCAACTCGAGTGTTATCAGTCAATGACAAAGAATTTGGCGAAATCACGTTAAAAGACACGACAAATTATGAGTTTGCACCAAACCATGATGAAGTAGGTTATGACTGGAAAGACTTCAATATTGATGAAGGCTTTTACGTCGTGTATCCAGAAATGAATTGGATTATTCAAACCTCTTCAGGCTTTTATTACAAGTTCCACTTCGTAGATTTCTATAACGATTCGGGGGAACGTGGATATCCGCGGGTTGAATTTAAGTTGTTGTAGGAGTCAAGGCACATCAACTGGAAGATTTTTAAATTACAAATCAATCAAAGAGGGATAATATTTGTTTCTGTAAAAGATGTGTTAGACCACAACATACAGGGATGTAATAAAGTACAAGCAATCTTCAAACAAGATCATATTTCGCTTTTCAGAATTGCAGAAGCAGAAATAGTAAAACACTCCCTCACACCCCAATTCCTACGTAAGCTATCTCGTTTATGTCCGTCGAAAGGTAGGATATTCTCAACAGCTTGATACATCTTCGAAAGTGTTGGTTTATTTTTGGGAAAATAAGAACAAACAACAACCGCAAACCGAACAATAACAATGTTGCATAACACCCTAGATAGAGCGGTTAATAGATTGTTTTATTGGTAGTAGCATATTGAAAGAAATGAATCAGAAAAGCGAAATTGAAATGTATCAAACCCCGGACGGCCATACAGAAGTACAGGTGACTTTTGATGAGGATACAGTTTGGCTTAATCAAGAACAATTAGGACAATTGTTTGGTCGGGACAGAACAGTTGTTGGACGGCATATTAAGAATATTTTCAAAGAAGGTGAATTAGATGAAACCGAGGTATGTGCAGATTTTGCACATACCACTGAACATGGTGCCATTAAAGGCAAAACTCAGTCAAAGACAACTAAATACTATAATCTCGATGTAATTATATCTGTTGGCTACAGAGTCAGATCCATAAGAGGAACACAATTTCGACAGTGGGCAAGTATTAGACTAAAAGATTATTTGATTCAAGGGTATTCGATTAATGAAAAACGATTAGAGCAAAAAAATCAAGAGCTCAAAGTGCTGAAATCTGGTTTGCAAATAATTGGAAGAGCTATTGAAGAAACAGTTCAAGAAGAAGGAGCTGAATGGCTCACTTTGTTTGCAAAAGGACTCAATCTCTTGGATGATTATGATCATGAGAGACTAGACTCTAGGGGTCTTTCGTTAAAGCCTGCCAAATACCCCTCAAAAGAAGAATATCAATCCTTGATAAATCAAATGAAACTAGAATTTGATTCTGATGTGTTCGGGCTTATGAAAGACCACAGCTTCGAAAGTGCGATTACTCAGGTTTCAAAAGGGTTTAATGAGGTAGATTTTTATCCGAGTATTGAAGAAAAAGCCGCAACTCTTTTATATCTTATAATTAAGAATCATGCTTTTGCAGATGGAAACAAGAGAATAGCAGCGGCCTGCTTTCTTCTATTTCTTGAAAATAATAAAGCCCTTATGAATAATGACGGAACCACCATAATCAGCAATGAAGCTTTAGCTAGTATTACTCTATTCGCGGCCGCAAGTAAACCAGAAGAAATGGATGTAGTTAAAAGCTTAATAGTGAGCATACTTAACAGAAATAAAAAATAGAAACGTGCTACAACAACACTTTTGCACAATCCAATTTTGGTCACTGCGGATGGCTAGAACGTTAGCGCAAATTAAATAATGAAAATCCTTAAGAATATTTTTACTCTTTTTTGCCTTTCAATCATTTCCATGTCATGCGTGATATTATACAAGGAGAATGAAAAAATACAGAGGTCCGACTTGACGGGTATTTGGATTGTGACGGATAATAATGACACAAAAAAGTTTAATGACACATGGGAGTTTAAAGAAAATGGAATTTACAATGAATTGAAGTTGATAGGTGCCGAAGGATCAGAAGTTGGTGACGGATCACTTGTGGCCGACGAAAATGGAACTTGGAAATTGAGTGGAGATACACTCACGATTATTGTAACCGGAGAGTACACAGACGGAAAACCATATTTATATGAAGAGCCAGTAACATGGTCTTTTCAAGTTTCTAAAAAAGACAATGTATTGAAATTTAACGTTTTGACTATGAGTCATAAAACGAATCCCACAACATTGACCCTTAAACTTACCAGAAAACAATAAAAAACATGCGCTAACATTTGTTATAAAAACGGGAAAAATCAATGGCAACACGGCAAATTACTTATAGCGAGTGGATGGCTGCCAGTAAGGCTTTTACTTCGCAGTCAGCTTTGGTTTGGATGGATAAGTAAGAATCTCTGAAAGACCTATTTTTTTACCCGAGATTGTGGTGTGCAATTCCTCACACCCAAATTCCTCCGTAAGCTATCTCGTTTATGTCCAACGGAAGGAAGGATATTCTCAACAACTTGTTACATCTTCGAAAGTGTTGCTTTGTTTTTGGGAAAATAAGAACAAACAACAGCCTCAAACCGAACAATAACGCATAACACCCTAGATAGAGCGGTTAATAGATTGTTTTGTTTGGGTGGATTATAGTTATGCAGCAGTAAATACTCCTCAAGATTAGAATCTATTCGCAAAATTGTAACTTTGAGAAATGCATATAAGTATTCAAAATAAGAAGATTGAATTAATTCAGTAGTTGTCAACTCTGAATGATGAATCCATTATCGAAAAATTCATGAAGTTACGAGAAAATGAGACAACTGATTGGTGGGAAGAAATTTCTAAAGAAGAACAAGCATCTATCGAAAAAGGAATTCAAAACGCTAATTTAGGGAAACTAAATTCTCATTCCAAAGCACGAAATTTATATGAAAAGTGGCTATAACATTCTGTGGATTAATGATGCTTTATCGGAATTAAAAAACACAATTGATTATATAGAGAAACACGCGACTGAAAAAGAATTAAAAAAAATCACAAAAGAATTAGATTAGACCATTGAACTAATTTCTAAAAACCCAAAGTTATATAAGGTTTCTAATAAGAAGGCAAAAGTTCGAAGAGCTGTAGTGTCAAAATTCAATAATTTATATTACCAAGACAGTAAGGAATCCGTTGAAATATTATCCTTCTTTTCAAACCGACAATATCCAGACAAAACAAAAATTTAATAAAAAACCGCTGCATAACAGGTGTATAGCTCAAAGCCTCAATTTGGTCAGCAACGCCTCATATCCGATACCATTAACAAACATTAATGATAAAACTATTCATTATATTATCAATATTTCTTTGTTTGCAGTCTTGCCAACCGAAAAATAAAACCGAACCAATTCAAAGCTCTACGGATAGCTATATGCAAAAGGATTCCTTAAAAACTAAAAAATCAGTTGCTAAGGTAGGTCAAGATGTAACTGTACACAGGGATTCAGTTAATGAATTTTTAGATAATCCTTTTGACTTTTACCAATTTAAAAAGATTAAAAGGATGTCTAATAGTGGAGATGGCAGACAAAAAGACTACTTTTTGACACCGAACAAAAAAGGGATGTATTATAGATACTTCCTTTTTTCACGACGTCAAGGATTTTTAGGAACAAACAGGGATAGGATATTACGAAAAGAAGATGGACTAGAAATCACGGTTTATAAGGAGCTTGGTAAATACCGATATGAGTTTATTGATCCTACTGAAGTGCTAATTGAAGTAAAAGCGAAATTCAATGATTTTGACTTGCCAGAACTCGCTTTTGTTGGATTAGACTCAATTTCAATAATAGGAAAATTTGGTGCTCCTGATTTATTTAAAAGAAATTGTTTAGCATATCAGCACAATAACAAAGCATTGATTCTTAAATTAAATAACAAGAAAGTGAAATGGTTGAAATATGTCGTTTTGAAAAAGGAATTGGATATCAATATTAATGAGGGTCTATTTGAAGAATAAAAAACGTTTGGTAACATCGGTTAGAAAACGCTGGCGGACTGCTTAAAAATGAAAATATTGCAACTAAACAACAATTGGTATGGTAGACAAAGTTTCGGCCTCAGAATCCAGCACTTTGTAAAGTACAACCAGTGTAACAAATCATCATGAACTTCGAACAGATTAAAGAACGAACAAGACCATTAGTCAACAAAGTGTCTCCTGTGTCGGAGATGTCATTAGATCTGATATGTGACTTAATTGAAATTGAGGTTTATGAAAAAGGAGATCTATTTATTAATAGAGGGAAAAGAAACAACAAGGAATACTTTGTTTACGAAGGTGTCTGCCGGAGTTATTTGCTTAGTCCGGAAGGTGAGGAAGTAACGATATCTTATTTTCTTGAAGGTAGTGTACTTTCTCCGAATAAAACGAGAACAGCTAATCATATATCTCACCTGAACTTTCAAGCGCTTGCAAAACTAACTGTTGCAAG